>NZ_VOSI01000002.1:0-808231 GCF_019797745.1 Edaphocola aurantiacus | reverse complement strand
AAAAAAACAAAACCCGTAAAAACCCCGGCGCCCCCCCCCCCCCCCCCCCCCGCAACTCTTTTTTATAACTACTGTATATTAATATTTATGAATACCAGCTTCGTTCAGCAAATCGTGCAGTAATTTGACTCTTGTCTCCACCAGGGTCTTGGAATCACTGTTTTTAGGCACACTGAAGTTTAAAGCGAAGAAGTAAGGGTGCGGGATGGCCTGCATCTCTCCTGTTTTAGGATTCTTAAGTCTGTGTACCGTTTCTGCATAACCTACCACCCACAGGATATCTTCTTTTGCACCGTCAATGCTGGACCATCCGGTTTTGTAGTACAGTTGGTAATCATTAGCCGTTTCCTGAAGCATCATCCCTTTTACGATACGCTGGCTGCGTGGCGAGAAAGGTAACTCATCATGATACAAACGCTTCATAAAGCCTACCTGTTCGTCCGGAGTGATCTGTAATGTATCGTTCAGCCAGAACTGATCGATCTGATTGCCGATCTGCATATTGCCATACTGCACTGTATCCAGGTAATGCTGCATTTCCTTTGCCCCGATACGGCGGGCCAGCTCCTGGTAATAAGGCACTGCACTTACTTTAAATGCTTCTGCCATGGTCAGGTCTTTGTCCCATTCCGGTCTGCGCGCTACACCATCCCATTTGATCTTCATCTGCTCATCCAGCGCTACACCGGTTTCCAGTGCAACAAGTGAATTGAAGATTTTAAAAGTAGATGCCGGACTCATGCGTTTAGAACAACGCTCTTTATTATAATAGTTAGCTTCTTCTTTGTTATTATCGTAATACTCGAAACATCCTTCTGTGACTTTATATTTATCAAACACAGGCTTCCACTCATCATGATCATTGATCCTTACATCACTGCAGGAGGCCAGACCCAGTGCGATACCTAATGCTGCAACAGCTACTTTTATTTTATGCATCATCATGCTCAGTATATTTTTGCCGCAAATTTACGGCTTATTCGATCAATATCACTGTGTATCATATAAAAAAGCTGCCGCGGTATCGCGGCAGCTTTTTTATATCCAATTCGGATGCAAATATTATTGTGGTTCCTGACCTAACATGAAGGTGAACTTCGCAGCAGAACCCAGTTTTACTTTATTACCATTGACATCGGTCAGGTTATCGATACCGATACCGTAGTCAAGACCTAACAGACCAAACATTGGCAGGTAAACCCTTAAACCCAGACCTACTGAGCGTTTCAGCTGCAGTGGGTTATAGTCTTTCATACTGTTAAACCCGTTTGCTGCCTCGAAGAAGGCCAGACCGAAGATGGTCGCACTCGGATCCAGGGAGAACGGATAACGTACCTCCGCGGTGTATTTATTAAAGATCGTATAACTGTTGGTTGTTGTGCTGGTTCCGTCAAAGCTGCTGTATACATCATAACCTCTGTGTGCTACGATATCGCGACCTACGAAGTAGTTGAAGCCGGAAAGACCGTCACCACCCACCTGGAAGCGCTCAAACGGAGAGAAGCCCAGGTTTTTGTTGTAGTAGCCAAGGAAACCGTATTTAGTACTCAGTTTCAACACCAGGTTACCGGCAATGCGCTGGTACCAGTCAGCAGTGAATTTATATTTATGATACTCTACCCATTTATATTTCTCACGGGCCGTCATCGTGCTGTAATCATTATCGCTGAATGCAGATACCGGTGGGGTAAATGCCAGGCTCAGCATAATGTTGGAACCGGAACGCGGATAGATTGGCTGATCAATTGTATTTCTGGCCAGTGTTAATTTTAAAGCCAGGTTATTGGAATAACCGTTGCGATACTCCGGCATTTCTGTTTGCAGCAGCGGATAATCTTTCAGCTTAAAGTTCATATAGTCTACCCCTACAGAAAGGATAAAGTTATTATCCGGCCAGGTCAAACGACGGCTTAGTGTTACGCCACCACCGATGTTACGGATATATTTATCGTACGGAGAAGCGATCGGACGTCCTGTAGTACTGTTATACCCCTGATCGTTCAGTGCATAACGGCCATAAGTAGCACTTACACTCAATGCGATCGGTTTCTTACCACCTAACCATGGCTCTGTAAACGAGAAAGACAAGGAGTTATACCATAAACCGCTGGACTGATAACGGAAAGACAATTTCTGTCCGTCTCCCATTGGCAATGGATCCCAGTTCTTTGTTTTAAATAGGTTCTTCAGGGAGAAGTTATTAAATGTAATACCTGCTGTACCGGTGAAACCGATACCTCCACCGTAACCGGCAGATAATTCCAGCTGATCTGAAGACTTTTCTGCAATATTAAAGTCAATGTCCACTGTTTTATCCTGCATATTCGGTTTAGGAATAGGATTCACTTTAGTTGCATCGATATAACCCAGAGCAGAAACGCGACGGATTGAACTTACCAGGCTGGACTGATTGTAAATATCACCAGGCATGGTCTCCATCTCTCTTCTGAGTACATAATCATTGGTACGGTCATTACCGATGATATTGATATTTTTCACACGGAACTGCGGACCTTCATTTACGATGATATCGAAATCGATAGTATCCTTACGGATTGCTCTTTCCACTGCTTCTGCACGATAACCCAGATACCCATTGTTCAGGTAAATACTACCTACATCAATACCTCCGGTCATTGTAGCCTGACCCCTGATTTTGGATTCCAGCAGTTCTTTATTGTATACATCACCACGCTTAACGCCCAGTAACTGATTCAGTACAGAGTCGCTATGTTTGGTATTACCTTTCCAGTTGATGTCACCGAAATAATATTTCTGTCCTTCATCTACCTTAATATCAATATTGATATTACCATTCTCTACATTATAAACGGTATCTTTTACGATCTGTGCATCGCGGTAACCAGAAGTATTGTAAAAACTGATTACGCTTGCCTTATCCTCATCATATTTTTTCTCATCAAACTTTGAGGCAGACATGATGCCGTAACGGAAATACGGATTCACAGCGTCCAGTGTCTTACTTAAAGACAGCGGTCCGCTCTGGTTCATATAATTACTGAACTTTCTTTCCGGTTTCGGGTAAGCAGTAAATTCATCTGCAGGATATAAAGAGATGCGGGCCATTTCTTTGGTGCCTTTCATATTCCTTTTCAGGCGGGCACCGTAAAATGATTCATTGCCGACAAAGTTGATATTATTGATCTTCACTTTGCTGCCTTTTTCTACGTTAATAGTCAGGCTGGCGCCGTTCAGCACTTTAGGGTCTACTGCTTCAATGATGCTCACGCTGGCATTGCGAAAGCCCTTCTCCATCAGGTAATGACGGGTTCTGCTTTCAATATCCTTCTTCATGGCATTGGTGATCATTTTATTGCTCACCAGGCCAAGCTTTTCTTTTATTTCTGCTTGCTGAGTATTGGTAATTCCAGTAAACTTGAATGTAGTCAGGCGTGGACGTTCGTCGAGATGGATGGTAAGGTATATTTTATTCCCGTCGATCTTGTTGATGATGATTTCAACATTAGAGAACATGGCCTGGTTCCATAATACACGGATGGATCTTGCAATCTCCTGATCATATGGCAACTTTACATGCTGTCCGACTTTCAATCCGGCAACTTCCAGAACAGTAGCAGAATCGGCAAATTTGACTCCGCTCACCTTCACTCCTGCAATCTGGAACTCTCCTTCGATATCTGTTTCACCGAAATTGACTTCCTTAGTCTGAGTGTTGTTATTGCCCGGATCGCTCAGGTGCTGTGCATCTGCCGAGGTAATAGCAAAGGTAACAGCCGCACAGGTTAGGGTTGCTACACTTTTTATATACTTAAGATCCATTAAAATGGTTTTATAATTTTATTGTTTTAACGCAAAAAGCGTGAAATAATTACTTTTCGTCTGCATTTAACTGCTCGCTGGTCATTCCGAAGCGTCTTTCTCTCTGCTGATAGTTCAAAATAGCTTCATATAATTCCTGTTTCCGGAAAGCCGGCCAGGGTACATCTGTAAAATACAGTTCGCTATACGCAATCTGGTATAACAGGAAATTACTGATCCTATGCTCACCACTGGTACGGATCAGCAGTTCCGGATCCGGAAAGTCTGCTGTCGTCAGGCATTGGCTGAAATAGGCATCATTTATATCTTCTTCTTTCAGGGTGCCTGCTGCTACTTCTCGGGCTATGCGTTTTGCTGCTTCGATGATCTCCCATTTGGCACTATAGCTCAGAGCAAGGATAAGGGTAAGACCGGTACAACCGGCTGTAATATCCATTCCCTCCTGCATCTCCTTCTGACAGGTCTCCGGCAGATCGTTCATATTACCGATCAGTCTCAGGCGTACATTATTCTTTTTCAATTGTTCTGCTTCCAGGCGTATGGTACTGACCATAAGCTCCATCAGCGCATCCACTTCTGCCTTAGGGCGATTCCAGTTTTCTGTAGAAAATGCATATAAGGTCAGGTATTTGATACCCAGCTCTCCGCAACCTTCTACAATATCCCTTACAGACACTACGCCTTCATAGTGGCCCACAATACGGCTCTCTCCTTTTTCTTTTGCCCACCGGCCGTTACCGTCCATAATAATAGCTATATGGTCCGGTAAAGTAGCGCTCTGTATTGCAGCTTTAATATCCATTCTGACAATAGAATATTTAAAAAATATAAAATTAAGGTGGCAAAGGTACAAAAATAGACGCAGTATTGCGTCTATTCCTTATATGATATCCAATTTATTTAAACGTATGTGTGAAATGCGTTAGTACTTGTATTTCTCAAATTTTTTGAAGAAAAAACCAAGACTAAGGCCGGCTTCATAAGTATTGAAGCGATTGCGGGAGTCTGCAAGCGGGTGAATGTTCAGCAGACCTAACTGGCCATAAGCTTTTATATAGAAGCCTGACTTATCTTCATAACCCAGCATTACTGCTGCATCTACGTTGATAGGGGCAATGTCTTTATACTCGCCGGTACCGATTACCAACGGGTCATTATTATCACGAACCCGCTCACTGCCGTTCAGTGAGTTGGAATAAATCTGGTGCAGACGACCTCCTACTGTATAAGATAATGACGGTCCTACGCCTACAAAGAAGTGATTGTAATCAAACTCAGGATCTCCGGATTTGAATACAAAATATACAGGCACCTGTACCTGGTTCAGTACATATTTTCTGTAATCACTTTCATATGTCGGAGTACCACTTCCGGTTGCAGATTGTTTATAGTAACTACTTTCGGAGCCCAGCATACCTCTGTATAATACACCAGGTTGCAGGTGAAAGCGACTCATGCTGCCTAAAGGAATATTTACATTCACGCCACCTTTATATCCTACCATACCGGTAGCATTGCGGTCAGCGCTGTTAAGATATTGAGTCATTCCTCCGTATGCGGCACCTGCTTCTACTCCTATACTAACCTGTGCAAAGGCACTTACACCTAATGCCAGACCTAATATGGTAGTAACTATTTTTTTCATAATAAACTGTTTATCTATATCCAACAAAGATAATAGAGAAGTTGTGATTTCAAAATACTAATCAGAAAAATAAATATTTATAATATTAAAGCAATCTTACTTATCTAATTTGGAATAAACGGAGTTATTGCTGACATATTCCGGTACGATTTCTTTCATCTTAATTACCGTATCCAGGACAATATGCCCTTCGGCCAGTCTCAATAACTCATCTATCTGGGTTTGAACCCATACGAAATCATATTCACGCACCTTAGCGATCAGGATCTTTTCGTGATAAGTAGGTAAGGTATTTTCTGAATTATTCAGCAGTTCCTCATAGAGCTTCTCGCCAGGTCTCAGACCGGAATATACAATGCGGATATCCACATCCGGAACTTTACCTGCAAGGCGGATCATTTTATAAGCCAGGTCAACGATTTTAACCGGACGACCCATATCAAATACGAAGATTTCACCACCTTTACCCATAGATCCTGCTTCCAGGACCAGCTGACAGGCTTCCGGTATGGTCATAAAATAACGGGTGATCTCCGGGTGTGTCACCGTGATCGGGCCACCTTCCTCTAACTGCTTCTGGAATCTTGGGATTACCGAACCATTTGAACCCAGTACGTTTCCGAAACGGGTAGTAATGAAACGGGTATGTGGTAATACATTTGCTGCACCTTTGTGCTGCGATGCCATGGACAAATGTTTGTATAAAGATTGTGTATATATCTCGGCAATCCGCTTGGAGGCACCCATTACATTTGTAGGATTCACGGCCTTATCGGTCGATACCATTACAAATTTTTCCACGCCATAGTCTACTGCCAGTTGCGCCAGGATGCGGGTACCGGATACATTATTTACAATTGCCGCAGAAGGATGCTCTTCCATCAGGGGCACATGCTTGTACGCCGCAGCATGGTACACGATATCGGGTTCATAGATCTCAAAAATCTGCTCCATGCGTACCTTGTCTTTGATATCGCCGATAAAACTTCTTACCGGGGCTCCTTCATCAAAGCTCAGCATCAGTTCATGCAATGGTGTTTCTGCAATATCACAAAGTATCACTACAGCAGGACTATATTTAACCAGCTGTCTTGCGATCTCACTTCCGATCGATCCGGCAGCACCGGTTACCAATACTTTCTTGCCCTTGATTTCCCTTACCACACTCTCATTACGAATAGAGATGACTTCACGATCCAGCAGCTGTTCAATATTGATATTTTTCAACTGTGTATCATCCAGCTGGTTATTGGTCCACTTTTCACTTGGCGGCACCTGCTGTATCTTGATATTCAGTTCCAGGCAGGCATCCACCAGGAAGTTCAGTTTTTCTTTATTAATAAACGGTTCTGCCAGGATCAGCAGTTCGGTACCGTCCTTTTTTAATTTTTGCAGATTTTGACGGGTTGCATTAAATACCGGCACATTTTCGATCTTTTTACCGATAAGGCGCGGATTATCATCCAGGAAAGAGATAATTTTTATCGTAGACCGTTCATTGTTGGCAAACATTCTTTTGGCTAGCATACCTTCATAGCTTGCATTATAAATAACCGCTTTCACCGTCTTTTTACGTAAGGTAAACATCCCTTCGTAAATTGTCTTAATCACGATACGATAGGCAAGGAGCGAGAAGTTGGCACAAAGGAAGTAGATCGCGGTAACCGATAAAGGGAACAACAGCAGATTTTCAGAGTGCAGCCTGGTGTAATTCAGCGCCAGGAAAAGAACACTCGCAGTAAGATTCAGCAGCAGTACACGCTTGGCATCTTCCAGTGTGGTGTAGCGTACAACGCCTTTGTAGTTCTTGAAAAGCAGCAGTAAAACAACATTTACCCCGGCCACAATGCCGAAAGAAGCACGCAGGTCTACAAACTCGACGAATCGGTTAAGGTTAAAGTTGAGTCTGATGATATAGGCTATGAGTATGGATATGAGTACACACGTCAGATCAATTAAAAAGATAATCCATCTGGGTGCAATCGCCAGTTTTTTAAACATAAAGTGTATAATTATGTTAAATTATCACAAAGCTAGGCAAAAGCCTTGTATTGTCCGAGTATAATTTAGTTTTTCCAATGTTAATTTACCTTTTATTGAGAAAAACCCCATAATATATAAATGAAAATTTTAATGGTATGCCTCGGAAATATATGTAGATCTCCTATTGCTGAAGGAGTTATGCAACATATCGTACGAGAACAAGGCCTTGACTGGCAGGTTGACTCTGCCGGCACCAACAACTATCATACGGGAGAAAGTCCCCATCGTTCTGCTCAGAAAGTCTGCCGGCAATACGGAATCGACATCAGTCATCAACGGGCAAGGCAATTTCGCAGCAGCGACTTTGATACCTACGATCATATCCTCGTGATGGCAGCAGATGTTTATGATGATGTAAGCCGTCTTGCACCCTCTGAAACGGCCCTCCGAAAGGTCCATTTCTTTCTCGACAGCCTCTCTCCCGGCGAGCAGGCATCTGTGCCTGATCCATGGTACGGAGATGAGTCGGGATACGCGCCTGTATTTGATCTGATACAGCGCAGCTGCAATGCCTGGTTGACTTTTTTTACGGGAAATACACCCATTTTTAACCGGGGTTAACCATCATAAAAAAATAATTTCAAATATTTGGTAAAATTCTTTACTTTATTATTTTTGCATACATATTCTCATTCACATTAAAATCAACAGAACGGTGTCGTACGAAAACAACAAAAATTACGATGATAAGCGTAACACAGAGGTAGCTTTTAGTAAAAAGATCAAAGCCGGAAAAAGAAGAACTTATTTCTTTGATGTGCGCGAGACGAGAGGTAATGATTATTTCATCACTATCACAGAGAGCAAGAAGAGATTCAACGACGATGGTTACGATCGCCACAAAATGTTCTTGTACAAGGAAGATTTTAATAAATTTCTGGCAGCGCTGACCGAAACTATTGATTTCGTGAAAACGGATTTAATGCCTGATTTTGATTTCGATGCTTTCAACCATGATGAGACAGAGCAATTTGTTGCAGAAACTCAGGAAGGAAGCTACGATACAACTCCTGTAGAGTTGAAAGATACTACTGTTGATGAATGGAAAATGTAATTAGCTGAGTAATACCTTACTACTCATAAAAATATATTAAGAGCGCCCGTTTATAATATAAACGGGCGCTCTTTTATTTAAGATAACTGAAGTCTAAAATCGTACATTTGACAATAGAATTTTAATTTGAGTATTATGGCAGAAAAAACAGAAAAAGAGAAATTAAGGATTGATAAATACCTGTGGAGTATCCGTATTTTCAAAACAAGAAGTATGGCTACTGATGCCTGCGATGCCGGCAGGGTAAAAATGCATGAATCTGCAGTAAAACCATCCAGAAATGTCGCTATCGGAGATACTTATGAAATACGGACCAGTGACCGCAAATGGATTATTAAGGTGACCGGACTGCTGCTGCAGCGTAAAGCCTATAGTGAAGCGATCAATTTTTATGAAGACCTGACCCCGGAAGAGGACAAAACAAATACGAAAAGTGAATCATCCAGCTTCTTTACCGGTAAGCGCCTGAGCAAGGTGGGCAGACCTACAAAGAAGCAGCGTCGCGACTGGGATGACATTATGGACGAAACTTAAAAAAGAATACAAACCTGTAGCGCTTAAATATCGTCTTTATAGTAGGTGAAATGGAAATTATGAAATCTCGCCTACATTTTTTATATTGCAACTTAATAAATTTTAAATTGAAACATATTTAATTTTCAAAAATGAGAAAATTTACATACCTCGCTTTCGCTAGCATATGCATTGCCGCCTACAGCCCATCATTTGCTCAGCAAGGTTTATGGGGCAGCTTTTATGGAAAATCAGCGCCTACAGCAAACCCTAAATCGTTTCTTCCGTCTGAATATTCCATTGTGACCTTAAACCAGCAAGGTATCAACGCACTGCTGGCAGGTGCCGGAACCAGCCCGGAAACTGGTGTAAAAGTGTCTATTCCGGCTCCGGACGGCACTTTCAGAACATTTACCGTATGGAATACACCTGTACTGGACGAGGCTTTGCAAAGTCAGCACCAGGATATCCAGACCTATACCGGTATATCCACTACCGACGGTGGCGTAACGGTTAAAATGAGTGCTACTCCAATGGGATTCTTCGCAAGAGTATTCTCATACAACAACAACGAGTCTTTTGCTATTGAGCCATATGGCTACGATGCCAATGGATATTATACTGTTGCTTACAGCAAGAACGTTAATAGCTTACCGGTATCATCGGCCTGTAATCCTGCAAAACTGGGCAACCTGACAGAAGGAACTCCGGTAGAGCTGGACGGAACAGGAGGCAGTACGGCACAACGCACCAATGGTAGTTCCCGTCACACATACAGACTGGCTATGGCTTGTACTGGTGAATATGCACAGGCGGTTACCGGATCTCCGGTGCCTACTGTATCTCAGGTACTGGCTGTGATCACTGCTACAATCAATAATGCCAACGCGGTTTGGGAAAGAGAAGTATCTGTATCCCTCAAACTGGTGAGCAGCACCACCAGCGTAATCTACCTGGATGGCAACTCCGATCCTTATACTAATGATACCAATGATATCCTGATTGATGAAAACCAAACCAACGTAAATAACGTTATTGGTTCGGGCAATTATGATATCGGTCACGTATTCAATACTGCCGGTGGTGGTCTGGCTGCACTGGCCTCTACCTGTAGCAATGGCTCTAAAGCCAGCGGGGTGAGCGGTTCCAGCGGCCCTTCTGACATCGGTACTGTAATACACGAGGTTGGTCACCAGTTAGGTGCCGGCCACACCTTTACTTCAGAGGCAGGTGGCTGTAGCGGTAATGGTATGGACGAATCTGCTTACGAACCGGGAAGTGGTACCTCTATCATGTCATATAATGGTGCCTGCGCTGCAGATAACACACCATCTGTAAGCACGGATTATTACAACCGCTATAACCTGCAGCAGATGAATATTTTCCTGACCAGTACAGGTATGAACTGTGGTAATACGACTGTAGGTCAGACACCGATTACTATGGCTAACCTGTCTGTTCGTCATATTATCCCGGCTAACACTCCATTTGAACTGATCTCTCCTGAAGCATTTAAAACAGTGGCGAGCAATGCAACCACTACTTATTGCTGGGAGCAGTCCGATAAAGGACCGATCACCATGGTAGAAGCTAATGGTGCTTCAGTAACAACTGGTCCTACCTTCAGCAGTCTGGATCCGGATACCAGCAGAATACGCGTATTCCCATCTTACCTGTTATTATCCAATAACCAATACTCTTCTTCAGGTGCACGCCTGCCGAATGTATCGAGAAATATGTCCTTCAAAGTAACTGCAAGAAGCATTGCTACTGACGGATGGGGTACACACAATATCATCGATAGCTTTGTTCGCCTTAAAGTAGTAAAAGGCAATACCGGTGATTTCCGTGTCCTGACTCCTAGTACAAATGTAACCTGGACTCCTGGTCAGAAATATACTGTTACCTGGAGCATTGGTAATACCATGACTCCGGCTGATAGTATTATGGCTGGTTTTGTGAATATCTATTTATCTAAAGATGGTGGTAAAACATTCCCGATCATCCTGGCTACCAATGTTCAGAATGATGGAAACTTCGATATCACTGCACCGGACCTGTTCACTACAGAAGCCCGTATTAAGATTAAAGCGGTAGGTAATGTATTCTTCGATGTATCTCATGCCAACTTCAAAATCAACGGTAATCCTAACTCCGTTCGTGACATGGAGCTGAATAACAACATCAGTGTATTCCCTAACCCGGCTACACAAAACCTGAATATCAGAAACGACCAGTATAACGGTGAAATACTGCAGGTACAGATGCTGAATGCTCTGGGTCAGCGCGTATGGTCAGGTGATCTGAAAGAATCATTAAGTATCCCGGTAACTGAAATGGGCAGAGGTATTTATTACCTGCACTTCCAGAACCTGAAAGCTAACCAGTACGGAATGAAACAGGTGATCTTAAAATAAGATAGCTTATCATATAAAAAATAAAAGGAGTGATGTTTCACTCCTTTTATTTTTTTAATATATGTTTAGGACAAGTACACTAATTTTTTTCGTTATTTTTGTATGTTCATAATTGCTTTATTTACATGAATAAATACTTTCTAAATATCATTTTATTGCTTGCATTCGGCATTACCGGAGCGCAGGCCCAGTTTACAGATGTAAATACGCTCAGAAGCTATCAGATGTCTATGCCTCGTGTAGTCAGTGCTTATGCCAAATATGACAATACACTGCGCAATGATTTCAAAAGCAAAGGCCTGGAATATCCTGCCAGTAACATTTACCTGCGCTCTTTCAAGGCACAGAATGAGCTGGAGGTTTGGGTAAAAAACAAGAATGCAGATACCTTTACTTTATATAAAAAATATAAGGTTTGTGCCTTATCAGGTGTATTAGGTCCTAAGCGTGCTGAAGGAGATCGTCAGGTTCCGGAAGGATTGTACTTCCTGGCTGATTTCAACCCGAAAAGCGATTTCTACCTGTCTATGCTGGTGAACTATCCTAACTATTCTGATCAGATCCTGAGCCACCAGGAAAAGCCGGGTGGTGACATCTATGTACATGGTGGTTGTCTGACCGTTGGTTGTATCCCTATGACGGACGAGGGTATACAGGAGATTTATACTTTATGCCTGTCTACCCGTTTAAACGGGCAGGTAAATATTCCTTACCACATCTTCCCGACCCGCTTCGATAAAGCCGGACTTAACTTCCTGGGTCGCGAGTACCGCCACGAGGTAGATAAACAAAAATTCTGGGTGAACCTGAAATCTGCTTACGATTACTTTGAACGTAACCACAACATTCTTCCGGTAATGTATGACGAAAAAGGCCGTTACGTATTTTAATCAAAAGCAGCAACAGAATAGATGGATATTGAGATCTGGTCGATAGGAAAAGAGAACGACAGCTTTATTGAAAACGGCATAGCACATTACTTCAAAAAGACTATGCCCTGGAATAAGATCAAACTGGACACTTTTCAGCTTCCCAAAAAGTTGGTGAGTACTGATGTACAGCGCACCAAAAAGCTGGAAGAGGAAATGATCCTCAAAAAACTACAGGCACAACATTACCTGATCCTGCTGGATGAGCGGGGTAAAATGCTGGATTCAACCCAATGGGCGAGCCAGTTTCAATCTTTTATGAATCAGGGAGTACGCACTTTGGTGATCCTTATCGGCGGGGCCTTTGGTGTTACAGATGCAGTACGTGATCGTGCCAACCAGGTATGGTCTTTATCTAAATTAGTATTTCCCCATCAGCTCGTTCGCCTGATGATTGCAGAACAGGTGTACCGCGCATTTAGCATTTTAAACAATACCCCTTATCATCACGAGTAGGCTTAATTACTTTTAAAAGGCGCCAGTAACATAAATTCGGGAATGACCACATCAAACTTTTGATGGGAGTACAGGTTCAGCATCTGGTAAGAACCGTACATTTTGCCCATATCGCTGCGCAGGTTTGCAGCAGATACATACTGAAAGGTTTCATTGGGCTCAATAATAGGCGTTTGTCCGACTACACCTTCGCCTTCCACTTTTCTCAGGCCCAGGGTACTGTCTACAATATACCAGCTGCGGCGGAGCAGCTGCACAGGCACTTCGGTATAATTATCGATGGTGATGCGATAGGCAAACATATATTCCCCATTTACCGGACTGCTTTGCGCATCCTGATAAAATGTTTCTACCGTAACACAAATCCCCTCTGTAATTTTCTTTACCATATAGCCTTGTTACTGCAAATCTAATCAATCGGCTGATAAAATGGTACTGTACCTTGCAAAAAGAATGGTAATTTATCACGATGCTTTGCCTGGTATTATTCCTTGCCGCTCAGGTCACTAAAGCATTGTAGCGGACTATTGTCTCGGAGGAAGACTGTATATTTGTTACGGATTTTCTCAAACAGTATGGCGCAACATGTATACCCCAGTTTTGATATCTGTAACCTGAATACGGATAAGATACTGAAAGACCTGATCAGCATCGAGCCTTTCGGAGGATATGTAAGCCGCAATCCGCACCTGCAGGGCATTCATACCCACAGCTTCTATCACCTGACCTATTTCCGGAAAGGCAGCGGCCAGCACACTATAGATTTCCACACCTTTCCTGTGCGCAATGATTCCTTTTATATTATGAAACCCGGCCAGGTGCATAACTGGGAGTTCAGTGCAGAAGAGGCGGAAGGCATTGTAATTAACTTCTCTCCTTTATTTTTTGACACACTGAAACTTTCATCTGCACTGCTGGTACAATTGCCGGTCCTGGAAGATATACATTCCGGCACAATACCCTTTTCTGATGCAGATAAAGCTAAGGCCTGGTCTATACTGGAACAAATACTCCGGGAGAAACAGGAAGGAGGCAAACAAAGCGCACTATACATGGCTACACTGCTGCTGCAGTTCCTTATACTTGCCGGCAGACAAGTGCAGTCCACAGATCTGGCCAATGCCACAGAACATATACACTACGCGGCTTTCAGACAATTTGAGCAATTGACAGACCTGCACTACCGACAGAAAAAACTGCCGAAGGAATATGCCGAAATGATGTTTGTCAGCACTCATCAGCTCAATGTCATCAGCAAAAGCTTCAGCGGTGTACCTGCCGGCACTTATATCCGCAATAGATTACTGCTGGAGGCCAAGCGCCTGCTGGTGAATTTCGGTATGCATATCAATGAAATAGCCTTTGAGCTGGACTTCAGTGATGCCTCTAATTTCGGGAAGTTCTTTAAGAAATATACGGGAATGACACCGGAGCAATTCCGTAATGCCTATAAGCCGGAATAGGCTTCTCAATCATACCATACAAGCTACTGTTCGTACCATTAAAATTATCAGAAGGGTCGGAACTTTGCAGTATCAAATACCTGATATTATGCAAACCGTAACCGAATATAATACGACAGAACATAAACAAAGCCTGCTGCAGATCGTTCAATGTAAATGCCCAAATTGTGGCAAAGGAAGTCTATTTACCTACAGGAATCCATATAACCTGGCCCATACGCTGGATATGCCGGAACAATGCACCAAATGTGGCGTACAATTTGATGCCGAACCAGGATTTTTCTTTGGTACCGGTTATGTGAGCTATGGCTTATCTGTAGGATTGACCATATTTTCCTTTATCATCTCTTATCTGTTTTTCGGTCTTTCTTTTATGGGCAACAGTCTGTATTACTGGCTGGCGGCTACAGCGCTTTTACTGATCATTGTGCAACCGGTAATGATGCGACAATCCCGTTCTATATGGCTGTATTTTTTCCGTCATAAATTGTTTGTTCCGGAAGCGAAACAGAAAAAGGCCTAAGTACATGATTACTGGCTGTCAAATGCCTTCCAGGTATCCTGTACCAGATCCGACTCATACCCTTTTTGTAATAGGTGCTGGTATACTTTCTGCTTACGTATCCATTCGTTACGTTCGCCAGAAAGGGTGGCCAGCTTTTTTTGCATGAGCTCATGCAGGGTATGGGCATACTCAACCTCATCCAGCTGAGCCAGGGCTTTCCGGATACAATAATCCGATACCTTTTTCAGTTTCAGTTGTTGCTTTATACGTATGCGCCCCCATTTGTTCATACGAAACTTGCCGCGGGCATAGGCCTGTGCATACCGTTCCTCATTCAGAAAATCTTCTTCTATCAGTATACTGATGGCTTCTTCCAGATCTTCTCCATAACATTCCATGCCCAGCAATTTGCTCCGGACTTCGCTGTGACAACGATCCTGGTAAGCGCAATAATGCCTGATAGCGGCCATGGTTGCTTCTAATACTCCCAATGTTTTTTTAAGGTCAAAAATAACGCTTTTTAGCGAGGGTCCTGTAATTGCAAGAAGCGGTACAATCATTTTACTCCTTATCTTTGTACAGATATGGAACCTTCTAATGTACGCCCGAACAATAACCTGACTAATAAAGAACGTGAGTTCGAAAATACCATCAGACCGCAGTCTATAGAAGACTTCTCCGGCCAGCCTCAGCTGATCGAGAACCTGCGTATATTCATCAAGGCGGCCAATATGCGGGGCGAGGCATTGGACCATATCCTTTTTCACGGCCCTCCGGGCCTGGGAAAGACTACACTATCGCGCATTGTAGCCAATGAGCTGGGTGTGAATATTAAAGAAACCAGTGGTCCAGTACTGGAAAAGCCGGGTGACCTTGCAGGTATCCTGACCAATCTTGCGGAGAGGGATGTATTGTTTATTGATGAGATACACCGCCTCAGTGTAGTGGTAGAGGAGTATATGTATGCTGCAATGGAAGATTATAAGATCGATATCCTGATCGATAGCGGCCCGAACGCCCGTACTATTCAGATCGACTTATCGCCCTTCACTTTAGTGGGAGCAACGACCCGCTCGGGCTTACTGACAGCACCTTTGCTTTCGCGCTTCGGTATTAAATCAAGACTGGATTATTATTCTAAAGAGGTATTGCAGAATATCGTGATGCGCTCTGCTACACTATTGCATGTAAAGGTAACTTCTGATGCCGCTATTGAAATTGCCGGCCGTAGCCGTGGTACACCAAGGATTGCCAACGGACTACTGCGTCGTATGCGCGATTTCGCACAGGTGCTAGGAAATGGCATCATTGACCTGGGGGTTACAGAACATGGCCTGAAAGCATTGCAGGTTGATGCCAATGGTCTGGATGAAATGGATAACCGTATCCTGTCTACTATTATTGAGAAATTCAAAGGTGGTCCTGTAGGCATCAGCAATATTGCAACTGCTGTGGGCGAGGAAAGTGGTACTATTGAAGAAGTATATGAACCGTTCCTGATACAGGAGGGCTATATCATCCGTACTCCACGCGGGCGCGAGGTCACAGAGAAGGCATACAAACACCTGGGCCGCGAAGGATATAATAAGGGTGGGGTGGGAATGTTATTTTAGTTAGAAATATTTTGGTTTCCAGAACTGCCACCAATGGCGTTTTTTTGTAGCACAAACGCCACCGACCTGACTTCCAATTGACATATCATAGTACAAGGTAATCAGCAATTGATTTTGTTGATATTGCACCGGAGCTATTATTTTCTCTATCGGTTCATTACCAAAATATTTTACCACAATAGTAAATGTTTGCTGTTGTAGATTTAGAGGTATAGAAAGGGAGAATATGCCAAAATCATCTGAAAGCACCACCACGTCTATATCTTTTATCTGAATTACAGCACCGGGCAGCTCGTTTCCATCCTGATTTGTCACCCTTCCCATTAGATATTCTTTCGCACTATCAATTTTAGACATATCTGCCGGACTAATAGGCACTAATTCTATTTTGTTGGAATGCTTTTCTTGAGCGATCGCATTATTAGTTCCCAAAGCAAACAGCAGTCCCGCTGCAGATCTCCAGACCGCGGAAAACCAATTTGAACTAGGCGTGATCATCTTCAGATCTCTCTGCTACTTCGATGCCCGCATGCGTCCGCAAATAGCACCACTGCTTTGTTCCAGTACACGTACAATCTGGGCATCACTCATACTGCTGAAATCGACAACAGACTTCTGGCAGGATAAACAGAATTTCCCTTTTTCTTCGGGAAGCATAGCAGCCCAGTCTTCAGTGCAGGGGCTACTAATCTGTAATTGATAGGTACGGGGACATGTATAATACTAATAGCGCTCGATAAAGGCCTGGATAGGGGTAGTATAGTTATTTTCTTCGTGGGCCACCGTAATGACTTTGGTACAGGCGGTCTCACAGGTATTAGTACACAGCCAGACACCATTGGACAACTCGGGTGAGCAACCTGTAGTACAACCCAGGCAACTTGCCGAACCTTTGACCAGAGAACTATCGTTCAGGACAATACTATTACCCTCCCGGAATACCTGGGTGGCAATATTAAAACTGTAGTCCTTATTGGCTCCGATCAACAGATAGTAAGACTCTCCTGTCTGCAGATCTTCTTTGCCGATAATTTTAAAATTCTCTAACCGGGCATCCATTTTATTATGCTCCAGGATCATGCTCCAGTAGTTCTTTACCTTATCTATATTTCCTACTGCACATGTGTTATTCACGAAGGTTCCTACCGTCAGTGATTTCTGTTCGGAACATCCGCTTAACAGCATAAGGAGCACAATGCATATCCCCCAAAACGACTTAATATTCATTAAATAATTTATTGCTCTGTCCCTAAGATAAGGTATTTTTCGACACCGTGCACATTCACAGAATGGAAATATTACAATGTTTGGTATAGTGTCTCCGGAACAGATATATTTTTTCAGAAATTATGAGGAAATATGTATTTTGAATATAAAAAAACATTACCTTTGCCTCCCTTTTAAGAGGATGCGGATGTGGTGAAATTGGTAGACACGCTAGACTTAGGATCTAGTGCCGCGAGGCTTGGGGGTTCGAGTCCCTCCATCCGCACAACACGATGCTCCGCACCTGCGGAGCATTTTAGTTATTTTAAAAATTTGTATAAACTATAAAACTGAGCTCAATGGCAACGGTAACACGCGAACCAATAGCAAAATTACACGATAAACTGATCGTGACTATTAATAAAGAAGACTACTTACCTTCTTTCGAAAAGAACCTGAAGCAGTACGGCAAACAAGCTAACATCCCAGGATTCAGAAAAGGAAACGTTCCTGCTGGTATGGTTAAAAAAATGTTCGGCCAGTCTGTATTCACTGATGCAGTAATCCAACAAGCAAACGAGCAGTTACAACAATATTTAACTACTGAAAAACCTAGCATTTTTGCTCAACCATTACCTCTGGAAAACGCTGGTATGAACTTTGACATGAATGCTCCTCAGGATTTCGTATTCAATTTCGAAATCGGTCTGAAACCAGAGTTTGATGTAAAACCAATCAACGATAAGAAAGGTAACCTGAATAAGTTCCTGATCAACGTTGATGATAAAATGCTGGATGAAGAAGTAGAAAACATCCGTAAGCGTGCAGGTAAAGTTGAAAATCCGGAAACACTGGAAGAAGACAGCGACATCGTTTATGCTTCTTACCAGGCTACTGATAAAGATGGTAATGCCGCTGCTGATGCTGCTGTAATCGAAGATGTAGTTACTCTGGACAAAATGCCTAAGAAACTGCAGGAAATGCTGAAGGGTGCTGCAACCGGCACTACCTTTACATTCCAGCCATCTGCTGTTGCTGAAGGTGATGAACTGAAAGAATTACTGAAAGATGCTTTAAAGCAAGATGCAGAAAGCAAAGAAGCTGCTGATGCATACTATACCCTGACCCTGACTAAAGTTGGTCGTCTGGCTCCTCGTGAACTGGATGAAGCTTTCTTCGAAGAAGTATTCCCAGGTCAGGAAGTAAAAGATATCGAAGCTTTCAGAGCTCGTATCAAAGAAGAAATGGGTAAAGAGATCAACCGTATCGGTAGCGATCGTTTACAAAACGATATCTTCGAAACACTGGTTCACGGAACTGAGATCGAACTGCCTGTTGACTTCCTGAAAGCATGGTTACAAAAAGGTCAGGAGCAAGTTAAATCTGATGAAGAAGTTGCTAAAGAATGGCCTTCATTTGAACACCAACTGCGCTGGACTTTAATTTCTGACAAACTGATCAGCGAATACCAGATCAATGTAACCCTGGAAGAAGTTAAAGAAGAAATGAAAACCCGCGTACTGGCTTACTTCGGTAACACTGCTGCTGACGCTCCTTGGTTAGAAGAGTATGTTGACAAAATGGTGAACGATGAGAACACCCTGAACGAAACATACCGTCGACTGCTGATGGATAAATTGTTTGCAACAATCAGTGAGAAAATGGAAGTTAGCGAAAAAGCTATTTCCCTGGAAGAATTCCAGAACCTGCCTAGCGCACACGATGCTCACGCACACTAATCTTAATTGATTTATTATAGAAAAGCCCGGAATTGTTTCCTGGCTTTTTTTATTGACTGGAGCCAGGTACCCAAACAATACCTGGGCTTTACCCGGGAATGGAAGAGTTTGAATAAGGAACATAAATAAAGCAGGACCAAGGTCCTGCTTTATTTATGTAATCAAATGGTATTTCTTATTTGTTTTGAGCTGCATCCAGTAAGGATTTGGCTTTATTCAGGTCTTTTTCTCTTTCTGCAAGCTTAGACTGGTTATCGGCTATTTCCTTTTCCAGTTTCGTTTTCTGCTTGTTGAGGTCTTCTGCTTTTTTAGCATATTTATCATACTCCTTCTGGGCTGCTTCCAGGCCCTTGGTACCGGCAGCAACTGCAATACCTTTAGTATATTCACCCACTTTTACATTCAGTCCGGAAAGGAAATTTTTAATGCCTGCAGCAGCTTGTGCATCACTCTGGTTACTGATAAAATTATCGTAGCCTTTAGACACCAGCATCGTTACTTCACTCTTTCCTTTTCTACCCTCTACTTTATAATATACATCCAGCTTCTCTGTAGAAACTTCCGGCCAGGAAACGGCTTTAAACACCCGAAATCCTTTACTGCTGGCTGATTTTACGGTAAATGTATTTTTGAAATAATCTTCAACGGCGTTGGATACATCTCCTTTATCCGCATCCAGCGGCATAGTAAATGCAGCGGCATCGATGCTATTGTACTTTATAGTAGTTTCCTGCTGCGCAAAAGCATGGGTACTTGCAGCCGTCATCATGCCACCAAAACCTATACAGGCCAATAATACTTTCTTAAACATAAATATGATTTTATTACACAAAAATAACTGCAATTATTCTCTATGCAATTAAATAATATGTCAATAAGGTATTATTAACCATTGCTCAACATGAGCGCGGTAATACCATAGTCGGCCAGCAGGATAGTAATACAGCTCACCACCACTGATGTAGTGGAAGAGCGACCAATCTCCAGGGCACCACCTTCTACATGGTATCCATAATAGGCTGGTATCGTAGAAATGATAAAGGCAAATGTAAAAGACTTGGCTAATGCCACATACATATTGAAGGGAACAAAGTCTGTGGTTAGACCGTAATGGAACTGATCCGGCAATACGGTTCCGGTCATAGACCCTGCGGCATAACCACCAACCATGCTGATCACGATAGCCAGGATAATGAGGCAAGGCACCATAAATAAGGCTGCCACGATCTTCGGCATAATCAGGTAACTTTTGGTATTGATCCCCATGATCTCCAGGGCATCGATCTGCTCACTGATACGCATATTACCCAGCTCAGAAGCGATCTTAGAACCTACTACACCGGCCAGTACGACACAGATCATGGTAGGAGCTAATTCCAGGATGGTAGAGTCCCGCACGATCTGCGCGATCACATAGCGCGGAATGACAGGGCTTACCAGCTGATAGGCTGATTGCAGCGTCATTACGGCACCCAGGAAGGTAGAAATAATCAGCACAATAGGCAATGACCGAAAACCGATATCATTACACTGATGCATGAATTCTTTCCAATATACCTTACGGTTCTCCGGCTTACTCAGCATGCCCATAAGCATCAGTATAAACCGGCCTACATGTGACAGGAATTTAGTTAACATAGCAACAAAAGTAATTAAAGATTGTGGATTAAATACAAATTTTCCTGCCTGTGCGCAAACCTTAACGATGCTTGTATTCCGATATAAAAATGCCTGCAGTAAAGAATACTGCAGGCATTTACTTATTATTATTGTTCTTACTGTTCCATTGTTTTCAGCAGGCCGTCGTCGCCAATGGCCATTTGCTGTTCCTGCTCCGGAACGGCATCTGCAGCATCTGTAGGCAATACGATTTCCATATTAGCCACTTCTTTCAGCTTAGGCAACTCATGGGGAGAGTTTATGCCCAGGTAATCCATAAAATGCTTAGAGGTAGCATAAATCAGGGGTTTACCTATTGCCTCTTCATTGCGGCCGGCAATGATGATCAATTCTTTTTCCAGCAATTTCTGGATCGAATAATCGGCACTTACGCCCCGGATAAATTCTATTTCTGCTTTTGTCACCGGTTGCTTGTAGGCAATGATGGATAAGGTTTCCATTGCTGCTGCAGAAAGCTTCTTGATATACTTATCACCGTTCAGCTGCATGATTGTCTGGTGATATACAGACTTGGTCAGGAACTGATAACCGCCACCGGACGACACCAGGCCGAAAGGATAATGCGGCGTATCATACTTCTCACGGATGGTCTCCACTGCCAGGGCAATACGGTCACCGTGTATCTGTTCTTCAATAACATTAGAGATCAGCTCGATAAGCTCTACCTGAGTTATCGGTTGCTGACTGGAAAATATCAGGGCTTCCACATGTAATATCAACTGTTCTAGTTCCATATGTTAGAGATCATTTTGAATCCGGAATGAGTACCGAAAGTACTATATATAACAATATATTTATTTAAAAGTAATGCACAGGTGTGCGTAATTAAATTACACTTAACAACAATATAATACATTCACATTATATTTTTTGTTAATTTCAGGGAATGAATTTATATACACAACTTTTTAATTATGGAATGGAAACGTTTAAATGGTACCCGGCTCAAGAAGCCCATTACAGAAGTAGTTGAAGAAACTATCATCGCTGAGCATGCCCTCGGCAACCGTATTAAACTGTACATCGGCACAGACTCACAGGTGTTTGGCGGTACCACAGAATTCGCAACGGTTATTGTTTTTCTCCGTGAAAAAAAAGGCGGATTTATGTTTATCCACCGCCAGAGCGAAAAATGTACTTACCAGATCCGGGAGCGTATGCTGCTGGAGGTAACCCGAAGCATACAGATCGCTTATGAGCTCTGCGAGATCCTTACGGCGTATGATGTAGCGATGGAGGTCCATGCCGACATCAATACCGATCCTCATTTCAAAAGCAATGTAGCCTTGCATGAAGCTATGGGTTACATTATGGGAATGGGTTTTGCCTTTAAAGCCAAACCCGATGCCTTTGCCAGCACTTCCTGCGCAGACCGCATCATCCATTAAGGATAACTGAAATTACTTCTTCACCGCAGCCTATTGTAAAAATGGGTTGTGCAGTTTCTCTTCCCCAATTGTAGTGGATGCACCGTGTCCGCTCAGTACAATCGTCTCTTCAGGCAAATCCAGTAATTGTGTACGAATGCTGTTGATCAGGGTATCATGATCACCGCCCGGCAGGTCGCTGCGCCCTACACTGCGTTGAAACAATACGTCTCCGGCAATTACAAAATTATCTGCTTCGTTATAAAATACAACGCTACCCGGAGAGTGGCCCGGAGCCAGTCTTACCTCTACCGTATCTTCACCCAGTGTCATGGTACCGGTCTCGATAAAGAAGTCAGGAGTTGGAGACACCGGAAAATTAAATCCGAACATTACTGCAGTATTTGCAGCATTGCGTAAAATCGGCTCTTCCAGCTGATGTACGCCAAATGGTATATTATATCTTTGCTTTACACTGTCTACCGCGAAGATGTGATCAATATGCGCATGCGTATTGATGATCTGCTGCGGTACCAGTTGCTTTTCTGCTATAAATTGAAACACCTGCTGTTCTTCTTCCACACCGTACATACCCGGATCAATGATCCAGCATTGACGCTGATCGTTGTACAGGATATAGGTATTTTCCTGGAAGGGATTGCAGGTAAATTGTTTTATGTGTAACATGATAATTAAAGAATCTGTTTTGCGGATACAAAGAACGTAATTTTTCAGCACTTCTATATTGTAAAAGGGTCTTAAGAGATTTATTTTCAGAATTATTTAAATTTTTTTTGGTGAATTCGCTTTCTTTTTCATACCTTTGCATTCCATTTACGGAACGCCACAACGGCGGAAAGTGAATAAGGGCTGATTCCGTAGCTCAGTTGGTAGAGCAATACACTTTTAATGTATGGGCCCTGGGTTCGAGTCCCAGCGGGATCACAAGATGAAGGAAAACATCTCTAATAAATACCCCGGATTGATTCCGTAGCTCAGTTGGTAGAGCAATACACTTTTAATGTATGGGCCCTGGGTTCGAGTCCCAGCGGGATCACAAAAAGCGCACTAAGGTGCGCTTTTTTAGTTTAAATCCTATCTAAAACAGCGATTTTCAATAATTTCTAATTCATTTGAATACATCTAAATTCAATCTAAATGGTGGCTATTGTGGTGGCCATTTGATTAGTTTAAATTTGGCCACCACGAATTGTATTTGATTGTGACGATTGGCAAAAGGCTTAGCCTCGGTTAACCTTTAAAATGTGTAGAAAGATGAAAATCAAGCAAGATTTGGACTTGTTACCTATGGTCTTGAAAAGTAAACAGAGATCGAAAGGCAAGGCTCCCATTATTATTAGAATTACGCTGAACTGCGACAGCAATGAAGTATCTCTCTCCAGAACGGTATCCCCGGAAAACTGGCTTGTTAAAGAAAAGGAAGTAAGCAAATCTGAACCTGGATTCAAAGAAATCAATAAAAGGTTAACAGAAGCATTGGTTGATCTTCAAAGGATCTATGATCAATTATTTCTTACTTACGATTTTGTAACCCCTTTGATGATCAAAAGGGTATTTAAAGGACAAGAGCCTATTGAGAAGCCTACTCCTATTCCAGAAGAATTAATTGAAGAATTTACGCTGACAAAAGCCTTTGACGGCTATATTGAGGAATTCACAAAATTAGTAGCATCAAAAGAAAGATCGAAAGGAACCTTAAGGCAATGGAAATCTACAAGAAAAAAAGCAATTGAGTATTTAACATACAAATACCCCAAAAAAGAAATTAAGGATATCACTTTTCCTGAAATAGATGGTGAGTTTGCGATCAATATGTATAAATACTTTACAATACATCTTCCCAAACCGCTATCAGATGCAACTGCAAAAAAGCATATCAAAAAAATAAAGCAGATAATTAATATTGGCGTTACCAAGAAAATAATCCCAACAAACCCAATTGCTGGTTTTAAATGCGGTGGGGATACTAAAGATATTCCACCATTGGAATTGGAAGAAGTAATGAGAATTTACAATAAAGATTTTGGCTGTGACAGGCTAAACGAGGTAAGAGACTGTTTTATATTCCAGTGCTTTTCCGGATTCGCCTTTCAGGATATCTACGGGTTATCGCCAGAAAACATTATTTATGTTGGAATCGAAAAGGAACGGTGGCTTGCCAAGCATAGGGGTAAAACCGATGGCTATGAAATCGTCCCTATTCTGGACATAGTTGATGATCTTATTGACCGATACAAAAGCCATCCTAAATGCATCGTTAGAAATGCCCTAATGCCGGTTAATTCCAATACTATTTATAACGGATATCTAAAAGAAATTGCGGTAATTGTTGGAATCAATAGAAAACTAAACACACACCTCGCCCGCCACACATTTGCCGATTTTATGCTAAATCATGGCATGTCATTGGAAGAAGTGAGCAGAATGCTAGGTCATAAAGTAATCCGCACAACCGAAAGGTATTGTAAAGTAAGTAAAGGAAGAATTAAGAAAAGCTTTAATGAAAATGTAAGGCCTGAGCTTACAATACAAAAGTTGAAAGGAATAACTACCGAAATCATTAAAAACAAAAACGAACCTGCCACAATACCAACACCATTTGTACGGTATTCAATTCCAAGCAGTACAACGCCATGCAATTATAACTTTAATTATATAGGGTAAAATATATAAAAAGGAGCAGTTATGAAACTGCTCCTTCCTTATCCATTTACTTCAATTGGTTCCTTTATGGGGTAATCAGAATTTATTGCTTACTCTTCATTAAAATCTGTAAAGAAACCCTACTCCTCATTGATGAAACTAAACTAAAAATAATTCACAAGGACCACCCTCTCTCGTTACCAAGTGCTTAAGTGTGCATTGGATTAATTCCAATTAGAATCAACTTAGTCCTGCGATATCACCTGTAAAATTCTTTCTTTAAGGATTATTAGACAAGGGGATAAATACCCTAAAAATAACAGTATGATTTACCGTTTTCTTTTACCGTGGCGTTTAAACCCCTCCCTTATCTGATTAAATGACTTTGCATTCAATAGGCAAACCTGCCTGGTTACTCTGTTTTCCATTGCTTTTAATAACGCAACAGATTCTTTACCCTGACGGTAAAGATTCGCTATTTCTGTAATTTTATTAAAGTCAATATTAGGCAAATTCAGGTACCTGATGATATTTTGTATAATAGCAGATCGATCCTTCAGCATCCATAACTTACTTGTCGGTAAACTGGTTTTAAACCCATTAATTGATTGAACAACAGCAATATCTGTCAATGGGTCAAGTTCAACTATAGATCCAATCTCCACAACTACGCCCATTTTATTCTGCTGCGGATATACCTCCCAGGCAACTAGTTTCTTATAGAGGTTGTGATTCCGATCCAATTCCTTACTCCCTTCAAATCCCTATATCACTTTTTTATACCTGCATATTTTCTTAAATCACGCTTCATTTCATAGAGCTGATCCAAACGGGTTACTGCAAACTCCTCGGTCCTTAAATTTGAATAAGCCAGTTTTAGTGCAGCCAACTCTGCTCCTTGAATTACCAATGATACTATTTTGCGAAATGTATCAATCTCGTCTCTATATTTTTGAGCCCTAACCATACTTAAACTGTACAATAAAGCCTTTTTGGGATAAAGCGTTTCCAATGCATTGAACTGGTAGTAACCAGTATTTCCGCCTTCAAACTGAACTATTGCCTTATCCTGCTCCCAATCCGCTTCCAGGATAATACCGAAGGAACCTTTGTGTTCAGCAGGGTCGGTTGTTAAAGATAAAGGTACGCGCACGGGCCTTCCCAAAAACAATTCGCTTCTATGGACTTTCTTTTTCATCATATAATGGCCTCCTTCACAAATACCTTAACGCTATTAATCCCATATTTACGGATACTATCCTTTAAATCCATCCACAGTCTGATCTGAAAATCTGCTAACTCCAGTAATTCTTCCTTGGTTAATCCATGTGGATTATAGACCTCCGGAATCGCCTTATCATCTTTTTGTGACACAGAATAAGCAAATAGGTTCGGAGCATACCCTTCCCCTATTTCCAGACTTTTACTAATAGCTACGCTATTGCCCCATAATTTTAGGGTCTTACCGTTTTCAAACGATAAGACCTTCTTTTTCAGATCAGCCATAAACGCTTCCTTAAAAATTATTATACATTTGATATCACTATAACCCTTTGCCTTTCTTAATTTGCTTTTTGGGCGGCTTATCGACCTGGTAACCAGGATCGATTGCTACCATACAGTTGATATAATAATTCAACTTCTCGGTATGTTCCTCCAGTTTGGAGGTGTAGTGTGTCTTTTCCCGCTCACTGATCTGCCTTGGTTCTGCACCACGCGAAAACTTCCCTTCCAGATACCTGTTCAGCTGCCTGATGTCAGCTCTCTCTTCTTTTATTCGTTTTTCCAAATACCTGGGGTTTTTATATTTGTCTCCTGCCGCAGTTATTGCTGCCGTTTCTGCTTTATCTTTATAATACTGGGCTTTCTTCTCCTCTTCAACAGAGCGCCCCATTGTATTATGTATCCTTTCACGATATCTTCGGTCCCGGTGTTCACTATGATGGCCAATTAATATTGGTTGCCCCATAGGAATGGCTTTTCCCATTTCTGATGCTCGTTCATAGAGTTCATTAGACCGTTTTGTAGCCTGTTCCGCCCTTTTTTCCGATCGTTCGGCACGATTGGCGGCTCTTTCCTGTTGCCTGGCAATCTGCTCGGCAAAGGGTAAACGCGTTCCTTCTGCACCACGGCTATAAAAACCCAACTCAGATAATAACTGAATCAAGTATCCTGCATTTCCAGACTTCGCCTTAGATATCCAACAATCCTGTTTCCGGCTAAACAGACAGAAACGGGTGAAGATCTTCTTTTGATCTATTGGCAGCGCCTCATAAAATGCCTTTGAAGTATAAATATTGATCTTATCTGTTTCTTGATTCTTTATGTAGTAATTGCTGTTTTCCATATCTTCTCCATTTACAATTGTTTCAAATAAACCTATCTTCATCCAGGCATTTCAGTCTAGCAGTTAATCCTTTCCTGACCAATATTTGCCTATAGCTTATATTGCATAAATCCATTACCTTCGGACAGCGGGTAATTTGCTGTGAGGACTTCAACTTTCTTCTTTTGGTTACCACTCTTGGCATTGACACTTACCAGTATTTCCTTTTTCATGCTAAACCAACCATACTGCTGCGAAAACTCCTTTAGCAGATCAGATGGGTATGAAGAAAGTAGGAATTTACCTTTAATAGAGGAAAGCATTTCTAACAAGGCCTTAAAGTCTGCTTCCGTATAGCCCTTATAATGGCCCATATCACTTCCAATATACGGCGGGTCACAGTAAAAAAAGGCTTCGGGAAAATCTCTACTTTGAATTACATAAAGTGCATCGGCACATTCAACCTGAACCCGCTCCAGCCTTTTCATGAGCTCTTGTGTGAAAGCTTCTTTCTTAAAACTCAATCGACCGGCCTGCGATCCACTAGCCCGGTCATAGCCAAAGGGGCCATCCATCCTGGATGAAAACCCCATGGCACAGAGTACCCATACAGCCCAGGCCCTGCGCACTTCATCGAATAGGTCGGGATTATGATATACAATTGTAGCTTTATGATGAAGATCCCTGCTAGCCAGGCTAAGGTCAATTAAAGTATGAAGCGGTTCAAACTTCGTTTTAACAACCTCATAAAAATTCATAAGCTCTTTATTGCTATCATTGATTACTTCCACAACCGAAGGTTCTTTTAAAAAGAAAACGGCTCCCCCTCCGAAAAAAGGCTCTCCATATAACCGGTGCTCCGGTATTAAGGTTTCTATAAAAGGGGCCAATGTCTGCTTGCCTCCGTAATAAGTAAGCGGTGGTTTAATTCTTTTACGCTGTTCCATATTCACTATCCATTTCCTAAATTAAATGAGCTTACAGCCCTAATCCCTTTCGGTTAACCTTTTCCTTAACGATAAACTCTTTTAATGCCTGCTGATCCCTTTGTAGTAAGGCCAGATCTACCCTTTTGCCTGCCTTATCCAAAACGGCAATGGAGCCCGTCCGCGGATCTGCATAATAGGAACCACGGAAAGTATGCCCTGAAATGGTAAATCTGGATTCCAGGATTTTTCCGGCGCTTAAATGCATGATGACCTGGGCAATTGAGGTATTATTCTTTGGACTTGCAAAGGGTAATTTTGCCAGTTCTCCAGACAGATCAAAATCTGGTAGCTGCCGTACCGTATCCCCCTCCTTTATCAGCCAGCCAAGCTGATTGGGGTTATCATTCAAATACCTCGTCACCCCTCGTCCGGCCAACAGTCGAAAAGAATCATCTAGTCCCAAATCCTGCTCATTTCCGTTAAGATCTATAAATATTGAAGATTCATATTTTTTTCTTTTATCGTCAACCGTAAAATGCATAGTTATTGGTGTACCGGTCAGATATTTTAAGGATAGCAGGTCAGCAATATCGCATAGCTTCTGATTGTGGGTAGCATACAGTAAGCCAAGCTGTAAGATTGCCGAACGCGGATGGGAATCTTCACTCAGCACAAGCGGTGATAAATGTTGCCAATCAATTGAGGCAAACCTCTTTTCAATGTCCGCAGTATTTAATCCCGAAATTTCTATATGGTCAATTTCGCCAACATGTAATACAGTGGCCCGATACCCTGGAAGACAATACACCCCCAGGTTCTCCTTTTTTTCCACGGTGACCTCATAAAAGAAGGTATCTGTACCTTGTCTTTTAGTAGCTAGTATCGTAAAATCTTCACCCTTGCTGACCAGGTGATCTATTAAATCTTTTGGTATCAGCCCAGCTTCTGCAAGACACTTGGGTATCTGATCCAATTCTTTCTCTTCAATCATAATTGTATTGATTTATGTATTCCAATAATGAACACAGGTAACTACAATCCCTTCTTCCTACCCCTGTCCTTTTTGTTTAGTGGCTCTTGCGATTGCTGTTTAGGTTTATTGATGGAGGCGAGATCTACCTCCTGACCATCGGTATCATATATGGCAATCCTTGAATGCTGCCCATCCATTTCAATAAAGGCGTTCTTTGCGGTTCCATCCACAATCAATTCAACCGCCTCCCTCTGACCGCAAAGGAGCCTTTTTAAAATATCATTTGGTGGTAAGGCGGCGAAGGGCAATTGCTGCAGACAAAAAGAAACATTAAAGTCAGGATATCGTGTTAACAATCCGTTCTCCAGTTTTATAATATAATTCCGGGCAAATAAATCCGTATTAGAGAAATCAAACTGAACCAGGCTTCGTCCATGAAGCAAATTGTTTATCCTTAAAATATCAAGATCATTCAGGTCCCCATTCAAATCCATCACTACCGAAGTGATATAGTTTCCCCGGTTCGGAAATACCGCGACTTCCGATACCGGAGCTGCCTCCCAATACTTTAACATTAGCATCTCCATCACCTCCTGGGCATGACCACTCCCGTTTAGTTGCAGAAATTGAACATCGGTTATAATTGCCGATATTTTATCCTCCAATAACTCTTCCTTACTTACTTGCTTCCAATTGACTTCCGAAATCCTCTGTTCCAGCATCGCAGTATCCATTCCCTGGGAAACGGTATGCTCCAAAGTAGGAATACAAACCAGCTCTGCGCGAAACCCAATAACCTTATACGCATTATCTTCCCATTCAATCCTTACCTCTAAATTGATTATTTCATTTTCGAGTTCAACATTGCCTTTACAGACCACATCCTTATTGATCTCCCTATGAAGCATCATGGTATGGGTGTTTGCTCCGATCAGCCCCAACATGAGCAAATAGTCCAGTAATTCCTTTTTGTTCGCACTGTATATCATAAGATCCTTTTAAATCCACTACCTGTATTTAATCATTACAGTTGCAATCCTACATATGTGGTCTATTCCTGTTCTGGTTGCCCGGATTGCTCCTTACTTGCTGTCCCTTGCTGAAGGAGTTTTTTTTTTCGCCGGCCGGTGTCTGTTCGGTCTGCTGGGTAATTTCAGGTCGTTTCGTTAAGGAGATCGGCTCCATTTCGCTATCCAGCACATCTATCCGTCCGACTTTAGCATTGACGGTAAGAAAACAAGGTTCTGGCCCATTTCCATTATCATGTTCGACAGCAACCAGTATGCCATGCTTTAATGAAGTTGTCAGGATACTTTCCTTACCCTTGTATTGCTCCAGGATTGATGCCGGTAGTTTAGACACCTCAACTTCGAGGTTAAAAGGATGCTTTTGATAGTAATTATCATGATACAGGTTAAGGTTCAAAGTCCCATCCTCTTTCAGTGGCTCTTCCGTATGAACACTGATCCAGGCATTAAACGGCTTTCTTTCTTCATTTAATAAGCCTTCCTTATAGATTGCTACCTTGCTTCCATACTCCAGGACGCGTCCCATTTCTTCAGGGGCCATCTTCCAGGATTCCCGAAAGGATGCCTGGGAAAGGACTTCATCGCCGCTTACCAGGGCAGCATTGATCCGGTTAAAATAATATACCGGCTTTTCTGCATGCTTTTTAAACTGCAATTCAAAGTCCAGTCTATTGGGCTGCCCATCCGTATTCGTATAAAGTGAAAACTCAGTGACACCGCTGTTTATTTTTTCTGCAAGTTCTGCCTTAAGGTGCTCCCAGCCCCTTTCTGACAACTGCTGTTCCAAATATTCTATATTTTCCATATTCCTTATTGCTTTATTTATATTAAAAAATGAGTATTATTTATGCTAGACGGAATGTCCTTTTCCCTGCCCGTTTTCATAGCTATTTCTCTGTCCCAGATCCGGGCCGACTCTTGGCTTCTGTTCCATTCGTTTTTCAACGGCCGGCTTCTGGCTGGCTTGTTCTCCTTTAGTAAACAAACCCTCAAAACGCAGATTACTGCTGGCAAATGCCTCGCTATTATAATCATATGCCGTTCTCCTATTGAACATTTTAGCAAACGACAGCGCAAAAAAATTACGGATACGGTACAGCAAACGGCTGACAGGCTTTGGATAAAGGATCTTCCTGATCTTTGTACATTGAAAGCGCAACATCACCACTAGCGCCCGCTCGTCTTTAGAAAGCTCCAGATCATCCTTATACCGGTCATACAGGCGCTCATATGTTGCCAGCTTCATTTTTCGGAAATACTTATCTTTTAAAGATTCATCGCCAAAGGTGCTCTGAAACATAGCTTCCAGCCGGTTCCAATCCCCCAAATCGGTCAGTAATCTGTTGTCTGCTGTACTTAATCCGTAATCCATCTTCCCCTCCCCTTTATCGCGTTTTTTAATTCAGGGTCTTTGCCTGCAATAGTTTACCCTGGTCAAAGCGGCATTCCAGATTACGATCTCCACCTTGCTCCATAAATTCGGTTACGAAATACTTGTTTTCTGCTATCGTAAACTTGGGAAAGGCCACTATAATCGATTGTCCCTCCGGATCTTCTGGCTTACCACTACGCTGCACATAAACCGCTTTTACTTCAGTATCTTGCACTGCTGTACGCTTAGCTCTTTTCTTATCACGGATATAAAAGCGGGGTGTTGCGCCATCATAACGGATCTGGCTTCCATTTTTAATCTTATAATGCATCATCAGTACATCATCTTTTACAAAAATGCCCTCAAGTCTAAGGTCCATATCATATTTATCCTGCTTTACCTTCGAAATAAATGGGGCTATCCCGCGAATGGTGGCCGCTTTAAGTTCCAGCTCTTTACTGTTGAGCGAAATCCCCTCAAAGGTTACCGGAGAATGTGGATAAACTTTACCCATATCGATAAGATAGGTACTCGGGTTTTCGGCATAATTAACCGTAAAACCATAAACCTTTCCATCTGTAGTGACCACATGGAGGTTACTTTGTAAAAAATGCTGCTGTCCGGCCTTTACCTTCAGCATGTTTTCTACCCCCTCGGCTTTTTCCGCCTTCACGTAATGGTCCCCACGGTCTGCATCCTGAATCGCAGCAGGAAATATCAGCACCGTTGTTTTATGCCAGGTGATGTCCAGTGGATAGTCCGTAATAATTTCCTTAGCCTTAATCGGCTCTTTTTGTTGGGCTACCGATACAGAAACCGTACAAAAAAGGGCTATGGCCCATAATAAAAGCTGTTTCATTGTATTATTATTTTTATTGTTTATTAGATTGTTGATCATAGAGTAATACCGGATGTCCGGCTTTGACGGTCACCTTGGTCAGCTTTACCTTCTTTGAAAAAAGGCTCTTTGCTGCCTCTATACCTGCTCCTGCAGCCTGAGCCCCAATGGACGGATCCATTGACATAAACTGCATAGATTGTATGGCATTCTCAGAGCTTTCCTTAGCTACATCCCTGGAAATTGCTCCTGGAATCCGGATTCCCTCCACACCATCAAGGTCAAATACCGATAATCTGACCGGTAACAGGAAGTTTCCATAGCGAATGCCACTGATCGCAACAGATAGTCGTTCACCATTCAAAGTACAGGTACCCGTGATAAACTGGCCAGCGGGTATCATAATACCGTTGATATAAATATCTTCTGTAAGCCGCATCTTCATATTCGAGCCTGAAGTAATCGTCTGGCTTTCATGTATCACTGCCGGAATGGCGCTCATTTCTTTACTCTGCTCCATACTACCATTACCTACATGATAAAATCCATTTGTTTCTGAGCTGTTTTCCTTTTGGAAATCCGTTGCCTTTTGACTGGCTGCTGTTTCAGCCTCATTTTCATCGCGCTTCATGTAAGCAACTTCGTTACTCCTGGCTTGCCGGGTTACGGCATACACTACGCCTCGATTTTCCAGGGATGCAGCTCTTAGTTTTTCCCTTGAACGTTCCGGATTCTGGATATCCATAATTTTTTCGAGCATGCCATCTAAAACCTGGAGCTCCTGATCTGGCTCAGCAGGTCCTGCCATCTGCCCCATCATTTGTTCCAGTCGCCCGACAGATCCATCACTAGCCCCATAAAGATTGCTGTTATACTGTTGGCTAAAATCGGTGGCGCTCATATTATTTTGCATGCTCATAATCCGCTCCAGCTCTTCAAGACGCTGACGAACCTTTTGTTCATTGGGATCACCATATCCCTGACCGCCAAATCCAACTGGTCCGTAAGCCCCATATGGAGAGTCCATACTAAATACTCCTGTTGAATCTGGCCCAAGGACAAGCTTACCTGAATCAATGCCCTGCTGTCCTGCGGAGTCAAGGGCGGATTTACCGTACAGGCTCATCTTATCGAGGGTACCGCTCTCCAGCTGCGCTCCGGGCAGTTCCTTGTTGATGCCCTCATGAGCGGCTACTTCTTGATCTGTTGTGCCCTTTCCACCACCAAGCTTCCAGAATGCCATGGTAATAAAAGGCAGTACCAACAGGGGAAGTACCAAAAGGAACTTCTTTCTCTTTACTAGTTGTGCTGTTTGTTGCTCCATTTTCTTTTGTTTTTAATTGTTCTTTTCAATTTGTACACTGTCCAAATGCTTATGCTTTATTGAAGGGTATGGATTTACCCTGATCATATTATTTCTACCTGTGACATGGCTACTACTACCCAATGCTCTGATGAGCAGGTGGCCATATGCGATCACCCCTATGGTAACCAGGGTAAAGAAAACAGCCTTCACCAAGGCTTTACTACCCGTCTGTACCCAAAGGGATAAGCGACGGCTGATGCTTATCTGGGCCCTAACGATATAGCCCGCAATCCATTCGGCGATTTTATCTTTGACGCTGTTTCTGCTATCCGTTTTTTGCTCCCTTTTCATGACTACCGTTTCTGGGAGTTGATATCCCTGTTATCGATAATATGCCAGCGTTCGATAAGAAACCCATGGGGATTATTATCTGACCGGCTCACGTTACGCAGATAGCCTTCGGTGATCAGACTGCGATTAACCAGTGCTGTGGGGCGTATGATCTGCTGCTGTCCATAAAACCGGAAGCGATAGGGGTGCTCCTGCAGGTCCAGAGCAATACTATCCGTCGTAATTTTCTGGCTGATGTTTCCGCTGATAATGCTGGAATAGAAATTACCCTCTTTCAGATCTTCATATTGTTTCCGAGCCGTTCCATCAGCCAGGTACAAGGCCCTACCTATATTTTGTTCAATAACTTTATCGTCCGGGTCCAGCGTAAAAAAGTAATGATGGAACATCCTGATATGGTCTTTTGCCTCTACCGGAATATTATCCTTTCGATCTGCCGAAAAAGCTTCCAGTGCTTTACCATTAGCCAGCAGATAAATGCGTTCCTGTGTCCGGCTAACGAATTTGTAACTCTCAAAGACCGCAAAACAGCAGGTGGCCATACAGGCGGCAATAACTACAAAGGTGAACAGGCGCACATGCCTGAAGGCTGTTTCAATATTATTAAAGTGCTTAAACATCATTTCTCCTCTTTTTCATTCTTCTCTACAATACACTTGCTTTTATACGATCACCTTTGCGGCCAAAGCTGCCCCCTGATGCACTTTGTCGTTTATCTTACCCAACAGGGAGTCATTGCCCCCACCCTGGACGATATAGCCTGCTACCGTAGGCACTGTAGTATATCCTACAATGGCTATAACCATAAAGATGATATAGGCTGTTGAGCTCAAAAAATCACCGTCCAGCACCATCATGTTCTCGAGAATTTTCGAGCAGATCGCACCAAAGACATTAGCGACCGGTAGCCAGAGGTAGACATGGATATAGCGGGCAAACCAATTACTGAGCGAGGATTGAAAACCGTCAAAAACACTAAGCCCCATTACAATAGGTCCCAATATGGCCAGAATCAGCAGGTAAAACGTGCGGATAACGTTAATACATAAACTGGCCGCTGAGTATAAGATATGGGCAATTTCACTGACAAATGTCTTTACCATTCGGGTGATCATACTAAAGCTAAAGGCACTCTGTAGTCCTGAGAAGAAGCCCCCGCCCTGTGATGAGATATTATCAGGCTGTTCATATTTTTCTGTTTCCGGCAGACCGTTTGGATAGATCACATCCTGAGGGGTTTCCTTCACCTGCTCCTCCCGGTGCCGTATATGTTCCTGTATCGCTTTATGTGATTCGGAAGCCATTTCCCTGGTTCCGGTTTCCAAGGGCTGCAATACCCCATTCATCAGCCCGATAACATCCTGGTAAAAAAGCAGTGCAAGCCCTATGGCAAATGGCCTGAGCAACGGAAAAAAATCGATACTTTCGGCATTAGCCATATTTTTCCATACCCTGACTGAAATATACCAGAGTGCAGCAAAGCCGGCTATTGCCCTGCCTATATCAACCAGCTTTCCCGATAAGGGTAGCATCTGGTTAAATAACTGCTCCAGTACACTATTAAAACTATAAAGACTATCTCCTATGGCCTGGCCATAACTTATATGAGGAACAAATAGGCTGGTAATTACCATAAAGGCTGCCCTAATAATCCATTTACCCTTGTATAGTGTATGTTTCATTTCCCGTACATTTTCTTAATTAACACCTGTTCACTTTGCGCTTTTGCCCGGTTATGATCCAGGGCGGTTGCCTGCTTATTAAATCTCCGCAGGAAGACCAGCTTTCCGCCCATATCTTCATAAAGCCTGTCTATGGACCTTAACCGTTCCTCGTCACTCATCCTGAGCTTACTTGCCGTAAGGATCATGGCCAGCTCTTCCAAATTATCGACACTCTGATCAAAGAGGTTTTTATATACCTGCTGCAGGTACCTGATCTCTTCGGGTCGGAAGCGACCACCAGCTGTAAGCCTCTGATAAGCAGATTTATATTCTGAAAGGATTGCCGACTGCAAACGGATAATTTCGGCGACTTTCCGGTAACGGGCAATTTCCGGGTTCACTTTAAGCAGGCCGTCCAGAAACGTTTTATGCAGATCGAAATTCCCCTGCGATATGTTCTTAATCGCATTATAGCCCTTATAGGTCACCTGGTAACCCTTTTTCATATCAGAGAGGATCTGTTTAAACTGGGCCAGTTTCTCCACGTTCAGCAGCAACTGTTGCACCTCCGCCGATTGGGCGGAAACAAGGTGTAGCTGCAGGCAGCAAACCCCTATCAGTAGTAAAAGCAATCTTTTCATCTTCTTTCCTTTTATTCATCTATACTAAGTATGACAGGTGCCCGAGCACTCTCCCCATTCTACCTTTTGGGACTGGTCAAATTGTACCTCGCTCAGGGGGATGCAGGACCGGTGCAGGTAAACCGGGTTATGCACGCCTTGTCGGGTACTGTTCCGTATGGCCTCATCCACGCTTACCGCATCAGCAAAATCCTCCGGTGCCTGCGCTTTGCGCATCGCCCAGGTATGATCTGACTGGTAAGGGCAAAACACACAGCTTGACTTCGGAGGCACGGGAAGTCCTTTTTGATGGTACCATTTTATCACTGCCGCCCTGTCCATCGGTACCGTCCAGGGGATACGCTCCACATTCCCATAACTGTCCACCTTCATTCCCAGAAATGGGTATACATTTACCTTCCACCGTTCTCTTGGAATACTCATCCGTTCGGCTTCATCCAGGGTAATACCAATACAAACATTGGTCACAGGCCGCCTCGCCCCTTTAGGAAGCCCATAAATCTCATCCCGGATATAATTATCAACCGATTTGATCTTATAATCCCCTGTACATTGCCTTTTGAGCATGCCTACCTTGCCATTCTCATTTTTCGTAAATGCTGGTATAGACGCAAACCTGCTGCCCTGACCTGAGTACAACAGATCATGATACAGGTTCTTTTCTGTGCAAACGGCGATTTTAATACCCTTGTTCTGCTGCTGCCAGTTCTGTAAATAATTCAGATAATCATAAGTTGCCCTACTTTCTCTCCCGGTATCAGAAAAGATTGCAACCGTTGCCTTTGGCATCTCGTTCATGCTGGCCATATAATACAGGGCCGTACTCTGGATACCCAATCCAAGTGAAATTACTGTTACCATACCCACCATCTCTTTCTTCACGTGTTCCATAATTTTCAGCGATCCTTTTGCTGAATTTTCTTTAATAATTCCACTTCTTTTAGTTCCTGCTGCCTGCCTGTGGAAAGTGATGCAAGCACCCGCACTGTGCGCTTATGTTGCTGGTAAAGGCTGATGGTTGCATTATAAATTCCGTCAATTCTTCTGATCCGTTCATCATCTCCCATCTCTACCTTTCCATCATTAAGCACCATTTCCAGTTCGCTAAGTAGTCCATTGCAATCTTTTGCCATTCCATCAAAGAGGCCCTTGATCGCAATACGCTCGCCAGAGGTAAACAGATCACCCAATCCTACCTGCTTCCAATACGCAATGCGCATTTGGTCCATCTCCTTTTGCATACGCAGTATAGCATCCACCTTTCCGTTTTTAAGCAGCGCCGGATTTACCGATTTCAGACTCAGGAAATAACGCTGATGCAAGTCAAACTCTCCCCCGGTAATACTGCCGATCAGACCGGAGCCTTCCTTAACGATGCCATAGCCACTACCCAGGTATTTCTTATAGGCCTGTAGCGCCGCTATCTGCTCCAGCAGGTATTTCTTCTGGGTTTTCTTCTGCTTAAAAAGCTCGCCATAGGTCTGTGCTGATACCGACAGGCTCAGCAGGTTTACTACTCCCAATGCTATCCATTTTCCACCTTTCATCATCGTCTTCTTTACAGTCCTACATTCTGTATTTGCCTTTCATATTCCATTCCCAGGGCTTTGGCTTTTTAAATAATCCTTCTAGGCTCATGCTCCCCGGTATGTCCTGGCCTGTAGCGCAGGGAAAAGTACGGGACGGATAGCCAGGCTTCCCTACAGTAAGTTCCTTAATCTTAAAACCCTTATCAGGCTCATAGTCCAAAGCGAAACGGCAGGTAATCTGATCATTGTAAGGGGCCATTGTTTCCAGTTCCAGCGATACGATACCAGAGCACTGCTGGCCCAAAAACTGCTCGAGGCATTCCGTTATTTCACCGCTACATTGCCGCCTGCCGATTGCCCTTAGAGTAAAGCGTCTGCGGTATCCCTTTTGGTTCAGTAACATCCTGAGCTTGTCTGCCAATAAATTTCCCCGTTTTTCTTGTTTCATAGTACCTTATTTTAAACCGTAGATTTCCTTTAAGTGATCGGCCTCTTTCTGATCAGCTGACCGGGAAATACTTAGGCGAAAATTGCGGTCGCTGAACTTCCTAAGGTCAATAAGGGTAGTTTCCATATCCTTGTCTACCTGGGCAATAAGCTCCATACGCTTCCCGTCGCTCATTTGTGTACGGAAAGAATTGATCACCAGTATGAGCTGATCGAGGTTCCGCATACTTTCTTCCAGCATTCCAGAATATACTTTGTACATATACTCCAGCTCCTTTGGCTCAAAATGCTTATCCTTTTGCAATAGCGACCATGCCCTTCTGTATTCTTCAATAATCTGAAGTTGTCTCTGCGTTACAGTCTTTACCTTTTTATAAGTTGCCAGGGCGTTCTTTACCCGCCAGAGCTCCTTGAAATAGGCATCATACTGTTGCCGCTGTTTTTCTGTCCACTGCGATATCTCGCCAAGTTTTAGTTTGGACATCTTGTTCTCCAGTTCTTTTTGAGCATTCTGCAACCATATCGTCTTGTTCTGCATGCGCTGAATCTTCAGGTCAACAGCCTTAATTACCTTGGTAACAGCCGCTTTTATGATTTCATAAATACCAATCGCATGGGACTGCTTCGCTGGTGCGCAAACCATTACTACAATCAGCAGCAGCGCCAGCATTGTTCTTGCTTGTTTTTTCATAACCTCTATACCCTTATTTTTTCTTCTGATCGGCCACCAGTGCCGCGATTCCTTTCTGGATACTGCCATATTTTTTGGCGTACTGTTCTACCAATACCTTTTCACTCTGTTCCGTAGTAAAGGCATAATATTCATAAGGAGATGGCTCGTAACGGTACACTTTCATCTGAGTCCCACCCAGATCAATAAATACTTCCCTATAGCGATAGGCCGGGTCATTTGATTTATTGATCGACAATACCAGATCCCTCCCCTTATCGGTCATGCCCAGCACTTTCTGTATGGCTTCAAAATTGTTCTGGTACTTTTTCATGTCCAGTATAATCTTACAATCCGCACTATTGATGATCGCATCCTTTACAATCTCATTACCGATAATATCATCCAGCTCCTGGGTCACCGTGACCGCTTCGCCAAAATGCTTGCGCACCGTTTTATACAGGTATTTCATAAATTCAGCCATGCCACCTTTGCTGATGGCTTTCCAGGCTTCTTCAATCACAATTACCTTCCGGATACCTTTTAGCTTACGCATCTTTGAGATAAATAACTCCATTGTAATCAGGGTCACGATCCCAAAAAGGATAGGATGATCCTTAATATTGTCCAGCTCTATGACCACAAATGGCTGGTGCAGCAGATCCAGGTTCTCGGTCGCATTGAGCAAAAAATCAAACTCCCCGTTCCGGTAAAATGGCCTGAGCACATAAAGGAAATTATGCATATCGAAATCCTTATCCTTGACATGATCTGCTTCTAGCTCTTTTACAAATTCAGTCTGCAGGAATTCATAAAAGCTGTTAAAGCAGGGAAATATCTCCGGATGGCTACCCAGGTATATGTAATAGGATTGCAGGGCATTGGATATCGCTACGTATTCACTTCGCCTGAAGGACTCATCTGCCTGTTTCCATAATGCCACCAGTAAAGTCTTGATGCTTTCCTTCTTTTCGGTATCCAGAATGTCGCCCGGTGGCAGGTAAAAAGGATTGAACCGGATCGGGTCATCTTCCCTATAGGTAAAATAGTATCCCCCCAACAGCTCGCAGAGACCAGAGTAGCTATGGCCTACGTCTACAATCACACAATGGGCCTGCTGCTGGACATTGGTGTGCAGGATATGATTCATCAGAAGGCTCTTACCAGATCCCGATCCGCCAACCACGAGTTTATTCCTGTTACTGACAATACCTTTGGACATCGGTTCAAAACTGAGGTCTACCAATACAGGAGTACCCGTAAGGCGGTCTCCAAAGCGGATACCATAAGGACTGTTGGAACTCCGGTATGCCGTTTCCATATTCAAAAAGCAGGTCGCCTGTTCGGCAAAGGTGTCAAAGCAATCATTTTCCGGCAGTTCGCCTTCATTGCCGGCCAGCCCCGCCCACCAGATCTGTGGGGCACCGCTGGTTTCCAGGTGTGGGGTAACATCCATCTTTGCCAGTGCAGATGCTGCCTGGTTACGCAGTTCCTTAATACCTTCCCGGTCATCTGTCCAGCAAAGCAGGTTAAAATGTGCTTTAATAAGCGTGCGTCCCTGACCGATAGCTTCATTTAAATACTCCTGTATGGCTTCTTTACCTATCGCATTTTCCCTGCTGTACAAAGCCAATGACTGCATCCGTTTTCTCTTGGCCTCCAGTCGTTTTAAGGTATTGGTCGTATCGGCTATCACCATATATTGGTTGTAGATATGATTTACCGGTAATAACTGCGCTACCGGTGTGGCAAAACCAACCGCAAACTTTGTTTTGTCGGTAGAATACTTACCATATTGTTTCTGAGGGCCACAGCTTGCCGGCATATTTTCCGTATCAGCCATCGTGTACAGCTGGCAATATTGCTCCCCTACCTTCCATTCCGGTTTAAAGGTGATATCCTTTAGTTCCGGTTTTTCTTCTTTGGATAGCAGAAACAGGTAGCGCTCCAGTAATCCGGGAACTGCATCCGTTCCAACCAGATCTTTTTCCAGTAATTGCTCCAGCGATAAGAATCCGCCATCAGAAAGGATACTGCGGAATTGTCCTACAATATCAAGGAGTTGTTGCAGTCCTTTGGCATCAATGCTTTCTTTGACCATGCTTTTTCTCAGCAGCGAGGATACCGCAGACGTTGATGGCCGCCGGTCTTTAGCCTTCAGGGTAAGCATCAAAAAACTATCATGAGCCAGATATGGCCGTTCGTTAAAATGCAGTTCACTTGCCCTGTCCAGGAAATTACTATCCTCGCCAAAAGCAGAACGATAGTTTTGTTTGGTAAACCAGTCCTGCTGGTGCAGGATCGTTCCTGCCGGAAGGACCTTTATAGCCTTTAACCAGATCTGGTGCAGATTATCGTATTCACTGCCTGAAAGTGTAAAGATCTCCGGATGCTGCAGACGGAACGCAATCGTGACATCCCCTTTTTTAGAAAGAATACAATCCTGCTCAATCTTCCAGATGGGCAATAGTGTTTCCAGCTCACCGGCTCCCGATAAGGGCTCTTTACTTTGAAGCAGTACTGCAGCCAGCAGCAGCCCTGATAGTATTAATATTATGATCATCCTTTTTCACCTTTTCTATGCACAAACCATGTTTAAAGACGCTCCTGGAGCGACAAATAATAGCGGAGGGTACCTTTCTATGAGCAAGGGCTTTCATTAAGCCGAATGCTCCATACCTATTGCTCAACCGGTAAACAACCATAAACAACACAGATCCTGACAACACCACCATCGGCAGGCATAGGTATATGGGTACCCCCGCTATATAAGTTGACACGAACAGGACCAGCAACACGGCCAGTCCTACCGCAAGTATATATATGTACTGGGCTTTTAGCCCCCTGAATTCTATGGGCCGGTTCACCCCTTTATTGATCGTATATTTTGTTTCCATGCCCTATCTGCCCATTCCTTTACTCTTCCGGGGCTTCTTTACTACACCTGTCTTCTGCTCCAACTGTCGCCTGTTCTCTTCGATCAGCCTGGGAATTGGGCTCTGGTTCCAGTCCAGCTCCATGGCTTCCATATTAAAGCGGACAGGGAATTTGCCTATCCTTTCAGGATGATCTTCCCAGCCCATGTATCGTAAGTGTATAAATGGATCCAACACGCGTTCATGAGGCACCCTGATCAGCACAGCTCCCTTGGGAATATCCAGGATCTGACCCTCATCATAGGCAATTAGGGCCATTGATTTCTTATCGAGCATACCGTAATAGAAGGTATTGGTAGGGTCTTTTCTGAACTGCTCCAAACGTATAGGATTAAACCATAGATTCTTTGGTTCCAGCTGACCTAAGCGAACGTTGACAAAATAAAGTTGCCCCAGTATTTTCATGGTGGGCAGTGCACCTAACTTCCGGTTGTTATACCAGACAGGGTCCATTTTTAATTCATGGTCATAAACAGGTAGATCTCTAACCTTCATATTATATTTTGCGGCCATACCCTCGGGATCCAGCCGTACCATCGGCGGAATTTTAGCCGTCACCAGACCTCTGCCTCCAACACCATATAAATCAGCTATGCCTGTTTTCATATTGATATCGATTTCATAATGGGTTCCCTTATCGATCATATCACCAAACTCGATAAAGTGCGCCGGATCATGTACACTCCTGAGCAGCCCAAGGTCCACATCCACATAAAAAGGTAACTTTCCCTCGATTTTGTAAATCGGTAATGTCTTTTTCATAACCAAGTGTTTAGTGCTTTCCTTTAATCGTTAAGGGTCTGATTTCTGCCGTAATCTCCTCCGGGATATGGGCTGTTCCTTCGGGACACAGAATTTCCAGGGGTATATCATAGTGACGGGCAATGCCTTCGGGGTCCAGCTCCATAAGCGCAGGCAGCAGTACCCAGCAATATCTTTCAGGACTTGCCAATACCTCTTTTTTACTTTTCGCCACATTCCTGGTTTCCATATCATAAAGCAGGCGGTAACCGTCTCCCTCCGGTTCAAAAAGCTGGAAGGCAATCCGGTTATTCGGCTGATCCTTTTGGCGCAGCACCTCTTTAAATGCGTCCACTTCAAATAGGGTTCCTTTAATATTTACCCTGGTCAGTTTCCTTCCCATAAATCAATTATTTATTTTGTCTATACACCGAAGAACCCTTGCAGGATGGTGGCTACAACCACCAGAAATATACAGGCCCCAAACCAGCTGGAAGCAACTTTGGAGGTATCCGGTTCCCCGTTACTCCATTTACTGTATACCTTTATGGCCCCTACAAGACCTATCACCGCACCGATCGCATAGACCAGGTTGATCGCTATGTTAAAGTATTCCTTTACCTTATTTGTCGCGTTGGTGATCCCCGCTGATCCATTCTGGCCATAAACCATCGTCGTAATGATCATCAGTGCAATCACAATGGCACCATATTTTACTATACTTTTCCTCTTCACAATGCCCTCCTCTTTCCAGGTATACTTTTGATTAATTCTTATGATAAATTGCCCCAGGTACGCTCCAATTCTAACTCTGTAAGGTCTACTCCGCATTGCTCTTCTGCTTCCCGGATGATATGATTGCTCAGGGCTGCTTTAAATGCCGGACGTTCCAGTCCCTCGAATCCGGTCAGCACCCGTCCAATTTCAGCAAGGAGTGCTTGCTTATCGGCCTGGCTGCCCGCATCCTTAAATATGGTATTGATCTGCTGAACCTTTTGCTGCAAGGTTTCAATTCCTGGGCCAGCCACCACGTTATCCTCTCCCGTCTTGCTACTCCCAGCCATTCGCTTCCGGTTCAGTTTCCTGATCAGTATCGGGAGATCTCCGCGGAAATACAGCACGCCGATCACCAGGTAATAGAGCAGCAATAAAATGATCACCGCTGTCCAATAGGTACTCCATGTAATTTGCTCTAACATTGTTCTTTTGTTTTATTGTTCTTTTATTGATAGCAAAATTCAGTCTGGCGGCACTTCGTTTTTGATACCGTAGCAGTGCCTACTAAAAATTCTTTTTTTTCAGGTAGCAAAACGCGGAAACTCATCGGACTCATCCATCCTGCGGATGGTCTGCTCTACCAACCCATTTAAAAATGGGGTACGGTCCTTTTTCCGGATACGCATGCCCTGGAAATAACCATAGTAATTGGCTACCTTATCCACCCCGAAGCAATACTGGAAGTACTCCATTACCTCCTTTACATTCGTTTTACCGTTATTAAATACACCATAACTTTCCAGAGCATAGACCAGCTCAATAAGCTGGGCCTTCGAGCCGGTCCATACCAGCCCAGCTTTCTGATCTTCCTTTTCCGGTATCTTCGAGGCCAGAACATAATTAACCTGTATCCAGCTGGTGAGCTCTGTTAGGGCCAGCAAGCGGGAAAGCTTATGGCTTGCAACGGTCGTAAAACGGCCATCCAGATCCGAAGAATCCTCATCCAACAGCTGATGACCAGAAGCCTGGCGAAGGAAAAGTTCGGTATCAGCATAAGTGCTACCCTTACGCCGGTAAGTATCCAGCCAGCGATAACGGCCGTATTCCGCTTCTATTTCTTTAAGTTTTTGCTCACCGTAACGCTTTAGGCTCCGGCCATCACCGAGCGGTTTATGGGATTCTATATAGATAAGCTCAGACCAGAAGATGAGCTCTTTATGAAAGGAAGGCTTTACCTCTTTGAAAAATTCAATTTCGTCTTCAATGGTGCCAAAGTCACCCGCGGAAATATAGTCCTTCAGCTCAGTTAGGTGTGTTGTGGCAATACCTATACAACGCCCGGCCTTTTCAAGCGTGGTCTCCGGCCCGGCCGTTGCCTGCCGCAAAGCCTGCTGCATTCGCTCGTACAGCGATTGGATATTGATATTCATAAGCCGTCATTAAAAGCGTAAGAGAATTAAAAACAGAGGTTTATTCGTTGATATAGCGTTCCACCGGTCTGCCCCGAAATAGTGCCTTAAAATGAAAATTAAAATGCTCTGGCATCACCTCGGTATGCATGGGCGCTGCTGACCATTTCAGGGTCTTTTCCAGCACATTGGTATTATCTGCACTCAGGATGGCATTTTCATGAAATGGTACCGGAAATATCCCTGGTGTGATAATCCTTCCTTCTGTGCAGGCCTCCATAAAGACTTTATCCATTCGGATATTGGACATCCAGCCACCAAAGCGGGTATCTTTCCAGATCTTTACCCGGATACCGATAGAGGAATAAAACACGTATCCCACCCGCCAGCGGTGATAGTCAATACGGATTCTTCTGCCATTATCCCTAGGCAGTTCGGCACCGGAGTCGTCATGATAGACCGCCCCACCCTTTTGTCCCCACCAGGGAATCATAAATGAGTCGGGAAAGCGGCACAGCTCCCAGGTTGATGGATCGTCGATCTTTATAGGATCATCTGCCCATTTAGGAAAAGGCAGCATGTTCATCGTAGTCTGATAGATCGCTACTCCTTTTATCTTTTGGGGTGGGGTCTTACCTGATAGCAGTTCCTTGGCCGAAGCCATAGGTACTGCATAGGCTATACCTTGTTCCTTACCCGGTTCAAACTGATAAAGGGTATCGGCAATCCGAATCCTGCCTTCTGCGCTGAGCACGGTCCTAAAATATGGGTCAGGGATATTGGCCTGTGACCAGATACTGCCTGATTGATCTTCCAGACCTTGAATGGAGTCCTGGAGCAAACGCATCGACCGATAGCCAGGATACCTTTTTTCAAAGAGTTCAGGGCTTTCTTTATCTCCCTGCATCTGTTCCATCGCACGGTTAAAGGTCTGCATGCTGGCAAAAGCCAGGTAATCCTGTTCTTTTACAATAGCAGAAGGCAGTGGATTGCTTTCTTCGGGATTTTCCTTTGCCGGAAATACATCCTGGCGGCAGCCTGCCAGCACAGTAATGGCCAGCAGCATTGCTGTTTTGATTTTTTTGTTCATAAAATTATGGGTTTTAATTAACTGAAGCGGGGCATGGATATCCAGGTCTGTTCCAGATCTGCTTTGGTGATCACAAGCCCGCAGATACTTTTTGAATGGGAGATGATATAACCATCAAGGGCATTTTGGTAGGCAGGATGACTTAAGCCGCCAAAGCTGACCACGATATCCTTAACTCCTTCCAGAAGTTCTTCGGTTGTGGTATCCTTTCCTGCCTTTTCCAAAACCTCCCTGCGTATCCTTGTAACCAGGTACTCCAGCTGGTCCAGGTATTGCGCTGCAGTTTCTTCCTGTGGCTCGCTACTTCTCCTGATTGCAATACTGAATTCTGTATCCTGAAGATGATTTTCCAGCGCGTCACAAAACATGTTGATTAGCACTATAAAAAGGCAAAGCAGAAGTGCAAGTAATATGATCGTTAGAAATTCCGTTTTTTGTATATCCTGTATCATTGTTTCAAAGTGTTTAGTCCGATATTGTTGTTTGTTTACGATACAAAAATGCTATTGCCAATTTGCATGGATTGACACCGAAATAGTTAGCAGTAAAAGCGCATTACAGAAGGATACAATAGCCTAAAGCATAAATTTTGTATTCAGTGATGAATAAAAACTGAACTTTTATACTTTTTACGATTTATTAAATGATATGGGAATGGTATCAGGATAGTTATAACTATTTGAGGAATTCTAGTATTTAAAACCGCAAAACCCCATAGAATTTTTAAACTTTTTTTTTCTTTTAACCCGGGAACAACGATTTATTTTGCACTTTCTTAAAACCATCTTTTGAATTCCATACCAAAAAATACATTGAAAATGCATTGCCTGTCGGCCACATTTCAATTTAACTGTTAACTTTATAGGGAATTATTACACCTTATTTTAATACCCTATCATGAACACAACAGAAGAGATATACCTTATTGGCGCTATGCTTGAACATGCTGCACCAGATGGACAACTTGACCTGAATAATCCTGATGTCTGGAAAAAACTATTCTTAAATGAAAACACCAAGATTCATGAAGATTACTTTTTAGAATTGGCTGAACAAAATTTCATCTACTATGAGGAAATTGGAGAAGATGGCTTTAAACCTATCATTATGTGTTCTGTTGATGAAAAGACTAGAGTCTATTATAAAAAACTGCTTAATGATCTGCATGAATTTCAGCTTAAAAATGCCACTGAAATTGATCGTTTGAATGACCGTATAAAAGATATACTCACGTTTAATCCAAAAAGGTTATCTAATGAGATAAAGGCCACAGAACAAAAGATACAAGGCACCAAAAAGCTTATAGCGTCTGACCCTACCTTAACATCGCTATCTCCCCAACTTGCTCAGATTGAGGCACATTTTTCTAGTATTAGTAAAGTGGCAGATAATTATGAGGACATTTATAAAAACATTATCCTTCCGGTAAAAGAAGAAGGAAAAGCAGGAGTCCGCCAAACTGTAAAATGGGCTATTATCGGTATAGCCATTTCTTCGATAGTATCAATAATAATTACCTTATTGACAGCTAAGTAATTAATTTTAAACAATAGAATTAATTATCAATTTTATGCAAGCAAAAGTACAATTAAATAAACCAGCCAATTGGCAAGATTTTGAGACCCTATGTAAAAAGCTATGGGGTGAAATCTGGCAGTGCCGGGAGATTAAGCAAAACGGTAGAAGTGGCCAGGCACAACATGGGGTGGATGTGTACGGTAAACCAAATGGGGAAACACAGTATTATGGTATACAGTGTAAAGGCAAGGATAGCTATACCCATGCCCAATTGACAAATGCCGAAATTGATACCGAAATAGAAAAAGCCAAAGATTTCAAGCCTCAAATTAAGAAACTATATTTTGCCACAACTGCAAATAAGGATACCAAAATCGAAGAGTATATTAGATTAAAAGATTTAGAAAACCAGCAACTGGGATTATTTGAAGTACACCTTTTTTCCTGGGAAGATATTGTGGATCTGATTTTGGAACATAAAGACACCTACAACTTTTATGTAAAGTCTATAGGGTTTAAGGTTAATCTGAATACCGAATTAACCTTTTTAGGTGATAAAAATACCATGGATGTTTTATGCGAACGGCAAAAGCATATTACTAAATACAGGCACAAGCCAGGGCCTGAGCGAACATTTATCAAAAATCCGGCAATTCAAAAAGCGTTTAAATTTTCCAATTTGATATCCAAAACATTAGGCGCTCAAATGGACCATAACCTGATCAATAAAAGCTATATATACTTTGGGTTGTTCTTAAAAAACACTGGTAATGAACCTATTCATAATTATAAAGTTGAAATGGAAATAATTGGTAACACCTCTAAAATTGAATTGGGCAAAATCTACAAACGTCAACCTTTAAATTTTGATCTACTTTCTTTTAAAATAAGAAAAATTTCAGACACTCACTGGCAAATTGTTCCCGGAAATACAGTACTCGTCCCCCAGGACTATGCAAAGTTTGAAACCTTTGCGCTAAAACCAATTGATGATAAAGGACAACTTGAAATAAAGTGGAGATTGCTTTCTGCTGAAAAAACAGAATCGGGATCCTTATTCATCAATTATGATACGACCTATTACTGGCAGCTTAAAGAAATTATCATCGACCCTGAACAGCCAGAATATAATGATCCACCCCAATTTACTGATTATTTTGAACATGAATATGAGCACTAGAAATATACACCTTACAAACCCACTGGCAATGGCCCGGGTATTTAAACAACTGAATCATCAACATACAAATATTGCTTTCCTGGAGCACACGGACTTTGAAATACGGTATAACGTAATCAATAGCCCTGATCAGGAATATAAAGAACCCGAAGGTTTTCCATACTGCTGCACGGTTCACGAGCGGATTGTTGAAGATGTACAACAGCATATCTCCATATTTCCTAAATGTTGTGCACAGCATGCAAAACTGGAGGGCCAGGCATGGTTTGATAAATTAAATTATATGGGCTTACCCCTTCATACCGCCAAAGCAGTTCATTTTACAGAATATCAGATTTTGAATAAAGTAAATGTTGATGACTGGTATGAAGAAATAACTCAGTTTATAGAATACTGCATTTATTCTTTCGGACAGTTTCCGGCAGGGTTTGGGCCACCATTAGGCCTGGAAGACTATCTGGTATTCTCAAAATGGATTATTAAAAATAATTCGGGAAAAGTTCAGTATCCTAAGGATAGAATGACAACAATACTTAACTATCTTGAAGGTTATTCTGAACCAAATACTGAAGTAAAACAGGCAGATTTAAATATTCTCATAAACCAATATGAAAAATGGTTAAAGCTATTTCCATTTGACATTCCTTACTTTTCTCCACTAAAAAACCAATTCTCAGGTATTTATCCCATTTTAAACGGTGAATCAAGTTTCAATAAGTTTCTAGGAACGCAAAAAAGTAGCTTAATCACCTATTCAAAGCTAATTGATGTGCTGGTTACAATCACAAAAAAAATTCTTTCCTCTTATAGTGCATATCAACTGTTCCAAGAGGGAAAGTTGACTGATTTGGAACAAAAGCAATTAGACCTTGCTGGCAGTTTAAGAAGACTACAACTCGATCAAATGCGGGAAGAAATTAGTAGTGATCAAAAAAAGTATATTAAGGTTATCAAAAGGTGGTTAAAAGATGAGCAGTCTTACCTATCTGAAATTGCTCCAATTCTTGCAAGAAGCCAACAATATACAGCATTTTTAAAGGAATAAATATATATTCAATCAGTAAATCAAATTGAAAAACTCAAATTAATCATATTTAATAATACCCATTAATATGAATTATAAATTTTGGTTATTATATTTATCTCAGCCAAAATCTTATATTATGAGAACCATATCTACAATTATCTTTCTGCTAGCAAGCATTTGTAGTTCATTTGCTCAGAAAAACCATGAAATCCTGATGTCCAAATCTGAATTTGAAGCAGCCAGGAAACTTTACATCATCAGTACAGAACAAATAATTAAAGACACTGTAAATCAAACAGCGCTGCTTAAGTTCAAAGTACTCGATTATGCGGATAATAAAATTAAATATTATGAAGCGGGCCTTGACCAATACGGTTTTGTTTCCCAATCGAGACACCAATGGTTATTGGGTTCTTTGAAATCTGTTTCTTTCTTAACGGTTCCATTCAAGATCAGAAAAAGAAATGATGACGGTAGGGTCACCGCCCAAGCTGATTTGAAAAATATTGGGGTATATCTGCCATTTTATGTTTACGAAAAGACCAGATATTGGTTAAACAATACTACAAGCAAACACAAGTTCGCACTGGGGCTACTTATTTCCCCAATGGCCGAAACATTAAACGACAAAAATACAGGGGGCTATTTCAATAACACAGACAAATCTTACACAGCGGTAATGCTATCAACGTCTTTTGCTGCGACTTATACTTATAAGTCCTTAACCTTTGCCCTTGTCCCTATTGGGTTTGACTGGGGATTGGATGATGCAGGAAAAAAATGGGATAATAATGGCAAATATTGGGCAGGTTTTGGGATTGGAATAGATACCAAATTTTTTGGTTTCTAAACAATTTCTCGTTATTAAATATTTGTCTACCAAATATAATCTTTGTGGTGATCTATTTAAAAATAGATCACCACATTTTTTTTTTAAAAAACCATATAGGGCTAAAATTGTTATGGTAAGACTGGGGCATTTCGTATGGATTACTTACAACTTCAAGCACTTCAAAAAAAGGGATATAAGGTATTGTACCGTGACCGGAAAAAGGATTATTTCGTCCCATTAAAGCAATCCTATTCATCCTTGCTCGATAAAATGCACCAAACGCCACTTTGGGAAGATGAACTTATAGATATACATGTAGCCCTGGAAAATTATAATGACTACCAGGAGTATTTATTTTTGCTCAGGGTGGTCTATTTTAATCCTAGGGAAGCATGATTGTTTTGACGTACGGAAATACTGTTGTAAAGCCCGCGAATTGATAACCAAAGATGAACAAAATAATATTTTTCGTAATTTTAATAGAGGAATTTTAATGAGCAATTTATTTCGCTTAGAGGATTTTGAATGGCGGGATGAAGGGATTAGGTTACACATTAGGGAGGCAGAAGTTGGTTCAGACAGGGTGTTCTATATTTCGTTTAGCGATAAAAGGAAACCTCTCGTGCTTACCCGAATGAAAAGCTATGCCGGGATGATTTGGACGAGTATACCGCCGGGGCGAAAAGAAACAGAAGGTATTGGAGCGATTATAGAAGCTCATTTTAAAGGAGAATAGTTTATGTGTTATTATAACGGACAAAAAGTTAGCCGTGCGGAATTTATCCGCCTTATGGATCTGGAAAAAGCGGTCGTAAACTATGACTTCCTGGATAAGGACATCCATGATGGTTTCAGTTATGGCAATATTGCAGTGATCAAACCCACTGCCGATAAATGTAACTTCGATATTGTCCAGATGGAATGGGGCTTTATTCCACCATATACTAAAAACAGGGATGCCGTGGGTAAGATGCGGTTTGGCTACAAAGATGGTACTGGGAAATGGCATCAACCGTACACTACCTTAAATGCAAAAGGTGAAGAACTGCTATATGTAGACCCAAGTACAGGAAAGGAGAAAATGTTTCGGAAAGCTGCTTTGGAAAGACGCTGCCTTATCCTATCTTCTGAGTTCTATGAATGGCAACATATTTATCCTACTAATAAACGGACAGGAGAACCGCTAAAAACGGCTAAAAAGTATCCATACCATATTGGATTAAAGGATAAAGAGTATTTCTTTATTGCTGCGATCTGGCAGAACTGGACGGACAAGGATACCGGAGAAACGGTAGACACTGTTGCTCTGGTAACTACAGAAGCCAACTCATTAATGAGACAGATCCATAATTCCAAAAACAGGATGCCCACCATGCTCCCTGATGAACTGGCCTGGGAATGGATAATGGGCGATCTTTCAGAAGAGCGTATTACTGAACTCGCTACCTACCAGATCAGCGCAAAAGAAATGGAAGCTTATACGATAGAAAAGGACTTTAAAACAACTGGAACTCCCGGTAAAGCATTTGTTTACGCAGAAGTTCCGGAATTAGTTTATGATGTATAATACTATTCTTTTTTAATGGATTATGCTTATTGGATTGGATTTAAATTACAATTTTCTAATAGACAGTATCACTATCATTTTCCGCAGTAAGATTTTCAATAAATTTTATCGAAAATGTACTTGATGCTAAAAGGTCCAAATTGTGATATTCTGGAAAATCTTCCATATCATTTGGTTTTTTTAAACCTCTTTCAATTTCATTTATATATTCCCTTAATTCTACAATTGAGTTTTCATCAATGCAGCAATAATTATATTTGAATAAGGTATGTAAGTTACAGATACGGCTTAACTTTTTCCTTATATGTGCAAAGTATTGGGGATCCAATGTTGAGTTGATGATACAATTAGAAAAAAAGATCTTTAATTCATCCCAAATCTCAAAGAAGTCAGCAAGTTCTTCCAAATATTTTATTCTAGCAGCAATCTGTTCTATCTTACTAAATCTAGATAATGTATTACCAGCAGGAATCTTTATTGAAAATGAATCTTGATCTACATTTCTCCAATTGGGTCGGTCAAAATCTAAAACATCGGCTATATATCTCTGTAGCCAGATAAATGCAATTCGCTCATGTCCTTTTGCCGTGCATACCCTTAATAAAATAAATGGAGTCGCAAATTTCTCAATATACAGTAGCGCTTTTTTTTCAATTTGATATGTGATTGTCTCATTCTTAATCTCCAAAGGAGTTTCAGTTCCTTTTACTTGGAAGTAACAGATATGTCCAGTGCCTGAATAATTTTGATGGCCTTGACTATTTTCCCCATCCTCTGTAAATATTTCTAACATTAGATCTATTCCGTAATCTCGCTCAGTCAATTCCCTGATTACGCAGTGCTCTGGAATATTATTTAAAACTTGTTTAACCGCTTTTGTATCTATTATATGCTGAAAAGTTCTCATTTTTTCTTTCTTTAGAATTTAAAATTACTTCTACTATACTCAGTCAAAGTTAGCTGTTTCTATTCCATGCAAATTATGTTCTAACATTCCAAAAATTGTTGACGAATAGGGCTGTATATAGCCTTTTATTAATTCAATTCCTGAAATATCTGGATTTACATTAGATTGTATTGATGGCTGGTGGGCGAGCCTATCAGATACCGTAACAAACTGCCTTATTTGGAGCGGAAGTACTTGGGTGGATCGAAATGCTGCAAGTAATTGTGAGCAATGTCCTTCTTCCTTATTAAATGTCCGTACTGGAATTACTACATTGTAAAAGTATCCATCATGATTATCTTCTTTTCTGTTAATATGGGTTGAGGAATATTTGATGCCGTATATAAAACTCTTATTTACCCATTGTAAAAGAAGTTGTGGAATGATATACTCCGGCTTAAAGGAATCTAAAGGATTTTTGACTTTAAAGGAACATGCTGCTATTAGAGGCCATACCATTACTTTATAAAGCAAACTCCAACTGTAAGAGAAGTTATTCTCCAAATGATCATTCTTTGAAAAAATATCGGACGTTAAATCTAAAAGATTCAACGAATTGTTATTTACAATTCTAGCCGCTTGGATTTCGCTAATTCCTGGACGCTTAAGTTCTTCCCAAGCAACATAAATAGAATTGGATAAATATAAGGATGGTAACCCTGGGATACTGTACCGCTGAGTATTTACCTTCGTCCTCAATTCAAATGGAATATGAAACATTTCTTCTTTGGATAGTGCATAATTAGAATTAATTGGACGAATTCTGAATAAACTGGAATTTGCAGGTAGCTCACTTTTTTTATCTAGAAAGTTAGAGAGATGGGATTTTTCCAGTGCTTCTTTTAATGTGATATATGCTCCACTAGGATTACCTTCATAATAAACATCCACAGCCTTAAGAATTCCATCTCTTAAAATCCTATTATTTTTTTTAAAATAGTCCTCATGGAATGTTTTATCATTCATTCCGTCACACAAATTATCTGAACTATCAAGTATTTCACCGAATAATTTAATACGGCTATTTATCTCTTCACGAAACGGCCGTGTATATTGTATTGGTAAATCCGTTATTGGATGCCTTATAATTTCTAAAAAAGTCATAATGTAGTTGTTGAAACTAAAGATATATGGATTTTTCTTCGTTTTAAATATAATCTCTATTATGTGCTTAATTTTTTAAAAAATCAAACGCTTCTCGGATCAGCCTTTAATGGCATTTTCCCACACCTGGAAACCTCTATTGCCGGACAGCCGAATTCCTCCACAACCTTTCCTTCAATCAGGTAAAGGCCCCAATCCCTTAGCGGATAAGCTTCCAAAGAAGGTGGAAAATGCACCGTATCGAAAAAATCTCCGTCTTCATCAAAGAACGTCCCAAATTTCATATAAGTTCCATGTTTGGTTTTTACCGTTTTATCCGTCACAAAGTCACCCACAATCCGTATAGTTCTTCCTAGAAATTTTAATAAATCCTTCGCTTTGCATTCTCCCCGATACTCAGACCTGGCCAAGTCAAAAGAGCTACCGGACACGACAAAGCCGATCAGCTCAATTTCATCATAATAGTCTTCAAGGATAGAATGCTCCAGTTTAGGCAGTACCGGCTTGCGACTCATCGATTCAAATAGCACCATCCCCTTGGACTGCTCCTTTTTGTCCGTGCTGAGCAGTAAATGGGCCTCCCACAGCAGTTCCTTTTTACCTATGCCCAGGAAACGGAAGGCACCAACTCGTATCAGGATAATGAGCTGTTCCAGGCTGGCCCCTGTCCGTATCACAAAATTTTCCAGACCTGTATAATCGCCATTACGTTCCCGTTCCGGCGCAATCCCGTGCGCCAGTCCCTCTTTCATATTCAGCAACCGGTCAAACCCCAGGTAAATATCCTTTCCCTGAATGATTGCCTGGAAACCAGAGGTATTTACACATGGCAGACAAATAGTAGCCCCGGAAACTTTTGCCTCGTTGATATAAACTTTTGCATTATAAAAGCCCCCGTAATTATTGAGCACCGAAACCATAAATTCTAGCGGGTAGTATGTTTTTAAAAACAGACTCTGATAGCTTTCAACCGCAAAGCTGGCTGAATGCGCCTTATTGAAACTGTAGCCTGCAAAGCTCTCCATCTGCCGCCATATTTCCCGGCTCACCTCCTCTGGGTAGCCTTTGGCCTTACAATTGGCAAAATACTTATCATGGATCAGCACCAGGTGATCCTTGCTCCGGTATTTACCCGACATCATTCTACGCAGTACATCGGCATCAGCCATATCCAATCCCCCGTAGGCATTAGCTATTTTCATTACATCTTCCTGGTATACCATTACTCCATAGGTTTCCTCGAGCTGTTCTTTAAATACCGGGTGAGGATACTGCACGAGACTTGGATCATGATGCCGCTTGATAAATTCTGCCATCATTCCCGAACTGGCTACACCGGGACGAATAATAGATGAAGCCGCCACTAGGGTCAGGTAGTCATCACACTTTAACTTGGTAATCAGCTGGCGCATGGCCGGGCTTTCGATGTAAAAACAGCCTATGGTTTTTGCGTTGCGCAACTGCTCGGCAATCTTTGGATCTTTAAAAAACCGCTTGGGACTTTCCGTACTAATCACCTGGCCTGTGTTCTGCAGCACAATGTCCCTGCAGTCTTTAATATGGCCAAGACCTCGCTGGCTCAGGATATCGAATTTTTCAAATCCTATATCTTCGGCCACATACATATCGTACTGCACGGTGGGCAATCCCTTCGGCGGATAGTCCAGGGCAGAGTAGCAGGTTAAGGGCTGCTCGGAAATTAATACCCCTGAAGCATGGATAGTTCGCTGATTGGGAAAATCTTCAAGGCGGTTAAATACACTCAGGATCATATTGGCCACCTCATTTTTGTTCAGCATATTTGCCGGCTCATGCACCAAGCGGTCAATTTCGCCTTTGGGCAGGCCATAGATCTTGCCCAACTCCCGGAGGATGCTTCTTCCCTTGAACGTGCTCATTGCGCCCATCAATGCGGTATGCGGTCCTTTGTATTTGGTAAAAATATATTTATAGATATCATCCCTTTCGTTCCATGAGAAATCAATATCAAAATCCGGTGGTGATTGCCGCTTCGGATTTAGAAACCGTTCAAAGGGAAGATTTAACTCAATGGGGTCTACATCGGTTATGCCCAGGCAATAGGCAACCGCGGAGTTTGCGCCACTGCCCCGGCCCACATAATGGAAGTTCCGTCCCTTTGCGTAGCGACAAATATCATTGGTAATTAAAAAGTAGCTGGAGAAGTTCAAGTTCTCGATGATCTCCAGTTCTTTAGTAATCCGCTCTTGCGCTATTTTATCATGCTTTTGATATCGATTGATAAATCCGTCCCTGGTGTATAACAGCAGCAGCTCTTTATCGCTATACCGTGCACCGGTAAAGGTTTCCTTATTCTTGATCTTTTTAAAATCCATATCAAAGGAACACTGTCCCATCAATCGGTTTGTATTGGCAATAAGCTGCGGGAACTGCTGGTACAATTCCAGTAGTTTTACACGAGTTATAAATACTTCGTCCTTTGGCGCAACCTGGCTCTTTTCCAGCTGGGAATACAGGATATTATGGTCAATTGCCCGCAACTGGCAATGTAGCTTATAGTCCGCTGATTTATAACTCACAGGGGCCAATATGACATAGCGCTCATAATTGGTTTTGGGTTCCAGTACGATCAGATTACGTTCGGACGGCCGTAGGCCGATATACTCATAATCCCGAAGTTGGCTTACGGCTATACTACCAAATGGGTAGATGACAAATACATTGCGGAACTCGGGGGCGCGTTTCGGGATTGATAGCTCATGTTGGTTGGCATGGGTACGGTACTCGTTGATCTCGCGGAATCCTTCGGTATTTTTAGCAATGGCGATAAACCGAAGTTCATCACCCTGGCGCAGTTCCATACCGGCCAGCATATTTAGCCCTGCCTTCCGTCCCTTCTGGATGAAGTGAATGGATGCAGAACTATTATTAATATCGGTGAGTACGGCACTATCATGACCAGTGGCCATCATCCCAGCGATCAGGTCATCCAGGCTCATTGTACCATAGCGAAGGCTATAATTACTGTGCAAATTGAGTAGCATACTTCCCTCCTTTTCCTTCCAAACAAATGCCTTTCATAATATACTCCACCCCGAAGCGCTTGCGGATGTGATCCATCGCCTGCATCAGGTGGATTTCTTCCATCGTATCGTTAAAAATATCTACCTGGTAGTTCCCGGTAATCAGGTTGGAAAACTTTACCCCGATCAGACGGATGAGCATTCTCCGGCTGTAGAGTTTTTTAAAAAGCTCCATCACCTTAGCGGTAATCTGTTTATCCGAATTGGTATAGGATACTTTTACCTGCTGGGTATGGGTATCGAAATTGGAATAGCGGATCTTTAGTGTAATACATCCGGTGAGTTTGCCGTCCTTCCGTAATTCATAGGCCAGCTGATCCACCATAGAGACCAGGGTTTTCCTGAGCCGTTCCATATCCGTGGTATCAGCCTCAAAGGTTGTCTCCTTACTCATGGACTTTTGTTCCCGGAAGGGCACGACAGGGCTTTTATCTAGACCATTGGCCTTATTCCAGATAGACACCCCATTTTCACCGAGTACTTTACGCATGGTAAAGACTTCCATTTGCTGGAGCGTATAAATTTGTGAGATGCCCATATTACGGAGTGTCGTATATGACTTTTCCCCTACCATCGGTATTTTCTTAATAGATAGTGGTGCCAGAAATGACCGTTCTGCCCCGGTGTCCACTTTTTTCTCCCCGCAGGGCTTAGCCTCTCCTGTAGCAATTTTGGAAACGGTCTTGTTCACGGAGAGCCCAAAGCTGATTGGTAGCCCGGTTTCTTTAATGATCCGGCCTCGCAGTTCCTGCGTCCACTTCCAGCAGCCGAAAAAGCGGTCCATTCCAGAGATATCGAGGTAATGCTCGTCAATGCTCGCCTTTTCTACCAATGGAGCGACTTCTTCAATGATCTGGGTGACTATATTGGAATATTTGGAATACTGATCATAGTCTCCCCTGACCAGAACGGCTTCGGGACATAGCTGACGGGCCAGCCGCATGGGCATGGCAGAATATATGCCATACTTCCGGGCCTCGTATGAGCAGGAAGCCACCACTCCCCGGTCACTTGTACCCCCAATTAATACCGGTTTGCCCATCAACTCAGAATTGAGCAACCGTTCTACAGATACAAAAAATGTATCTAAATCACAGTGAACAATATGCCTATCCATAATTTTACAATTAATTTTTACTAGATTTGTTCAAAATATGAACATAAATCATGTTCATAATATAAACATGTAAAAATGAATACGCAAAAAATATATTTTTTCTCTAATTTGAGATTCCTGCGTAACCGAAGGAAAATCACTCAGGAACAGGTTTCTGCGGCTTTGGGTATGCACAGAATAAAATATACCAACCTGGAAAATGGAAAAACCAAATCGCCCAATATGGAAGAACTTCTGAAGCTGTCGAGATTTTACAGGCTCAGTATTGATACACTGTTACAAATTGACTTATCCAAAATTGGCGAGCTTAAGTTAAGAGAGCTGGAAAATGGAGATGATGTATACATCAAGGGAGGTAATCTTAGGGTACTGGCTATTAGTATAGATAAGAGCAATAACGAAAATATAGAGTATGTACCGGTCTCTGCTAAAATGGGCTACAGTTCAGGGGGCTTTGCAGACCAGGAGTTTATAGAAAAAGAACTACAAAGATTCAGTATGCCCGATATGCCGGGTACAGGGACCTTCCGTTTCTTTCGTGGTCAGGGCGATTCGATGCTTCCCATACCAGATGGAAGCGTTATAGCGGGTGAATATGTGACGGATTGGTTTATGCTAAAAAAAAGAACTCCGGCCATTGTGGTACTTTCATTTGCTCAGGATATCGTTTTTAAAATGGTAACCGTACAGGAAGATGGAAATATACTATTAGAATCCACAAATTCCTTGTATGAGCCATACCTTGTACCTATAAATGAGGTGGCGGAAATTTGGAAATTCTATAGTTTTACAAGCAGGCAGATGCCGGAACCTCAAACTGATCTTGAGATGGTGCTCAGTGAAATTAGAAATTTCAGATCTGAAGTTGTAGGAAAATAAAAAGGTTCGAAAATATCTCTTTCCTTATATTTGCAATGGACAAGAATCACTTATAAAATATTGCTTCTGGCTGCACCATTTCTGGTGCGGCTTTTTCATTCGTATTACCTAAAGTTAGTTGGTTAATGCAGCAATGAAAGAAAGGATTTTGTACCTATTTACTTTTTTATCACACCTTTGTAACCTTAGACGCTCCTCTATTCCTGTTCTTTTTCAAAACAGCCTTTTTCAAAATCCCCAAGATTTTAAAAGTCCATCCAAGTCGTTACTTGGCAAAGACACCAGATTTGTAATACGGTTTTTCAGAATAAAAATAACTGGACTGGAGTATGCAATTTGGTCCGCAACTAAAACCTCCTGTACTTCAATAGATGGATCTTTACAACGCTCATAGAATAACTGATAACTTTTCATTTGCTTTGTGATATTAATTTTCTTAGCCATTGGAAATTTATTAGACTGCATCATTATCTCTGCGAGGGTGTCTAATTGCCCGTCATTCAAGCCTATTAAATGCGCCAAATTAGATGTCTTTTCAGTGTTATTCTCAGTTTTACTTTTCAACAAGGAAGGAATACTGAGTTCCCCATTGAATTCATATTCCCTTTCCATAGCAATTTTGATTTTGAGTAATTCATCGATCATTTCCTTATTTTCAATCCGATAGCGATTAACTCCCACATAGTAGAGGTCAATTTGGAACAGAAGTACCTGATAGGCATCGTTATACAGGTTATTTAAAAGAAAAGTATTGAAAGCACTACGCGTTAAGGTTAAAAGCTTTGGTATTTTTGATTCTACGTCATTGGGTCGAGGAGAATCATGAGAAATCTGGTCAATTTCAAAACTCAGCTCAAATCTGATCATTAACTTTATTACATGTGCTTGAAGTATCAGATTGTCATTTGCTTTTGCGTAGCTGTCAATGCCGTTTAAAAAGGTGTAAAACATATTGTGCACCTTCACGAATGACTCAGCTCTTTGCAATCGCTCTGATAAGGTAAGAGGCTTACCCATGTTCTCGCGCACAGAGAGTTCAGCAAATCCCTCGCTTCGAAAATGACCTATCCAACGCTCCAAATTCTCAGCATTCCATAGTTTAAGATATTGCTTCTGTAGAGGGTCAATGTTTGCATTATCTATGTCAAAAAACAATTGCTGAATTTGCTCTCCCATGTCCAGAGGCATCGGTTCCAATCCTTTAACCATACATAGCTCGAAATACAAAATATTGACCCTTAAGGTCAGTGAATTGGCACTGACAACATCAGGTAACAGTTTTCTAGTCCGTTCAATGTATTCCTTTGGTCCTATATCTCCGAGACGTAATTGATTTTTCAATTCTATAAAATCCACCGAGCCTTTCTCGAATTCCGTCAACTCATAACGTTTCCTTATCCGCTCGGTGTAAAAAACAGAATCTGCGTATTTACCAGACTCAGCATAAACTATCAATGCAATTAGACAAATTTCTTTATCACTCAGAATCTGGGATGTTGGCAATTTAGTGATCAGATCATAAACAATTTGAAGATCGAATTGGGATAGCAAATTCATTCCCCATTTTTTCAAAGCTTTCTTCACATCATCCAAGTTGTTAAAATCAAAACCTGACTTGCTCTCTAAATTGACGGTTGGCAGTCCATATTTCGCACCTTGAGACAAATGCATCAGTGCACCCTGTTCAAATCGAGCAATGAATTTTTTATGTAATGCCTCTGCACTCTGTTTTGTTAAAACATTATCAACTGGAATAAGGATGTTTACTTGGTCATTAGCTTTCCAATCGTCAGAACCGCGATCTAGCATTAAACGATTATAGATTTCGTCTGCGTAATCATAATAAAGTTTTTTCGAAACCACGTCATAAACCACCACAAGGCCATATGCAGGCTGCCTTCTCAAAAGATATCCAAGGCGAGACGTCTTAAATGAATAAGAAAGATATAGTCCATCCCGTATAAAAGAAATAGACTCAACGCTTTTTAGTTGAAGTGCAAATCGCCAGTTTGATGCCTGTGTCTCATTTTTTATAAGTTCGACATCGAAATCACAACCGAGGTCAGGGACATCCTCACGAAGTATAAAACCACTGTTCCTATTCAGTAAAATCTGAAGCTCGATAGCCGAAGCATCACTATTTAAAGAAGGCCGATCGATCTGTGGTAAGTCTTCAAAAGCCATATTAGTAAATCAGTATTTAACAGGTGTATGTATAAAAATAGCAATATTTTTTCATGTATTCATCGCTTGTTTCTTTTGCTTGTACGGTTAAGGTCAATTCTTTTGCTTCTGCTACTAAAAAGAGGGCTATTCAGAAGAAAGGTAAATATCTTGAAAGGAATAGCGTATACGGTCCCACTGTATTCAATAGCTTAAAATTTCCTAAGCAATAGGAATTCTATGAGACAGCTAATTAATAGTTATCTCTTGTAACCATTTCTTAAAAGTCCTTGCTTTTACCTGGCTGACAATGGGTTCTACGGGTACTGTTATGTTAAGGTCTACTTTTAACTTCCCATTTTCTATCACCTGGTATCCTCTGCAGTACCTCCTTGTTGCAATCAGCTGTCGGTTAATCCTAAAGAATGACTCGTCCAAGAATGACTCCAGTTCATCCAGCGTTATATCAGCTATCAGATCATCCCCATCTTTGGTTCTGACCATGACTCTGCCTTCAATAATATATCCTGCAATAAGGTCTTTACCCGATAGGTATCTTATCTTCTGTCCCTGGTAGACCTTAACGGTGCCATTGAGTGTGGTATTGCTTTCTTCAGCAATAGTTCCATGCCCCGCAATACTCACGACCCCTGTAGTCCCTCCACCTCTAACCGACTGAAGCCCCAGGATGAAATACGGGGTCATAATCAAGAGCACATTCAAAAAGATAATTAAGACAAGAACAAGCGGAAAGATATAATACAGGTAATCGGTTTTTAGGATATTGACACCGAAGAATCTAAAATATCCTGTTGCCAATAAAAGCACGGCTAATGAAGGAATGACTATTCCTAGCCCTATCTGGGCAAGAAGTCTTTTAAACCAGCCTGAAGTCCAGTCATACCTCTTATCCAATCTACCGTTGAGATAGTGCACCAATTCAAATACGATCTGCGCTATAAAGACTGTTGCAAAATACTCCTTATAAAAGTCAAGTGTTAACAGCCGATGGGTAAGTCCAATGGTGCTGCCCGTTTCAGAAACGAACAGGGATATCAATAAAACCAGAATTAACCTAACGTAGAATTTATCCAAGATATTTCTCATCATGCTATTTGCTTTTAATTCTTTACTTAAATATTTGAATTGCTTATATTAGGCATACAAGTAATCAAAGTATAAACTAAAACGTCCCTTTATGCCCGCACCTACACTTACCCCGGCCAATGTAACACTTGTCCTGGATGAATTTTACCTCTTGACCGATGCTGAATTGCGCGTAGCAGCAATTGAAATGGCATCGGATTTCTACAATTGGATGAACACCAATTTTACATTGACCATTGAGCAACAGGAGTATATTTCCGGAGCACCCCTTAATATCCAATCGTTCTGGGGATTTATTCATGCCGCCTGCCTGTTAAAAAGAGGTACCATAAATTTTGCTCTGCCACCACTGAACCCGATTCCCAGAAGAGCTAAAGAAACACGCGAGAATATGTTCTGCGATGTTGTCTACTCTAATGCAACCTTGGAACTCACCGGAAGTTTTCAAATAGACGTTTCCTTCACCCTGGTGTAGAACCATTGCGGCATGGATAATTTCCTGCCGCAATATTTCAGCGATCAATCCAACGTTTAAATGCTGACACCCTATCGGCACTTACGGTACATATCCTGATCAAATCTTGTTGTTCCATACCGATCCATTTGGTAATATCCGGTTCCAATATTAACACGAGCGATCTGTCCTGCCCACTTTTATAGGCTCTGATCACATCGAAGTTTACTATACATTTCCTGTTGATCCTAAAGAAACGATCTCCATCAAGGCTCTGCTCAAGATCCTTTAAGGTACTATTTACCACGTACGCATCCTGCAGTCTCTGCATGCTTTTTAGCATAACGAATGTGGCTCCGCTGTCTACAAATGTAAATGCCAGCTCTGAAATACGGACCGGAATACTTCTGGTTGCCATATCAATAATCAAAATCTCCTTCTTATCCCGCTGATGTAGTTCGTCCACAATATTATGAACTACCTGCATCGAGAAATCCTTATCTTCCAGTTGCCCTGACAGATGACTTTCTCTTCTGAGCTGATAGAAATAGAAGGTTACATAAAAGAAGTTCAGGCAAAGAATCAATACTACGGAAAACGGGAATTCATATGCCGGATAGGTGGATGCCAATATATCCTGACCAAAAGAAATGAAGTAAATAAAAACCAGAGCAAAGGACAGAACAGATACCGCAAACACACCAAAAACGAATTGCAGGATCAGGCGGCGCAGGAGATCATTTTCCCACCGTAAGGTTTTATCCAGGCTAACCGTAACCTTTTTTACCGCAAAGGCAATCAGAAGGGCGATTATATAATTGATCAAAAGGGTTGGATAGTATGAAGGAATAGTCAATGCTTCCAACGTATCTACCTTCTCTCCCACCATAACCAAAAAATGGGCAGACAGCAAACAGACAATTATTCTAAACCACAGATCATTATATTTAATGGGCGGTATACTCATTACTTTGCAATTACCTGGAGCTTACTTAATAGCTCAACAATAATCAATCAATTAATTCATTTTCTTCCTTATTGCTAATATATTATTTATTTTTTATATTTGAAATAGTAGTGTAAATTGATGCAGCTACTTTCCAGATAATTTTGAATCGGTAAACTTTCGATATAAGAACGCAATATTTTATCTCTTAAAACTGAAACAATATGGCAAAAGTTCCTTTTACACCAGATGGGTTCGATGATCTGCAAACGACCCTTTATGCATTGACCAATGCAGAACTGGAAGTTGAAGCAAATGCAGTTTTTACAGATTATATCTCCTGGGTAGATGATCACGTAGTTCTTAACGCTGCACAACTAGCATACCTAAATGCCTTGGACCCTGTATTTATCGCGCAACTGGCCAGCAGGGCTTCCATTGCTTTTTTAAACCGGCTGCCCTTAAATCTTGTTCTTCCTCCAGATTATGATCCAACTGCAATCCCCTCTGTAGGAAAATGGTTTTTAGATGGCAGCACTATCGCAGTATCAAACAGCCCCGGCCAAGCTGTTACTGCAACCGGTGAACTGATTTACGAAATACAGTTTGAATAATTAGCATAAAAAGACATTATTCAGTTCAAAATAGGAAACCATTAGAATTTCAATATATTTGCTCGCTCAAATTGGAAACAGAGCTGCCAAAAGTAAAATGATTTCCTATGAACTAAAACAAAACAGGATTGGGCATGCATTGCGTGCCCAATTAATTTACCAAGTCTATACTTTTATTCTATCAATTTCTACTGCCCTCCATAACAAAATCATAAAAAGGCTCCTTATGAATCTTCCGGTCATTGCTTATCAAAACAAATAACTGGCCCATTTCCAGTTGAAAACTAATTTTAATATTATAAACAAGCGGAAATATATCCCTTAATAGAATTACTTTTTTAATCTGCTGCCCATACAATTCTACCAGCACTTTGCGCCAGTTGGAATCACTAACTTCATTTGAAAAAACCAGGTGTTCTTTACTATCCATCAATAATTCAATATCGCGGCTATTTTGACCTATTTCATATAAGGAAGCATCTTCATGCCCCATTTGAACTTGGTGCATTTTAGCCAGCAACGGCTCGTTGTAAGGATGTATCATTAGCCCCTTTACAATACCAAGATTCGGCCACTTGAAATTTTGCAATACTAGGTACTTATTACCTGATCTCGCCAGTTCATCCAATTGCGTTTTGATTAGGAGTTTAAAGGGAATATACACGGGCTTAGGATGTTTAAACTTTTAGTATAAGATAATATTACGATTTATTTTTTAACCATGAAACTACAGTATTTATAATTTATAGATAGAGTATTAGGTTACCGGTACAAGCCCTTTACTGGTAAAGATGGCAGCTAAAACCAGCCCATTTATGCTTCCAGGTTATTCCTCATTGTTGACTACCCCATTTTTCTCACGGTTTTTACAGTCACATGGCTGTCATTCAAATTAATTATTTATATATTTGAACATACTTATTGAATGCATGTCCCCCTGCCTTGCAGGAACCTTATTTGTGATTTCCCTATTTTATATATGCTGCCGCCGGACACAATTGTAATTAACCAGATTGCACATGAAAGCTGATATCATACTTCCGGAAAAAGAACTTATTAATCGCGTAAAATCAGGTGATCAGGATGCCTTTGAGGTTTTATATAAAAGCTATTCTCGCAAACTGACCTATCGACTCCTATATCTACTCAAGTCTGAAGAGCTTGCCAAGGACATCTTACAGGATGTCTTTCTAAAAGTTTGGGAAGTTCGGGATCGGCTCGATCCCGAACTATCATTCGGGGCATTCCTCTATACCATCGCATCAAACTTTTGCAAAAAGAGCTTTAGAAAGGCCCTCTTAGACCAGGCCTATCACCGCCATAACGCTTTTGAAGAGGCATATTCTCCTATCGAATGGCAGCTGGATAAAAAGGATGCGAAGAGTATTCTGGAGTCTGCCCTCCAAAAGCTTACCCCCAGACAAAAGGAAGTATTTACGCTGCATAAGATCGAAGGCCATAGCTACAGTGAAATCAGCGAACAGCTGGGTATCAGCCCCAACACCATTAACCAGCTCTTACAACAGGCCAATAAGCAATTGAAAGCTGGACTGATCGGTCAATCCCTGTTATTAGCCGCAATTTTATTAAGCTAATTACTAGCTACTTACATTTTATTTTCCTTTTTTTTGATTTCTATATAGCTAATAATCTTTGGCTAAGGGTATTTCCTATATATACCTAATCAAAAGATCATGGAGCAGAATATAAAACAGCTATTTGACAAATACGTTGCCGGTACAGCCAGCACCCTGGAGACCCGCCAGCTCTATGATTATTTTGAAACAACCGGTAAGAGTGATGAGCTGGATGGACTCATAGATAACTACCTTCAATCCGAACAGATTAGGGATGCCGAAACTGCAGAAGAACAGGTAGATGGTGTTACTGCAGAAGCCTGGGCACATATTAAGGCTAATTTACCTGGAGATCCGGAAACAAAAAGAAAAATACTGCCATTCAAATGGATCGCTGCCGCTGCAGCACTCCTGGTTATCGGCATGACCATTACTTTTATGAATATGGACAATAAACCGGATGTACCGCAGCTCACGAGTATTTATGGATCAGATGTCTTGCCAGGGACCAATAAAGCAACCCTAACCCTTTCCAATGGGAAGCGCTTTGAACTAAAAGATAGCAAATCAGGTGTAAGTATTGAGGGCAGTAGCATCGCCTACGAGGATGGAGAGACAATTACCGCAACCGATGAAGTATTACTGGCTACTATTGAAGTACCTAAAGGCGGTATATACAGCCTAAAACTAGCAGACGGCACAAGAGTACAATTAAATTCAGGTTCTACTTTCTCCTATCCTACCAGATTCAACGGATCGGAAAGACTCGTGAAGTTAACCGGCGAAGGGTATTTTGAAGTCAGTCATAATCCAGCTAAACCATTTAAAGTACAATCGGCCGGACAGGTACTTACGGTACTGGGTACTCATTTTAATGTACAGGCATACGAGAATGAACCGATTGAGACTGCCTTACTCGAAGGAAAGGTACTGGTGCAGGCTACTGCTTCAAAAGGTTCTGTCATCCTTTCCCCTAATCAGCTTGCAAAATTTACTAACGGAAAGTTCAATTTAAAGAATATCAACGGACAGGATTATATCGGCTGGACAAAGAACCTGTTTGTCTTTAATGATCTCACTTTAGGGCAGATCTTTAAACATCTCGAACGCTGGTATGATGTAGACATCGACTATCCAGCCAGTATATCAGAGGAACTATTTATGATGGAAATACCGAAGAACAGGAAATTATCGGAAATTTTGGAGCCAATCTCTGATCTGGCAGGATTATCATTTAAAATACAAGGAAGGAGGATTACGGTAACAAAGCGATAAAGACGTTTCATATGTTTGCCAGGGTACCATAAAAATGCCGGGGTTGCGCTAACAACTCCGGCGGGTATCGGGTAAAAATTAAAATTCAGACAATCTACATTTTTAACCCTGATACAAACTTACTCATTGTCGGCATTATTGTCAACAGGTGTAAGCTGTATCCACTAACCAAAAAATTATGAATGGTTTATTTCATTCAATGGGCGGCAGAGGTTTCAACCTGCAGGAAAGTAAACAAAAACTACCCTCCTATGCCCATTCCCTACGAGTGCTTACCTTATGTGTATCACTCTTTGCCGCCAGCAGTATTGCCCGTGCGCAAGACATTAACCTAACGGCCAGAAACGAGTCACTGGAACAAGTCATTAAAAAACTTCGTGCGCAGACCGATTTTGTAATTATGGCACCTTCAGCAACGCTTACCAAAACAAGGCCGGTAACCGTTAACCTCAAAGGGGTAAGTATTGATCAGGCTATGCGGGAGATCTTTAAAAATCAACCAGAGAATCTGGATTATGAAATCAAAGGAAAGAACATCATTATCCGTCAAAGACCGACTCCTGATAATACCCCAGATAAAAAAGGAGATCAACCGGCAAAGAAATCAGGTCGGGTTCTCGACCAGGCAGGCAGTCCTCTGGCAGGAGCTACTATCACTGCTGGTAAAGGAGGAAATGCTACAAGCACCAGCGGATCAGGTGCTTTTGAAATTACCGTACAAGATGGTGATCACCTAAGTATAAAAATGCTGGGTTACGAGCCACAGGATATCGAAGTAAATGGAAACATCGGTGATATTCACCTCACTGCGACAAATATCGTAATGGAAACTGCAGATGTGATCAATACCGGATACCAATCTATACCTAAAGACAGAGCGGTGGGCAGTTATGTTCAGGTAGATAACAAACTGCTCAACCGTTCGGTTTCCACCAATATATTAGATCGGTTAAATGGGGTGGTGCCTGGACTGAATTTTAATTTTAATAATAACCCGGAAGTAGGCCGGATTCAGACCAATCCAAATAACAGAACTTCAGGGTTAATCATCAGGGGACAAAGTACCTATCTCTCTTCCACTGATCCACTGATCGTGGTGGACAATTTCCCCTTTGAAGGAGAACTGTCTTCGATCAATCCAAATGATATAGAAAACATTACCATCCTTAAAGATGCAACAGCTGCTTCAATCTGGGGGGCACGATCGGGAAATGGCGTAATCGTGATTACGACCAAAAAGGGAAGGAATAATGAAAGAATTAACATCGACTTCAATAGTAATCTTACCATTTCAGGAAAACCAGATGTATTTTATGATAAATTGTTCCTGGATTCAAAGAGTTTTATTGAAACAGAGCAGTTTCTTTTTGATAAAGGATACTACAATGCTGACCTTACCAATACTTCTAATCATCCAGTGGTTAGTGATGCCGTCCGGATAATGGACCAGGTCCGTTCCGGTTTAATATCAGATGTTGAAGGACAAACCAAACTCGACGCTTTACGAAATATCGATGTTCGTAATGATATAAGTAAGTATATATATCAGAAAGCAGTAAAACAACAGTATTCACTGGCCTTACATGGTGGAACCCCGAACCTGACATACCGACTGAGTGCCGGTTACGATAAAAATAAGGAAAGCCTTGTAAGAAACGGCAATAACAGGATAACGATAAATTCTTTAAACACATACCGTCCCCTGAAAAATCTCGAAATAACTGCCGGACTAAATTATTCAGACAGCAAAACAGATCTGAATAACACCTTTAACACCTATACAATTTTTAATTCAAAATATAGCGGAAATTTCTTACCCTATTCCCGTCTGGTACAGGATGATCGAAGTCCTTCAGCTGTTCCCTATAAATATAGTGACAGCTTTTTAGAGGAAATGGAAGCCATTGGCTACAAAGACTGGAGATACCGGCCACTTCAAGAATTATCATTAGCCGATAATGCCACAAAAGTAAACAGTATCCTTGCCAGGATCAGTGCACAGTACAAGATACTTCCGGAATTAACCGCTTCTGTTAATTACCAGAAAGAACAGCAAAAAATCAGTACCCGCAATTATCAGTCGCCTGAAAGCTACTATGTTCGTGATCTATTCAATAGTTTTTCCATATACAATAATACAACCAGGACGTTTACATATAATTTCCCAAAAGGCGCCATCCTTGACCTGTCCAACTATAATTGGTCCGCTACAAATTTGAGGACGCAACTGAATTTTGACAAAACTATCGGAGTACACAATATTGCTGGCCTGGCCGGATTCGAGACAAGGGAACTAAAAACGGAAGGAAGTGCCCAAAGCCTCCTTGGTTATGACGACCAGTTTGGAACAACAAATATGACCCTGGATTACCTCACTTACTTCCCGACAAGCCCTTCCGGATCTGCACGACTTCCGGGTCCTGCCGGTAAAATTTTCGGGATCACCAACCGCTTTGTATCCTATTACGCTAATGGTTCATACAGTTATAAAAATCGATATATCCTAACGGCCAGTGCCCGAACTGATGGCGCAAATTTATTTGGGGCAAACGTAAATAACCGGTTCACTCCTTTATGGTCCCTGGGTGCAGGATGGAAAATCAGTGATGAATCCTTTTTTCATTCAACCATGATACCTTACCTGAATCTAAGAGGCTCATTTGGATACAATGGAAATACATACAGAAACGGTACCGCCCTTCTGACCGGAAGATACATGTCTTCTGTGCTTACCGGTGCGCAGGCCATTTTAAGTTTAACCGCACCAAATCCAGACCTAAGCTGGGAACGGGTGAAAAACATGAACCTTGGTTTGGATTTCAGATTACGAAATAATGTAGTCACGGGAAGTATAGAATATTATAAAAAGAATGGAATCGACCTTGTACAAAAAACAAATCTCGCACCACAAACCGGTTTTGTTTCCTATAATGCCAATACTGCTGAAACAAAGACAAAAGGAATAGACATTAATCTTAATATCAAATGGTTACAAGGACCATTACAATGGAACACAGCAATACTTTACAGTTTCATTAAAGATGAAGTGGTGCGCTATGATGCCCCTTACACGAGTATAAGCAATTTCGGTGGAGTGAAAGGGAAACCACTTAATGCAGTCTTTGCCTACCGCTGGGAGGGCTTAAATCCTGAAAACGGGAATCCGGTTGGATGGGTCAACGATGGGAAAAGTGAAGATTATGCTGCAATAACTGCCAACCTAAAAGAATCTGATCTCGTGTATGCAGGAAATTTTATTCCCCAATCGTTCGGCTCATTAAGAAATGACTTCAATTATAAAGATTTTAATCTTTCCTTTAATATAACCTATTTTCTCGATTATGTTTTCAGAAGATCTTCAGCCAGCCCAAGTTACACTGCTGCCCTTACCAGTGAAGGACATATGGATTATTTGAATAGATGGCAAAAGCCCGGGGACGAAAACAACACAAATGTTCCCTCATTTGTTTATCCCGATAATTTCAACAGATCCTCTTTCTACCAATACTCTGAAGCATTAATCACGGCTGGAGATCATATCAGGTTACAGGACATAAGGTTGGGTTATGACCTGAGTAAACATTTAGTCACTCAAAAAATTAAATTGAATGTTTTCTTGTACGCAAAAAATCCTGGCATCATATGGAGAAAGAACAAATTGGGAATTGACCCTCAATCTACTTTTGGTGTACCACAACCAAAGTCATTTTCTTTAGGAATAAACGCTAATTTTTAAAACTATGAACCGCAATTTAACCTTTTATACCTTTGTCCTGTTTTTATGGTTGCTAACAGGATGCAAACAGGACTGGCTTGACGTTAAACCAGACAAAGGGCTTTCTGTACCACAAACGTTAAGTGATTTCCAATCTATACTTGATGATGAGAATGTACTCAACCGGCAATATACTTTTGTGGCCAATGCCGGAACAGATAATGTGTTTGTCGCAGATGCCGATGCAGGAAACTTATCTGAATCTGATTTGAACCAATATACCTGGAGCCTTAAAATAAATTGGCTTAATGGATCGGCAAACGAATGGAACCATCCCTTTACGGTAATCAATTCCGCAAATATAGTACTGGACGGCATTGATAAGTTTCCGTCAAATGATCAGACCGCATTATACCTTAAGGGACAATCGCTCTTTTACAGGGCTTATGCGTATTATACACTCGCCCAGGTATTTTGTAAACCTTATAGTAAAGCAACTGCCAGCAATGACCCAGGGCTACCCATCAGGACAAATACTAATACAAATGAAACTAAGCAACGATCTTCCCTTCAGGAGGTATACAATTTAATCTTAAATGATCTTAAAGAAGCCTCAAAATTACTTCCTGAAACAAAACCAATTCTAACCAGGACGACGGCTGTAGCCGCTCATGCATTACTTGCAAGAGTATATCTAACCACCGGAAACTATGCAAATGCAAAATTGCAATGCGACGCCGTATTGTCCAAACAAGCAACATTAATTGATTATAATGATAATCAAATTGTTTCTCCCTCCCGCACCTTCCGGTTTCCTGCAAATGGCATCGGCAATCCCGAAATCATTTTTTATGGGTATTCTATTGGCGGTAATTTCAGGGGTTCGACAAAAGGCTCTGTCGTCCAGGCCAGCAGGCAGTTATATAATCTTTATGAAGACAATGATCTGAGAAAAGAATTGTGCTATGCCCTAACCGGAGACAGGCTCAACTTTGTAGCCAGTTATACAGGAACTTCTGCCACTTTTGGTGGTATTGCGACAAACGAAATATACCTGATAAGGGCAGAGTGTTTGATACGTACCGGAAATGTTGCGGCAGCACTAAAGGATCTGAATTTGCTGTTGCTTAACCGCTATAAAAAAGGGACTGCACCCACCATAACCCAAAATGATCCAAAGAAATTGCTGCTAACCATTATTGACGAACGAAGGAAAGAACTCGCCCGGTATACTAATTCTCGTTGGGAAGACCTCAGAAGATTTAACCTTGAACCGGAATTTGCAGTGGAACAAAAGATCACTCTAAAGGGTCAAACCTATATCCTTGCTCCAAATAGTCCACGATATGTCTTAAATATCCCTGACCTTGAAATCAGAATAAGCGGCATTGACCAAAATTTAAGATAAGATGAAACACTCAATCATACACTATTTCCTGTATATTGTTTGCTTTGTAGCAAACCTAGTCCCAAACATGGTTCAGGCGCAGGAAAAGAAAACATATACAATAAATATTAAAGTAAAGTATGCTTTAAATGCCCCGGGTGACACCCTGTCCCTTATGTTCGGCCCGCAGACAGTAAATCAAAAAATAAGAAACAGTTTTATTGCAATTGTAGACAAAAGTGGATATTGTTCACTTAAGGCTGATGTGGAATTTCCTTACGGATATGTGTCTATTAAAAAACTTAAAACACATCCTCGCTGGAGGGGGGATTCGAGAATGCTAGCTAACGAATTATTCTGGGAAGACGGCGACGATATTACTATAAATATTCCAGACAACGCACAAATTAGTGATTATTCCACTAATACAACCTTTAGCGGAAAGGGGGCGGAAAAATATAACACGCTATATGCCGTCAGAAAAGAACAGAATGATTATAACAATGAATTACAGACGCATCCGGAAAAAAACGCAGCTTATTTTAAGGATCCTTATACAGACACTATTCCTGTGGATAAAGAAAAGATCGAGCGGTTGCTTCATGTTTTACAAAAAGGGAAAAATGTTATGTCCCCTTTTGCTTTTGAAGTGCTCCAGACAGATATCTTAATGAGGGATCGACAATATGTTTCAGAGTTTTTAGTCTCCTATTCCCAAAGAGAACTTAAGAACAAAACTCAGGCCGATCGCAGTTTCTTTGCGGACAAGGTCTTGTCAACTTTTTTCCCATACCCGAAATTGGCCGTTTCCGATAGTGCAATAGCCTCTTCTCTTGAATTTCAAACCTGTTACGGCCGGATAGCATATCTGGTAGCGAACCTTAAAACCAGCACGCCTGACATTTCCAATATAATCAAAGAAATCAAGCCGATCGGCAATGGATTCAAAGAACAATCCATGTTGCTTGGTGCAATAAACCTTGTGGGGGTGTCAGAAAAAAAACACGGCCTTAACATAGCAAATAACCTGGTTACCATTCCAAGGTATAAGCTGATGCTGGAAAAACACCGGCAATTGTTGGGTAAAAATATTTCTGGATTTGTTTTCGATGATCCGTCCGGTAAAAAGATTGACCTCGGATCTTATAAAGGAAAGCTCTTGCTCATAGATTTCTGGTTCAGCGGTTGTGGGGCATGCGCCACTTATTACCAGAATATAGTATCCAAAGTAGAAGAGGAATTTAAAGAGGATAAACGGTTCATGGTAATTTCTGTTTCCTGCGACACTAAAAAGGACATGTGGTTAAGGTCTATTGCCAACAATACCTATTCAAACAAAGAATGCGTAAACCTTAACACGGGCCCGGAAGGTAATCTACACCCCTTGTATAACTATCTGGGTGTGTACAAATCTCCTTATGTAATGCTTGTTGATAAAAATGGCGAAGTCGTCGTTTTAGACACGCCTGAATTGCGTGCAAGTACAGTTTCACTGGCAAAAGCAATACGGAAGTATCTTTAAAAATAAAGGGGGCAGTAAACTGCTCCCCTTATTTTTAACCTTTATAGTCCCAAAAAACTATGGACGGTAATCTGTTACAGTCGCTTGGCTCTCGATTTGAGCAGGGCTCATAGGAGAAGTCAACGGTGCGTCAGAAACCCAACGACATGGAGTTTCACCGTCGGTACAATCATTTTGACCTGGTTCCCCAGGTAAGAAATTGATCGTACCATTGCTATTTTTAGAATCATAGTGATAAACCTGTGAAGCAATTTCGGTTTTTACTTCAGGTTTTGCTTTTGCTTCGGTTTTTGTCTCAGGAGTGCCTGCAAACGAGAATGCTGTAGCCAGCATAAGGGCAGCTGTTGATAAAACGATACGTTTCATAATTTTAAATTTTTGGGGAGTTTTTGAAAAAATTATCGGCTCCGGCCAATTACTAAGCAACTGGTTTTGCGGGTTAGAAATAGTGCCTACTCTTTTTTACTGGTTTTCAGCTACGCCAGTTTTTATGAAAAAGTCATCTTTCCGCCGAAATCACATTCTATGCCAAATGACTAATATTAGACTTAATAATTCACAGAATTATGGAAATAAAAATTATATTTACAACAAAAAGCAATTCGACACAGCACCATTTTTATTGGCTTTTATATCCTTTAAAATCTACTTGAAAATCAAAAATTCTTTGTCAATTTTTATTATTATATCTGCATTTCAATCCTGAACTTTTAATATTTATTCCTATTCCATTCTGCCTTTCTTGAACACAAAGTTATAGTCAAAAACAAATACGAAAATCAATTCATTTCCCAGTTTTGGGATTTTTTATCTGAACAGCAGCATTCTTTGTACGAACGACAAATAAATTATTTAAACGACAGTATTTCCTTTACGAATGACACCTACTTTTCTGAAAGCATACCTATATAAAACAAAAAAAGCCGGGATAACCCGGCAAAAAGTTGAACAATCTTCAAATAAATTACTTTACTACACATAGAAAAGTTACTGTGGGATTAGTGCCAACCGTTGTAGTAGTTGGATCACCACCCGACTTCCCTGTAGTTTTCTTGTTTAAATTGCTTTGGAACTTAAAAGAAGAAATTCTTTCAATTTTAATACTTTGATTTTTCATAATCTGTTAGTTCTGAATTGTTATTAATATTTAATTGACTTAAATATAAGCACAACCTCAAAATCTTCACATTATTATGTCTAAACAGCATTATTACCTATTTGAATGTCATACTTTAAAAAATTTCTATGTCAAAAACTAACAAAATATTATGGCACATATTTGCAATAGCGCTATTCATTTTTATAGAGTCCTATGTCGTACTCTTAATGGGTTCAAAAGCTTTTCTCGGCGATTTTATAATTTTTTATGGTGTACAAATTGTGTTTTTCTTTCTGGCAACCCATTTAATACTCCCGAAGATAGACCTATTAATAAAGCTTTGGTCAATTAAAGTATTATTACTAGCAATTTATGTAGTAACATTCGCATACTTAATTTTTGGAATTACTTTAGGCCAATATCGTTTTAGAAATGTAGCATTTGACTATAGCCAATATAAAACCTATATATTAAGGTATTTAATGAGGCAGATTTATATTTTCTCTATCGCTTTCGGATATTGGTATGCCAAAAAATCAATTCTTTACGAGAGACAAAAGAGAGAACAAGATGTCGCTATTTCAAAACAAAATGAGGAATATGCAAAGTTAGAACTAGCGTTACTCCGTACCCAAATGAGCCCTCACTTAATGGTAAATGCATTAAGTAGTGTACAAGGAATTTTAATGGAAAGGGCGCCAGAAACGGTACGGATTATTTACTCCTTAATGGATATTCAAACCAGCGCGCTGGAAATGAGCAACCCAGCCTTTAGAAACTCCTTATCAAACGAGCTTAAAGTCATGGAACAGGTTATTGATCTTTTCAAAAATTTAGGTAAAACAAATTTTCAACTTTCTTTAGAGATAGATGAAGAATCTAAACAGATGGATTTCCCCCCTCATGCGCTGGTTACCTTAATCGAAAATGTGTTTAAACATGCAGATTTCAATAAGAAAGATATGCCACCATTTATATTGATTAAGGCAGATATTTCAAAAGTCCAGATACTCATACAAAACAAAACTGCCATTAATTTACCTAATAGTGAGCGGGAGCAAATGGGAACAAAATCAGTTCTTCAAACTCTTGAAAACTTTTACCCAAAAAGGTATCGATGGAAAGAGTCTTTTGCTGCCGGATTCTATGAACTCGACCTAAAAATATTAAGAAATGACCCAGCTTAAATGCTTTATATTAGATGATTTCCCTTCACAATTCAAAGTGCTGGAAATTATGATAAAGAACCATGAGGACCTCCAACTCATCGGAACTTCCAGTAGTCCTGCAGATTTTTTAAAAGAGGTCGACAATGGATTGCACATCGACCTATTATTCCTGGATATTGAAATGCCCGGCATATCCGGATTAGACGTTGCAGATTTGATGAAAGGCAAAACAATAGTAATTTTTACAACAGGATACAGAGAGTATGCATTCGAAGCATTTTCTCTTAATGTAGCAGACTATTTATTAAAGCCAATAAGACAAGAACGATTCAACGAAGCAGTAGAAAAAGTCAAAAAACTTATTTGTGGAGATCAGGTAAGTGTTCTCAAGCAAATAATAACTATTCCAGGGAAACATAAAGGCAGCTTTATTAAGATAAAATTGGGTGATATTTTTTATATCAAATCCGACGGAAACTATATGACCCTTGTTCTTAACAACAAAAATTACATATTCATAAGTTCTCTAGAAAAGCTCCTCGAGCAATTTTCTTCAAAGCATTTTATAAGGGTCCATAGGTCCTACCTGATCAATACTAATAAAGTAAGTTCAATCCAGGGAAACCTAATTTACATGGAAAATGGAAATAAAATTCCTATCGGCAGAACGTACCGATTATCCGTTCTGCCGAAGATTATTTCATCCTTCCATTAATGAAGTTCGCTTGAATTGAATCTCCTTGATCCGGTTCATCAAAAGATTATATATAATAGTCTCATGTTCTCTTTGCTTATCGGAAAAGAGTCTATTTATATGCATATGGAAAAAATCTGCAAATAGTTGAATCTGCCTCTCCCGTGCAAGAGGCCTTAGAACGGCAATATAGGCATTTGTAATTTCAATTTCCGACACGGTTGAAATTTCTGCTTGCCTTGGCCTAATCTCTATCTTATAAAAGCTATTGATGGCTTTAAATGCCTTCGAATTTAAATTATGTTCATTATTATGGACTGATAACAATTTACTAAAAACAGGTTGTAATTCCAACTTTCCAAAAATGGAGTTTCCCACCCTGATCATTATGTCAACTGTATTCAGATAAAGTGTAACTTTATCAGGGAGATTTTTAATAACCTGCAGAACATATACTGAATCATGACAAAACAGCTCTTCGACCTGATCTATGATATTAGAACCATAACGCTCCAATTCCCGCCTGTAAGTACATATTCTTAAATCTTTCAGAAAGCCTCTGTCTCTTATCTCAGCAAAAAACTTTTGTATAAATTCCATTACCATGCTATAATCGGATAAATCATTTAACTGAAGTCGTAGCCTAAGGTGATCCCCAGACTCATTGTACCGGATAAAAAACCACTTCTGAATCTTACCTTTAAGTTGGTTTAAGACAGAAGATATTTGGGCAATTAGTACTTCGTTTGCCTTACATGGATGTATAAACAATTCAAAATACATCCATTCACTTCCAGGCAAAAAGGTCCTCTGCACATTTGTTTCGTTGCTATTCAGTCTTACACCAGGATAAATGGTACTATTATGGGAAATACTTAATACCAGCTCAGTTGCATAGGAATTACCAATTGAATCACGGATCAGAATTTCTTCCTGGGTAAAGCTCTCCTGTATCCAAAGTTCCTTTTTGGTTTTCAGAATCGAATAGATTAGATCCAAATCCTCCACTGAACCACTATTCAGATGTAGTGTTTGATCAGCATACCCAATTTTTACAAAACGATACCTCCCATTAAGGCTTACCCCATTTTTAAAATTTTCATTGGAAACAGGAAAATCTTCGAGCCTAATTCTCCAACCTGCAGGTGATAGTATCAAATTTTTGAAGCGGATTTGGGGTTTAAAGTCTACGTTTTCAAACGCAGTATCTAAATTGGGGATTAAAGAGAGCTTGATATTTTGGCTCTGTATATCACATAGGAACCGGAATAAAGAAAGATCAGAACGTGTATAAGTATAAGCACTGGAAAGTCTGGGAATAAGTCTCTTTTTTAATGTTTTTGAATACAATATGACCTCAGCCGAACGGACTCCTATATAAATGTCATTTAAAGGGATTTGGGCTGTATTTTTTGAAAAGGAATGAATAGAAACCTGATAATCATAAATTGGTCTCCTCCTATTGATATTATCGACATTTCTCTCGCCACAATAAGCAATATCAAAAAAGAGCACCTCTGGATTAGCTTCAGATTCTAACCTCGCATTATCTCTGCACAACATAAGAATTTCATCGTCTACCAGATTGAATCGACCTAAAATGGAATTGGCAGATGCCCCCCCTAACATACTGACAAAATAGCCATCGCCCGCAGGACTGACTATAGCGTTAAATGTGTTCGGTATTTTATGCCACTCTTTCTTTTTAAGATCATTGTAGTCCTCCAGATGAATAACGGATGGCAAAGTCGCTTTTGTGAATAGACTCTTTTTCAACAATTCTGACAGATCAGGGCTCTTTTCTTTAATTGACTCAAAACCCGTAAACAGATCTATAAGTTCGTCTCCATTATAATTTTCCAGGTCCCCATATCCGATACCCATTTCGGGATCAAGGGCTTCCAGCAATTTAATGGCCCGCTGATCGTATTGGTTTAAAAACCGATCTTTAAACCGTATCAGATCTTCAGGCTCTGAACTTGAGTATTGTCCAGAAAGAAAAGTTATCAATTCCTTGAGTTCAACTTCGTATGGAAAATGGATTGAACCGCTATCACTTGTTCTTTGACAAATATCATAAGTTCTTACCCGACCGGGGAAGCACTCTAATTTATGAAGGTCATCAATAATGCTTGCCTGGCAATTAGTAAATATCAGTTGGTTTATAATAAGCGTTACAAGTATTTCTTTCAGATCAGATTCACTCTCAAAATCTGCAAGAAAACGAGCTTTGATTTCCATGAAAGATCTAGTTTCCGTGCAGAATTCAATCAAGTCTACAATAACTTGATAATATGGAATATCACTTAATTCAAACTGCTCCCCATTCTTATAAATACATCGTATCAGTTCACCGCATTTATAACTGGCTGAATTAGATTGAAAACAAAGATCTTGTATCGAATATTGTGACCACTGATCCTGAAATTCAATAATTTCCCGCCAGTCAAGAAAGGAGTGCCTGATCATTTTATCATTTAGGGTTAGGATATCTCCAGGATTCCCTAGGCCAGCTATTCCGATACTTGCAAAAGTGCCATAAGGCGTAGGGCGAAACCGTGCACGATTAAAATACTTAGCGATCGTGTACTGCACTGGCCTTGAGTCATTTTCGATATCTTCAAAATGCATGTGCTCTATAATCTTATAAAAGTCAGGCGATGATATCTTAATTGAGGCTTTTAGGTCATCCCAGCAGTCTTCAAGCTTAGCATTGATAGGAAATTGTGGTGTCCTAAAAAGGACTTTTTTATTGAGGTTATATTTCATGATAGTTGTTTTAATCCAAACTATCCGATTTTTTATAAATGCATTAATAAATTATTTGAATGGCATTATACGTTGTAAGTAAGGAAAAACAATTGAAGCGACGAAAAGTTGTCGCTTCAATTATTGGTATCGATTTTTCCTTAAAGCTACAAATGGTGAAATTTAAAACTTAATCCCAAAAGCTATAAGCTAATGAATTTATCGATTCTTCTTGTATGCCAATGTTGATTTCGACAATTGGTAATCCTTTTGAATAATAAAATGATCTTGTAGTGCTTCGATATTCTACGATACTCTTGAACTGCCTCAATACAAGGGCAAAAATTATTTATAATATTTATAAATAATCAATTTTTTTTTGCCATTACTCAATATTGATCCTATTGAGCTTAATAGTCCGTTGTTATATGAATAATTGTAAACTATAACATCACCATCACTAAAGCAAACAACCCTTTGAACAACTTGATTAAGACCATTTAGGGTCTTCTTTTCAAATTGTGTTATTTTGTTATTATTTTCATTTTGAATCCCGTTTGAAAAATCATTATAATCCGAAAAATATTCAATTTCGTTAAAAGGATCAAGTTCGCTAATAATTGTTTCCGATTGAAGTCGTTTTCCTTCGTAAAGTTTACGCGACATGGATTTTTTTGAATATAAGAACTCAACCCAGTTATAAACTTTGCCATTTGCATCCATCCTTTTCTCAACATTTATGGTTGAATCTTTATTAAATTTCTGAATCGATAGAAGAGTAGTTTTTTCTCTTCTCTTCTCCCATAAAGTAATTTGAGGGAACCTATATTCATATAAATAAAATATTGAATCCTTATCATCTCTTTTAATCGCCATTGATTGTAAATGATCATTGTTCCAATTAAAGAGCAATTCATTTGTTAACAAATTACCGTCGTTTGTTTTTGTATATTCTATTTCTTTTTTAAGCTTTCCATTTGAAATTATATATTCTTGATATTTAAAAGTATCATTTCCTTCCACTTTTAAAAGCTCAATCTTGGAGTATAATGTTAAGTCTATATTCTGAAGTTCCTGTTTTATGAATTTTCCATAAAAGGGAAAATTTGGATTTTGTCCATGACAGAAAGAAACTAAAAAAACTAAACCGGTTAATAATCCTATTTTTATCATTTTGATTTTGTTTTAGATTTACTGTTGCTTTTCATATTTTCAATTTGCCTATCAATCTCCCTTTGAATTTTCCCTGCAACTGAATTTGGAAGATGATCTTTTATATAGGTATATTGGGGAGATGTACCTTTACTTGCATCCCATTTAACATCAGAACTTTCATCTTTAAAGAACGTATCGTGATCTTGCTCTTCTGTAAATTTACTTCCATATTTAACTCTTCTAAACGCGTGAGCAATCGCTTCATGAATAATAGTATTTGCTGCATCAAAAAATTTAAATCTTTCATATATATCGTCTAATTGCTTTGCTGCTAATCTAGACTTTTCGACTGTTCCTTTAGGTAAATAAATAAATACAACACCTCTTTTTTGCGCTACAGTTTCTTTAAATGCCCTGCTACCCATAACCTCTGGGGTAAAGATATCATCATTTGCCGTTAGGACACCAGTGCTATACATTTCCACCATCTTTGCATCTAATCGAGGCCCTGTATAAGCTTTCCCCATCCCTCTAAATGCCTTAGAAGACATTGACTCATTTTTCACCTCTTGGAATCCATCTAATATTATTATATTATAACCTTTATTTATATCGGGATTTTTAAAATCTGCCATTTCTTGTTGCATGGTTTCAACTCCATTAATTATCGTAACAACTGGTTCTCCTTTAATGGATTCAATCTTTTGATCCATAAAATACAAATCCTCTAGTCCTTCAATATCGATACTTGATATTACTCGATTTCCCGCGAATTGATAAGGTGTATAATATGGATACTTTTGCGAAAGTGGGTCCACTGCAAAGAATCTCCCTAATCTAGGATCAAAATCTCTAAATTCAAATGCTAATTGATTACCCTTACCTTTTACTTCATTATCCTTTTCCTGTCCATTAAATCCGAACCTTCCTCCACTTCCAGTACTCCGCTCATTCATCCCAAACCCAAACGGATAATAATCCGTTGTACTGCTTACATCGGCATGGAAGCCTTTGTACAATAAATTGGCTGCACCATAGCCCGTCTTACGGTCAAGTACATTAGCTAGTACATTCCCTAAGTGATCGGTAAGTTCATATTCTTTAGTTCCTAGTGTTCTTACCGTAGCAAAGGAATCCACCAGACGGTCTGCAGGGCTCTGCGGATTGCGTACACCCTTCTTCACCATTTCCTCGTAGGCCAGGCTGTACCAGGGCACTCTTGCACTGGCTCCCTGTACCACTGGACTACCGGGTGTATAGATGTTTCTATACTGTTCCGGCTGGTAGTACTTGATGCCCAGTCTGCTGCTGCCATACAGGTGATGCTCGGCCAGGTATAGCGTATCGGCATCGATATTCTGTGGATTTGGTGTATTTACAAACTGCATTACCGACATCGGCAGTATACCATTATTGGCCGCATTTACAATCCAGCTGTTCACCGATATGGCTGTTACTCCTGGTATGGCTTTGATCGCATGACTTACATTGGCTATACCGTAAGTGCCGATATAGGTTTGTAAAAATAAGGGTTTATCTTCATCATAGATCACATTCAGTTTGGTCGCAGGGCTGAACTGGCCCAGGAATACTCCGGGGTCATTACCGTCCATCCAATCGGCCATATAGCCGATCAGGTCTTCGTTATTGCCATCGGTACGGTCAGCAAGCCCATCAATAAGGGCCTCGGTCACCGGGCGGATATTATCGAGTATATCCTGGCGCAACACCACAGGATCCTTAAGCATATTTTCCCAGAAAGGTGATGGGTCATAATCCCTTACTCTATCCACGAACAGATTACCAAAATCTCTACTTCCGTGCTCTTCAATAAAGTTCTGCATGGCCATAACTTTATCCCACTCGGTCAAACCTTCGGGATCATAGCCCATATTGGCAAGCAGATCATCAGCCAGCGCGCGGGTATCGCTTACCAGGTGCAAAAGGGTCTGGCTCCGCGATTCCGCATCATTCTCAGCATTGGTCAGGTTTTCGATCAAGTAGCCGGCGCGCATCGTTTTTTCCGGTGTTCCCATAAAGGCATTGCCGATCAGATTCCAGTCCGTAGCTACAATATCTCCATAACTGGTGGGCAGGTACATTTGCAGGGCCTGACCATACATCGGCTGCGACTGGCTCATATAATAAGCCGTCGATTTGCTGATGATTTTATTATAAGCCCAGCTGCCGTTGGTACCCACCACCTGGTTCATAAAGTCATTGACAAAAGCACCATTGCTGCCCACCTGGTTGGTGTAGAAAGGAGCCAGCTCTGTAGCCGTAGCAGACATAATCAGCTGATCATTCAACCAGTCTATGGTATTGCTACCATTAATGGTTGCTTTCTCTTTATATACTGCAAGGATATTGCCCTGGGCATCACGCACATAAATATCGCTGGTACGCAACGCTCCTGTATTACCACTGCCGATATTCTGCCAGTAGTCTTTACGGATACGGTTACCCATACCATCGTAGGCAAACTGCAGCTGCATTGTGTCTTCCTGGGTAGTACCCTTACTTAAGGTCAGCATTTTACCGTACACATTCCAGCGGATATCCTTAATACCCTCACTGGCGTCGCTCTTGAGGTTACCAATGGCATCGTAGGTATAGTTGCCGGTGGCCTGGTTATTTTTCAGGTCATTGCCACCGGTGGTGCTTACCGCATCGCTTACATAGCCCAGTTTATTATTCTGGCTGGCATTTAGATAATGGTAACTGAGGTTATCCAGTGGGTTACCCGCTCCGTCATTACGGGTCAGGGTCTGGATATTGCCGTCAGGATCGTAACTGTACGTATTTTTATAGGCATCAACCATGCTGGTCATCGCCATAGTAATATTATCATACAGGCTGTACTCTGTCTTTTTGATCCGGTGCAGCTGGTCATAGGTATAGTCGCGCACCATATTAGGGCTGCCCACCGTAGCGGTAGCCTGGCGCACAATATTACCATTGTACAGGGAACGCGTAGGATTTGGAAGGGTGCTTACGCTGGCAGCCGGGTCTATGGCCTTATAATCACTGGCATAATAATCCAGTGTATGGCTCATCACATCGGCCGGGTATACGCTATCTACACCATCATGGCCCATATCGCGATCGGTATTTAGGCCGTCCCCATTAATGGCTTTCAGCCAGCCCTGAATGGTATAGGCATACTGTACGCCCTGTACATTCAGGTCGCCGTACTGCACTTCGGCCAGCGGACCATGCTTATAATAGGCATAAGCCGCATCACGGTCCCATTCCAGCCCGTCTTTGGAGCTGAACGTGGCTACCAGGCGATTATCAGCATCGTAATCGTAACGCTGGTAGAACTGGTCGGCAAAGCCGCGGTTATAGCTCAACATATTCACCTTACCACTCAACAGGTCATAATCGTAGTCAATCCGTTTGAAGCGCTGTTTCATGTAATCCAGGTATGGGTTGTCATGGGTAAGCGTTTGCACATTGCCCATGGCATCATAACTGAAGTGGGTCGCATAGTGATAATAGGAGTCGATAGACATCTGCGTGGTTACCGTCGGGCTATACAGGATTGCACTCACCCGCTTACGCAGGTTCTGCTGATCGGAAAGCATATTATCGAATCCTTGCAGGGAGATCAATGGTTTGTCATAACGGGTAGCCACTACCTCTTCCCTTACTTTAACTTTAACCCAATCGGCAATGCTACCGGCCCCGTTCATATTCTTCATGAACAGATTTGTAATAAATACCGGGTGCTGACCTACAGAAAGGGTCGTATCTCCGGTAATCTGTCCTGTTTCCACCACCCGGCTCTGGTCGTCATATAAGGTATAACTATACTTTTTTCCAGCGCGTTGTACAGCATTTTGTGAGAACACCAGGCGACCAGCCTTGTCATAGAAAAACTCGGTAATGCCCCCATCCGGCGTCTGCTGCCATACCAGCTGGTTAAAGCTGTTATAGCGATAGTTACTGGCCTTATTATGTTCAGCTTTCATACTCAGGTTGGTAACCGATGAGCTGGCATTACGGGCGCCATCAACTGCAGCAGTTGCTACAGTTCCCAGGGCCTGTACCCCTGCCGGCGGTACAGTACGGGTAAGATTTCCGGCAAGGTCATAATAGTATAGAGTGTAGTGATACTGCTGGGACTGCATGCTATGTTGCAAGGTGTCTATCGCATTTTTAGGGTAAAACCATGCCATGGCAGCGGCAAGACCTGCCTTCACAGAATCGATATAGGTAAAGTGCAATTGGGTACCCTGCTCCACCGCAGCCAGCAGGCTACTGTGCTCACAACTATTGGTATCGATACATTGTAATTGCTGCCCATAATTATCCTGCAGCACTACATCCTGCAATTTGCTTCCAGCAGCAATCGGGAAGTCAGTATATCCATAAACGGTTACCGTATCGGTACCGCGGGCCATGAGCACATTAAAGCGGTATACATCAGTTGCGCCTTCTGTTGTATATACAGATGGACTCACGCTGAGCATGGCATACTCCTGGGCAGGACCGGCCATCTTTACAGATGGGGTGATATAGATATTGTATAGTTTATTGTCCGTATCAAAAATACGGTACCAGGCATTTCCATTCCCCTGGCGGAAGGCTTTTACCGATGCATTGCCACTACCAGTGTTTCCACTGATATTTACGGTAGCAGCAGCAGGGAATAACTTATTACTGCCCAGGCTGGCTTTTACCTGGCCCAGTAAGGTGTTCAGGCGCTGAAATCCACCGTGGCTTCCCTGGTTCTTATTCCAGTAATACAAGCTACCCTTATTGTCGGTACACCAGGGGCTGTTATAACTCAGTTTCAGGTCTGTTGAGGAAAATGCACTGATCTGCTGTTGCAGGGTTGCCGGAGCAAGGGCTGCAGCAACCTCACTTTCACTAAGGCTTGAGAGTCCATATACATAGGTAAGGTAAGCCTGCTTATCGGTCGTATTGTAATCGCTGCTTCGGTATAATTTATTACCCAATACAATTTTTATATAGGTCGCTGTGGTATCAGTCCCCGCAAAATTCAATACCGCCTGGCTTACGCTTGCTTTATCTATGGGCAACGTACCTGTTGCATCGATCATATAACGGGTTGCATCGCTATAGCTTCCATCCTGGTTCAGTATGCGAACACTTTGATTGCTGACTGCCCCTCCACTAATCGCCGGTGCGGCACCATTTTGTTTAAACAATTCCGCACTGTAACCTGCAGGCAGGTACTGGTAAACCCCTGCCCCCGCATTGGTTTGGATATAATTTCTAAGGTTTCTGATGGTGTCTCTATCGCTGATCGTTGCCAGATCAAACCATACCGTCACCTTATTATCCGACATATTTTTGAACATAAAATGATCAATGCGCACATAAGGGAAAGCCTGCTGCAGTGATTGAACAAAGCTTTTGGCAGGACTAAAGTCTGTGGCGCCAGCGGTGGCAAAAGTTACCTGCACGGTAGCGGGAGATCCGGTTATGGCAATCTTATCGGTAAGGCCACAGCCTGCTGCCAGCGCTTCATACTGTTCTATGCCATGTTTTTTACCCAGTTTATAGTTCAGGTAGTTTTGCAGGCTGGTCTCAAAAAACGGGTGTGCAGCATTGGTAGGCATAAGGTAAGTAGCGGCAGCACTGTAATAGTCGGCAACTGCCCGGCGCAACAGTTCACAGTTAACGCACTCCTCTACCCCATCCGGACTTCTTGGGTCCATCATAGGGAGGTTATGGCTCCAGATATTATACAAAGTGCTGGTATTACGCGTAGCACCCGTTGACTGTACCACAACCTGCTTATTTAAGGTAATGTAGGCCAGATTATCTGCCACGCCACCTTCGGCAAGGCCATAAGTAAGGCTATCGGCAAAAAGGTTATGACTGTTGCTAAAATTTATATAAGTAAATAAAGTGGCGCCTAAAGGATCGGTTTCTTTTAAGGGGCTGGCCAGTACATTACCCGCTACGTTTCGCTCTGCAAGAAACAGCGTATCGCTCAGGCTACCGGAAGTAATTGCCAGTTTATATACTGTTGCATTTACCGTATTGCCGGCACTGATCGGATAGGTAGTTACGAAACCATTAATATTAATACTACTTCCACTGGATAATGCAAACCGGGTAAGCAGCGCCTTTTCAAATACATTACTATTAGTAATCGTTATTGAAGCAGAACCACTGCCTGTCGCCTGGGCATTTAATAATGCATTGGTAACATCTATACGGTTCATAAAGTCACCCAGACCCTGGTAGAACTCAGGCGATTTAGCAATATAACTACCTTTTTCTGTCAGCAGTTTTTTATTAAATACAGCATATTTGGTTAGGAAAGGCCCACACATGTCATCGTACTTGCCCATGGCTACGAGCTTGTTTTTGATAATGTCCGGGGTAATATTTTCGCCCATGGAAGTGCCTGTACAAAATGATTCCAGATAGGTGCCCATGCCGGCTAGTTCCGCACTGTCCAAATTACCGCAACTTTTAAGGTCTTCCATTATAATGGCGATCTGGTGTTTACAGAAATCCTGACTGCCACCGGAAACCATACCGGCAACCATTGCCGGCCGAGATGTATCGCTGGTATTATTTTTTCTGCTGTTAATCAGATCTTTCACATCCTGGTCTATATAATCACTGGTTACATCTCCGTTTGCATCAAAAATGGTTGTAAAATTAGGCATGCCAATCATGTTCATGCGGAAACTGTCACATGGTCCGCAATCGGCCGTTGCTCCATCTGTCAACCTTTGTTTCAGTAAACCCCGGTTGGCCAGGTATAGGGCTTTAAGGGATTTAATATACAAATCCTTAATTTCCTTACTGGCCAGTGTCATGCTGCTGATCTGGCTCTGATACTGCTGTTCGCGGCAATAAACGGTTGCTTCTGCTGAATTACATCCACAATATGCCTGTGCAACAGCCATCGAGTCAAAGCGTTTGAGCAGCGCGGCATTGGATGCGCTCAGGCTTCCATCAGCCGCGAAATAAGACAACTGATCGGCACTGTAGGGTGCGCCTGATTTATTGGCAGTACATAAAGGATCTTGAGCAACAATACCGGAAAGGGTATGCAAGCCTAGAGAGACTGCCTGATCGTATGTTTCCAGTCCGGACAAGCGGGCCTCAAAATTGCCTGTATCACAGGCCAGCAGTTTACAATATTCAGGATGCAATGGCAGTAATGTTTCAGCAACATTATCGTTAAACCCTTGAATTAACTGCTCGGGAGAAGCATCCTCAAGGGCTACAGTCAGGGTGCTGATCTGTCCATAGACATCCATTTGTTCCAGCTGAAGGTCTAAGCCGTTTAAACAGGGAACCTGGTAACGGTAATAGGGCGTTCCATCATTACACTCAATAATTTCATAGTTCGTTGTATCCAGATATACCGTACAGTTCACTTTCGACATAAAGTTACCTATAGGCACTGACTGGGTAACCACCGTTGAAGTTGGAATTTCGGCCAGGCTTGTTGCCCAGATATATTTATCTGTTCCAGTAGCCATGGATCCGCCAGTAGAGCCGGGAACAGAACAATTTCCGAGGTAGTAGACATGATAGAGGCATTTACCCACATTTACCGCATTGGGATAATAGGCTTTTTTTGTTTCACAGTAAAGCGTATCGATATAGGTGTGCTTTACTTTATATGGTGCAGAGCCCGTATAAAAATAACCACCCTGAGGATATGGCGCCATTACCTCATCATACCATACCCATGGTATTTTATTGTCACTACCCATTTCGGTTAACAGCAGATTAGATCCGGGTACAGTCGGTTCATCTTGCCAGTCATCAATCCTTAATTTGTATTTACAACGATCGCCGATCTTTGGCGTATCGGTATGCTCCCAGTAATAGCTAACGCTATCATACACATCATAATAGGTAAAAATAGAGTTACCGCTTCCGGCAATAAATGAGCCGTCATCCGCTTTAATGTACTGTCCGTACTTAGCTCCGGGATACAGCTCTGATTTCAGTCTCTGGCGCAGCGCGTCACAGGCATTAAAGGTATCAGAAGGAGGACATGGAAAGCTTGTATTTTCAATTTCGCTCCGGATAAATACTTCTTTACCTGTATAACACAGGCCATTTCCGGTATTATTGTCGACAAATGAAGAAGCCATACTCCTGATAGTACTATCCGGAAAGCTGAGCTCCTTAATGATCGTATACTTTCCGGGCATCAGCTGAACAGAATCTTTAGTTCCCCAGTAATATTGGTGCTGATTACTGGTAGTAACCGAGTTAGTACCAGCGACATCTGACTTAGATAAATATATGCCACCACACTCGTCTATGATCTTATAATTCAGCTTTCCGGCAATATTGATATACTGGTTGCCACATCCGGTAGGGAACGGAGCAATATCCGCACTATAGCGAAGGCCGTTAAAACCCACCGCTTCATTATAATAACTATATTCAGCACGGCGCAAGCCATTATCTATCTGCTGCAGGTTACCGGCTAAAATATCCTGCACTTTATAGCTTGCTGAAGCCATATCTGCGAGCGTATCAATAGGATATAGCAGTGAAGAAGGTGAAGTTCCAGCCAGGGCCGTTGCCACGGTTTTCCCTGCAGGGTTTACAATAGCAAAGCTGGCCTGCCCATTCGGGTCTACCGTTACCTGCTTAGGGTAATACTGGAAATAGCCGGCCTCGGTTCCAAATAATCTGTTGAGCTCATTCTGCCCGGCCCGGACATAAGCATATCGGGTTCCGTGGTCTTTACCACGCTGAAAATTCTTCCCGGCTCCACCCTGCCAGAGTACCTTATCGGTATAATCAGGAGAATAGATGGTCTGAATAAATGGATAACCTCCCGCGTCAGGCACAAATTTTTGCATCCCGGATTTATCTGTGTTCTGATCAGAATAATATACACTTGCCAGCGCAACTGATGCAAAAGGGGCTACTGTATCGGTTACGCAACCGGTGTCAAAGTCTGGAGCCCTATAGGGCTGGTTGGTTCCTGCATGTAAAGAGAGGTTGCTTTTGAACTGCAAATTACTGCTAAGCACCGGTGTTGGTAATGTAGTAATGGCCGGACGCCCTTCAAAATCATAGATTTTATCTATTGCCACCACATAATTGAGGTCTGAATTAATTTTTGTCTGTGTTTGCCGATTCTTTCCCATACCATCAAAGTAATTCAGTACATGCTTATACTTACCTTCTTCCGCAAAACTGATGCTATACTGGTAGTTTACACTATCACTCTGATGGGGCGTTTCTACAATCAGGATACAATTTGAAGGTGCGCGATAAGGATTGACATTAAGACCGCCTGTTCCGAATGAGGTATTAGTAAGGTTTCCTGACTCCGGAAGGTTCCAATCGGAATAAACAAGATCGGTAAAGTTGACATTATCGGGACGGATCCTTCTTACACGGAATACAACTGCGCCATGTCCATAAACCACCGGGATAAAGAAATAGTTGTTCTCCGTCTGGATTCGTGTAGCATTATTTTTGAAATTATAAGGTACAGAAAAGGTACTTGCCGTATTTTTATACCCCGCACTTCCGCTTGTATGATTATAATCATTCAGCTTATAATCATCTATATAAGTCCACTCCAGTTCATACTTCACCGGTTTAAAATTATCATACATCGGCATAAATCCGGAGGGCAGGCTGCTTACTTCCGATGGTGCGTAATTCCCCCATCTCACCTCCAGTTCCTGGCTGGCGCTGTGGTAAGCCGAATTGACGAAAATCATTTTACCAGATAGATCATCATCATAGCGCTGGGTTACCACCTCAGCCTGGATATAAAAGTTTGGGGCCAGACCTGATTTAGAGACTGCCATAGGACTGGAGCCACTGATTTCCTGAACATCAATTAAGGTAAGATCAAAGGAATAAAATCCGCTTCCCGGTAGTTTAAGCAGGGTTGCATCCTTATAGGCAGCCAGGGAATCCTTATTATATTCAAGGGTAATGATATGGTTTTGGGTGGTATAGGTACCCGGACTGGCCGGATCACTATATCCTTTAACCTGGAATGTAAGCTGGTATTTGTAATTGCTCACTACATCTTTTGCATTATGATCTATAGCTACCTTAATGTAATTGGATACGCTTTTGAATGTATACTTCTGAGACCAGGAGGAAGGAATTGAGGTCATTTCGAACCATTCAAATGCACTGGTAGTACCCAGCAGATCATTGTATCCCGATGGTGATCCCATGGTTTTAATACTGCGGGAATAATATGCTTTTGATTCATGGTCCGGACGAAACTTAATATCCTGACCGTACCCGATCATACCGGTACATAATACCAGTAAAATAAATTGATATATATATTGAGCAATTTTTCTCATAATACCTTATTTAAATCCTTTACTTAGAATAATTTTTGTACATGGTATTTAGCCATAGATGCCGATGGTTTTAAGACCCCGTTATTAAGCGAAAACTGCTCTGCTGTTCTCGCGCGGGTATCTACCGGAACAGTGCTGATTTCAGACATTTCAATCTCCGCGCTCTGGTCGCCCAACACCGTTCCCGGTCCAAGTGTTAGCTGTCCGGAAACGATTTGCTGGCGGTTGCGGTGGATCACAAATCTGGCTTTTTGTAACTGCTGGGTACTATCGGTTACTTCAAATTCTATCGCGCTTAAGGAATCATTCAGCTGTTCAATTGGTTTCCAATGGCCAATCTTTGCCAGACTTGAATCCGGAAGGCTAAACAGCTCTGCGTTCATATCTTCCCGTTTAAATCCCAGCTTTTGTTCCACATCTTTTAAAAAGGCATAATAGGCAACGGATGTTCTTCTGTCTAAATTGACAAATACGTCCCCGGTAAGGGCTTTATAGTACATATCATTGCTATCTATATAGTCTGTGCCGGCCTTATAGATGGCTCCCCAGGTAGTATCAACCGGGCCATTATCATTAAATACCGTTACCTGGTAGCGGTACGATAAGTGCTCACCGCTAAATGTTTTTTCCAGCATCGCATTGTAAACCGGATTATTACGCTCTGCTTCCCTTCCACCATATTGACGGATCACTGCCCCGGCAACCGCAGACCCGGTGAGTACCAGCGCCAGTAAGATTTTATATTGCTTTCTCATTTCGATTTTCTTTTTAGATTAGGTAGTAATTATTTGGCTGCAGACATTCTGCTTTCGCTCAAAGTAAGGATACCCTTGTTGGTTTCTTTTTTGGTACGTACCAGTTTTCCTTCTGCATCGTACTCATAGAAGGTTGCAAAGTTGTTTTCATCCAGCTGGGCCATGAGCCTGCTGGTCAGCACATCATATACAAAGGATTTCATGTTTGCCTTATCCGGGCATATGCGCAGGTCATCAAATACAATTCCACCCATACCGGCAACGCTTAAGGTTGTATGGGTCGGGATGGTAATTACCCCTTCCATTTTATACCACCCTTCGATTGGTTTGCTAATGGTGGTAAAAGGATAATAATTGTTGGTTGAACCACCGGTTGTGCCGACTATATATAAGGAAGTATTGGTCGGTGCAGTATTTGATTTTACCCAGGCGCTGACATAGTAGCTATTTCCAAAGCCAAAGTCTGCCCCGGCCCCAATTTTAAGGGCCCCGCCATTTAACTTTAAGCTGTACAGGCCACTATGGCCTTCTGTTTGCATCGCCAGACCAGAACCAAGGGTGCCTGCCGGACTTACGCCAAATTCCCGGTTATAATAAGTATTGGTCAGCTGACTGTAAGAGATAGGTGTACTGCTTCCGGTAAACTTAAGCATCATCCAGTGGTTGCCACTGTTCAGACTGAACATATCGTCAAACGAAAAATAGCGTACTTGCTTGTACCTTGCATTTTGGGCTACGGCAACCGGAAGGTTCCCTCCATAGCTGTATAATGCTGTTGAATACACGCCCGATGCGTCCTGCTCTTCCAGTGACAGCCCATTGCTGCCATATTTGGTAATTTTAGAAGCCAGTAGCCAGGTAGAGTCAGCTTGCCAACCGGAGCTGTATTTGGAAGCCAGGTCCTGACAAGAACCGGGTACAATGGTATTTGGATTTTTCCAGGGCTGTGTAAATGATGCCAGGGTTCCGTTTTTACGTGCATGGTCATTATTATAATCACGGGAACCCAACAATCCGTATTGTTCAGTTGGTCTATAGGCCCCCTTCAGTCCACGAACAAAGGTGTTGAAGCCATAGTTTGCCCCCCATAATGTTCCTTCAATCTGGTCTTCTTCCGCATTATTTCCATACCGTGTTGCCTGGGTGGCAAGCACCTTGCCCTGCAATGTGCTGTTCGAAAAAAGATCGGCAAAGCTTGTGGGCACATAGCTTCCGGAAAGACTAAGACTAAGCATTGGGCTTCCCAGCTGGTTTTTCCTTCCCGAACGGATGACTTTAATGGTAATATTTTCCAATATCGTTTTAGGTGTGCGCCAACTGACACCATCACCATTAGGGTATTTGGCTCTTGGCGTAACCTTCAATGCACAACAACCTGTTGATTGAGTAGAAGAGCCCCAGGAAATGGTCCCGAAAAGATTGTCTTTGATCGGTACCATTGTGGTGACCAATGCTCCGCCACCACCTGTTCCTCCGCCAGTACCGCCACCACTACCACTGCCACTGGTATCAATAACCGGACAGGCAGTTTTGCCCTCAACCCAAAGGATATACTGGGCGCCCTTGTCATCTGTAACCAACAGCTCATCCCCTTCGGTAAATAAATTGAAGTCCTGGATATTTTTAATATAACCATCAAGGGCGCTATCTACATATAGCAGACCGGCTCGGGAACTATACCCCTGGTTGGCATAAGCCCCACCCATATTAGGATGCATCCAGCTGGCAGGGTAATCTATTTTAGTAAGGGGATCATTAAACTCGTTATTTGTTTTTGAAACAACAACCTGACCATTTTCCGCATTATATACCAGATTTTCCGTAAGCGTTTTGGCCCCATGATCGGTCACCTCTGTAGATTTTAAGATACCATATTGCTGAACCACTTTGGTTACGGTATGGGTTCTGAATGTGTTGATATTCTGCTTTACCGGTGTAAATACCGTTGGAACCGGTACCACTACAAAAGGTGCAAAGAATAGAACGTTAAGGTTAAAGTTTACAGGTATAGATAAAGAACTATTAACCCGCTGTCTGGAGTCAACGGTTAAGTCAACTTCCTGGCCCAGTGTAGTATTAGCAATTTCATACTGCGGATTAAATGGATCGTTGTTCCTGCCCACAGCGCTTACGGTATTATCTAACTTACCCTGGGCATTTAGCTGGTAATTATATTTTACTGAAGAGATCAGCTCCTGCTCACCGCCTTTTCTGGCCACATAGTTACTGATGGCTTTACTTTTTCCATGCATATCATTGAGCACCAGGCTATAGCCCTGGCTCAGGCTTAAGATTTCCTTTTGCTGCACAAAACCACCACGACGGTATTGCTCATCGGTATTGATCACTGTTTTATCTATATAGTTTGGAAAATCTTTTGCCGTGTAGAATTCATATTCATCCACCCCTTTCGAAGCAGCGCCTTCTTGTTTGTGGATGCTGCTCACTGTGACTTTACTATATCCCACTGAGCCTCCTGGATAAAAAGATTCACCCAATGGCTCTTCCTGGAACAGTTGTACGGCAGGTAGTAATTTTCCGCCATCTCCGGAGTAATACACCGGCTTACGGCAAGGATTCTCATCGGCGCCAATCATAGGCTCATAATTGGCTACACCGCTACTGATCTTCTTACCGGTGGTGGCATCTGTCATGGTATAACTGTAATCTTTACCCATGACACTTACCTGTCCGCCAGCGGTCATCTGGTTCCAGCCATCTGAGAAGGTCAGTCGTTTAACGCGGCAGCCACCACCCAGTTTAGACATGCCAGGAGTACCTACACGGATATAGCAACGCGTCAGATCGATAGATTTTGCCAGGCCACGTTTCATAAACCGGATATTCGGATTCTGTGCGATGGTAAACAGCTCTTCTGTAGCCCCTACCATACCCTGGATTGTTTGCTTTAGGCTGAGTTCCCCGTCGGTATAACCCGGGTAAATGATATGGGGGAGATAGAACCTTCCAATATTCAGACCTGCAAGGGTAACGGGATTCATTAACCTATCTGTACTTTTGCCGGCCTTTTCCTGTTTCAGCTTCACATATCCATATAAGGAATCGTTTGTACATTTACCTATTTCTTCGACTTTTCCATAAGCCTTTATGGGTTCATAAGCATTCTTGTTTCCTATATCTACAAAGAAATTGAAATATAACAGGTCATCTTCCGGCAGGTAATTTTCTTTTAGGCTCCTTCCGCTTATTTCCCTTGCTGTATCGCGTTTAAAGTAGATATAGTTGTTGATAATATTTTCACCTTCACCTTCATATAGCTCAGATTTTGCGATAAAATTTTTATCCGCGCCAACTCCGGAAACTTTAAACATTTCCATAGCACGCTTATCCTGCACATAGCTGTAATCATCTGATTCATATTGCACATTAATAGAACCACCTGATGGTAGTTTGACTTCAGTCAGCTGCCAGGCCATGGCACTGCTGTCGGCAGCAGCCTTATTTTGGGTAACATAAGGGAACTCGTAATTTGACAGTCCTCCCACAGCGGGCTTATAATTCCCCCAGCGGTCTTTAGCCATAAAATTATATGATGGGTTAAAGGCACTGTAATTGAACTCATAAGGATTAAGCAGACTACGATTGGAGTTACCAAACTTAAAATAGATCCTTTTCAAAGTGAGTTTACCGATACCGGAATTAGCTCCGGTATAGTTGGGGATGCCTGGGCATAACTGGTTTGCTGCGTTTTCCTCATAAACCAATACAACTGTTTTTATCGCAGTAGCATTAGCTCCATTAATAAAACGGTCCCGTTTACTGAATAGTTTAATGGAATCCAGGCGGTACAATCGCTGACTGGTGTCTGAACCGATATCTCCGGATACATTATCTACACCCAGGCTACCTTTATAGCCCATGCCATCTTTACGTGGAGAAGTATAGAACTCTGCAATGTAGTTTTTACTTTCAATAGAATGGATATACCACATCTCCTTTGATCCTACAATATAGTTCGCCTTGTCATCACCTTTATCAGAATAATAACCCGGGCTAAACTGTGCTCTTTTTTCTCCTGGACGCTCATAGGGCGTTCGCCATTTAAAATCTTTGCTGGTTCTGCTATAATTGATTTTTGTATAAGTTCCATGATCATCCTCTGTTGGCCCGTCGCCGGTAATATCTACATAATCTGCTGATAATACATCGGTAAGCAAATAACTATGTACATACGACGGTGTTGTAGTTGATTGATAATAACGATCACGGCCACTTGGATTGGCATAGGAATTTTCCTGGTCTGAATAAGCGCTAATCAGGCCACTGGTATAAGCCGGATCTGACATTTCTTTATAACCGGTGCTAAAAGTTACTTCCCTTTGAACATTATTACGGGCACCGATGCTATAAATATACCTTCTGCCATCCGGAAGTATCTGACTGATCTCTCCGATATGGTTAGGTTTTGCAGCATCGATTTGTTTGGTATTGGTTTTTAAACGATCAACTTTTTCAACCTGAGGATTACCAGTGAATTGGTTTCTTGGATAATTTTCAATTTTTTGATGGATAGCTACCCCTGGAGTGATGGCTTCTTTATTAGTAAACACGGACATATTATTTGCCCTTGGATTACGATCTTCATGTTGCCCTATAAAACGGGGCAGTAAGCCAATGGCTGCCCGCTGTTTATTGAACATATTCATCGAACTATCGACCCTTAAAGGTTCTTTACCACTGGTAATGGCTTCTCCTGATCCTACAGAACGGGTCAGCTCTCCTGCCTGCTTGAAAAATACATTTTCAAATAAAGACCCGGTTTGAGACGCAAGGAAAGGCCGCTTTTTCCAGGCACCGGTTTTCATGCTGTAAAAAAGCATATTTACATTCGTTCCAATCTCAAACAGGCCACCAAAGCCCGTTCCGAACCCCGCCTCTACATTGGAAGAAAAGTTATCATTATCACTATCAAGCTTAGGATCAGATACGGTTCCGATATCGTTACGGAACGGACGGAACATACCGCCGGTACCCTGACCTGAAATGGAATATAGGTCATAGGTCAGGGAAGAGAGCGGTAAATTCGGCAGGGACTTATTGTAAATGCCATCTTTCTCACGGGAAAAATCCGTTATGGAACGTTCTCCTGATTTTTCCAAATAAAGATATCCATAGGCCGGCATGGAGCCATCTTCTTCGTGGTGCGTTACACTTCCTGACACTTCAGTTCTGAAATGGGGAAATGTACCAAGCACTTCCATACCGAGTCCGGTACTGAAAGATATACCTCTTGCATGAGTAGCATTGGTGATCGTAGATACATAGTTGCGCAGACCAATGGGAATATAAGAATTAAACGTAAGCGGGAACTGGTTGGTTGAAATCCCGTAACTAAGATCACGTAGCCCGCTTCGGGTATTAAACCCTGTGCTTCCCTGTACAGAACCACTTACACCAGCGCCATCACTGGCATTGGTTGAGAGGTTGGCATCCAGCGTCGCACCTTCTTGTGAGCCTACAGTTAAACCAAGCCCGGTGGTTACATAATTGGTCTTTAAATTTAAACTGGCATCAAAGCCTACTCCCATTCCCTTGTAGTTATTATAGGTAATACTGTTTCCTATGCCGCCTCTTAAAAACTCAAGACCAAACAATTCCACATCTGCACCAAGCTTTAAGCCGACTGTGGTTTCATCTTTTACATGCAGTTGTTTTTCAATTTGCTCCCCGCTAAAGTCATCCGGTATACCCCGTACTGAACGGTTGATCGCGCCCGGGTTAATATTCCATCCGAGCCCTACCCAACTGGCCTCCGACTCTACATTTGAGCCACTATGATAGGCAATATTTACAGGATATCCTTCCACATCAAGTAAAGGAATATTATATACAAAGTCGCCGGAAAAAAGATCAACCATGTCGGTAGTACCCACTGGCTCAAAGCTCTGTACCTCGGGTTGTGAAGGTCCACTTGTAAGGGCATAGCTTCTTATGGCAGGTGAAACCAGTTCCAGGGCCAGAACGGTAAACATAGTTTTGGCGGTCAGTCGAAACAGCTGAGAATTATACTTCATCATCATATTAGTACTGTTTTGCTCTCGGAGCGTTTTGAATATCTTTATAAGCATAACTTGCCCTGATCTGGTAATTATCAAAAGCACGGTCATGGAAAATTAATTGAATGTCACAGGTATCTTTACCTACCGGGAATGCAGCAACCATCCGGTTCTCGGAAACAACACCCATGTTGTTTTCATACAGGTAAGCATCGGGAGATACAGTATCCCGGCAACTGGCCAGCCACATATCCTGCTGTGCATCGGTCTGGTAGTACTGGTAACGCTTAGCATACATTTCTTCATTACCCGCATTTTGTTCCAGTACATTCCGGTCATTTCCACCTTTTTGTGTAATTACAAAATAGAAATGGTCTTTGGTCTGTTCGAGCTCTTCGGCGTATCGCTGTTCATCGAGTTTTTGTGTTTTACTATCAAATGCTCGCAAGTAAGCCATTTGTTCTGCTGTTTGCAGGGTAATGGTATACTGCACCCCATTATTGTTCATGATCTTTGTAAGCGGATCTTTATATTGCCAGCCTTTAGTTTCATTGTCCTGTTGTTTTTGATTACAGGCCGACAAAATGACCAAACCAATCAGAAATATCTTTTTCATTATTTGTCCAGGTATAAAGAATTGATGTAAATAAAAGGAACTGTGTATTTTTTGCCCTTAGCATCAGTTATATACATATAATAGGTTTTCTTGTGCTGGAACTTACCAATCCCTGTCAGATCCATGGCAAAATATGTAGGTTCGCTGTAAAAGGACAGGGTACCGGAAATGACTTCTTTGCCTTTTTCTGAAACGATCTGGTATTTCATAGAATCTTTAAGACGCGTATATGATTGATATTTTAGCTTTAGCGTATCCACTGCAAATATTTTTGTTTCTCCGATATGCTTTGCAAAGTCATAGTAGGATATCTCCTTCGGTACCGCTTTCAGCAGCGTATCTTCTATGATCGTAAATGTCCAGGCTTCTGCGCCACCCAACAGGATGTCCTTGTAGTAAGCATCTACCGTCCAGGCATAGGTATGGTTCAGTTGCAGCGGTTTGGCATATACCGGATAGGTCTGGCTCAGCTGCATCAGGCCTTTCTCTTCATACACAGCATTATTGCGCTTTACGGCATTAATTGCATTCTGTCCCTGCTTCAGTTCTACGACTTTCAGCTTGTAACTTAAGGCAGCAGCAAATGGATAATTCACCGTCCAGCTCAGCATGGGATTATACTCATACAATCTGGCCTTATCTTCCGGATCTACCAGGTTGATCAGGAACACATCTGTACCTCTGCCATATACACACTCCTGGTAAGTTTCCTTTGCGGTCTCTCCCGAACCGTTGCTATTCAGGGTCAGGGTTACACAATATTCATAAATGCCTTCCGGCAGTTTACCATATTGTTCAAACAGTTCTTTCATAGAACCGGAGGAGTACGTCATACGTGCGCGGCTGGCGGCTTCGCGAATATTATTGACACCCGGCTGTATGCTCAGGTCTATGCTATACCCAATGGAATAAGGCATGTTCCGGTAGCGGATCTGCCCGTTCAGCGTGGCCGCACGGCTACTGCCTAATGAGGAGATGATCTGGTAGTCAAACAGGTTGGTTTTGCTTAATTCAACACCGTCTACCATACCCAGGTTCAGGACCATACGCTGCTGGCCATGGGTATACAATACCCCGCAAAGCAGGAGCAGGCTTAAGACAATGCGTTTGAAAAAATTGTGGTTCATATAACGGTATTAATATGTTTTATAGTTTAGTATTGATCTGCCATAACAGTTCCAGGCTGCCTCCGTAAAGGTGCTCCCATGCTGTAGTTTCAGCCATTTTATAATTACTGTTTCTGAAATTTAATCTTATAGTCAGGGGCTGTTTGGGCAGGCGGTAAAATCCGTTACAACCCCAGCCGTACTTAGCCAGGCCGGTTTCGTTTACGGCGATATCGGTACTGAGGCCAACACCTGTGCCCTTACTGAACTGCTGCGTACCGCTCAGCATCAGGTAACTGCTGTTATTAAATGCCGGATAAGGCACGGCAATGCTGGTAGATTGTATCCCGGAGCGACCCAGTGTCAGCATCAGGCTTTGTGTGGCAGTACTGTACAGGGTATTGAACTGCAGCATGGAACTACTGTAATTCAGTGTATCCATGATGCTGGTGTTTTTATTATACACCAGGGTGAAGCGCAGCGCGTAGTTTTTCTTCTTGATCTGGTAATTGGCTTTAGCGGTCCAGACCTCTCCCAGCACCGGCTTCTGCGGTACATTTAAGGTATCGGTAAAGGTGCGGAAGGTCGTAAATGGCTTGTAGGATATGCTTACAGACGGATAACGCTTACTGTGTGTAGATAAGGCAAATCCCCACTTGGCATTCTTTCCGGTATTGGTAAAGTTTTGCTGTATCATGTAGTTGTACTCTACATTCATCCGCAAAAAGGAACGGAACAGATTGCCCTCTGCACCTACCTGCAGACGCTCTATACCGGACAGCATCATGGGCAGGGTATTGTTCTCGAAATTCTTGCCGGCATATTCGTATTCGCCGCGCAGCAGTACATTGTTGTTTAATAATGATCCGTCTGCTTTCAGGCTATAGGCCGAGCGCTCTTTCCAGGCTATAGCGGCATTACCCTGATCGGTATACTGACTGCTGCTACGCTGCTGGTTAGAGAAAGCATACTCCCCTTCTACATGTATGTCTTTACCGAAGCTGCCGTTATAAGTGGCTGCTACAATACTGATCGGGTTTCGGAAGCTGGGCAATGACAGATCCGCCCCTTTAAAAAAATCATCATTTTTGAGCCAGCGTTTAGATGGGGAATAACCATAGTACACAAATCCCAGTTGCTGCTGCTTAACCGGTTTGCTGGTCATACGCAGGTTATAGGCCTTATAGGTCTCTACGGTTCCGGTACGGTCTACAAACTCGGTATTGCCATAGCCACCGCCGATCTCGGCAAATCCGATATCATAACCCGCATCCAGGCCTTTCATCATCTGACCGGATTGGGTAAAACGGGATACATATTTGGGGAAGATACCGGCATCGAAGCTGGTCAACCCGGCAATAAAAGTCTTGGCCTTGCCCTCCGGCAGCAGACCTGCTGCTTTTTTAGCCATATCTTTATATGACATCTGATCAAGATCTTTCAGGTCCTTCAACTGGTCATAAGCCAGCAGCGAGTCATAGTGCAGGTTCTGCTTATATTGCTGCACCAGTTTTTCATATCGTCTGATCTTTTCTTCAAGTGCCTGGATCTTGTTATAGTATTCCATGGCCTTTGCATATTGCGCTGTGGCTTTGGCCTGCAGGGCTTGTGCTTTAGCTTTGGCTGCGGCAAGGGTATCATTACCCGCAGCCAGCTGTTGTGCGCTGTCGATCGCTTTTGCTTTCAGCCGGGCAACCTGTTCTTCTGCCCTGGCTTTAAAATACGCTTCGTTGTATACCGATGGGTCGAAGTTTTCCACCCCGGCTTCTTTTTTCAGGCGATTCAGCAGGTTGTTTTTTTCGGACTGTAGCCCGTTTACAAACTGGCTGTACACCATATCATAAGAGAATCCTTTATTAAAGGTCTGCTCATATTTTTTATTGTAACTGCCCACCAGTTTCATCAGCTGCTCTTTGGCCTTCTGGGCATCGTAGCTGAACCGGAAGTAACTGGCTTTGGCTTCGCGATGCTGATCCTGAGTAGTATAATATCCCGTAAGGGTAATGGGTATATCGGCTATAGGGAAGGACAACTGCCCCCCTACTTCGTAATACTGATTATCCTGCATAGAGTTAGGCTCCTGCTGGTTGGCCCAGTTGCCCGACACATTGATGTCACCGGTAATGCTGCGATCCTTTTTTTCTCCTTCCAGTATTTCGCGAAACTGGTTTTGCAGGGAACGCATATTCTCCAGCTGATCTTTGGAGAAGTCTGCGATACGATTATTCAACTGCTCTTTTTCCTGCACATAAAGGTTAGAAAAGGATTGTGCAGCCGGCAGGCTTATCGTGCCCACAAGCAGCGTATCGCTGTACAGATGCAGCAGCTCATCATCTCCTGAGCGCAAATATTGTGCAGTCAGCTGCTTTTTGCGCAGATAACGGTCTATTTTGTTGTGAGACAGGTTCAGTGCATTACTGACTTTATTGGATGCTTTTTGCTGCAAGGCTTTTAAATCACCATTTCCTCCGTTAGCTTTTACAGAAGTCTGTACGATCTCCATAATATCCCGGCGCAGCGCAGACTCGGCCGATATTGCACTGTCGACCTGCTTGAGGAAATAGGTATGGGTAAGGGTATCATTGCCCTGGTACAGGCTTACAGTATATACATACCTGCCGGCTGGCAACTGATCTGCATACCGAAGACAGGCTGCGAAGCCTGGTGCTGTGTACAGTTCTTTAGACTGTTTACCGTAATGGTACTGGAGTATATGTTTATCGGCGGGCAGCATGATCTCGTCCGACACGGAACGAAGAATGAGCGTACTATCGCCTCTTGGGCTGATGTAGTGTGCTTTTACAGCGAGCGTAGCCTTAAGTTCTTTAGCAGTGGTATAGAAAAAATCCTGGGAAATCGCTTTATCATTAGCCATATACAACAAATCCGTGCTCAGTTGTAAGGAGTCACGGTAGACCTGGCCTAAGCCCATTTTGGGAATCAGGCAAAAAAGTAGCCAGGCAAAAGACGTCTTGAACTTAAAATTGGTCAGGAGTAAATTGTTAATTTTTTAGGCTTTTGGCTAAAATTTAACAACGAATCTAATACCTACTTTTGAGAAAAGCAATGAATAATTATCAGAATTATAATATACTTATTGATTATCAATAGAAAAAATCAAAAAAGGGTGATTTGCCCGGCTAACAAAGGGTAAAATTACCCACCCTGCTGTTTTCCGATAAATCTATCGTTCTTTATAAAAGAATACCTTATTTCACATTATTGTGTTATATTTCAGTTACAAATTTCCCTGATTCGCCATTTTTGAAATAGAATGCCTTGTAAATTAAAGGGCAACACTACAGATTTGTGCTGTTAGTTCATTAGCACCTAAATCAACAGGTTATGATAAAACATGCAGAAAAACTTAGTCAACAAATGTACAACAGGCTAAATGAAATTTGTTCTACTGGAGTAACCGGCCTTGACTATTATAAACAATGTTACGAAGTTACCCGTGAAGCCTATTATCAGTTGAGACTATCAATCGAAAAATATAAATTTTCGACGGAAAGAGAAGAAATTGAAATATTCAAAACAATTATACCAAAAATACATTCGGAAACACTCTACTATATTGAGTTGATGCATATCGAATTGCAAAGACCCGAATTTGAAGAAAGGAAAATTCAACTCGGTTTCTTCAAACAACAGTCAAATTATTACGATCAGCTATTACAACGAAATATTATGCTCAAGCTTTACCATAAAATCCAAAGGGAGGAGGAAGATTCAGTTTTATTTAGCAGAAAAACAGTTTTACCTTCATTTTTACCTGTTGAACCCATACAAGAAATGGAAAAAAATATCCCACAGGCAAGCATCGAACTCTCAAAAGTTATAGCATATAAAAGCATATTAAAATATGTTAGCGAGCAAATTGCTAAACTAAAAAACAAAAATGGAGATCAAAATACCAAAAACCCAGTATTTGTTGAATGGACTACCAATAAGGTAGCTCTCATTGAATTGGCTTACGCATTACATTCTGCCAAATGTATAAATAACGGAAAAGCCGAGGTAAAAAAGATCATTACTGCCTTAGAACAACTATTTCATGTGGATCTTGGCCCCTTTTACAGAACCTTCCAGAACATTCGTATCCGTCAATCCAGTAGGACTGCTTTCCTTGACGAGCTGAAAGAAAAGCTTATTCAGAGAATGGATGAAACTGACTTAAGTAATTGATACAAATAAATCTTTAAACGATTTTAATACACTTTATATTAACAGAGCACAAACTATATGAATAAATAATTCCATAAATATTTTAAATCTTTTTGTCTAAAACCAAAATAACATACGGTTCACAAACGATTTATTTAATGTAAATCTGTTCTACGGTCATGCTTTCCGAATATTCAGATACAAGGCTTAAATTACACGTTCTTAAACAGTTTTCTATAACAAAATCGGCCGGATGCCCCCATGGGTTATTAGTTCCATAGCTTATAACTAAATGCCTCAAATTTTCATTCAGCAATTTACTATTAAAACTACGATTAGCGCCATGATGAGGGATTTGTACAGTAGTTACATTTCCCCATAAATTCCCTAACCTTTGAAATAGGTCGTCAATAATATTTGAGACATTTAGATCAACATCACCCATATATAAACAACCACCTAAACCACCAAGATAATACCTATCAAAGGGCCTTGTAATTAAACAATCCACGATAAATCGATCATTGATTTTATTTAAAGGACCAGAATAACAGACTAAAGAATTAATATTAATACTTCCATCAACTTTTTTATAAACACTCCGAAGTTCGGATTTCCTTTCATTCAAATATTCAACGTTTTCTAAATTTTCAAATTCTAAATTGTTATAAATTAATAACTCCTTAAACAAACGAGATCTTTCCTCTTGCTTGTAATTAAATGGAATAAAACACCAATTGGCTATAATCGAGCCGGAAATTCTTGTTCCACTAGGATAGTGATTTATTCTCAAATTTTTATCAAGGTCAATGAAATTATCATTTTGACCAGAATTTAATTCAAAAATATTTCCACCAAAATCCAATGGCTCAATACTGATTACTTGAGTCTCTGGACCAAAATAATTCGTTGGATTATCCAAAAGGCTATTATCAGTATTTCCTGAATCTAAAAATCGTTTAAATTTGATTAAAACCTTCTCTTCTTCATCCACGAGAGGAACTACAACCAATTTTATCTGAAAATGCTTTTTCAAGTATTCAACCCCATTTATGTGATCGTCATCAAAATGAGAAAGGAACAAAATATCGATTGTAGAACCTTCTCTAAAAGCACCTTTTACCTTCCTCTCCAATTTTATTTTCCTGATTGTCAAAGATCCACAATCATAAACAATATTGAAGATTCGACCATTTTCTTCATAGTGGCTTTCAGAATAAAACGCGCCTTGACCAACTGGGTGAAACACCCTCGAAACTTCTAAACTCATAATATTATTAAATTGTTATAGGTGTAGCATTTTTATATTCACCCCTAGGCTCTACCCCATAAGAAAGCCGTAAACTTCCAGAATATGTAGCATAAACATTACATCTATTTTGTATTAGGCATTTAACCACACCTTCATCTGGATAATGGCTATTCTTTTTACAAGATATGTATGCGATTTTAGGTCTTAGTTTTTCAACAATTAGGTCTTCTAGGTTACGCCTACTACCATGGTGTGGTACTTTCAACCATGTTAAATCTGAAATTTTAAACGAATCAATTGCTCGTTGAAGCCCAATGGGCCCTACATCTGCTGTGAATAAGTATTTTTCACCATCCTTTGGCTCAAACATTAAAATCACACTACTGTTATTTTCTTTACCAGTATCATTTAAATGACTAATAAAATTTTGAGTAACTGATTCAAGGTGCCTTTTATATTCTCCTGGAATTAACATTGATGAATTGGCACTTTCAAAAAGCGAAGCTATATTCCTAAAGCCTTTGACTTGTTCTTTATAAAAATCTTCAGATGGCCCAACAACTGTTAAACATGCATCGTCAAATTTTAAATCAGCAAATGGTTGATCGTTTCTTGGTATTTTACGGGAATCAATAAGGCTTAAAAGTTCAGTTGATTCTTTAATACTCTCAAACAAAGGGACAATTATAGATTCAGATAAGAGTGTATTTTTAAGATGTTGATCACTTTCAATATTATCTTTAATATAACTCAATTTTGGATCATGAATCCAAAATTGCTTAATATCCATATTTCCTACGATTTCTTTGAAACCGCCAATATGATCACTATCAGGATGAGTACAAATCGCGAGATCAATACATTTCTTATCAGTATAATTCTTGATATGCTCCATTACTTTTTCACCATCACCTTTATTACCTGCATCAATTAGAACAACATACTCTTTATCACTATCATCAATATATCTGAGTATAATTGCGTCGGCATTACCGACATTTAAAACATCAATTTCAAATTTCATAATTATTATTTTTAAGGGATGGACAATATAGACTAACTTGAATTCCTGTTAACACGCTGCCATGGCGAGCCAGTTTCTCAATTCTATCCTCACTAAAGGATGCAAGTCCGGTTTTTATCTTTGACATTTCGAGAACTTCTTCGTCAGATAAGCCCTCTTTGATCAATTGATCAAAACCAATTCTTGTTTTAACAATTTCAGTAATATTAGAAATACAATCCTTCTTATCCAGCCAGCATTGTATATCAATATTATGAAAGGAGAGTAATTCATTGGATAATTCCCCATTAACGGCCTTAGTAACAAAAGAACCTAGGCATTTTTCGTAAGTCCAGTCAAGAGAATAGTACGCGATCTCTTGCTTGTTTTCATATACATTTCTAACAAATTGAAGATTCTTAATTCTTCTCATCATTATATCTGAAGTTCTTCTTAATAATCCAATAGAATTTTTGGTTTTAAAAGAATAGGAAAAGGGCTGGGAACCATCGCAGCAGATAATTACATTGCAATTGTATGACGATTTTAATTGAGTAATTTTATGAATACCTTGATTGTCATAAAGACCTCCATCCATTAATGCTGGTTTCACCTCTTTTGACATTTCTAAAGTTTTAAAATATTTTGCCCTTATCCCAACTGGCCCAAACGGAAATGGAACATTCGTCGAGCTGTTAACCGCTAACGAAATTGGTATTGCTTCCCCCTTAAATGAGATTTTCAACCCACCATTTCTGGGATAGTGATAACTAGAATCGTCAATTTTCGTTTGTGAAAATGTAAACAAAGTTCCTGTCTCAAGATTTGTTGCATTTATTGCAAAAATTGGACTTAATGGTAAGTCAGAAATTGTTTTATTCTTAAAAAAAATCTTTTCAAAAGCTATTTCTTTCGCTTTTGTAAAGGCCAGTAGCTTAAATTGAAATATAAAAATTAGTGAGAGCATTACAATAATTGACATTGAACCCAAATACCAAAGATTGCCTTTTATATATAAAATACAGATCCCACAGATACATGCAAGAAATCCTACATAAAAGAGAATGAGCCTCAATGAAAATATCATTCTCAACATCATTCCTTTTTTCAGGCATTTTCTAAAATTTATTTCAAAATCCTTAAAATCATTTTTATTTAAGCCGTAATAAGCACCAATTATCGATCCTCCAGAAATTGTGGAAATAACATCAACATGATCCAAAATACCCATAGATTTCAACCTCTTCAAAGCACCCAAATGAAATGCTGCAGCCCTAAAACCTCCACCAGACAAACTAAGACCAATTTTTTTCCCATTAATCATTTAAAAAATATCCTTTTGGTTTGCAAACGCCAAAGATTAAAAATTTAAAAAATTGAGAAATGTGAAAATTACCCATTTAAATAGAGTAAAAACCCCATAGCTTTTTTGAGTATATTTAAATAAAAATCCTATTTCTATTTACAATTCCACCTGAAAATCCATTTTTTAACGATTATAATACCACTCCTTTGCGGCCTGATAAAATGGAATTCCTTTTATAATCGCCTCACACCAGATTTCATATCGGCTATAATGTTCCTGAAAACAAATCACTCCTGTTTTTGATTCAATATGTGCAGTAAATAATCCTTTAATCTCCTCTAGTGCTTTCTTTCTCGCGCCCACATCCTCCCACTGAATTGATCGGGCAAAGTACCTGGTTATCTTATGCTCAAAAGCATAACTTTTTTTTTCTTCTACCACATCCTTATAATAATGGTTTGCCGAAAGCGCAATACTTTTGACCAGTTCATAACGGCCTGTTTGCAATAAGAAAAAAATTCTAAACAGAAATAAATCAGCATAGATGTCCTGTCGTATCCTCTTCGATGAATGGGTAAAAAGCTGATTCCATATTTGCTCCGCATGCTCATAGTCTCCAATAGCCATATAAGCATTCATCAAATTACCCTTCATTACCTGTCGTAGTTCAGAAGGTAGTGTACCCGCATAATACTTTAACCTAAGCTCAACTTCTTCAATCAGGTCCTTCATTTCTTCAATATTACCGGTATAGGTATAGATAATAATTCTGTAGGTAGCATCGTAAATAAAGAAAAACTGCTGACGTGCACTGTTTTGATCCAGATTATATTCCCCCATATGCAGTTCAGCTAAACCAATACAGTTTATGGCTTCTGTAAATTTTACCAGGCATACACAGGAGGTAATATGTTGGAATAGCCCGTTCAGATAATCTTCAGGAAGAATTATCCGACCCTGGGTTAGTAGTAATTTATTACTGTAAAAATAAGCCAGCTTATGGTCAAAGACCATCCAATTATATAAAGACAAAATAAGGTCGTGGTAAAACCTGGCCTTTATGCTCTTACATTGTTTCTCACTTGGGAAGCCAGAAGATTCCATCAAAAGACTATCCAACTGTTTGCGGACAGTTCCATTGGCATACCCATGGGTCTTTTTCATAACCACAATCTGATGATAGAGCCCCATTAACTTAAGGATCTGGAGGTGCTTTACTCCAATAGCCTCCTCTTCCTTTCTAATGGCCTCAATAGATCGGGTGGGTTTCTCGGCTACAATATTGAGCCTCTGTTCCCATTGTAAAATCTGAAGCAATAAATTGAACCGCTCATGTTCCAATGCGAGTTTTTTAGCTTCTTCCATTAGGTGAATAGCTTGATCAGGAAGGCTGTGACCATATAAGATCTCGATGTCTGTGAGGTTATTTTGAAGGATAATGTCTATGGACAGCTCCTGATGCATCTGCCGAAGATGCCTGCGGATATATTTATAAAGCCCTCTCTTTTGATCAGTCATTTTACTAGTTGGCAAATCCGAATTATTTTTTACCATCCCAGATTCACTGCCTTTAATCGCATCATACAGCTGTTGATATCCCGTACCTACCCCTGCTTTCATAAAGGACTTTGAAATATACGCCTTTTCGCTACTGGAAAGGCTCTTAACCAACTGAATCAAATCACTTCTACCCTGGTACATAAACAGTAATTTACCCGAAGTTACACCAATAATCTTAAAAGTGACACTCCACATTTGGTGAAAATCTCAATGAAATAATTTAAATATAAGTCTTTGCTTTGTGGAAAAAGGGAGGCCTCCTTATTATCAACCTTTAAACTATTGAATTATGATTACGAGGATTTTTACGCTAATGGTATGTCTTTGTTTTTTACAGGTTCGTCAATGTTTTGCATTTACGGGATTTATGGAAAATACAGGCCAGGTCACAGACCAATATCTTAACCCCCGAAACGATATCCGTTTTTCCCTGGATACCAAAGATGGGATCAAAGTTTACTTCTCAACCGGTGGCATACACTACCAGTGGCACCAAAATGGACAGATATATAGGATGGATGTTCTGCTATCAGACAGAAACGAGAACATCAATATCATCGGTCAGCAAAAGCAGCCCTATTATGAGCAATATGCCGGAAAGAGCAAGGCGGCCTGTTATGCTCAAATTGCATACAAAGAGGTATATCCGGGGATCGATTGGATTTTCTACCTGAATAGTGATGGAAAATTGGAACATGATTTCATTATCGGCAAAGATGCAGACCCTTCTAAAATAAAAGTACAATATCTGGGTGCCGATCAACTTCAATTAGACAGGAGTGGCAACCTTCTTGTTACAACACCCTTCGGTTCTATAAAGGAACAGAAGCCCTACGCCTACCAGCAGGATGGCAAGACTATTTCAAGTAACTACCTGTTACAAGATGGAATACTCAGTTTCGGATTGGGTAAATACAAAGGTGCAATTGTCATTGACCCTGTTATTGATTGGGCTACCTATATCGGCAGTACAGAATTTGAGGAAGTTTGGGATACAAAAGTTGCCAAAGACGGCATGGTGTATATAACCGGTGCTACAAACAGTAGCAACAATATAGCTACAGTCGGGGCACATCTAACAACTTTTGCTGGAGGTAGTAACCCATCAGGCGCAGACGCCTTTCTCATGAAATTCAACCAGCAGGGACAGCGATTATGGGGCACCTATATTGGCGGGTCTAATGTAGAGCATGGCTTATCACTAGCTATCGATACCGCAGGCTATCTTTACGTTGCGGGTAGAACCAATTCTCAAAATGGCATTTCTACTGTTGGCGCATACCAGGAGGTAAAAGCAGGAACCAATGCATCTTATGATGCCTTCCTGGTTAAATTCGATACTGCTGGCCAGCAGATATGGGGTACTTATTTTGGTGGCACTGGCGTGGAGGGCACAGATCACGTAGCAGTGACCGCAGATCGGTATAACAATATATATCTTGTAGGCAATACTCAAAGTCCAGCGGGAATTGCTACACCTGGTTCCTTTCAGGCTACACGTCCTGGTACAAATGATGGGTTTATTGCAAAATTTAGTAGTTCAGGAAACCGGATCTGGTCAACTTATTTAGGTACAACTGCCAATGATGCAATTATAGGCGTTACTACAGATACACTTGCAAACGTTATTGTCACCGGTTATACAGTTAGCACTACCGGCATCGCTACTAATGGTGTTTACCAACAGACTGGCAGTGGCGGCCAGGATGCATTTGTGGCAAAGTTTGACAGCGCAGGAAACCGAGTTTGGGCAACTTATTATGGTGGCACCGGCTATGAACGTCCTTATCGTATTATAACAGACAGCCTAAACGACATCTACTTTACCGGAGCAACTGAAAGTCAAACTGGTATTTCAACAGCTAATGCATACCAGGTCTGGTACGGTGGAGGTACTACTGATGCTTTCCTGGCTAAGTTAAGCTCCTTCGGCTCTATGCTCTGGAGTACCTATTTTGGTGGCAGTGGGACAGAAATCTTTAGCGCAATAGACTTTTCAGGTGGATCCCTTTACATGAGCGGAGAAACAACCAGTCCTTCAAGTATTGCTACCCCTGATGGAATTAAGCCGGTATATGACAATTCACCGGAAGAGGTGTTTTTAGCTAAGTTCGGCCCTGGAGGCAATAGAACATGGGCTACATACCTTGGCGGTGATGTAACAGAAACAGGCAAATCCATTTCTGTACAAAATGGGAATGTATTTATTGGCGGAGGCACAAATAGCGTAAATAACTTTGCCACAACGGGCGCCTTTCAGACCGTATTTGGCGGGCTGACGGACGCTATGCTGATGAAAATAAAAATGTGCGATCTTCCCCCAGCCCCTGGGGCCATTGTGGGCAAATTAACCTCTTGTGAGGGAAATGCGGAGAACTACCAGGTTCCGGCAGTAAGCGGGGTTATTGGTTATACTTGGATACTGCCAACAGGCTGGACCGGAAGCAGTACAAGCAATAGCATAACGGTTACATTAGGTGGTACCAGCGGTATGATAAAGGTAGTTGCCATAAATAGCTGTGGGAATAGTGATACCGCCACCTTACAGATTACGGTAAATCCGGCGCCACATCCTACCATTACTCAAACCGGAAATATCCTTACAGTAAATCAAACCTACAACTCCTACCAATGGCTACGGAACGGACAAGATTTAGCAGGGGCAAACGGAACAAGCTATGCTGTTAACCTTAACGGAACATATAGTCTAAGGGTAAACGGTAGCAATGGTTGCAGCGGATTGTCCAATGAAATAGAGATAACCAATTCCAATGGAATAAAAGATGTATTGGCACAAAATGGCATATTGGTTTCACCAAATCCATTTAACCGTTCTATCCGCCTTGAAATGCCTCAAAATGGCCAGCTGCGTATAATGGATATAACAGGAAATATGGTGTTAATGGTAGCACTTAAGGCAGGTAATAATACCATTGCAACGGAACAGATTGCAGCTGGGACATATCTATTACAGGTTTTTGACCGGAATGGGAAAAGCCTGGGATCTATGCAAATGATCAAAACAAATTCTTAACCCTAAAAATGTATTGTGATGAGAAAGATATTTGGGTATCTATGGATACTCATGCTGTGGCAAGCTGGTTACGGCCAGGGACAAAACAATATATGGACCTTTGGAAATCATTATTCCCTTGACTTTAACCACAATCCCCCCCTCCTTCGGGATACCACTTATGTAAATGGTACCGTTTACCAGAGCCAGAATGCAACCACTATGTATCCAACCGAACATCAGTATAATTATGCCCAGGCGGTCTGTGATGCGGGAGGCTCATTGTTGTTTATCGTTAAGAGGTATACTTATACCAGAAATGGCCAGGACGCGCCCTGTATTTTCGATAAAAACGAAGTACCCATTGCCGGAACTGCGTTCCTGCAGACCAATGATATGGAATATAGCAGACCGGTTATTATTCCGCGTCCTGGAAACAGTAATCAATATTATATTTTCTATGTCCGTAACGGTGGATTAATTTATTGTTTGTTTGACATAACACTAAATAATGGCCGGGGGAATATTGTACCCGGATACAAAAATGTATTGGCCTATACCTATAACACCTTAATTGGCTGTAGGATGGTTGCCATTGCCGGATGTGACGGCATCTGGCTTGTGGCCCGGCATAGAACATACAATCAGTACCTGAGCTTTAAGGTAACAAGCAACGGAGTATCCAGCAATCCTGTGGTTTCAGAAATCGGATCATTTCCTGTTATGAACTATTGGGGCAGCAATGGGATATTAGCAGTTTCACCAAATGGGAAAAAAGTAGCAACGGCAGTAGATCATGGAGGCATACTAAATTTTCCAGGTGGCCTGGAAATGTATGATTTTGAAAAATGTTCTGGTAAATTAAAAAACCTACAAGTTATTGATACCGGAGAAAAAGTATATGCTGTCTGCTTTTCACCAGATAACTCAAAGCTGTATGCAGGATATGCGATACCTTGGGCTAATGGTGAATGGAAATTTGATCAGTATGTCTATCAGTTTGATCTCAACCAATCCTCGCTTTCAGCAATTACCGCATCGAAGTCAATGATCCTTACAAATCCGTATGCACAATACTATGCACCATTTTGTCCTATCACAACCAATATCATGGGAAACATGCAAATAGGTCCCGATGGAAAAATATATCTTGGGAATAGCCATCCAGAAGTTTGTGAAGGAACCGGTCCCGGTTTGGCACTACACGTTATTAGCTTCCCAAATAATTTAGGGATATCCTCCAACCCACAAGTCAATGCCATCTGGAACCAATGGAATGGTATGGGTAGTTTGGCAATAACTGATTTGCCCTATCAAATGGTCTTGCCGAAAAGTGGAAATATAGATACTTTAAATGGTAATAGTAACCGTATTACTGTATGTTTCAAAACAGATACTTTAATAGAAACACCGGAAGGAATATCCTGTTATCGTTGGGAAAACGGCAGTACAAATAACCATAGAACGATAACTGAAGATGGCCATTACCTACTTTATTATACTAAAGATTGCTCGGTATTTATTGACACCTATTCTGTAGTATTCATACCGCTTCCAGAGGTTAAAAGCCAACAATATGGCTGTCCCGGAAATATTAGCCTGCAAGCAGGAAAAGCAGGTAACAGACAATATGATTATACACTAAGAAATGGGCAGGGACTTGTTGTCCATGCAGCATCTACAGATTCGGTATTTCAGACTAGTGGATTAGAGGAAGGAATATACAAACTACAAATCAGCTCTTCGGAAGGTTGTACCACTTCAATTGATATTTCCCTTACCGCTTATCCCAAACCTGAAGTAAGTATCTCTCCCGCCTTTGCAGAAATAATTAATGGGGAGCTGATTACTTTAAGGGCCAGCGGAGCTACTTATTATACCTGGAAGCCAATTAGTCCATTGGACAACTCTTTTCGGGAAGAAGTACTGGCCAGCCCAACAGAAAATACTACCTTTAGCGTAGTAGGTATCAACGACTATGGTTGCTGGGATACGGCCTATTCAGAAATTATAGTAAACGCAGACGAGCGGATGATTATGCCCAATGCATTTACGCCAAACGGTGATGGGCTGAACGATCTCTTTAAAATACCCGGAGACCATTTTACTATCCGGAGGTTTGAGATTTATAATAGGTATGGACAGATAGTTTACCAGGATAGCGGAAATAACAATGGTTGGGATGGTAACTTTAATGGAGCGGCAAGCCAGCAAGGGGTATATCAATATTATATTATACTGGACTTCTACAACGGAAATCAGAAGATATTAAAAGGGGACATAAACTTGATACGTTGATTATTAATTTTGGAAGTTAAATGAAAACAAGCAGCGGCGCTTTTTAGCGCTGCTGCTCTACTTTTATGGAATTGCTTACAAACAATAATTACGTGTTTGCTGGCAGAAATCAATCCAGGTATTGACAAGCCAGGTATCCATGGACGATTGTAAAGCCCCCCTATAATCTGGCTGATCAAAGAATGCACCTAACATGGAATAATCCGGCACATCAAGATCTGAAGTCGAAGTATTGATGTAAAGATTAGGAAATGAAGAACATTTATCTCCACATAGACTACTGTTATAGTATCCACTTACAATACCGCCGTTGATCTGGTTACCGGACTCACGGCAAGAGGGTGGCGGGCCTGCAGTTAACCAATCAGTCATTGTATTTAAAGAGTTAGCACTACATCCTCCTGCGGCAAACCAGGTTGTTGCCCCTAACCCATTACCATAAGGCACTGTAGCACTAGAAAGAATAGAGTTATGAGAGAATTGGAGTTGATCCGTACCACTTGCAGTTTTAGCTACAATTCCTGCATCATCAAGATATAATCCGTATTGACTAAACCCTTCAATAACAGAATTGTAGATTCTTGCATCTCCATTATTACGTATTAAAACAGCAGTTTTAAAATCAGTATCCCCGCTTGCACAATAACTGCCACCTAGTAAGCTCGCATTTGATATGGTTGGATAAGTAAATGGGCTGTTGTTAGACCCTCTTAAATAATTTGACACTTCTAAGCTTGGAATGGTAGTAACTGTTGTAGACGCATCATCTTTAAAACCAAAGATATTTTGAACATTACCCCGATAACCTTGAGACATTCTAAAGTCTGACCTTGAAATTTTGTGCGTAAATACCTTTTTCACTCCAGCTTCACCACCCCACACTCCTAATCCATCTTTAAGAGAATTTGAAATCTGGACATTTTTAACGGTCATGCCACTTCCAACAGATCCAAGAATTAATGAACTTTCAGTTAGAACATCACTTGATCCTCCACCAGCACCGGCATAGTGAATTTGCACATATTCAAAATTACCGGATGACGATGCTGAGGAAGGCCCTCCAAAATTAAAGGTTGAAGAATTGATAGTTAAATTGATGCTATTACTTTGATTATTTGGTGCATTACCTAAGATAGCAACCCCAAACCAATCTCCTGCAGCACGGCTTCCGGCGGCCTGATCAGAGGTAAACACGATCGGACTGGTAATCGTTCCAACAGCACTGATCTGCGCATTAGGTTTTATAATTAAGGCTCCATTACTGGATTTTTCACCCATAACCACCACTCCAGGCTGGATAGTCAGTGTGGCACCATCAACCACTACGTTGCCGCTGAGTAGGTATGAAGTACCTGTAGTTAGGGTGGTATTAGTACTGATCGTTCCGCTGAGCACTGTGGGTGGACAGGAAACAGTTACATTTGTTGCCCCTAATTTACTTTCTAATTTTTCATCGTTAAACGGATTGTCGCCAATTGGTTTGTGACAACTTGCCAGAGCCATAACTCCTGTTATAGCCAGCATGATTAAAGTTCTTTTCATGATATAGAATTTTTTAGTTTCATAATTATGGTAGCCCTATCCGGGGTTACCATTATCTCCCCATATACCTTAAACCTGGCGGAAGGCGAGCTCTTATAAGTGTAATTTTGCTTTCCATATGTCTGCATTTTGATAATACTAATTTAGGCATGGCCATAAGGCTTTGCTGTAAAAACGGGGCTCTAATATGGTCAAATCCCCATATTTCGGGCTGAATACCACAATTCGAAGGTTGAATTCCTCATATTTCAAACTGAGTACCGTAGCCGTTTTTAGGGAACAATCGTAAGTATTATCGCAAATCAATAAAGCATAAGGAGCCCGTGTTAAAAAGGGAGAAGGATTTGTTAAATCCCTCTCCCTTTTTTGCGCTGTATCTTTGATACTTTCCCCTTCTCTTTTATGACAGTATCCGATATTTGCTTGTCTTTATCAATGAATTTAGTCACTGTATAAGTAAACTCAGTACCCTTTTTTATAAATTCTTTTGCGTCTTCCAGGTCGTATCCATCCTGGATCAGCCAGCGCTCCAAACTCTTTGTATTTTCGAATATAGGGCTTACAGGTGTGCCTTCAGAAGTTGTTTCATAAACCTGGTAACAATTGGCTTCCTGTTTAGACCAATTGTTGGGATTATAATATTCCACGTTTGGTGGATCACCTGCCCACTCTGCGTAAAATTTACAATCCCTGGTCTCCTTTGGGAATTCAGCCTGACTGGGATGCTTACCCTCACTCCAAAGACTGTTATTTTCAATCCATTTTTTTAATACCTGTTCATAGGACTCTGCAAACATTGGTTTGAATTTACCGTTCTCATCCCTAGGATGCTCCCAATTACTGGGCACTTTCCTGATTTCTCTTCCCATCTATTTATAATTTTTAATCGTTCATAATATTTTCTATTTTTAATAATCATATTATATATTCAATTTATTTATGAAAGGCAAAACAGAGGAGCTTATTAATTCCTATTATGACCAACTTGACGATGGATCTCCCTTAAAATTAATATTCAAAGAAGTCCTGGTATATTACCTTGAGTTTCATAATACACCAACAGATATAGTTAGTATTGGTGATGAATCCTTGTTCTGTACCATTCATAATTATTTTGAATCAGAGGACAGTCATAACTGTGTTGGATGTAATATGAACGAGTCTAACCGCCGAATTGAAAATTTTCTTTTAGGTTATCGTTACTTCAGAGACTATTATGCTACCCTCTCAACGTTCATTTTCCTTTTATACCTCCAGGTTGAACAGATATTCCAATATTTTGATATTGTACAATTGCCAAATGAATATAAATTGGAACATTTTCGAGTATTTTACGATGTAAAACGTTGGGCAAACTTTTTAAAGCATCCAAAGCAATTCAACCTTGTTCATCACCCAAATTGGGTGTACGAAAGTCCGGATTATGTATCCAGCGGCAACACCCCTGTCATTGATACAGTGTTCGTAAACAGATTTTACGCTGGTGAAAAAAGGAAAGAAGAACTTTCCAGCTTACTTTTTAATAAACAAGATCTTGAAGTCCTCTTTCCTAACCCACTAGAACTTATCCATGCCTTTTGTGAGGCACAAAAAAGATTTGTTTTACTTATAAGAGACAACCCACATGTAAGAGAAATACTGAACGACAAAGCCACAATCAGGGAATTTTACGAATCTCTTTCAGATAGTGACACGTAAAAAAATCAAATGGTTTTCATAATTCCTTTTCTATTCTTAATTTATTCATTTCTTGCTACCAGTAGGTGCGCCAGCTCAGGTGTATTATAAATCCGTTCCATTTCCTCGTCAATAATTGCGGCCACTTCGTCTTTTATCCGCAGGTAATTGTCCTCTATATCTTTGGCCGTCACCGTCCCCGGTTTGGGTATGGGCACGAAAGCTTTCTCCTCTGTTGCAATAGCTGCGTGATCGTTAATGATTTCGCAATGGAATATCTTTTGCGGTATTTTCATGTCTGGATTATCAGCTACAGCCCCCACAAATTCCCCCGAAGACAGGTTGGAAATAGTAGATGCAGGTATGGCCGTTTCCAGTTGCGTAGACTTACTTACAGAGACATCACTGGCATTTATGGAAAGACTTTCCCTATCCTGCATGATCTTTCCAAAACGCTCGCTCAGCGATTTGGCTGTATCCCCAAGCACCTGTCCAGAGATAATATTACCTACTATATTAAAGATTACATCTGCAGATTCCTTGCCGTAATCCTTGCGTAATTGCGATATATCCTGGACTGCCAAAGTAGTACTTGCCCTATTCCCTCGGGCAGTGGCAATAGTACCCTCTATGCCTGAAACGCCTCCAATATATATAGTTGGAAATTCATCGAAAATAAGCGAGCTGGGCAGTTTCCCCTTCTGGTTGACCAGCTTCAACATCCTGGATACATATAGAGAAAGCACTGCGCCATATACCTGGGTCTTCTGCGGATTGTTTCCCACACAGACCAGTTTCGGTTCCTCCGGATTGTTAATATCCAGCGTAAAGTCATTACCGGTTAGTACATAATAGAGCATCGGAGACGACAACCTTGCCATAGTAATTTTAGCGGAAGCGATTTGGCCTTCCAGTTGTTCCATCGCCCCATTAACATAAGCGGTTACAAAAGGATTGATCAGTACCTCTATTTCTGGTTCTGTCCTTAACACCGGAAACAAACTATCATAAGGCATCTGCATCAACTCTATGCAGTGCGGTAGCGTACAGTACTTCCCTTCCTGATATTTACGCAGGTACCAGATAATGCCCGTCAGAAAATTAATTGGTGACTCGACAAAGAAATCACCGGATTTTTTAATCCATTCACGATTGAGACCGAGCATGATCGTCCGACTGCTCTCCGTAGCATCGGTAATATCAGTCATCGATTCGGGATAAAGGGGATTGCATCTGTGATAGATATGATCAAAATCAATTACATAGAATTTCGGCTCTACCTGATATTTCTGTTTGTATTTAAGAAAGGCATTATACGCAATGATGGATAAATCCGGGAATTTAAAATCATAGAGGAACATGGAGAATCCTTTTTCAATATGTTGCGTGATCACATGACGGACCACAAAGTAGCTCTTACCCGCGCCGGGAGTGCCGGCAACCAATAAGGCCCGAAATGGATTAATGATATTGATAAATGATTTGCGGACCTTTCCCTTAAAATTGTATCGGGCAGGCAGATTTATGGAATACTCGTTTTGCAACAAACGCTCCTCCTGCGGAAAGGTTTCCTGTAGTTTGTTGAAAATATCAGTATCCAATCGCTTGCTAATGATCCTGGACAAAAGGTTACCACCATAAAGAATTAACAGGTAGCCAATGGAAGTAACGGCCATATATAAACCGGCTAGGTCCTGCACAGAGGCATCGAGCTTAAACAAAAGATAACTTAGCCCATATATAATTAAGCCAGCCATAAAATGCCGAAGGGCTGCAGAGAGTTTTAATTTCTCATCCTTTTTACCTTTGGCTCCGATTAGCGAAACGAGCAGCAGCAACAACGCCCCCGTCTTTGATACATAAAAATGGTTAAAGAGTCCCATCCTGCCTATACTGCTTAAAAGTTGTACCCCAATTCTATGCGTAAGTCCCCATTGCTCAAAGGCGCCGTAACAATATACATAATAGTGCAGGCCCAAAACCAATAAGCTGACTTTCCGAATAAAATCTATAATCTTTCTTAGCGCTTCCGCATTCTCTCCTGTATTCATCTCCTCTAACTAATAATTCCATTATTCACTTATCCGGCTGCATTCCTTTTCTTTTTATGGACTTTACCTGCCTGCTTTCTTTATCCTTATCTGCACCTGGCTGTCCCTTTATGAAGATAAATACTGCCTTATCTCTGTCTTCTTTCCTTGAATCGATACTTATAGTGGCCAAATTTCCATTATCATTGACCATTCCCTCGATGCGTTCCATAAATGATTTTACCCCATACTCTTTGCCAAGACTGCTCCCATTAAAAACAGATCTTGTAGCATTGTCCACAAAGGTGACTCCCTGCAGGCCACCCTGAGCATTTTCCCGAAGCAGTATCCTGATCCCCTGCTCTCTCAGGTTACGTTCCAGTGTTTCTCTATCTCCGGATTGCTTAATGGCCCTGTCCAAAAGGTGTTTTAACCTTAGTCCGTATGGCTTCCGCTCTTCGAGGTTACGCCCATATTTCTTCTCCAGATTCTTAAGCGTCGGACTACCATAAATAGAGCTGGCCTTTATTGGTACCCCGACCTTCTGTCCCTGGTCATCCAGTAAATGAAAGGTCAGCCCACCGTTTTCTCTCATCAGACTACCTTCCTGACCATCGCAAGCAATAACATTAAACTGCCTGAGCACGGCATTCAGTTCCGGTAGCGAAGTAAAGCGATACGTTCCGGTGACCTCCCTGACAATGGCCGTAATAGCGGCCCTGGTTTCCTGCTTTCCATAGACCTTTTTTTCCAGTATGGCTGGCCGCAGCATATAATCTGTTTCCTTCTGTTGGTCTTCGGCACGGATTAAATGGTAACGGTCTTCAATTTCCCTGCGCGCCTTTTCGGATTGATTCTTTCCTATATTATGGGTTTCAATCCGCTCTCCACTTATAGCAATATTTACGGTTGCCACATGAATATGAGGATGTGCCGCATCGTAGTGCCGGTACACAAGGTAAGGCTGCTGCCCAAACCCGATGGCCTGCATGTAATCGCTTGCCAGCCGGCATAATAGCTCATCATCAAGGACATCCTGCCGGGAGAAGTTAAGGGAGATATGCAGCGTATTTGTCTGTGTCCGCTGATTCTGACCGGTAAGTTTCTGGAAGCGGTCAAGTTTACTTTTAAAGGAAAGATCCCCCGCGTCCCGACCGAAGCCGACGGCCATAAGCAGGCTGGCCTCTGCCCTTTCCACCTTCCGCTCATTATAAACGAGCACCCCCCGAATACTTTTCCCGCTAACTATCCTGGCAACCATAGCGCTGAAAGTTTTTGTATGATTTCAAAAAGTCTATCTACCTTCTTTCCAACATCCCGGTATTGTTGTTCTATTTCCATAACCTGTAGTAACCTTGCCTCCGGTAATTTCTCCGCGTGGAATCTCCTGGTTACCTGGTTAATGTTTACTCCCATAGCATGTAGCTCTGTTCGGATAGAAGACAGCTGCTCCATAACAGTATCCAGTGATCGGTCATAGGTTTGGATATTAATTTTCCGGTTGCTGAGTATATCCCGGAGCAGTTCACTGAGCGATTTTATCCCCCGGCATTGGGCCAGTAATACGGAGAGTTCCTCGTATTTTTCCTTCGTAATCCGGGTATGTATCCTGTGCGTTAGCCTGTCTTTCTTTCCCATTTTCTCCCCCACAATTGTCCTATTCTACTGAACAGTGGCCAAAGGAAAACCCGACTCCGAAGGGTTTTCCCAGTCCCGGCGCTATATAATAAGCGCAGGGCAAGATGCGGATTGTCGACAATCCTACATCTTGCTGATGCCCGAAAAGGCATCGGTATCTCCAAAAAGGCCCTGAATATGGCCTTTTAAACCTTGTTTATAATAAATGATATTTGATCGCACTAAGCCAAATCAGCCTGGCCTCTTCCGTTTCAGTTTGCTCTTGTTCTGCCTTCCTTTTGAGGAATTTTCATTTCCTTTTTGTTTAAACTCTTCATTGATTTTGGTTGGCTTTACTGGGCTCCAATCCGGATCTAAGCTGAAATTAAAAGGAATTATCTTGTCATCTCCAGTTGTCAGTAACAGGCTGTTATGTTCAGGATCAGCCTGGACTTTTATCGTGCTTTTACCTCCAATTGTATGGATAGGAAGCTCAAATTGATTGCCTTTCGCAAGGTTTCTGACAATATCTCCAATGTACATTGTCCCGTCAGAGGGGAGCATGTTCACCATAGTTTCCAATTGCAAATAAGTTGGTCCTTTTATAGTTCTAATCAGATTAAGACCCTTTTCATTTATTGCTTTCAGATCCATTTCCAACCAGGTTCCCTGCATTTCACGATAGGAAGTTAACTGTTGGCTTTGAACAGCAACCCCTTGCATCAGGTTTGAAATTGTTTCCAGGTCATCTTCTGGATGGAAGTACTGACGGGTTCCTTTCCACTCCTGCATGGCAACCACTGCGCGCTCCATATTACTATCCATCTGAGTCCAGAGCCAGTACTTTACCTTCAAATAATTGACGATTTCTTCTGCACCAGGCTCAGTACTCAGACGATTTACCTGGTCTACTATTTGCTGCACATGAGGATGAAAAATAAGATTATCATCCGCTCCAACAACGGCCAGCTCATCTTTTTCCCAGTTAATTTGCTGCATCTTTTGCTCTAAAAGTGCTGTGTCAATTTCGGAGTACGAGCCATGAACCACAGTTGGATACTGCTTAAAGGAAATATTCATAAGCTCAGGCACATATTCTCTCCCTCTATCAATTTTTACCGGAATTTCGATTTCCAGTACACCTTCTTTTAGTTTAAGGGAGTGGTACAGATCAAACGGTGCCTCCAGCTTAGAACAATATAAATCGAGAATACTACTTAGATCAAATGATCCAAAATGCTCAATACCTGATTTGGCGATCTTTTTATACAGGCGTTCAATTCTACCGCTTACGATATTTATAGCATGATTTTTTGTTGGCAATCCAATTACTCCAGGTATAAAAACTTTTCGGTTTCTAAGCGTCTGGTATAGTTGTATTTCCTCATTGGACCATTTATGTTTAGGCCAGTATTTACACGTCAACAAAGCGCTCACCTTTAGGCCTTCTTCTCCGCTATTCCGTATATACTTTAGCTGGTTAATAATGTCTAATTGATCCCATGTTGCCTGTTTACCTTCTGACAATTCCTGAAAATGTGCAGTCCAATCAATTGCCGCTACTTTTTGTTCAAGCATTGCAATATCAATACCGGCAACAATTTTCTGTTCTATCTCAATATTCGGGACAGTGGATACAATATACCGGTTTAAACGATAATCTTTAAATTGGTTGTCGTAAACAAAATTGAAGTCAAATTTCACCTGTTCATCTTCATATTTATATATTTCTTCCACATCAAAATCTGACCTCTGGTCGTTATATCCCTGGATAATGGTCGCCCTTAATTCAGTGCTGGAAAAACCTAATGATTCCATGTAGTCTAATAAATCATCCATATTCCTTCTCTCCTCTTAATGTCTATTTCTATATCTGGACGTCCTATTTTCCTTTCCCTGCCCTGGCCTCTTTTTTTGCGTTTTCAAGTCCTCTTCCTGGTCTTTGTTTATAGGGGCTTCGGTTTTCCAAAACTGATTGTAGATATGATCGACGGTTGTATCCGCATTAAAACTGGCAAGCCTTCTGGGAAGCTGGGCAACACTGTCCAGTAAAGCTGGAGAGATATATTCATTCACTTCATCACTCTTTTGGATGTATCGCAGATAAAAATACATGGCCATGTCCTGTCCTTCACTCCCGCTCTCCCATAGCCGGGTAAGATCAACAAGCAGATGAACGACCTCCTTTCTTATCCTCGATTCTTTTACCGGATCATGCTCCAACACTGCTTCAAAATCTTGCCAGGAAATCATTTTCACTGCATTTTCAAAGTCATGTGTATCTACCTCACCGTATGTACCATGTACCTGCAGGGGATAAGTAATGGCAGTCGCTTCTAGTGATTGCATCCTAAAGCCGTCATCACGACAGATTACCTGCGTACGAATATCCAATGTTCCTTCACGCCCATATTTTGTCGCATAGAGCTCAAATAAAAATTGAGGCCGGGATAGATGAACCTTTAGGCAATCCTCTATGGGGATATCACTATAAAGCTCCATTCCCGTATGCTTTATTGCCTCCAGTAACTCCTGGTTCTGCCCAGAGCATATTCGATATGCCAACAAAGTATTAGCCAGACCATTATCCCCGGCAACGAAAGATTGCTTATGTTCATATAGTTCACTTAACTCTTCCTGGCTAATACTCCATGTTTCCCTGGGCAGATACTTAAACAACAAGTTGTCCCTAATAATACTTCCATCAAAATCATTATGGATTGGTAATTGCTCCAGATCCTTCCATATAAGGCTAGCCAATGGATCTTTCCATAGCCCCTCTCCCTTTTCCTGAAATAACCTATCCCAATCCATTGCGGCCATACGCTGTTCAAGCGTCAAGGTATCCACTCCGTTGATGACCCTATGATCGATGACAATAGGGTTGCAATGGATAGCTTCATAACCGGATAAACGGTAAGCACTAAATTGTCTGTCATAATTGAACTGCAAATTAAACTCCATCCGTTCTTCACCAAATTTCATATGATGCCTTAGCATAAAAGAAGATTTAAATTCCAGATACTGCCGACGAACCTGGTCGATCAGCTGCTCACCTTCAAAACCTAATGAAAACAAATATTCCAATAGTGCTTCTATCTTTGACATATATCCTAATTAAAGTGATTTCCCTTTTTTCTTTGTAGCTTCAGGTTTAATATTTGATTTTATTTCCATGGGCTGATAGGATCCTTCTTTTATACCAAAGTCTCTATACTGTTGAACAGGTATATTGGGATTCAGGATCTTCTCGCCGTCTTTAAGCTGTTTTTCAATATCTAAAAGAGCCAGCTGTATATAATTTCGGCCCTTTTGATTGGAGAGCATTTGATCTATTGGTTGAGGTAACCGCAACGTCTGATAATAAACAGAAACATCCCGGCTAAAAACAATATGTTGCTTCATCTTAGCCAGCAGTTTTTTTGTTTGCTGCTCTTTCAGATATTTACTCATTAGGTCATCGATATATGACTCCAGGCTCATTTTAAGTGTGTAGGTCTGACCTCCGGATTCAAACGTCTCAGACGGAAGTCCCTTACAATATTCCTCTGCTTTTTTAATCAAAGCCCTGCCCTCCTCTGAATAACTTTCGTAATCGGTCGGACCTCCAATTCCAGTATTGGAAGCCTCCCCCACATACTTGCCATCTATATATAAGTTAGCCGTAAAGCAATTGGTCTCCTGGCTCATCCGTTCACTAAACTCAATTTTTTTCAGTTCAATCTTCATATGCTTGTATTTTTAAGTAGCGATTACAGCCTTTATCAGCGGTCATTTAGGCGTAAATCATTAGGTTGGTTAATTGTTTATGGTTTTAAACCCGAGGACTTCTTTGTGGACTTCTTTTGCACAACAGGAGGTTCTTCCAGGAGATGTTGCTCTTGAGTAAGGCCTGCATTTGATAGAATATCCAGTGGGATATTGGTATTGAGAATCTTTTCTTCTCCAGATAGGGATTGCAAAACTTTATGGGAAAGTATCTCTGATAACATGGTAATACCTGATTGAGTATGCAACAAAACCTCTAAAGGAATTTGCAGGCTTTGATTGCGTGTGTACTTCCCAGCTACTCCGATAACTACATTTTTCTTTTGTAAGAGCTCAACTCTCTTGTTAAATTTCTTCAGCTCTTTATCTCTTAAGTACTCATCGAATAAGGTAAACAGGTAGCCGGACAAATCTAACTTCACAGGAGTATATTCTCCACCAACAAACTTTATGTGCTCTTGATTTTGAATAAAGGCTTCTGCTTTCTTAAGCAGGTCCACTGCTTTTGTTGTTGCAGGCAAAACCTGTACAATTCCATTCTTAGCGGTAACACTGGCAACCTTTTCCCCATTAATCAGCAAATTTGCAGCAAAGGCCTGGTCATCCAGGCGCGGGATGTATGCAATTTTTGATAGCTCAATTTCCATGTATCCTCCTTTTGTTTGAGTATTTTTCAAATTCTGGATGTAAAAATCGGAATGCGCAGAAACAATTATTGATACTTTATGGGTGTACACTAAAAATTATTCAATCAGATTACATTAACTAAATATATTATAAGATTGACTAATTAGATTATGCCTTTTTATGCTTAAATTAGAAATAACCAATTCTAAAATGTTATGGGAAACCTGCTATTTCTATTGGGAATTTTATCCTTAATTATTGGCTATGGGCTTAGATACTGGATTAATCGGAACCGTTTTTACAGGCGTAACCAAAGCGGGCTTCAGGAATTCAAAAGCTATGAAAGTTCAGTTGGCACCTCCTGTCTTGAAAGAATAGGCAGACTATTTGGCTTTACTTTGATCGTTCTTGGGATCCTTCTTCTCTGGTACTGGCTTTTCAAAAAGTAGGAGTGTTACCTAACTATTCTTTAAAAGGATGTTGTAACCAGCCAAAAGGAAAGCCCATCATTTCGCTGATAAAGTCTGGATTTAGCTTTATGGGTGGCTGTTGCTCCCCAATAATCCGAAATAGAGCGTCTTCCAGATTCCCCTTATTCCTATTCTTTTTAAAACTTGCCTTTGTTAAACGGGCAACCGGCGTGGGCAAAAATCCTTCTTCTGCAAGCTGACGAATTGTAACCCCGTATCTTACTCCTTTTTTTGAAATATTTGCCGGTTTACCATTTACAATTGTAATTTTCCTGCAAGTATCGAATTTTAACAGGGAACTTGTAGGTGTTGGAATTAAGGGGGTATAGAGTCCTTTAGGTATATTCAACCCTAGTTGATAATAAAATCTACCAAAACTTGTACTTCTAAGTGTCCAATGAATATTTGCTTTCGAACAGGTCCACCCCTGCACACTAATTACCGACCAGGTCATATTTGAGCGCCAATTATCATTTCTGTAGACGGCATTAATCGCCTCCTTCAGCACGATAGTGGATCCGGTCGAGACCTGGTTCTCCCCATTATAATTATATAACATAAAGTACAGTACTATCTCTGATTAAAATTGTTATAATAGGCTTCTATAGCCCTAAATATTTGATAGGCGACTTGGGGAATTATGGCGTTCCCCAGGCTTTTAATGGATTCATTTCTCCATTTTGAAAGGGTAATACCAGCCAATTCTTTGGATAACCCATCATCTCCTGAACAAAGAGGGGGTTCAGTCGGCCAGTTTTTCCAATAGTCTGATATATAACTGAATTCAGGTCGCTTTGCCTTCCCTCCCTGATCCGCTTTTCCATGCTTTGGGGGGTGATCCCCACCGTCTTGTAGAATCCGGAAAGTGGAGTCGGGAGCATCCATTTCTGCTGAATCGGTGATATGGCCAACAATTTGGTCTCCACCATCATCCTGACCTGTTCCGCCAAATTTCCGGGAGGGACTGTTTTCCGTCCGTTCGACTCCCGCCATCTCTTTCTCCGCTCCATGGCCTCTGGACTCCTTTGAGAAATCATCGTAACGCTCGGCGTAAGCAACAATCCAGACCCGCTCCCTTCGGTGCGGGGCACCGACACCTGCAGCTGGAATAAGGAACGGTATGACTTTGTATCCCTCAGCTTCCAGCTCAGCGCACACCGTCTCGAAAACCAACCCTTCATTCCAACTAATAAGCCCGCGAACATTCTCTGCCACGACCCATGCTGGTTTAGCTTCCCGAATAGCTCTAAACATTTCTGGCCACAAGTGGCGCTCATCTCCTGTCCCAAGTCTTTTACCTGCAACCGAAAAGGGTTGACAGGGGAAGCCCCCTGTAATAATGTCCATCTTTCCACTTTGTTCTGTAAAATCTGTTTTCCTGATGTCTTCATAACCTTTTGAATTAGGGAAATAGTATTTTAATACTTTCCGGCAGAACGCATCTATCTCGCAGTAAAAAACGTTTTCCCATCCCATCCATTCTGCTGCCAAATCAAATCCTCCTATCCCGGAGAAAAGACTCCCATGTCTTAATTTCCTCACTATCTCCATTCCACGCAAACAGAAAGCGCTTATGCTTTCATTCCAATACAAAAATGGAATTTGTATTCAGTGAAAAATCAGACTTTGTGAGTGGGAAGTAGAAAATTATTTATACCAGCTCGAAGTAAATCTAATTAGTAAATTAGCATTTCAGAACCTAAAAATTAATACTGATATTTGATAAATAACGAATACTTAATTATTCATGGGGAAAGAAAAAATAGTTCTGGACGGTACTGTTTCAGTAATGGAATATATCAGGAAAAATGCTCCGGGGTGTATTGGTGTGCCTAAAACTGGCTATGACGTAAGAAAAAATCGTATTGTAAGAAAAACATTCAAAAACATTAAATTCACCGGTAATTTACACGATATTGAATTTCGTAGTGTAAAATTTATAGATTGCGAATTTGCTGGAATATATGGTTTCTTTTTTGCATTAATCAACTGTGAATTTAAGAAATGTTCATTACGTAATTCCAGGTTCACCCATCTTGAATTTGACTGGTTGGGAAATCGTTTTATTGATTGCTATCTAAGAAATGTCGAATTTGAAGAAGGTAGTGTGGCAACATTGTTATTCATAAGTACTACCTTATCTCATTGTAATTTTACAGGTTTCTTTCTTTCCGAAAATATCAGGTTTTACGATTGTAAAATTGATGAGACAACCTTCTTCCCAATAAAACATTATGAGGAGAATGAATCAGTAACCAGAGATGATGAATATATCGATTGGCTGTTTGAAGGTTGCCTGATTGACCGATCCACATTTCAGGAAATCAATTTTAAAAATAGCCGATTTATAAACACCGTATTGTATAAAAGTGCATTCGTTGATTGTATTCTGGACAATGAATGTTTCATTGTAAACAAAGATCTGCCCTACGATTCATTCGCTTCAATCGACTTACAAACAATTCTTAAAAGTGATGAATTAGACAATGAAATCCTTAAAAGGTATTTCCTCATTAATAGTAAAATAAATATCAAAAACTTAGTATCCAAAATGACAGAAAAAATAAACCTCCATACCGTATTCATATCCTATAGCTTTAAGGACTCATTAATTGCAAAAAGAATTAATCATGACCTTAAGAAGGAAGGTATCAGAACCTTCATGTGGGAAAAGGATGCCCCTGCCGGAAAACCACTCGAAGAAATCATGACCTCCGGGATTACCGCTCATGACAAATTGTTATTTATCGCATCTGAACATTCCATAAAAAGTAAAGCATGCCAGTTTGAGTTGACAACAGCACGCAAAAAACAGGAACAATCATGGGAGAATGTATTTTTTCCCATAAAAATTGATGACTATATTTTTAAAGTAAAAAAATCTCAGATCCGCCCAATTGAAACGGCTGATGATTACTGGAAAAATATTGAAGAAATAAAAGCGATAAATATGCTTGATTTTAGTCCGTTCCAGGAAGAACAGTACGATAAAAAAGCATATAATCGATTATTCAAAAAAATTGTCGAAGGCTTAAATATCGAAGCTTGATGTCCTATAATGATTTAGGCCAGGAATGCAATTGCCTGGCCTAAAGGTTATGGATAAATTAATTTGCACTACTTTTTTTCTTTCTAATTTTAGCCCTAATATCATCATACCTCAGGATTTCTTCATTAAGATTTATTACCTCTGGTCGCTTGTACGCAAATGGATCACTATGGGCATGTCCTTCCATATACCGACAGCATTTTCCAAAACTGTCCTGCAATTCATCAATCAGTTCAGAATCAAAATGAACCGATTTAAGAGAATCAATACTTACACGCTCATTAAAACGCTGAACAACGCCACTGAATAAATCATGAATAACCAGGACTTCATAACAGGTCCTTAATGCAGCAAAACCGGATTTCAGTAAATATTCTCTGCGTTCAGGCGGACAATCGGACTTCTTGGCTTCGTCATATATATCTTTTGCTGGTTTTGCATTCCGATAACTCTTTTCATAGGAAGGAGCATTATTCAACCAGATAACACCAGGGGTTCCATTGTTGTTTTCAATCCAATGGCAAACGTGTTCAATGGAAATATCCGCACAATGGCCAATTAAAGAAGATACAAAAACCAAATCATGAGTAAATACTATGGTCTGTTTTTCTTTGGATACTTCAGCTAATCGTTTGGCAATTTCACTTTTGCGCACTTCGTCCAATGAAGTAACAGGATCATCGAAAATAAAGCCCCTGTTTATCTCTGACATACCCATTTCCGCAAGGAAGTCTGCTACTGCAATAACTTTTTGCTCTCCCTCACTTAAAACTGCATGAGGATTGCTTCCCTTTAGTTTTAACTGCCGATAAGATTTACCGGCAGCGGCTGTATGACTTATTGATATATCAAAATTACCATTCAGTTTTCTACATTCTTCATTAAATGCATCAATATATTTCTGATTAAAATACTTTTCAGATAGCGTTTTTTCAGTGGTGGTAATTTCCGTTTTAACTTTTCTAAAGTTTATTTTCCCCGCCCGGGAAACCCAAATCAGATTCTCCAACAGTGTTTTAAATTTAGAAAGATGGTTATTATACCGTTCTTTATGCGTCAAAAATGTCCGCTGAGCTTCAATTTTTTCTAATTCTTTGGCAACTTCATCATTTCTGAGCAGCGCTATCGATTCGTCTATATGCTGCTCGATCTGTGAATGATTCGAAGTAGCCACCTCGATAGAAGTATAGTGCTGAACTTTTCTATCTTGTATATTCTTTACAATTTCATCTCTCAACTTTTCTTGGTCTGCCAGTGACTTCTTTAGATCCGAAAGTATTTGTGGATACTTTTCTTCCATCCAGGCACTTAATGTATTACCGGAAGGAAAAAGGTTAAAATTTAATTTTAATAACCCGCTTTCTAACTGCGTCAATATACTCCTGGCTCCTTTAACATTCTCTTCAGCAACACTCTTAATATATAACCAGTAATTTGAAATCAGTAATCTAGCCTCATCCGTTAATGGTTGCTGACAGAGTAAACAATTATTCCCCTGCACTGGATAGGATTCGGTTGCCTGTATTTGGGAGAATCCTTCTGCTGCGAGGATAAAATCCTTCCATTGCGAAGACCCAATACCAACTATCTTTGAGGTCTCAAATTTCCCAATTCCTTCCGCTTTGGCCAATATTTCTTTTTCCAGGAAATCATTAATGGATTCGTTTATTTTTTGGATATAATCATCTGTAAAGCATCTATTCCGTTTTTCTAACTCAACTTTATTATCATTCAGTAATTTTTTAATGCTGTCAAGGGTAGCGATTTCTTTTTCCTTTCCCCTTGATGCCAGATATAATTCTTCATAAGCCTTATTAAGGTCTTTTAACTCCTGCTCCTCTTCAGGTGAAAATGGGACATATTTATCAAGATCAGCAATTTTCGTCTTTGCAGTTATAGATTGTACAAATTCTCTTATATCTGAATTTCCTTCAAAAAGATCAGCTAAATCTTGTGAAGTGTTACCAGAATTACGTATCAAAATATCTTGCGCCAGTTTTTGTTCTACTTTTAAAACTGCCGAGGAATATTCAGAAAAAAAACTTAACCCGGCTGGCCTAAATTCAAATTCATTCTTTTGATCAAGATGCCGTATAACACTTTTTCCATCAAATACTGAAAATTGGCGAAATGCCGCATTTGATTTATCGGAATACATTAACGTGATATCTCCCTGGCTCGAAGTAAACGTAAATTTAGCGCCAACTGGTTTGTGACCTGATTCAATATGAATATTATGCAGAATTTCCTCCGGAGATTTAGAATAAAAAACTTGTTTTAAAAGCCTTGTATAACCGGATTTTCCAGAACCATTCGATCCGTAAAGAATAGTAAGATGCTTACCAAAGTCAATTTTCTGACCTTCCTTTAAAGCATTGACACCTTCGACGTTTTCTAGGCAAAGTAAATTAAGATCTTCTACATAATTTACAGGTTTATTTGAACCTACTATAATGGAAATAACAGGCCGTTCCGTTTTTTCACTAATGCCTAATTCTTCCAGCAACCAGCCATAAGATTTATCAATATCCTCATCGAGCACTTCGTTTCCCGAAAGCCTCCGGTCTGCCAGATATTTTGACCAATAAGGTAATCCTTCTGCAAATACTTTTATTTCAGTATCTAAATTATTTGATAAGATTGAATTATTAGATGGTATGGTATCCTCCATGTAAACAGGTTTTAATAAGTTAATTAATGCTATGGAAACACTAAGATATTAAAAATTAAACTTTAGTCACATAGCCGGGAAATAGATTAGCTCAATTCACTCCATAATTTTTTAATACCAACTATAAAAGTCTGAATTTAATTTCTGCATACTGCATATTTTGCTGTTTAATAAATTAAATGTGGTGAGGTATGAATAGTGAAGACAGACAAGTTACTTATGAGGATTTAATTGCCTTAAAAGATGCAATTTTATCAGAAATCCGACTTTTAAATAAGCATCAAACCAGAAAATGGATTAAATCAAAGGATGTAAGAAAGCTTTTAAATATATCTGCAGGCACACTGCAAACTATGCGGAACAACAAGGAAATTCCGTTTACCCGTGTTGGTGGGGTTATTTACTATGATCCGGAAGAAATAGATCAATATTTAAGAACCAAATCAACAAAGTATGTCAACGAAAAATAAAAAAGATCTAAAGGGCCTGGGAGAAAATATACCTCCAGACCCTTTTTTAGTGAACTTATATTTCGAAGCTAATGGCTCGACAATTGACTTTGCGCAACGATTTTATAATTATTATAAACATAAAGGCTGGCTAAACCAGTGCCATAAACGAATTAGGAATTGGAAAGTAATTGCTTGGCAGTGGATTTATTATGGACCTAAAATCTGCTAAATTAATTTACAAAATTGTTAATAAATACCTATCTTTTGAACAATTTTTATTTTATTTTAATACAACGGTTATAGCATCCTAATCTTCAATTTAAATTATTCATGGTCACACATAAATGGTATACTGCTTACCGAATATTAGCGGAACAATTCGAATTCTTTTATTATCAAAATCATTCAAACTCAGGTATAGAACTATATAAACTTTGTAGTAAATGGCAAAAAGACAAGAAATTCGCAAGTTTCTTGCATTTTATCTCCAATATTTCAAATAAGATGTTGGATCCCATCATGATATTTGCCTATATAAATAATGTCAACAACTCCAATAAACTAAAAATAGATAGGTTTAATTTCTTTCTTGAGATGATGTGTAGTCATTCAGGAATGGACTATGAATTTGTTCAGATTAATGACTTTAATGGATGTCCGGCACCGAAAACAAGTCATATAATAGTTGAAAGATCGGAGTCAGATATTCAAAATATTTGGCAACTTTTAGCTAATGTGATAGATCAAGGAAGAATAGGATTAAATGAAAGTATGTTTACCAGTATCGATGTATGGAAAGGTTTGGGAATACCAGCAGTCACTATATTTCTTTTTTGGATAGATTCTAATAACTTCATTGCCTTAGATAATAATATGGTTTCGTTCTTACGCGCAAAAAAAATTATCAATTCCAGACACTTTACTTTTCAACTTTATAGCAAACTATTACAGGATACAGCAGAAATGGATTATGTATCGCTTTCCATTGATGCATATAATTTTAAAAATTCTTTGCCGATTATTAGACAAATCGAGAAACCATTGTACGTGGGAATACCAGTCGGAAAACCAAGAATACCATTAAAACCAGTTGCTTTAGATATCGAAAAATTTAAGACACAAAAAAAGGAAAATGCTCATACAAGACCTTTCATAAAAGGTGGAAGAAGTGATTTTAAAATAATTGGCCTAAAAGTGTATGATAAGACGGTTGATAGTTGGAAGAGGGTTTTAGAAACAGATAGATTGTACAAATTCTCAAACGCCTATGAGTTCATCGATAAGGATAATATAAATTATGATCCAACAAAGGATTTAAGGCTATATAATTTAAATGAGCTCTCAGTATCTATTTCAGCTATTGTAGGGAAAAATGGGTTAGGAAAAAGTAGCTTGATTGATTTAATTTATGTTCTAATAAATAACCTATCGAAAAAGCATCCATCAATTAAAGATAAAATGATATATGTTCCTGATGTTTATTTGGATTTCTATTATGCTACAGAGGATTTATATGGAATAGAATTAAGGAATAAAACTATTAAAATTAAGAGATATGAGATAAATGGCAATAATTATAAATTTACTAATACAGTAGATATAAAAAATTTCCAACTGGAGGACCTCTTCTATACTGTCTCATTAAATTATGCACATTTCTCCCTAAATTCTCGTCATTTGGGAGATTGGATTGATTATTTATTTCATAAAAATGACTCCTATCAACAACCGCTTGTTCTAAATCCCCATCGAAATGAAGGCAATGTTGATATTAATGAAGAAGAAGACCATGCAAATGCTAGACTATTATCAAATGTCTTATTTTTTGATCCTGATCCATCGGCATCTGAAAAAATAAAAATGTTTAGAGAAATAACCGATAAACAAAGTGCTGAAAAAATCAGTTTAAAATATAATAATGAAAAAATGGAGAGCTTATATGTGATTAGTTCGCCAACTGAAAAAGATCCAAATAATAAGATTGTAGGCAAATGGGAAGTAGCAAGTAAAATATGGCCCACCTTCATTACAGCAATAAATAAGATATTCGATATTCCAGAAGGGCCTGTTTGCAAATCTATTTCAAATGAAAAAAGATGGATAGACGTAGCATACAAATACATTCTAAAAAAAATTATAAGTATATCCATCAAGTATAAAAAATATAAAAACGAATTTAAAGTAGAAACAAATACATTCAAAAATCTAGATCGATATTTATTAAGTTTAAAGGCGGATTCATCTCATGTAACTTACAAGCTTAACCAAGCAATAAATTTTATAAAATATACACATCTTACAAAGTTTACAAATAAAATATTCACACCAGATAATACCTTTGAAATTTCAATTGATAAACTATCAAATGAAATCTCCAAGATATTAACCAAAAATGGGGACAAAGAATTAAGAACTGTAGACCTTATTCCACCTTCATTTTTAAAGCCAGAGATCATTTTGACAAATCAAGTAAAATTATCTAGTCTTAGTTCTGGTGAGAAACAACGGATATATGCTGTAAGTACAATCGGCTATCATTTGTTGAATATAGATTCTGCTAACAACGATCAAGATATGATAACCTATAAATTTGTCAATATTATTTTTGATGAGATAGAATTATATTATCACCCTGAAATGCAAAGAACTTTTGTAAGCTATCTGCTGAAATATATCAGCTATTTGCCAATTGAGCTAGCTGGGTTAAATATCACCTTTGTTACCCACTCCCCATTTATTCTCTCAGATATCCCTGCCCATAATATTGTGTTTTTAGGTGAAGAAAAGAACGAATGGGATACCTTTGGTGCGAATATTCATGATATGTTATCCGATAGTTTTTTTCTGCACAAAGGCGTTATGGGCGAATTCGTAAAAGAGACAATTTTAAGCTTAAACGATTTTCTAACTAATAATAATTATTCAGGTAAGATAAAATGGGATAGAGAATCAAGTTGGAATGTAATTAATATTATCGGAGAACCAATAATAAAAAAACAGCTTTCCAAAATGTGGATTAGCCGATACAATGAAGAAGACTTATCAATGAAGATAATCAATATGGAAAAAGAACTGAAAAAATTAAAAGATGCGCAAAATTCCGTCAACAGAAATACTCAAGAATAAATTCGCCAATTATCAAAAGACTCTATTTGATTCCCGTAACTTTCAAAAGCCAAAAGATGCTTTAAAAGACATTTTAAAAGTCAAAAACACGATTAAAAAATACGGGCTCAATAAAAATAAAGTAAATGCCTATATAAATAAGATAATTAACGAATATGATGATATCCTTATTGCAGATCCTAATAGAATAGAGGAATTGATTAATGAATTTGAGCAGCTTATACCAGCTAATAATATTACACAAAAATTCAGTGAGGATATAGTAGATGCTTTAAGATATAATGCTCTGAGGGAAAAGGAATTCATTATGATCATTCAGGAACTTGGAATTAAAACATGTGTATATTGCCATGCACAATTAACTGTAGTTATAGATAAGGACAGATATGAAAGAAACTATAAAGATTTAGGAGTAAAAAAAGGTGATATAAGAACCAGAAGGGGGTTTCTTGAACTTGACCATAGACATGCAAAATCAAAATACCCATTTCTTGCAACAAGTTTTTATAATCTATATCCGGTTTGTGGAAACTGTAATAGGGCAAAAAGTGATAAGAAATCCCCATTTGACCTTTACACAAATTCTGAAGAATTAGACATCCTCAAATTTTCAATCAAGGACAGTAGTACTGTTTTAAGTTTAGTAAATAATGACTATAACCAAATAGAAATTGAAATTACAACTCAGAATTTATCAAAAGCAGATTCTGATTTTTATATGCAAACATTTGATATACAAGGGATATATGATACTCAAAAAGATCTTATACACGAACTCTTATATAAAAAGGTAGTATATACTGATAAATATAAAAATGAGCTAATTGAAGAATTTAAAGATCTGTTTCCTGATAAAAGTATTATTGATAGGTTAATAATTGGAAACTATGATAAGCCAGAAGATGTCCATAAAAGACCGATGGCTAAATTTGTTCAGGATATTGCAAGAGACATTGAGCTTATACCACCCTTACCGGCTAAAAATGGCCACTAGATGGCCACCAGGAATTGCTACAATAGCCACCGGAAATCTGAAAAATAATTAGCCTTAAATTTTGTCAATCCAAAAGATCGATCTATATTTGCACTCCCAAGCGCTAAGGAATTAGCCAAAAACGTTCATTCTAATACAAATAATATGGCGGCCATTTCAGTGGCTATTCAATATTAATTAGATGTAAAACACTGAATAACAGCACGTTAGTGTGAAATTATATGATCCCAGCGGGATCACAAAGGTAAAACAGGTTCGCAAAACGCGAACCTGTTTTACTTTTGTCGTATTCCAAAATCGAACTAACTATGAGAATAGCCATATTGGGTGCACATAAGGTTGGTAAAACCACATTAGCAGAAGCGCTCCTGGAGTATCTTCCCGGTTATGCATTAGAAGCGGAGCCATATTACCAACTGGAATCATCTGGATATGAATTTTCAGCAATTCCCACTGCCGATGATTTTATGGAGCAGTTTAATTATTCAGCCAAACTGATTTCCAAAAGCGAAGACGATGTGATATTTGACCGATGCGTCCTTGATATCTTAGCTTATCTCCATGTTATTGAACCGCGCAGGGATATTCAATTGCTATTTGAAGCCGCTCAAAAGGTTATTGCCGAAATAGATCTTTTTGTATTTGTTCCTATTGAAGTACCGGACCCGATACCCGGCCATCAGGCAGATCTGCCCAGGCTCAGGGCTCAGGTGGATGATCTGCTTCATGACTGGATTGCTGATTTTGGCATAGAGGCGATCGAAGTAAGTGGTACCTTACCGAACCGCATAAACCAGGTATTGGCCAAGCTTTCCTGATTGCATCAGATATAAATTTCCCCCTTCATATACAACACTGCATTACCGACAAGTTCAACCCTATCTCCCAGCAAACGGCAATCCACTGCTCCGCCACGGGCGGAAAGCTGAAAAGCATGTAACTCCATTTCATCTAGCTGTTTTGCCCAATATGGGGTCAATGTGGTATGTGCCGATCCTGTAACAGGATCTTCATTTATACCCGAAGCTGGTCCGAAAAAACGGGAAACAAAATCGTAGGTATCCCCTTTTGCAGTTACTATAATCCCCCTTGCATCCAGTCCAGCAATTATGGACAGGTTAGGTTGCATGGTTTCAATATCTTCCTGGTTATTGAATACGAGCATATAATCAGTCTTGCCTTTATAGGCCGCAACCGGTATTTTATTTGTCGTTGATATCAGCTCTTCTGTCAACGCTATTGATGAAAACTGATCTGTAGGGAAATTCAGTACTAATCTGCCTTCCTGAACGGTTACAGGTAAAGCGCCGCTTCTCGGGGAATAGAATTCGATGGTGTTGTGTTCATAATGCTCACAATGATACAGTACAAATGCTGCAGCAAGTGTTGCATGTCCGCAAAGGTCGACCTCAACTGTCGGAGTAAACCAACGGATTTCTACCTTGCTATCCCTGATGAGGTAAAATGCCGTTTCGGGAAGGTTGTTTTCTGCTGCAATATGCTGCAACACATCATCCGGTAGCCATTCCGCTAGTGGACAGACTCCTGCCGGATTACCTTTGAATACTTGGCTGGTAAAAGCATCTACGTGATACATACTAAGTTTCATATGCTTGCTTGTTTTATTCCAAATGTACTCCCTTAATATCTATGGACACAGATACAGTTCCTGTGATTTCTATAGGACACAGTAATTCAATGTTCAAGAATTCAAAGCTGCGGCCGTAGTCTTTAATATACGGGTGAGATCCAAGTCCCGGCGGGATAAACAATTAGTACTACTTTTGGATATGCCGGAACGGAAATATCACCTCTACGATTCATGCACCTTACAGAAATAGAATGGAAGAAACATTAAAGACAGTAGCCAATGCAATATTTGCCGCAAATGGTCAGACCCTAAAAAGCATATGCAAAGACCTGGAATGCGAAGAATATGCCGGTTATAATGCTCGGATCGGAAAACTGAATATCAAATTCAGAAAGGCAAAGATTACCCCTAAAAAGATCGGGCAATTTGTGACGCTATGGAAAAGGAACAGCCAAGGGCAAACAGAACCCTTCCATGCCAGCGATAATTTCGATTTTTATATTATCGCAACGGAAACAGCATCCCGGTTTGGCATTTTCTTATTCCCCGGACATGTACTATGCGATAAACATATACTTACTGCGCGGGTTGAAGGGAAAAGAGGTTTCAGGGTATACCCGGATTGGGACATCCCGGAAAACAGTCAGGCAAAGCGAACCAAAGAGTGGCAGACCGCATTTTTTATTGACTTAACTCACCCAGAAGGAAATGGTATAGACAAGCTCCGTTTAATCTTAAATCAAGACTAAAGAAAAGTACAATATAAGCGCAGTATATATCCGTTCTGCTTTTGCTATCTCTACTAAATTTCAAATAATAGAAAGCCCTTAAGTGCGCTCTGAAGATTGCATCACCTCATTATGGAACAATACAACATTACGGGACAGCACTACCCTCTGCACACTTCGCTCCTGATAAATGAGTGAGCCATCTTTAGTGTCTTTACTTATAAAGCAGCCCGCACCGATGATATTATGCTTTCCCACGCGAACACCTTCTTTTACACCTGAGTTTAAACCGAGGAAAGAATTGGAGTCAATAGTTACACTTCCCGCAAGTGCTGTGCCCGACAGCAGTGAATGACTGCAAATGCGGGAATGATGTCCGATACGTGCCCCGATCAGCATACAATTATCACCGATTGTTACATATGGCTGTACTACGCTGGCCTGGTCTATAAATACATTTTCACCTATCTTCAGATCCGGCCACACGTTTGCCCTGGAACAGATATAATTGGCAAAGGAATACCCTGCATCACGTACCTTATTAAAGATCACTTCACGGGCATTATTTCTTCCAACAGCAATGTGCATTAAATATTGATGAGGCGGAAATTGTGCTTTTGTATCTGCAAAATTTAAGACCGGACAGTCAAATAAATATTGTCTTGACTCTTCCATATAATCATCATCCACACAAAAAGCAACAACGTCATAAGCACTATCATTGCGAAAGGAGTAGTATATAAATTCAGCCATCCTCCCCACACCATAAATCACAACTTTCATATCAGGTATAAGTATGTTTTAGTAAAATAACATCTAAACATTTAATAATACATAAACGTTTTTCCTTTATCCACTTGCAAAGTAAATAAAGGTTTTCCATATATACAGTATATTTTGAGCAAATAGCATATAAATCCCGGAGGCATCACTTTAGAAATCAGCGCCGGACATTTTTCTCGCTAATCAGTTATTTTTACCTTTTTTAGTCTATGATAACCAGCATACCACTTTCAGTTGCCATAATACAACTACAAGTAGCGGTCATACAACTAAGGGTATAGGGCATTTTCAGTGAATCGGGTATTGGCGTAGATACCTTTGCAGTATCGATAAAAAATAAAAATCAGTCCTTATGGATACAAAGATCATGGGCAATAAAATTGCCGAGGCCAGAAAAAATGCAAATCTATCTCAGGCGCAACTGGCGCAACATTTGTTTATCAGTCCGCAGGCCGTAGGTAAATGGGAACGGGGTGAGTCTGTGCCGGATATCATTACGGTTAACCGCCTGGCCGAAATACTGGGAGTAGACCTTAATTACTTTTCCGCACAATTTCCGACAACGACCTCTTCTGCGGCAGCAGAACCAATTAATACTCCAACCGAGACTCCTGTAAAGACAGAACGCAAACTGAGCTGGGATATGTCACGTGGAAACTGGGCAGACGCCGACTTTTCGGGTTTAAAGAACCTTCATGAAAAATTCGGTTCTTCTAATATGCAACGCTGTAAATTTATTGGCTCAGACATGTCTGGCCTACAGCTGAAAAGGAATAATGTGGACAGCTGCGACTTCTCCGGTTCCGACTTCAGTGACAGTCATTTTCAAAGCACCTACTTATCCGGCAATCAATTCAACAATTGTATACTGCGCTCCGTTGAGCTACAGGGAAGCTATGCCAGCAGCTGTGATTTCTCCGGAGCTGACTTTACCGGTATGGTCATCAGATCCGGCGGACTGGAAAAAAGCAATATGACTGATGTGGTACTGAGCCATACTTCATTCACGGATACACATCTGGCAGATCTTGTTTTAGGAGGCTCTATTGAAGACTGCTCTTTTGAGCAATGTACCTTTACCCGGGTTACCTTTCAGGATGCAACCATAACCAATACCTTTTTTAAGAGCAATAGCCTGAAGAAAATCAAATTCATCAATTGCCAGGCCGACCGACTGACTTATGAATTCCTGAAAAGCGGAAAAGCAGATTTAAGCGGCATCAGTATAATTGCTGAATAATCTAACAATATAATTAATGATAAAGAGGGCTCCAATGGGGCCCTCTTTATCATTAAAACATGCAATTCAACCTCAAAAAATACCGTACTATCACTATTTAGTGAAAATATAATGCGGATTTTATACATTTAGCATTAATTTTATTCACTATATATAAATCAATAATCATGAAAACAATCTTTACTTCAGCGCTGCTTTTAACTGCAGCCATTCTGCTGCATACCAATGAGGCTTCGGCCCAGGTTGGTGTGGGTACTACTACACCCCATGCTTCTGCCATGATGGAGATCAATGCAACCGGAAAGGGTTTACTTATTCCCCGCATGAACTAGGCAAACCGTCCGGCATCACCTGCTACGGGTTTGCTGATTTACCAGACCGATAATACACCAGGCTTTTATGTATATAATGGCACCGCCTGGACAGCGGTTTCAAATGCGTCATCTTCCAGCCAGGATTCTACCATCATCATGACCCGGGCAGTTGCGGCGTACAAACAAAATGGTGCTCCGGCTCTGGGACCATTATACTTTAGCCCTGTGTCACTGGGTGGACAGTCCAGTGTAAATGAGACCCAGGATGCGGCTACCTCTGTTAATGGTACCTCTCCGATTACCAGTTATGTGGTTCCAAATGCCTGCACCTTTTACAAATTAAAGATCGCGGCACGTGTAGCTCCCGGTGGTGTTTTGGGGACAGGCAGCCACTCGGCGACGTTCACCCTGTTTAAAAACGGAGTGAGTACGGGTGTTGCAGCTACAGTCGCTATTTCTACTACGGTGGGTACTACCGCGGTTGTTGAGGTAAGCGGCACGGTATCTGTAGTACCTGGAGATGTGCTGTCTTACCAGTTTACGCAGACCAACCAGGACCCTAATACCTCGTATACGCTGTTATTAAAAGGTTTATAAATCTATCCACCTAAACAGATAACCATGAGAAGTATTTCTATCATATTATGTCTTGCCGGTCTGACTACTGCTGCCCATGCACAGCTATTCACCGGCAGCACTGGCCTTACCGTTAAATCCGGTACAGCATTTTCTACCCAGGGTCTGGTATTGAGCCCTTCTGCTGACATTACCTTGCAGAACAATACCATCAGCCAGTCGACCACACCCCTGAGTGTAGGCAGCGGCGCAACGATTGCTAAAGTTTATACCATCGCTCCGGCCATTACCTTTTCCGGTACGGCAGGTATCCGGTATGTTGCGGGAGAACTGAATAGTAACCAGGAAAATACCTTATCCCTGATCAAATCAGGTGCGACGACTACCTTTACCTCTGTAACGAGTAGTACGGGGAGTACAGGGTCTTATTATGTATCGGCTACAGGGTTGAACAATGTATTACTGAACCGGGTTACGGCGACGAGTACGGCAGTACCTTTGCCAATCTTATACCATAACTTTATAGTAACGGCAGGGTCTTCCTGTTCTTTACAACTGAGCTGGTCTGCAGATGATGCCCTCGCGAGTAATTTCAATATTGAACGCAGCGCAGACGGGAAATCATTTCATCCCTTAACCGCTACTGTAATGCAAGCCGGCAAAAGGTTTACCGCTACAGGGTCGGAATTTCTATCGCCTGGCTATCAGAGAAATGGGTGAGCCAACACTGTACAGCACGATACTGACAAGTGGTAATCCTTGTCTTACCCCGATTCAGGCCAATGTCTATCCTAATCCTGCAAAGGAATCGATCACAGTAGACCTGGGCATTGCACCTTCAGGAAAGGTAACGATTGACCTGATCGACCTTTCCGGTAAAGTGGTGCGGACATTCCAGACCATGAAACAGGTGAGTATATTGGATCTGCAGCACATTGCAGCCGGCAGTTATTTCCTCAGCATTCAAAATGGCCAATCGGCAGAACAGCTTAAAGTAATTAAACTTTAAAATGCTTTCTTCATAAAAGCCGACAGCCCCGGAATATTCCGGGGCTGTCGGCTTTTAATCCTGAGGGGATCAGGTTATTTCACTCTTTATTGTTTAACCATTTTTATTACGTCGGACTGGTTATTGCGGATGCATTTGATATAGTAAGCACCCTGGCTCAGTACAGACAGGTCAAGGTCTGTATCTGCAGCGGTAACCTTTATGGCTTTGAGTACTTCTCTACCCGCAACATCTACTACCTGTAAAGTCACCCCATCAAAGTTTCCTTTTATGGATACCCTTACTTTGTCTGTAACCGGGTTAGGGAATACGGTGATGGAAGACTGGCTTGCGTCATTCACCAGTTTGATCACACCCGTGTAGGCATAATGCTTATCCAGATCTACCTGTTTCAGACGGTAATAGTTAACCGCTTCGGTAATGCTACGGTCATCGTAAGTATAGGCCAGTTCCCAGCTGCTGTTACCGTTCCGGGCTTTGCTGTACACTGTTCCGATTGCAGTAAATGTTACACCGTCGGTACTGCGTTCTATTTCAAAATGACTGTTATTCTTTTCCTGGGCAGTGCGCCAGTTTAAGAGGTTGTAGCCTTCGCGCGCAGCTCCTGTAAAGTCCAGCATGTCTACCGGAAGAGGAGTGGCACTGGTACTGGGTTGCTGGAACCCTTGTGTCAGTTGCGGATTAGTACCAACTGATGCGATGATGCTTTCGCCCACAGTAAAGTCTACCGTATAACCTACAGAGACGATCGGAGCAGAGCCACCACCTGCTGCTACCACATATGGCAGTGCAGACTGGGCCTGTACCTGTGTACTCAAACATAAAAACATCAATACGGCCCATCCTGAAAGTATATTTTTCATAATAATTTCTTTTAGGAGTTAAATAAATGAGCCGTTCTTAGTTGATATTCACACCACCGCTGGCATAACCGGCTATAGTATTGATCAGGGTAATACCCGCTGCTGTTGCAGAATACACCATCAGGTAACGGGTACCGGCAGTTACCGGAATATTCAGACCAGTGGTAATACCAGATGATACAGTACCTAATGAAATAATACCGGTCAGGGCAGGTGCCATCGTCACGGTTGCTCCAGCAACAGGGCTGAAGGTATTAGAACCGCTCGGAGCAGAATACAGTTGTCCGGTAACGGTTACTGTACTACCGATCAGGGACAATGCTGCTGTAGTGCTGAACTGACCTGCGATAGAGGTAATGGTTCCGGAACGTGGTGATACGAAAGAGAAGTTCAGTAAAGTACCTGCCGCACCGGTAAGGTCAATGTTAGAACCAACCAGTGAAACACCGGAAACGGAGTTACCGAAACCTACCAGTCCGGTTGTACCTACAAGACCACCCGCAATGGTAGTCAGCACAACAGGCGTACCAGAAGCGTAAGGGATAATAGACCCTGTAGTGCCTGCATCATTGGTATTCATCATTCTTATCCAGGCACTGCCTGTATAGTAATAAAAACCAGGAGTATTATCTGTCTGATAAATGAGCAGACCTGCTACAGGAGCGGCAGGACGGTTGGCCAGCGTAACCCTTGGAATGAGGATACCTTTGTTGGTAGCGGCAATATCCAGTTGTGCAGCGGCATTAGGCGTGCCCCCGATACCTACATTACCAGAGTTGTTGTTGGTAATGTTTCCGGCACTGAGGGTCCAGCTGTTATCACTGCTGGTCAGGGCATTCAGTGCATACGGTACACTGATCAGTTCAAGTGTAGCCAGAGTTGTGTACGTAGTACCACCGGTAATATCGGCCTCTACTTTGAGGTACTTGCCGGGAGTGTTCCAGGTAACTGCGCTAAGCGTACCTGTTACCGGCGTACCATTCCCGATCTGGACATTGGCCAGACCAAACCCGTTAGTGGTTACAGACTGTGTCTCTACGTACTGTGCTGTACCTACAGCAGAAGTGTTCAGGATACTGAGGCGTAGAGAAATGGCCTGGTTGGTTACGGGATTACCGCTACTGTTGCGCACAACAGCCTGGTAGTTAATTCTTTGTGGTGCCTGGGCGAGCAAGTTCATGCTGAAAGCCAGACACAAGGCGGCTAAAATGTAAAGTTTTCTCATAATGTTTCAAATTTTGAGGATTAGTGTGTACCACGAATTTACAAACCTGAGAATTAACATACGTTCACACATGTTAATGAAAATCAATATTTAACCTTTTCTTTAATATGTAAATACAAAAAGGTCCGTTGCAGACGCAACAGACCTTTAGCCGTAATTTAATGTAAATGCAAACAATTAATAAGGAAAAAGACCGTAAACACTCTTTTATAACGGAGCTTTCCATGCAATACATGCTATAGATATAGCCAGCATTTATACATATTGTTTATGACAAATTATTATTTTACGATTGTTTTCATGCAATTTATTCACCTAAGCATGAGAAAGTGACTCCTCCGGCCGGCCAGATTACAGGATATAGCTTTTCAACTCACCAACGTCTAGGCAATACGTACCGGCCGGAAGCGTAAATCAATATTATGGTTGGTATACCACTTTAAACGTTTGTGTTTCGTTACCGCTAGTTACTTTCAGCAGGTAAGTACCTTGAGCCATACCACTCAGATTGATTTTTTGCTGAGCAGCGTTAGGGCTCACCGGAATGTTCAGTACCTGACCCATAATAGTTGTCAGTTCAATTTTCGCATTGGCATAACCCACAGGTAAGTTGATATACACCATACCTTTGGTCAGTGTAGGATACACTTCGATAGCTTGTGTACTGCAATCAGATTGTGCTGTTACCGTCTGGCTGTAAGCATACATACCATCTGCATCAACCAGGCGTAAGCGATAGAACGATTTTCCGTTAGGGGTTGCTTTATCGGTATAAGCATAAGCACCTTTACCGTTTGTATAAGCGATCTGTCCGATTTCATTGTAAGAACGACCGTCGTTGCTGCGCTCTACCACAAATCTGTTGAAGTTTACGGCATTGGCAATCGTCCAGTTCAGGTTGGTCTGACAGTTCGCTACTGCAGCATCAAAGCTCAGCAGGGTAACCGGCAGTGGCGCCGCCAGGGTAATGTGCACATTATCGCTGATGGTACAACCGTCTACGAAATTCACCGTAACACTATACACACCGGTATCAGTAATCACCAGGGAATCAGCTGTACTGCTGTTGTTCCATGTATACTGAGAAGAAGGTGCTCCGAAGAAGCCGTCTGTATGCAGGGTGTATGGGAAAGCAGTTGCCAGCAGGGCAGTATCAGGTCCCAGTCCGTAGATAGGCGCGGCACCGTTGTATGCTGCAATGTTCCAGTTAGTATTATTACCTAAGTTAGTCGAATGCTGTTGTGCAACAAACGGTGCTGCTGCACCTGCAGCTGTAATGCGGCGCAGACGTACGTAATCAAAGGTTACATCACCATTCACTTTCGTAATGGTAGCATTAGCTGTAGTGCTGCTGCTCAGGATCTCTGTCAGGCGGCAAGGCGTACCGCTGCCATACCATTCCTTATTGATGGTAGTATTGGTACCGGCTGTAAAGGTGTATGTATTACCCGGGAAGAAGATCAGGGTATCAATAGTATTAGAACCGTTAATGATACCACCGCCTTTGTATTCTACTCTGCCGAGTGTATTGCCAGAACCTACGATACCTACAACAGAGGCGGTATTAGGATCGGTAAAATTAAGGCTCTTAACTGTAGTAGAAGCCATATTAACAGATGTAGAGAGTGTATTGGTTACATTCACCGTATCATATGTCATACCGTTGGCCTTGAAGTCGCCGGTAGTTACGGAGGAATTTGCAGCATTCAGGGTATGGTTGGCTATAATGCCCTGGAAGCGCCAGCCAAATGGAGCCACAACGCTGGAGTTACTGATATTGACGGTAAACACATTGTTTACTCCCACAGAATTGTCTACCTGCCATACATTCAGCTTGATGCCGGAAGCATTCCAGGTACCATTGTATAAGCTGATGTTGGTTTGTGCATTGCTGAAGTCATTCAACATCGTGAGGCTGCTTCCTGGTTTGTCTACACTGAAATCGAAGTCGCCCAGTACATTTCCTTTCAGGAATACAGGGGTACTACCTTTGGCCGTAACTGATGCATTAAAGGTTGCAGCAGGGTTGAGCACGATACTATCTCCCCAAACTTCCATGTTCCAGCTTGATGATTTATTCCAGATAGGTGCATTAGTAGCGTTGGCCCAGTTCAGGTTACGGCTGTAAGCATTACCATTGTTAATGGTAACCGTTTTACTCGCACCGGTAAAGCCACTGTTCGCATCAAAGAATACATTGTCATATACGGTAGGGATACATGCACCGCCTGTACCACCGCTGGTTGTACTCCAATGTGCATTATCGTTCCAGTCTCCGGAACCGCCGATCCAGTAACGTGGTGCACCGGCAGCGGAAGAAATATTCCAGCCAGTATTACCACCGGCATCAGCACCGGTAACGGCAACTGTAGGCACACCGGTAGCCGCCATGTTCTGCAGGTATACATTAGCCATGCTAATGGTAGCAGCAGGGTTGAATTGGATAGTACCGGTATTATTACCCCTCATTTCCAGCAGACCATTACAGGTAGCCGATTGAGCCAGTAAATACTTATTAATAGTTGTTGTTCCGGCAAACTTGTAATTACGGGAACCAGCCAGCAGCAGGGTATCAATTGTATTTACACTACCCATAATGTTTCCGGCACCCTTGAATTCCAGTTTACGAATGATATTGCCATTGTAAATCTTTGCCACACTGGTCGCAATAGGCGACGTAAAGGTAAGTTGACCGATGGTACTTTGTGCAATAGAGAAAACATCTACAGCCCCTGCATAAGCAAGATCAATGGTAGGATATGTTCTGTTCGCAATATTGATGTACTGATCAGAAAGCAGGTAAGAGCCATCAGATTGCAGCAGGTTATTGTTACCTGTATACGCCCAGGTATTAATCACATGTATATTGGCATTGGTAATGTCTGTATTACGTACATTATCATTACTACTGGCAAATGCGCGTGCATAAATCGTTCTGCCGGCCATGCTCAGCTTTCCGGTATTGAGCGCAATAGTTCCCAGTGTATTGGTCCAGTTATCTGCATAGGTCAGTGCACCGCTTCCAGTTTTCGTTACCGTAACATTCAGTGTACCCAATGTGCTTCCATTGGAAGTAAAGGTCGATGCAGTGTCGCTGCCTACAAATTCAAGTGTTGCATTGACAGTCACTACAGGTGCCAGCAGAGCAGAACCATAAACCTTGAAGCTGGTTCCGGCTGCCTGGTTGAATGTAGAGGTACCCACACCGGACAACCAGGATATATTACGACAATAAGCATTACCACTGGTAGTTACGATGTTACCAGATGCCAGACCACTGCCCGAATTAAAGATAACGGTATCGGCAATAAAAGGGATACAGGCACCGCCTGCACCACCACTGGTATAGCTCCAGTGCGTATTATCGTTCCAGTCGCCGGCACCACCTACCCAGTACAAAGTAGTACCGGTGAGCGATCCTGGCTGGGTAATCGTAAAGCCCGTATTGCCACCGGCATCCACACCGGATACGGCAATAGGTGTTATGTTACCCTGTGCCGCAATATTATTCAGCAATACATTGTTCAGCAGGGCCGATGCAGATGGTCCGAAAACCAGTTTCGCAATATTGCCTGTATCAGCAATTACTTCTGTAAAAGCCTGACAGGTTACCCCGGCGGCACGCATGTAGTTATTGATATTGATCGTACCACCCAACTTAGCACTTTTATTGGCAGCCAGTAATAAACTGTCTACAGTAGTGGTATCGGTAGTGGATACCGTGAAATTATCCTGAGCCAGAATAGTACCGAAGACATTCTTATTGCCTAAGATACTGGCCGGGCGCAGCGTATTCAGGTAACCGATGTTATTAAGGTTATAGATACGGCCACGTCCCATAAAGACAACAGTATCGATGTTGTTACTGTTGCTTACAGTTGCAAAAGAACCCGTGCTTACATTGGTAAAGCTCAGTTTTGAAATCGTAGCATTAGATACGACCATATCTCCGTCAAAAAGCCCTCCGCAAGACACCTTGTTGTAAGTACTTCCGTCAATACCTAGTATTGAGTTTACGGTAAGGAAGGAGTTTGTGGACAGCAATGTTTTATTTGTACCCGTGTACGTCCATCGATTGGTAAAGTTCAGTGTAGAACCGGTAATATCAAAAGACCTGGTATTACTATTACTGCTTACAAACTGATACGCTTTAATGGTCTTACCTGCAGCATTGAATGTACCTGCCGTAAGGCCGATATTATTCTGCGCACTGGTTGATGGGCACACAAAGCTATCCACCAGGTTAAGCGTACCGCCAGCCTTGTTTACGTCAAAAGCAAAAGCACCATTTACCGTACCATTGGTGGTAAAGGTATTGGTAGTGCTACCACGGAAGGCAAAGCCCTGAGCAAAGGTCACAGCCGGCGCAATAGCCAGGTTACCCCATACCTCTACTGTATAGGCCGTATTGCTGCGGCTGAATACAGGATTGTTAGGCACATCTGTTGCCCAGCTCATGTTGTTACAGAAGCCATTGGCATCAAGCGATACGGTACGGGTCGCTACAGTAGCACCGAAGCCGCTCTGATTGGTAAAAAATACATTGTCCGAAGCTGAAGGGACAATGCTGGGGATACTGCCCGAGCTGCTGCCCAGGCGCCAGTGGTTCAGGTCGCTCCAGCTGCCGCCACCGTTGACCCAATAATAGTCAGCGGCATTTGTTTTTACAGCCATGAGCGCCAGTACAGAGAGGAGTAGTACTTTTCTCATAAAAGAATAATTGAATGGTTAAAAAATAAATATTTGATTGGACAGCATAGCTTGTATACTGCACCTAAGCATAAGGTTTGTGTATTTTTTTGCAGATCATTCGCTATAGATGGTAACACGTAAGGCATTCACTAGAAGACATAATGGCAGAAATCTGAGCTATGCTTATTTTACTCCGGTTTGCAAACAGATAGGGATGTATCATCATATCACACAGATTTTTATACATGCGGGCAGGCAATATAGCCGCATTCAAGAGCACAATATTATTTCGCGCCTCACTAGCATCCTAAAGCTTCAGTATCTGTTTTCCCGAATTTGAAAAGCCTAACCACGTGTTTATCATTGAAAAAAGCCTGTGCGCATTAAATTTTCCGCCTTCTGAAAAGCCTGGTTTTACCCAAAAGCAGCATTATATCTCTTAAAAAAGAATACAAAATGAGCCCATACCAGCACAGCACCACATGTGTGTACCGCACCCGGCCGACTAGCCGGGCCAGAAAGTATTAAATAAAAAAGAAATACAACAAGTGTGCAATTTTGTCATACAGATCAACAAATAGAGCACGCGCTGTTATACACCCATGCCCCAGAATATGGGGAGGAGCATCTCCCGTCCGGAGCGCTTGCGGAGTAATGCGCGATACAAGATTGTCAATTCTGGAGTCGTAGCAACCATGCCTTATCCTGCTTCGTCATACTTACAGAAGCATACATGTTGTGGACATCTCTGGCAATAAATGCACGTTGGGGAGCAACGGCATGGGGTATGCTGTTATGATGGCTGCCCGGTTGCCGGTGATTGGGATCGCTGCGGCGACCACCAATGGGTACAGGATTACGGTCTGCCGCGCTGGCTTGCATAGCTATGAGCGGCAGCAAATAGAGGAGTAATGCTTTTCTCATAAAAAAATGATTGATTGGTTAACAAATCGAATCACCTTTTGATTAAAAGCAAGTGAATTATATAAAGTAAATGAGTGAGACCTTCATAGGGTATTGTCTCATAAGGCTTTAACGAAAGTAATACGCCAAAATCTTTTTTCATCATTAAGTTAAAAAAACTGACGCCCATTAACCAAAGTGAAAAACAGACCCGATAACATTGGAGGAAACGGTTTGAACGTGCACGCTACTTTCAGAATAGGTGCAGCATATAAATCCTAAGCATTATATTTATAGTTCAATACCTATTCAAAAAAATAAACATTTATGCATACCGGAAGAAGATATACCCCGCTGGAGTTTTTCAGATGGAGCTTCAGAGATACCATCCTGCTACTGCTGATCGCTACCGTACCCACTGTATTATATGTATGTGGCCTGACCTTTATAGCTATACCCTGGCAGCCCATAGCGGTGCTGGGTACAGCCATGGCTTTTATCGTGGGCTTTAAAAACAATGCGAGCTATGGCAGAATATGGGAGGCCCGCCAGATATACGGCGCCATCATCAATGACAGCAGGAGCTTTGCCTATACCCTGCGGGATATTATAAATAACCAGCAGCCACAGACGGTACAACAGATCTTCTACCGGCACTTTGCCTGGCTTACGGCACTGCGTTTTCAATTGAGGGAGCCCCGCAGCTGGGAAAACATGCGGCGTTCAAGCAATAAAGACTTTCTGAGGGGCAGGTATATCATACCAGAATGCGAAAGCACCCTGGAAGAGGCATTGAAACCATACCTGACCGGGGAGGAACTCCGTTATGTGCTGTCTAAAAAGAACAAGGCTACCCAGCTGACGGCAATGCAATCGCAGGCGCTGGCAGCACTAAGGCAGGAGGGCCTACTGAACGATTTTGAATGGACAACCTTGCAGGGCAGTATCATGCGCCTTACCGACAGCGAGGGCCGGGCCGAGCGCATCAAGAACTTTCCCTACCCCCGCAACTTTGCTTCAGTAACGACGTATCTCTTGTTTATATTCATCATCCTGCTGCCCTTCGGCTTGTTGAAGGAGTATAGCAAACTGGGCGATGGTACTGTGCTGGAAGGGTATACTATATGGTTCAACATTCTCTTCTCTGCCGTCGTGGCCTGGGCCTTTCATATACTGGACACGATCGGGGAGAGTGCCGTAAATCCTTTTGAGGGCAGCGCAAATGATATTCCGATTACACAGATCAGCCGTACGATAGAGATCGATATGAGGGATATGCTGGATGAGCCCTCCCTGCCGGAACCTATTGTACCGCAAAACAATATTGTACTCTAAGTTAATCGAAGATAACCGGGCACCAGCGTGGCATAGCGGCCTACTTTTGACTTATTATACAAAGTATTTTTTTGATATGGGATTTACATAGACCTTTGCAGCCATTTTACATCCTTCATTGAGCAGCAAAAGACATATTAATAAAAGGCAGATCGGCGAGAGCCTGCTGCTGGGTATTGCGCAGATATTGTTATGGGGCGGCTCTTATTTCTTGCTGGCCATACTGGGCGATGCTATTATAAAAGATACAGGATGGTCACACCAGTACATCTACGGATGCCTGTCTCTGGCGCTGCTCCTATCCGGCCTCATCTCTCCCCGGATCGGGAAGATGATCCAACACAGCAGGCGCAACTTCCTGCTACCGGTCTCGGGGCTCATCATGGGACTGGGGCTGATCATACTGGCCCTGACCACAAACCGGATCTTATTCCTCGGTGGCTGGCTGGTGCTGGGTTTTGCTATGGGAATGGGCTTGTACGATGCGCTGTTTGCCTCGCTGGGCAGAAAGTATGGCATGCGCTCCAGGGCTGCTATTGTACAGATCACCCTTATATCAGGTTTTACCACTACGGTGGTCTGGCCTCTGCTCTCTTTCCTGCTGGCACATTATGGCTGGAGGGGTGCTGCACTTATCTATGCTGTAATACTGATTGTACTCATTTTCCCGATACACTACTTCAGCTTTTTCAAAGACCGGAACGTAGCTCCGGAACCTGACGAAAAGCTACCGGAACAGACCCTGGTCATGGTACAGCAGCTAAGCCCTGCCAAATCGCGCAGTGCCTACCTGCTCCTGCTTTGCAACTTTACCTTGGGCTCCTTCATCATGACGGGTATATATGTATACCTGATCGATATACTGACGCATAAAGGCATTGGCCTGACGCATGCCATATTTATAGGCACCCTCATCGGGCCCAGCCAGGTGGGTGTGCGCCTGCTCGACATCTTCTTCCCGGCTAAGACCCCGGTCAAAACAGGCATCATCTCGGCCTGTGCTATTCTCACAGGGCTTATCTTACTAGCAACCAGTCCTGCTATTGCATTTCTGGGCATCATTATTTATTCGATGGGTAATGGTGTACGCTCTATCCTGCGGGGCACGATGCCCATGTGGATTTTTGGCCCTAAAGATTATGGCACCATCATCGGCAAACTGGCCCTGGCACCATTGGTAGCACAAGCAGCTACACCACTGGTCGGGGGCATCATCATCCAGTATTATGACAGCGGCATGCTATTGTATGTCTTATGTATACTGGCGCTGATCAATATCAGCTTCCTGGTGATGTTGCAGAAGCTGGTGCAGGGTCGCCGACTGAAAACGGTGCTGAAGCTGTACCGGATCAGCCGCAATGTACGCACCAGAATGCCTCATTTCCGTAATGGCTACAAAGTCTTTGCTCCGGCGCGCAAACGCAGCCGTACGAACAAACAGGACTGATGTCCGGAACCATTTCATCTGATTAAAGTATTTTTGTACCCGGCTTCACTACATATGCTGAACCAATACACCCCGCATTAGGATATGATCAGGCATAAACTCAAAAGACAGATAAGGCTATATCGTTATGTAGTCTATAAAGAAACCCTGGTCGACTTCAGGGAGCATTTCTGGTCCTTCATAGGGGCCATATTCGGTATCGGTATCATTGCCTGGCTACAGCACCTGCAACTGCCCCGGCTGGAGAATGTATTCCTGATCGGCTCTTTCGGGGCCTCAAGCGTACTGGTGTACGGTGCGATACAAAGCCCGCTGGCCCAGCCCCGTAACCTTATAGGCGGGCATGTGGTCTCTGCTCTTGTCGGGGTTACGGTACAACTACTCTGCCCGGACATTATCTGGATTACCGCTCCGCTTGCTGTGGCTTGCTCTATTGTGGCTATGCAGGTTACGAAAACCTTGCATCCGCCAGGAGGTGCCACTGCACTGATTGCGGTTACCGGCGGCACCAAAATTGCCGCTATGGGGTACTGGTATGTACTCAGCCCCGTATTATCGGGAGCACTGATCCTGTTTTTGGTGGCCCTTCTCTTTAATAATATTACCCCCAAGCGGCACTATCCGGTTAAGGCCTCCAGGCTCAGAAGGTCGAGGAGGCAGGAGATCCGCAGCAGATTTACTGCAGGCCGCAGACACAGCCGGTCATGATGCCTAAGACTGTACTTCTTTCTCCAGGTACTGGATAAATAAGGATGGCGAGAGCCCTGTTATGGATTTAAACACGGTCGCAAACTTGCTGTGAGATGAGAATCCGGCCTCATCGGCCAGGGTACTGATCTTATATTTACGCCATACAGGATCACTATTCAGCTGCACAATAATATAATTTACACGCAGTTCATTAATATACCCGTTAAAATCTTTTTGCTTGTGCTGGTTAATGACACGGGAAAGGTATTTTGTATTGGTATTGATGTGCGTGGCCAGGTAAGACAGGGACATATTACGATCGGTAAAGAGTGTGCCTGCTTCAAACTCATCAAGACTTTGCAATAGCTTCTGCATGGTTTCAGGGGTCATCATAGGCCCATCCGGTTCTTTCTGCCCCTCCTCACCAACTGCCGGGATCGGTTCGGCAAACTGGTGCACTTCTACAGCAGGTACAGCTTGCGCAGCCAGCGCCAGTCTATGCTCCTCTCTTTCTTTAAGACGTGCCAGTACCTTTCTGAATCTGGCTTTTTGCTGGCGCTTTGTTACGACCACATACGTCATTGTACCCGCAAGAATGATCAGGGCTGCAAGAATCAGTATATTCTTATAGCTCCCCTGCTTTGCTTCCTTTTTATAATTGGTCTCCAGTCCGTTAACGGTTTGGTTCAGAAAAGCATTTTTTCGTACCGTCATCTCCGTTCTTATTGTATCCTGCACTTGCTGTGCCTGGTTTATCTTTTCTACGTCCTTTACTTTGCTGGCATATTTTTTAACTGCCTCATACACTTCCAGTTTTAATTGCAGATTGTTTGAGTGATCTACCATGGCCTGTGCACTATCCAGATAGCGCTTTGCCTCATCCAGTTTGCCCAGCTCTATATAACTGGTGGCTATACCGGTCATAATAAATCCTGTGACAAAGTTTTCAGGCATTTTCTCCAGCGCTTTCAGACCTTTTTGAAAGTGCACCAATGCAGAATCATACTGCTTTAATCCAATATGGGCTTCTCCAATAAACTCCTCATTGCCGGCTGTGAAAAAATCCAGATTCTTGCGACCGAGGTTAAAATGTTTCTGGGCATTGTGAGCCAGTTCAATCATTTTCCGATACTGCTTCTGATCGCGGGCAACGCATGCCTGCTCCTGGTACATCATACCCATATTAACATTGGCCAATTCAGGGTTACTGATCTGCCGGGCAGCGGCCATTGCCTTATCGGCATGCTCGCTGGATTTCTTATATAATTTCAACAAACGGTACTGGGTGGACAAAAATCCGGCCACGCGGGCCTGCCAGTTATAATTATCGGTTTGAAAGATAATGTCCTTTGCTTTTTCTGCGTACTCAACGGCCCGGGACAGGTCTACAGCTTGCTCGTATAAAGAGGCAGTCAGCATCAGGCTGCGCACTTTGTATGTTTCCGTTTCTGAATGCTCGTACAGAGAGTCGGCAATTTTCAATGCTTTATTGAAATCGGTATGTGACGTTTCCAGATATGTCTTAACGTATACTTTCTCATAGGATTCAGGATCCTGGGCAGATACATATAGGTGCATGCCAGTCAGGCACACCAACAGGAAGAGGTATTTCACAATAAAAAAATTATTCTGGTACAAAAAATAATAGCGGACGGCATAAAAATACTACGTTTTTTCTAAGATCAAACAACTATAACACAATCAATTAACCATAAAGTAATTTCAACATTTATAATCTATTCCGTTTTAATAACCCTCACCGACCACCGGTCTACCGCAATTATGTTATTAATTGATTAAGGAGTTGGGTGGAATAATTAAGTTTACATAATTTTGGCCGTCAGATGAAAAATTGGGTAATCAGATTGTGCAGCCTGCTGGCTCTGCTTATATTGAGTATAAGCGGCCGTAATTATGCGCATACGGTTACCGTCACTTATCCCGACTCCACACTTTCTCTTTCTGTTGTGCAGCCTTATCTGCAACTGGATACAGACGATTCTCAGGAAGCACTGAAATTTGCCGCCTCTTCCGGCACACAGGAGTATCACGAAAAAGGCGATACCCCGGACACCGAAACTGAAGATGACAACAGCTCATCTACCCCTAAAGCTATAGCCGACCGTAATGATGCTGTGTATTACAGCAACGGACCTGCGGCGCATCAGAACAATACTGCCTTTCGCTTACCCTCCGGTAAGCATTTTTTGTTTGCCCCTGCCTATAGAAGGCATGTACTACTCGGGGTATTCAGAATATAATTTCACCTGCGGGCCATTAGGTCTGCCTTTCCATGCTTACAAAGAGAACTGATCTCCGGCACCCGCCGGATAGGTTATTTATTTTCCACACTCATATCACATCAACAAAACACGGTTGCTTAAATGCAAATTATTATGAAGAGAATGCTCATGATCCTGGGCTTGGGGGCTGTCGTATGCCACACAAGCTGCACATCTCACAAAGAAGAAAAAGAAAGCCAGACTACCTTCCTGGCGACCAGTCCTATCCAGATGGACACCACCATTACCAAAGAATATGTAGCGCAGATACGCTCTATACGCAACATCGAATTAAGGGCACAGGAAAAGGGTTACCTGCAAAAGATCTATGTAGATGAGGGTAAGTATGTAAAGGCTGGCCAACTGCTGTTCAAGATTATGCCTAAAGTATATGAGGCCGAACTGATGAAGGCCCAGGCTGAAACCAAAGCGGCTTCTATCGAAGTACAGAATACCAAATCACTATCGGACCGTAATGTAGTATCCAAGAATGAACTGGCGATGGCCAATGCCCGCCTGGACAAAGCCCGTGCAGAACAAGCCCTGGCCAAAGTGCACCTGGACTTCACCGAAATCCGTGCACCGTTTGACGGTATTATCAATCGCCTGAATTTAAAACTGGGTAGCCTGGTAGATGAGGGTGACCTCCTGAGCAGCCTGTCTGACAACCGCCAGATGTGGGTGTACTTCAATGTCTCTGAAGCAGAGTACCTGAATTACAAAACCAGTGTGCAGAACAAAGCAGAATTACAGGTAAACCTGCTGATGGCCAACAATGAGGAGTTTAAATACCCTGGTGTTGTAGAAACCATCGAAGGGGAGTTCAATAATGAAACGGGCAACATCGCATTCAGGGCTACATTCCCTAATCCGGAAGGGCTGCTGCGCCATGGCGAAACCGGCAGCATCCTGATGCATACGCCGATTAAGAATGCCATTATCATTCCTCAGAAAGCAACATTTGAGATCCTGGATAAGAAGTATGTGTATGTAGTAGATGATCAGAAAGTAGCGCACCTGACCCCGGTTACGGTTATCGCTGAAATGCCGGACCTGTTCGTGATCGGAAGCGGACTGAAAGCATCTGACAAAATACTTCTGGAAGGATTGCACAAAGTGAAGGACAAAGAGAAAATCTCCTTTAAATATGCCGATCCGCACCAGGTTATGAATCATCTCGTAGTACCATCAGAATAATTCTAAGATCAAAAAAAGAAATTAAATGTTCCAGAAATTCATAAAAAGACCCGTACTGGCTATCATCATGTCAGTGGTCATTGTCTTTATGGGCCTTCTGGCCATAGAGACGCTTCCTATATCACAGTTTCCGTCTATCGCGCCACCTGTGGTTGTAGTAAATATCGCTTATCCCGGGGCCAGTGCCAATGTACTGGTAGAGTCTGTACTGATCCCGATGGAGAAAGCCATTAACGGTGCACCGGGTATGAAATACCTGACCTCAGATGCCACCAGTGCCGGTGAGGCAACTATCCAGGTTGTATTTGACCTAGGTACCGATCCAAACCAGGCGGTAGTAAATGTAAAGAACAGGATTGAACAGGTAACCAACCGCCTGCCACCACTGGTGCAGCGCGAGGGTTTAGTGATCAGTTACACCTCTCCCAACATGCTGATGTATGTGAATGTGTACAGTAAAGACCCTAAAGCCGATCAGAAGTTCCTGTACAACTTTGCCAATGTAAACCTCATCCCCGAGATCAGTCGTCTGAAAGGGGTAGGTAGTGCCAAGATCCTGGGTAGCCGTCAGTATGCCATGCGTATATGGCTGAAACCGGACCGTATGCGTGCCTATAATGTATCTACCGAAGAGGTCATGGAATCATTAGCCCAGCAGAGTATCATCGGTTCCCCGGGACGTCTGGGACAGGCCACCGGTAAGCGATCACAGGCACTGGAATATGTACTGACCTACAAAGGCCGGTATAATAAACCGGAAGAGTATGAAAATGTAATTATCCGTGCAAACCCCGATGGGGAGATCCTGCACCTGAAAGATGTGGCTGAAGTAGAGCTGGGCTCTGAATTCTACGATATCTATTCCAACATGGACGGACATCCTTCAGCAGCCATTACCCTGAAACAAACTTACGGAAGTAATGCGAGTGATGTAATCAAAGAAGTGAAAGCAAAACTGGATGAGATCAAAGAAAGCTCCTTCCCTCCGGGAATGGATTATGAGATCAGCTATGATGTATCGCACTTCCTCGATGCCTCTATCGAAAAGGTAATCCATACCCTGGTCGAGGCCTTTATACTGGTGGCGATTGTGGTATTCCTGTTCCTGGGCGACTGGCGTTCTACACTGATCCCGACGCTGGCGGTGCCGGTATCGCTCATTGGTGCCTTTATGTTTATGCAGTTGTTCGGACTCACGATTAACCTCATCACGCTGTTTGCCCTTGTACTGGCAATCGGTGTCGTGGTCGATGATGCGATCGTCGTCGTTGAGGCAGTGCATGCCAAGATGGAGGAGGAGCACCTCCCACCATTCAAAGCGGTTAAGAAAGTAATCGGAGAGATCAGCGGTGCCGTAATTGCGATTACCTTACTGATGACGGCAGTATTCATTCCCGTAGCCTTTATGTCTGGTCCGGTAGGTATCTTCTACCGACAGTTCTCCATCACTATGGCTTGCTCTATCGTGATCTCCGGCTTTGTGGCACTGACCCTCACACCGGTATTATGTGCTATGATCCTTAAAAACAATCATGGACAGCCAAAACGAAAGACTCCGATAGATAAATTCCTGGATGCATTTAACCGTGGCTTTGAAAAGCTGACCGGAAAGTATACCGGCTTACTGAATAAAATTGTGAACCGCAGACTGGTTACATTCGGATTACTGATTGTATTCAGCCTGGGTATTTTAGGTGTTAATAAAGTATTGCCCACGGGTTTCATTCCGAATGAAGATCAGGGTATGATCTACGCGATCATCCAAACCCCTCCGGGCTCTACCCTGGAACGGACCAATGATGTAGCGCGTGAATTGCAGGACCTGGCGAAGAAAGTAGAAGGCGTACAATCAGTTTCTGCACTGGCAGGATATGAGGTACTGACCGAAGGGCGCGGTTCCAATGCCGGTACCTGTATTATCAACCTTAAAGACTGGGCAGACCGTAAACATTCAGTAAAAGAGATCATTGAAGAACTGGAAGAAAAATCTCATGAGATACCGGGTGCAACGATAGAATTCTTCGGGCCTCCGGCCGTTCCGGGCTATGGTGCTGCAGGTGGTTTCTCCCTGCGTTTGCTGGACAAGAGCAATACCGGTGACTACAAAGCGCTGGAGCAGATCAACAATCAATTTATGGCTGCGCTGGGCAAGCGTAAAGAGCTGACCGGTTTATTTACATTCTTCAGTGCCAACTATCCTCAGTATGAATTGCAGATCGACAACGAGGCTGCTATGCAGAAAGGGGTGTCGATCGAACGTGCGATGGATAACCTGTCTATCCTGATCGGTAGTACCTATGAGCTGGGCTTTATCCGCTTCGGTACCTTCTACAGGGTGTATGTACAGGCCGGACCGGAATACCGTCGCCTGCCGGAAGATGTACTGAACTTATATGTAAAGAACAATCGTGATGAAATGGTGCCTTATTCTGCCTTTATGAAAATGGTAAAAACCCATGGTCTGAATGAGATTACCCGTTACAATATGTACCCATCCTCTGCGATCAGGGGTGAACCCGCAAAAGGGTATAGTAGTGGTGAGGCGATTCAGGCAATTGAAGAAGTTGCTGCAAAAACCCTCCCTCGCGGCTATGGTATTGACTGGGAAGGTCTGACCAAAGATGAAGTAGGCCGTGGTAATGAGGCACTCTATATTTTCCTGATCGTACTGATCTTCGTATACATGGTACTGGCTGCACAATATGAAAGCTTCATTTTGCCTTTCTCAGTTGTGCTCTCTTTACCGGCCGGTATCTTCGGTTCATTTATGCTGCTGAAAGCAATGGGACTGGCCAATGATATTTATGCACAGGTCGGATTAGTAATGCTCGTGGGTCTGTTGGGTAAGAATGCCGTACTGATTGTAGAGTTTGCCGTACAGAAACAGCGTGAGGGAATGACGGTACTGGATGCGGCCATCGAAGGGGCCAAAGTACGTTTCCGTCCTATCCTCATGACTTCATTTGCCTTTATCGCCGGTCTTATTCCGCTGGTATTTGCGCATGGTCCTGGTGCCCTGGGTAACCGTACAATCGGTACCGCAGCAGCAGGTGGTATGTTGTTTGGTACCATCTTCGGAGTAATCATCGTACCGGGACTTTATTTTGTATTCGGCACCATTGCATCTAAACGCAAGCTGATACGCGATGAGGACGAAAACCCGCTGACAGAGGATTTTGTGCAATCGAAAAAGAAAAAGAAAAAACTGCTGCTCAAACTGTTTAAAAGCAGAACGGATAATTCTATAACGGATAAAAATGATCAAAATGACTAAACAGCGCATATATACATGGGCAGCGCTTGCAGGAATAGCAGTGGCATACAGTTCCTGCTCTATTCCGGCTATCGTCTCCCGGCAGGAAAATAAAGCAGTACCAGAGGCATATACAGCAGGTAGTACTGATAGTACGAATACGGCCAGCATCAACTGGAGAGATTATTTTGCTGATCCTTACCTGGCTGCACTGATCGACACTGCGCTGGATCGTAACCAGGAACTGAACATTACATTACAGGAGATTGAGATCGCCCGTAACGAGGTACGCATCCGTAAGGGAGAATACCTTCCTTCTGTAGGAATCGGTGCCGGTGCCGGAGTAGATAAGGTGGCACGATACACCAATATCGGTGCCAGCGAAGCCACTACGGATATCAAGCCCGGAAAGGCTATGCCCGAACCTTTGGGCGATTTTAAAATTGCAGCATATGCAACCTGGGAGGTGGATATATGGCATAAATTACGCAATGCAAAAAAGGCCGCTGCACAGCGATACCTCTCTACCATAGAAGGTAAGAATTTTGTAGTGACCAATCTCGTAGCAGAAATTGCAAATGCTTACTACGAATTACTGGCTCTGGACAATCAGTTATCCATCATTCAGCAGAATATCGATATCCAGAGCGATGCCTTGGAGATTGTAAAGCTGCAGAAGGAGGCTACACGGGTTACAGAGCTGGCGGTTCGTAAATTTGAAGCAGAGGTGGCCAAGACGAAAAGCCTGCAGTACGGCATTCGCCAGCAGATCACCGAAACAGAGAACAGGATCAATTTCCTGCTGGGCCGCTATCCGCAACCGATTGTAAGAAACAAAGCTTCTTTCGGAGCTACCATGCCTCAAATGGTACAGAGCGGTATCCCGTCACAGTTGCTGGCCAACCGGCCGGACATCCGCCAGGCAGAGCTGCAGCTGTCTGCGGCTAAACTGGATGTAAAGGTTGCCCGTGCGGAGTTCTACCCTTCACTGGGCATCACAGCTTCTGTAGGGTATCAGGCCTTCAACCCGGCGTACCTGATCAAAAGTCCCGAGTCTCTTCTGTATTCGCTGGCAGGAGATCTTGTAGCACCGCTTATTAATCGTAATGCCATTAAAGCGCATTATTATATGGCTAATGCCAGACAGATACAAACAGTATATAACTACGAACGTACGGTACTGAATGCCTATCTCGAGGTAGTCAACCAGATGAGCAATATTCATAACCTGGAGCAGAGCTATGACCTGAAGAATAAGCAGGTAAAGGCTTTGACGGAGTCTATCGACATTTCCAACGAGCTCTTCAAATCTGCAAGAGCCGATTATATGGAGGTCTTAATGACACAGAGAGATGCGCTGGAGTCGAGATTTGAACTGATCGAAACCCGCAAGCAACAGATGAATGCGCTGGTACATATTTACCAGGCATTGGGTGGCGGCTGGCGTTAGCCTCGCCCGCAACCGGTTTAAAAGTTCCGCATGTTATACATGCGGAACTTTTTTCATATCAAACAGAAATGAAACGTTAAGCAACTTTCTTTTTATCGGACGAGGCCAATTTATACCTAACTTTGCAGTCCCTTCACGTGATACTTAAATCACTGCTTTATTCTTCGGCTATGCGTAAAAAGATTCTTTTATACCATTACACAAGGTTATTTACAGTCTCCCTGTTTATAGGTCTGGTATGTGCAATACTGGCAGAATCGCTCAAGCGGCTTACCGAGCATACAGAACATTTTATGTATAACCGGATTGAACAGACCGAGCCTCTGCTCCTGTTCATTCTCCCATCTGTGGGCATTACCATCATTTATTTTCTCCGGAAATATCTATTTAAAAACAGGAAGAATAAAGGTATTACGGAAATATACAAAACGCTGGATCAGCGCAAAGATCACCTTCCTCTATTTAAAATTCCCTCTCACTATATCAATGGTTTTCTTACAGTCATTTTTGGTGGATCGACCGGTATAGAAGTCTCTACTGTTGTCGCTACTGCTACGGTAGGCAATGCCGCTTATGAAAGAGGACATACCGCATTCGCCTATAAAAAAGAGTTGGTTTGTGCGGGCGTAGCCGCTGGTGTGGCGGTGTTGTTTGGCAGCCCATTAGCAGGTTGGCTATTTGCCCTTGAAGTGATCGCGAGAAAGGTGAACAAGACAATCCTGATCAGCTGTACAGCTGCTGCGCTGGTAGCGGGTTTATGGGTACATTTCTTCGATGCAGTACCTTTATTACCCTTTGCCGTAAATACCTGGAAAGTAACTTCAGTTCCTTTTTACATTATCCTGGGGGCCCTCGGCGGATTGCTGGCCGTATACACCACCATACTGGTGATCAGGGTTAAAGAGCTGTTTGCCTCAATACACAATAACTTCATCCGGGTAAACCTGGGTGCCCTTATGGTAGGCTCTATGATCTATAGTCTACCCTATCTCTTCGGTGATAGCTATCATGGATTGAAAGAGGTATTGAATACTGTAACTACTAGCAGCTTCGACCTTTCTTTCTTATGGATTATATTATTACTGGTGATCCTGAAACCGGTGGCCGCTTCACTGACACTGGGTGCCGGTGGCGATGGTGGCGTGTTTGCTCCAAGCATTGTGGCCGGCTCATTCCTGGGTATTTTGTTTGCGATATGCTGTAATTATTTGCTGGGTACGCAGCTCGTATTACTCAACTTTGCATTGGTGGGTGCAGCGGCTACACTTGCCGCGGCTATTCATGCACCGCTTACTTCATTATTCCTGGTGTGCAGCCTGGTACCTAACGGGTATCATCTTTTTGTCCCTGTGCTGCTGGGCAGTTATGTGGGTAAAATATGTGCGGCAAAAATATTGCCCTATAATGTGTACACCTACCATCTTTCTGCTGCGAAAAATGAAGTGCCAGTGATTACAGGGCAATCATAAATAATATCAATCCACGCTTATGCTTCAGCGTAAGCTGCTTCGAGGTCGGCGATAATGATCTTTCTCATTTTCATCATGGCCTGCATCACCCTTCCCGCTTTTTCACGATCCGGATCGGCCATCAGTTCCAGCAGGCGTGCCGGTGTGATCTGCCAGCTGATGCCATAGCGATCTTTCAGCCAGCCACACATGCTTTCTTCCCCTTCGCTGGTAAAGGTATTCCAGTAGTAGTCGGTCTCTTCCTGGTCCTTAGTGGTCACTACAATAGATATACCTTCATCGAACTGTACACCATGGTCCATAGAGCTATCCATACCCATCAGCATATAGTCATTGATATAAAACTGTGCATGGGCCACATTGCCTGGAGTATCGTCTCCACCCTCCTCATATTTCATAACACCGTCAATTTTTGAGTTAGGAAAAACGCGGGTGTAATATTCCATCGCCTCTACACACTTCCCATTATTGACCCCGGTAAACATCAGTGTAGGTACGAATTTCTGTGGTGCTCCGGCACCCAGGTATAATTGCCAGGATACCCCGAACTGATCTTCCAGCCAGCCATATTTTTCAGACCAGGGATATTTAGCCAGTTCCATCATGATCTTTCCATCCTTAGACAGTCTTGCCCAATAGCGGTCCAGCTCTTCGGCGGTTTCACACATCACCATAAAAGATATGCTGAAATTAGGTTTGAAGTTCGGACCTGCATCCAGTAGCATAAAGGTGCAGTCCGCAGCTTCCCAGGTCACTACCATACCACTGTCATGGGTCACTTTGGCCCTGTCAAAAGTTTCGGCATAGTATTTTCCTGCTTCGCTTCCCCTGCCATTAAACCAGATGCAGGGATAAATATTTTTGTTCATAGTATTGTATTATAATAATGTGAGGTAATAATATAAAATAAACTCTAGAAACTTTGCAGATCGGCCGTAGGTCCGTAACTCTTTGGCAATTCAATATCATTGAGGCGATAGTATACACCCAACTGCGCGCGATGGTGGGTCACCTGGTTCAGCGAGTGCCTTATGGCATCATATTTATTCCAGCTGGCCAGTACATTATCACCATATTTTAAAGCCCAGTCCGGGTTCAGGTCTTCTTCAGATGCCTTATTCAGTGCCGCGATACTTTTATCATAGTGCTCCCGCATTTTGGTCAACAGTTCATCAGGGGTAGACAAGATTTGTGGTCGCTCTCCGGCACCGATATCCAGGTCATTTGTTTCCAGCATGACACCCGGCCAGGAGAAGATCTCCGCTATATGTGTAGCAAGGTGTCCTAGCTTCATACTTTTCTCGTGTGGTGCATAATCGTTTTTTCCCTCGGGGTATATGCGGAAGAAATTTTGTGTGGTGTGGTATTCATGTTCCAGTTCATTCCGCAATTGTTGCAGTGTGTCCATAAGTATACTATTTAGAGGTTAGAGAGAACATACAAGTTACACTTTTTAATATATCAACACTTCAGGGCACACAGAATTTCATGTTAAAATCATAGTAGCAATAAAGAATAGGTAAAGCAAATTCGCTTTCAATTACTTATATAAAAAATGCACATATTAACATTCGGATAAAGATTTATTTGCTCCGGTTCTCAATGTTGGCAATTATTTTTGGATCATTCTTTAACCTTTAAATTCCATTTTTATGAAAAAAATCGCATTCATCTTCGTGATGTTATTCAGCTTTTTGGCTATTCATTCTGTAAAAGTAAGTGCTGCTGGTTGTACTGCAACTTGCAAATTTTCCACATGCACGATTGGCAACTGTGCTGGTCAATATGCCTGCGGCTGTTATTTTGGGTTGGCCTTTTGCAAGTGTGAAGACACAAAAAACACTTCTACAAAAAAAATGGACAATATCGGGATTGAAGACTTCCAGAAATATGCACAAGCGATGCGTAATCCTGCACTTATCAATTTAGGCAACATCCTGGGTATGACGACTCCTGAAAATTTTGACGCGATGTTTGAAATGTATCAATCTGCAATCGAGTCATTAAGTTCCGAAGATTTAGCATTGCTAAATGCATATTTAGGATAACCTTCCATAATCTCGAAAAGTGTTCTCTAAACTATTAGTAGAACACTTTATATTATAAAAAAGCATCCGTATTAAAATGAAAAAAGTAGGTTTATTCTTATTGTTATCAATAATCACTCAAACAACATTTGCTGCTAAAATTTTAGGCCACATGGCACCAGCCGAGGGTTGGCAAAATACAATATACTTAACAGAAGTATCAAGTTATAAGTACTTCAGATCAGGTAGTAGTGATGTGGTAATAGATTCATATCAACTTGACAAAAAGAATAATTTCAAATTTGACAACTTAAAAGAACATACAATTTATAAGCTATCTGTAAAGCCGGAAGGTCAACAAACTGGATTATTAATACAAGATGGGAAAAGAGATAATTATGCATTTGTTATAACAGGAAATAAAGAATCTACTGTTGCAATTAATGCTGAACTATCAAAGCTGTATTTGAGCTATTCGATCATTTCTTCAAATGCTGATTTATCTAAAACAAATGATAATATCCTGAATCTACGTACAATGCAGATGCCGATATATAGAAAAATGAATAGCCTTGATGCTGAACCTTTGAAAACATTGCAAGACCCCGAAAAGATCGCAGAATATCAATTAGGATTAGTAAGAGAAGCAAAAAAGACTACAGAAAACACGAATAAATTACTATTGTCTTTCATATTGAAGGAAACAAATCCAAATTTACTTTTAATCGGAAGCGGTTTATATCAAGTGGAATTTGCATCAAATAAAGATAATGACCTGATTTCAGCTCACTTAGCAACTATTAATAAGGATAATCAAAATATGATTTTAAATTCGGTAATAGATGTGTTGAAAAAAAGTAGAAGAGAAATCAAGTCGGATTTTTTGTTTGATCGTTCCTATATGTTGATGGAGGGCAAAAATTTCAATTTCCTGAGTCCGCATATTCCCTCAAAATTCATTCTGCTGGATTTTTGGGCATCCTGGTGCAGCCCTTGCCGGAAAAGCATTAAAACAGATCTCCCATACCTCAGTAAAAAGTACACGCCCCAGCAGCTACAGATTATTGGTGTGGTGGTGAAAGACAAATTCCAGCCAGCTGAAAAAGCGATAAAAGCGGATAAAAACACATACCCGCAGATTTACGATCAGGACAAATTTTTAGATCAGTATTTTGAAATTGAAGGCATTCCCTATTTTGTACTGATCAATCAGGAAACGCAGGAGGTAAAAGCATTTCAGCTACTTACGGAGCTGGATGAATATTTAACACAGGAACTTTAAGAAGGTAAAGAAAAGGGCACCAACTTTACTACGCAAACATATTGCGCAATTAATTGTTTTGCTGCACCAATAATTTTACCTTAGCGCAAATCCTTTTTATGGCGATTAATAAACTGGCCCTGATCCGCTACCGGGCGATTGATAAATGCCTACGCAACCGTTACCGTAAATGGGCGCTGGAAGACCTGATCGAAAAGGTATCGGAAGCATTATATGATTATGAAGGAATTGAGTCGGGCATCAGTAAGCGTACTATTCAGGCCGATATACAACTGATGCGCAGTGATAAACTGGGTTATAATGCACCGATCATTGTACAGGACCGCAAATACTATGCATACGAGGATCCGAATTTCAGCATCAATCATACTAAAATAACGGATACCGACCTGGATAAGATGTCGGAGATTGTAAGTGTGCTGCGCCAGATGAATGGCTTTGATTATTTTGATGACATGACAGACATCATTGCCCGGTTGGAAAATTCATTGCGGAAGACGACCGACAAATCGGACAATTATATTCAGCTGGAAGGCAATGTACTGGTCAAGGGGATTCAGCATATAACTCCGCTCTACCAGGCCATTCGCAAGAGAGTGCCCCTGCTGATTAATTACCGTTCTTTTAAAGCGAAGGAGGCGAGGGCTTCGGTATATCATCCTTACCTGCTTAAAGAATACCGCAATCGCTGGTTCCTGATCTGCAAACCACAGAAAGGCACTTCACTCCTCACCCTTGCGCTGGATAGGATCATTGATTTTATGGAAATGAATCCGAAAGACTTTGTACCCTACACCGGTGTGGGTTTTGATCGCTATTTTGAAGATACCATCGGGGTCACTAAAGACATTAAAAGCCGGGCTCAGAAAGTAATACTCTGGGTTAATAAATACAATGTACCCTATGTATTAACCAAGCCGATACACCACTCGCAGCAGGTCATTAAAGAAGAGGAAGGCGGTACTATCATCCGACTGGACGTCACCCTCAACTTTGAACTGGAGCGGGAATTACTGGGCTTCGGAGAATGTATAAAAGTACTGGGCCCTAAAAAGCTACAGCAAACGATTGCCAAAAGACTGCAGCAGGCTGCCGGCAGCTATCTGTAGAACATTCCCAAACTGTAAAAAAGAGACTACATGATTATGTAGCCTCTTTTTTAATTACTGATGATCTTCAATCACCTTTCTGCTGTTCAGGTACAACATAGATACCAGGTACAACAGTCCCATGCTCATCAGGGCGGCAGAAACTTTCCAGAAGTCACTGTTGCGCAGCAGTCCCGGAACAATATTAATCACCAGTAACAGGGCCAGTACAGCAGCCATGGCCATACCGATCCATTTATATTCTTTATGTAATGCTTTCATCACGCAATTATTTTTTTGCAAGGTACAAAGCCTGGGCTGAATAATACGGACATTAACATTTATGACATTAAAAAGTGATCTTTCGGAACGTCCAGTGCAGGGTATTAAAGATCAGCAATTGGTTGTGCAATACCGGCAGACCGGTAAGCAATTTCAAGGCTTCTTGTGCCATCATCGTACCGATAATACCGGGTAGTGTACCCAATACGCCATTCTCTCCGCAATTGGGCACCAGTTCTGCCGGTGGCGGCTCGGGAAAAAGCATTCCCAAATGCTTACCGCCATTATGATTGAACACGGCCACCTGTCCTTCAAAACCCAGTATGCTGCCATATACCAATGGCTTATCCTCTGCGACACAGGTATCATTGACCAGGTAGCGGGTGGCAAAATTATCGGATCCATCTATAACCAGGTCATAGTCCGATATAATATCCGTTGCATTTCCAGTACTGATCGCTTCTTCATGAATGTGATACTGTATCGTACTGTTCAGCTGCTGCAGCCCTTCAAGCGCACTCTGAGCTTTGGATGCTGCGACCAAAGATTCGCGGTGCAGGATCTGACGGTGCAGATTATGTATGGCTACTGTATCATGGTCTGCAATGCCCAGTGTACCTATGCCTGCTCCGGCAAGGTATAATAATACCGGGCTGCCAAGCCCACCGGCACCGATCACCAGCACTTTAGCTTCCTGCAACTTCAGTTGCCCGTTTATACCGATCTCCGGTACGATGATCTGGCGATGATAGCGCTGGTAGTTTTCTTTTGTGATTTTAAGATTCATCTGTATACATTATTAGGTAAATACCGGATCCCAGTCCTTCCATACAGGATCATAACCTGCTTGCTGTATCAAGGCTCTGATCTCGGATACCGGCCGCTCATCGCTGGTTTCAAACTGCATGAGGGATTGCGGATCTACCGTATACCCGCCGGGATTGGTTTTGGAACCGGCGCTCATGCTGGTTATACCCAGGCCAATGGCATGATTCCGGAAATGTTCCCGTTCTCTTGTGGAGAGTGAAAGTTCCAGATCGGGATTCCAGAGCCGATAGGCACAGATCAGCTGCAACAGATCCTTATCTTCCATAATAAAATTAGGTTCTATGACACCCTCTGCTGGCCGCAGTCGCGGAAAGGAAACGGAGTATTTACTCTGCCAGTACGTTCTTTGCAGGTAATCGATATGCAGTGCGTTGAAGAAGCTATCGGTACGCCAGTCCTCAAGACCCAGCAGTACGCCCAGCCCCATTTTATGAATGCCCGCACGACCTATACGATCAGGTGTATCCAGCCGGTAATCAAAGTTTGACTTCTTCCCTTTGGGATGATATTGCTTGTATACCTCTCTGTGGTAGGTCTCCTGGTACACGAGAATTGCCTGAACTCCGGCTTGATGCAGTAATCGATACGCCTCTTCCTCCAATGGCTGTACCTCCATAGAGATATGAGCAAACTGTGTTTTCAGCTGTTCAATAGCCTGCAGAAAATACAGCATTCCTACTGCTTTATTGGCCTCTCCGGTCACCAGCAACACATGTTCAAATCCCATTTCTTTCAGGGCATTTGCCTCTGCGTTCATTTCGTGCGTACTCAGTGTTTTACGCCGGATGCCATTATCCATACTGAAACCGCAATAGGTACAGATATTCTGACATTCATTACTCAGATACATAGGTGCATACAGCTGGATCGTCTTACCGAAACGCTGTTGGGTAAGCCTCTGGCTCTGCACGGCCATCTGCTCCAGGTAAGGTTTTGCAGCTGGTGATATGAGCGCCATAAAATCATCGATACTGCGGCGTTCCAGCTGCAATGCACGGATCACATCCGACTCGGTCTTACTGTAAATCTGCTCCTGTACCTGATCCCACTCATAGCGGTCCATTACTGAACGAAAGTCTTTTGTATACATACATTAATCCAGGAAAGCGGTTAAAGGACTGGAAGCCGTGGCGACCTGAGCAACAGGGGCCAGTCTGGCTTCATAAGCATTACGGCCCGCCTGTACGGCATCTTTAAATGCAGCAGCCATTCTTTCCGGATCACCGGCTATAGCAATGGCTGTATTGACCAGCACTGCATCAGCTCCCAGTTCCATAGCTTTAGCGGCATCTGAAGGTGCACCTATTCCGGCATCTACAATTACCGGAACGTTACTTTGTTCGATAATGATCTCCAGGAAGTCTATAGTCTTTAAACCTTTATTACTCCCTATCGGTGAGCCTAAGGGCATGACCGCCGCTACACCAGCAGATTCCAGGTGTTTACACAAAACCGGATCGGCATGTATATACGGTAAAATGAGAAAGCCCATTTTAGCCAGCGCTTCAGCTGCTTTCAACGTTTCTATCGGGTCGGGCAATAAGTATTTGGGATCGGGATGTATCTCCAGTTTAAGCCAGTTGGTCTCCAGTGCCTCTCTTGCCAGTTTTGCGGCCAGTATCGCTTCTTTAGCATTGCGTGCACCAGAGGTATTGGGCAGTAAATGGATATGATCATGCTGCAGATGCGATAAGATCGGATCTTGCTTTTGCTGCAGGTCTACACGCCTGAGGGCGACGGTAACCATTTCTGTTTCCGCAGCCAGTACCGCAGCTTCCATCTGTGCAGCCGAACCGAATTTTCCGGTGCCGAGAAACAACCGGGATTGAAATGCCTGTCCGGCAATATTTAATGTGGACATGTTGAATAATTTATAAGTTGCACAATTTCCGGCACGGCGGAATGGGTCAGTAAACCGGAGGCCGCAATGCCATATATACCTGTGTTCATCAGTGCGGGAATATCTTTTTGCTCAATACCCCCGATCGCAAAAACCGGTACAGGATTATGTTCTATGCTGTTCAGTATATTACGGTAACCTTCCAGCCCTAATACGGGGCTGAGCTTTTCTTTGGTTGTGGTAAAGCGATATGGCCCCAGTCCTATATAATCACAGCCTTCTGCAATACGTTGCTGCACATCGGCCAGTGTATTGGCCGTGCCCCCGATAATCTTGCCGGGCCCAAGTATAAGCCTGGCCTCTGCTACCGGCATATCTTCAAGACCCAGGTGTATACCATCCAGGTCCAGATCCAATGCCAGTTGTGTATGATCATTCAGGATAAAGGTGCAGGCATACTCCTGTTTCAGTACCAGCACCTGTTGCGCAAGCGCTTTCAGATCCTTTATGGGCGCCCCTTTCCAGCGCAGCTGTATCCAGGTACAACCCTCTTCCAGCACCTTTATTATATTCCGGTACTGATCAGAGGCTGTTGTACCCTGGGAGATATATTGCAGTTTGGGATAATCGATCATGTTCATTTGTTTAACGGATAAGCTAATAATTCTCTAAGGGTCTGCAACGGATCGGAAGCATACCACAAACCACCGGACACCGCAAAATCATCAAAGCCTTTGTGATCAATGTCGGATAGATTACCGGCATGAATGCCCCCAAGCGCCACCAGTGCAATACCTTGTTGCACACGAAGCGACACCTGATCCAGCAGGGATACCGGGCTTTTGTAGCCCGGCTTGGAAATACTCTCCAGTACCGGGCTGAGGAAGGCATAGGTATAGCCTTCATCCAGGCTGTTGAAAGTATTGATGTCATGTACAGAGGTAGCATAAGTATACTCCGGAAACAGGTCAACCTGTCCCGCTTCGGCTCGCAGATACTCTGGCACATGCAGCCGTTGAATGCCATACGCTTCTGCCAGCTCATGATGCTGATGCAATACCAGCCGGCTATGAAAATCTGCCGGTATCGCTTCCAGCCATCGCCGCATACATTCCCGTTCTATACCGGGTTTGCGTACATGCAGCAATTCCAGGCCTTCCTGAAAAAAGGCAGTGATCAGTCGCTCTTCTGAGGGCACATATAGCGGAAGCGTCACAGCGATCATAATATTGCAGGTTTATACGTATAAAGATTTACCGCTCTCAATGAATTTTTCAGACTGCTCTTTCAATCCTTTCTCTGCTGTATCCCTGATTTCCTGCGTAATCTTCATAGAACAGAACTTAGGTCCGCACATAGAGCAGAAGTGGGCCACTTTCGCGGCATCTGCCGGAAGGGTTTCATCATGGAACTCTCTTGCAGTGTCGGGATCAAGAGAGAGATTGAACTGGTCCTGCCAGCGGAACTCAAAGCGGGCTTTACTCAAAGCATTATCCCTGTATTGCGCACCGGGATGGCCTTTCGCCAGGTCGGCAGCATGTGCAGCCAGCTTATAAGTAATCACTCCATCTTTTACATCTTTTTTATTGGGTAAGCCCAGGTGTTCTTTCGGCGTTACATAACAGAGCATGGCACAACCATACCAGCCGATCATAGCGGCACCTATGGCAGAAGTAATGTGATCATAACCCGGAGCAATGTCTGTAGTCAGGGGCCCCAGTGTATAAAAAGGCGCTTCATCACAACACTCCAGCTGCTTGTCCATATTCTCTTTAATGAGGTTCATAGGCACATGGCCCGGCCCTTCAATCATTACCTGTACATCATGCTGCCAGGCGATCTTGGTCAGTTCTCCCAAAGTCTCCAGCTCTGCAAACTGTGCGGCATCATTGGCATCTGCAATCGCACCCGGACGTAAGCCATCTCCGAGCGAAAAGGCTACATCATATTCCTTCATAATTGCACAGATCTCTTCGAAGTGTGTATACAGGAAGTTTTCTTTATGATGGAACAGGCACCATTTGGCCATAATAGATCCCCCGCGGGAAACGATACCGGTTACACGATTTGCCGTCAGGTGTATGTACCGCAAGAGTACCCCGGCATGAATGGTAAAGTAAGAAACGCCCTGCTCTGCCTGCTCTATAAGGGTATCCCGAAAGATCTCCCAGGTCAGGTCCTCAGCCACACCTTTCACTTTTTCCAGTGCCTGGTAAATCGGCACCGTGCCGATCGGCACCGGACTGTTGCGGATAATCCATTCACGGGTTTCATGAATATTTTTACCGGTCGACAGATCCATAATGGTATCAGCACCCCAACGGCAAGCCCATACTGCTTTTTCTACTTCTTCTTCAATACTGGAGGTCACTGCACTATTACCGATATTAGCATTGATCTTAACCAGGAAGTTGCGACCGATAATCATCGGCTCACTTTCCGGGTGATTGATATTGTTCGGGATAATGGCACGACCGGCGGCGATCTCGTCCCGTACAAATTCCGGGGTAATTCTGTGCTTCGGGGTATTGGCACCGAAACTATTGCCGGGATGCTGGTGGTCCATACCTTTGGTCGCAGTAGCCAGCTGTTCTATACGCTGGTTTTCGCGTATCGCAACATATTCCATTTCGGGAGTAATGATGCCGTTCTTAGCATAGTGCAACTGGGTTACAATCTTTCCTGCTTTTCCTTTTACCGGCTGGTGCTGGTAAGCAAATCTCAGCTCCTCCAGTTTAGGATCAGCCCAGCGCTTGCGACTGTACTCAGAACTCATCTCCGGCAGCAGGTCTACATCATTACGATCCAGTATCCATTGCTCGCGGATACGCGGTAAGCCTTTACGGATATCGATTACCGCCTGCTCATCTGTATACGGACCAGAGGTATCATATACGGTAACCGGTGGATTATGCTCCAGACTGCCGTCACTGCGGCGGGTGTCATGCAGGGAGATTTCGCGCATGGCAACTTTGATGGGATGTAAGGCCCCGTCTACATAAATTTTCCTGGAGCCAGGAAATGGAGTACGTGATATACTTTCAGATTGCTGCATGAACAATACATTTTGATATGTGAATAAAATTGGATAAAAAGTAGTGTTACCCGCCCTGTGTTGCGGATATGATCAGGACACGATCATTTGGTTGTATATACTGTATTGCCCAATGTGGTTTGGGCACGACAATATCATTAATGGCCACAGCAATACCTTGCTGATGCTGCATTTCACGATCCAGAAGGCTTTGTACAGACAGACTTTCGGTATCGGCTTGTACTAAAACATCATTTAAAGAAAATTCCATTCCCTGAAGATTTAAGTATATAAACAATACTTTAGGAATGGCTGCAATAATGCCATGAAGGCATACGAAGACATATCTTACTTTTCCCTACGCTAGTATGAACTAGATCAGGTTCAGAGGGTAAAATCTCAGCCTGCGGTACCGCAGACACCCCTAAAGTGAATGCCAAAGGTAGACATTTTTATGAAAATCAATCAGCAGCATCAATTTTATATCTTTGCGGCAATCGCTAATTCATTTCTGATATGATTATCAAACCCGCAACCACCGCAGATTACGATAGGCTGATGCACGTTTGGGCATCGGCTGTAAAAGCCACGCATCATTTCCTTGCCGAAGAGGACTTTTTGTATTTCAAAAGCGTTATTGCAGAACAGTTTTTCCCTCAGGTGCAGTTGTACGGCCTATGGGATAAGGACGGTGTGTTACAGGCTTTCCTGGGTACTGCTGATAATAGGCTGGAGATGTTATTCGTGGAGGCCGGTGTACACGGACAAGGTTATGGTAAAACCTTATTGTATTTTGCCATTAATACCTTAGGCATCCGCAAAGTAGATGTGAATGAGCAAAATGAAGGAGCTACAGCATTTTACCTGAGTCAGGGCTTCGCCATACAGTCGAGATCTGAGAAAGACGGTATGGGTAAAGATTACCCTATACTGCATCTCAGCCTAGCCTGATTATACAGAATACCTTAACTTTAATCTAAAATAAAATAAACATGGATGTATTGATAGCAGGCAGTTCCGGGCTGGTGGGCAATGCCTTACTGACATTACTCGCCAATAGCGATCATATTGGTACCATATATGCGCTGGTACGTCATATACCCCACCTGAAGTATGATAAAGTAAAATTTGTTCTGACCGATTTCGAGAGTTTATCATCAGTATTAAAGGATATTCCTAAAGTTGATATAATCTTCTCCTGCCTGGGTACCACAAAGGCCCTGACTCCTGATAAACATCAATACCATGCTATAGAAGTAACGTATCCGGTGCAGCTTGCCGAATGGGGTGTGCAGCAAGGGGTGCAACAGTTTCATTATATCAGTGCATTAGGAGCTAAAGCCAGCAGCAGCAACCATTACCAGCAGCTGAAAGGCAAAGCAGAAAAGGAACTGGATCAGCTAAACATTCCTTCTGTGTATAAATACAGACCGGGATTATTACTGGGTAAGCGCAAGGACAAAAGAACAGGAGAAGCAGTAGCTACCGTGATGATGAAGTTGCTGCAACCAATCTTAAAAGGGAAGTGGGCGCGATACCGTGCCATAAAAGTGGAAACGGTGGCCCGTGCCATGTATTACTTATGCCTGCATGCTAAACCGGAACATAAGATCATACATAATGAAATGATCGAAACATACGGAAACCAAAACTAAATTCATGCCTGTACAGCACCTTACTGCCGATGACTATATCCTGAGCGACTGGGGCGGCGGCCAGACCTGCCAGATGTTTATATACCCCGAGCATTGCCGTTATGCCGATCGTGATTTCATTTTCCGTATCAGCTCGGCCACTATACGTGAAAGCCCTTCTACCTTTACGGTACTGGAAGATTATGATCGTATACTGGTCAGCCTGGAACAGTCTATAGAACTGGCTTTCCAGGATGCATCTTTCCTGTTAAAACCCTTTGTGCCTTTATCTTTCTCCGGGGCCGATTTTGTGAGCAGTACAGGTACTACCACTGATTTCAATGTCATGATGCGCAAGGGCACTGAAGCAAAATTAACCATACTGCACAATGAAGAACAGTACAAGATAGACCTGAACCCTGATTGCATACAGTTATGGTTTGTAGCCAAGGCTGAAAAGCCGGTAACCATCGGGGCAATGAAGCTGGCAGAAAAAGACAGTGCTGTACTTCATCACACGGAAAGCGTAACGATACACAGCACTATTGATATTGTTGCGGACAAAACCGCGATTATCTTCCAGGTAGATATGTACCTGGATAATGATTAGTTCAGTTTTACCACATCGGTTTTGATACCGATCACTTTACCTTTATCGGTCAGTTCATAAACCACCAGCATTTCCTTACCCAGGATCAGACCATTCGGATTAGCACCGGTAGCAGAGTTCTCGATCCATTTATCGTTCGACACTTTGTCTTTGCTGATAGTGCGATAACCTACTTTCATACCGGATTCTGCAGTACCTTGTCCGTAAAGGATTACTGCATTTTTGGCATCACCGGCCAGGGTAGCTGTTTTGATCGTTTCATCTTTTAAAATGAGCAATTGCTTGCCGTCCTGGTTGACCAGGCGCACACCAGGCTTACCTTCTACACCGGAATAATAAGTGATCAGGTTGGTTTTACCATAACGTAATGCAGCCGGACCTGTATGCGGACAAGCATTTACGTTCCAGTTATCGGGAAATACGGTTGCAGATGCAGACCAGGTAAGGCCATTGTCGGTCGATACCATTTTGGAAATATCACGGATATTATCTGCATTCTCACGGTAAAATACATTCAGGCGTCCCTGCTCATCGGTCAGCAGTCCCAGGTTACAGCAATCACACACAAAAGGATCGATTACCTTTTCTTCACCGAAAGTACCATTGGTGCTGGTCACCAGGCGCAGATCGCGCTCATGCGGTTTGTTCGGAATGTCTTTTAAATATACAACCGCCAGCTCATCATTAGCCATCAGTGTAGCATCATAAAAACCACGAATTACTCCCGGCTGCGGGTCCTCGTGAACCGATTTTGGTTCAGTCCAGGTCCTGCCGCCATCTTTCGATTCGGTAACAAATACCTGCAGATCTTTCGCACGGCCAGGTTTTGCCTCTCCGCTTTCACTCACCAGTTTGGCCTGCTGGTTGAAAGAGAATGTGGCAACCATATCACCATTCTTTTTGAACAAGAGTCTTGGTCTGGCCAGCCGGCCGTTCCCGATACCAGGTGAGGAATAGATCAGTTGCTTGTCAGAGAATGTTTTGCCATTGTCTTTAGAAGTTGCAAAATAATAATATACCATGCCATCGGCATCTTTTTCAGTCCAGGACATGACCACTTCTTTGTTATTATTCTGGAAGAGTGCCGGCAGGGCATATACACGTCCTTCTTCTTTCAATACAGTAGACTGGGCAAAGCTCAGAGCAGATCCCGTAAGCATCAGCATGCTCAGGGCTAAGATATATCGTTTCATATTACAACAGATTTACAATTTAGAGTGCCGCAAATTTACGGCAACAATACCCCGGACTGTGTAATAATACTGTTATAAATAGGGGCGGCAGCTAACTTTCTCCCGATTTGAAACAAAATCTATTTTTTAAAACTCTGACCTTTATCTGTATCTTAGCGTTCGCAAATAACATACATTAAAAATAATATGAATAGATCTATAACTATACTGGGTGCCGGATTGGTCGGATCGGTATTGTCTGTACTATTACGTAAAAAAGGTTATGAAGTAACTATATATGAGCGTCGTCCGGACCTGCGTGTGTCGCAGATCGGTGCTGGTCGCTCGATTAACCTGGCCATGAGTACCCGTGGATGGAAAGCTCTGGAGCTGGCGGGTTTACGTGAAGAGATCGAATCGATTGCCATACCCATGACTGGTCGTTACCTGCATCAGGACGACGGTTCTGCTGCATTCCAGCCTTATGGCAAAAACGGGGAGGCCATCTATTCTGTAAGCCGCGGCGAGCTGAATAAAAAACTGATGGACCTGGCTGAAGCCAATGGTGTAAAGATCTATTTCAACGAGACCTGCGATCATGTAGACCTGCAACATAAACAACTGCATCTTAAAGACGAGGCAGGTAATAAACACACCGTAGATTATGATCTGCTGTTTGGTGCAGACGGGGCATTCTCTGCTTTACGCAAAAGCATGACTTTGCTGGACCGTACCGATTACCAGCAATTCTATATCAACAGTGGTTATAAAGAATTATGTATTCCGCCATCTGCCAATGGCGAGTTCTGTATGGAGCATAATGCACTGCATATCTGGCCGCGTCATAACTTTATGATGATCGGTCTGCCGAATACGGATAAAAGCTTTACCTGTACTTTATTCTTCCCGTTTGAGGGTACGCCTTCATTCGACAGCCTGCAAACAGATGCCAAGATCCGTGCGTTCTTTGAACAGCACTTCCCTGATGCGGTACCAATGATGCCGACCCTGATGGAAGATTATAAAAATAATCCTACCTCTTCGCTGGTAACGGTGAAGGTGGCACCGTGGGTGTACCAGTCTTCTGCCTGCCTGATCGGAGATGCGGCACATGCCATCGTTCCGTTCTACGGACAGGGTATGAATGCGGGTTTTGAAGATTGTTCGGTATTATTCGAATTACTGGAGCAGCATGGTGATAACTGGGATGCGATCTTACCGGCTTTCCAGCAATCACGCAAACCTAATGCGGATGCGGTAGCCGAACTGGCACTGAATAACTTTATCGAAATGCGTGATAAAGTTGCTGATCCTAAATTCCTGGAGCGTAAGAAGATCGAGAAAGACCTGGGTATCCGTTTTGCCGGCCGCTTCAATTCTGTATATGAAATGGTGAGCTTCAGTCATACGCCTTATGCTTTTGCCTTAAATGCTATGGCCGCTCAGGACTGGTTACTGGGCAAGATTATGGAGCAGGGCGATTACTTTCAAAATATAGAAAATGCTACTTTTGCAGCAGGACTGGAAGAGTGGGTAAAAGAATATGAGGGAAAAGTAAACGCATAATCAATAAATATAAATACACAACAATAAATATGAAGCACGCATTTGTATTCCCAGGTCAGGGTGCACAATTCTCCGGTATGGGGAAGGCCTTGTATGAGCAAAATGAGCAGGCTAAAGCCCTTTTTGAACAAGCGAATGAGATCTTAGGATTCCGTATTTCCGATATCATGTTTTCCGGTTCTGAAGAGGAACTGAAACAAACCAAAGTAACGCAACCGGCAGTATTTTTACATTCTGTAATTGCCTTCCTGACCACACCGGATCTGAAACCGGATATGGTTGCAGGCCACTCCCTGGGCGAATTTTCTGCTCTTGTTGCCTGTGGTGCATTACAGTTTGAAGATGCACTGAAGCTTGTTGCTAAACGTGCTGCAGCCATGCAGAAAGCCTGCGAATTACAACCGTCTACTATGGCGGCGGTACTGGGTCTGGATGATGCTAAGGTAGAAGAAGTAGTGGGTAATATTATTGATGAAGTTGTAGTACCTGCCAATTATAACTGCCCTGGTCAATTAGTGATCTCTGGTAGTGTGCCGGGTATTGACAAAGCTTGTGAAGCACTGAAAGCGGCTGGTGCCAAAAGAGCGTTGGTCCTGCAGGTAGGTGGTGCATTCCACTCTCCTTTAATGGAACCTGCAAGACTGGAATTACAGGAGGCGATTGAGTCAACTCAGTTCCAGACACCAAACTGCGCGATCTATCAGAATGTAGATGCACAACCCTATACCGATCCGGCACAAATCAAAGAAAACCTGATCAACCAACTGACGGCTCCGGTACGCTGGACGCAAACCGTACAGAATATGGTGGCTGACGGGGCTACACAGTTTACTGAAGTAGGTCCTGGTGCGGTTTTGCAGGGATTAGTGAAGAAGATACATAAAGAGGCAACAACTGCCGGAATTAACTAATATTATCTTTCCATAAAAAGCCCCGGTGACTAATTGTCGCCGGGCTTTTTTATGGAACATATTTTATTAGTTTAAAATTAATTTAATCTCCATATCCAAAGAAGATGTCATTAAAGCTTTTGATTTCAATATTGTAAACTATTCTTGAATGTAGAAAGGTTGTTTTTTCATATTGCTCTATGGTTCGGCAGCTTGGCGAAGGAGTGTAAAAGGAAGCACGAATGTTCAATTTAGCACCGACGTTAGCAAAACTATTTTTTATTTACTAATAAACTTTTTCAGCAAATAAAAATGGTTTTTGCAGATGAGGAAGCCGAAACTTTCAATTAGCCGTTACTCCGCTCTTTTGCCCTTGTTGGCCGGAATCTTATTTTTAATTAAACCAAAAAAATAAAAAACTATAGATATAATAGCACATTCAATATATTTATTCACGCTATTTGTTTCTTTAAATAAAGATATATCATAAAATAAACCATGTAACCCAAGTATTGTCAAAAAGTATATTATTAATTTAAACATGTTTATCTATTTTATAAATACTTAGCGAGTCGTTTCATTAAAGAAAATTCTAATGCTGTTCCTAAACCTGCTTTCATTCTTTCCTTTGGAGTTGGTAGTTCATCCCAAAGCCATGCTTTACCCCATCCATATAAATATCCAATACAATCTGCTTGAACTATGGCCGTAATAGAAGGAGGCGCTTCTAATCCACCAGGGTTATTGTTATTGTTTGTCGGAGACCAAAGTTTAGAAGAGTACAACGCAATAAAAATCATACCTCCCGCTAAATCACCTTCATTTGCAATCCAAGTATTGCTCATGAAATCTTTTGACAGTACTTCAATATTATTAGTTAAGTATTCACTTTGTTTATTGAAGTCATTAATTAAATAAGAATTATTAAATATTTCTTTTAATCTGTTAATGTATATAAGTTCTTTAAAGCTTACTTTATTTTTAAGTTCATCTAATCTAGTAGACCAAAATTGATCGGGGCTATTATATATTTTGTCTTTTATTACATCTGTTAAAATATCAGCATTATTTAAAGAGGGTTACCACCATTAACATCAATCTCAAGAATCGAAGTAAAATCTCTTGGATTTATATTTTAATATAGTTGCTCAAAAGTCTGTTAGTATTGAGTTTTAGGTCTTAGCTTTTGATTTTCTTAGGAATAGTTTCGGTTCGTTGATTTCTGCCAACTTTAAAATTTATTTATACTTCAAAAGTAGCAACCAAATAAAACAAAGTGCAACCAGACGTACTAACTTAAGTACTGTATTTATGGTTTGCCTTAGCATAATAAGCTTCACTCCCCCATACTTTTGTTATGTAAAAAGCGGAGACCAATAAATTGATCTCCGCTTTCTTTAAAATATAATGATTATGCATTCAGTCTCGGTCTCCACGGAATCTCTTTCCCTCCTTGTTTATGCACAATATAGCGTGCCAGTACAAACAAGAAGTCAGACAGGCGATTGAGGTATTTCAAGACATCTTCTGCAACAAACTCATTCGTACTTTGCATATGCACACATATACGCTCTGCCCTGCGGCATACACAACGGGCAATGTGAAAGGTACTGGCGGCAATACTGCCACCCGGCAATATAAATGATTTCATTTGCGGCAGTTCATCATCCATCTCATCAATACGCTGTTCCAGCCAGCTGATATCTTCTGCATGCAGATCGGGTAATTTTTGTTTGGGTGCTTTTTCCGGATCGGTAGCCAGACTGGCTCCTACAGTGAATAAACGATCTTGTATCTCCAGTATCCATTCATTGATCTGCTCATCGCTTAACTGGTCTGTACCCAGTCCCAGATAGGAGTTCAGCTCGTCTACAGTTCCGTATGCTTCTATCCTGATGCTGTCTTTACCTACTCGTGTGCCGCCGATAAGACCAGTAGTCCCTTTATCGCCGGTTTTGGTATATACTCTGAATGCCATGTTTTCTAATTTAGAATTTCAAATTTATGAATAAATTTGTGCTTGTATCCTAAAGACTTTTTATGCTCAGTTTCCCGAATGCCAAGATCAACATAGGCCTGTTTGTTACCGAAAAACGGCCTGACGGATACCATAACCTGGAGACGGTTTTCTATCCCGTTCCGATCAAAGATGTACTGGAGATCTTACCAGCCGATGAAATGGAGATGAAGATACACGGACTGGATATAGCCGGTGAGCAGCACAATAACCTGGTATGGAAAGCCTGGACATTATTACAACAGGACTACCCGGAACAGGTAAGCCCGGTAAGCATACACCTGCTGAAACATATACCAATGGGGGCCGGCATGGGTGGTGGCTCTGCCGACGGGGCTTTTATGCTGTGCCTGTTAAATGACTTTTTTGAGCTTGGACTGAATGCTCCTACACTTAAGGATTATGCACTGCGCCTGGGTAGTGATTGCCCTTTCTTCATTGATAATAAACCGAGCTTTGCCTCGGGCAGGGGAGAAGTATTAAGCCCGATATCTTTAGACCTTAGCCAATACAGCCTGCAGGTGATCTGCCCCGGGCTGCACATCAGTACTGCTACTGCATTTGGACAGTTGGTGCCGAAACCGGCATCATTTGATCTGCGCACATTGTCTGCACTTCCGGTCAGTGAATGGCATAAACAGGTACATAATGATTTTGAACCGGCGATATTTGCCGTACATCCGTTACTGGAGCAGATCAAAGCGCACCTGTACAGCGCTGGAGCTGTTTATGCATCAATGAGTGGTACGGGATCTACGATCTATGGTTTTTTTGAAAAAGACATTCAGGCTGACCTGTCTTATTTTACGGGCCTGCGTCATTATTATTTCAGATAGGAAAGTTCTGGATGATATATTCCTGTATACCTACCCGGTTTACAGGTAGTATTCCTCTTAATGCATTACATACCCATACCGCTTTCGCAGTCTGTAATATTTCTGGATAGAGTACCGCTTCACGGACATAGTCCTTTTCCAGCAGGTAGCCTCTCATGACTCCGGCTATACAACCTTCTCTTTCGGCGGGGGTAAACAATACATCAGTATCGGGATCCTGCCAGATAATATTGTAAATGGCAGTTTCTACCCAATGTCCTTTTTCATTAGGAATAAGTACATCATCGCAGTGCTGCTGCACTGCCTGTGCCTGTGCCTGCACATAAATACCCCTGTCCGTCGTTTTCAGTCCTGTAGCGAGGGCACTGCTTATGACCAGGTCTGTAGCAATGCCCAGCTGTACGACCCGGTCAAGCTCCCGGGTAAAGGCACTGAGTGTCACTTCTGCACCGGTTTCGCTAAGCTCCAGTCTTACTTTTTGCGGCATATTGGTACCCTGTTGTATCCGGTGCATGATCAGCTCACGGATCATGTCTTCGTCTGCGTCGAGGCCATAATGTATGATACCTTTTTGCAGGCGGCGCAGATGATAGGGCCACAAGACGATAGTATGTCCATCCCAGTACATGGTTTCTACTAATGCCGGAATCTGTTTCATACACTCTAAATTAAATAATTTACCAGGTTTATTATCTTTGTTCTTTTAAAATCAAAATAATTTAGCATTATGTCTGAAAAAATATCGACCGACAAAGCGCCGAAACCGGTAGGTCTGTACCCTCATGCCCGCAAAGTAGGCAACCTGTTGTTCCTCTCCGGCATCGGTCCGCGTACGACTACTGACGAAATTCCCGGATTGAAGCTGGACAAAAACGGCAACTTCCTGGAATTTGACTTTGAAGCGCAATGCCGTAGCGTATTTGAGAACATTAAGGTAGTGCTGGAAGAGAGTGGCAGCAGCTGGGACAAGCTGGTAGATGTTACCGTATTCCTGGTGAATATGAAGCGTGATTTTGCTACTTATAACCGCATTTATGCGGAGTATTTTAAAGACAATCAGCCTTGCCGTACCACAGTAGAGATCAACTCTCTGCCTACCCCGATCGCAATTGAGCTGAAGTGTATTGCCACGATTTAATTAACATTATTACATAAAAAGAGGAAGGCTGTAGCAATGCTACAGCCTTCCTCTTTTTATGCTTATTATTGATTCTGGTTCTATTTCAGTAAAAGGCTGGATAACACGCTGGCCGCTCCTGTAGACAGGTTATTGCCACCGCTTAATGCTCCTAATAATGAGCTGGTGCTTCCTTTAGATCCGCCCAGGCCAAGTAATTTAGCATATTGTGCGGCGGTCATCAACGTTTTCAGGCTACTAAGGGTTCCTGTATTGATTCCTAATAATTTGGATGCATATGATGCCATATTAGAATTGGCCAGTGATGAGATGCTATTCGTACCGGTAATATGCTTGGTAAAGATGTTCATCAGTTTACCGTTCTGCGCGGTATTCAGGCCCAGGGTTTTGGTGAGGACACCGGATATTTCTTTTGCTGTAGCGGCAACATTGCCGATCTTCTGTACCGTTTTTACCGCTCCGGCAGCAGAAGCTACTGTATTCAGCAGGTTGTTCTGCGCAAAGGTATGTACACTGCCGCCGCCAATCAGTAAGGCTGCGATGAATAATGCTTTTTTCATTGTAATTATTTTTGTGTTACAAAGATAATTATCCTGCCATTTGCATTACTTACCAAAATGTGATTAACATATTAATAAATACGATCGGCGTTCTACATTTTCACTGATGATTAACCTGTAACTTGCGGCAAAAATTACAACAATGAGTCATTCTTTTAAAACGATTGTAGATGTGCGTACGGTTGAGGAATACCGCGAAGGGCATGCGGCGGGCAGTATTAATATCCCCCTACATGAACTCACTGGCAGACTGGATGAAATCAAGGCTATGGAGCAACCACTGTTACTATGCTGTGCAAAGGGTATACGCAGCGGGCAAGCTGCAGCTTACCTGCATCAACTGGGTATTGATTGTGCCAATGGCGGCAGCTGGCAGGCGGTACAGGACTATATTTCAAAGCAATAATGCACTGCAAAAGCAGTGCATTATTTTTTAAAGCTGTATTTAAACATGCGTAATCGTATGGTAGTGCCCTCTCCGGCATGACTGATGATACTGAGCTTACCCTTTATGGCCCTTGCACGATTGTGCATATTCTTTAAGCCATTACCACCGGTACTGTTTTCAGGATCGTAGCCTTTACCATCATCGGAGAGCTCCAGTACAACGCTGCTGTCTATATCTTCATAAAAGCGCAGGTATATATTTTCTGCTCCGGCATATTTAATAGCATTATTAATCGCCTCTTTAAAGATCAGGATCAGATTGCGGCTATAATCAAGCGGCATCTTTACATCAAACCTGATCGGTGGTTCCTCTTCTATGTGCAGGCGAATGCCGGTATCTTCCAGTATTGCTGAAGCATTCTGCTGTATACGCAGAAGGGCCTCTTTCAGGAAATTGCTTTCTCTCTGCAAAGACCAGATAATATCTTTTGATCCGTGGTAGAGCGATTGTGTATTGTTCCTGATCTGCGACAGTATATCGCCCAGTTCGGTCTGCCCCGAGACCTTGCGCTCTGCCATCATGGTCAGTAGATTGATACGGGTAATCTTGTTGCCAATCTCATCATGAAAATCTTCTGCTGTACGCTGCCGTACCTTGTTCTGCTCTTCCTCTCTCAGTCTCATTTCCCATTGGCGGCGCGCCTCTTTCTTACGGCTGTACCAGTATATAATATAGGCAATCAATATACCCAGTAACAAGCTGACAAATGCTTTGAATATGGTAGTCTGGTAGAATATAGCTTTGATCGTAAACGGATACCGGTATGCATTTTCTGTCCAGTTACCATTCTCATCAGATGCATATACAATAAAGGTGTACTGACCGGGAGGCAGGCTGGTATATACTACAGAGGTCTGCTTGGTCTCCACAAAATTAGGATCAGCACCCTCAAGTTTGTAACGATATTCTATACGCTCAGGAGAGGAGAGGGAAATAGCCCGGAAAGAAAAAGTGAGGTTATTCTGATTATGGTCAAATACAGGCTGATAGGGTATACGAAGATAAGGTATGGTACTATCGCTGTATTTTCCGGTTGGGATATTTTTGGAAAACAACTGTACATTGGTTAGGGTAACAAATGGCGTGCTGCTAAATGTTTTCTCTTTTCGTTTGTTGTACATGTACAAACCTTTGGTAGTACCGAACCATATATTCCCTTCAGCATCCTGGAAAGATGCTCTTTCATTACTTTCAGCACCGGACAGTCCTTCTGTCTTTCCATAGCTTTTGAGCTGATAGGTGCCCGACTCAGAAAACCGTATACGGTCTATACCACAACCGGTTCCTGCCCATAGCATATTGTCTGAATCAATCAGCAGATTATACACATAATTGCAACTGAGTCCGTCATCATGACTTATTGTATAGATTCTGCCTGTCTGGTATTCATACACAACGATACCATTATCATCTGTACCTATATAAAGTCGCTGTGCATTACCGGTCATACATTGCACCCTCAGCATCTGCAGTCCTTTCAGACTATCTGTTGCGCCGGTAAGCAGGTTATATTTCAGCAACCCTTTTTTGGTACCCAGGATGATGGTTTCTTTATCGTAGGCAATCAGTCTGCGGTAGGGCCCTTGCTTCACCAGCCTCAGGCTATCCTGATCTATAACACAAAGCCCCTCACCATTCGTACACCATACTTCGTCATTAATGGTTGTCCAATCGGTGATGAACGGAATGGATTTAGTACCGATCTGCTTCAGCGTGCCGTTGTGTGCATTCCAGAGTCCGCGGTAGGTTGCATAATATGTACCGCGATCGTGGTCATCATAAATAGAGATGATGCTGGTGGCAAAGTTAGGAAGCGGAGTCTGGGTAATGGTATTGGTCTGATCATCGAAGCGGAAAATGCCATGATAGGCAGTGCTCAGGATAAGATCTTTTCCGCGCTGAAAAATGCTGATGATGCTTTTGGCAAAAGGAATCTGTGTATTGTCGAATATTTTGAACGGGCTGTCTGAGTACTTAAAAATACCACTCCCGTTAGTCCCCAGCCATATATTGTTTGTATTGTCTATAAAGATTGAGAGCGTTTGCTCATCGGTATACCCATTACTTGCATTCAGTTTTACAAAACCATGCGTATCATCATAGAACCATAATCCATTACCTACAGCGATCCATATATGCTCATTCTGATCTACTACAATCTTGGTAGCAAGTGTGGTAATATCAAAACCGGGCAGATCATTAGTCAGTAATTGCAGGGAACGATCGTTCACCAGATACAGACCCGTTGTGGTCAGTATATACATTTTACCACTGTACTTAGACTGATACACCGAGAGGCAGAACCCGTCCGGCACCTGGTCTGTAAGTGGTTGCCATTGATTATTGATAAACCTGAAAACTCCTTTCTGCAGATAGCATACGTGTATATACCGCTGCTCATCGAGGAACATAGAGGTTATAATGCCATCTGTTGGCACCAGTTCAAACCGGTCTCCTCTGAAGATATAGATCTTATTACCGGAGCGCAGCCATACCCGATTCTGGTTATCAACTTTTATATCATTGATCAGACTTGTTTCTGAATGCGGGTCCAGAGTATAAGACTTAAAATGTAGCCCGTCGAACCGGCAAATGCCCTCTGCAGTACCGATCCAGGTAATTCCGTTCGGTGCAAATCCGATAGCGGTAACGGTATTACTGATCAGACCATCGGCACGGGTATACGTCTTAAACTCGCTTCCGTCAAAAACGGACAGTCCGCCAAAAGTACCCACCCATAGACGATTGAGCGGATCCTGTACCATAGCCAATGCCTGCGACTGCACCAATCCGTTCTCTGTATTATAGTTCTGTAAGGCATAGCGCTGGGCCCGGCTCAGGGTAGTACCGGATATAAAAAACAAAAGCAGCCCGAAAAAAACGAGCTGCCTGTAAAATCGGTATGACCGAACGCCTGTCATGTGATCAGTTTAAATATTAGATGATAGTCAACTTCAGGAGCTCTTCTCCGTTCAGTTTTCCTACCAGTTCATCGTATGGTAAAACCGGACCTACGCCTTCCGGGGTACCGGTAAAGATCAGGTCTCCCATCTGAAGAGTGAAATATTTGGATACATAATTCACGATCTTATCAAAAGAGAAAATCATATTATCCGTATTGCCGGACTGTACCTTTTCTTCATTCTGGTATAATTCAAACGGTACATTCTTCATATCCTTAGGAATATCTACAAAATCGCCGACGACACAGGAGCCGTCAAATGCTTTTGCCAGTTCCCAGGGTAATCCCTGCTTTTTTAATTTTTGTTGTAGATCCCTTGCAGTAAAATCGATACCGATTGTCCACTTATCGTAATAATTACGTGCATGGCGCTCAGCAATATTTTTACCATTCTTGCTGATTCTCAATACTACTTCAGCCTCATATTGCAGATCATCCGTAAACTCCGGATAATGCACAGGGTAACTTTGGTGTACTAAAGCGGTTTTAGGCTTCAGGAAAATTACAGGGCTACTCGGTATCTCGTTTTTTAATTCTAAAACATGGGCTACATAGTTGCGACCAATACAGATAATTTTCATTTTTTGTTTTTACTAGTGGGTTTGTAGGCACGAAATTAACTATTTTTACAGATGTTGCAACAACAACGCCATGTCTAGAGTAAAAATTATTTTTCCTGATCGTAGTGCAGATTTTGAAACGGCACTGTCTGTTAGAGTTACAGACATCAATTACGGCAACCATCTGGCCAATGATAAACTGGTAGCCCTGCTGCATGAAAGCCGCGTACTGATGCTTTCCGCATGGGCTTATACTGAGTTTGATATTGAGGGTGCAGCCCTTATCCAGTCTGATCTTATGGTACGTTACCGTAATGAGGCATTCCTGGGAGACCTGCTGCATTTTGAATTATTTTTAACAAATTTCACCTCCCGTTCATTTGACCTCTTATACCGGATCAGTACCCTGCGTGAGGGTAATATGGTGCTTATTGCTGAAGCAAAGGTTGCACTGGTCTGCTTCGACTATAATACCCGTACCACCACAACTGTACCTGAAATATTTGCCCAAAAATACCGGAACCTTTAATTAACCCGCCATGCAAGCCCTTACCTTAAGCCTTATACAAACCGAACTTCATTGGGAAAATCGTGATGCAAATCTCGACATGTTCCGGCAACTTATGGATCAGGTGCCGGCAAGTGCCCATGTGATCGTACTCCCGGAAATGTTCTCTACAGGATTCTCCATGGACCCACAGAAGCTGGCTGAGCCTATGGATGGTTATACCGTATCTTGGATGAAGCAAGAGGCAATGCAGCGGCGTAAAATAATAGCCGGTAGTATTATTATAGAAGAAGAAGGGCATTTTTACAACCGCCTGATATGGATGCAGCCAAACGGCATTGCATATCATTATGATAAGAAGCATCTGTTCGGATTTGCCGGTGAAGATGCATTTTATACCGCCGGCAGTAATAAGGTTATCGTTCAGGTGAATGGCTGGAAGATCAACCTGCAGATCTGTTACGACCTGCGTTTTCCTGTATGGGCAAGACAAAATCCGCCGAACGTGCACCAGGAAGAAGGCCCCTCTTATGATGTCCTGCTGTATGTAGCCAACTGGCCGGAACGGCGCATTAAAGCCTGGGATACATTACTTGCTGCAAGGGCTATAGAGAACCAGTGCTTTGTAATCGGTGTAAACCGCATCGGCAATGATGGCAATGACATTTACCATAATGGCAGCAGCTCGCTGATCGATCCATGGGGTGAGGTATTGTGGAACTGTACCGACCGACAAGAAATATTTACTTATACCCTTGATAAAGAAGCACTGCTGTCTGCACGTACACGTCTTCCTTTCCTTAAGGACAGTGACTCTTTTATTATTTTATAAGCTTTTCGGGATTAATTGCATACTATTGTGAATTAACATTGCGTTTTCCACGTATAGCTACATTTACCGAATTGTTATTATAATCGCTTATGCAATTAAGATCTTTACTGCTACTGCTTACTTTTCTATGTCCTTTCTGGTCACAGGCCCAGGACGCTTATACGATTGAGGGTAAGATTATTGATACCGCATCCATGATGAATATGGGGTATACCAGTATCAGTGTTATTAACCAATCAGATTCTCTCTTACAGGATTTCACCCGTGCCAATGAGGAAGGCATATTCAGGCTGACAGTGCCTCAGAAAGGTAATTACCTGCTGATCTATGCACATCCTACCTTCGCCAATTTCATCGGAGAGGTAAAGGTGGATGAAATCAAAACAGATGTAGGTGAGGTACCTATGATCTCCAAACAAAACTTATTACAGGAAGTAATCGTTACCGATGCACGGGCTATCGTCATTAAAGGTGATACGGTCGAGTATGCTGCTGATAGCTTCAAAGTGAGGCAATTTGCTACGGTGGAAGAACTGCTGAAAAAGCTGCCTGGTATTGAAGTGGATCAGAAAGGAAATATAACCGCACATGGTGAGAAGGTGCAGAAGATGCTCGTAGACGGGGATGAATTTTTTGCAGATGATCCTGCTGTATTATCCAAAATGCTGCGTGCTGCTGCTGTAGATAAGGTACAGGTATTTGATAAAAAAACAGAAGAAGCGCAATTGACCGGAATTGATGATGGTACCAAAATCAAAACCATCAACCTGACCCTGAAAGAAAATGCCAAGAGTGGCTATTTCGGAAAAATTATCCTGGGTGGTGGTTTACCGAAGTATTACGAAAACCAGCTTATGGTCAGCGCATTTAAAAATAAACGCAAGATTGCGGCATATGCCATTACCAGTAACACTAATAATGTGGGACTGGGCTGGAATGACGCTTCTAAATATGGTGGCGGCGGTGCTATGATGAGTATGGGTGATGGTGACGGTGAGGAAGGTATGATGATGATGACTTCCGGCGGTGGCGGTAATGAGCTGGGCGGATATAACGGAACCTTCAGCGGAGAAGGGTTGCCGAGAAGTATCAATGGTGGTGTACACTACAGTAACAAATTCGGCGCAAAAGACCAGGTAAACCTCAGTACTGACTACCGGGTAAATAGCTACCAGCTGGAAGTATCGAAGAACACCCGTACACAATATATCATGCCGGATACACAGTATGTCAACAATACTACTGCGTACAGCAAAAGCAGCAACTTACTGAACTCTCTTAACGGTCGTGCAGACATTACCATTGATTCATTGAGCAATCTGGTGGTTACGGCTAAAGGAAGCATAAACCAGGCCAAAACCAACAGCCTGAATACAGCTAACTATACCGATATGGACGGCAACCTGATCAATGACAGCCGTACTGAAAATAACAATACCAGTACCACAGCCAATGCTAGTCTGGACGTTTCTTACCGGAAAAAATACAAGGTACAGGGCCGGTCTTTTTCTGCCACGCTGAACGGAAGTTACATGCAGCGCAATGCAGATGGCTCTTTCCTGTCTGAAAATAATTTCTACACCACCGGTACTGCACAGACGTTCAATCAACGCAAAACAGATAGTACGCTGAACCTGCAGACCAATCTTCGCTTCACCTATACTGAGCCGCTGATCAAGGACAAGATGTACCTGGTCCTGAATGCATACAGTAACTATATAAAAAACACAGCATCAAACCTGAGCTTTGACCGGGTACCGGGTGGAGAAGTGGACACCTTAAATGCAACCTACAGCAGTGATTATGATTATAGTATATGGACCAATTCTGCAGGTGCTAACCTGCGGTATAACATCAGCAAGCAACTGAAGTTTAACTTCGGTGGTAATGTTGCCTATGCACAATATCAGAATACCAACAATTTCAGCGGAGCAGAATTTTCCCGGAATTACCTGAACTTCTTTCCAAGGGCTTCTCTGAACTTTAGCAGGAACCGTTCTCTGAATGTAGGATTTAACTACAATGGTTCTACTTCACAACCTCGTATAGACCAGATTCAGGTTATGGTACAAAATACCGACCCCTTGAATATCCGTCTGGGTAATCCTGACCTGGTTCAGGCATTTAACCATAGCTTCTCCGTTAATTTTAACCAGTATAAAATGCTTTCTGAAACATACTTCTACGGTAATGTCCGTTACAGTTTTACACAGAATGCATTCAGTCAACGACGCGACATTACACCGGAAGGCGTAAATACTTATCAAACGATTAACTTGAACGGCAACTGGAATACAGGTGTGTATGGCGGTTACTCCACAAAAATAAAACCGATAAAAACCAGAATGGGTATAGGCCTTAATGGTAATTACAACAACAGTAACAGCTACCTGAATAGTGTACTGAATACCTCCCGCAATACCTCTGTGGGTCTAAGATTGGATCTGGACTATTATAAAGATTCCGTTATTGAACTGAGCTATAACATAAGCCCGACATATAATATCAGCAGCAGTTCTGTAAATACACTGGCGGTTAATAAGTTTCTGATGACCAGACAGGAGTTTGAGGCTGTATATACTTTCTGGAAAGGTATTGAGTTGGGTTTCAGCTTTAACTGGTTGCTGCGGGAAAAAACGGATGCCCAGGACAAGAACAATAACATCTTCCTGGCCAATGCATTCCTCAGCAAATCGATTCTGAAGAATCGCTCTCTGAACATCCGACTGGAGGGCAATGACCTTTTTAACCGTAATGTCGGTTTCTCCAGAAGCGCTTATGATAACTATATTACAGAATCAACCTACAACAACATCAGAAGATACTTCCTGCTGAAACTGGCTTGGAACTTCACGTACAGCAAAGCAGCTTCAGGTAAGACTCCTGGCAATACAGAAACAGAAGAATCAAACGATTAATGTTTAGTAAGAAAATAAAACACATGAAAGGATTATTACTGATGGTCTGTGCATTGCTGATGGTATCTGTTCGCAGTACCGCCCAGTTCACCTCCTCCGGCTCTATCGAATACCTCAAGACGACAAATGTACGATTGGGTATGCAGCTGGAAATGGACGACGATGAAGACAGTGAATTTATGAAAGAGTACATTAAGAAGCTGCCTAAGAACAAGACAGTCTTTTTCAAAATGGACTTTGACAAAAAAAAGAGCACGTACTTTTATGACAAAGACGGCCCTGAGAAAATACCGATGTGGGGTGGAAAAGACCCTGCCGGTGAGAATATCGTGCTCAAGAGTTTTACGGACAAGACCATTGCTGCACAAAAGGAAGTGTATGATAATACCTATATCGTAAAAGACAGCTTACCAAAATATCAATGGAAAATTCTGGATGAAATGCGGCCTATTGCCGGCTATAATTGCCGAAAGGCCACAACGGTGATTGATGACTCTGTAGTTGTAGTTGCTTACTATACCGAGCAGATCATGGTCAGCGGGGGACCGGAATCATTTGGGGGCCTGCCGGGTATGATCCTGGGACTGGCCATACCGAGGTTATATACCACCTGGTTCGCCACAAAAGTCAGCAACGTACAGCTTCACGAAAATGAGGTAAAGAAGATAGGAAAAGGGAAAGAGATCAATAACGAACAATTGTTTAAAGTACTGCAACCAAGATTGAAAGAGTGGGGTAAATACGGCACTAATATATTGTGGAAAATAAGAATCTAAAATAGGATGGGCGCGGCAATTGCCGCGCCCATCCTATTTTGCTGCGTGAATAGTATTTTAGGATTAAAGCACCTGAATCTCCTGTGCCGGTTTATTGGTTTCCGGATTTTTAGGTAATGTGATTTTCAGTACTCCATCAGTATAACTTGCACTGATCTGGTCAGTAAGTACTTTACCATTCAGCTGGAAGGCGCGCTCAAAAGAAGCCGGCTGGTACTCTTCGTAGATAAAGCTGTTGCCACTGCCTTGCTCAGGAGCTTTGTATGCAACCGTCAGGATATCTCCTGCTCCTACCGAAATCTGGAATGATTCTTTTTTAAGTCCGGCCGCGAACAGGCTGATCTCAAAACCATTTTCTGTTTCTGCGATATTGGCTGCGGTACGCTGACCGAAACCCTGCATCCATGGTGCTTTCATGCCGAAGCGTTCTTCAAATTTTTTACCGAAATCACCTTTACAGTTTTTAAAGCGGTTCCAGTTATGATCGTTTGCGAATGATTGTCTATTGAACATTTTGAAATTGTTTTTGAAATTAAAGATGTGTTGTTATAATTAGCGGATTGGAACAATGGTTAATGGCGCGGCCGTCTTGTAAGGACTTACCGGAGCATCGTAACCGGCAAATTCCTGAGGCATAATACCTTGTTGCGGACCATCTGTTTTCCATTTACCCCTGAACCTGTTTTTACCCATGATCTTCCCGGCGAGGAATACCAGTCCGGCGATAGCTACTACAGCCAGCAACAGTTTGAACACAATAAACAGTACAAATGAAGCGGCACCGATAAGCAGGGTTACAGCCAGCAGACGGGGCAGTATAAAACGCAGTTTACTTTTCATAATTTTTTTAGTTTTTTAAAAAATTTATTATCGATCGATTTGTATTGAAGACGGCCATCATTCTGTTTTACTTTACTATTTCTAAAGTTTTTTTCTTTTTCTTTTTCATACATCAGAATGCGCTCATCAAATAAGCTGCATAAATGGATATGAACACAATAATCCGTGATCAGAACACAAATGCCAAGGGAAAGGAAGGGAATTTTGCAGTACACATAACAATAAAGAATATGAGCAAAGTATGGTTTATAACAGGGGCTTCAAAAGGAATGGGTCTTGAAGTAACTAAAGCCGTTTTAGCCAATGGGGACAAAGTAATTGCCACATCAAGGAACATAACGGAGCAGTTGGCAAAACTAGGTAAAGAGTACAAAAACCTCTTGCCGCTTAAAGTCGATATTACCAATGAGACAGCCGTAAAAACTGCAATAGAGACCGGTATTAAAATATTTGGTCAAATTGATGTAGTCCTTAACAATGCCGGGTATTACCTGGTTGGAAGCCTGGAGGAAATAAGTGATGAGGAATTTCGTCAAACGATGGATGTCAATGTATTTGGCATGTGTAATGTAATCCGTAATTCGGTTCCTTATTTACGCCAGCAACAATCAGGACATATGATCAACATCGCGTCGAACATGGGTTATATAGGCTATGCCAATACAGGTAGCTATAATGCATCAAAGTTTGCAGTAATTGGTCTTTCCGAAGCACTGGCACAGGAAGTGCAGCCATTCGGCGTACATGTTACCGTAGTGGCTCCCGGAATGTTCAGAACAAGCTTTATGAGCGATACCACACTGGCAGTGGTCAAAAATATTATCCCGGACTACCATGTAGCAGAACATGTAAAAATATTGCACAGCATTGACGGCAATCAACCCGGAGATCCTGCGCAGCTGGCAAAGGTCCTGCTAGAAATTTCACAGCTGCCGGAACCTCCATTACACCTGCCGCTCGGGACAGACAGTTATGAGTCGATTTTGGAACACCGTAAAAAGGAGGCCATAGAACTGGAACAATGGAAGCACCTTTCTCTGGCTACCGACTTTTAATTTATTTGTACATTTACGTTAATGAAAAAAGATGTTTCCATTCCTCATCTTATAAAGTCGATTTCGGAACTGCATCAGCTTTTTGCACTTCCCAAACCTGAACATCCTTTGATAAGCATTCTCGATTTTGAACGGCTGAGCTATAGGTATAGTGATGTCTGGAAACATTTTACTAATGATTTCTACTGCATCACTATCAAGAATGGGAGCAACGGTAATTTAAAATACGGGCAAAGGGATTATGATTTTGATGGCGGAATGATGACCTATACAAAACCGGGTCAGGTATTCTCTGTAACGGCAAGCAATGACAATCCGGTTACTGGATATATGCTTGTTTTTAAAGCAGATTTAATCCGGCCCTATGCCCTGGGTAAAAGCATTGGAAACTATGGTTTTTTCGATTATACGGTTGCAGAAGCCTTACATCTTTCCGATAAAGAAGAATCCATCATTTTATCACTGATGAGACAGATGCAGCAGGAACTTAAAAGCAATATCGACCAGTATAGCCAGGATGTAATTGTGTCGCACCTTGAGTTATTGCTTAACTACGCTAATCGTTTTTACAACCGCCAGTTTATTACCCGAAAAGCAGTTAACAATGATCTGCTATCGCGGTTCGAACAAATAATGGACCATTATTTCAACACAGATATTTCGTTGCACAAAGGCTTACCCACCGTACAGTTTATGGCCTCACAACTCCATCTTTCTCCCAATTACCTGAGTGATATGCTGCGAAATACTACCGGACAAAATGCACAACAGTATATCCAGTGGCATATGATTGAAAAGGCGAAAGAATTATTAAGCACCTCAGATAGAACGGTAAGTGAAATTGCCTATCAGCTTGGATTTGAATATTCACAATCGTTCAGCAAATTGTTCAAAAAAGTCACCAGTCAAACTCCTGTGGAGTACCGAAAATTGTTTCAATAAGATTAAAATTCCCCATCTTGCAAAATAATTTACTATTTTTGTAACGATCAATACAAATAAAATGAAAGGCAGGCCTAACATTCACCAGGACGAAGAAATCATTTTAAAAGCACAGGAAGTATTCTGGCAGAAGGGTTATACCGCTACTTCTCTTTCAGACTTAAGTAGTGCAACCGGCGCTGGCGCAGGAAGTTTATATAACACGTTCAAAGGAGGGAAGAAAGAACTTTTCAAAAGGGCCTTGCAGCAGCGAAAAGCCGATTTAGAACAGTTTAAACAAACGTTGATCAATAGTGAGGAGCCAGTAAAGCTGATAAAAAACTTCTTTCTGGATATCGCACATACCGACAACATGGCCCACCATAAAGGTTGTATTGTAGCCAATACCATTATAGAAATGAGTTTTGTAGATGAGGAGCTGGAACAGGAAGCCATACTGATTCTAAAAGAAACAGAGGCCCTGTACAAATCCGTTATCGCAAAAGAGCAGAAAAAAGGAAATATGCAATCAGTACTGCCAGCCGGTACACTGGCAAAGTATTTGATTACACTGTGGTGTGGCATCAATTCTTTACGAAGAATGTATCCGGACCAGAAAGTACTTAAAACCCAGATAGCATTACAACTCGAAATACTGAGCTAAATTTTTTTGGACTATTTTTTGAACGATTATTACAAAAATAAAGAAACATGGATTTACAATTAAATGGCAAAAAGGCATTTATTAGTGGCTCAACCCAGGGAATAGGGTTTGCAATTGCAGCAAAGCTGCTGCAGGAAGGTGCAGAGGTGATGATTAACGGCAGGAATCCTGACAAAACACAAAATGCCCTGGAACAGTTGCAGCAAGCATTCCCGGAGGCAAAAGTATCAGCTGTTGTAGCCGATTTTTCCAAAAAGGAAGAGGTTGCAACACTTTTGAGATCTTTAGAAAATATTGATATCCTCATCAACAATGTAGGCATATTTGATCTCGCCGATTTCTATGAAACTCCGGAGGAAGACTGGTATCAATACTTTGAAGTAAATGTTATGAGCGGCATGCGCCTGTCCCAAAAGCTACTGCCGGAAATGATCAGGAAAAACTTCGGAAGAATCATTTTCATCAGCAGTGAATCGGGCGTAAATGTACCGGAGAATATGATTCACTATGGGATGACAAAAGCGGCTATGGCTGCTTTGAGTAATGGTTTATCAAAACTGACCAAAGGGACGGCTGTCACCGTCAATACTATTTTAGGTGGTCCTACCTATTCTGATGGTGTTGCCCATACGGTAGCACAGATTGCTCAGGCACAGCAGATGGATGCCGGGCAGCTGAAACAGGCTATTATCCAGCAGTCAAATCCGCATATCTTGTTACAACGTTTTATAGAACCGGATGAGATAGCGCATCTCGCGGTGTATCTGTCGAGTCCGCTTTCCATAGCCACGAATGGCTCCAGTTTAAGGGCCGATAGTGGTGTGTTGAAAACGGTATAGCCTTTACCATTCCTTAATTGCTTCAGGGCAAAAGGGTTGTATACGATTGTGGCGCGCCTTAGGCGCGCCACAATCGTATTATAATATGCTGATTATTTAAGAGGGTTTACACCTGTTCCGTAAACTGTCTTTAAAGCGTTGTCGCTCCTCTTCTGTCATTGACATCAGGCGTTCTCTCATATGAGCCCCACCGCCGAATCGGCCATCTCCTCCGGGGCCTCCACGACCTTTAAAACCAAAAGACCCGAACAGGATGCGGCATAATACCAGCAAACCCAGGGCTTGTCCGTAACGGATATCCTTAACCCCGACCAGTTCAGGTAATATGGCATTCCATAAAAACATCACTACCCATCCTATCAGGAAGAAGGCCAGTATAAACAATAAAAAAAATGGCTTGCGCCCACGATTATAGCGATTCATAAAATGCATTTTTAGGGGTATAACTCTTTATATAAAGGCTCCAGCCGCTTGCGCAGGTGCTTGACTGCGTATCCTTTTCGGCTGATCACCGTTTTTATATTTTCCTGCTGCAGATCAGCGATCTCCTGCAGGGTCATATCTTCAATTTCATTCAGTACAAAGGTATCTCTCTGTACCTCCGGCAATTCGGAAAGGGCATCCATAAAGGCTTTCCAGAAGGTTTCTTTAAAGAAAGTCAGCTCAGGATTATTACTGTCATCCATTAGCAGGACCTCTTTTATATCAAAGGTACCATCCTCCTGCTCATAGGTATAATCTTCCAGTGCTTCGGGCTTGCGCTTACGGTATAAATCTGTGATCTTATTCTTTGCTACAAAATATAACCAGCCGCTGACACTATCCAGCTCTCCGATATCCGTCAGCCGGCTGAACTGGTACCAGACATCCTGCAGTACATCTTCTGCATCCTCCAGCTTCTTTACCTTGCCCCTGATAAAGCCCATCAGCTGGGCGCCATATTTCTTTACCGTATCGGTTATGGTGGGGGCAGTACTATCCGGCATAGATAAAGCAATTGAATGGTTCATACCATGGAAGACGAATCTCCGGGCATTTTACTTTAAATCAACAGATCCTTTTTTCAAATGTACAATTTTTCCCGTGCAGGAAATTATTATATGGCCATCTCCATACATTTTGTTTATTTTTAAGACGTGATCATCAAACCGGATTGCGAATTTATTTTAATTTGCAAATGAGTGTATAAACATCTTTCACCTGGGAGAAAACGATATGAAGAAACTAATATTAAGTATACTGCTGGTTACCGGCTGCGGATCAATGCTACTGGCACAGAATGTACGGCAGAAATGGGTAGACAGCGTTTATAACCGTCTTTCTGAAAAAGAGCGGATAGGCCAACTGTTTATGGTGGCAGCCTATTCCGGAGGCGAAAAGTATAACCAGGGGCAGATACAGGCCCTGATCGATAATCGCCTGATCGGTGGTATCATTTTTATGCAGGGCACACCAGAAGCTCAGGCACAGCAAACAAATACTTACCAGGGTAGTACAAAGGTACCGCTGCTGATTGGCATGGATGCGGAGTGGGGTCTTGGTATGCGCCTGACCGGAGTACAGAACTTTCCCCGGCAGATGATGCTGGGTGCAACCCGAAATGCCGCGTTGGTAGAACAGATGGCCACTGCTATCGCGTACCAGTGTAAGCGTATGGGTGTAAATATTGATTTTGCTCCGGACATAGACGTCAATAATAACCCGGACAACCCGGTAATCAATTTCCGTTCCTTTGGAGATGATAAAGAATGGGTGTCTGTTTTGGGATCTTCTTATGTTAAGGGATTGCAGGACAATGGCATTATGGCCTCTGCCAAGCACTTCCCGGGACATGGCGATGTATCGGTAGACTCGCATCTGGACCTTCCGATCATTACCAAAACCAAACAGCAGTTATATGACCTGGAGCTGTATCCCTTCCGGAAATTATTCCAGCAGAAAGTACAGAGTGTAATGATAGCACACCTTTCGATTCCTTCACTGGAGCCGGGAAAAGGTGTACCTTCTACCTTATCTAAAAAGATTGTGACCGATCTGCTGCAAAATGAAATGGGATTTCAGGGGCTGATCTTTACCGATGCGCTAAACATGAAGGGTGTGGCGAAGTACTATCCTAACGGAGAAGCGGACCTGCAGGCCTTCCTGGCCGGTAATGATGTGCTGCTGTTTTCGGAAGATGTACCTAAGGGTATCGCTAAGATACAGGATGCACTGAAACAGAAAAAGTTCACAACGGTCCGATTGGAAAAGAGTGTGAAGAAAATACTGGCGGCTAAATATGATGCCGGCCTGAACCGTGTAGCAAAAGTGGCCCCGGAAAACGCAACAGCAGACCTGAACCGTTATACACAGGCTATATTTGAAAATGTAGCTGCAGAAGCGATCACCATGGTAAGGGACAATAACCATATCATGGATAAGCTGACGCTCCGCCCCAATGGTAATTATGCCTATGTATCTGTGGGCAAAACAGAGAATCTCGTGACCACAGATCCTAAGCTTTTTCATAATATGCTGAAGGCTGCCTTGCCGAATACCAGCGTATTCAGCTTTGCCAAAAGTCAGAGTGCCGCCAGAATGGATGCACTACTCAATAGCCTGAAGCGATATGATGCGGTCATTATCGGCATGCAGGACCTGAATTTATACCCTAAGGATAATTATGGCCTGGATGTGATGCAACTGGCTTTTATGAAACAGCTCTGCCTGCTCAATAATACTTTATTTATTGACTTCGGAAATGCCTATGCCCTGAAATATATCTGTAATGCACCGTCCAGCATTGTTACGTATGAGGAGCACGATGCTACTTACAAGGCTGCACTTAATGTGCTGACCGGGCGCATGACCGCGAGAGGATTATTACCGGTACACCCATGCAGCAATATAGAGCCGGCAACCAGTAAACCGGCACCGGTCAATACGCCTGTGGGAGGCCAGAAGCCGAATGCCGGCACACCGGTTGTAACGAATCCGGTAACCAGTCCTAACCAGTTAATCAAAGATCCTGCTGCACTTTCTGCCCTGGATAGCTACTTAAATGGCTCTGTCAGTCGCGGAGTATTCCCGGGTTGCCAGGTACTGGCCCTTAAGAATGGACAGGTGGTCTATAAAAAGAATTTCGGCACTTTCAGCTATGGCAATAATGTTCCGGTAACGGACAAAACCCTGTATGATATTGCCTCCGTGACCAAACTGGCAGCGACTACGCTGGCCGTAATGAAACTGTACGAACAAGGCAAGATCAACCTGACCAAAACCCTGGGCGATTACCTGCCCTGGACTTTGGGTACCAATAAAGCGGGCTTAAAGATCAGTGATATATTGCTGCATCAGGCTGGTATGAAAGCCTGGATACCGTTCTACAAAAGTACCATTGACAGCACGGGCAATCCGAATGCCAATATCTATGCGGCATTCAAGAATGCGAAATTTTCTGTGCCGGTGGCATCGGGTATGTATATGAATCAGAATTATGTAGATACGGTCTGGAAAACGATTCTTGAAAGCCCGGTTACTGCTCCGGCTTCCTATGTATACAGCGACCTGGACTTTCTCTTCCTGCAAAAGGTGGTGGAAGCTGTAACTAAAACACCGCTGGATGAGTATGTTTCTGAAAATTTTTACGAACCAATGGGTTTGAAAAATATCACTTTTAATCCCTGGGCTAAAAACTGGCAGCAACGTTGTGCTCCTACAGAAAGGGATAATTATTTCAGATTCCAGTTCCTGCAGGGATATGTACATGATATGGCTTCTGCAATGCTGGGCGGGGTTACCGGCCATGCCGGCCTGTTTGCCAATGCAGAGGACCTGTCTATTATTATGCAGATGCTGATGAATGGTGGCACCTACCGCGGTAAGCAATTACTGAGTCCGCAGACGGTAAGCTATTTTACCGGTTACCGTTCAGGAATCAGCCGCAGAGGCTACGGGTTCGACAAACCGGAAAAGAGTTCTGGCGACGGCGGTCCTGCCTCTAATTATTGCAGTAAAAGTGCATTCGGCCATCAGGGCTTCACCGGCACCTGTGTATGGTCTGATCCGGATAAGGGCGTTGTATTTATCTTCCTATCTAACCGCATCAATCCTACAGCCGACAATAACCTGATCAATAAAGCAGGTACCCGTGTGGTAACACAGGATTATATCTATAAAGCACTGGGTTATTAAAAACCCGGATCAGTTATATAAAAAGAGGCTCCTGCAATGCGGGAGCCTCTTTTTATATAACAGTTTTCTTACATAATCTGTTTCGGGCCATTGCGTTCCATTGAGTATCTTTGCAGCTTACCAAGTGATGATCATGCGTATGTTTCAGCTGAGACGGCAGGCTCCGGCCATGCAGTTATTATTTTTTCTGTGTCTTTATTTTCTGGGCACGGCTTTATTTATGGGCAGCAGCCAGGCCCTGACCAGTATGATGCATATAGATCTTAAATCCCTCAATAGTACAGCAACTCCGGTCAACAGTAATCTCAGCTGGGGATTGTTATTGCTGAACGGACTGTCGCAGGTATTGACCTTCCTGTTACCGGCCCTGGCTTTTATATACCTGCTCCCCGACCGCCCACGTTTCTTTTTATCTTTCAAACCGGTAAAAGGTTCCCGTGTTGCCAGTATGTTCATAGTGGCCATAGGTATGCTGGCGCTGATATTAGGGCTTTCTGCATTATTACAATCTTTCTCCTGGGGTACTGAAGCCGATACGATGCAGGAACAGCGCAAAGCTATGGAGGCTGCCTTGCTGCGTATGGATACTGCCGGTGATATCATCATCCGGGTTATCTTTATTGCACTGATTCCGGCCTTCTGTGAAGAAATCTTTTTCCGCGGTATCGTGCAGCGTTTCTTTAACAGCTTTCTGAAAAGACCTGTACTCAGCATTATTGCAAGTGGCTTGTTCTTCGCGATGTACCATGCCAGTATCTACAATTTCCTGCCAATTACCCTGGCTGGGATTGTACTGGGATTCATCTACCATCGTACCGGTAATATCTGGTATGCTATCTTATTGCATTTCCTGAATAATGGTATACAGGTATTGCAGGCATTCTGGGTATCGCGCAATCCGCATCTGGAAGAGGAACAGCTCCCTATTTACGTGATCATTGGTTTAATAGTCGCAGGAGCTGTTATTGTATTTCTCACATTGCGCCGCATATTTGCCGGCACCCATGGCTTCGCCAAGACCTGGTCTATGCCGTATCAATCTTCTTATCAAAATAATATTTCCGGATAATTTATGAACTGGCCTGTATTTTTTACCCGTTTGGGTTCTGCCATTGTTTTTGCTGCTATTATGATGTTTGGCCTGCTGGGCCACTTGTGGACGGGCTCTGTTTACGGCATTGTCGGGCTGGCGCTACTGATCCAGTTCCTGGGCATCCGTGAGTTTTACCGGCTGGCACAGAACATTTTTAAAGAGGCACACTTTCCAGCCTGGCTGCAATGGCTGACACAGGTAATGGGTGTACTGGTATTTGTAGGGGTTAATCTTTCTGCTTCCGGCGCATTCGAAACCGCTATGCTGACGGGTATCCCGCTGATCATCCTGTTTCCCGCAATACTGTCCAAACGTACAGCATTGGCTGCCGGGGTCATGAGCCTTATCGGTTTATTATATGTTGCGGTACCTATGGCACTGATGGTGCAGTTATGGAGCATCCATTTCTCCCTGCCCCTGGCTTTAATTTTAATGATATGGATGAATGACACTATGGCTTATATCGTTGGGTCTTTCATCGGCAAAACACCTTTTTCACCCATTTCACCAAAGAAAACCTGGGAAGGTACTATTGGCGGCGCATTGCTTACGATTGGTGGCGCTGCGATCTGGGCACACTACACTACCCTATTCCGTCCTATGGACTGGATGGTCTTTGCAGCAATTGCAGCATTTGCCGGTACGGCAGGTGATCTGCTGGAGTCTAAGCTAAAAAGACTGGCGGGCATTAAGGACTCTGGCAATATAATGCCGGGTCACGGCGGAGCCCTTGATCGCTTCGATTCGCTGCTGGCCGCACTGCCATTTGCTTATATTTATATAATGTTTGCGATGGCAGCATAATTTGATTTAATTTTGACACTCATTTTTTAACCATTCATATTTAATTATGACGATTCATCGCGAAGGATATAAATATATCACTATTGCTACTATCTTATTTGCCGGACTGGCTATCTTAAACCATTTCCTGCTGAATAAAGCCGGCTGTGCCTTCCAGATTGCTTACTGGACCTTACAAACGGCCTTTTTCTTATTATGGTTCTGGGTGCTTTGGTTCTTCAGAATTCCGAACAGAACCTTTACACAAGGTGATAACCTGGTGATTGCTCCTGCAGATGGTAAAGTTGTGGTGATTGAAGAAACCGTAGAAAACGAATATTTCAAAGACAAGCGTTTACAGGTTTCTATCTTTATGTCTCCCCTGAATGTTCACGTAAACCGCAGCCCGATTAAAGGACTGATCAAATATGTAAAATACCATCCTGGTAAATACCTGGTAGCATGGCATCCGAAGTCCTCTACAGAAAACGAGCGTACTACAGTAGTTGTAGCTAACAACCAGGTAACCCTGCTGATGCGTCAGATCGCCGGTGCTCTGGCTCGTCGTATCTGCTATTACGTTAAGGACGGACAGACTATTGGTCAGAATGCTGAATTCGGTTTCATCCGTTTCGGTTCACGTGTAGATATCTACTTCCCTGTTGGCACAAAAATTGAGGTAAATATCGGTGATAAGACAAAAGGCGGACAGACCATTCTTGCCAGACTGTAAGTACCGCTTTTTTAGTATATTTACTCTATTGAACACAACAGATCAGCGTATGAAATCAAGAGAAACGATTAACAGACTGCGTAAGAGGGGAATCAAACAAGCCAGCACGGGCAAAGATGCTCAGAAGCCGGCCGGGAATAAACCAGTACAGTTTAGTCCTAAAGATATTGAAGCTATACTGATTGATGTAAGCCTTCGGGAATTATATAATAACGGTGACCGCAGAGACCTCGATTTCGTAAAAGAAATACTGACTCCGAATAATATTTCGGTTTCTGAAGGCAAAGCACTGGAATCCTTCTGGGATATCATTACGAACTCCGGCCTGATGAAAGCAGTGATCGGATTTGGCAAAAACGGCAAGCTGACCCTGACCAATGACGGATACAACCTGATGAACCAGTTCGGCAGCTATATGAATTACCTGAATAAGATGAAAGCTGCAGGCAAGGGACCATTAAGTGATGAAGAACCACAACAGGAGCATCCTCCGCTACAGGCTGGAGATACCGATGTGGTAGATGGTGTACAGTAATACTGTCTCTTCTTTAAAATCCAACAACAGTATACAAAACATAAAAAAGGAAGCCGGAATGTGATACATTCCGGCTTCCTTTTTTATGTTACTAAGCGTTTAGCTTATTTTCTGTTTTGCTGTTGCTTCTGCATTTCTTCCAGTCTTTGCTGCCATTTAGAGGTAGCGGCTGGCTTGTTTCTGTTTGCCTTGATCTTCGCATGAATTTTCTCTTCATTAATAAAGAACTTCTGGATAACAAACTGCTGTAATAAGCTCAGCATATTGGAGAAGAAGTAGTAGAAGGTAAGACCTGCTGCAAAGTTGTTGAACCAGCCCAGGAACATAATTGGCATGATGTAAGGCATCCATTTCATCACTTGTCCGTTAGGACCTGCCATTTCCTGACCTCCGGTCATTTGCTTGCTGTATATAGCTAATAACAAGCTGGATACCGTCATCAGCAGGGTGAATAAGCTCACGTGATCTCCGTAGAACGGAATGCTGAATGGTAAGTTCAGGATATTATCATAAGTTGATAAGTCATCAGCCCATAAGAACTTCGCCTGGCGCAACTGGATTGCTGTAGGGAATACATAATACATGGCCAGCAGGAAAGGCATCTGCAGTAATAATGGTAAACAACCACCTAATGGGTTTACACCTGCAGTGCGGTATAATTTCATTTGCTCCATACCAAACTGTTGTTGGTTATCGGCATACTTCGCTTTCAGTTCATCCAGCTCCGGTTTCAGCACACGCATCTTCGCTGAAGACAACTGGCTTTTGTACGTGAAGAAGGATAAAACGAAACGGATGATCAGGGTCATTACGATGATCAGGATACCGAAGTTAGAGATGAATGAAGACAACACATTGAACAATGGAATGATCGCCCATTTCGCAATATATTTTACGAAGAAGAAGATACCGAAACCAAGAGGGATCATTTCTTCCATTTCATAATTATATGATTTCAGGGTATTATAATCATTAGGTCCGATGTACCATCTGAAGTTAAAGGCGAAATCATTAGACGCAGCAACCGGAATGCTCATAGTGCTTAAGTCCGTAGCCACAATGCTGGAATCATTAGGCTCAGCAGCATCATACGATCCTTTCTTAAACGGCTTTTCAGCAGCAATGATGGTTGAGTTGAAGAAGTGTGTTTTTACACCCATCCATTGCAGTGCCTCATCCATAGATTTTTTAGGCTTGCGGGATACGGTATTGTAATCATGCTCACCACTCTGGTAACGGAAGTGTATCTGCGCATTTGTGCGTTCGTTCTTCAGGTCTTTTTCCGTGCTTAATGCTGTTGTTTTCCATTCTACCGGGATTTCAGTAGTTTTAGACAGACCGTCAGCCATACCAACCAGGCGCAGGCTTGCATCCATCATATAACCATCCTTAGGCAGGGTATAGGTCATTACTACACTTTTACCGGCACCGACATCAGCTGTCATTACCAGTTGCGGACTACCATCAGCTGCGGTTTTCTGCTCCGGAGTAAAGTTCAGCTCATCAGACCACATATCTTTACCATTAACCGGGATCTTAAACGCCAGACGGTTGCCTGGTTTTCCGGAGAACAGTAATAAAGGCTTCTGACTATAGGTTTTAAATTTAACCAGGTTAGCCTCAACCGGGAAAGCACCTTTGCTGGTTACTTTAAGGTTGATAAGTCCGTTGCTTACGGTTACCATTTGCTCTGCACCACGGAATGCGGTCGGAAGCGAAGTGTCCACTACAGTAGTAGTGTCTTTCAATACTGCAGTGTTTGCAGCAGGTTGCGGGTGTGCTTTAGCATAAGCTAAAGAATCTGCAGTTTTTTTGGCTTGATACTCCTTGGCGGAATTGTTACTGTAAAAGATGTAACCGGTGGCCAGGGCAAGTAACAATACAAAACCAATGACTGAATTGCGATCCATTATGTGTTAATTCAATATAATATGAGGCGCAAAGGTAAAACTTAATTGCGAATTATAATTTATGCATATAACATTTAACGTTAGAGGCCGGGATTGACTGTGCGATCCAGCTTTCGGGATACCCTGCGCCTGCGCGTAGAGAACGAACGGGGCCCTGTAAGTCTACCCACAGATAAGCCCTGGATAATGATTGAGAAGATGACTACAAAGTAGGTCACCGTAAGGATCATATTCTTATTGGTATGCTCTGACAGAGATGAGGCCAATGCGATAGAGACCCCGCCACGCAAGCCTCCCCATACAAGAATAAGGATGGACTGCTTGCTCAGCTTTTTATTAAACTTGATCAGCCTGGCCGGGATAATAATAGATATATAGCGGGCAAATAATACAATTACAATCGCAATCACCCCCGGAAGCCAGTACACTTTCCATTCCGGGATCAGCAATACCTCGAAGCCGATAAAGAGGAATAAAATAGCATTCAGGATTTCATCATTCAACTCCCAGAAGCGATCTACATACTCTCTTGACGTTTCGCTCATGGCCTTATCACGACCATAGTTGCCGACAATAAGCCCTGCAGCAACCATCGCCAGCGGACCGGATACATGCAGCTGACCGGCAATCAGGTAGCCACCCATTACAATAGCCAGGGTGATGAGTACATCTACGGTATAATCATCGATCTGCTTGATCATGATCGAGCCTATATAACCGATCACGATACCAAGGGTGATGCCACCCACAGCCTCCTTGATGAATAAAATAGAAATGCCTTTAGGCGTAATATCTACAGCGCTACCCTCGGCAATACCCCTGATCAGGATAAACAGTACCAGGGCTACACCATCATTAAACAGTGATTCTCCGGCAATTTTAGTTTTTAAAGATTGTGATACACTGGTTTGTTTCAGAATGCTGAGTACGGCGATCGGATCTGTAGGAGAAATAAGCGCACCGAAAAGGAGACAGTGCACCAGTGGAATCTGTAAGCCGATAAGCCCCATTCCGAAATGGAATAAATATCCGACAACTAAGGTGGAGATCACGACACTAACAGTAGAAAGTGTCAATACCTGCCACATCTGTTCTTTAAGATCTTTGAGGCGGATATGTATGGCTCCGGCAAACAGGAGGAAGTTAAGCATGGCTCCCATAACCAGTTCGGTAAAATCAAAGCCGGACAAGAGGTTCAGGAAACCAGAGAAGGTTTTGGGAAAAAAGCGGCCTGTGGTTACAAGGCCTATAGAGAACAGCATGGAAATCACCATTATTCCGATCACGGAGGGCAGTTTTAAAAATCGGGCATTGATATATGCAAAAACTGCCGCAAGAACAATTAAGATAGAGAACGAGTAGTATAATTCCATGCTGTTTACAATTTAAAATGATTATCGATAGACTAGTATTTCACTTGGTTTGCTTTCATTCCACAGGCGGTCTGCAGCCGTGATCACGTACTGCGCATGTATAAAGTCAGGATCATCATCCACAAATACATTCTTTTGTGTGATGGCTACCAGTTTGATAGACTTATTCAGATCAACGGTTTCACCTTTATTAAATTTATACACAAGGTATCTCAGCGGCTCTTTACTGGCCGATGGCTCCCAGGTAATGATTGCGGATTTCTGGTTATTGGTTACTTTCAGTGTAGCTCTCGGAGCTGCCGGTGCGGTGTTATCCAGCCAGGGCATAGCCGGTGGAATGGCAATAGAGCCGTAGTACTCAGCCTGTTTTAACTGGTTAGATAAACCTGAACCGATTTTATCAAAACTGGACATGCTGTACATAATTGCACCATCTGCTTTATAGCTACGTTCGGTCTGTACCTGTTTCAGGATCTCTCCGTAACCTTTCCATACCGGCTGTGTCGCATTTACCATACGGTATACGCCCATGCCGATATATAATGCACGCTCTTTACAGAGGCTTTTCCACCAGGGTACCAACACATCATAGGCTGCCAGGCGGTGCCCATGCTCCCAGTACAACTGAGGGGCCACATAGTCTACCCATTTATTACGCACCCATGTCGCTACATCGGCATACAGGTCATCGTAACAGCTGGTTCCATTAGTGGCACTACCCGTAGGGTCCTGCCTGTTGTTGCGCCAGATGCCGAACGGACTGATGCCTACCTTCACATACATCTTCTCTTTTTTTACAGACTTGTAGAGCGTTTCTACAAATTTGTTGATGTTATCTCTTCTCCAGTCATCAATGCTCATGCCGGCACCATACTCTGCAAAGGAGCGCTGATCGTTAAATGTTTTACCGGCAATTTTATACGGATAAAAATAATCGTCTATATGCACCCCGTCTATATCGTATCGTCTCACCACATCCAGTATCACCTGGTTTACATAATTGCGCGCGGCAGGATTCCCGGGATCGAAATAGGACTTGCCTCCATAATGAATCACCCACTCAGGGTGTGTACGGGTTGCATGTGAAGGGGGATTAGGATTGATGGCACTGTTGACCAATGCCCTGAAAGGGTTGAACCATGCATGAAACTCCATGTTTCGCTTATGTGTTTCTTCCACCATAAATGCAATGGGATCATACATCGGGAACGGGGCTACGCCTTGCTTGCCGCTCAGGTATTTGCTCCAGGGTTCCCATTCTGATGCATAAAATGCATCAGCTGCCGGCCGCACCTGTACAATAACGGCATTGAAGCCATTTTCATGCAGGAAATCAAGCCGGTCGATAAACTCTTTCTGCTGCTGTGCGGCGCCAAGTCCGGGTTTAGAAGGCCAGTCTATATTACCGACAGTGGCGATCCATACGGCTCTGAACTCTCGCTTGGGCGCTTCCTGCGCAAAAGAAAAAAACGTAACTAACAGTAAAACAAGGAGATGTAAAGTCCTTAACATATTGCGGAATAGTATATGGGGATGTTCGCGAAGTTACGAAATTCTACCCTTAATGCCCAGCAGTCCACAGCCGCCAGTTCTCCTCGGCTTGCAGTTCCAGCATTTCCAGTCCGTTCTTAACCCTTGCTCCGCGCGACTTTCCCTCTTTCAGGAATGCCGTTTCAGCAGGATTGTAAATTAAATCATAAAGAATATGCTGTGCACTGACCCCATCGTATGGTATCAGGGGCAGATCGGTAATATCGGGGTAAGTACCCAAAGGAGTTGTATTGACAATTAAGCGATGCGCCGAAATAGCCTGTTCGTCAAGATCGGTATAAGTCAGGTGTCCCGAAATGGCATTTCGGCTCACCAGTGTATAAGGTATTGCTAATTGCTTCAGCGCAGCGCAAACCGCTTTCGAGGCACCACCGGTTCCCAATACCAAAGCCTGTAGCGGCTCCTGGGGCAATAATGGCTTCAAGGATGCGGAGAACCCGATGACATCGGTATTATAGCCTTTACGTTTATCTCCGTAGAACTGTATGCAATTGACCGCACCGATATCCAGCGCAGCAGCATCCAGTTCATCAAGGTAAGGAATAATGGCTTCTTTATAAGGTATTGTTACACATAAACCGGCCAGCTGGGGACGGGCATACAACAGATCGTTCACCACATCTATCTCCGGCAGTTCGAATGCCCGAAACACTGCATCAATGGATTCCTGCGTAAATTTTTGGTCAAAATAACGTGGAGAGAAACTATGTGATAAACTTTTGCCGATTATACCGTATTCCTTCATTATATTTGTTTCTGTAAGTAAATGTAGGAAATAATCGGCATGAGGGGCATGAATTCAGACAAGGAAATAATAGCGTTATTACAACTGATCGACGACCCTGATCAGGAAGTATATGAAACCGTATCTCAGAAATTGCTGAGTTACGGAACTGCTGTTGTACCGAAACTGGAAGCCCTTTGGGAAGTATCGGACAGCCCGCTGGCGCAGTCCCGTATCGAATCCCTGATTCATCAGACTTTCTACCAGCAATTGCAGACTGAACTGATTCACTGGTCCAAGGCCAGCAGCCCTTCTGCACTGGAAGCCGCACTGATCATTGCCAAATACCGGTTTCCGGACATGGACCGAGAGGCCATTCTGCACCAGTTTGAACTGATGCGCCGGAATGTGTGGCTGGAGCTCAATAACTTCCTGACCCCGCTGGAGCAGATCAATATCATTAATGGTATTCTGTACAATTTCTTCCGCCTTAAAGGGCATGAACTTACAGAACACAATCCCAATCTGTTTTTTGTCAATCATACGGTGGAAAGCCGCCAGGGCAATGCCATTTCTATCGGTATCCTGTACCTCACCTTATGCGAGATGCTGGATGTGCCTATTTATGCCATAGACCTGCCAGACCAGTTTATACTGGCCTACTTCGATCATGTATATTCTTTTGAAGATATGGATGAGCAGAATGCAATCCAGAGAGTTCAGTTCTTTATAGATCCGGCCAATGGCATGATCTATAACCGGAACGATATTATGATGTACCTAAAGAAGAACGGACAATATGAGCGATTTGCAGCGCTGACTGCATTAGACAGCCGCTCGGTAATCGTCTTGTTACTGGAGCACCTGGCTACTACTTATGATAATATAGGAGAACCGGAAAAAGCAATGGAGATTGAAAGCCTGATTCCCCTGATCCAGGTGCAGCAACCGGAATAGATTATTTAAACCAGCCGCTGTACATTACGTAATTGGTGGCAATGCGGTTGATCTCCCCTTCTGTCAGTTCTGCACTGATATCTTTTACTTTTTTTGCAGGCACTCCGGCAAAAATGCATCCTGACGGTACTTGTGTGCCTTCCAGCACTACTGCTCCCGCTGCAATAATGGTATTGCTACCAATATGTACATTGTCCATTACAATGGCACCCATTCCGACCAGTACATTATCCTCTATCGTACAGCCATGCACGATAGCATTATGTCCGACAGAAACATTATTGCCCATGATCACTTTGGTTTTCTCATAAGTACAATGGATGCAGGCTCCGTCCTGGATATTTACCCTGTTGCCCATACGGATGCTGTTTACATCTCCGCGCACTACGGCATTAAACCAGATACTGCACTCTTCCCCCATAATCACATCTCCAACGATGGTTGCATTAGGAGCAATAAAAACACTTTCAGGAATTTCGGGACTGATACCTTTAACAGGAAGTATAACGGCCATTGGAACAATTATTTTATACAGCTACATCTGCTTTAATATGCGGATGTGACTGGTAGTTTTCTAAAGTAAAATCTTCGAAACGGAAGCTGAATATATCTTTCACCTCCGGATTGATGCGCATGGCTGGCAGATCGTACGGCTCACGGCTCAATTGCAGTTTAGCCTGCTCCAGGTGGTTATTGTACAGGTGTACGTCGCCGAAAGTATGGATAAACTCGCCCAACTGCAGATCACATACCTGTGCGATCATCATGGTCAGTAAGGCATAAGAGGCAATATTGAACGGCACGCCAAGGAATACATCGGCACTGCGCTGGTACAGCTGACAACTCAGTTTACCATTCGCTACATAGAACTGGAACAATGCGTGGCAAGGACTCAGCGCCATATCCGGCAGTTCGGCAACGTTCCATGCATTGACAATAATACGTCGGCTGTCCGGGTTTGTTTTCAGCTGGTGTATCACATCTTTGATCTGGTCATACACTTTACCATTTGCACCTTCCCAACTGCGCCATTGCTTACCATACACGGGACCCAGGTCACCGTTAGCATCTGCCCATTCATCCCAGATACGCACCCCGTGCTCTTTGAGGTATTGAATATTGGTATCGCCATTCAGGAACCATAATAATTCATATATAATCGACTTCAGGTGCAGTTTCTTTGTTGTCAGTAAAGGGAACCCTTTATTCAGATCAAAGCGCATCTGATACCCGAAACAGCTGATGGTGCCGGTACCGGTACGATCTTCTTTCTGTACGCCGTTGTCCAGTATATAATTCAGTAAAGTATGGTATTGCTGCATGATGTAAAAATGTATACAAAAGTACAAAAAAACATGACCCGTTGGTTACGGGAAAAGACATGAATGATGCTAATGTTAAATTATACCGCTGCCGGCACCAGAAGCAATCAATGCATTAACTTTACTATCATATAATCTTTAACCTCTTAAAAAATAAATTATGTCTGAAGAACTGAATAACCAGGATGCCCCTAAAGAAGAAAACCTTTGGGATAAATTAAAAAACAAAGCTTCTGATGCATGGGAAGCAACGAAAGATGCCGCAGAACAGGCACGTGACAAAGCGGAAGACCTGCTGGACGCTGCAAAAGACAAGGCAGAGGAAGCCTGGGATAAGACAAAAGATATGGCCGGCGACCTGAAAGATAAAGCAGAAGATGCATGGGATAAAGCAACCCATAAAGATGAAGACAAACCGGAACAAGATAAAAAAGCCTGATATAAAGTCATTTAAACAGCGCGCGGAAGAACTCCGTGCGCTGTTTATTTTTAAGGGGTTTCTTTGCATAAGTTTAAACCATTTGCTAAAATTGTAGTCCTATACGGGACATCTGAAATACACCACAGATAAACATTGTATTTTTACACCCTATAAAATCATGATCTTTATGAATCTTATTACCAAAACCGCAATGATTGCCGGTGCTTTTGCACTGATCGGTTCTGCTGTTTTTGCACAGACTGCAGATGATGCTCTTCGATATGGAATGCTGACAACCGGAACTACTGCCCGCTCACTGGCGATTGGTGGTGCTGCAGGCTCTTTAGGCGCAGACTACTCTGCTGCCAGTGTTAACCCGGCTGGATTAGGTGTATACAGACAAAGTGAATTTACGATTACTCCTTCGCTGAGGATGAACAATAACTCCAGCAGCTACCTGGGTGAAAATACAACTGACGAGCGCACGGCACTGAAGCTGAGTAATGCCAGCCTGGTATTCAATAACAGTCGCAACAAGAGCGGCTGGAAAGGAGTAACCTTCGCGATCGGCTTTAATAAACTGGCCGATTTCAATAATAATGTAACCTTCAGGGGGATGAACGGCAACAGCTCTTTCTCTGAAGTATTTGCCGAAGCGGCACAACTGAATGGAGTAGAAGAGTCCGCAGGCCCTTACGGTTACCTGGGCTACCAGTCTTACCTCCTGGACAACAACCTGAAATCAGTTCCATACCGCAATGTCATTGAGCAGGGCGGCCGCTTAGATCAGATGAAAACCTCCAGCAGCAAGGGTGCCGTTAATGAATATACCTTCAGCCTGGGTGCAAATTATGAAGATAAGTTCATGGTCGGCGGTACGCTGGGCATTACTTCATACCGCTTTAAGCGCATCACCGACTTCATGGAAGCTGATGCTACCGGCATTAACAGTAACGGATTTGACCGATTCACGTTCAGAGAAGACCTGCAAACCACAGGTGTGGGTGTAAACGGTAAATTCGGGATGATCTTTGCGCCGGATAAGGCTTTCCGCATTGGTGCAGCTATTCATACCCCAACATGGATCTCTCTTACCGACTATGCAGATTATAATATCGTAGCTAATGTTGAAGATGGTACAGGCAATCGTACCGTAGTACCGCAAAATATCTATCAATACGAATATACCTTAAGAACACCATGGAGAGGTGTACTGAGTGCTACCGGATTTTTCGGTAATAAAGGGTTTATTACTGCTGATTATGAATATGTCCCTTACCAGACTATGTCCTACCGCTTCAACGGTAACACAAATTACCAGATTGATGTAAACAATTCCATTAATCAATTGTACCGCGGTGCCTCCAATATAAGAGTGGGTGCTGAATATAGAGTAACTTCACCATTCTCTGTAAGAGCTGGCTTTGCGATGTATGGTAACCCATATAGCAGTAAATACAGCGATCTGGGCAGCAACCGCACAGACTATTCCCTGGGCCTTGGTTACCGTTTCGGCAGCAGTGCCTTCCTGGACCTGACTTACCTGTACAGCACTTCTTCTTATAAAGAGAATGCTTATGTTGTAAGTGGTGTGACTCCGGATGTTGCCGCTACTAAAACAAACCGCAATATTGTTGCACTTACTTTAGGGTTCAAATTCTAAACATAATCATAATATTTTTATAAATATAACGGAGGGTGATAAACGTATTATCATCCTCTATTTTTTATTCCGGAATATGCCCCTTATCTTTGTCCAATCATTTAAATAAGTAAAATTCTTAATAATGGCAGCAGTATATAATGATGCTAACTTCGAACAAGAAGTATTAAAATCCGACAAACTTACCGTTGTGGATTTCTGGGCTCCATGGTGTGGTCCATGTCTGGCTTTAGGACCTACTATTGACGCTCTGGCTACTGAATTTGAAGGCAGAGTAAACGTGGGTAAAGTTAACGTAGACGAAAACCCTAATCTGTCTGTAGAGTATGGAGTAACCAGCATTCCATGCATTCTGTATATCAAAAACGGAGAAGTAGTGGACAAACAAGTTGGTGCCGCTCCTAGATCTGCTTTTGAGAAAAAAATTCAGCAACACCTGTAATCTAATCAGGATGTAAAGCATTTTTAAACTCAGGCTCTTCCTTAACCGGAAGGGCCTTTTTAAATTAATATAGATATGGAAACGTCTTTTCTGAAAAACAGTATTGTGCTTTTCGAGTATTATAAAACCCTGGGAGAAAAAACAGTTCAACAGATCGATCCCGAACAATTATTCTGGCAGGCGAACGAGGATAGCAATAGTATAGCGCTGATCATACAGCATCTGCATGGCAATATGCTGTCCCGCTGGACCGACTTTCTCACTACCGACGGAGAAAAGGAATGGAGAAACCGCGATAGTGAATTTGAGACTACCGACCGTAACCCCGACAACATAATGCAGCAATGGAACGAGGGCTGGAAAGTACTGCTGGACACCTTAAATGCACTTACCGATGCAGACCTGAACAAGACCGTCTATATCCGCAGCCAGGCGCACAGTGTCATGGAGGCCATTCAACGGCAGATCGCCCATTATGCTTATCACGTTGGTCAAATCGTATTCCTGGGTAAAATGCTGAGTAAAGAATGGAAATCTTTATCTATTCCTAAAAACAAATCTTCAGACTTTAATACTCATTTCAGCAAGGAACAAAACCAGGGAAATAACTTCACAGACTACCTTAAAAAGAAAGATTAACTTTTTCCTTACAAAATATATTGATTTTGTTAATTTTTACCGAAAAAATTATTACTTTTCCAGTATATAAATTAAACAACAATGAAATTTAATATGCTTAAGACGGCAATAGCCTCAGCTATCCTGCTTGCCGGATGTGCTGAAGCTCAAGCGGGCAACGGCTTACCTAACTTTCTGAAACGCTGGGAAATAGGATACTCTTACTCAATGGCTAACGCTACCTATCAAAGTACTGAAACCATTAAAGATGGTGGATCAGGAAAAGAATTTACACGGGATATCAGCCAGAATGTAAACAGTAAATTTGGTTATGGCGGCTTTGCCGGTACCTATATACCAATGGCACGTCTTGGCGGACATACTTTGCTGGCCTTAGGCATCGATTATGCATACAATGCTTATATGTGGGATTATAAAGTTCCTGAATTCAGTGGCTTTACCACAGATGAGAACGGAAATGTAAACGGTGTTACTTATAGTGATCCGATGTTCGGATTCTCTGCAGTATCTGTACAAATGGCACTTCCGGTAAGTCTTGATCTGAAATTCGGAGGCGAGGCTACCCTGGAAAAATACAGCCGCTGGACGGGTACCTTTGGTGCAGGTGTTCACCCTTCACTGAACATGACTGTAGATTACGGCAGTGGCGGATTCGGCACGGGCATTACCCCATTTATAAAGGGTGAAGTAGGCCTGAAAGCCGGTATCGTATTCAAGTTAAGAGCACAGTATGCTTTTGGTAACATTCCATTCTACGAAAAAGGAAATAATCTGTTCAATATACCTGGCTTACAGAGCAACAGCCAGCTGACCGGTAAAAACGCATTTACTTTATCACTGGTTATCATGCCATTCTCCTTCAACTGGAAAGAAGACGGATGGTGGAATGATCATCATTAACTTTTTCTGCTCATAAATAGTTTTTACGCCATTCTCCTGTTCAGGAGAGTGGCTTTATTTTTGATCTGATATCTTTGTACGATTATCGACCATAACACGTTATTTCTTTAATTGATTTTTATATGACCAGACACTTGCGCACGACCGCACTTTGCTTGTTTTTTCTCCTGTGTACCATACCATCTTTTTGCCAGGATATCTCCGGGTCCTGGGCGGGCACTTTAAAGATTCAGAATATTGCACTGGACCTCATTCTCAATATTAAAAAAACGGATACCGGCTATACGGCCTCTATGGACAGTCCCGACCAGGGCGCCAGGGGCATACCGGTCAGCAAAGTCGCTTTTGAACAAGGGGTATTGCAGTTATCTATTCCGGCTATTATGATGGAATATAAGGGTACCCTGAATGTAGGCGGAGATAAGTTCTCCGGCACATTTTCCCAACGCGGACAAACGATACCATTGGACCTGGAGCGGGATAAAACCCTGACCAAAACAAAACCGCAAACACCTAAAACACCATACCCGTATTATACAGAAGAGATAACCTTCGAAAATAAACAGGCGGGCATTAAACTGGCAGGAACATTGTCTATGCCATCACAGAAGGGCACTTATCCGGCTGTAGTACTGATCAGTGGCAGCGGGCCGCAGGATAGGGATGAAACGATCTTAGGTCATAAACCATTCCTGGTGCTGGCCGATTTTCTGACCCGTAACGGTTTTGCTGTACTGCGCTATGATGATCGGGGAACGGCCGCATCCGGAGGTGACTTCAAAGCAGCCACCAGCCGCGATTTTGCAGATGATGCACTGGCTGCTGTACAATACCTGGGTAAGCGAAAAGAGATCAATAAAAAGCAGATTGGCCTGATTGGTCATAGTGAGGGAGGGGCCATAGCGCCAATGCTGGCTGCTCAATCGGCGAATATTGGTTTCATAGTTATGCTGGCGGGACCAGCGATGCCGGGCTCGGAATTATTATTACAACAGCAAAAAGCCATTGCAGCTGCAGAAGGTATACCTGAAGCACAGGCTGAGGAGGCAAACCGCATCAACAGTGCATTGTATGATATTGTGGTGCGCAGCAAATCAGAAGAAGAGGCGGACAAAGAGTTAAGTGCTTACCTTAAGGTAGCCCTCAAACTGCAGCCCACAAACGATTCTGCACAGCGCATAAGCCAGGATGCGACCGTACGCAATTATGTTTCTGAGCTAAATAATCCCTGGATACGCTTTTTCCTGAAATACAATCCAGCAAAGGATATTGCGAAGGTGCAATGCCCGGTACTGGCATTGTACGGAGAAAAAGATGTACAGGTTCCGGCCAAAGCCAATGCTGAAGCGCTTAAAGAGGCTATGCAGCAGAGTAAAAATGAAAAAGTATCTATACTGGAACTACCCGGCCTGAATCACTTATTCCAGGAAGCAAACACCGGTGCACCATCTGAATACGCTACAATAGAGCAGACCTTTTCACCTAAAGCGATGAATGAAATCCTGAACTGGCTACGCTACCAGGTAAACCATAAATAAGACTATTTTTCTTGAAATCCCCGAAATCCGGACAATAAACGGCCGGTTTTCGGGGATTTTTTTATTGTGGGTACAGATAAATTGAATAAATTTTTATATAGAACTTAATAACATATCTATAGAAATATAGCCATCAATCGTTAAAAAATATATATAAATATGATATCATAACGATTTCCTGTTAACCAATTTTTAGCCCGTAACACGCATGTATACTGCTATTTTAGGCCCTTCTAAAATCAATACAGTATGTGTAAAATCTCAACTAAAGCACTTATGTGTGCTACCGTATCCTTAATGGCCTTACAGGCTCAGGCAGCCATGACCAAGTTCCTTCCTAACACCTATGTCTCCTTGTCAAAAGCAGGAGACAACACCGCGGCGAAGACCTATTATATCGGCACTTCTACGAATCCTGCAGCGGCCACATTTACCCTCAGCGCACCATTTACCCTTCCCTATAATGTGAACGGGATTGGGTTGAATCCTACCGACAGTCTCTTATATGGCGCCACCTGGGTAGGCACTGATAATACTATTGGTAACAGCATGGGTGTAAGCCTGTACCGTATAGGTGCCAACGGGCAATACCAGGATATGGGTCTGCTTCCTACTCCTGGCGCACAAACGCTGGAATATGTAAACTTCTCAGCCGGTACGATCTATAACGGAGCATACTATTATACCACCTATGGCTTTACTCCTACCGGTGTGGCAAAACTAGCAGCAGCACAGAGTACAGGATTATCGCCCAACCTGACAACGGCTGATATTAAAGGATACCTGTGCTGGCTCAATAACGTAGCCGGTCTGAGCCCAAGCCCGGGAACAACCGTGGCAAGCTTATCAGGGTATTATCAGCTGGATTTCAGTAATCCGAGCCTTACAGCAGCATTGCAAAGCTTCCTGGACCAGATCAACAGCAGCTTCCCCAACATATTCAATGCTGACGGTGGTATACAGGACATTGATATCAACCCTGCAAACGGGCTGGTTTATGCCTATATTTCCTATCCGCAGGGTGGTACAACTGTAGGCCGTCCGGTGGTATTTAATGCTCCGGTCAGCGGGGTGTCCAGCGTTGTTCCGGTGGGCAGTACTGTAAATACGGCACCCGGGCAGGAAACAGCGGGCATTATGTTCGATCCGGGAGGTAGTTTGTACAGCTTATTCACGACCGGCGATTATGCAGGCGTAAATCTGGGTACAGGAGCATTAACGAATATGACAATGAGCAATGTGCCGGTCAGCGGCGGCAACCTGCGTGGCGATCTGGCTAAAGCCTTTACAGCAAGTCCTTTACCGCTGGATCTGATGTCTTTTAAAGCAGCGCGGAAAGACGGTACAGTTGCTGTTCAGTGGAAAACCACAAAAGAAGAGGGTGTAAAAATGTATGTGCTGGAGTATAGTACCGATGCCAGAAACTGGCAGGAACTGGATCGCCAGCAGGCACTGTCTATGGCGCAGACCCACAGTACTTACGAGTACAGCTATACGCAGAACAATCCGGCGCAGGGCATTAATTACTACAGACTGAACATGATAGATCAGGATGCTGCGCACCGATATAGCAACATCGTTCAGGTAATGCTCAGCGGCAATAATACGGATCTGTTATTATACCCTGTACCGGCAACGAATACACTGTACCTGAATAGCGGAAAACAAAACATACGTACGGTATACATTTATGACCTTTACGGACGTAAAGTGCTTACTGCAAACGGTACATCTGCAGTAGATCTGAGCAGACTGGCCGGAAGCACGTATATACTGGAAGCAGTGTATGAGGATGGCAGCAGCAGTAAAAAACAGTTTACCAAACAATAAACTGAGCAGACTGGCAAGAAAAAAGCAGCGGCAATTGCCGCTGCTTTTTTGATATGAAGTGAATGACAATCTTGATAGAAGTAGCCACAAAATATGATTACACTAAATGTTCGGACAACTGCTCAATAGAGAGTTGTTGCTGCTCACCTGTAGTCATGTTTTTCAGATTGATCACCTTTTGAGCCAGTTCTGTACTACCTACGATACCTACATAAGGAATCTGGCGTTTATCGGCATACTTCATCTGTTTATCAAATTTAGCAGCATCGCTGTACAACTCGGCAGAAATACCCTGGCCTCTTAAACGGGACAGATAAGACAGTATAGTCGTTTCAGCCTCCGGCTCTATGTTTACAAACAGGATGCGGGTGGTTACATCTACATTTTCGGGGAATAGATTCAGCTCTGTCATTACATCATAGATACGATCGATACCGAAAGATACACCTACACCAGACAAGCCTTTTAATCCGAATAAACCGGTAAGGTCATCGTAACGGCCGCCGCCACCAATACTGCCCATTTTTACAGCAGTAGTACCCACTTCCACAATTACTCCGGTATAGTAGTTCAGACCACGTGCCAGGGTAAAGTCTACCAGCACTTCGCTGGTCCACTCACCGCGTTGCAGCTGTGCCATATATTTCAGTGTCGTACGCAGTTCCGCGATACCCTGCTGTGCAGTTGCACTATCCTTAAGCAATGTTTCCATCGCTACAAGACGTTCTTCTGTACTTCCCGAAATGTTCAGATAGTTTTGGATATAGTTTACTTTATCCGCTTCCAGCCCACGTTCGGTTAGCTCTTTGGCCACACCATCCCAACCGATCTTATCCAACTTATCGATAGCGACTGTAATGTCGGTCAGTTGCTCCGCAGCACCGCAGCATTCTGCAAGTCCTGCCAATACTTTACGGCTATTGATTTTCACTTGTATCCCCGGCACATTCAGGCGGTGAAATGCATCCTGGTATATACACAGCAACTCCGCTTCATTCAGCAGGGAATTACTGCCTACCACATCAGCATCACATTGCCAGAACTCGCGGTAGCGGCCTCTCTGAGGGCGATCTGCGCGCCATACGGGTTGCATCTGATATCGCTTAAAAGGGAAGGCCAGGTCATTCTGGTGCATCACCACATAACGGGCAAACGGTATGGTCAGATCGTAGCGTAAAGCACGTTCCGTAACGGTTGTAGAGCTGTAGGGCTTACTCAGTATTTTATCCCATTCCTCATGCAGTTTAGCCTGATCTTTCTTTTCATGTAATCCGTTGTTCAGGATTTTAAAGATCAGTCGGTCTCCCTCTTCGCCATACTTACCCATAAGGGTGTTCAGGTTTTCCATAGAAGGAGTTTCCAATGGCTGAAACCCGTACACTTCAAATACCGATTTGATGGTATTGAGTATGTACTGGCGACGCCGCACATCAGCAGGCGAAAAATCACGCGTGCCCTGAGGAATTGAAGGTTTCATCTATAATTGTTTATTGAATACGGGAGCAAATTTAACCCTAATTGCCTGAATGAAAAAGTAGTAGAATATTCTGTTTTTCCGGCTACTATTGTGTGCTATTTCTGTTACCTTTGTTTCTTTCCAAACCAAAAAAACTAAGATGATGCAGATTTCTTCATTCGTCGACCGATTTTCCGAACCACAAACTTTACTCATGGCCAAGCTGGGTCGCGAACTGGCGGCAAAAGGGGTTAATGTAATTAATCTGAGTCTGGGAGAACCTGATTTCGACACACCGCAACATATCAAAGATGCGGCAAAGAAGGCATTAGACGATGGCTTTACCAAATACACACCAGTAGCGGGTTTTGCTGACCTGAGAGCAGCAGTATGCCATAAACTGAAAAGAGATAATAACCTGGAGTATACTCCGGAACAAACGTTAGTATCGACAGGCGCCAAGCAATCTCTGGCCAATGTGATACTTGCTACCATCAATGCCGGTGATGAAGCAGTAATTCCTACTCCTTACTGGGTTACTTATTCGGCCCTGGTAGAAATGGCGCAAGGTGTATGTAAGTTCGTATCCTGCGGCATTGAAGATCATTTTAAAATTACTCCGGCAAAACTGGAGGCTGCCATTACGGACAAAACCCGTTTGTTTATTTTCTCTTCTCCATGTAATCCTTCCGGTGCAGTATATTCCAAAGAAGAATTAGCGGGTCTGGTTGAGGTGTTCAGAAAATATCCCAATATCACTATCGTGAGCGATGAGATCTATGAATACATCAATTATGTGGGTAAGCATGAAAGCATTGCCCAGTTTGAAGAGATCAGAGAACAAGTGGTACTGGTCAATGGTTTTGCGAAAGGATTTGCCATGACTGGCTGGAGACTGGGTTATATTGCCGCTCCGGTAGCTATGATAAAAGCCTGTGAGAAAATACAGGGTTCCTTTACTTCCGGCACCAACTCTATCGCACAGAAGGCAGCAGTGACGGCTCTTTTGTCAGACAATACACCTTCTATGGAAATGGTGAAAGCCTTCCATGAAAGAAGAGATTTCTTTATTACAGAGTTGAATAAAATAGAAGGTTTTAAAACATTGGTTCCGGAAGGGGCATTCTATGCATTCCCGGATATTTCTTATTATTTTGGCAAGAAAGATGCGCAGGGCAATGAGGTGAACAATGCTGATGACTTTGCTTTATTCCTGCTCAATGTTGCTCATGTAAGCGGGGTAAGCGGTGCGGCCTTCGGCAATGATCAGTGTATTCGTTTTTCTTATGCAGCATCAATGGCGCAGATCAGCGAAGCAGTACAAAGAATCAAAACAGCACTGGCTACATTATCATAAAAATTTTCATTGCAATATAAAAAGGAGCGGGTCTGCAAATGCAGACCCGCTCCTTTTGTGTTAATATTCAAATCACTATGGGTTTATCCGCATTTGGAGCTACCACAGTCTTTACAGGTCAGGCAACCTTCCTGATACTGTAAATTATTTCCGCCACAGTTAGAACATTTGGCTTTTTGTGCCGTTACGCCATCCGCGATATAACGCTTCAATGCCCTGGCTACACCATTCTTCCAAGTGTTGATATTGTCATCTAATTGCAGACCGTTGATCAGGTCTACCACTCTTTCGATAGGCATGCCATGACGTAAGGTACCGGAGATCAGCTTAGCGTAGTTCCAGTATTCCGGATCAAATTTATGCGAAAGGCCTTCGATTGTGGTTTTGTATCCTCTCTGATTCTGGAACTGGAAGTCATAACGGGTATTACCATCTTCATCCTTGTTTTTGATGATCAGGCCTTCATTTACCCATCTTGGAATCAGGATACCATCATCATCATCAGACAGACCGGTAAAGATTTCATAAGGCTTACCATCAATCAAACCGATGAAGGCAATCCATTTTTCACGATTATTCTGGAAACGCACAACGTCTGCATCCAGTGTTTCAGGGCGTATTGTCGGGAAGATACGGCCATCTGCACTATCATCCGGATCATCGCTTATCTCATTATTATTCGATTCTTTCTTCTTATCATCAGCAGCAATCAGTACACCGCTACGGCTACCATCACGGTATACGGTAACGCCTTTACAACCGCTTTTCCATGCTTCCATATACAGCTCACCAACCAGGTCTTCTGTTACATCGTTCGGCATATTGATGGTTACGCTGATGCTATGGTCTACCCATTGCTGGATTGCGCCCTGCATACGTACTTTGGCATGATAATCCACATCATTTGAAGTGGCTTTGAAGTATGGAGATTGCTCTACCAGTTCGTTCAGCTCTTCCTGTGTGTAATTTTTACTGATATCATGTCCGCTTATTTCCATCCATTTTTTAAAGTTGTGGTGGAATACAATATATTCTTCCCAGCTATCACCTACTTCATCCACAAAATCAACACGCACATCTTTATCATTCGGATTCACTTTTCTACGGCGCTTGTACACCGGCAGGAATACAGGCTCAATACCGCTGGTGGTCTGAGACATCAGGCTGGTCGTGCCGGTAGGAGCGATGGTCAGTAAAGCAATATTTCTGCGACCATATTCTGTCATTTCAAAATACAGTTCCGGATCAGCTTCTTTCAAACGGTTGATAAACGGATTATTTTTTTCTCTTTCCACATCGAAGATCGGGAAGGCTCCACGTTCTTTAGCAGTGTACACGGAACTGCGGTATGCTTCCAGGGCAACGATTTTATGTACTTCTGTAGAGAAAGCAATACCTTCTTCGCTACCGTAACGGATGCCTAATGCAGCCAGCATATCACCTTCGGCTGTGATACCGATACCGGTACGACGACCTTCCTGTGCTTTATGATAGATATTGTCCCAAAGTTTACGCTCAATACGTTTGATCTCTGCATCTTCCGGATCTTCATCGATTTTCTGCTGAATCACAGATACTTTTTCCAGTTCCAGGTCGATGATATCGTCCATCATACGCTGTGCAGCGTGGATGTGTTTCTTAAACAGATCCCAGTCAAATTTCGCTTCAGGAGTGAATGGGTTTTCTACGTAGGAATACAGGTTGATGGCCAGGAGACGACAGGAGTCATATGCACATAAAGGAATCTCTCCGCAAGGGTTGGTAGATAATGTCTTATAGCCCAGGTCTGCATAGGTATCCGGTACAGATTCACGGATAATAGTATCCCAGAATAAGATACCCGGCTCTGCCGAGCGCCACGCATTATGTACAATTTTTTTCCACAGATCACGGGCATTTACATCTTTTGTAAATACAGGATTTTCACTGTCAATAGGATATTGCTGACGATAAACGGTTCCGGCTTCTACGGCTTTCATGAAGTCATCGGTAATTCTTACCGAAACATTGGCACCGGTTACTTTACCCTGCTCCATTTTAGCATCGATAAATGCTTCAGAATCCGGATGTTTGATGGATACAGAAAGCATTAGTGCTCCACGGCGGCCATCCTGCGCTACCTCACGGGTAGAATTGGAAAAACGCTCCATAAACGGAACCAGACCGGTTGAAGTCAGTGCCGAGTTCTTAACCGGAGAGCCTTTAGGACGGATGTGAGACAGGTCATGACCCACACCACCACGGCGTTTCATCAGCTGCACCTGCTCCTGGTCTACTTTCATAATACCGCCGTAAGAATCGGAATTTCCGTTATTACCGATTACGAAACAGTTAGACAAGGAAGCGATCTGGTACGGATTACCAATACCGGTCATCGGACTACCCTGAGGAATGATGTATTTAAAATCTTTAATAAGATCATATACCTCATCTTCACTCATCGGATTGGTATAATTTGCTTCAATACGGGCAATTTCCGAAGCAATACGACGGTGCATATCAGCCGGAGATTTCTCATAAAGATTCCCGTAAGAGTCTTTTAATGCATATTTATTGAGCCACACACGTGCAGCAAGATCGTCACCTTTGAAATAGGCCAAACTGGCTTCGAAAGCTTCTTCTTGTGTATAAGTGACCATAGCAGAAGTGGATTCTTTTACGTTCATATTAAAAATATTTTGAAAGGTTAGTCGAGTTGAAGTTAAAGCCAAAACTATAAAAACTAAACATTCTAAACAAGAGAACAGAACATAGGTTATCAACACATATTTATAACTTATTAATTTTCAATATATTTTTTTGATAATTAATGATTTCAGTTGAAATTTTTGTTTAAATATATAACCAAAAAATATTTTTCAGAGTCGAAAATTTTGCGTATATAACATTAAGAGAATTTCAATATATTAATGCCTGATGGCGAAAACTACTCCCATATTATCTTTTTTTCTGTAAGCAGGTGCCAGTACCGCTTAGGAACATGTTGCTGATGCAATTTCGGATTTTTGCGGGCTGCTATATTCGTACTTTTAAAATAATCTCTCCAGAGCGTAGCATAAAGTGTTTCATCCTCATCCATTTGCACAGGCTTATCCGGCAACATATGATCCGACAAATCCTCCGGCAATTTGCGGATATGATGCACCTGGTCTGTATCATACAGTACACCATACTGTCGCTTCTGATCATATATAATCCAGGGCTGATCTGCATACCGGTTTTTAAAGAATGTAATGATCAGAGGTATGACATTAAAATCCGGTGCTATCCGGGCAAAGTACATTCCGTCTTCACTCTTCTCAAAGCGGATAAAAGCTTTCATCCGATGCTTCTCCCGTTCAACTTTCTTTGCCGTCTGGGAAAGCAATAGTATTGCTGCATCTCCGAAATTCCGCAGATCTACCTGGCCTGCAAACAAGCGCACAAGCACCATAAATAAAGTATGGTGCACTTCGGTAAGTTCGGACAGGAAAGCACAGTACATGATCCGTTGCCAAGCGGCATCAGCCTTAGTCTGTATGCCATTCCATACTCTTTCCGATTTTGCATTGCTGCTGTACACGGTATGCGCCTCCTCAAATAAAGCCTGCTGCGCCTGATCTGCAGGAAGCAAGCGGGAAACATCATGCCTGTATTCAAACCGGTCAAATACTGCAGACAACAATCCTTCGAAGCTTTTATCAAACAGGTAGATCATCAGAAGAGGCTTAGCTGAGTGGAAAATGCAGGGGCATATTTACTTTTGCCCAGGCTCAGAATGCGGGATCTTACCTGGTGCTCCTGCAGCGACCCTAAGCCAACAGGCGTATCTGCACAGACAATAAAGTACTGTGCCCGGTTATAGGCAATCCCCAGCTTGCGCAGCTGATCGATCCTGAGCCGGCCGAACTTTCGGGCTTCGAGTATTTTCTGTACAGACTGCCGGCCAATTCCGGGCACCCTCAGGAGGCTCTGAAAATCAGCGGTATTAATGTCTACCGGGAAGCAGTGCATATTGCGCAGTGCCCACATCAGCTTCGGATCTACCTGCATATCCAGGTCCGGATGCTTTTCGTTCAGCAACTCATGCACATTAAAGCCATAAAAGCGCAGCAACCAATCAGTCTGGTACAAACGATGCTCCCGCATCAACGGAGGCTGTACCACTGGCAGCACATCATCCATGCGAATAGGAATATAGCCGCTATAATAAACCCGCTTAAGGGAAAAGTTTTTGTAATAGGCCGATGCGGTATGCATGATCTGCATATCGTTTTCAGGCGTAGCACCGATCACCATTTGTGTACTTTGCCCGGCGGGCACAAACTGAGGCACATGCTTTATCAGCTTTCGTTCTTCACTGAACTGTTGTATTTTATTTTGTACAATTCCCAAAGGGCGCTTTACGGCCTCATGGCTTTTTTCCGGTGCCACCTTTTTCAGCCCTTCTTCCGTAGGCATTTCCAGATTGATGCTCATCCGATCTACGTAAAGACCGGCTTCATTGATGAGCTCCTCGCTGGCGCCGGGTATTGTTTTCAGGTGTATATACCCATTATAGCGCTCTTCTGTGCGCAGCTTTTTTACAATTTTCAGCAATCGCTCCATTGTATAATCGGCATTTTTAAAAATGCCCGAGCTCAGGAACAGCCCTTCTATATAGTTTCTGCGATAGAAATTCATCGTCAGTTCCACTACTTCATCGACGGTAAAAGCCGCTCTTTTAATATCATTGCTGCTGCGCGATACGCAAAAGGCACAATCATATATACAATAGTTCGTCAGTAAAATCTTAAGTAAGGATACACAGCGTCCATCTTCCGTATAGGTATGACAAATTCCGTTTGAGGCATCTCCGATACCCTTATCTGTATTTTTTCGCTTACTGCCGCTGGAACTGCAACTCACATCATATTTAGCCGCATCGGCCAGTATACTTAGTTTTTCCCTGATCCGCTCCATAGTATCCTCCTTGATTTTGCGGGCAAAATAAGCAGAGCATACGACAAGCTGTGACGTAGTATAAATATTTACGAGATTTGCGATAGCATAAAAAAGCGGCTACTGAATCAGTAGCCGCTTTTTTATATCTTATATAATTACCCAACCTGAGTATCTGTTTTATGTACCATCAGATCTTTGATATCTGGGAACACATCCGGGTACTCGCCATTCTTCAGTTTCTCACTTACAATGGAGAATGCCTCTAAAGTTTGTTTGATATCCTCATCGGTATGCACCGCTGTAGGAATCAGACGCAGGATGATTTGTCCTTTAGGAATTACAGGATATACTACCACTGAACAGAAGATATTGTAGTTCTCTCTGAGGTCTACGATCATCTGCAGTGCAGGATGCAATTCACCTTCCATGTACACAGGTGTTACTGGTGTATTGGTTGTGCCGATGTTGAATCCTCTTTCTTTTAAGCCTTGTTGTAATTTATTTACATTATCCCACAGCTTTTCTCTCAGTTCCGGCATGGTTCTGATCAGCTCCATACGCTTCAGACCACCAACAACCATTGCCATAGGCAATGATTTAGCGAAGATCTGTGAACGCATATTGTAGCGCAGGAAATACAGTACATCTTTATCAGCAGCGATGAAACCACCTACTCCGGCCAGTGATTTTGCAAAAGTGGAGAAATACAGATCGATACCATCGGTACAATCCTGCTCTTCACCAATACCACCACCTGTTTTACCCATAGTACCAAAACCATGTGCATCATCTACGAACAGACGGAAGTCATATTTTTCTTTCAGTGCTACGAGTTCTTTTACTTTGCCCTGGTTACCGTTCATACCGAATACACCTTCAGTAATCACTAAGATACCACCTGGAGTACCTTCGATAAATTTAGTCGCACGCTGTAACTGTTTTTCACAATCAGCTACATCATTGTGGTTAAATTTATAACGCATACCCGGGTGCAGACGCAGACCATCCAGGATACATGCGTGGCTTTCTGCATCATATACGATTACGTCATGACGGGATACGATAGTATCAATTGCAGACACCATACCCTGGTAACCAAAGTTCAGCAGCATAGCATCTTCTTTACCTACATGCTGTGCAAATTCTTTTTCCAGCTGATCATGGTTATTAGAGTTACCGCTCATCATACGGGCACCCATAGGGTAAGCCAGACCGTATTCTGCAGTGGCATCGGCATCCGCTTTTCTGATTTCAGGATGATTTGCTAAGCCCAAATAGTTATTCAGACTCCAAACGATTTTTTCCTTCCCGTTAAACTTCATTCTGCTCCCGATCTCTCCTTCCAGTTTAGGAAATGCAAAATATTCATGAGCCAGGTCCTGATATTGACCGATTGGGCCTCTATCTTTCTTTATCTTAGCAAAGATGTCCATTAATAGAAAATATTTAAAATGTATTAAAGTAATTTAGATGTGCAAAGGTACAAAAACTTTAATATCCCCAAATATCCGGCAGAAATATTGTACGCATAATTATATATTTGCACTTTATGAGTACAATTCCTTCCTTTACAGCTATTGATTTCGAAACGGCACATGGCGCTTACCACAGTATTTGCCAGATCGGACTGGTACGTGTAGAGAACGGAATAGTTACACATACTGTAAATCAACTGGTGCAACCACCGGACAATTATTACCACTGGGGTAACTCCCGTGTGCATGGTATAGATCGGCGTAAAACAGCTCATGCGCCTAAATTTGACCAGGTATGGCACCTGATTGAACCCTTCATTACCAATCAGACGGTTGTCGCACACAATGCATTATTTGATGCTTCCTGTCTGAAGAAAACACTTGCCTTTTACGAAATGGTTATTCCTCCGTTTCAGACAAAGTGTACTTACAAAATTTACAAAACCAATCTGAAAGCTCTGTGTAATCAATATGCGATACCGCTGAATCACCACGATGCTTTATCAGATGCCATGGCTTGTGCTACACTGTATTTAAAACATTTGAAAGAAACGCTGCAGATCGGCTAATACGATACCATCGTTGAGGTCGGCAGCTACTGACGACAAAATGATAAGACAACTCCGCACAAAATGGAAACATAAACGCGACCTGATTACAATTGATAATATTGTAAAAGAGATCAGGACCAATACCGACAGCAACCGGTACGGAGATCTGTTTATACAACTGTTCGGCTTTATACGCCCGCGTAAGCAGCAATTGCCTAATACAAATCTGAAAGTGCTTATAGAAACATTAAAGCACGATGCCGCATTCCGCAATGGCCTGCAGCAAATGTTTCTCTTTCTGGTCCATCATCGTGAGATCGAAACACTTTTTGTAAAAGTTGGCCTGCTGAACAGCAACTCATTTACTGAAGAACTGACCAAACAGTTAAGGCACCGGATCCTCCCACCGGTACCGGAGAAACGCTCCTTTAATTATCTACTGGAAAAAACATTTAATAAAAAGGATGACTTTGAGTGGGTCAATGCAATCGGGAATGAAGAATGGACTGCATTCTTTAAATTAATACAGGTATCTGCACAGGAAATTTCTTTACCTATACGCAGACAGCTGAATAATGCACTGGCCACCATTTCTGTAAAGATCTCTTACCTGGGACTGGAAGATGAGTTCAGACATTATACCAAAGCCACAAAACAGGAAACACCGCCATTTCTGGAACAGAACAGGAGTGTTCAGAACTTTATTGAGCTGCTGAATGATAATAATACCTCTCCCAATACGATTATACTTGCCGCGGAAAATATCCGGGAGCAGATTATACAATGTGAGCAGATCATTGAACAGATCCGTAAAAACACCATCCGCAACGGCACCAGCCTGAAACAATCTTATGTATTGCTGCGCACGGCACAATTGCTGAACCGCATGCGCGTCATTGTACGCTTCCTTACGCCGGAATATCTTTCAGAGACCGCCTGGGAGCATACGGTTATCATGTTTAAGGGTATCATATTCGGGGTCAATACCAGAAACAGCATCGGATTGCTGTATACCCGAAACATAGAAATGCTGGCCTACCAGATCGCCGAACATAAAAGTGAATCAGGAGAACATTATATTACGACCACCCGTAAAGAATATGTAGACTTCTTTTACAGCGCGGTAGCCGGTGGTTTTATCATTGCCTTCGCGGCTTTGGTAAAGGCTTTGCTGCATATGATCAAAATGCCGCTGTTCTGGCAGTATTTCTGCTATGGGCTTAATTATGCGATTGCCTTCGTAACACTTTTTGTAACGGGAGCATCCCTGGCGACCAAGCAGCCTACAATGACCGCCAGTGCGATGGCCAGCGGGCTCGACTCTAAGAAAAACAAAGGTGACATCTCCTTCCGGGGTTTGGCCATGACCTTTGCCAAAGTATGGCGCAGTCAGTTTGCCTCATTTGTCGGTAACCTTATTGTCGTATTCCCGATGTCTTACCTCATTGCTGTAGGCTGGAGTTACCTAACCGGCGATCATTTACTGCATACTGCTGAGGAGTCGGTGCAGGCCATGCGGGATCAGAATCCATTAAAAAGCCTGGCCTGGTTTTACGCCAGCATCACGGGTATAGCATTGTTTATCAGCGGGCTGATTACCGGTTTTTTTGACAATAAAGCGGCGTACAGTAGTGTAGCCAATCGTATTACAGAACATCCGCAGCTGAAAAAATATTTCCCCTCACAGCGGCTGAAACGGCTGGGAGACTATGTATCCCGCAACCTCGGGGGCATTATCGGAAACATATGTCTTGGTTTTATGCTGGGCTACGCGAGCCTGATCGGCAGTTTTTTCGGCATTCCTTTTGACATCCGGCACATCACCATCTCTACAGCCTATTTCGGCTTTGGTGTAGCGGGACTGGATAACCAGGTGAGTGCCTATGACTGGATATGGACCACAATAGGCGTAATCGGTATAGGTTTTTTCAACTTCGCCGTCAGCTTTAGCCTGGCATTCTTCGTGGCCCTTAAGTCGCGCAGCGTATCTATTACGAAAGTACCTATAGTGCTGCGTTATATCGTACGCTATTTCCGCCGCTACCCGGCAGACTTTATCTTCCCGCCTTCTAAAGAGCGCAGGGAAGCGGATGTATTTGACAAAAAGAGAAAAAAAGAAATGTAAATTATCAGATAGCAATATATTATTATGATCACTTTATTCGGAATACCTAATTGCGACACCGTAAAGAAAACACAGAAATGGCTTGAAGCCCATAAGGTAGACTTCAGCTTTCATAACTATAAACAGGAAGGTATTGATGCCGCTACATTAAAAGACTGGTGTGCACAAACCGAATGGGAACGCCTGCTGAATAAAAAAAGCACTACCTGGCGCGCCCTGAGCGATGCCACAAAAGAAAGTGTAACCGATGCAGCATCTGCCATACCGGTGATGCAGGAACACACCAGCCTGATCAAACGTCCGGTAATCACCAAAAACGGCAAAGTAGTTGTGGTCGGATTTGACGAAAATGCGTTGAACAGCCTGCTCTCCTAAACACTATTTTTCTGTTAAAAACAGTTTCATGACTGTAAAGGAGTAATAATTATTTATTTTTGCTAAAAATTTTTAATATGAAAAAAATCTTCGGAATAATACTGTTCAGTGCATTGACTTACACTGGAGCTATGGCTCAGGGAAATATTACACCTGCTGCTAAAGGCGTTGTATACGGAGCAAATATCGGAGAAAAGAAAGTTGTTGCTGGCAATGACTTTGAACAGAAACTGAAAGGTGAAACTCCTGTAAAAATGCAGGTAAAAGGTAAAGTAACCTCTGTTTGTGAAAAAAGAGGCTGCTGGGCTAACGTTGATCTCGGAAACGGTAAAACGGTTTTTGTAAAAATGAAAGATTATGCCTTCTTCGTACCTATGGACCTGATCGGAAAATCTGTATTGCTGAGCGGCGAGGCTTACCAGGAGAGTACTTCTGTTGAAGAACTGCGTCACTATGCCGAAGATGCTAAAAAATCTAAAGAAGAAATTGAAGCCATTACCCAACCTAAAGTAAATAACCGCTTTACGGCTGCCGGTATCACTGTTTTAGATTAATGTGTCTGTGTTTGCAATAATTTCATGCACGACCATATTAAAATTTACGCTATTTTTGCGGCTCAAATAAAAACTTAAGTATCCATTTATTTTATGGCAACAAACAGAACGTTTACAATGATCAAACCTGATGCAGTTGCAGCAGGTCACATCGGTGCGATTTTAGCTGAAATCAACAAAGCTGGTTTCAAAATCGTAGCAATGAAATACACTAAACTGACTGCAGAAGCAGCAGGTCAGTTCTATGAAGTACACAAAGAGCGTCCTTTCTATGGTGAGCTGGTTGACTTCATGAGCAGCGGTCCTATCGTAGCAGCTATCCTGGAAAAAGATAACGCTGTTGCTGATTTCCGTACAACTATCGGTGCTACTAACCCTGCAGAAGCAGCTGAAGGTACTATCCGTAAAATGTTTGCAAAATCTATCGGTGAAAATGCCGTTCACGGTTCTGACAGCGATGAGAATGCAGCAATCGAAGGTGATTTCTTCTTCAGCAAATTAGAGCGTTTCTAATTTCTGCTGAAACAATATAAATAATAAAGCCCGCAATATTGCGGGCTTTATTATTTATATATAAACTGATCTGATCCTTATCGCAGGTTACATTTCAGTCCCAATGTACACCATCTGCCCGGCAATGGTACTACACCAGTCTCGATATATTGTACATTGTTGATATTATTCACATCGGCATAGATACCAAACTTAGACCAGTTATACGCCACACGTGCATCCAGCAGGTTATAACTACCCAGACGGTATGCGCCGGAAGTCTCCGGAGTATTCAGTCTGCTCAGGTAGCGATTTTTAACCGACAGGCTGAATCCCTTGCCCAATGACAGTTCTACACCAGTCACCCATTGATGTGCCAGGCTGTTGATCGCGTATTTAGACTGCGCCGACCCGTCATCATTCAGCGTTGGCTTCAGATAAGTATAAGCAGTATTCAGGTTTACTTTTACGGTATTGCTGATAGTCCACAGATAGTATGCCTGCGCTCTCAGACCTAGGGTCTGCACTTTGGCATAGTTCTGCGGTTGCCATGGTTGTGCAGTATCTATACGCGTCCAGTCGATAAAGTCTATTCCCTGGCGGTAAAAGCCCGAAAGCTCTGCACGCAATCCGTTTTCAGCATATTTCAGTCCCAGCTCGGCTGTAGTAGCCCATTCCGGAACCAGGTTAGGATTACCTACATTACTTGGCCCTACATAATACAGATCTGTAAACGTAGGCAGGCGCTGGCCGGTACCTACATTGACATACAGGCGCAGCTCCGGCTTGATCTGCCAGCCGATATCCAGTCCCGGATACAGTTTAAAACCATAAACAGAGTTGTAGTTGGCAAATGCACCGATGCTTGCATCAAATTTATCATTAAAGAGGTAGCGGTACTCTGCAAACAAGCCATAATTCTCTCTGGTACCTTTGCCCAGGTTAGTACTATTGATCTGCTCACTTCTGTAATTCAGCCCTACACCCAGCGTTCCTTTTCCGAATGCAACGGCATTGTTCAGAGAGAAATCCATGGTATTGGTCTCATGAATATTGCGGTACACACCAGGATTCTGACGAATGAAGATATAATCGTCTTTTCCGTAACGGTAGCTCAGTATCGGACTGATGGTCCACTTATCTGTAGCTTTTATTTTCCCCGAGATGCTTCCAACTGCAATCTGGGCCTGCTCTGTAGCTTCCTTATCTTTCGGCGCTGCATAAAACAGGTTTGCCCCGAAATCATTATTTACATAACCTCCCATAATATTGAAGGTTGCTTTTTGTGAGGGAGTATAGACACCATTATACATCAGCTTTACATTCTGATATTCGGTATTGTAACGATATCCGTTTCCTTTATCAATACCCAGAGACACCTGGTTGCCCAATTGTTCATTGCCAGAGAAAGAAGCTGTAGCATTAGCACCATAACTCAGGTAAGTCTGCTGTGTGCTATCATCTTTCTGAAAACTGGATCCTGCATATACCATAGCATCTACTCCAGTTTCCATAGGGCTTTGCGTAACGATATTGATCACGCCCATCATGGCATTCACACCATATATTCTGGCTGCAGCACCTTTTAATACTTCAATGCGCTGGATAGCAGAAAGGCTTACCGGCAGATTCATCATATTATGTCCCGTCTGCGGATCGCTCATTTTCACACCATTCACCAGAATCAGCGTCTGGTCAAAGCCTCCTCCATCGATACCTATATCGGCCTGAGACCCATTCGGTCCACGCTGACGCACATCAATACCGGCAATATAACTCAGCAGTTCGTTTACAGAACGCGCCGGCATTTTGGCAATTTCGTCTTTGGACAGCACTACCACATTGCGGTTTTGCTGCGACAAGGGTATGTCCAGACGATTAGACAATACCGTAACATTGTCCAGCACTATTTGTTGATTTTGCTGTGCCCAGGCACCCGAGCTCAGCAGAAACATTCCTGATAATTGACCCAGTAAACGTTTATTCATTTCCAGCTATAAAATTTTAAGGCGCAAAACTACGGCAAGAACACAGATATATAATCAGCCAATTGTCATATATAATATATGAACATAGAAAATGACAGCCGGTTCACATTTGTTTTTACATATTTGAGGTGTTTGATATACGGCAAAGCCGTAACTTTGCACCCAATTAAAGACATAGCGTTTTATGCCCCAAATTTCGAATCGTGGCGAACTGATGCCACCTTCACCTATCAGAAAGCTGACTCCTTATGCTGATGCAGCTAAAAAATCCGGTGCTACCGTATACCATTTAAACATTGGCCAACCGGATATCGAAACTCCTCCGAGCATCCTGGATGCTGTTAAGCATACAGATCTTAAGGTACTGGCGTACAGCCCGAGCGAAGGTTTTGAAAGCTATAGAGAGAAACTGGCTGCATACTACGTCCGTCAGCAATTAAACGTTACCAAAAACGATATCATTATCACTACCGGTGGTTCAGAAGCCATCTCTTTTGCAATGATGTCCTGTCTGAATCCTGGTGATGAAATCATTATTCCGGAACCATTCTACGCTAACTACAATGGTTTTGCTGTTGCGGCTGGTGTTAAAGTAGTGCCGATCGGTTCTACTATTGAAGAGAACTTCGCCCTGCCTTCTATCGAAGCATTTGAAAAAGCCGTAACGCCAAATACCAAGGCGATTATGATCTGTAATCCTAATAACCCTACCGGTTACCTGTACAGCAAAGAGGAACTGATGGTACTGAGAGATATCTGTATCAAGCACAACCTGTTCCTGTTCAGCGATGAGGCGTACAGAGAATTCTGTTATGATGGTCAGAAGCACTTCTCTGCACTGGCACTGGAAGGCCTGGAAGAGCATGCTATCTTACTGGACACTATTTCTAAACGCTACAGTGCCTGTGGTGCCCGTATCGGTGCCCTGGTGACTAAAAATAAAGAAGTATATGCAGCGGTACTGCGCTTTGCACAGGCCCGTCTGTCTCCTCCTACCTTTGAGCAGATCCTGGGCGAAGCTGCCTGCGACCTGCCGGAAAACTACTTTGACAGTGTATTGAATGAATATGCTTCCCGCAGAGACCTGCTGGTTAAACGCCTGCAAGCGATGGAAGGTGTTGTATGTCCTAATCCTGGTGGTGCTTTCTATGCCATGGCCAAATTGCCTATTGAAGATAGTGAGGACTTCTGCGTATGGTTGCTGGAAAGTTTCCGTCATAACAACAGCACAGTAATGATGGCTCCGGCAAGTGGCTTCTACGCGACCCCCGGCTTAGGAAAAAATGAGGTGCGTATGGCATATGTACTGAATGAAGACGCCATCAACAACGCGATGGATTGCCTTGAAGCAGCGCTGAAAGAATATAAAACCCTGAAACGATAATCTCAAAGGCAAAGTCAAAGTTCAAATGAATTTTGACTTTGTTTTTTTAAACATATTTTCTGCTATGTTCCATAAAGACATCTGGATCGACTTTATCCATGATCTGCAAAACCGAATTTGTGCCGCTTTAGAAACCAGCGATGGCCAGGCAAAATTTGTAGAAGATCTGTGGGAGCGACCGGAAGGTGGAGGGGGCAAGACCCGTGTGATCAGCAATGGTGCTGTTTTTGAAAAGGGTGGTGTCAATACATCAGTGGTATATGGTACCGTAACTGACACGATGCGCCGGCAGCTTAATATTGACGGACATACATGGTTTGCCTGCGGCCTGAGCCTGGTATTGCATCCTGTAAATCCTATGGTGCCGACTACCCATGCCAACTGGCGCTATTTTGAATTGTATGACGCAGAGGGCAATGTATGTGACCGCTGGTTTGGCGGTGGTGCAGACCTTACTCCTTATTACCTGGATGAAGGTGATGCCAGACATTTCCACGGCACATTGAAGCTGACACTGGATCATTTCCACACGGATATTTATCCTGTATTGAAAAAAGAGTGTGATGGCTACTTTAATAATGCACACCGTGGTTTTGAAATGAGGGGTATTGGTGGTGTATTCTATGATCATGTAAAACCGGGTGGTGCTGTTCATAAAGAATTGCCACATGTTCAGTTAAGCCTGGATGAGCTGTTTGCCTTCCAGCAGGCCAATGGTAATTGCTTTATCGAAGCCTATATTCCGATTATTGAAAAAAATAAAAACAAGGCGTATACTCCGGAACAGAAGTACTGGCAGGAAATACGCCGTGGCCGCTATGTAGAGTTTAACCTCATTCATGATAGAGGCACTATATTCGGATTAAAAACAAACGGACGTACAGAGAGTATTCTGATGAGTCTGCCGCCGACGGTCCGCTTCGACTATAACTATCAGCCGGAAGCCGGAAGCCCGGAAGCCGTACTTTTAGATGCCTGTATGCATCCTAAAGAATGGGCGTAGTATTATTTATTTGAATTATTGAAATCACTATATTATGTATTTGCAGAGAAGAAATCGTATCAGCAGAAGCAGTACTGCCATCAGAAGCATGCTGGCCGAAACGGTATTAACACCAAGTGACTTTATTTTACCGATATTCATTGATGAGGGTAAGGATATCATCCATGAGATACCCTCTATGCCGGGTTATTACCGCCGCTCACTGGACAAAACCATTGATGAGGTAAAAGAGGTATGGAATATGGGTATCAAATCTGTGCTGCTGTTCATCAAATGTGACGATCAGCTGAAAGATAATACCGGTAAGGAAAGCTGGAACCCGGACGGGCTGATGCAAAGAGCCGTTAAAGCGATAAAGGATGCAGTACCAGGGATGGTTGTCATGACCGATGTGGCACTGGACCCGTATTCTATCTACGGACATGATGGAATTGTAGACCCGGAAAAAGGAACGATCCTAAATGATGCAACGGTTGAAGCGCTTACGCGCATGAGCCTTAGCCATGCCGCAGCCGGTGCCGATTTCATTGCACCGAGCGATATGATGGATGGCCGTATCGGCGCTTTCCGTCATGCACTGGAAACGGAAGGCTATTCCAATGTTGGAATCATGAGCTATACCGCAAAATATGCCAGTTGTTTCTACGGCCCTTTCCGTGATGCGCTGGACAGTGCTCCGGGATTCGGAGACAAGAAGACCTACCAGATGAATTATGCCAATCGCCTGGAAGCACTGACCGAATTATACAATGATGAGGCAGAGGGCGCAGATATTGTTATGGTCAAACCGGCTATGGCTTACCTGGACATTATCCGCGAAATCAAAAACAATACAACCTTGCCCGTATCTGCATACCATGTGAGTGGTGAGTATGCTATGATCAAAGCTGCTGCTGAGAAAGGCTGGATCGACGAACCGAAGGCTATTATAGAAAGCCTGACTTCGATCAAGCGTGCAGGAGCAGATCTTATCGCAACCTACTTCGCCAAAGATGCTGTAGCACTGTTATAAATTACGTTTATTCCCATAATAAAAGAGCGCAGGAAAATCCTGCGCTCTTTTATTATAATTATATCTTTTGCTGCTTACAGTTGTGTAGCACGCATTGGCTTACCTCTTTGAATCTGAGGAGCATCTGCTTTTACCTCTTTGGTATCTTTCTCTACACTTACTGTTTTCTCAGCATCTTTTCCTTTTTTAGCGCAACAGCTTCCACCTTTAGTGCAGCTTTCTGTTTTAGCTTTTTTCTCTTTTTTATCTTTTACACCAGCAAAAGACACTCCGCCTACTAATAATAAGGCACCTAACAGCAATGATACTTTTTTCATGATTATAAATATTTAAACAGTTATTCACTTTAGAACGTGAAGTTAACCATAAGTTTAATACTCCGGCGCATATTAACTAAATTAAAATGTTAAAAAAATGCCCTTAAATAAATAACGAAATACCCTGTTTTTGTATTTAATGCAATGTATAAAGATTCTTAAATTTCCACTGCCGTACAAAGTTTTGCCTACCTTTGTACGCGCTATGTACTAATTTGCGTAGCAGGAATAGTTTATGAATCTGTCTCAGTTATATAAGAAAGCCCTTGATCTGGAGTTTTTATCCGTAGAAGAGGGTATGTATTTATTTGAACATGCGCCATTGACTGAATTGGCTTTTGTAGCCAATGAGATCAGAAAGAAGCAGGTGCCACACGGTAAAGTAACCTGGATCATTGACCGTAATATGAATACGACCAATGTATGTACTGCCAACTGTAAATTCTGTAATTTCTACCGCATTCCCGGACATGCAGAAGGATACATAACCAATATCGAGATCTACAAGCAGAAAATTGAAGAAACCTTTAAATATGGTGGAGAGCAATTGCTGCTGCAGGGTGGTCACCACCCGGACCTGGGCCTGGATTATTATGTAGGTCTGTTTAAAGAATTAAAATCCCTGTACCCTAATCTGAAACTGCATACCCTGGGACCACCGGAGGTAGCACACATATGTAAGGTTTCCGGTATAAGTCATAAAGAAGCATTGATTGCGTTAAAAGAAGCAGGTATGGATAGTATGCCCGGCCCTGGTGCCGAGATACTGGACGACCGTGTACGCCGCCTGATCTCTAAAGGTAAATGCAGCGCGCAGGAATGGCTGGATGTTATGGAAGTCGCGCACCAGGTGGGACTGACCACTACGGCTACTATGATGTTCGGACATATCGAAACAATCAGGGAACGTTTTGAACACCTGGAAAAAATCCGTGCGGTACAGGCCAAAAAACCTGAAGGAGCCAAAGGATTTGTAGCCTTTATTCCATGGACCTTCCAGGATGTAGACACACTGTTGAAAAAGATTCGTCGTGCCAAAAACGATACGACTGCCGAAGAATATATCCGCATGATTGCATTGAGCCGTATCATGTTACCAAATATCAAAAATATACAAGCCAGCTGGCTGACTGTCGGTAAAAAAGTAGGTCAGTTATGTCTGCATGCCGGTGCCAATGACTTCGGTTCGATCATGATCGAAGAGAATGTAGTGAGTGCAGCAGGTGCACCACACCGCTTTACGGCCAAAGGCATTCAGCAGGCGATCCAGGAAGCAGGCTTTGAACCGCAACTGCGTAATCAGCAGTATGAGTTCCGTGCCATGCCGCAGATGGAAGAGCAGGTTATTACTTATTAATTATAGCAGATACATTATGCCATTACTCCAGACACTGGAACATAACGATACGCATATTGCCATCTGGAAGATCACAGAATCGGAAGATTTTTTCAGCCAGGCCCTTGGGTTTGGCTCAGAGCAAAAACATCCCAAAAGGCGACTGGAACATTTATCCGGTCGCTTTTTGTTGCAATTACTGGTACCTGGTTTCCCTTTTGAGCGCATCAGCATTCATCCTCTGGGCAAACCTATGCTGGAGGACAACTCTATCTGGTTTTCCATTTCGCACTCCTTTCCTTATGCTGCAGCCATTGTCAGTACCCAAAAAGCAGTAGGTATAGATATACAGGTATACCAGGAAAAAATACTGCGGCTGCAATCCAAATTTCTTGCTGATGCTGAACAGAAGATTACTGCGGGCGATATGCACCGTATTACACTGGCCTGGTGTGCCAAAGAGGCATTATTCAAATATTATGGCCTGGGGGCGGTAGATTTTAAGGCAGACATGCCTATAGCATCTATGGATCTGCTGAGTGAAGACAGGTTCAAGATTCGCATGTCTTTACAGAAAACACGAGAAGAATGTACGCTGAGCGGGCAATTACATCCCGATTTCGCCATATCATACATGTGATTATTTTTTAATAATCACTTTTTTTAGTTTTTTTGACCACAATTAACGCATCGAATCAAAAAATATTTATACTTTTGCGTACCGGAAGGACAAAAAGTAACATTATTTCTAATTTTTAATAACATTAAATATTTTTCAAATGTCTGCACATCGTTTTGCTTCTATTGATGAAGTGCATTTGCACAACGACAAAAAAATCCTGGATTATTCTGGTAAGAAGATTACAGAATTCTTTGGATCGAATGTATTTACCGGAGCTAAGGTTCGCGAATATTTAAGCGACGAAGCCTACAAAAGCCTGCAGGCTTCTGTAAAAGCCGGAAGCAAGATAGATCGTAAAATGGCAGAGCAGATCGCATCCGGTATGAAAGCCTGGGCCATGTCACAAGGTGTAACACACATTTCACACTGGTTCCAGCCATTAACCGGTACTACTGCCGAGAAGCACGATTCTTTCTTTACCTTAAAATCAGATGGTTCACCACTGGAAACCTTTGATGGTGACGCCCTGATCCAACAGGAACCAGATGCATCGAGCTTCCCTAACGGTGGTATCCGTGCAACATTTGAAGCCCGTGGCTATACCGCCTGGGATCCGGCATCTCCACCATTCATCATGGAGACTGCACAGGGTAAAACTTTATGTATCCCTACTATCTTTATTGCATACAGTGGTGAGTCTCTGGACTACAAAGCTCCATTGCTGAAATCTATTGCTGTTCTGGATAAAGCGGCTGTAGATGTATGTAACTATTTTGATAAAAACGTTTCTAAAGTAACCGCTACTTTAGGATGGGAACAAGAATATTTTGTAATTGATGAGGCCCTGGCTGATGCACGTCCGGATCTGGTACAATGTGGTCGTACCCTGATCGGTCATGCTCCTGCTAAAGGTCAGCAACTGGAAGATCACTACTTCGGTGCTATTCCTGAACGCGTATTTGCCTTCATGCAGGACTTTGAACAAGAGTCTTATAAATTAGGTATTCCACTGCGTACCCGCCACAACGAGGTTGCTCCTGCACAGTTTGAATGTGCGCCGATCTTTGAAGAGGTGAACATTGCAGTAGATCACAACTCTTTGCTGATGGATGTAATGAACCGTGTTGCAAAGCGTCATAAACTGAAAGTATTATTCCACGAGAAACCATTTGCAGGTGTAAACGGTAGTGGTAAACATAATAACTGGAGCTTAGCTACCGACACAGGTATTAACCTGCTGGCTCCTGGTAAAACGCCTAGAACAAACCTGTTGTTCTTAACGTTCTTCATCAACGTGATCAAAGCGGTGCATGATTATGCAGACCTGCTGCGCGCAGCAATCGCATCTGAAGGTAATGACTACCGTCTGGGTGCAAACGAAGCTCCTCCGGCTATTATCTCTGTATTCATCGGTGAATACCTGACCAAAGTACTGGGTGAAATTGAAGAGCGCGTTTCCGGTAAATTTACAGAGCAGGATGAAGTGATCCTGAAATTAGATATTCACAAGCATATTCCTGAACTGCTGATGGATAACACGGATCGTAACCGTACATCTCCATTCGCGTTCACCGGAAATAAATTTGAATTCAGAGCGGTAGGTTCTTCTGCTAACTGTGCTTCTTCTATGAGTACACTGAATACGATTATGGCTAAAACCCTGATCGAGTTCAAGAAAGAAGTTGATGCGAAGATCGCCGGTGGTGAGAAAAAAGAAATCGCAATCCTGCAAACGCTGAGACAATCTATTAAAGACAGTCAGAATATCTTATTCGAAGGCGATAACTACAGTGAAGAGTGGGCACAGGAAGCGGCAAAACGCGGCCTGAGCAATTTCAAAACTACTCCTGAAGCACTGGATGTACTGGCTAAGAAAGAGACTATAGATATGTTTACCGAAATGGGTATCTATAGCGCAAGAGAACTGGCTGCACGTCATGAGATCGTACTGGAAGAGTATGTAAAACGTGTACAGATCGAAGCGCGCGTACTGGGTTACCTGTGTACAAATCATATCTTACCTGCTGCAGTTGAATATCAGAATAACCTGGTAACAAATGTAAAAGGTCTGAAAGATCTGGGTCTGGGTGAAGATACTTATGCTGCACAACTGAACCTGATCAAAGTAATCAGCGGTCATATCCAACAGCTGAATGATAATGTAGAAGCGATGATCGATGAGCGCAAGAAAGCGAATAAGCTGACTGATATGCATAAGAAAGCTTTCGATTACTGCACTAATATCAAAGCGCGCTTTGAAAAGATCCGTTATCATGCAGACAAACTGGAATTACTGGTTGATGATAAGATCTGGCCAATGCCTAAATACAGAGAGTTATTATTCTTAAGATAATCCGAGATTTATAAATAGAATTAAGACAATGCCCGCCTAATGGCGGGCATTGCTTTTTATTATCCAATATACCTGCACTATATTTGCAGCAAACCGAAAAAATTATGATCAGAAAGACCGTATCTCTATTTGCCTTATTTATTTTAACCTCTGCTACCTTGTTTGCACAAGCGGCCAAAATAGGCGCCTGGTATAACTATTTCGGCAACCAGGGATTTGGCAAAGGCTGGAACTGGCATAATGAAATACAGTACCGCAATCATAATCTTGGTGGCGACCTGGATCAGTTACTGATCCGTACCGGTATAGGCTATAACCTTACCCCAAACAATAACAATGTACTGCTGGGTTACGGCTATATTTTGAATCAGCCCTACATTGCAGATACAGATGAAAAAACTGAATTTTCAGAGCATCGCATTTTCCAGCAGTTTACCACGAAACAGGCACTCGGAAGGATTAATCTGCAACACCGTTACAGAATCGAAGAGCGCTTCCTGCAGGACAAATATGCTACCCGCTTCCGTTATCACCTTTCTTTAACCATACCGTTGAACAAAAAGGTTATGGACAAAGGAGTTGTATACCTGAGCGCATATAATGAGCTATTCATTAACGCACAAAAGGAACACTTCGATCGTAATCGTCTGTATGGTGCAGTTGGCTATAATATCCGTAAAGATCTGCGCTTCGAAGTCGGATTTATGCAGCAGGTAGCCCGGGCCAGAACAACCAATCAGTTACAGGTTGCCATTTACAATAATATCCCGTTCAGAAAAGTATCATAATATAAAAAGCCCCGGTTATACCGGGGCTTTTTATATTATCGTTTCGATTTGAAAAAGTCTTTCATCAACTGTGTACATTCATCTGCAAGTACACCATGCGAGATAGTCGTTTTGGGGTGAAAACCATATTGCTCTCCCACCACGCGTTTATAACCACTCTTTATATCTGTACCACCATAGACAACTCTTCCGATCTTGCTCCAGTACAAGGCACCGCAACACATCAGGCAAGGTTCTATCGTAACATAAATAGTAGCATCTGTCAGGTATTTAGCGCCTACTTCGTTGAAGGCTGATGTCAGTGCAATCATCTCAGCATGTGCTGTGCAATCATTCAACTGCTCCGTCTGGTTATGTCCTCTGCTGATGATCCGTTCATTCCATACTACTACTGCACCAATAGGAATCTCTCCCATATCATATGCCTTCTGAGCCTCGCGTAGCGCCTGTTTCATAAAATGTTCATCTGTCATCATACCGTTTGTTTGCTATATTGTTGTTGAATATGTTTACGATGTTTTTTACCCCAGTCGCGCAACATCGCGATTACAGGTTCCAGGCTTTTAGCATGTCTGGTCATTTCATAGGTAACCAGTACCGGTGTACTGTCATGAACGGTTCTTTTGACCAGTAATTGCTGCTCCAGGTCTTTCAATTCTTTATTCAGCACCTTTGGTGTAATGCCCGGAATACTGCGTTCAATTTCGGTAAAGCGATGGTTGCCTGCAGCAATCGCAATAATCACCTGCAACTTCCATTTACCACTGATTGCATCCAGCGCATCTCTCACAGGCAGTAATACATCGGTACATACCGCACAATTGATCTTAGGCATAACTTAAATATTTAACACTTTCCAAAAGGAAAGCACTATCTTTTGGAAAGTAAAGTTACCTAATTTTGTTTAAAATAAATCAACTCAAAAATGAAACTATCCCTGATCGATCTTTCTGTCGTTCCTGTAGGAGGAGATCGTCATCAAGCGGTGCTGAATACTATTGATACTGCACAGAGAGCAGAGGCTTTAGGGTTCGAACGTATATGGCTCGCAGAGCACCATGCCTCTAACGGGCTGATCGGCCGTGCGCCTGAGGTGCTGATTCCTATGGTTGCTGCAAAAACAAATACTATTAAAGTGGGCTCAGGATCTGTGCTGCTGAACCATTACAGTCCTTATAAAGTCGCTGAGAATTTCACCTTGCTGGCCGAAATGTTTCCCGGAAGGATAGACATGGGTATCGGAAGAGCGACCAATGGATTATATGTTGACATAGCCCTGCAGCGTAACCGCAATGATCGGCCACACACCAGCGATTCGGCAGAGCAACTTGCAGAATTAATGGCCTGGATGCACGGTGATTTTGAAACGGATCATCCTTTCCATTTAGTCAACTTCGATCGCAGCTATCAACCCGATGCCTGGTTACTGGGCTCCAGCTCCTGGAGTGCTCAGGCAGCTGCTTATTTAGGCATGCCGTATGCATTTGCAGGGTTCATCAATCCGCAACAGGCTTACTCTATATCCCGTATATATAAGGATCAGTTCCGCCCATCGGAGAAGGCACTGTGTAGCACAACACCTAAAATGATCCTCGCACTTTGGGTATTCTGCGCAGAAACAGAAGAAGAGGCCGCACGCATGGCTGCCCCCATTGCGCTTTCTATGAAACGATTGATGCAGGGTGATACCAGCAGCCTGATGGAAAGTGAAGACCGCGCCATAGAATTGCTCGGAGGTGTTCCGCCTATCGAACCATTGGATGATCCGCGCATGCCGCCACGATTCCTGATCGGCACACCGGAACAGATTGAACAGTCGCTACATGCGATTGCTGAAGTTTTTGAAGTGGACGAGATCATGATCCAATGCGGCTCTCCGCATCATGAAAAACGCATGCGCTCACTGGAGTTATTATCACAACAATTTAAACTGAAGCAATAATAATAAAGGCCAACCTTAATGGTTGGCCTTTATTATTAAAACAAGGTATTCTTTTCTATAAACTTCGGCAGGCGAATATTGATGCCGGCAGCATCGGCCATTTGTTTTGCGAAATATGTATTTAACTCAGGACAGAATTCCTCATCGGGCATATGTGTAAAGAAGTAACATGCTTCTAATCCTTTGTCATACCAGACTTTCAGCCTTCGCACCCAGCTATCGATCCTGTCGTAATCAGTAGGGTGGAGGCTGTTACTGACAAAGCGGACCATTGTTTTATTTGTGGTCAGCCGCATATGGGCACAGTCTCTCCGGCCCGGCGTATCAATGATTACTATCCCGATATTCAAAGTAGAGAGGAAATCAAAAAATGATTGCTGCCCGGCTGCAAACCAATCCCGGTGCCTGAGCTCAAGGAAATAATTAAATCCCTCCGGTAATGCAGACAGGTAATCGGCCAGCTCTTTTTGCCGCGCTGGCGAAAACTGATCACTCAGCTGAATAAAGACCGGCCCCAGATGCGCACCGAACTCTTTCAGTGGATCCAGGAAAGCATAAGTAAGCAACTCTTTTTCATACATAGATCCGGAATGCGTTACTTCTTTATACATCTTAGGCAGAAACAGAAAGTCTTCCTGATCCTTAGCCATTGCTGCCCATTTACGGATAGCAGTATGATCATAAACTTTGTAATGTGTCGCATTCAGCTCAATGCTGTTGAAATGCTTTACATATTCCTTCAGAAAGTCTTTTTCCTTAGTCTGCTCCGGGTATATTTTACCCAGCCATGTTTTGGAAGTCCACTTAGGACAACCAATATAAAGTTCGTGCGATACTGCATTACTGTGTTCCAGTACGGAGGCATTCTGCTCCGGATCGGGAGGTAAAGTAAAATCAATCTTGCTTATGGCTGATGCCGCTACACGTCCGAATTCCATCATTCAAAATAAATAAAAAAGTTTTTATACCAATGGTGCTTTAACAGTTTTAACGGGATTGCCGCGCTCCAGCACATTATGCTCCTGCCAGCGATCCTGCTGTGCTTCTGTAAGCTGCCGGGTATACCAGAGCTCTACTTTCTCTTTCAACCGTGCTGCGCATAGTTTTTTATTCTGCAATTGAGAGCGTGTATCTGCAGCCAGGATTTGGATCCCGGATGGGATGTGCTTTCCTCTTACTGCGGTCTCTACTTTGTTTACATTTTGCCCGCCAGGACCGGATGCTCTGCAGGTTTCAAATACTACATCACTTTCCTTCCAAGCCTGCAATGCATCAACCGGAAAGAAACGCACACCTACAAACCAGTTTTTACGTTTGTGCATTTTGCGATAAGGGCTTTGCGCAATCCATTGCACCGTTCCTTCCCACTCTTTTTGTAATATATCCACATTACCATAAGCCATTATAGTTGCAGAACGCAGCGTTCCTTTTATATCTCCTGGCACGGTATCCGCCACTTCGACCCGGATTCCATTCGCTCTTGCCTGCTTCAGTATATATTCCTGTACTTTGGCTACGACCCTGGTACATTCCTCCGGTCCGCGACCGGAGGTGATCTGTATTATTGTTTTGTCCATTCTAATTAATTTTTAGTCTTTGCACATGCGTACAATTTTAGGCATAAACCGTCCCTGCACTGTTACCAGTTCAGATTGTGCAGCAATGATCTCTTCAATATCTTTGTAGGCTCTCGGGTTTTCTTCCACACTTCCGCCTATAAGGCTTACATCGGCACTAGCCAGCATTTTCTTTAATTCACTGACGGTCATATTTTCTTTGGCACGCTTGCGGCTCATTGCCCTGCCTGCCCCATGTGATGCAGACTGCAATGCTCGTTCATTACCCAGGCCCTCTACAAGGTAAGCAGCGGTAGTCATGCTACCGGGTATAATGCCCAATGTACCCTTGTGTGCTGGTGTCGCTCCTTTTCTGTGCACTACGGCAGATGTGCCATCTGCCAGTACTTCGTTCCAGGCAAAATTATGATGGTGCGATACCTGTGCCAGTGGCTTCAATCCCAGTGCCTGCAAGAGGTTATGATGAATGCGTTCATGACAGGCCTTAGCATAATCACCGGCCAGCTCCATACCCATCCAGTACTCTTGTCCGGCTTCTGCATCAAGATCAAGCCAGGCCAGCGACCTGGCAGATGCGGGCAGTTTGCACTGATCCATAGCAATACGCGTATACTCCATCGCGATATTGGCTCCCAGACCACGTGAGCCTGAGTGTGACAGCAGTGCAGTATAATCGCCGGCAGGCAATCCCATTGCATTATCAGGCTGTAGCGTAATCACTCCAAATTCTACAAAGTGGTTACCGCTCCCGGAGGAACCTAACTGTAATACTGCTTTTCCATGCAGCTTCCGGAACAGTGCTGTCGCCTGAAAGCGGGGATCATCCAGTATCTCATGCTCCTGCGCAAACTCCAGGTGACCATCGGTTCCAAAATGGGTGTATGTTTTTAATGCCTGCTTCAGCTGGTAGGCAAATCGTTTTACATAACTGGCCTCTGCATCAACAATGCTTAATGTCATACGGCAACCGATATCTACCCCAACGGCATAAGGCACGATTGCGTTTTGTGTAGCCAGTACCCCACCAATCGGCAAGCCATAACCGGCATGTGCATCGGGCATCATCGCGCCTTGCAGGCTTATCGGTAATGACATGGCCACTTCCATTTGCTGCCGGGCACTGGCTTCTATATATTTTGCGCCAAATGTGTGTAAGGCACCTGTTTCCTGCAATAATTCATAACTGCGGAACGAACAGGTTTTTTCCTCTGTAATAAAGGTTCTTGCAATCTTTCCCAGGATGGCATCCTGCAGGTATTGCTCCGGTTGCAGCCGTATATCTTTCAGCAGCTGCAACAGCACTGTTGTACTTTCGTGTTTGTAATATTTCGACATCGTCTGTACCACCAGTGCTCTTGCCTGGTTGTCGGTATAGCCCATCTTACTGAGTTCTTTTAATTTTAAATTTCCCATGACTCGGATGGTGGACGGGCATAAATATGCCTCCGGTAGCCACCGTTATTTTTTGTATATATAAAAAAATGAAAATTTCGATTCGTCCTTAAAGGAGATAGTCCCTAAAGAATAATGAAGCAGATAAGTACAGCAGGTATTGCTATTGCAATACGCAGATTTTCGACACCGGAAAACAAAAAGAAAGCTGCCTTATCTAGGCTGCAATAACGAGGGACGATATGTTGAATTGTTCAGTCATGGTATTGTGTATTTAAGAGGTTACACAATGAGATTATATCTGCTGCAAAGTTGAATGTATTTTTTTGAATATAAAAAATTTTTTTTAGCAGCGTATCTTCTTTCAAAAAATAAGGCTGTACTTACGGTGTAAAATCAGGCCGAGAACCTTTATTTTTGTAGATACAACATAGAAATCATGACTGATCATATTTTAGATAAACAACGTTTCTTTTTCGCAGGTGTAGCTGGTGCAGGCATGAGTGCTATTGCCCAGTATCTGAGCGGGAGGGGAAAGCAGGTATCGGGCAGCGACCGCTTGTTCAATACCGATGCTAATGATCACACAAAGGCACAGCTTGAAGCAGAAGGTATACACTGCTTCGATCAGCTGAAAGCACAAATCACTGAACAGGATGAGGTACTGGTGGTCAGTACTGCAATCGAAGACACTAATGTAGAAGTGGCCAGGGCAAAGTCTCTGCATATTCCGATCATTACCCGTGCGCAATTACTGGCACAGATTTGCGCGAGCAAAAAGACGATTGCCATTGCTGGCACCAGTGGAAAAAGTACGACAGCGGCTATGCTGTTTCACTTACTGACGCAAAACGGGATTGATGCCTCACTGATCACGGGTGCGGGCATTGTGTCTCTGATCAAACAAGGCAAAATCGGAAACTGTCATGTTGGAAACAGCGACTGGCTGATTATTGAAGCAGATGAAAGTGATGGCTCCTTAGTGCAATATAAACCTGCTATCGGCGTGCTGTTGAGTATTGATAAGGATCATAAAGAACTGTCGGAGCTGCATGAAATCTTCTCTATTTTCAAAAGCAATACGCAGGAGCATTTTATTGTGAACCGTTCTCACACTTTAGCAGCCAGTTACAGTACCGATACTACATTGGATTTCGGGAAAGGCACGCCTAATGAGGGGCACGATTTCAGACAGGAGGGGTTCAATATTTACTTCGACGTAAACGGCGTTGCCATGCATCTGCCGACCATAGGTACACATAACATGGAAAATGCCCTGGCCTGTATTGCAGTGGCCAGACAGCTTGGTCTGAATGAGGAACAGTGTGCTGCTGCTTTATCCAGTTATCCTGGTATCTATCGCAGACATCAGCTATTAGGTACCGTAAATGGTATAACGGTTATCGATGACTATGCCCATAACCCGGCTAAAATCGCCGCCAGTATTGAAGCCTGTAAACCTGTTGCCGATAAATTGATCGCATGGTTTCAGCCACATGGATTTGCCCCGACAAAGTTTATCCGTACAGAACTGGTAGAAGAAATCAGTAAGGCATTACGTCCGCAGGATGAAATGTGGATGAGCGAAATCTATTATGCCGGTGGTACAACTACCAAAGATATTTCTGCCGCCGATCTGATCGAAGACTTAAAAGCAAAAGGTATCAATGCCTTTTTTGTGGCAGACCGAAACGAACTTATCGCAGCCATGAAACCTCACTTTACAGATGATTGTATTTTACTGTTGATGGGTGCCCGTGATCCTTCACTGGAGCAATTCGGAGATAAGGTGATGAGCAGTTTACAACAACAATAAAAAATGAATGATATGGAGCCGATTTCGGTAAACGATGAATTGCAGGAATTCAAAAAACAAGCCAGGAATTATGGCAAGCAGATTATAAATATAGAAAAGGTCGGTAATGGAAATATGTCTGCCTTCCGTTTGTTCTATAAAGATGCAGGATCGGAAACAGTGAAAGAACAATTTTTCTGGAGACACGATATGCAGAAATTACTGGAGTTGTTTGCAAAAGAAGCACAACAATAAAACAAAAGCCGCTACACTGTAGCGGCTTTAATCTTCTTTACTTCCATCATCTGCCATACGTACCATTTTAGGTTCGAATGTGGCCACAATATCTACAAGATCCGACTGTGCATGCATCACCGCATGAATGTTTTTATAAGCCATCGGCGCTTCATCTTTTCCACCCCCGATCAGGGTTACCTTATGCTGTTGCAGTACCTCCGCAATGGCAGTATTGTCCAGCGTCTTTATAGCCTGTGTACGGCTCATTAATCGTCCGGCACCATGCGCGGCAGAGTTAATCGCAGCTGCAACGCCCTTACCTCTTACCAGGAATCCCGGTGCAGTCATTGATCCCGGAATTATACCCATTACCCCTTTACCGGCAGGTGTGGCCCCTTTACGATGTACGATTACTTCCTCTCCGTTCCATTGCTCTTTCCAGGCGAAGTTATGATGGTTCTCTACGCGGGCCAGTACTTCTGCACCCAGAGCACGGGCTATTTTATGATGAATGATCTCATGACAGGCGGAGGCATAATCTCCGGCCAGGTTCATTGCCAGCCAGTACTCTTGTCCCGCTTCTGAAGACAGGTCAAGGTAAGCCAGGTGCTGTGCTTCATATGGCAGTGTACACAGTTCTTTCGCTAATCGGGTATAATGTCCAGCAATTGTTGCGCCAAGGCCCCGGGAACCGGAATGGGTCAATAAAGCCAGGTAATTGCCTTTCGGAATATTCAAAACTGTATCCTCTTCTTCGAAACGGATAATCCCGAATTCGACAAAGTGATTACCACCGCCGGAAGTCCCTAACTGAGCCCAGGCCTTATCTTTCAGCGATTGGATAAACTGATGCTCTTTAAACAAAGTATTATCCAATACCGCATGCTCAGATCTGTAGGAACCGGTAAATCCTCTTCCTGCGCCGAACATGGATTCTTTTGTCAATATACCCTGCAACAAATCATGGTGCTGAATATAGTAAGACTCCGGCAGGTCATATACAGACAAGGCCATACGACAACCAATATCTACGCCCACTCCGTAAGGAATGACTGCATTTTTTGTAGCTAATACACCTCCTATAGGTAGGCCATATCCCTGGTGGGCATCAGGCATTAAAGCACCAGCCACCGCTACCGGAAGTTTCATCGCGGTATCCATCTGTTTCAGTGCACCCTCTTCGATATTTTCTGCACCATAAGTTACATATGGCAGTGCAGCCGTTCTTAAAGGGATGATATGTGTTTCCTCTTCCACTCCTTTTATGATCAATGCAGCAAGCCTGGCAAAGAGTGGGTCCGCAACAAATTGTTCCGGATGCTCCAGTACCTCTTTATACTTTTGCATCATCTGATCTCGGGTAAAGCCTACTCTTTTCTTATTTATTTTCAGGGCAACACCCAATATGGCATTTTGCTGGTATCCTAATTCAATAAGGTCATTTCCATTTATTCTGTTCATGTTTTTTCGTTTTTAAATTGTTTTAGGGTACGGTTATTATCCGAAAAGTGCTTTATTGTTTTCGCTTTGTATAATGCAAAGATGCACATTCCACTACGCAATGATTCTGCGCAGACAATATTCTATAAATAAGAAATCGGTAAAATACAGTACAGGAAAGGTTATAAATTTAAAAATAAATATTCTTGATCAGATATTGCGCAAATACACTGCGCAGTAAAAAATCAATAGGTAGTAAAAAAAGTTTTAAGAGATGACATGGCATGACGTAGTCCCGCCCTTTCTTTGCTTCAGACACATATTTTAGGATATACAGTACAGCGTAACTAATCCAGGGTCGCGTGCATCTCTGTATCACAGCCATATCATCATCATGCTCCTGTACTGTATGTTCTTTTATGTGTCGTTTTATTAACCCTAAACACCATTTAAAATGCCAACACCATCAGAAAATCCGGCCACCTATCTTATTGAACTGGATGCGTTCAATATTACTAAAGACTGGGTACCGCAGAAACCTTACACCACCAGCGATTACGCTATCGCGAAAAACAATGTTGACGGAATCAACGCTGCTCTTGACTATGCCGTGAATACATTAAATGCATCTATTGTAAAATTGCCCAAGGGCGTATACACGTTTACTTTTTTGAACCGACCACAGGGCCTTCAGGCTGCACGAGAAAACAATACCTGCGTAGCCATTCCTTCCAATACGACATTTGATTTATCGGGTTGCCGTATTGAAATGATGTATGACAGTGTGAATCGCAGTCCTTATGATAATTCGGGTAACCCTGTATATAAATTCTATGGTTTTGCCTTTGGATTCTATCGAGCCAATAATGCCAAAATTATTGGTGGAGAAATTCTCGGTGATGTTTACCAGAGATCATTTGTATCCGGTGAGGTCTATGAAAGTATTAGTTCTGGTATCATCTTTGATCACGGTTCCCGTCACTGTACCGTAGAAAATACAACCATCAGGGGATTTATGAGAGATGCCATTATTATTGGCAATACACCGGTCAGTTATGAAAGCTGGAACCCAGTATTCAGTAAAGGCGATTTACTCACTGAAGGTACTGACAACCTGAATTACGTGCCAGTCGATCTTAACAATACTTATAAAACCAATTTGCTTACCTTATCTGACATTTCTGAGGAGCAACATATTCTGAGTCTTACAAAAGCAATTGGCAATTCTTTAGATGCAGACTTCTACAAAGCTCAAACAGAACTCTTCTGGTATGATTCCATTCAACAATTAATTGCTAAAGAAACAAACCAGGTACTGGAGGAAATTAAACGTCCGGTTAATGCCCAATACCTGCGCATTGTAACCTATAATTATGCCAGCAATGATGCGAATGTATATTTTAATTTTCAGATTGCTTTTGACCCATGTTCCCATTTCACTGTAAAAAACTGTGAGTTGGTTGATAATTATCTGGGCGGCATCAGCGGTGGTACAAATCATACACTCATTGAATCCTGCAAGTTGTATAATAACGGATTGGGCTGGAGAGAAGGAAAAGAAGTCAATGTGTTTGGCCCCGGATACCAGATCAATTTCGGTGGTAGTTTCTGCCTGGACTTAACAGTTAACAATTGCGATATCGGGGAACATCAAGTAGGGATAGTGGCCGGTTCTTATAATACCACTATTACAAATAATCGCTTGTACAATTTAACTACTGCTATTTTTATTGCAGATGCTAATATGGTGCAAATCCATAATAACCAATTTGAGAAAATGACATGGGCTATTTCCTTTAACCAGGATGTCATATATGCGGCACGTAAAGTAAATACTACAAATAACTACTTCAGCAATTTTATTGCCATGGCGTTTCCAAAGGAAATGAACTTTAGCAATAACCATGTTGAAAATGGGAGACTGGATTTTACATTCACCTCAAATATGAAACAAAATACATTTCTGAATTGCAACTTCAACTATTCAAATTTTGGTCCGGGGATAGCGGATAATATTTTTGAAAACAAAATCAGAACAAAGGCATATTTCCAAAGTGCCAGCACGGCTATTCGTAATAACACTTTTAAGAATTACATACTGCAGTGCCTCGCCGGAGACCTTTCTACGATTACTTTCAGTGGATGTACATTTGACAACACAGCCGTTGCCTTTATTGGCTCCAGTTCGATTGCAGAACTGAACTATCTTAACTGTACTTTCAAAAACGGCACCTATCACTTCAATGGCTTTTATGGCAGTCCGCCAAACGGAGCTTATCCGAAAGTATTGTTTGAAGGTAGTACCGTTTACCTGAGTAATGACCGGGGTAGTGATGGGTACGATGCTCAATTCTCTCCGGTAGGTCTTGTGGGTACTTATAACAACAATCCAAGTATGTTTACCAATGAGATCATCCTTAAAAACAGCACCATCTACCTTACTGGTGATGAAACGGCAACAGTATTTGGTTCCAGCTTTGGCTACGGTTACACTTCGATTACCCTGGAGAATGTTACCGTAAAAAAAGAAACAACTAATACGGCTACACCTACCTTCAGATGGTACAATGCGATTGTCGACAATGCTATTACAGTACGTAGTGGTATACATATCGGGGATGGGATTACTTACACGGGCATTCCTGATGCTAAATTCAAAAAGAATACCATTGAACCGGAAAGACTACCGAACTACATTGGTGAGGAGTATATCTGGTTTGATGCAGCAGAGGGTACGACCAACATTCTTAAAGGTATCAATACCAATAATCTTGCTACTGCATGGGTTAAAGTAAATTAAATGCATACCTGCGCCTTAGAAAAGCCGGCCTTATCTGGCCGGCTTTTTGCGTTAAAATCAGTAACTTCACAATGTCTAAAACGCAGTACTTCAATTGATTCGAACACTTATACATAAGCAATGGTTGCCCATATCACTAGATAAGGCTTGGAACTATTTTGCAACTCCGGCTAATCTGCAGGATATTACACCAGAAGATATGACATTTGAGATCATCTCTCCGATACCGGATAAAATGTACCAGGGGCTTATCATCCTTTACGTTATCCGGCCTTTTGCTCATATTCCTATGCGCTGGTGTACGGAGATCACTCATATACAAGAGCATCGTTTCTTTGTGGACAACCAGAAAAGCGGCCCTTATAAGATGTGGCATCATGAACATCATTTTGAAGAACAGGATGGAGGTGTGCTCATGACCGATATTCTGCATTATGACATTGGCAAATCCTTCCTGGGATGGATTGCAGGTGAATTATTTGTCCATAAAAAGGTACAGAATATCTTTACTTACCGTAAAAAGAGGCTGGAACAGATCTTCAGTCCCGATAACAGAGCATAAGAGCATGCTATAGTATCAATTTTCTCTTTAGTGCCATTGAGATTATTATAAATCTCCATTGGTATTTTTTTGTACTTTTGCCATACTCATATACAAAAAAAACATAATCATGTTGAACGCAGCTGGCCATACAATTGTCAGTATTTATACTGAAATGACTCCTAATCCGGAAACAATGAAGTTTGTTGCCAACAAACTTTTGTATCCAGGGCGCAGTATCGATTTCCCGGAAGAAAAAGATGCGAAACCTTCTCCACTTGCTCAGGAATTATTTTCCTTCCCATTTGTAAGAGGTGTGTTTATCGCCAGCAATTTTGTGACATTAACCAAAACTCCGGAAACTGAGTGGACAGAGGTAATCCCTACCATCCGTCAGTTCTTGAAAACATACTTGGAAGAGGGTAAAGAAGTTATTATCGAGGAGCTGATCCCAGAAAAACAAAATGATGGTAACGTAATCAGCGGCGATGATACTGATGTGGTAAAACGCATTAAGGAAATGCTGGAGAATTACGTTAAACCTGCTGTAGAGATGGACGGTGGTGCTATCAGCTTTATCGGTTATGATGATGGTATTGTAAAACTGGCTCTGCAAGGTTCTTGCTCCGGTTGCCCTTCTTCTATGATTACACTGAAATCAGGTATTGAAGGTATGATGAAGCGCATGATCCCAGAAGTAAAAGAGGTAATTGCAGAAAACGACTAAACTCATTCATTATATATTTTAAAGAGGTCGCCGGCTTTAACAGCCGGCGACCTCTTTACTTTGACAGAAGTATAAAAGCCGCTACATTGTTGTAGCGGCTTTTATAATCAGATTAGATATAAGCGGAATCTTTATTTACCAGATTTTTTATACTTAGCCACCAGGTCTATAACTGCCTTACGGTGCATAATATCAGCGTTCAGTTCTTCTACAATTTTAAGCTTGCGTGGCGCTTCTTCCAAAGCATCTTCCAGTTTCAGCATTGCATCTTTGGTTTTGCCTTGTGCAAACAGGATCACAGAGTGATAGTAAAGGAAATCTGCCGATTGCTCACAGAAATTGCGGGACTCGATTAGCTGCTCCAATGCTTCTTCATAGAAGCCGAACAGGTATAAACAACGAATCAAGGCTAACCAGCTTTTCTTAAAATTGGTTTTTAATTTTACTGCAGTAAGGAAGCATGAAATGGCTTCTACACCTTCGTTCAGCGCCAGTAAACAATTTCCTAAAGCCAGGCAATAGGTAACGTTTTCTTTATTCAGTTCATAGGCTTTCGCAAATTGCTTCAGGGCTTTTTCCCATTGCTGCTCCAGGGCATAGGTTTGTCCTATCTTGAAGTATATACCATCATCCGTCGGGTTAAGACGGGTTGCCTCCAGGTAATAGTGCCTGGCCTTGGGATAGTTTTTCTTCTTTTCAAAACAGTGACCGATAGCCTCAAAAATGACATCTTCGGGCTTGCCCAGTTCCAGATTTTTCTCCAGAGACTCGATAGCCTTATCATACCACTTCAGGCGCATATATGCATCAGCCATATTGCGATAAGCAAATTCAAACTTATCATCGATGGCTACACAATATTCGTATGCATCAATAGCTTTTTCATAAAGTTTTAGTCCCTGATATGCCGAGCCCAGGTTGAACCAGGCAAGCGCATTATAAGGAGCATCATCAATCAACTTCTGATGCAGGGCAATACTTTCCTCCTGCTTCTCGGCAAAGTCTGCCCAGTAGCATATTTTATGCAGTGCCTCGTCATTTGAAGGATCGATCTGCAAAATAGCCTTGAGGATATCAAACACAGCATCCAGTTGCTCACATTCATCATATACTTCCGCCAGCTCAAGCATGATCTCAATTTTTTCCTTTCCGGAAAACTGTAACGACATCTGCTCCAGGAACATGGCTGCCTGATCATATTTAAGTTGCGCAACCAGGATATCAGAACGCAGGATTACTGCCTCTAATATAGGCTGGTCTTTTGCTTCCAATTCGTCCAGCACGCTTATTGCCTGCCGGTATTTCTGTGATTGAAAAAGCAGTTCTGCTTTAAGTATATAAAATTCTGAAGAGAAAGGGTGGTGGACCAGGGCAATCTCGCAAGCAATCAGCGCCTCAGCCTCCTGGTTATTTTGATAGAAATAGTCTATGACCAATTCAAATTCCTGCTCGTTCCAGAATCTGACACTTTCACCTTTTTTTATAGATTCGTATTCTTTCAACAGCTCCTCTATACTTCCGGCAAAATCGTCATCATCATTCCATTCATCGTCAAACATATCGTATCATTTAGGTTAAACAAATTTACTTAAATTCTTTTCCTAAAACCAAAACTATTTGATAAAAATAATGTTCCGATCATAGACATAATTTATATATTACACTAAACAATAAAAAATAATAGAAATTGTCTATATGTGTTCCAGACAAGGTTTTAAAGGCCGTTCAAGCGCCTTGGAACATCATAATTTTGTGCTTTTTTATTTGAATAATAGGAATATGATGTACCTTAGCGTTCGCTTTTGACAAAAAGCGGAAATGTTTAAGAATTATTGATCAAAAAAATCTACAAAATTACTGCTAATGAAACTATTAGAAGGTAAAACCGCATTGATCACCGGCGGCAGCAGAGGCATTGGTGAAGCCATTGTACTGAAATTTGCCGAACAAGGAGCGAACATTGCGTTTACATATCTGTCTTCTGAAGAAAGAGCAAAAGCAATTGAGTTAAAGGTTGCTGCTCTGGGAGTACAGGTAAAATCTTATAAAAGTGATGCCGCACAGTTTGCAGAAGCAGAACAACTGGTAAACCAAGTAGTTAAGGATTTCGGTAACATAGATATTTGTGTAAATAATGCAGGAATATCTCGCGATAACCTGTTGCTGCGTGTAACCGAGGATCAATGGGACGAAGTAATGCAGGCTAATCTTAAATCTGTATTTAATCTGACCAAACAAGTAATACGCCCGATGATGAAAGCCCGTTCTGGCAGCATCATCAATATGAGTTCTGTAGTGGGTGTACAGGGTAATGCCGGACAGAGCGCTTATGCCGCTTCTAAAGCTGGTATTATCGGATTTACCAAGTCTATCGCTGCTGAGCTGGGTAGCCGCAACATCCGTTGTAATGCTATTGCTCCAGGTTTTGTAGAAACCGATATGACCCATTACCTGAAAGAGGGTGGCGAAGGAGCCGATAAATGGCTGGCGAAAATACCGCTGACCCGCTTTGCGAAACCGGAAGAAATTGCCAACACGGCATTGTTCCTGGCTTCCGATATGGGTGGCTATATTACTGGCCAGACAATTAATGTGTGTGGTGGTATGACCATGTAAAATAATTAATTCGCTATTTTTTAATATTATTATAAATGAGTAAAACACACGCTGCCATTACTGCAGTAGGAGGATATGTTCCGGATTATGTGCTGACGAACCAGGAGTTGGAAACAATGATCGATACTACTGACGAATGGATCCGCAGTCGCACGGGTATCCTGGAAAGACGCATTCTGAAAGGTGCTGATATGGGTACTTCTGAAATGGGCATTAAAGCGGTAAAGCAAATACTGGAAAAGAAGAATCTTGATCCTACGGAGATTGATCTGATTATCTGTGCTACTACTACTCCGGATATGCAGTTTCCGGCTACAGCTAACCTGATTGCAGCTGGTTGCGGTCTGACCAATTCCTTTGGCTTTGATGTTAATGCTGCCTGTAGTGGTTTTATGTATGCCTTAAATACCGGTGCACAATTCATCGAAAACGGCAGATGTAAGAAAGTAATCGTAGTAGGTGGCGATAAAATGAGTTCTATCATGAACTATGAAGATCGTGCTACCTGCATTATCTTCGGTGACGGCGCCGGTGCGGTATTACTGGAAGCTGATGATTCCGGTAACGGTATCATCGACTCAATCCTGAAAAGTGATGGTAATGGCTGGGTACATCTGCATCAGAAAGCTGGTGGCTCGAGAAGACCAGCTACTATGGAAACTGTAGCCAATAAAGAACACTTTGTATACCAGGAAGGTCAGACAGTATTTAAATTTGCGGTAACGAATATGGCTGACGTTGCTGCTCAGATCATGGACCGTAATAACCTGTCTGGCGAGGACGTGGCATGGCTGGTACCACACCAGGCCAATAAACGTATTATCGATGCAACTGCGAGTCGTATGAACGTTCCGGAAGACAGGGTAATGCTGAACATTATGCGTTACGGTAATACAACTAACGGTACACTACCATTGTGTCTGTGGGAGTATGAAAGCCAACTGAATAAAGGTGATAATATTATCCTAGCTGCTTTTGGTGGTGGTTTTACATGGGGTGCTACCTATGTGAAATGGGCTATCTAAAGAAAGTAGTATATATAAAAAGAAGCGCCGCTATCATAGATTGCGACGCTTCTTTTTATATACGGTTTTTATGTTCTATTTAAGCAGTTCTTCAAGTCTTGCCTTCAGCTCATCTCCCATCAGGTTAATGCCGATTACGTTTCCGCTAGGATCTATAAGCACATTAGAAGGGATCGATTCAATACCATACAAATCTACAATTGAAGACTTCCATCCTTTCAGTTCGCTGGTTTGTGTCCAGGTAATCTGGTCTTCTTTGATGGCGTTCTTCCACTTGTCTTTATCATCATCTAATGAGATCCCGAGAATGTCGAAATTTTTGTCTTTGAATGTATTATACACCGCAACTACATTAGGGTTCTCTTCACGGCATGGAGGGCACCAGGATGCCCAGAAGTCTATGAGCACATACTTTCCTTTATACTTGCTCAATGTTACTGATTGACCGTTGAAGTCTTTAATGTTGAACTCCGGCGCCGGGGTATGCAGTTTTACACTACTGCTTTTAACTTTAGTGCTGCCTCCAAAACTATTGATGAGCTTTTTAAAGTCTGCAACGAGCGTTTGATTACCAAATCGTTTGTCCAGTGAAGTAGTGAACTTATTAAGGAAAGACTGATCATTAAGCAGATCCTCAACACGTAGTGCAGCCAATACTGCTACCGGCAGGAACTTGGTCGTATCGGCATACTGCTTCATATAGCTGCGCATCTCATTCATACGATTGTCGTATTCACTTTGTGCAACAGTCAGCAGGCTGTCATGCTTAGGAGAAGCATTGATACTATCTACAGACATATGCAATGCTTCGAACATTTTGTCATAAGCATACATCTGATTCACCAGTTTTTTAAGGCTGGAAGACCCGGGAGATCCCGCCACTGAATATTGTTCAATATTATCCCAGTCTGCTTTCAGTTTTACGGTCGGTTCGTCATTCAATACCAGGATAAACTTAGTGCCCATTTTCACACGGTACATCTTTTGTTCTTTATCCTTGGTACAGGCAAGCTTAAAACCACCATTAGAACCGCTTTCTGCAGAATCGGTAATCTTTAGTTCATTATTCAGTCCTATTTCTTCCAGATATACCATTGTTTTAGGCATATCCTTAATTGTCCCTTGTACATTAAATGAATCTGTTTTAGGGCTATTGCTACAAGAGCTCAAACCCAGGAAAGCACATCCAATAATAAAAGGAGAATATCTTTTCATACTATCTTACTCTCTGTAAAGGGCAAAAGTACTGAATAGACCGCGTATTTGCATATAAATGTTTGCTAAATTTATATGTTATAAGATTGCTAAATTACACAAGTGTGATAATAGCTCAAATGCAGTACTGGAAAGGGTTTACGTAATAAAAAAGGCCTCCCGGGATAGTTCCTGAGAGGCTTTTAATTCTATTAATATATTTATTAATCCTTAATAAATGGATAATCTTCCTGTACATAGATATGGTTGTACAATTCGCTCATATCCGGCCAAGGGCTTTCTTCTGCAAATTTCACGCATTCATCAACCTCTTTCTTCACCTTTTCATTGATTGCTTCGATTTCTTCTTCTGTAGCAAATTTCTTGTCTTCGATTCTTTTCAGCACGAACTGGATCGGATCCTGCTCTTTATATTTTGCTTCTTCTTCTTTAGTACGGTATTTCGCAGGGTCACTCATAGAGTGTCCACGATAACGGTAAGTACGGATCTCCAGGAAAGTAGGGCCGCCTTTTTCACGTGCACGTGTTACCGCTTTTTCCATTGCCATGTGTACCGCTTCAGGATCCATACCATCAACAGTTTCAGAAGGCATATCGAAAGAATCTGCCATTTTAGAGATATCCAGTACTTTAGATGTACGCTCTACAGATGTTCCCATCGCGTAGAAGTTATTCTCACAAATGAAGATAACCGGCAGGTTCCATAACATAGCCATGTTATAGGTTTCGTGCAGGATACCCTGGCGGGCAGCACCATCACCAAACATACATACAGTAACGCGATCGTTCTCGTTGTAATAATCGGCAAATGCGATACCGGCACCCAGACCGATCTGGCCACCTACGATACCATGACCTCCAAAAAATCTCTTTTCCTTAGAGAAGAAGTGCATTGAACCGCCTTTACCACCGGTGCAACCGGTTGCCTTACCATATAATTCAGCCATACATTCGTTGGCAGTCATTCCTTTTGCCAGTGCCAGACCGTGGTCACGGTAAGCAGTGATCAGGTTGTCATCCGGTCTCAGTGCAGACATAATACCTGCTGATACGGCTTCCTGACCGATATATAAGTGACAGAACCCACGGATCTTTTGCATTCCGTAGAGTTGTCCTGCTTTCTCTTCGAATTTACGCTGTAACAGCATACTTTCGTACCACTCTAAATACTGTTGTTTATCGAATTGTGTTTGCACCTGATTCAATTTTATTTTTGCGAAAATAGTTAAAAATATTGAGTTAGTGTATCAATTTATGCAAATTTGCACTTTACGTAACATTCCGCTTTAATCCGTGAGTTTTCTATCATCCATAAGCCTGACTCAGTTCAGAAATTATGATTTGCAGTCGTTCTCTTTCGACGCAAAAGTGATCGGTATTACCGGAAAAAACGGTATTGGCAAGACCAATCTCCTGGATGCTATTTACTACCTGTGCTTTACAAAGAGTTACTTCCAGTCAAAGGAGATTAATAATGTGCAGCAAGGCAGAGAAGGTTTTCGTATTGAAGGCCATTTTACCGATACAGATGATGCTCGCGAGGCTACCTGCATTGTCTGGAAAGAAGGCAAAAAGAAGATTACGGAAAAGGGTATATTGGTTGAACGGGTTACGGATTATATCGGTAAGCATACTGCTCTGATGATTGCTCCTGACGACATAGAGCTGATCAACGGGGCCAGCGATGTAAGGCGTAAATTCATTGACGGTCTGCTTGCACAAGCAGATAGCCAGTATCTGGAATCACTGCTGTCTTATCAGAAAATACTGATGCAGCGCAACGCATACCTGAAGCAGACTCCGGCTTTTCAAATAAATACAGACCTTCTTGAGGTGTATGATACACAGTTAGCACAGCACGGCAGTTACCTCATCACCAAAAGACAGGAACTGTCGGAACACCTGCCGGAGATGGTCTGCCGGTTCTACGAATCTATTGCATTACATAGTGAAAATATAGGTATAGCTTACAAGCCTTCTACGACTCAACCGGAGCAGCTTAAGGAATTACTGGTATATAATCGCAGAAGAGATATTGAGGCGCGCAGAACCACTGCAGGGCCGCATACCGAAGACTGGCAGATTCTGCTGGACGGTAATCCCTGCAAAACGCATGCCTCTCAGGGTCAGAAAAAATCACTACTCATTGGTATGAAATTGGCGCAACTGGAATGGTTACGCCAATTAGGAAAATCTCCATTGATTTTATTGGATGATATTTTTGAAAAGCTTGACCAGGAACGCTTATCACGCTTCTTTTCATTATTGAATCAACTGGACATTGCCCAGATTTTCATGACGCATACGCAGTCAGAATCTATCGAAATGCTTGCGGGACCTCATTTTGAAGGAGTACAGATTATCAATCTGTAGTGCTACAATTTATCTGCCGCACCTTCTATACTGCCATCCTCATTATTCAATGCTTCGTCTGATTTCTTATTATGGATATGTTCATTAAATAAATAGTTGGCAATAAAAGATAAGGGCCCTTCCATTTTATGCGTACGGTCATCAATCAGGTCTATACCCAAGGTGGAACCGATATTGAGATCGGAAGGCAGATATTTAAGAATATCACTCTGCTGGTTTTCCAATGCACGCATCAGGGCTACTCCCTCTCCGCGATGCTCATCTGTTGCCATCTGGTTTAACACGGCTATAGCTCTTGAAATATATGCTCCGGCTTCTTCTTTGGTGGTGTGTGCGTAATTGGCAATCGCTTCAACCACATTAGAAGATTTCTGTGCAAATACGGTATCCATATCCGGGATATGTGCTGAAGGTTCTTTTTGTTTGGCTAAATGAATGAGGGCTCCGATCAGAACGGAAGGGATAGCCGCCTGTGCCAATGCTTCTGCTTTTCCGGGATGAACGGTCTGATGTAAATCAGGGTCGTTTACATCAATTTTCTCGATATTGGTCTGCAGTCCATGCTGCATACCGGCAATAAGACTATCTGGCATAACGGGAAATTTAAAGGTGAACGATAATTGTTTGTACATTAAAGTTAATCAAATCAACTTATTTATAATGCGTAACATGCCCTAAAGTTTTGTAAAAGCGATGCCTTTAACATAAGAAAAGAGGTGCAGTTATACTGCACCTCTTTTCTTATGTTGTACTGATTATTTTATTTATTTCTGATGGCTTCCACAATGCGACCAGCTCCTTTGGCTAATAGGTCCTGTGCTGCATCGGCCCCTGCTGTCTGCCATTCATGCATAGCAAACGTTTTGCTGGTTTCCAGCAGTTCCTTACCATCCGGGCTACAGATATTTCCCTCGAAAAAGATCTGATCACCATCAATCTGTGCCAGGGCACTGATCGGGGTGGAGCAGCCCCCCATAAGCGTCTTCAGAAAATCGCGCTCTATACGGGTACAGATAGCTGTCACTTCATTATCTAATTTATGGCAGGCATTGAAGGTGTCTTCTTCTCCACTTCTGCAGACGATCATAATAGCGCCTTGTGCAGGTGCAGGCAACATCCAGTCCAATACTTCATAAGTATCCGGAAGTAAATTCATACGGCTGAGGCCAGCCTCTGCAAATATGGCTCCGTCCCAGTCGCTATCCTGCAGTTTTTGCAAGCGGGTCTGAACATTTCCCCTAAGGTTATCTACAGTACAATCCGGATAACGGTGCAGCAGCATAGCTTTTCTGCGTATGGATCCGGTACCAATTTTATCATATTGTTCCTGTCTTTCCTTACCGGAGCGGAACACCAGTATATCTTTATAAGAAGCACGCGGCAGTACTGCAGCCTGCACAATTCCCTGTGCCAGCTGCGTCGGCACATCTTTCATAGAATGTACCGCAATATCAATCTTATCACTCAGTAAATAGGCATCAAGTGTTTTGGTGAATACACCTTCCACACCCATTGCATATAAAGGGGTAACCAGGTCGAGGTCTCCCTCACTTTTAACGGGTACCAGTTCTGCCTCAATACCTGCCGCTGCCAGCAAATCCTTTACCGTATTGGCCTGCCACAGTGCGAGCTGGCTATCCCGGGTACCTATTCTCAATATCTTTTTCATGTAATCTTTTCGTTTTTCTTAAAAGCGGTATACACCTAACCAGTCCATAGCATTTTTGGCCAGGAGCTGCTCTTTCAGTTGCTGGTCTTTAATGTGTGTTTCTATCAGTTTGCCCGGATGGTGCTCTCCCAGCGGGAAAGGGTAATCGCTACCCATACAGATCTTATCTCCACCCATTACATCTACTATAAAGTCAAGCGCTTTTTCATCATGCACCAGGGCATCGATCCAGAACTTACCGATATAGTTACGTGGGTTATGTGGATTATCAATAGCGCACAGATCGAGGCGTACATTGAAGCCATGCTCAATACGGCCTATTGTAGCCGGGAAGCTTCCGCCTCCGTGTGCAAATGCTACTTTAAGATATGGATAGCGTTCGAAAACACCTCCGAATATCATACTGCAGATTGCTCTTGAGGTCTCTGCCGGCATACCAACCAGCCAGGGTAGCCAATAACGCTGCATATCATTTTCGCCCATCATCTCCCAAGGATGCACAAATATGCTGGCACCCAATTTTTCTGCGGCTTCCCAGAATGGATTAAAGTATGGATCACTCAGGTTACGCCCGTTAATATTTGAACCGATCTCTATACCCGGCATTTTCAGCTCTACAATACAACGCTCCATCTCTTTGATGGCCAGATCTATGTTCTGCAAAGGCAATGTACCCAGCCCTACAAAACGGTTAGGGTGCTGCTCTACTACAGAAGCAATATGATCATTAAAGAAGCGGGAGGTTTCCAGTCCGTGCTTAGGATTGGCCCAGTAGTTAAATAGTACAGGAATAGTAGACAATACCTGTACTGTAACTTCAGTATCATCCATTTCCTTCATGCGCACTGTAGCATCCCAACAGTTGTGTTCTACTTCTCTGAAGAATGTATCTCCCTTGATCATTTTGGCACAACAAGGCTTATGATGCTGCAATGTAATAAAATCTCCGTAACCGAATTTTTCAAACCAATTTGGAATCTTATCCGGCATTATATGGGTATGTATGTCTATTTTCATTTGAGCGAAATGTGCTTTAATATTTCAGGTTGTAAAAATACTGAGTTTTAACCGAAGTACCGGGGTTTAACTACCGGTATGTATGCGACAATCAGCCGTTTCTGGTTTTTGCTGATATATTAGAATACCTGAAAACTACAGGAATTCCGGATCAGGGCATTCATTATCCTCATAGAAATATATGATTTGAAAATTATAAAATATGTAATACAATCATTATATTTAAGATATATTTTCCACCTAAAACAAAAAACATGAAAGTACTTAAGAAAATCCTGATCGCCCTACTCATTATTATTGCGATCCCCCTCATCGTGGCATTGTTCGTCAGGAAAGACTATTCTGTAAAGAGAGCAGTCGTCATCAATAAGCCACAGGCTGAGGTTTTTAATTATATAAAGTACCTTAAGAACCAGAATAATTACAGCAAATGGGCTACTATGGACCCCAATATGATTAAAACCTATACCGGTACTGATGCTACTGTTGGGTTTATTTCTGCTTGGGACAGTAAAGATGAGGATGTAGGCAAGGGAGAACAGGAAATCAAGAAAATAACGGAGGGCTCCCGTATCGATTATGAGCTGCGTTTTATTAAACCATTCGAATCTACAGAACAGGCATATATGATCACAGAAGCCGCCAGTCCTGCACAAACCAAAGTGACCTGGGGTTTTGAAGGGAGTATGGCTTACCCTACGAACATCACGATGCTGTTTATGGATTTCGATAAAATGATTGGTGCTGATCTGGCTACTGGATTAGATAAATTAAAAACGGTTATGGAAACACAGCCATAATCCAGGAATATTGATTTTATACATAAAAGGAAGGTCCGGCAATATTGCCGGACCTTCCTTTTATGTATAGTACACTCTTAGTTAAGGGTACGTTTTACTTCTACTTCTTCGTAGCCTTCGATAATATCGCTGACTCTCAGATCGTTGTAGTTTTTCACACTCAAACCACATTCGTAACCTGCATTTACCTCTTTCACATCGTCTTTGAAACGTTTCAGAGATGCCAGTTCTCCATGGTGTACAACTATACCGTCACGGATGATGTTGATCTTCGTATTACGGCTAAATTTACCGTCTAACACATAACAACCTGCGATAGTACCTACGCCGCTGATTTTAAACACTTCACGAACTTCGATATTACCCACAATTTTCTTCTCGATTGTAGGCTCAAGCATACCTTCCATGGCGCTCTTGATCTCATCGATTGCATCGTAGATGATAGAGTAGTAGCGGATCTCAATGTTTTCCTGATCAGCAAGCTTGGAAGCCTGAGAAGAAGGACGCACCTGGAAGCCAAGGATAATGGCATCTGATGCAGAAGCCAGCAATACGTCTGACTCGGTAATCTGACCGACAGCTTTGTGTACGATACTTACCACTACTTCTTCTGTAGACAGTTTTTGTAATGAGTCACTCAATGCCTCTACAGAACCATCGAAGTCACCTTTGATGATTACATTCAGTTCTTTAAAGTTACCCAGAGCCAGACGACGTCCGATCTCATCCAGGGTAATATGTTTACGGGTACGAATACCTTGTTCTCTCAGGATCTGTGCACGACGGTTGGCGATTTCTTTCGCTTCAGCTTCATCGTTATACACTCTGAATTTCTCACCGGCTTGTGGTGCACCATTCAGACCCAGTACCTGTACCGGTGTAGAAGGACCAGCTTCTTTAACGCGCTGTCCTCTTTCGTTGAACATTGCTTTTACTTTACCAAAGTACTGACCAGATACGATCATGTCTCCCATATTCAGGGTACCGTTCTGTACCAGCATAGTTGATACATAACCACGACCTTTATCCAGTGAGGCTTCGATGATAGAACCGGTACCTACTTTTTCTGAGTTCGATTTCAGTTCCAGTAATTCAGATTCCAGAAGGATTTTCTCCAGCAGGTCTTCGATACCGATACCTTTCTTAGCAGAGATCTCCTGGCTCTGGAACTTACCGCCCCAGTCTTCTACCAGGATATTCATTGCAGAAAGTTGTTCTTTAATTTTTTCAGGATTAGCTCCGTCTTTATCTATTTTGTTGATGGCAAATACCATAGGTAAGCCTGCTGCCTGTGCGTGGGAGATCGCTTCACGGGTCTGAGGCATAATTGCATCATCCGCTGCTACTACGATAACCGCTACATCCGCTGCTTTGGCACCACGAGCACGCATCGCGGTGAACGCTTCGTGACCCGGAGTATCCAGGAAGGTAATTTTCTTACCGGAACTTGTTTTCACCTGGTATGCACCAATGTGCTGAGTAATACCTCCGGCCTCACCGGCTACCACGCTCGCATTACGGATGTAATCCAATAATGAAGTTTTACCGTGGTCAACGTGACCCATGATGGTTACCACCGGCGCACGCTCTTCAGTATCTTCAACCAGATCGTCTTCAACTTCTTCTTCATCAGCATCCTGTTGCAGGTTGATGAATTCTACTTCTCTGTCAAATTCGTTTGCTACCAGTTCAATTACCTCTGCATCCAGACGTTGGTTGATAGATACCATAATACCCAGGCTCATACACTTGCTGATCACTTCAGTAAAGCTTACATCAAGCAGGTTCGCCAGTTCGCTTACAGAGATAAACTCTGTAACCTGTATTACGTTGTTATCGCTCTCCGCTTCTGCAGCTGCACGTTTCTCCGCCATTTCCTCACGTTTGTTACGGCGATATTTGGCTTTAAGGTTTTTACCTTTACCACCACCACCTGCGAGTTTGGCCTGTGTTTCCCTGATTTTATCCTGGATTGCTTTAGCATCGACTTCCTGAGGTTGTTGCTGTGCCTGGTTGTTACGACCGGCATGAGGTCCTCTTCTGTCGTTGCCTCTGTTATTGTTGTTATTATTTCTGTTGTTTGGTCCACCCTGGTTACCACCCGGACGATTGCCCTGGTAGCCACCACCGCCGCCCTGGCGATTGCCCTGGTAGCCACCGCCACTACCTTGTGGTCGGTTTCCACCTTGTTGGTTTCCACCACCATGAGGTCGGTTTCCACCACCTTGTCCGGTGTTAGTGTTGTTGTTATTATTATTGTTGTTTCCGCCTGTTTCCGGTTTCTTATCTACAGGAATACGTTTTCTCTTACGTTTTTCTCTGCTATCTCTGCTGTTATCGTTTTTAACCGGCAGTTCAATTTTACCTAAGATTTTTGGTCCGGCCAGTCTCGGTGCATTCATTTCGATATGCTCTGGTTTGGCAGGAGCCGGCGGTGTTGCAGGAGCTGCTGGTTTAGGAGCTTCTGCAGCAGGAGCAGCTTGCGGTTTAGGCGTTTCTGCTACAGGAGCAGGAGGTGCCGGAGCAGGTTGCTCCTCTTTTACCGGAGCTGGCTTAGGAGCAGATGCTTCCTGTACCGGTGCTGCTGGTTTTGGTTCTTCTATCTTTTGAGGCTCTTCTTTTTTCTTGGTTACCGCACCTTTTTTAGGACGGGTAGCCAGGTTCATTGCCTCAAGGTCTATTTTATCTAATACTTTAGGTCCGGAAAGTTTCGGAGATTTTGTGTCGATGTGTTGCGTCTCTTCCTCAGCTTTTTCTGCCGGGGCTGGTGCTGGTGCCGGTTTAGGCGCCTCTTCTGCCACAGGAGCAGCAGGTGCCGGTGCCGGAGCTTCTTCCGCTTTCGGTTGTGGAGCAGGAGCTGGCTTAGGTGCTTCTACTACAGGAGCCACTTCCGGTTTAGGCGTTTCTGCTACAGGAGCAGGTTCAGGAGCCGGAGCAGGTTTCGGAGTTTCCTCTACAGCAGGTTTTTCTTCTGCTTTAGGCGTTTCCGGTGCTTCTGGTTTATCAGAAGGCAGTGCTGCAATCACAACTTTAGCCTTAGGATCTTTCTTGTCTTTTGCGTTAAGATCAAGTTCATCCTTTGGCTTGTTCAGATTTTCCAATAAAGATCCCTTAGGTAAAGCAATGGCATCGCTTTTGCGCTTAGCCGCTTTATCTTTGGCAAACTCGCCCTGCAAGGCACTGTACATGTCTTCGGAGAGCTTAGCACTGGGCTTGGAATCTACTTCAAAGCCTCTTTTTGTCAGAAAATCCACGAGGGTTTCTTTACCAATGTTAAACTCTTTGGCCGCGGCCAGTAGTCTGGGTGTATTTGATGTTTCGGACATTCTTATAATTCGCTTTCAATCGTGTGATTATCGATATTAATCATTTTATAATGTATATATCAAATGTTGGCACGATTGAAAGCCAAAATTCGATATTAATTTTTATGTTTCCATACAATGTTGCTAAAAGTTAACACACATTGCGTATTGTTCAGCTTACTCGGCGGTACCATCATCTTCAAATTCAGCCTCAAGGATGCGGCGTACGTCTTTAACCGTTTCTTCTTCCAGATCGGTACGGCGAGTCAGCTCTTCAACAGAGTGTTCCAGGATACTTAATGCAGTATCGTAGCCCACTTTTTTGAATTCTGCAATAACCCATGCTTCGATTTCATCTGTAAATTCGTCCAGATCGATATCGAATTCTGCAGACTCTTTTACATCACGGTATACATCAATGCTAAAGCCAGACAGTTGCTGTGCCAGTTTAATGTTTACCCCTTTCTTACCAATAGCCAGAGATACCTGATCGGTATCCATGTACACATCAGCATGGTTTTTCTCTGTATTCAGATCTATACGGTTTACTTTTGCCGGAGTCAGCGCACGCTGGATCAGCAGGGAAGTATTGGCTGTATAGTTAATGATATCAATATTTTCGTTGCGCAGTTCTCTTACAATACCGTGAATACGGCTACCTTTCATACCTACACAAGCACCTACCGGATCGATACGGTCATCATAGCTTTCTACTGCTACTTTTGCACGCTCACCTGGCTCTCTTACAATTTTCTTGATCGTGATCAGGCCATCCTGAATTTCCGGAACTTCGATTTCCAGAAGTTTTTCCAGGAAAGAAGAGTGTGTTCTGCTCAGGATAATAACCGGTGCATTGCTGCGCATTTCTACTTTCTTCACTACTGCACGCAGTGGCTCTCCTTTACGGAAAAAGTCGCCGGCGATCTGCTCAGATTTAGGCAATAATAATTCGTTACCTTCTTCATCCAGCAGCATCAGTTCTTTTCTCCAGATCTGGTATACTTCACCATTGATGATCTCACCTACGCGCTCTGCATATTTCTGCAGGATACTGTTTTTCTTTAAATCACTGATACGGGCAGCAAGTGTTTGCTTGGCAGCGAGAATAGCTCTGCGACCGAAGTCCAGTACATCAATCTCTTCATATACTTCTTCACCTACTGAATAATCAGGGTCGATCAGTCTTGCTTCAGATATCTGGATCTCAGCATTATCATCTTCTTCAAAACCATCTTCTACTGCGGTTCTTCTTCTGAAGATTTCCAGGTCACCGGTCTGGTCGTTAACGATTACATCAAAGTTATCATCCGAACCGTATTTTTTTCTCAAAAGCGTTTTGAATACGTCTTCCAGTACTTTCATGAGGGTAGAACGATCTATCCCTTCTGCTTCTTTAAAGTCCTGAAACGATTCAATTAAGTTAATACTAGCCATTGTGATTTAAATATATTGTTTAAAACAAATGCAATTTGCTTTGTAAGGTTTATTAATGTTTTAGAATACAATCTGTACTACTGTTGCTTTGATCGTATCAAAAGGTATTGTCTCAACAACAATCTCTTTCTTTTTACCGACCTGCTTTTCCAGTACTACTGCTTCTTCTGTAGCTGATTGTAATACACCAAGATGTTTGGTATCATCGTTCAGTGTAATCTCCACTGTACGGCCAATATTTTTAGTGTATTGTCTAAAAAACTTCAGGGGCTCATCTACACCCGGACTGGACACTTCCAGAGAAAAATCTCCTTCAGGATACATGCCGGACTCTTCGATCATTTTGTACAAAGCTCTATTGATTTTGGTACAGGCTTCAACATTTACCCCGCTATCCCCATCCATATAAACTTTAATGTTATTGGTGGGTTTCAATTTTACTTCTACCAGAAACAAGGCCGAATCAATAGTCAGCTCTTCTATCTTGTTGGTAACTAAGGTTATGATATCCATTATTTTATTCAACGAAACATGGGGGCTCATGCCCCCAGGTCCTCTTTTTCTGATGCAAAGGTAATACAAATATGATTTACAGCCAAAATATTCTTATTATGAAAGCTATACATGTAAAGATTTTGTGATTTTCCTGTTAAGGCCTGATTTATTAATATTTAATACTATAACTTCACTCAACACTAAATCAAAAAACTAATCGTATGAATTACAAGAACATTATTCCGGCACTGATGATTACAGGTGCTATTGCTGTAATGACTCCATCCTGCTCCTCTAAAGTACCTGATGCAACAGTTAAGACCAATGCTGAAGCTGTTGTAACACCTGGTGTAACCGTAGAGGTGAAAGATGGTGTGGTAACGCTCTCCGGCAACGTAAATAATGATGCAGACAAAGCCAGTGCTGAAACTGCGGTAAAAAACCTGGATAAAAAATCCGGCGTAAAATCTGTGGTAAACAATATTGCTGTAACTCCGCCACCACCACCTCCTCCTGCTTCTGTGACCACTACACTGGACGCTGCTACGCAACAAAAAGTTATGGATGGTATCAAAGATATTAAAGGTGTGACCGTAACCTTTACTGCTGACAAAGCTGTACTTACCGGTGAGGTGAGCAAAGCGGACAGAATGAAAATTATGCAAATGCTTGCTGCTGCCAAAGTCAAATCTGATGTAAGCCAGCTAATGGATAAAAAATAATCTTAAACCTGTAAAAAACGAAATAATTATGTCATTGCAAGATAAATATGCATCATTGCTGGATGCAGCTAAAAATATGGGTGTAGCCAATCTTTCTGTTGCAGAACAAGGAGGAGCGCTGCATGTAAGCGGTACGGCTAATTCAACCGCAGATTATGATGCTTTATGGAATATGTACAGTCAGATCGATCCGAATATGGCCAGCGGAGACCTGATGATGAATATTGACATCAAAGCGGATGCCGGCGCTTCTTTAAAAGTAACTACAGACAGCACAAACCTGAATATCAGGAGTGTGCCGAGCACTGAAGGTGAAATCGTAGGAAAAGCGGCACATAATGAAGTCGTTACCCTGGTTGAAAAAACAGACGATAGCTGGTGGAAGATCAGAACGGCTGCCGGTGAAGAGGGTTATGCTTATGCACAATACCTGTCTCCGATGTAAAAATCAATATCTCAAAAGATACAAAATGCAGATCCTCCGGATCTGCATTTTTATTTCTTACAATAGTGCATTGATATATAATTTACTGTAATTTTAAGAAAATTATATACTTATGGAAAAGAACAGATCTCTTCTCTATGCCGCCATATGGGGCCTGGCTATGATCATTACTGCATTTGTAGTCGGCAAAGGCATTCGTAACCGTAATGCCAACCAGGATGCGATCAATGTTGTAGGCCTGGGTACAAAGGATTTTACTTCTGATGAGATCTTTTGGAAAGGGAGCTTCAGCGCAAGATCTATGGATGCGAAAGAGGCCTATAGTACAATCCTTGCAGACAAGGAAAAGGTACGCCAGTTCTTTATTTCCAAAGGCTTTAAAGAAAGTGAATTTACTTTTGGCGGCGCCAATATTGCAAAGACCTTCCGGACGGTAAGCACCGAGACCAAAGATGGAGATACCAAGTCGGAAGAAGTATTTGACGGATACACTGCTACACAAACTATCAGCTTTTTCTGCCAGAAAAATGATGCACTGATGCGTAAGATCGAACAGGTATCGGATCAGACTTCTGAGCTGATTAATTCAGGCATTGAGTTTAACGGACAGGACATTCAATATACCTATTCTGATCTGCCCAGCCTGAAACATAACCTGATTGAGAATGCCACGAAAGATGCGCGGGAACGCGCACAGAAAATTGTCAAAACGGGCAATGGTGATCTGGGCAAATTGAAAGATGCCAGTATGGGTGTATTTCAGATTACCGGAAAGGGTAGTGTAGAGGAAGACAGCTATGGCGGCAATTTCGATACCCGCAGTAAAGAGAAAACAGCCCGCATTACAGTAAGATTAAGCTATGTATTAGAATAACAGTATATTATAAAACAGATTCCCTACATTTGCAAGACAGGTAAAATATCTCTTGAAGAATGAATATCAGAAAAGCATTAAGACATAAACCGGAAGCACATACATCTGCACTGAACGATGTATTGTTCATCCTTTTATTTTTCTTCCTGATCGTCGCGACACTGGCTAATCCTAATGTCATCAAGCTGGCCAATCCGAAAGCCAATACTGATACGAAGGTAAAACAAACTGTTGTGGTATCGATCAATGCCGATCAGCAATTCTTTGTGGGCACAAAGCCTGTTGCTGCCGATTCCCTGACTGCTGCCATTCAATCAGTTGTTGCTGCGGCACAGGATAAGGAGCCTACTATTGTTATCAATGCCGATAAGCTGGCTACTGCTGATAATATTGTAGCTATTATGCGTTCGGGACAGGAGCTGAATATAAAAACAGTACTGGCCGTACAGAAAGCAGTGGCACAGTAAGATCATATCTAACTATATTTTTATAAATAAAGGGACTTCATTGATGAAGTCCCTTTATTTATTTATCTGAATGAGTAATCTTATGCAAAGCGGCTATGATCATCATGCCATACATTACTCAGTGCACCGATCACGAAATCGTTTTGCAGTTTGCTGATCTGCAGCATTGCCACATCTTCTACCCTTACCTTGCGGTACATCGGATGCATAGTGCCTCCGTTTTGTCCGGCAGGTACAGACGGATCGTACTGAAATGCAGGATCGACCAGGGTGCCTCTCGGATACATAATACCCGGAATGCCTTTTCCCCTGAAATCCAGATCAGTGGGGTGGGCCAGTCCTAAAGTATGTCCGAACTCATGAGCCGCAGTAGTGGAACCTTCGTATAGGTTATCTTTTTTGAAAAATCCGGTATTACACCCCAGCGCATCCACGAAGGAAATGTTTCCGTTTACAAATTCTTCTATTCTGAAGTAATTATTGAGCGGGTTGGTATTCTGCAGGATATCTTCCGGTTGCAGATCGGGTTGCCAGTTGGCTGTAATAGAAAAATTAAGTCTTAATGGCTTGAGGTTATGCAGTATTCTCCCTTCCGGAGCATTCCACATTGCTTCTATCTCAGTCCTGATGCGCTCTGTCAATATTGCATCTGCTGCTGCACCATAGGTTACGATATGGGCACGGAACAATAAAGCATTTGCGGAGATCAGTTCTACAGTACCCATGGTGGGATTATTTACAGGTTGTATTGTTTGGTGGCCTGGCTCATTTCCGCAATCAGGTCAGGATTTTTCTCAATCGCATTACCGACTACCACTACCTGTGCCCCGGCATCTAATGCCTTTTGCAGTCCTTCCACATCGCGGATACCCCCACCGATAATCAAAGGAATCGCAATATTATCGCTTACCTTCTTAATCATTTCTGGTGAGATCGGATATTTGGCACCACTACCGGCATCCATATAGATGAGTTGTTTGCCCTGCATCTCTCCGGCCCAGGCGGTACACAGTGCCAGTTCGGGTTTGTTGTGCGGCAGCGGAGCTGAATGGCTCATATAAGATACAGCTGTAGGCACACCTCCATCAATGACCATATAGCCTGTAGCCATTACTTCCAGGCCGCTGGCTTTAATAGCTGGTGCAGAGATCACATGCTGACCGATCAGCAGATCCGGGTTACGACCTGATATCAATGATAAATAGAGCAATGCATCTGCGCTTTTACAAACCTGTGCCGGACTGCCCGGAAATAAGATCACCGGAATGTCTGATACAGATTTAAAACTGCGGATGCAATCATCCCAATGATCGGATACCATGATACTGCCCCCGAATAATACATAATCGACTCCGGCATCGGCACATTTCTGAGCCAGTATGGCGGCTTGCTCCGGACTGATGTCATCCGGATCGATCAGTACAGCAAAGGCTTTTTTTCCTTCCTGCTTTAACTGCAGCAGTTGCCTGTATATGTTTCGGGTCATTGTAATCATGGTATATAGTTAGTTTTGTTTTATTCTATAATCTTAAGCTTGGCATATTGCAGCATGATTTTCTTCACACCTATACCATTTTCAAAATCAATAGTGGCCATGCGGTTATTAGGATTACCATCGAGGCCACGAATAGTACCAAAACCGAATTTCATATGTTCTACTTTTTGCCCTACTTCCATATCACCAGGATTACTGGCGGTGAAATCGGCAGATGGGGTATGGCTATAAGACGCCGAGGATGCGGTTGCACTCTTCGCCTGAACGATATTACTTCTTTCCTGCGGAGCAGCTGTTTTCGGCTGGATCGCAGCACGCTTACCAAATGTTCCGCCACCACCGGAATTGCCCTGGCCCGAAGAGAATGATCCTCTTGCACCAGCCATTCCTGCATAGCTTTTATCTATATATTCCTGAGGAATCTCATCTATAAAGCGGCTCGGATCATTTTGCACCAGCTGTCCGAAACGATAACGGCTGTTGGCAAATGTAATCCACAGGCGTGCCTTTGCACGGGTTACCACAACGTAGAAAAGACGACGCTCTTCTTCCAGGTCTTCACGGGCATAGAGACTCATTGCGGATGGGAAGAGATTTTCTTCCAGACCAACAGCGAAGGTGCAAGGGAATTCCAGTCCTTTTGCCGCGTGAATGGTCATGAGTTTTACCACATCCTGGTCTTCATCATTTTCTTTATCCGCATCGGTCAGCAGGGTGATGTTCTGCAGATAAGTACCCAGGCTTTTATCTTCTTCCAGTTCTCCGTCTGCGTTTGGTGTCTCTGTATATTCTTTAATAGAGTTGAGTAACTCCTGTACGTTCTCATAACGTTGCAGGCCCTCAACCGTTTTATCTGCGTATAATTCTTTTACCAGACCACTATGCTTACCTACGGCAAATGCCACATCATAGGCATTATGTGTTTTCAGCATGGTCTGTGCACTTTTGACCAGGGTAACGAAAGTTTCTACAGCTGCTGCAGATGCACCTTTAAGGCCATAAGCAGTAGGCGCCTGTATAACTTCCCATAATGGTTTGCCGCTTTCATTTGCTGCGATCACCATTTTCTCCAGGCTGGTTTTACCTATGCCTCTTACCGGGTAGTTGATGATGCGTTTAATCGCTTCTTCATCTCTCGGGTTGGCGGTAACGCGCAGATAGGCGATAAAGTCTTTGATCTCCTTTCTTTGGTAAAACGACAGACCACCGAATATGCGGTAAGGAATGTTCATTCTTCTGAGGCTTTCCTCGAAAGAACGGCTTTGCGCGTTGGTACGGTACAGGATGGCAAAGTCTTTATTACTATAGTGATAACGCAGTTTATGTTCTGCAATAGCATCGGCAACATAACGGCCTTCATCATTGTCGGTCAGGGTTCTGACCAGTTTTATCTTCTCACCTATTTCATTATCAGTCCACAGATTTTTAGGAATCTGGTTCTTGTTGTTTCCGATAATCTTATTGGCTACATTCAGGATACTTTGTGTACTACGGTAGTTCTGCTCCAGCTTGATCACTTTCACATCGTCATAGTCATTCTGAAACTGGAGGATGTTCTGGATTGTTGCACCACGGAAGGAGTAGATACTTTGTGCATCATCACCTACCACACAGATATTTTCCGTTACCGCAGCCAGCATTTTTACAATTTTATACTGCGCAGTGTTGGTATCCTGGTACTCATCAATCATTACATACTTGAACTTATGCTGGTATTTGGCCAGTACTTCAGGCTGTGTTTTCAGCAATTCGTACATTTTAAACAGCAAATCATCAAAGTCCATTGCGCCGTTTTTGAAACAACGGTTGGCATATTGTGCATAGATCTGCCCTGTCAGCGGACGGTTTGCGCGCGCATCTTCCTGGGCAATAGCCGGTTCTCTCAGGTACTGTGCCGGTCCGATCAGACTGTTCTTGGCACCGGAGATACGGCTTAAGATTACATTGGGTTTGTAAATCTTATCGTCCAGGTTATTTTCAGAGATAATGCTTCTGAGCAGGCTCTTCGCATCATCGGCATCATATATAGTAAAGTTGTTGGGATAACCAATTTTTTGCGCTTCGGCACGCATGATTTTGGCAAATACAGAGTGGAAGGTACCGATATACAGATTACGGGCTTCGGAGTTGCCCAGTATTTTCTCGATACGTTCTTTCATTTCTGCGGCAGCCTTGTTGGTAAAGGTCAGTGCCAGTATATTAAAGGCGTCTACGCCATTACGCAGCAGGTGTGCAATACGGGTAGTCAGTACTTTAGTTTTTCCGCTTCCGGCTCCGGCTACGATCATCAACGGGCCGTCAATATGTGTAACGGCCGCTCTCTGCTGTTCATTCAGTTCGCTCAAATATTGGTGCTGCATAAGACTGCGAAGTTAGGTAAAACCCGAGACATAGGGACATAAAAAAAGGGCCATATCTAGACAGATAAGCCCTTAACTAAAACCTACACCTATGAAAAAAACTATTAAAGTACTATTATTTCTTTGCTTTTACATTCATCTGGATTTCGATATCTTTAGAGATACCCCAGTCAGCTGGATTTCCTTCTGTTTTGTAAGTCAATCCCCAATCAGATCTGTTGATTACAAATTTAGATTCAACAGAAACTTCAGTTTCATTTACGCTTACTTTCGCAGGGAAAGTTACGTTAACTGTTTTATCTTTTAATGTCAGGTTACCGCTAACGATGTTAGTAGCACCTTCGATTACGCTTTTCACTTTTGAACTGTCAAAAGGAGCAACGCTGGTAATTTCAAATTTAGCAGTTGGATATTTTGCTACGTCAAAAAAGTCAGGACTTTTCAGGTGGCCATCCAGATCTGTTGATTTTTTACCTTCAGCAGCAGCAACTGCAGCTGTGTCCGTAATCAGGGTGTTCATATCAATGTTGAAAGAACCACCAGTGATTGCATTGTTTTCTACAGAAACAGTACCAGATGCTTTGATGATACCGAAACGAGGATTCAGACCTCCTTTGTGATAACCAGTCCATTTGATAGAACTTGCTGTAGTATCCAGGTTGTACACGGAACCAGATTGTTTCGCTACTTCCTGAGTTTCTGCTGTTTTTGCTTGGTCTCCCTCTGAATTTTTACATGCTGCAAAAGCCAGGGTAGAAGCGGCAGCGAAGATAAAAAACTTTTTCATTAAAAAATATTATTTTTTTTAGTTTTTGTTTCTCTTTGATTAGAATTGCAATGCAAAGATAGAACAAAAGATTGTATCTACAAGTATTTCTTTTTATAAGATTTTTTTCTATTGCGATAGACAAAATCTATTCTCTCCTTTTAGTACCTGAAGCTCATACACTTGTCCGAGCGAAAGGCTAAAATTTTCGTCAATATGTCCGCACGGAATGTCGAAACAGACCGGAATATTCATATCTTTTACGTGGTTCAGGATGATCTCATATACGTTCTGGCCAAACGGACGGGTGGTATCTTCTGTATCGGTAAAGCCACCGCAAACCAGTGCCTTTATGTTAGATAACGCTCCGCTGCGTTTCATATTATATAAAAGACGATCTATATTATATAAATGCTCTCCGATATCTTCTATAAACAAGATTTTATCTCTTGTATTCAGTTCCGAAGCCGATCCGGTAAGGTGTGCCAGCATAGCCAGGTTGCCCCCGACTAATACTCCTTTGGTGGTACCTTCTATATTATATATACATTCCGGAACAGGGTAGTCGACTGCTGTACCCGTAATAACGGATCGGAATGAGTTCAGGAATGACTTCCCTTCATTTTCGGGTTTAAAGCTGCTGCACATAGGCCCGTGCAGGGTGGTGATACCATAATTAGATAATACATGGCTGTGCAGTACAGTTATGTCGCTGAAGCCACATAACCATTTAGGTTGCTGTATAAAGCGGCTGAAATCCAGGTCATCGATAATGCGGCTCATACCATAACCTCCACGACCCATCAGTATGGCCTGTACATCATTGCGGTCCAGGAAGGACTGGAGGTCTCTTCTTCTTACCTCATCCGGTGCGGAGAAGTAATTATCACTTTCGCCCACGGTCTCGCCCAGGATTACCCGGTAGCCCCAGGATTCAAGCATTTGCTGTGCAATGCCTACGGTTTCTTTAGGAATGTAGCCGGAAGGGCAGGTTATGGCAATGGTATCACCTGGTTTCAGGTAGGGTGGTGTTTGCATTGTTGGCAGTTTATTAAACCCAAAATTAGGTACAAATAACCGAAATCATTTACTTTGCGGCTATGAAAAAAATAGCTTTACTCGTCCTTTCTGTTGCCGGCCTTATGCTGGCTTCCTGCGGGGAAGAAAATAATGGTGCCGATAACCAAAAGACACAACAGCAGACGCTCCCTAAACTGAATGTATGGACAGTACCCGCCAAAGGGCAAAAGGTTGCAGATTACTCCAAAGCCATCAAAGATGATCTTAATAAAAGTAAGTTTGAAGTAATTATATCTACTACTGACAGTTCTGCGGCTAACGGTACATTTAAAATTGACCTGAACTACGGTGCCAACCAGAACAGTACAGACAAGCTGTTCCCGAAATGGTATGAAAATAATGTGGTAAAGCCTATTGTAAAAGGTATAGACAGCCTGGAGTACGGTGCGGTGATCGGTTTCGATCCGGGAGATGGTTCTTTTCAGGAATTATACCAGGTAACGGTAAAGGATAAAGAGATCAAATTTCAGCAAACAAAAATGTACGGTACGCAGGTCAATTAAAAACCCGTACTTTTGCATTATGAAAAAATTATCCGCACTGCTTATTGTCAGCGCATGCAGCCTGTCTCAGGCTATTGCACAGGGTTGCGCAGTTTGTACCAAAACCGCTGAAGGTTTCGGTGAGAGTGCAGCGTCCAGCCTGAACACAGGTATTCTGTACCTGGCTGCTATCCCGGTAGGATTTATGGGCACTATGGCTTATTTGTGGATCAAGCGCAGCCGCCAGAAATAAGCCATAGGCTTTTTATAGTTCCTTAATCGTTATTCCCGTAATCTTCCGGAACAGGTCGATGGCGTAAAGATCTGTCATCCCTGAAATATAATCTGTAACGGACTGCAGGTTATGATATAATGATCCCTTCTCCTTATCTATCGGGAACTGCGCCGGTATCAGCTGCAGTACTTTTTCCGACTTGGCATTGCCGGAAGCCAGTAGTGCTTCTACAAAAATCTCCAGTAATTTACCGATTACATTAAAACCGGCAATCTCTATCTCCACCACACTTTTGTGATTGTATATATGCCTGATCGATTGTTCATCTATCTTCTTCAGCAATGCGGTATAGCGCTCCGGCAATACATCCAGCAGGGATTGCTGCAAACCGCCGGCAAGCATTAATGACTCCTGTTGCATAAAGGCGTCTTTACACAGGTCTATCATGCGGGCTATCCACAGTGCACGCAGGTATTCTACTTTGCGGTTGGGATCTATTTTATTGTCCAGCTTCTCTTTTACCTTATTGATGCTATTGTAGGTGTCCCCTTCATCAAAGAATGGCAGGAAGAGTTCCAGTATCTGGTTATAGCTGATTACGCCCAGTCGATGAGCATCTTCCATATCTATGATCCGATAACAGATATCATCTGCTGCCTCGGTGAGGAATACGAATGGATGGCGGGCATACACATCTTCAAATTCATCCAGCTTGGGCAGTGCCAGCTGTGTGGCAATAGCCTTCCAGGCATCACGCTCGCTATCAAAGTAGCCCGATTTTTTGGTGCTGATCAGCCCGGTCTTTTTATTAAAGCCCTCCAGACTGGTAGCCGGATATTTTACAATTGCGGCCAGTGTAGTCTGGGTAATGTTATAGGCAGATGAGGCTTCATTAAAGTTATGGGTGAGTATGCGAAAGGCATTGCTATTGCCCTCGAACCTGCTGAAGTCGGCCCATTGGTTGGGGCTCATATTATCCTTCAGCCTGCGCTGCGTACTATCAGCAAGGTCATTGAAGTAATGCCGGATAGCGTCTTCGCCGGAATGACCGAACGGCGGGTTGCCGATATCATGTGCCAGACATGCTGCACTGATTACCGAAGGTAGCTCGTAAGTATAAAATTCTTTGCCGGCCGGGCTCAGATCATGTGTCTCTGCGATCTGCTGCCCTACAGCCTTACCCAGGGTGCGGCCTACAGAGGCTACCTCCAGGCTATGGGTAAGCCGGTTGTGTACAAATGCCGGTCCGGGCAGGGGGAAGACCTGGGTCTTGTTCTGCAGCCTGCGGAATGCCGAGGAGAAAATAATGCGATCGTAATCGCGCATAAATGAGGTGCGCAGGGTATCGCTATTGGGTGTTTTATCGCTGGCATCATTGGGCCTTGCATCGCTGTAGAGATGTGCCCATTGCATGGTTTGTGGCATAAAATTATTTAATAATCGTGTTAAGATACTGAATTCCTTTGATGCAGGGCTCTTTGAGGGCCTGCACCTCTGGCAATGCAGTATTGGCTTGCAACAGCTCTTTTGCTTTGACAAGGTAGGACTTTGCCTGTTTCAGTTGTTCATTCGTTGCCTTACTATTCCGGGCCAGATCTACACCCTGGTTGTAATAGGTAACGATCAGCGTATTAGGGTTAGCTGGATTATAAGCATATGCGGCTTTGGCCTCTCGCATAGCTCTTGCAGCCGGAGACAATTTCATTGTTTGCTCCGCATAGGCAGTATAATCAACACTATTCAGCGAATGTATACTTTTATCTATAGCATCCAGGCCTGCATTGGTGTAGGATTGCATACTGATCGGGTTGGTCAGTAGTTGAAATGCCGGATCCATAGGAATGGCATGGGTAATATACCGGGCTGGATCGGGCATAAAATAACGGGTGTCCAGTACAGACATGAATCCACTCCGATTTAACATAGTCTGGGTTGAGGAAAACAAGTCACAGATGTACCACTGCCCCTTGATTTTGACCAGGTTCCAGCTTGCATTAGGCTCTTTAAAACCAGATCCTGCAATGTAGTTTTTCATTTTGCTATAGCCCAATACATTCAGGCAGGGTATCTTCAATTCCTTACAAAATGCAGTCGTCAGTTCTGCATAATCTATCCCAAATGCTTTCCTGTACTTCATTATATTGTCCAGCCCTGTAGGCTGATAATTACCGCTATTGTATTTAACCTCATCTACGGTAAGGAAGTTATTCATCCATAACATGAGCAGTCTCAGCTGATCTTCAGCATCTGTTGTTTGTGCGGCAATAGCAGCAGCCAGTTCTTTTACACTCGCGGTTTTGCTCCATTCACTTTTATGGGCCAGGAACATATTGGCAACGGGCATACTGGTATTGTTTTCCTGCGCCGCAGCATAAGATAATACGCCACTACAGAACAAGAGACAACATAATATTTTTTTCATCTGTACTTTTTGAATGGCGCAAAGCTAAGGAAATAGTCTTGTCTTGCTTCTATGCAGGCTACTCTACTCGTCATATCGACTGAAGCGAAGCGAAATGGAGATATCTCCTGATTGCTCTAAGTACTAAGGAGATTTCTCGACGCCGCTTCGCTGTGCTCGAAATGACGGGAACAATACACATAAAAAAACCGCAGGCATAAATGCCTGCGGTCCTGTATATAATTGATTGATGAAAGCTTACATTAAGTTTACGCTTCTCTGTACAAATGCGGTAAGTGCATCGTCGGTAAGCATGCCTTGCGCCAGCAGTGCCAGGTCAAATGCCTGACGGGACAGTTGTTCTTTCTGTGCCTCATCCTGCGTATCAACTATCTTCTGTATCAGTTTGCTGTTACCATTCACCGATACTTTATAGCTATCCGGCAGATTGCCATAGAAGTTCATCATACCACCGCCCATTTTAGACATATCTTTCATGCGGCGCATAAATTCATCCATAGTAATGGTCACCGGCAGATCCTCTGGGCTCATTGCTGTAACCTCTACATTCATCTGCTGGTTGTTGATGGTTTTTTCAAACAGCGCCTTTACTGATTGGCTCTGATCTTCGTTCAGCACGCTTTCGTAATTGTGCTCTTTCTCGATCAGTTTGTCCATCACATCAGCATCTACACGCTTCATGCGGGTCTTTTCCAGTTTCTGCTCCAGCTGTCCGATAAAGTGGTTGTCCAGCGGACCATCCATTAACAGTACATCATAATCTTTCTTGGCAGCGGCCTGGATGAAGGTATTTTGTGCAGCAGGATTGGCACTGTACAGGTACACCACCTCTCCGTTCTTATCGGTTTGCAGCGGGCTTACTTTCTCAGCATACTCCGGCAGGGTATAATATTCTTTTTTTACATTTTCCAGCAGTGCAAAATCTTTGGCTTTATCATTGAATTTCTCTTCAGAGATCATACCATATTTTACAAACAGGCCAATATCTTTCCACTTCTCTTCAAAGCCTTTACGATCGTTTTTAAACATATCGGCCAGCTTCTCTGCTACTTTTTTAGTGATATAGCTGTTGATCTTTTTTACATTACCATCGGCCTGCAGGAAGCTACGGGATACGTTCAGCGGAATATCCGGACTGTCGATCACACCATGCAGTAACATCAGGAACTCTGGTACGATGTCTTTAACCTCATCAGTAATAAACACCTGGCGGCTGAACAGTTTGATCTTATTGCGTTGCAGCTCCAGCTCGTTCTTCACTTTAGGGAAGTACAGTACACCCGTCAGGGTAAACGGATAGTCTACATTGAGGTGAATCCAGAACAGGGGCTCTTCGGAGAATGGATACAGTTCTTTGTAAAAGTTCAGGTAATCCTCATCCTTCAGTTCAGAAGGTGGCTTATTCCAGATCGGGTTACTATTGTTGATGATATTGTCGACAGTAACTTCTTTGTATTGTGGTTTGCCTTCGGCATCCTCACCATCCGGTACATGCTCGGTTTTAGTTCCGAACTGAATGGTTACCGGCAGGAACTGACAGTATTTGTTCAGGATGTTTTCGATGCGCTGCTCTTCCAGGAATTCTTCAGCATCTGCATTAATGTACAGGGTAATGGTAGTGCCACGCTCGCTGCGGCTGCCTTCTGAAATCTCAAAAGAGGTACTGCCATCGCACTCCCAGCGGGCTGCTTCTGCTCCTTCGCGGTAAGACAGGGTATCTATAACTACTTTATCGGCTACCATAAATGCAGAGTAGAATCCCAGACCGAACTTACCAATGATCTCATTAGCGTCTTTGGCATCTTTGAATTTCTCTACAAACTCAGTAGCACCGGAGAAAGCTACCTGGTTGATGTATTTTTTAATTTCTTCTGCGGTCATACCGATACCATTATCATTTATGGTAATGGTCTTCGCTTCTTTATCGACTGCAACAGAAACTTTGAGCTCGCCCAGCTCTCCTTTCACTTCGCCAAGGGAAGAAAGGCGTTTTACTTTCTGACAGGCGTCGACTGAATTGGATACCAGCTCGCGCAGGAAGATCTCGTTGTCTGAGTATAAAAACTTCTTAATAATCGGAAAAATGTTTTCCGTATGAATAGAAATAGTGCCTTTTTCTTGCATTTTTAGTCTCTTTTTACATAAAACAGCTCCAAATTTCGTTCCAATAGCAGAAAATAAGACAAAATGACGCTGTTTGCCTCTAAAGGTGCCATTTTAAACATTTTGTCTATATATGGTTCAGATTCAAGAGACAATACTTATACTAATATTCAGAAATATTTATTTTAAATGATACAAATGTATTGATTTCACATGCTTAACATACTTTATAACAATTATTTCCCCAAGGCTGTACTACCTTTGTACGCATTTTCGGCTTAATTTATAAAGGATCTCTCTCATGTCTGTGGTAAAAAAAATCTTTAAGTTTTTCCTTATCTTTCTAGGTGTTCTGGTGTTACTCTCTGGCGCATTCGCTATATATGTATATAATATCGCTGACGCTACACCACCGGTTCTGACAGAGCAGGAAAAGGTACAGATCGCTGCACCACTGGTTACCGACAGTATGACTACACTGGGCGATAACTGGATCAGCCGCAATGAGCATGGACTATATGAAATGTATGTAAGCGGCAGTCCGTATGAGCGGGGCCTGAAGGCCGGAGCACTGAGCAAGCAGCTGATCGTGGACCAGGAAATAGCCTTTACCAACCAGATCAAATCTATGATACCCTCTGAGGGATATCTCAAATTTCTCAAATACATTATCGGGTTTATGAACAGAGATCTTTCTGATCATATAAGCCGCGAATACAAAATGGAGATCTATGGCATCTCACAATATGCCCTGGACAGCTTTGACTGGATCGGTACCCGATACTCCCGCATCCTGAACTATCATGCGGCACATGATGTAGGCCATGCCATGCAGAATATGATGCTCGTGGGCTGTACCTCTTTCGGAGCATGGGCTAACAAAACGGAGGATAGCAGCCTGATCATCGGTCGCAATTTTGATTTCTGGGTAGGTGATGCCTTTGCCGAAAATAAGATAGTAGAATTTGTGGCTCCGGATTCGGGCTACAACTTTGCCTATATTACCTGGGGCGGCTTTATCGGGGTTGTCTCCGGCATGAATGAAAAAGGACTTACGGTAACCATCAATGCTGCGCCCTCACAGATTCCTTTCGGTGCTGCTACACCGGTATCGTTGGTGGCCAGGGAGATCTTACAGTACGCTAAAAATATTGATGAAGCTATACGCATCGCCAAAACACGCAAAATGTTTGTCAGCGAGAGTTTCCTGATCGGCTCAGCCATTGATAAAAAAGCAGTGGTGATTGAGAAAACGCCTAAGAAACTGGATGTATACTATCCTATTGACAATAGCATAACCTGTACCAATCACTACCAGAGTACAGAACTGCTGAAAGAAGAATCGAACCGGGAGCAGATGAAAAACAGTGCATCTGTCTACCGTCAGAAGCGCCTCTCTCAATTGATGGAGGGTGATTATCCGCTGAATCCTACCAAGGTGGCCAACATTCTGAGAGATCAAAAAGGACTTAACAATTCTGATATTGGTCTGGGCAATGAGAAAGCTATTAACCAACTGATAGCACACCATTCTATCATTATGATGCCGGATAGCCTTCGCTTCTGGGTGAGCACCAATCCCTGGCAGCTGGGCGCTTATGTTTGCTATGATCTGAAAAAGGTGTTTGAACAGAAAGCTAAACCAAGTAAGGGTACCGTGTCTGTAGCACAGTACACCATTCCTGCTGATAGCTTCCTGAATACAAAAGAGTATCAGAACTACCTATACTTCCGCCTGGTCAAAAACAAACAGGCTTTTGGCCATACAGACTATAACTTCAATCCGGATAGCCTGATGTTTGCCAACCCCAGTTATTATGATACTTATCGCATTCTCGGTGACTATTACATGCATTACCGCAATAAAGCCAAAGCTGAGGAGATGTATATTATGGCACTGAAAAAGGATATTGCAACAGAAGGGGAGCGAAAGGCTATACAAAAGAAGCTGAAACAGCTTAAGAATTAATAAATCCAGTACTTTTACCTGATATAATATTTATACATTCAGTATTACATGGGAATTGTAAGAAAGCAGAGTATTTTTTCTTCTATATACATCTTTATCGGGTTTGCACTCGGGGCGGTAAATACCCTGTTGCTGTATACCAAATACCTGAATATGGACCAGTATGGTCTTACGGGTATCTTCAGAGACATATCGGTATTGTTTTCCATGCTGGCAACCTTCGGGACAAATACGGCATTGCTTAAGTTTTTTCCTTTGTACCAGGCCCGGTTGGGGCGGGAGAAGAATGACCTGCCTTTCCTGGTATTAATGGTAGGCTTGTTTGGTTGTCTACTCATCCTGTTTGGCTTCCTGGCATTTAAAGAATTGATTGTACTGAAGTTTGGAGAGAAGTCTCCTTTGCTGGTACAATATTTCAACCTGGTGATTCCGCTGACCATCTCCCTGGTCATGATGGGCCAGATGGAAGGGTTTTCTTTTATGCTGAAACGTACAGCTGTCGGTAACCTGATCAAAGAGATCGGCTTTCGGCTGATACAGACCATAGCTATCCTGCTGTACATTTATAATATCATCAGTATTGATACCTTCTTCCTCATCTTTTCATTGATGTATATACCTTCGGTGATCGCTATGGTCATCCTGATTTCGTATAAGAAGGGTATCAAACTTAATTTTTACATCAGTACGCTTACCAGAAAGATCTACCGTAAAGTGATCAGTTTCTCCCTGTTTCACTTTTCGGGGGTGGTCATCTCTGTTTTACCTTTTGCACTTAACGGTATCCTTATAGCGGGTATCAGTGACAATGGTCTTAAGGATGTGGGTGTTTATACCATTGCTACCTTTATGGTTACGATGCTGGATGTACCGCAAAGGGCCATGCGTGGAATCGGTAGTGCCACTTATTCTGAAGCTTTTCTGCACAATGATCTGGAAAGGGTAGGCCGCATGCAGAAAAGTGCATCTTTAAGCTTACTGATCGTAGGCTTTTGCTTATTCGGACTGATTTTACCTAATATTGAAAATATTGCTTTCTTCAGCAAGGGAAAAGACCTTCACCCGGTGATCAGTATCTTCCTGATAGTAGGTAGCGCAAAGCTGATAGAACTGTCTATGGGTATGAATGATACGCTGCTGAGCTTGTCTAAATACTGGAGAACGGACTTTTTTATTGCGACCATTATCGTTATCCTTTCCATCCCTACCAATATCCACTTCATCAGATGGAACCCATTATTGGGTGCTGCATTTGGTCAGGCGATTATGCTCTTACTCTTCTGCCTGCTGCGTTCGGTAATGATCTGGAGGTATTTTAAGATGCAGCCATTCAGCAGTAAAACACCACTGATTATACTGATCGGTGTCCTGGCCACTTCTGTTGCGTTTTACCTGCCGGATATGCCTAATGTCTGGGCCGACATTTTTGTCAGAGGTACTGTATTTATGGTGCTGTATATCGTACCGGTACTCTACTTTAATATTTCCGGAGAAATGAATGATCTGCTGTTGCTGGCAAAGAAAAAAATCTGGCGCCGGTAGGCATTAGCGGGAATAACAGATATTTTTTCCACAGTTTTTAAGTTGGCAATATTAATGCTTACATTTGTGCCTATTAGTCAAAAAAATATATAAATATATGCAGTGCAGATTATGTGGCGCTCCTTCTACTTTAATTGCAAAAGATCATCATGGTTATCAGGAAGGTAACACCTTTGATATATATGAATGCAAGCAGTGCAATACGAGTTTTGTGCTACCGGTAGATTTCACAACAGAAATATACCAGGCTATTTATAAAAATGCTGAATTTGTACCCGGCTATAACAGATATTACTACTATCGCAAACAAGCGAAGGCCAGTAAAGATGCCTTAAAATTCCTCGCCGATGCAGAGTCTATGTACTGGGCTGTGCAGGAAGTGCTGCATAACTTTAAAGGCAAGAACATACTCGAAGTGGGTTCCGGCTTTGGCTACCTTACTTATGCCATTCATCAGAAAGGATATCATATCAGAGGTGTAGACATCTCTGCCACTGCGGTTGAAGAAGCGACCAATACTTTTGGTGAACTGTATGAATGTGCAGATGTATTTGACTTTTATAAAAACCACCTGGAAGAGTATGACCTCATCATCCTTACCGAGGTGATCGAGCACCTGGAACATCCGGTTGCCTTCATGGAGTGTCTGTACAAAATGTTGAAGAAGGGTGGAAAGATCTTTGTAACTACACCCAATAAATCGGTAAGCAGTCTGAAAGACCCCTGGATGTCGGATTTACCTCCTGTGCACCTTTGGTGGTTCTCAGAAGAATCTGCTGCATACATTGCAAAGCAATTGAACTGTACGGTTTCGCTTGTAGACTTTACTAAGTTTAACCGCAACAATTTCATTAAACCACGCTATAAGATATTCAATGACTATGGTCATATACCGCCACGGTTAGACAGTGCCGGAGCAGTTATTAATCCTGCGCCATGGAATGGTGACCAGATAGGACCGGTAAAGGCACTGGCTCAGAAAATAGTGACCAGGATTATGACAACCAGGTTGCTGGATCCTTTACTTGCCAGACCAACACGCCCTATCGAAAAATCGGATACCCTGGCATTTCTCCTGGAGCCCATCGGCTAACCGGAGCAGGCCAAGCCTAAATTTTTTATCTGACAGCGCTGAGTTTGCGGTATGACTTCATGCCGCTGGTATCAGCCTTAATTGATCACTTCCATTATTTAATAGCAATGATGCCAGTATTAGTTTCCATTTGTATCCCCTGTTATAAAAATGCAGAGAAAGTAAAAAGACTCCTGGAAAGCATAAGGGCTCAAAGTTATACACAATTTGAAATTGTACTGACTGATGACAGCCCTGACGATACGGTAAAGGATATGGTTCTTTCCGATTTTGCAGACCTGCAGATCAGATATTTCAAAAACACACCGAGCCTGGGCTCTCCGGAAAACTGGAACAGGGCCATAGCACTGGCCAATGGGGAGTGGATCAAGATCATGCATCATGATGATTATTTTATGCATCCGCAAAGTCTCCAGCGATTCATGGATCACACCGGCTCGGGTGCATCATTTATATTTTCAGATTATACTTATGTCTACCTGGAATCGGGTAAGCAAGAAGCTGCTTTATTTCCGGAGAAAAGCCTGAAAGATCTGCTGCGTAATCCTATGCTCCTTAATGCAAACAATACTATCGGTAATCCGAGTGTGGTACTTGTGCACAGCAGCCTTAAGGAGGTATGCTATGATAAACGCTTTGTGTGGAAGGTAGATATTGAATACTATATACACCTCATCAAAAAAGGTGCCCGGCTGCAACATATCAGTGAAAATCTGATTGCAGTTGGTATGAGTGAAACGCAGATAACGAGCAGTGTAAAACTGAACCCTGATTTTGAACTCCCGGAAGCCTTACTCTTACTGCAATTATACGGGTTCGATAACCTGAACAATATTGTGGTATATGATGCTTACTGGAGAATGTTCCGAAATATGCATATCTATGATATAGATACCGTGAAGCAGTACGCAGAGGGAGACTGGGGAAAAGCGATTGAACATTTGCTCCGGAGTTTAAAGAAGTGCAATCCCGACCGGCTGAAAAAAGGCGTCTATTCAAAAGCAAAAATGCTGCAATCCTTTGTGGGCAGACCAAGACATTAATGCCGTAATATTCAGAAAAAAACAGATTATGTATACCCAGGAAGAAGAAATAAACCTCAGCAAAACCGCACAGGATTTGCTGCAGATCAATGAAGAACAAACCGATAGTACAAACGTTCCCGATCTCAGGAAGATACTCAACTACCTGGATTGGAAATATTATGTACAGGATAGTCCGGTTCTGGCCGATGTGGAATACGATAAACTGTTCCGCATGCTGAAGCATATCGAAGCAGCGCATCCGGAACTGGTTACAGAAGACTCTCCTACACAGAGAGTGGCCAGGGGCCTGAGCTCCAGCTTTCAGACCGTTGAGCATTTTGTACCCATGCTGAGCCTGGAGAACTCTTATAATGCAGATGATCTGCGGGAGTGGGACAGGAAGTGCAAAGAATTTGCCGGAAAAGAAAAACTGGAATATACCGTAGAACCAAAATATGATGGTGCCGGTATATCTGTATATTATGAAAATGACCGGCTGGCACGCGCCGCTACCCGTGGCGATGGTGTGCGTGGAGAGGATATCACCCTTAATGCGAAACAGATCAAATCTATTCCTTTATCTGCCCATCTTTCTGCCAAAGGCGTATCGGCTATAGAGATCCGGGGAGAAGTGATCATTAAAAAAGAAACCTTCAGGGCCTTTAATGAACAACGTATCGCTGAAGGCTTGTCTATACTGGCCAATCCGCGCAATGCGGCCTCCGGCTCGCTGCGCATGCTGGATGCAGCTGAAGTTGCCAAACGTGGACTGCATGCTGTTTTATACCATGTCAGTTACCATACCAATACAGATAATAAAGAAGATAATGCTGTTCTGGAAAGCCACTATTCAGTACTGAACTGGCTGGATAGTATGGGCTTTGCTACACCTACACGCGATATGCTGCGCACCGATTCTATAGATGATGTGATTGCTTACTGCGATGCCTACGAAACCAAAAGGGATGAATTACCTTTTGAGATAGACGGTATGGTGGTTAAAGTAAACCATCTGTCGGATCAGGAAACGATGGGACAAACATCTCATCATCCACGCTGGGCAATTGCCTATAAATTCAAGGCGAGACAGGCTACCAGTAAATTACTGAAAGTGGAATACCAGGTAGGCCGTACCGGCAATATAGGTCCGGTAGCCAAAATACAACCGGTGCCTATTGGTGGTGTTACCGTTGGTTCCATTTCCCTGTTTAATGAAGATGTGATCCGGGAAAAGGATCTGAAGATAGGCGATACTGTACTCGTTGAACGTGCCGGTGATGTTATCCCTTATATCGTCAAACCACTTACCGAGCTGCGGGATGGAACAGAGACTGACATTATATTTCCTACCAATTGCCCGGTATGTAATGATCCATTATTCAAACCCGAAGGGGAAGCCGCATGGCGTTGCGTGAATATCAATTGTGATGCACAGGTTGTAGAACGACTGATACACTTTGCCAGCAAAGATGCCATGGATATACGCAACCTGGGCGGAGCTAACATTGCCCGCTTCTATGAGCTTGGATTGCTGCGTACGGTTGAGGGCATCTATCAATTGGATTTTGACGCGATCGGACAACTGGATAAGTTCGGCGCAAAATCGGTGGATAATCTGAAGACGGCTATTGAAAACAGTAAAAGCCAACCGCTGCATCGTTTGATCTATGGGCTGGGTATCCGATATGTAGGAGAGACGACTGCCAAGACCCTGGCTAAAGCTGTAACCCATCTGAATGAATTTAAAGAATGGGATGAAGCACAGCTCTGTACGCTCGAAGACATCGGACCAAAAGTAGCCAATGCTGTGTTTCAGTTTTTCCGCAACGAAGACAATATTCTACTGATCGAACACCTGGAACAGCTGGGCGTGAATGTTCAGCGCAAAACATCCGTGAGTACTGAAAGTGCGGAAGGTGGCCTGAGTGGACAGACATTCCTGTTTACCGGTACACTGAGCCATTTCAAACGCAGTGATGCAGAAGCTATGGTGGAAGCCAAAGGCGGAAAGCTTTTGAGCGGAGTAAGCAGTAAGCTGAATTACCTGGTAGTGGGTGCTGATGCCGGCTCTAAGCTGGAGAAAGCAAAAAAACTCACCACCATCAATATACTGACAGAAGAGGCGTTTCTGAGCATGATGGATACCTTATCTTAGGTGCTGGATGTCTGTCGATTATAACGTTTTCGCAAAACGAACGTTAATATAATAGTATACACTTGGTTTTGTAGTTTTATTAACTCAATTTTAGTTTACATTTGTATACTGTTTTTTAATTATATATTATCAAACTGCATTTTATCTAACAAAAAGATTCTGTTACAGGTCGTATACCCGCGTATGTTGCAATTTATGAAAAACAAGATTTTGATTCCCTCTGTAGTATGCGGAGGTTTACTGGCATTTTTATCCTTCCGTTATATCAATGCCAATGCACAGCCCCAGGGCCAGAATGCTATAATCCAGCAGACGGTTATGGCTATTATGCAGGAGGGTCACTATGCTCCGAGAGAAATTAATGACAGCTTCTCCAAAAAAGTATTCGATAAGGTTATCGAAGGGCTGGATTACGATAAGAAATTTCTGCTGCAAACTGATTATGATGAGCTGAAGAAATACCAGTTCATGATCGATGATCAGATTATGGATAATCGTACCGATTTTTTCAATCAGCTGAATGACATATTTGTAAAAAGGATAGCCGAGGCAGAGCAGTATTACAAACCTATACTGAACAAGCCGTTCAACTTTAATGAAAACGATAGCATACAGCTGGATGGCGATAAGCTGAAGTTTGCAAAAAACACAGCGGATATGAAAGCCCGCTGGGAGCAACTGCTGAAATACCGCGTGCTGGCTAAGTATGTAGATCTGAAAAAAACTGAAGAGAAAAAAGCTAAAGACTCTGTAGGTTATGTAGCCAAAACCAGCGCTGTGCTGGAGACGGAAGCCCGCGAGTCAGTGGTTAAGATGCAGGATCGCTATTTCAAACGCCTTAAAAAGCTGAATGAAAATGATCGCTTCTCTTTATATATGAATGGTCTGACCAGTGCCGAAGATCCGCACTCAGACTTCTTCCCGCCAGAAGATCGCAAGCGTTTTGATGAAGCGATGTCCGGTAACTTTATCGGTATCGGTGCACAATTACAGGCGCAGGATGACGGAAAGATTAAAGTACAGATGATTATTACCGGTAGCCCTAGCTGGCAGCAAGGCCAATTAAAAAGCGGTGATATTATCGAAAAAGTAGAAGGAGAGGCAGGACCTGTAGATATCGAAGGATATGAAATAGAAGATGTGGTAAAACTGATCCGTGGTAAAGCGGGTACTGTCGTAAAAATGCACGTAAAACATGAAGACGGTACGAAACAGATTATCCCGATCGTACGCGGAAAAGTAGAAATGGAAGATACCTATGCCAAGTCATCTGTTATAGAGAGTAATGGTAAACGTATCGGTTATATATACTTACCGGAGTTCTATACCAACTTTACCGGAAATGGTGATCGTACCAGCGGTAAAGATGTGGAGAATGAGGTGATCAGACTGAAAGAAGAGGGTGTAGACGGTATTGTTCTGGATTTGCGTAACAATGGTGGTGGTTCCCTGAGTGATGTAGTGGACATGGCCGGTATATTTATCGGCAAAGGCCCTGTAGTACAGGTAAGAGGTCGTGGCGATAATGTCATGACATTAAAAAGCCGCCAATCTGAACCGGTATACACTGGCCCCCTGGCCATCATGGTAAATGGTGGTTCAGCATCTGCTTCTGAAATCCTGGCTGCTGCAATGCAAGATTATGGCAGAGCTGTAATTATCGGTGCCAACACTTTTGGTAAAGGCACAGTTCAGAAACTGGTTCCGCTGGATCCGTTTGTATCTCCTGAGGCCCGTAAGAGTATTATTGATTCCTGGATCGCTGCTAAAAACGGTGATGCTAAATTTGAAGGAATCGGTTCTCTGAAATTAACGATTCAGAAATTCTATCGTATCAATGGCGGTTCTACCCAATTGAAAGGTGTAACCCCGGACATCCTGTTACCAGATGTGTATGAAGGCCTGGATGATATGGGCGAGCGCAAAAATCCTTCTGCACTGACATGGGATAAGATTAAAGAATCTGACTATAGCAAAACAAACAGTATACCTAACCTGGCAACAATGATCGGGGATAGTAAAAAAAGAACCAATACGAGTGAAACCTTTAACCTGGTAAAACAAACCGGTGCCCGATTAAAATCACAGCAGGATCACAATGTATATCCTTTGAATGAGGCCAAGTACATGGCGAAAATTGCGGAAGGTGAGGCTATCAACAAAAAACTGGATCAGATTGACAGTGCTAAAACCAAACTGGTGGTGCTGAACCTGAAAGCTGACCTGGAAAAAGTGAATGTGGACACCAGCACTAAAGAGAAAAATAAAAAATGGATCGATGCGCTGAAAAAAGACGCTTACCTGAACGAAACGGTAAATGTGCTGAATGAGTGGATCAAAGTGGTGGCAATGAAACCAACCACTTCCAACAAATAAGATTTCTGTTCTTATCTATAAAAAGCTACGGGCTGCACTATATAGTGCAGCCCGTAGCTTTTAGTATCAATATATTTATTTAGCGTAATCCTTTACATAAAATTTCTACCAGCATAGAGAGGTTTACCTTAAATGTGCTGAACTTGTTCTGCAGGAAGACTTCCTGTTCAAAACTGCGCAATGCAGTAGTCAGCACTCTCGACAGGAACGTAATATCACGCTCTTTACCGGTATTAATTTCTTTCTGTTCAATAGCCCATTCCAGTATTCTTCTTAATACACTGGCTTCTGCCTCTACCTGCATTTTAGAGATTTCATAAAACACATCTTCATGTGCTTTTATCTCCTCGGCAAGTGAGCTATAGGCAACCAGCAATTCATTGGCACAATCTGCTTTTTTACTGTAATAGTCAATAAGATTATCCTGTATACTTTTTCCTTTGATTACTTCCAGTTCTGCCAGCTGCATAATCCGCTTGAACTCGGTAAAGGCAATGAGTTCAAATACTTCTTTCTTATTTTTAAAATAGTGGTACAGTGTACTCCTGCTTTTCCCTAAAGCCTTGGCAATATCATCCATAGATACTTTATTGTATCCATACTTTATAAAAACAGATTTCGCAGCAACCAGTATCTGCTGTTTCATTTTTTCATATTCAGAAATCGTTTCCATATCGACAAATATAATCATTTTGTCGAACATGTAATTATATAATCGGGAATAAGCATTGGATTAACCAAAAGATAATAAATTATGTAATCAGCCCGTTGGTAGCATCCGAGGGGATATCTGCTCAGAAAAACATATTGTTACAGTCTTTTTTTATATTTGCTATCCTAACATTTTACAAAAACGCGTGCCATGCCACTTTATCCCTGGATTCAATTAAAAAGATACATCGAACAGGTAATTATGTTTCCGTTCGTGCAGGCCGGCAAACTGGTTGCGCGGCTGAATCCACTCCCGGAAAAAGAGTATGATTTATTTTGTTTCTTTCCTATTTACGGACTGGGGGGTGCCGAAAAAGTACATGCTTCTGTTCTGCGGGCTATACCAGATAAAAAAGTAATCGTGTTTTTTACCCGTAAGTCAGACGAGGTGGAAATGAAACGCTTTTTCACCCTGCCGCATGTTACCATAAAAGACATCAGTAGGTATACAGATAATAAATGGCTTTACGGATTCAATTTCCTTTACCGGGGCATATGTGCACAGTACATCAACCAGCAGGATCATGCACCTACAGTCTTTAATGGTCAGTGCAATTTTGCTTATAAATTATTCCCACATATTCGTAAAAGCATATTGAAGACTGAACTGATCCATAATGCCGAAAAGCGTTTTGGCTGGATCACCTTCCCCTACATTCCTGTTATGGATAAGCGGGCAATGATTACACAACTTATCATTGATCAGCATATAAGCTTTTATCGTCAGCTGGGCATCCCTTCTTTGTACGACAGTCGCATCACGCAGATCCAAAATACCGTACCCGTACCGGAGCAATACACGGTCCATTCTCCCGGCGATACTTTAAAAGTATACTATGCCGGCCGTAGCGGATGGCCCAAAAGGTTATACCTGATTTTGGAAATCGCAAGAAAGGCATTAGCCGCTCAGTTACCGATTGAATTTCATTTTGCCGGCAATTTTGAATCTGAGATTCCTGCAGACATACGACCGCATATACACTGGCACGGGCTCATTACTGATGAGAAGTCGATGTATGATCTGCACAAACAGATGGATGTGCTTATTATGACTTCGGCTTTTGAAGGTTTCCCATTAAGCATTATGGAAGCAATGAGTTGTGGTGTCGCTATTGTATCTACTGCGGTAGATGGCATACGGGGAAATATTATTGATGGGGTGGCAGGTCTGTTGATCCATGAAACAGAAGAAGAGGCTATTGTAACATCTGGACTGGAAAAACTAAAAAGATTATCGGCCGACCGGGAATTATTGCAGCAGATATCCCGTAATAATTACGAATATGCAGTAACCCATTTCAGCGAAACGAAATTCAACAAGGCCTACAGAGACTTATTTAATTTTACAGATTAACCATAAGCACTGGCAGCAGGTAAGGAAACCAGGGGATTAGACAAGCTTATAACTGTTTGATAATCACATTAATTATCTAAATATCCTCCCATTCTCCAGAAAACTTTAAACAAGTACGGGCATACATTTGACAATTATATAAATTTAATATAAATTTGCCCCACTTAAAATTATATACAATTCAATAATGGCTCAATCATCTAGAAATAAACCTGGCGTAGAAGTGTTTGGAGAGAACGATAGCAAGATGAAAGCAACAGATGTAGCTTTTGTGATGCAGAACTCTTTTGATAAAAATAAAAAAGTGATTATTGGTGCAGTAGTTGCTGTACTGGTGCTGGTAGGCGGTTACTTTGGTTATAAATATCTGGTACAGGCTCCGGGAGAAGAGAAAGCAATGAAAGACCTTTCTTATGTACAAAAGTGGTTCGAAGTGGACTCTGTAAATACAGTACTGAAAGGAGATGGTCAGCATGCAAGTGCATTATCAGTAATTAAGAAACACAGCGGTACTAAAGCAGCTAACCTGGCTAAATATTATGCAGGTATCAGCTATCTGAAAACCGGTGATGTTAATAACGCAATTAAGTATCTGAGCGAGTTTAATGGTGAAGGTACAGTAGTAGCTAACCTGGCTCAGGGAGCATTAGGTGATGCTTATATGGATGCCGGTAAAACAGATAAAGGTATCGAAAGCTACAAAAAAGCAGCTTCTGACGAAAACGATCAGTATACTTCAGCTTTATATACTTTCCGCGCAGGTCTGGCCAGCGAGAAAGCAGGTAAATTAGAAGATGCTAAGAAATTCTACAAAGAGATTAAGGAGAAATTCCCGAACACATTACAGGCACGCGACGTAGACAAGTACCTGGCCCGTTTAGGCGAAATTTCTATCGACTAATATTATTTATTATTATAGCACATCCCCCAGGGTTAGAACCTGGGGGATTTTTATTTGACATGGTTAAACTTCGGCCAATATTTTAACTCTATGTAAAGAAATTTGCATACCTTAGTCAGCCAAAATTAAAAATTTAACAATTATCTAATTCAAAGATGGATCAAGCAATTCAAGCAAAAAAAGGGCATCCTAAAGGATTGTATCTGCTGTTCTTCACAGAAATGTGGGAACGCTTTTCGTATTATGGAATGCGCGGCATTTTAATGCTCTATTTAACCAAATCCCTTTTCCAGGGTGGTTTGGCAATCGACCCTAAAGACGCCAGTCTTATTTATGGCTTCTTTACCGGTTTTGTATACTTCACCCCTCTGATCGGAGGCTGGCTGGCAGATACTTACCTGGGTCAGCGTAAAGCCATCACTATTGGCGGTACTATTATGATGCTGGGGCAGTTTGTCCTTTTTGCCATGAGCAACCATACTGGTATGTACCTTGGTCTATTCCTTCTTATCATAGGTAACGGGTTCTTTAAACCGAACATATCCACATTAGTGGGTGGTTTATACCAGGATGGAGACAAAAGAAGAGATTCTGCATTCTCTATCTTCTATATGGGTATCAACCTGGGTGCCTTCCTGGCTCCTCTGGTAATCGGTTTACTGACTGATAATATCTTTGCTACCAAAGATGCTGCCGGAACGGTTATCTCCTATGGTTATAAATACGGCTTCCTGGCTTCGGGTGTAGGTATGTTATTAGGCCAGATCATTTTCAATATGCTGGCGGCGAAATACCTAGGCAACCTGGGTCTGAAACCGACTACTAAAAAAGCAAATACAGAAATTGAAGGCGTAAAAAGCAATGCTCCGATGACCAAGGAGGAAAAGCAAAGAATCACTGTTATTTTTGTTTTCTTCTTCTTTGCAATCTTCTTCTTCGCCGGTTTCGAGCAGGCAGGTTCTTCCCTTACTTTATATACAGATAAGTTTATTAACCGTAATGTATTCGGATTTGAAATCCCTACTTCATGGTTCCAGAGTGTAAACCCTGTATTCATTGTATTACTGGCACCTGTATTCGCAGTATTCTGGGAAAGCAGAATCGGTCAGAAATTATCTACTCCTCTCAAAATGGGTTTAGGTATGGTTATTCTGGGTATCGGTTTCTGGTTCATGCTGGGTGCAGTACAGGAAAGAGGTGGCGATATCCCTAATGAAGCGATTAAAGCAAGCATCTGGTGGCTTATCTTAACTTACCTGGTACATACTATCGGTGAGCTGTGTTTGTCTCCTGTAGGGCTTTCTGTAGTAACCAAATTATCACCTCCTAAGCTGGCTTCACTGCTGATGGGTGTATGGTTATTATCCTCTTTCGTAGCAAACATCGTTGGTGGATTCCTGGCTTCTTCTGTAGAAACATTGGGTGCAGGTAAGATATTCCTGTATATCTCTATCTTCGTAATCATCTGCGGACTGGCTATGATCGCCTTAAATAAAGTTCTGGTGAGAATGATGCACGGCGTCAAATAATAAGAAAAATTACATACTTTTAAAGTCTCTAACTCCTGTTAGAGACTTTTTATTTTCATGAATACTAAATCCATTCAATGAGTCAGAATCTTACTTTAGAAGAAATTCAGAGCTTTAAAGGCAAATATCCTAAACAACTATGGCATCTATTCTTTTCCGAAATGTGGGAGCGCTTTTGCTTTTACGGGATGCGCGGCATGCTTACCTTCTTTATGGTACACCAGTTGTCTATGCCAGAAACACAGGCCAATTTGCAATATGGCGCTACTCAGGCATTTGTTTACGCATTTACCTTCATCGGCGGTTTATTTGCCGATAAAATATTAGGATTCAGAAAATCATTATTCTGGGGTGGTATACTTATGATTATAGGTAGCCTTATTCTCGCAGCCGATCCGCATAAATTTTTCTTTCTGGGTATATCCTTTACAGTAATCGGTACCGGTTTCTTTAAACCAAATATCTCTACTATGGTGGGTAACCTCTACAAACAGGGCGATAATCGCCGGGATGCAGGTTTTTCCCTGTTCTATTCCGGTATCAATATTGGTGCTCTGCTGGGCGGTTATGCCTGCGTAGCGATTGGTAAGGGTCAATTATTAGGTAGCATGATACCAGATCATCTGCACTGGAATGTGGCATTCGGTCTGGCAGCTGTAGTAATGGCAATAAGCCTGATTACCTTTCTGAATACCAGAAAACACTTAGGACCAATAGGACTGTCGCCGATTACCAATCCTCCTGTTAATAATACAATGAAACAGGATTTCGATTTCGGCACAATTGGAAATGATCCGAATGCAGCACCGATGAAAGCACGTACAGAATCCGTTAAAAACGGCAAAGCATGGTACGAATATGCTGTGTACATTGGTGCTTTGGCAATGATTCCTGTGGTTATGAAAATGGTAGCTAAAACGGAATATACTGACTGGTTTATGTATATCATTGGTCCGGCTACTCTTATATATCTGATTTATGAAATGACCCGTCATACCGCTGCAGAAGCGAAAAAATTAGGTGCAGCGCTAGTATTTATTATTTTCTCTATTATTTTCTGGGCATTTTTCGAACAAAGTGGCGGATCTCTTAGTTTGTTTGCTGCCAATAACCTGGATGATAAATTATTAGGTGCAATTAAACTGGACCCTAATGGGGTAAACAATGCCGCTAATTCCCTGTTTGTGATCATATTTGCACCTATTGTAGGCCTGATATGGTTAGGCCTTGCAAAGAAGAAAATAGAGCCTAATACCGTTGTGAAATTCGGTTTAGGATTTATATTCCTGGCCCTGGCATTCTATGTATTCTATGCAACACGATTCTTCCAGCTAGTACCGGGTATGGCTAGTCTTGATATCTTTACACTTGCTTACCTGGTAATTACTTTTGGTGAATTATGTTTGTCTCCGATAGGTCTGTCTATTATGACTAAATTATCTCCTGCACGCCTGCAGGGTGTAATGATGGGTATGTGGTTCCTTGCCAGTGCTTATGGTCAATATGTAGCTGGTATCCTGGGTGCTGGTATGGCACAGGCCAATGAGCATGCAAGTCCGGTAGAAAAACTGATTGCCTATACAGATGGTTATAAGCAACTGGCTATCTATGCACTTATAGCCGGTGTAGTATTGATTATAATCTCGCCTGTAGTTAAAAAGCTAATGCAGGAAGTAAAATAAACTATATATTTTAATGAAGTAAAAGATAGTTCTGTATGCAGAACTATCTTTTTTTGTTGCTAAATAAAATACCTTTGCAGCATGAAAAATATCATTTTATTTGCTTCCGGTGCCGGTTCTAATGTACAGGCTATACTTGACTATTTTGAAGGCAAAAACATCGCTAAACCTGTGGCTATTGTTTGTAATAAAGCCGGTGCGGGTGTACTGAATATTGCGGAAAAGCATCATATCCCGGTAGAAATGATCAATAAAGAGCGTTTTTCTTCTGAAGAATTTATAAATAAAATAAATACATATAATCCTGATTTACTGATACTTGCAGGATTTTTATGGAAAATACCATCTGCTTTGGTTGAAAAATACCCAGGTAAAATCATCAATATTCACCCGGCTTTACTGCCTAAATATGGTGGTAAAGGTATGTATGGCATGAATGTACATAATACAGTAATAGAACAGAAAGAGAAGGAGAGCGGTATTACGATTCACTATGTAAATGAACACTATGATGAAGGTAATGTAATTGTACAGGCGCATTGCACCATAGCAGAACATGATACTCCGGAAATGCTGGCACAGAATATCCATAAACTGGAGCATTTCTATTTTCCCAGAGCGATTGAGTTTTTATTGAAATAAAGCAAAAATGGTTTTCAGTGATATACTGAAAACCATTTTTATTATCTATAAAGTCTAGTTTCTGTCTATTATTTCCAGGCCCATTAATTGCTGGTATTTCATCGGAATCAGGGCTTTTTTATCTGTTCCATTCAATTTAAATACATAGGTTTCTTTTGCACTTTTGTCAAATATTTTAACCTCATCTGACCAGGTATTCTGTACATCAAACCGGTCATTAACTTTCAGATATAAGCTTGAAAACAGCTGTGTTTCATAAATCTTATACCCCTTTTCCTGCCTTACTATATACCAATCAGTAATATCCGCTGCTCTGGGAGGATCAAAATTTTCAATTTCATTATTTACCTTATAATATGGTTTCAGGATGGCAATTGCTTCCATTTCTGTACCGGCATGCGCACGGATACTTTTCAGCAATTTAAACTCTTCAGTATACAAATCCACGGTTTCCTTGCCATAGAAAACAGCATAATAATCGAGCCTTTTTTCCTTATCCAGTATCTTAATAATGGAATAATCGGATGCTTTTATTTGTTTATGCAATAGTTTAAAAGATTGATTTGTATTATAAACATCATATCCATCTTTCGACTTTGCAATAATAAATGGCGTGAATAAAAAACTATTTATAGAACTATACAAATAAGGAAAGGTATGGGCTATTTTAAACTGTTGGTCTAAAAGGGCACTTTTATGCTCTTTTGTAGCAATATGCAGATATTCCGTTGTCTTAACATATAAATGGTAATGCTGTTCCGCAGTAGAAAACGGAAATAATTTTCCTGTGGTTTTACTATAAAAATCAAGGTCAGTACCTTTTTCAAAACCCAGATAATCATCAGAAAAAAGTATGTCCTTTGTATAAGAAGGCGCAATATACTCTTCCATGTTTGTGGTATTAACCAGACCAAATTTACTATTTACAGAAAAATCGGTATACTGCTCTTGAGCAGATAAAATGAATGAAGAGGAGAGTGAGGCAAATAGATACAGTAAATATTTGTACATGGATTCAGGGGTTATAATTTTAGGTGTAAATATATTTCAAAAAAAAGAGTTGAGTAATTAGATACCCAACTCTTTTTACATTTTTATAAAATACTATCTTCCCATATGCACCATCAGGATCTGGATGTCGCTCGGGTTTACTCCGGAGATACGACTTGCCTGTCCTAAAGTATGCGGGCGAATTCTGGTAAGTTTTTGTCTGGCTTCGGTAGAGATAGCCTGCACTTTTTCATAATTGAATTGATCCGGAATAATGAGCTCTTCCATGTACCTCATTTTCTCGGCCATTTCTTTTTCTTTTTCCATGTAGATACCATACTTCAAAAGGATCTCCGCCTGCTCAATTTCCTGTTTTGTAAACGGCTTCAGATTTTCCTGGAGCTGGGGTAGGTGCGCAGCGAGCAATTCTATCGAAATGTCGGGCCTTAAGGCCAGTTTTGCCACTTTTTGACGCTCTTTTAGGGCTGTTTGACCATTTTCTTCCAGGAAAGTATTGATTTCTGATGGCTCAATAGGCATTTCAGCCAATATTTGCCTGATTTGCGCTACGTGATCATTTTTGACATTAACCGCATCTAATCTGTCCTGTTTTGCCAATCCCAGGTCAAAACCTTTTTGTGTCAGGCGCACATCTGCATTGTCCTGTCTCAGCAAAGTTCTGAATTCCGCTCTTGAAGTAAACATACGATAAGGTTCATCGGTACCTTTATTGATCAGGTCATCGATCAGTACCCCTATATATGCTTCATTTCTTTGCAGGCTGAATGGCTCCAGTTCGTGTGCATTTCTGCTGGCATTGATACCGGCAATCAGACCCTGGCAAGCCGCTTCTTCATAACCGGTAGTACCATTGATCTGTCCTGCAAAGAACAAATTACGCACCAGTTTAGTCTCCAGTGTAAACTTTAACTGTGTTGGTGGAAAGTAATCATACTCGATGGCATAACCCGGACGGAAGAATTTACAGTTTTCAAAGCCAGGCACTTTAGTAATGGCATTGTATTGAACCTCTTCAGGCAGGGATGTGCTGAAGCCATTTACATAGATCTCAACGGTATTCCATCCCTCTGGTTCTACGAATAACTGGTGGCTATCCTTATCTGCAAAGCGGTTAATTTTATCTTCAATACTCGGACAATAACGCGGACCTGTACCCTGAATTCTACCTTGGAACATAGGAGATTTATCAAATCCGGTTTTAAGAATATCATGTACTTCCTGGCTCGTATAAGTGATCCAGCAATTACGTTGCTTAGAAGGATCGGCTTTAATGATGCTTTCTACATTTTTATAGGAGAATCCGACTACTTCTTCATCACCTTCCTGCACCATCATTTTACTATAATCAAGACTTCTACCGTCTATTCGGGGTGGGGTACCAGTCTTCAGACGGCTTGCTTCAAAGCCTAAACCAACCAATTGTTCGGTAATACCAGTAGCACCACCTTCGCCCATACGGCCTCCTCCAAACTGTTTTTCGCCCACATGAATGATACCATTAAGGAAGGTACCATTGGTCAATACTACTGCCTTACCTCTTATTTCCTGGCCCATTCCGGTCACAATACCTTGTACTGTTCCACGTGAAACAATGAGTCCTTTAACCATATCTTGCCAGAAATCAAGGTTAGGGGTTTGTTCCAGCATCTCTCTCCAGGTAGCTGCAAATACATGTCGATCGCTCTGACAGCGAGGGCTCCACATAGCAGGTCCTTTTGATTTATTCAACATTCTAAACTGTATCATTGACTTATCTGATACAATACCACTATAACCTCCTAAAGCATCTATCTCTCTTACGATCTGTCCTTTACCAATACCACCCATAGCAGGATTACAACTCATCTGTGCAATCGTCTGCATATTCATGGTAACAAGTAAGGTTTTACTACCCATATTAGCAGCGGCAGCAGCAGCCTCACAACCGGCATGTCCTGCACCTACTACTATCACATCATATTCTGGAAACATTGTTTGAAATTAATTTATGCAAAGATATTTATAGTATAGCTATATACCTAATGAATATATCTATATACATATATAATAGGTAGGGTATAATGTAGCAAAACACTGTTCCACGTGAAACAAAATTAACCTCCCACAAGTCAATGTTTCACGTGGAACAATATCAGTTTAAACTATAGTATAATGTTCATAGAGAAAGGTAATACAGTACAAAGTTTCACGTGAAACATATAAGCTATTTTATATTAGCTTAACAATAAAATACGTACTTTTGCGGTTCTGTTTTAAAAAAATAAACAATGTCAGTATTTGATAATTTTGATCCAAACTCAGTGGGATTAAAAGACAACAACATCTTCGGATTGCCTACTACAGAAGACAATTCTTCATTGATCATTATCCCTGCTCCATGGGAGGTAACTGTAAGCTACAGAGCTGGTACATCCAGAGGTCCTGAGCAGATTATGGAAGCTTCTTTGCAGATAGATCTCTACGATCCGGATGGGGTTGATACCTGGAAGAAAGGGTATTATATGTTGCCGATAGATAAGAACATTAAAAAGAAAAGTGATTACTTACGCTCTTGTTCTGAACTGATCATTGGTGCCTTATCTGAAGGTGCACCAATCGACTGCAACAATCAGTTATGTCAAAAACTGACAGAAGTAAATGAAGGTGGCCTGATGTTTAAACAATGGATTAAAGACCTTACCGTATCTTATATGCAGAAAGGTAAAAAGGTTGTTATGCTGGGTGGAGACCACAGTACTCCATTAGGCTATATCCAGGGATTGGCTACAGAACATAAAGACTTTGGTATACTGCAGATCGATGCACATGCCGATCTCCGTATCGCATACGAAGGCTTTACATACTCTCACGCTTCTATCATGTATAATGTATTACAGGAAGTACCGGAAATCAGTAAGCTGGTGCAGGTTGGTATCAGAGATTACTGTGATGAAGAACTGGAGATCATTAATAACAATCCTAAAGTAACTACATTCTTTGATAAGGATATTAAAGAAAGAATGTATGAAGGAGCAACCTGGAAAGTAATCGTTGATGATATTATTGCCAGCCTTCCTGAAAAAGTATATATCAGTTTTGACATAGATGGTTTAGATCCTAAACTTTGTCCGAATACAGGTACTCCGGTTCCGGGCGGATTCGAAGTAGAACAGATATTCTACCTGTTTAAAAAACTGAAAGAAAGTAAAAAAGAAATCATTGGTTTTGATCTGAATGAAGTCAGCTCCGGAGAACATAGTCACGATTGTATAGATCCACTGGTTGGTGCCAGAGTACTGTACAAAATGTGCAACATCCTGATGTCTCAATCTTAATCAAACACTATACTATTATATATGACAACATACCAGCTCTATCTGCAAACAAAAGGAATCAATAAAAAGAATGTAACCTTCTCTCACCTGATGGCCGCATTCTTACTGATTATTATGGGAGCAGTTTCATTCGTGATCATTGCATTATTAGGACAAACCAAAGCTGCTGCTCCTGATGCAGATGCTATGTTATATAAATCCGTTTCAGGCATTTACATAGCTGCTGGTATAGTCTTACTGGCATTGATCATAGGTATGAATAAAAGAATTGTAGAAAAGAAAAACAGTACAATCTTAAGGGTTATAGAAGTGGCTATGCTGCTTCCGGTATGTGTGTTCTGCATCAACAAAGCATGGTATGTACCGGCAGCATTTTCAGGTATTGGTATATTAGGTATTATATATGCCTTCTATTATGAAAATGCTGCTGAGAAACCAAGTATCATTACTATTAATGAAGAGGGGATAGCTATCCCTAATTATCGTACTTCATTCATCAGCTGGGATAAAGTTCTGAGATTAATTGTACGTCACCGTATATTAACTATAGAGGTAAATGGCAATAAACTATTTCAATTAGACCTGTCGGCTGATCAGAATTTAGAAGTTACTGATATAGAAACCTTTGCACTGGAACAGATTAAAAGCAATAAAAAGATAATCAAGAACGACTGGTAATAGTTTGCTTTATTAAAAATATAATCATACATTTATTTATAATAAAACTATTTGATTACCCTATAAAAGCTGTTCTATGACTTTTAATCCGACCCAGGTTTTTGATGAACTTTCCTCAACAACAGAAAAATTATTCAAGGGTTATGAAACCCTGCAGAAAATGGACGATGTAGCTGTAGCTACTACACCTAAAGAATTGGTATTTCAGAAAGATAAAGTTAAGATCTATCACTATTTAAGAGATACACCAGCTACCTGCAAAATTCCTGTACTTGTATCATTCGCCATGCTGAACCGGCATGATGTACTGGACCTCCAGCCAGATAAAAGCTTAATGAAGAAGTTTGTAGATCTGGGACTGGATGTTTATATCATGGACTGGGGTTATCCTACTCAGGCAGATAAATACCTGACTATGGAAGACTATATCGATGGCTATATGAATGATGCCATAGACTTCATCCGTAAGAAGCATAAAGTACCTAAAATCCATAAGATGGCTATATGCCAGGCTGGTACCTATTCAATGATCTATGCATCACGCTATCCGCAAAAGCTTAAAACCTTAACTACATATGTAGCTCCATTTGACTTCGGTGCACGTGAAAACATGCTGTACAAATGGGCAGAATACCTGGATGTGGATACTATGGTGGATACTGTAGGCACTATTCCCGGAGAGATGATAGACAGTGCATTTTCGATGTTAAAACCATCTATGAATATATCTAAGTACTTAGGTATTATGGATAACATCGATGATGAAGATAAAGTATCTAACTTCCTGAGAATGGAAAAGTGGAAATCTGACCTTCCTGCAATAGCAGGGGAGATGTACCGTAAATACATTAAAGATCTGTTTAAGGGCAATAAGCTGATCAATGATGAATTCTATCTTGGAGGAGAACTGGTAGATCTGAAGAAAATGACAGTTCCATACCTGAATGTATATGCTACCGGCGATACCATCATTCCAAATAAAAGTACACTAGCTGTAATGGATAAGATCGGTTCAAAAGACAAAACCGAATATGCCTTCCCTGGTGGACATATAGGTGTATTTGTTGGTGGTAAATCACAAAAAGAACTGGCCCCAACCGTAACCAAATGGATCATGGAAAGAACCAAATAAAGAATATCTATTTAATACTATCAATAAAGCCGTACTATAATAAGTACGGCTTTGTTATTATTAGCAGTTATCAACAGAGATTAAATGTTGATAACTGGTCTGCCAGGCATGTAAAACAACTAACCACTTTTTCCTTAGCACTATACTCCAGGTTAAATAGTGTTCAAAGTAAAGTAAGTAAATATTAATTCATAATAATGAGAATAATAATTATAGACAAATAGATGAGTTATATAGATGAAATACAATACTATAAAGGATTTCAAGCCAAAATACCTTAAATAATAATATGTATAAAATCCAAAAACTACAACATATTATCTCTCAAAAGATATATGTATGTGGATTACCCCTCTAGTTCTTCTATACTTATACACAAAGCAGTGGATAAACCCGTGGGAAGGGTAGCTAATAACTTTAAACAAGTTCCTTAACTTTTCTTTAAATTATAAATAACATTAATTTAATAGTAGAATAGTACACAGATCCCAGGGAAAAATACAGGGTTATCCCAATTCACAAAAAGAATAGTTGTTATACACAGGGCTTATCCACAATGTGGAAGAAGTACAAAGGAATACAGTAAAATCAATACTTACAGCCTGTTCCGATCATGTTAATAATCCACAAACAAGATAGGTATTCTAATAATCGTACAAAGAAGAAGTATAGTTATCCCCTTTTCCACAGTCATAATAATAGTTAGTAATTTTTTTAAAAAAAATATATTATCAACTACTACAGTAAAGGGGAATAGTAAAATTGGCCGCTCATTGTTTTTCGGAATAAACGGCTACTTTTGTCCTCACAACAAACGAAATCAACAGTCTAACCGTAAAAGCCAGAATAATCCAGAAAGAATGCTCACCGTAAAGAATCTCCATATCATGTTCGAAGGCCCGCAGCCCTTCCATGCTTTACAGGGCATATCTTTCCACATCGACAAAGGTCAGACATTGGCACTCATCGGTGCATCTGGTTCCGGTAAGTCACTCACCTCACTGGCCATTATGGGCCTTTTACCGAAGAACACCCAACAGACCGGCTACATCATGCTGGATGATGCAGATGAAGTGATCCTGAATAAGCTCAGCGAAAAGGAATGGCAGAAAGTAAGGGGTAATAAGATCAGCATGGTGTTTCAGGAGCCAATGAGTGCGCTCAACCCTATACAGACTGTAGGCAGCCAATTAAGGGAGTGTATACTGGCACACCAGGACATATCCACAACAGAAGCTAAACAGCAGGCGATTAACTGGTTGCACAAGGTAAAACTACCGGAACCGGCAGTTTTATACGGACGTTATCCACATCAGTTATCAGGAGGCCAGAAGCAAAGGGTTATGATTGCAATGGCGATGTGTAATCATCCAGAGGTCCTAATTGCTGATGAACCTACGACCGCACTGGATGTAACGGTGCAGAAAGAGATTATAGAGCTGATGAAACAGCTGCAGCAGGAGTTCGGTATGGCTATGCTGTTTATTACGCACGATCTGGCGCTGGCTAAGCTTATAGCAGATGATTTCCTGATCCTTGAAAAAGGAAAAGTAGTACAGCAGATGCAAACGCCTGAATTCAGCAGGGAAATTGTGGATAAACCACTTGCAGAAACGATACTTGAAGTAACTAATCTGAAAGTCTATTACCCGACTGAAAAAAACTGGCTTGGGAAAACAACATCCGTATTCAAAGCAGTTGATGATGTTAGTTTTATATTGAACAAAGGAGAGACTTTAGGGCTGGTTGGTGAATCGGGTTGTGGAAAAAGCACCTTAAGCAAGTGTATATTAGGACTACAGGAAGCTACAGACGGGCATATTTTCTTTAAAGGCAAAGATATTACCCATATTTCGCAGCAGGAATGGTCAAAACTGAGAAAAGATATACAGATTATCTTCCAGGATCCTTATGCGAGCCTTAATCCGAGGCTTACAGTAGGTGCCGCGATTGCAGAACCTATAAAAGTTCACCATATACCTGTGGATAAGTCTGTGAAACATAGTGTACTCGAATTACTGGACCAGGTACAGCTGCCAGCCACTGCTTTTGATAAGTATCCCCATGAATTTTCCGGAGGCCAGCGCCAGCGTATATGTATAGCCCGCGCACTTGCATTACAACCGCAATTGGTCATCTGTGACGAATCGGTCGCTGCACTGGATATCAACATTCAGACCCAGATATTGTCCTTACTCAGCGAACTGCAGCAACACCATCAATTGACCTACCTGTTTATAACCCATGATCTGCATGTAGTAAAAGCAATCAGTGACCGTATAATGGTTATGGAAAAAGGTAAAATCATAGAACAGGGACTGGCAGATCAGGTTATGACCAATCCGCAGATGGATTATACCAAAAAATTACTGGCGGCCGCTCCGCGACTTTAAATTATATATAGTATATGGAAAAGAAGCATATATACCTCATCAGCGGCCTGGGTTCCGACGAGCGGGTATTTCGCTATCTGGACCTTGATGCTTATTCAGTACATTATATTCAGTGGATACCCCCGATTCATAAAGAAAGTCTGGCTGCATATGCTGCAAGGCTTATAAAACAGATTACTACTCCCGATCCTGTACTTATAGGATTATCTATGGGCGGTATGATCGCTGTGGAAATCGGTAAGCTGATCTCTACAGAAAAAATTATCCTCATTTCTTCTGCAAAAGGGGCTTCTGAATTGCCCGGTTATTTTGGCTTCTTTGGAAAATTAAAATTGCACCGTTACCTGCCCGATTTTTTACTGCTCCGCCCCAATAAAGTGTTTTATAACCTCTTTGGTGTGTATAACAAGAGAGAAAAAGTGATTTTGCGTGATGTACTGCGCGATACTGATCCAAAATTTGCCCGCTGGGCTATGGATGCGATACTGGAATGGGATAATACAGAAACCAGGGGTACGGTTATCCACATACACGGTACGAATGATAAGATTATACCCCTACGTAATATAGAATCGCCGGATTATATCATTCAGGATGCCGGGCACAGTATGGTTTTTCAACAACCAAAGCTGATAACGACGCTATTGAAAAAAATTATCGGCTGAAGCTAATACGGAAAGAAATATATAAACAGTAATGCCAGACATTGGAAGCCAAGAATACACCATAATGGTGTTTTATCCGGATCACTACTGTCTTTCAGAAACTGCAGTATTTTATTTTTGATGACCATGTCCAGTTTTAATTCCGGATCTGCAAAATCTACATCATCCAGGGAAATACGTTTCAGTGCAAAATGGATAATGCGATTAATCCATTTATGTCCGCCTTCACTTTTAAGCTGTTTGGAGAGCTGTATCCTCACTACAGCAGCATCTATACCTTTTCTTACTGCTCCGGGCTGCAAGGCCTTCGTTCCAGAAATGATTTTATCTAATATCGGAATAATAATAGTTTCCGATTTATCATGCACAATACGGTTTATAAGTTTTGAAATGACGTACTTTCCAGAAAAAAGAAAAACGAGGTATACACATACTAGTATAAGTAACCAAAGTATAGAACCAACCGGTTTTTGGATGAACATTAAAATAAGTGCCGGTGCTGCACCCGCATGACCAGAGTGTCCTGAATCTATATCTTTAAGCAAAAAAAACAGGCCGAGGAAAACACTGATGACAGATATGGATCCGAAAAAGAGATTTAGTTTAAGCCAGGTACCGGTAACCATAGCGGTAAGCCTGGTGAGGTATTTTATATTTTCTTTCATAGTAGTGTAATATAAACAATTTTTACTCCGGTAACTGAACCATAGCCCAGTTTACCTGGTATGGATATTTTTCGTAGAAGCGGCTATCCTCACTAATAGTCATTCCATTATCATAATCGGCTTTTGCTTCGCGTAAGAGGCTGTTATATTTTTCCTGATTTCCGTTTTTTAAGTAACATACTGCTTTATAATATTTGGCATCAGAAAATTGTGGATATTTCCCGATCGACTGCTCAAAGTAATCTATGGCTTTATTATAGTCTCTTAATTCATAATGGATGATGCCCATAAAGAAGAGTTCAAGATAATGCGGAGTATACCCGGAAGGTCTGCCATCGGTTCTTTCTATTTCGGCCAGCAAAACCCGTTTGGCTTCTGCGTACCTTCCTAATTGTAAATGACAGATGGCCATGTAGAAGTCATAAGAGTGATCATTTTCATAACCCAGACCAAATTCTTTTTTTGCTGCTTCAAGGTCGGTAAGTGCTCCACTATAATTTTTCTGGAAAATGCACTTTAAAAATCCTCTCCGGGCCAGATACTCCTTCCTGCTATATTGTACCGCCTTGTCAAAACTGGACAATGCCATTTCATACCGCATTGTTTTCCACAATGGGAGTGCTTTATGATGCCATAAAAGGGCAATTGTAGAATCTTCACCTAAAGCAGCATTAATATAATCTGTCCATTCGTGGCTTGTATAGTGATGCAGGTATGCACCTTTGCTCAAGTACTTTTCTATAATGGCTTCCTGGGCAGGTGTAGCTTGCTGCACCTGAGCTGATAGTTCTGCACAGGTAAACAGTGCTGTACATGAAATCAATGTTATGATTTTCAACATTTCTTTATTATTTATGGTGGAAAAGGGTTAATCCAAATGTAATTCTTAAATGACATCAATTTGTAATCTGGAGCAACGCTAACTTTTTATTTACATAATAGACTGTAGCATAACATAGTACGTAATACAAAGATTTACAGCGCTTAAAATGGAGGTTTGTAATAATTTTTAATTGTAAATCAGTTGCTTAGAAATAAGAAAAAATAAAAAGTTTTCCACATTAAAAAAAAGTGCTATCTTTGTCGACCAAAAATTTCTTATAAAAGGAGGACATTAAACTTGGAAGAAAACCAAATTATTAACAATCAAAACAATGCTCACGACGATTTCGATTGGAGCATTGACAAACGCAACGTTTCTAACTATTCACAGGAGAAGCGTGAAGCTCTTGAAAAAGAGTATGATGGATCATTTAAAGCTATCACTGACGGTGAGTTGATCACTGGTACAGTTGAAGGTCTGACTAAAACTGATGTTATCATTAACATTGGTGACAAGTCTGATGGCTTAGTATCCTTAAACGAATTCCGTGACATGCCGGGTGTAAAAATCGGTGATGCAGTGGAAGTTCTGGTTGTAGAGAAAGAAGACCGTAACGGTAATCTGAATCTGAGCCGCCGTATGGCACGTCAGGTACGTAGCTGGCAGAACGTGGTTGACTACTTCAAATCTGGCGAAGTGGTTACCGGTACGATCACATCTAAAACTAAAGGTGGTCTGATCGTAGACGTTAATGGCCTGGAAACATTCTTACCTGGTTCTCAAATTGATGTGAAACCAGTAACTGATTACGATCAGTACGTAGGTAAGACTATGGACTTCAAAGTTGTGAAAATCAACGAGCAGATCCGTAATGCAGTAGTATCTCACAAAGCGCTGATCGAGAGCGATCTGGAACAACAACGCGGTGAGATCATGTCTAAACTGGAGAAAGGTCAAGTACTGGAAGGTACCATCAAAAACGTAACTGACTTTGGTGCTTTCGTAGATTTAGGCGGTGTAGATGGTCTGTTATATATTACAGATATCAGCTGGGGTCGTATCTCTCATCCGAGCGAAGTACTGGAAAACGGTCAGAAACTGAACGTTGTTGTGCTTGATTTCGATGATGAGAAAAAACGTATCAGCCTGGGTCTGAAACAATTATCTGCTCACCCTTGGGATAGCCTGCCTGCGGAAATCGTAGAAGGTTCTGTAATCAAAGGTAAAGTAGTAAATATCGAAGACTACGGTTCTTTCCTGGAAGTATTACCTGGCGTAGAAGGTCTGGTACACGTTTCAGAAATTACCTGGAGCTCTCAACCAATCAATGCGAAAGAATTCTTCACTATGGGTGACGAATACGAAGCAAAAGTGGTTACTCTGGACAGAGAAGAGCGTAAAATGTCTTTATCTATCAAACAATTGACTGAAGATCCTTGGGAAAACATCGATGATCGTTTCCCGGTTGAAAGCAGACATAAAGGTATCGTTAAAAACATTACTCCTTACGGTGTATTCGTAGAACTGGAAACTGGTATCGGCGGTATGATCCACATCAGTGATCTGAGCTGGACTAAACGTTTCAACCACCCAAGTGAATTCACTAAAGTTGGTGAAGAAATCGAAGTAGTTATCCTGTCTATCGATAAAGATAACCGTAAATTGTCTCTGGGTCACAAACAAATCGAAGACGATCCATGGATCAACTTCGAAGGTATTTTCCCAGTAGGTTCTACTCATCAGGGTAAAGTAATCCGTAAAGATGACAAAGGCGCTAACATCCAGTTAGAGCACGGTCTGGAAGCATTCGTTCCAACCCGTCACTTACGCAGAGAAGACGGTGGTGATATCAATGTAGATGATACATTAGATTTCGTAATCATCGAATTCGATCGCAACGATAAACGTATCATGGCATCTCACGCACGTGTTTGGGAACAAGCTAAAGCTGACGAAAAAGAAGCTCACGCAAAAGAAACCAAAGATTCAGTGAAAAAAGTACAGGATAAAGTTGAAAAACCAACTTTAGGTAACCTGGGTGCTTTAGCGGATATCAAAGCTAAACTGAAAGACGAAGAAGAAGGAAAATAATTCCGACGGAAATCGAAATACTAAAAAGCCCTCACTTGCGTGAGGGCTTTTTTATGTTTATCATATACTGAACAGAACTATCTTTCGGGCAATATGTTTCCATGCTTGTCTATAAGCACCAATGCTCCCTTATACATTACACTGGCATGATCATCAATAAAACTGCCGGCATTATAATACATAAATGGGGTAAGCTCATTGCCCTTCGCATCTATATAACCGTATTGGCCATCTTTATTCCGGGCCAGTATAGGATAATCTGCTTTTTCATCTAGTAAATGCTGCAGGTAATCTCCAATATCGATGTAATCATATTTCTTTACTACTGCATCGGGTTTTGATAAATCAAGTATAAAATGCTCTTTATTCTTGATTACATAAACATGATTGTCAATTACTACTGAAACAATATCATATTTTAACGGCAATACTTCTTTCCCTTGCACATCAACTAATCCGGACAGATTATTTTTGGTGACCAGTGCATAATCACCCGAAAATAGATTTGCTTTGTCATATATAAAATCAGTTACCGGTTTACCCAGTTTATTAATATATCCATAAAGCTGCTTACTGTTTTTCACCGGGGCTATCTTCTTTTTAAATGCAAATGATTCGGCATAATCAAAGGGAATAACCACTTTATTTGTTGCATTTACTACACCCCATAAATTACGGGTATTTTGTACGATGTACATATCCTCATTGATTGCGCTTATTATATGGTATTGAAAGGGGATAACTATTTTACCGGTTCGGTTTACTACTCCGTATATATCCTCTGCATTTTTGACGGCAATATGATCTGCATCCAGAATAATACAGTCCTTATAATCTGAGTTCCATAGTTTCTTTCCTTTATCGTCAAACAGCGTAATCTTCCCATCTTTCATACCTACGTACAGTCCATACTGAGGTCCGGAAATAAATTCGTATTCCTGTGGTACCAGTATTTTATTGCGGATATCGGCCAGTGCGTATTTACCATTATCATACAATAAAAACTGCCGGCTGTATATCGAATTATGGTATACTATGCCATGTTCAAAGGGTATTGCTATACTAAAATCTGGATTCAATACGCCGAATTTGCCCGCATATTTTGCAATATAAAAACTGTCAAAGTGCTGCAGGTGCTGATACTGCAGCGGCAATACTTCTTTCAGATCCCTGTTTAGTATACCGGATTTACCATCTTTACGTACCTGTACAATACTGTCGAGATCATAGATACTGCTGTATGTGGGAGGGAGCAGTATCTGTCCATACTCATTCATCATCCCGGTTTCGAATGATGTTTTGTATATAATATACCGGCCATTTTTAAATTTGCCGATACTCGAATAGGTTGCAGGAACGACTGTTTTACCACTGCGGTCTTTCAGGCCCCAGAGATCCTGTCCCGGAACCTTAAACCGTATGCTGGCCTGGGCAGATAGTATTGCAGGAGTACATAAACCTAAAATGAACAGGTATATTCTTTTCATGACATTCAGATCAATAGTAAATATACAAAAAGAAAACCCCTCGTGAAGAGGGGTTTAAATAATATGTGGTAGTGATTATTTTTTGTTCACTTTGAAATAACCTTTACGGATTTCTATAGTGCCATAATCGTTACCATTAACCCATTTTAAATCTGTATAGAAGTATCCTTCAATTACATCGGTGTTATTAATGGTTATCTTAACACCACCGTTACTTGCTTTATAGGTGCTTAAGACGAGGTTATTTACATTACCAAGCTCTTTATATTCGATGGATACTTTATCAGGGAAGGTATATACCATACCCGGAATAGCATATTCAGGAATAGAAAAAAGCACATTCTTTGTATAATCCACAAAGAATATAATATTATGAAATCCCGGTGTGTGGGCATATTTTACAAAATCTGTGCCAGGTACTTTTAAAGCCCCATTCACTTCCAGGGACATAGGCGCTGTACCGGCCCACCAGGCTCCGGAGGAACTGCTGTTAGGTTCACCATTAATATTCGATTTCTCACAGGAAGAAAAAAACAGGGCTGTAGCCATTACTGCTACGGACAGAATTTTTTTGAACATTGTTTTTTGTTTATTAGTAAAGTATTTAAAATTGCATTTCCCCTTTTATCGCAAAAAAATCCTGTGATAATCAACACTAATAGTGTTTTTAGTACACTATAGAGTGATATTTAGAATTTTCCGCAAAATAATGTTAATATTTCAAATTTTATATTGCAGTAAAGAAATATTAATCCAATAAAAAGTTCCGGCGGGAAATACCCGCCGGAACTTTTTATAAACTACAATTCATTATTTCGCTTTATACACCGGCAAAGGGACAAATTCTGTCTCGCCCGGCACTTTAGGAAAAGTCTGTGCTTTCCAGGCCTGCTTGGCCGCTTCTATTTTCTCCTTATCAGAACTCACAAAGTTCCAGTGTATATAACGCTCTTCAGGAAAGGCATTACCACCGAAGATATACACTGTAGTATTTGGTGCCATATCGAAGCTGCAAAGTGTAGCATCATTGGCGATCAGTATATGCTTTGGTTCATAATTTTCACCATCACTATGTATGCTGCCTTCCAGAATATATAATGCACTTTCGCCAAACAAATGTTCACCAATATTGATCGATGCAGCTTCTTTGTTTTTAATTTCTAAAAAGTATAAAGGACTGTGCACCGGCACGGCAGATTTACGATCAAATAATGTACCGGCAATCAGTTTATAGGACACACCTTCTTCTTCCCAATGCGGAATATCCGCAGCCTCTACATGGCTGAAAGAAGGTTCGCAATCTTCCAGTTCCTTAGGTAGTGCTACCCAGATCTGCAGTCCGTGCATGCTCTTTTCAGAATGACGCAGGTATTCTGGTGTGCGCTCAGAGTGGGTAACGCCTTTTCCGGCCGTCATCCAGTTTACTGCACCCGGTTGAATCTCCATGGCCACACCCATACTGTCGCGGTGCATAATAGATCCTTCAAACAAATAGGTAAGTGTTGAAAGCCCTATGTGCGGGTGCGGAGGTACATCAAGATTTTCATAATCCTTCATTTTTGCCGGACCCATATGATCGATAAATACAAAGGGACCAACCGAACGTTTTTGTGAAAAGGGTAATAAACGACCCACCATGAAATTGCCTATATTGGCCGCACGCTCTTCTATAATTAATCCTACGTTTGACATATTGATTTGAATTTTATGGTTCTAAATATCCGATTTTTATATTATTAAATAGTTAACTGTCCTGTTTATTCCCCTGATATTATACCTGATCTTCCAGGTAGCCAAATTTGCCCTGGTTGTAATCATCAAATGCCTGTAATATTTCCTGCTGATTATTCATCACAAATGGTCCATGTGCCACAATATTCTCCTTGATCGGTTCGCCGCTCATGATCAGCACTACAGCATCTTCGCTAGCCGTTATATGAAAGTCTTCACCCGCATTTCCGAACAGTACAAAATGATCCGTAGCTACCGTTTCCGCATCATTAACTACAATACTTCCCTCCACAACGAGGAGTGCTGTATTATAACTGACCGGAAAACTGAAATCGGCACGACCACCTTTATGAAGGAAGGTATTATACAAATGTACCGGAGTAAAGGTATCGGCTGCACCTTTGCTATCCATATATGATCCGGCGATCACAGCTACCTCACCATTCCCATCGGGCAGGGGTACTCTTGGAATCTGATCTTTGGTAATGGACTGGTATTTAGGTGCAGACATTTTATCCTTAGCCGGCAGGTTTACCCATAATTGTACCATCTGGAACCAGCCGCCTTCTTTGCTGAACTGCTCTTCATGATACTCTTTATGCAATACGCCGGAAGCTGCTGTCATCCATTGTACATCTCCTTCCCTGATCACACCACCACCACCGGAACTGTCGTGATGGGCTACACTGCCTTTGTACGCAATCGTAACCGTTTCAAAGCCGCGGTGCGGATGCACACCTACGCCACGTGGCGTAGCGCTGGGTTCAAAATAGTGCGCCGAGTTGTAGTCCAGCATGATAAAGGGATCCATACGGTACATGCCCGTGCGGCTACCCTGTGGTATAAAATTATGCACCCTGAAGCCGTCGCCTACGAAATGAGGGTCCGGTGGTGCCATTACAGATACAACGTTTTTTATAGCCATAATAATTATTTATTTTTTGTAATACAAAATTACAACACGGCCGGTGCGGTATCCATTGATGTATGGTAATTACTGCTTTTGATGCTTTTTGGTAGCCAGGTCTTTACGTACACGGCTCAGGCTCTCCGGGGTAATACCCAGGTAAGAAGCCACCAATGTCTGTGGCACCCGTAGCAGCAGATCAGGATATATGCGTATGAAATCGAGGTAACGCTCCTCTGCAGTAGCACTCAATAAAAGATTAATGCGGTTTTGCAGATGACGTATATGATTATGCAGCAGTTTATTGTTGAATAAAGCAAAAGACTGATTGTGTAATGACAAGGATGCAAACATATCCACATCAATCATAGTCACTACACTATCTTCCAGTGCCTCAATGAAATACTGTGAGGGCTGGTTGAAAAAAGCACTTTCACGGTCTACTACAAACCAACCTTCCGGTGCAAACTGAAGGATATGTTGTTTACCTTTTTCATCAATAGAATAATACTTTAAAAGTCCTTCTTCCACGAAGAAGGAATGTTTACAGACATCACCCTGGCGCAGCAGAAAATTACCCTTCTTAACCTGTATCTTTTTCAGATTTTCGATATGCTCCCGGATGATCTGTTCATCCATATCTACATTAGAAGTCAAAAAAGTTTTCAGGTTAGAACTGTTCATATCAAAAAAGAGGAATAAGTATACTGCTGTAAAGCTAAGCAGAATGCTGCAACAAATATTTGAACAGGCTTAAAAAATTTGTGTTCCCTGCTTTCGCAGGAAAACAGCATTTTCAGAAGATTCAGTCAGATCAACAAATTCAAAAGCAACATGACGAAAGAACTGTTTGTATAAGTCAAGTTCAATAGAATCTATGTTATGATCGAAAGACCCGTTGACAACCAATCCGACTGCAAGTGCTTTATGTGCCTCTTCAGGCTCAATTGTGAGGCACAAGCCAACGATACATTCTTTGATATTCGGATGAGTAGAATGATAGTGCTGAAATACTTTTTTGAAAGCCTTAAGATCGTCGCGATCAGGTTCTGCGTATAACATATGCGTTTCCTGCAGGTTAACCAGGCCGTTATGAAGATCAGCTTCCGAAAGATTCAGCATCACATCTTCCGTAACATCAACTCCACCTTTATTATTGCAACGGATGTTGGCTATCGTTTTGGTAAGTCCCGGTATGGACCACCAGCCAAACAGGCTGCAAAGGAGATTATATTTTGTTCGAAGTGTTTTTTCTTTATTTCCTGCAGGTACAAAAATGGCAGGAGATATCCGGTGCAGCATGATACCAAGCAGCGAAATGTTATAGGCATAAATCACAAACCGCGCACCATTTTTTATCTCCCGGCGCAGCATATCCATATCGCTGTTTTCAGGTACAATCAGTTTATAAAAGAAAGGCTGCATAAAAATACATTATGCAGCAATATACAGTCTTTGAGGTGTGCAGACAAGCTTTTGCCAGTCTATACCATTTATGCCTTATCAAACTCCCGTATCATCCTGCGGTCATGCCATCTGTGGAAAATAAGCAGGAATGTAATCGCCCCTATACTGGCATACAGCATATCAGATTGGGTATCCCATACATAACCCTGTGTGCCCAGGAAATCTTCAGCAGCGCTGCCGGTGAAGATAGCAATAGCCCATTCGAGGAATTCATAACAAACGCTGATGGTAATACATATACATAAGACGACGTAAGGTATCCAGGATTTGATATTGATTACATTACGGCGGATCAGCAGTTCGCGTATAATAGCAGCCGGTACAAAGCCCTGCATAAAATGCCCTACTTTATCATAGTTATTACGCTCCTGTCCCAATGCTTCTTTGATGGTATCAAAGAGCGGAACCTCAGCATAGGTGTAATGGCCGCCGATAAATAATACCAGGGCATGCAGTAATATCAGTACATAAACGCAGTAAGTAAAACGGAATTTTTCAAATGTAGCAATAAGTACCATAGCACCCAGCAGCGCAGGAAAAACTTCCAGGAACCAGGTAAAGTAATCATGTGGTTGTATACCCGAAATAACAATTCCGAGCACGAAAATAATCAGTAAAAGATAGTATTTCTTCATGTTCCATGCAGTTTTCAATGACCTGGTGTACTATCGGGTATATTATACCGTATTTCGATCAGCACCTGTTTCGTGGTCTGGAAGAAAACAGCATTCTCCTCCCGGTTCGGGAAAAGGATATAGGTAATAACGGGGAATCAATAAAAATGTATATATAAAACAGGTAAATTTTTTAACCGGGATGATTCATGATCCGGAAGGTAAGGTTAATCCGGGGTGCGGATACCTTTGTTGTAGGAGGCAAGCGATGTAGCCAATAGGTCTGTGTGATATCCTTCATCACCAGCAGGCTGCCATGCGCCAGATCCAGTGCTACCGTTTCTTTGGTCTGTTTATGTTTAAATGCAAATTTGCGTACTGCTCCGAAACTGAGCGAGGCTATGGTGCCGTTTTTCTGCAGTTCCCGCTCATCATCACTATGCCATGCCATACCTTCCTGACCATCATGATATAGATTCAGCAGGCAGGAGTTGAATGTCACGCCAAGTATCTTTTCCACCATTGCTTTCAACTCCAGCAGCGGGTCATTCCAGGGTAATGCCGTTTTGGTTACCTGTGAGTAGGTGTAAGAGAACGAATGATCTCCGTACCAGGCTGCCTTCCTTTTGGTCATAATCTTCTTACCGAAAATGATTGCTTCATCATTTTTCCAGTCCACCGTCTGCATCAGCAATTCGTAAAAACGATCGGCCTCATTTGCAGACATAACCGGACCATAATATAATACACAACCCTCGTAAGGAAGCAGGTTGATCGGCTGATCGGCAGAAGAACTAAAGAGGTTGAGCTGGCTCATAATATCGACAATAATGCAGCACAAAAATACGGTATTGTATCGGCTGTCACAATCCGGAACTTGCGGTATAATAAAATAGATGTACGTACAAGTATTTGTGAAAATATAAGGATTATCTTAAACAAGCCTTAACGTTAAAACCGGGTCTTCGGTTTGGCTTATGGGTAACTTTGGCTATCTAAAAAAGCCTCCACCGCATTTTTAAATTCAATAAATTTTTCCAGATGAAAAAATTAGCAGACAAAGTGATCGTCATTACCGGAGCCGGTATGGGCTTAGGTTTGGCGACCGCTATCGTAGCCGCAAAAGAAGGGGCAAAGTTGACATTAGTAGATTATAATGCAGATGCATTAACAGCAGCAGAAGAAGAGATCAGAAAAGAAGCTGGAAATGAGGTACAGATACTGAGCGTAGTAGCAGATGTATCAGATGAAGCTAAGGTGAAAGAATATGTAGATAAGACCGTAGCAATCTATGGTACTATAGATGGTTTTTACAATAATGCTGGTATAGAAGGGCGCCAGGCGCCTATGACGGATTATGACCTGGGCGTGTTTAAAAAAGTAATAGATATTAACCTGATGGGTGTGTATTACGGTATGAAATACATTATACCGGTAATGAAAGAAAAAAATTATGGCAGAATCGTGAATGTCGCTTCTGTAGGCGGTATACGCGGTGTCATGAACCAGACCCCATATGTAGCGACCAAGCATGCGGTAGCCGGTATGACTAAAAATGCGGCACTGGAATATGGTCAGTTTGGTATTACCACAAATGCTATTGCACCGGGTGCTATATTGACACCAATGGTAGCAGAAGCCTTCAAACAGGTCAATGCAGCAGATCCGAAATCTGCGGAGAAAGAATATGCAAAAGCGAATCCGACCAAAAGACTGGGCCTGCCTGAAGAGGTGGCTAAAGTAGTCGTTTTTCTGCTGAGTGATGATGCTTCATATGTAAGCGGACAGGTGATTGCCATTGATGGTGGCCAATCTAATGCTTACGGGAATGTTTAGATAAAATTCAGGATAAATACATAAACGAATAAGCCCGCCACATCGGCGGGCTTATTCGTTTATGTATTTATCTTGACTATCCGCATTTAGTCAACTTATTTTATTCGTCCTTTTGTCCGGCAACAAAAGGACCAAAAATGCCTTTGTTTTCATCAAGGCGATTGTGGAGCACCGCCATTTTGTACCGTTGCGTGCATTGATCGTCTGAGCTTAACGTGTGATGCGTTCGGTGCTCAACGATCGCAGCTCCACTCCAAAATGGCTATCGCTGTGATGAAAACAATAAGCGATCCATACAGAACAGATCGCTCGAAAGGCCTTATAAATCCGGCGTTAATAAAATCATTGGCTCGGTCGATAAAGTCGGAAACCACTGTCTGAGCGCAGCGAGTCTGGTTTGCGACCGGCCGGCACATTGATTTTTAGCCAGGGATTTATACAGCCTTGATTTTTTGGCGATACCTTTTGCATCAAGGCAAAAGGTATCCAAAACCATAATAGCAAATGAAAAATTATGTATGCTTGCTGAAAGCGTATATTCAATTTTTACTTTTTACTTTACATTTTATTGATGCACCTGTGCCTGCTCCCAGCCAATGAGCGCTGTTTTGCGTACCGGGTCCCACATATAACCGCCGAAGTGGCCACTGGACTGTATTACCCGATGGCAGGGTATCAGGAAGGCAACAGGATTTGAGCCAATGGCTGTGCCCACGGCACGTGCAGCCTTGGGTTGATCAATGTTTTGCGCCAGCTTTCCATAAGTGCTTACAGTGCCCATCGGGATTTTTAATAAGGCCTCCCAGACCTTGAGCTGAAATGCGGTTCCTTTCAAATGCAGGTGTATCGGCGTTTCCGGAACAGTATCTGATGTAAAAACCGATAATGCGCTTTGCTGCACAGTATTTTTTTTCATGACTAGTGTTGCATGTGGAAAATAGGCCTGCAGTTTACTCATAGCCTTTTCCCAGTTTTCTTCAAAGGCCATGTAGCAAATGCCAATATCGGTATTGGCAATAATCACCTGTCCGAAAGGTGTGGGATAAAAATCAAATTCAATATGCAATTGGTTACCCCCTGACTTATACACCGCCGGACTCATGCCCTCAATTTTTATGAACAGATCATGCAGCCTGCTGCTGCTGGATAGTCCTGTAGCAAAACTTACATCCAGAAGACTCTGTGCAGGATCTTCTTTCAATAAGGACTTGGCATAATTGAGGCTGATGTACTGCAGGAATTTTTTAGGGCTGATGCCTGCCCATTCCGTGAACATGCGCTGAAAGTGAAAAGGACTCATATGCACTTGCTCTGCAATGGTTTCCAGGTCGGGTTGTTCCTGGAAGTGTGCATTGATAAAGCGTATTGCAGCTGCGATACGCTCAAAGTCCAGGCTTGATTGGGTATGGTCAGAAGAAGTTTGCATCGTTAAATATTTAGTACAAAATTCTGAAAATAAGCCGGCTTGCACAATCCGGAAATTGCGGTATTTACTTTTTGGTATTGCGTGTAAAAACCGACTGAAACGAAGCCGAAAGTATATGTGACCATAAACCATCGCTGCGCTGATAATAATTATACCGCAGGGTCATTCCTTTAAACAGGAAATGCCTGTTCAGTGTTTTGAAAGGATTATAGCGGAAACCCATGCCCACGCTGTAACTATAGAAACGCGAATAATCATAATCGGAGGTATAATGCTGATCCGAAATATCGTGCTGCTTATATGGTTTAAAATAATCAGAAGTACTCTGGGTATAAAAGCGGGCATTGGGTAGTATCGTCAGTACCCGGTTCAGTTTTATGGCCGTCTCCTGTTCCAGTGCCAGTGCGTGAATACCAAAATTGTCTGTATACGCATTAATGCTTTGTTTTAATACGGTTCTGCCACCGGTAAAGCGATTCCATTTCAGTCCCAGGCTGGCCTTCAGCCTTTGCTCCGGTAGCTGCTCCACCATGACCTGTCCGTTGGTAAAATATACCCGGTGAAATGGTGTGGATAACAGGCCCTGTTGCCAGATCAGTTCCGGGTAGATGCCAATTACATTGCGCTTATCCACAATCTGGGTAAAGCCTGCTTTGAAATTGTAAGAATATCGTTTATATCCGTCATACCATTCCCGGTAGCGCAGCTCTTCCGGGTAAATCAGTTTTACCGCTTTATAATAATTTTCATTGATACGGCCCCAGCGCAGATCATCATTGAAGGCCTGTATTTCTGCGAAATAACTACGCTGTTTTTTTACATCCTCTTTCGAAAATCCCAGCCGGCCGCTGTAAGAGAAGTAGTCGCTCTCTATAGAAAAACCCATACCGCCATACAGGTTAAAACCATTGCGGAACTTATGTTCCAGCACACCGTACGTATAACCATGAATATCTGTATAAGAGGCCGAAGATTTTACAAAATCAATATTATCCGTAGAGGCAGAACTAATGATATCCGTACCCACATTAAAAGTGAGGATATTATTTTTCCGGCTGCGTTTAATATTAACAGAAGGACCATACACTGTGAGGGCTTCCGTACCGGTACCACCTGTTACCGCAGAGTGATTGCCATCCTGGATGTAATGGTTATACACCAGTTCAATATCACTCTGATCAACAGTATCTTGCTCCTTTGTATCCTGTGCACTAAGATTATGGCTGCATAATGCAATACTACCCAGCACGATTAATTGTTTGTTCATGTTGCAATAAGATTAGTTACAACCGCAGCCCCCGCTGCCTTTCGGGCCATTGGCCGGAACAGCACCTTCACGAATCGAGTGTACATAGTGATTAAAACGGTTCCCGGCATCATCGCCCATCTGCATTTCTGTATCGTTGACAAATTGCCGCTCATAAGGCTTTACCGTTTTACAGGAAGCAAACAGCAACAAAATTGATAGCCCCAGTATTGTATATGTGGTATATATACTCTTCATAAAATAAATAAAATACAATTATCCTACAGGTTATCTAAATTAGGTAATGCAAATGAATTACCGGGTAAAACTTAGTAATATTATATCCTGATGAGACATAGACTAAAATTACTTCTGGCTGTAATGCTGATGATCAGTGGCTGTACTTATCAGTATACCAAGAATCCTACCTGGGAGCAATGGCATGTCCAGCGAAAAGACGAACCTTCTTTTGTGATCAATGTGAATCTTGAGGATTGCACAGATTGTTTTGATGCCTTTATTGATAGCGGATATGCACTTGTGCCTAAAGATCTAGTTTCTCTTTTCGGAGATACGCTGCGTCGGGATATCATCATTACCGGCATGTTTCCGGACGATCTTTCAGACAATAGCTCCTGGCTATTTGAATCCAGTACTTATGGTTACAGGGTGAAGGGTAAGCTGATTGGCTATGATACCCTTCGCTATCAGGCTACAGCTCCGGTATTTTATATTGAAAGTTGGGAAAAGATTATATGGAAAGATTCAGCTCGGTAGAAGTATGAATGGTATTATATTCATCAATGATGAGGCAATGGGTATGGGGTAATTGATTAATAAAATCCATTCCTTTAGATATACCCTTTACATAAACGGCCGTAGCCAGGGCATCAGACAATTCTGCTGCAGGAGAAAAGACGCTTACACTTTTAATGCCGGATATGGGCAGACCACTATGCGGATCAATATTATGACTGTATCGTCTACCATCATGTATAAAATGCTGTTCATAATCGCCGGAGGTAGCTACAGCCGCATCTTTCAGCGGTATGTATAATAATATCTCTGCAGGATTATCGGGGTTTGCAATACCTACAGTCCAGGGTTGACCGTCCGGCTTGTGGCCAAAAGCACAAAGATCTCCACTGGCATTGATATATCCCGATATTACACCTGCATTTTTCCACAGCATCTTTACCCGGTCTGCAGCATATCCCTTTCCGATTGCTGCAAAACTGATCTGCATTCCTTCTGCGATAAAACCAACAGTCTGTGCAGCTTCATCTGTAAGGATCTTTGTATGTCCGATCGTTTGTAAAGTGCTCCTTATCTCCTCGGGGGTAGGCATTGCAAAAGCAGTATTCTTAAAACGGTATAATTTTTTTAAAGGACCTACAGTAATATCAAAGTCACCTTTGGTAAGTTTCGCCATATCCAGCGATCGTTTGATGATGGCAAAGCATTCTGCAGAAACGGTTACAGGCTTACCTGGCACAGATCTGTTGATCAGACTGGTTTCTGAATCAGGCTTAAACTCAGAAAGTATATCTTCAATACGCCTGATTTCTGCAATGCCCATATCCAGCAGTTGGGCAGCCTGACTATCGGAGGCTGCTGCAATGCCAAGGGTAAAAACAGAACCCATCAGTTTTTCTACTCTGGTATACACCTTCATCTGTTCAAAAATAGGGTATATCTCCAGAATGGAGTTTGTCTTTTTGTAAAATAAAGTGCTGTATTCGCATGTATGAGCAGACCCGATGACATTCCATATATTTTAGATACTTTTGTGTGTCGCTTCAGTGTTTCAAATCGATACTATGGCCTTACTAAAAACTACATACACCTTACGTGCAGCCGCAATGTTGCTCGGACTGTGCGCTACAGCAATACCTGTTGCCGCACAGAATACCTATATCAATTATGGATCTGAAGAGTATGATCTGGTAGACCGGCTGGAAACCCGTTCTGGCTACCTTATCTCTGCTTTCAATACTGCTTCTAAACCCTATTCGCGGAAAGATGTAGTCGACTTCCTTGCCGAAGTGCAGCGCGCGAGCCGCACACGTGGCCTTGTCGTTAATGATATAGATGCCTATAATATAGGCAGGGCTATTTCCATCAGCGGAGAATGGTATACCAATTCTTCAGGAGAGGGCGGAGCCATAGAATCTAGGCGTCCGGTCCTCCGTTATTTTTATAAAAAACAACCGGATCTGCTGCATATTGATAAAGATGACTTCTTCATGGTGGTAAACCCTGTTTTATATCTGCAGGGCGGTTATGAAAAAGACGGCGGTTTCCGTTCTATCAATACAAGAGGGGTAGAAGTGCGCGGCCGTATAGCAGACAGGGTAGGCTTTTATACCATGCTGGCCGATAATCAGGAAAAGGTTCCTGCGTACATAGATGAGTGGGCAACCCGCCACAGGGGACAGTTTCCCGGAGAGCATTACAGTGTAAAGAATGGTAATAATTATGATTTCTTCCTGGCAAGAGGCTATATTGATTTTGCTTTGTGGAGAGATCATGTCGGACTCACCTTTGGCTACGACCGTAACCAGATCGGTTACGGGATCAGGAGCCTGGTCATATCCAATTCAACTGCACCTGCTACCTTCCTGCGTTTGCGCAGCCAGTGGGGAGACTTTTCATATGAAAACCTGTATACAGAACTGGTGTCAAATAATACAGTGCTCTTAAGTGGAGATGGATTGTTACCGCGGAAGTATGCTAGTATTCACCAATTGAATTATACACCCAACCATTGGTTGAATGTGGGTATTTTCGAAAGCACAGTGTTTGCGAAACAGACAGGGGTGCCGGTAGAAATGATTGTACCCGTAATTGGTTATCAGAGCCTGGCGAAACAAATGGGCATAGGCAATACGGTTAATAATAATGCGTGGGGATTACAGTTCAAGGTTTTGCCTTTAAGTGGTCTGCAACTATACGGACAGTTATACATAGATCGTGCCGACTGGTCGGCCCTGGGTAGTGCCTCCTGGAAGAACCAGTATGCAGCCCAACTGGGTGTAAAATATTTCAATGTGGCCGGAGTGCCTAACCTGGATGCACAGGCCGAGTTTAATATCATCCGTCCGTTCACCTATATGGCGCAGGAAGACAGCATAACCAGCTTTACCCATTACAATCAGCCTCTGGCACATCCTATGGGGAATAATTATGCTGAACTGATTGTCCAGCTCAGATACCAGCCGGTACCAAGACTTAATATTACAGCGCGTGCCATTGTATCTAAAAGAGGGGCGGATAGCGCGCAGATCGGAAACGGCATATACGGATTATCAGATCAGCGTATGGCGGGGGACAGCTACCCGATGTTTAGCGGCATTGTAGAAAAAGGAATATTCGGAAATCTGAATGCAGCGTACGAAATACGTCCCAACATTTATGTTGAAGCAGGAGGTAATTATTTCCGTAAAAACAGTGGTGGTATTTCTTCCGGAAACAATTTATTTCTGTATGCCGGTCTGAGATGGAATATCAGCAGAAGGATATATGATATTTATTAGTCAAAAAGATAAACAAATCTATTAAAACGTTAATCAAAATTCAGTTGGTATTATGAGCTTTAATCCCGCAGACAAAATTCAGGATTTACAGTATTTCGGTGAATTCGGAGGAGTCAACCCGTCTATTTCAGATTCTTCTACGTATACCTTTCTTTCAGCCAAAAAGATGTTCGACACTTTTGAAGGCAATGCAGAAGGTTGTTACCTGTATTCAAGACATTCCTCTCCAAGCAACTTATACCTGGGCCAGGCCCTGGCCGCTATGGAAAACACCGAGGCCGCTAATGTAACCGCCTCCGGTATGGGCGCCATTACCGCGACCTTATTACAACTGTGTGGTGCAGGTGACCATATTGTATCAAGCAGGACCATCTACGGAGGTACTTATGCTTTCATGAAAAATTTTCTGCCAAAGCTGAATATACACACCACTTTTGTGGATAGCACCAAACTGGATATTGTTGAAAAAGCCATTACCCCGCAGACCAAAGTGCTGTATTGCGAAACGGTGAGCAATCCCCTTATGGAGATTACCGATATTGCCGGCATGGCAGCATTGGCTAAAAAACATAACTTAAAACTGGTGGTGGATAACACCTTCTCTCCACTGGCTATTGCGCCGGTATCTTTAGGTGCAGATGTAGTCATTCACAGCCTGACCAAGTTTATCAACGGCAGCAGTGATACCGTTGGTGGTGTGGTATGTGGTACACAGCAATTCATCGATGATCTGAGAAATGTAAATGATGGCGCAGCAATGCTACTGGGACCAACCATGGACAGCTACCGTTCGGCCAGTATTCTGAAAAACCTACGCACCCTGCACATCCGTATTCAGCAGCACAGCCGTAATGCTTTGTTCCTGGCAGAGCGTTTTGAACAGGATGGCCTGAAAGTTGTGTATAACGGACTACCAAGTCATAGCGGACATGAACTATACAAGAAAATGTACAATGCAGAATACGGCTTTGGTGGGATGATGACCATTGATGTTGGCAGCCTGGATAAAGCGAATGAGCTGATGGAACTGATGCAGCACCGCAATATCGGTTACCTGGCGGTGAGCCTTGGTTTTTATAAAACACTATTCAGTGCTCCGGGTTCTTCTACTTCGAGCGAAATCCCGGCAGAAGAGCAGGCAGAAATGGGCCTGAGTGATGGTCTGATCCGCTTCTCCATAGGTTTGGATAATGATATCGAACGTACGTACCAGATGATGAAAACCTGCATGCAGGAAGTAGGCGTACTGTAAGAAATAGCGTATAAAAAGAAAGAGGAAATGCACATCGCATTTCCTCTTTCTTTTTATACTTAAGCTTCTCCGTCCATCATATCATCCATTTTGGAATGATCTTTAGGTTGCTGGTTGAAGCGATAATTAAACACCAGTCTTATACTTCTCGGGCGCCACTGGAACATGCTCTCAGAGTAGATCTCAGCAGTTTCTGTAATGCTGCGCCACTTACGGGTATTGAATACATCATTCACATTAAGTCCGATAGTAGCTTTGCTGCGGAGTATGTCTTTTGTCATACCGAAATCGGCAAAATACACTGCCAGAGAGCGACCTTGCGGATTTACCTTAGGCGCTTCATAGTTACCGGATACCTGTATTCTCCAACGTTGAGGCAGAGTAAAGTTAAAGGAAGTCCGGTTTGTCCAGCTAAAGTTATTCACCTCAAAATGTTCGTTCTGGTAGGTACCGAATACTACCTCTTTAAAGAAGTTGAAGCCACTGGTCACGCGTGCCCAACTGCTCAGAGTGTAATTACCATTCAGTTCCAGTCCGTAAGCATTTCTGTCTGCAACATTCAAAGGTATGCGGTATATAATACCGTCACTGCCATAGGATGCCATGCGCTCAATCTTATCGGTGGTTTTGCGGTAGTATACAGATGATAGCAGGGAACCTTTTTCCCAGTTCTGCATAAAGCTGAACTCCAGGGCATCGGTGTACTCCGGATTAAGGTTAGGATTACCCACACGCATTTCACGGTTATCGCCGAATTTCATAAACGGCATCAGATCCCACTGACCCGGACGATTAATGCGGCGGCTGTAGCTCAGCTGGAATGTTTTCTGCTTGCTGTACTGGTATGAAATGGCTGCACTCGGAAACCAGTTCATATACTCCTTTTTGTTCCACTGGCTCTGCGACTGTTGTCTGGTACGGACATCAGAATATTCTCCTCTGATGCCGGCCTGCATACCCAGCTTTCCGAAAGTATTAGATGCCATTACATAGCCTGCATGTACCTTTTCCACATAATCAAAATTATCGTTGAATGCCTGTGGCGTTTCCCAGTTGCCTGCATTCATTTCGCCAAAGCGGAATTCGTTTAGAAAATAACGGTTCTGACTACGGCCACCCAGTTCTACTTTACCATCTTTAGCAAAAGGAATCGTAAGATCGGATTGTATTAATAAGTTCTGTTCCGTTACATAAGCCTTGGAATATTCCAATTCTGTTTCGCTGTAGCGGGTAGAGGTTTCGGTATAATTGGAACGCTCATAGTCCTGGTCACGGAAACCTTTCACTTCCGTTTTCCATTCCATACCCGGTTTGTTGAACTTTCGGGTGTAGGCAATGCTACCTTCAAACAGGTCTTCCATTTCGCGGGCTGTTTCATCCCGCTGATCCGTACTCAGTAAGGTATTATTCAGATCATAGTTTTCATACGTCCGGTAATACACATTATTGCCCAAACCAGAACGTACAGATGCGGTGACGCTGAGGGTATTTTTATCATTGATCATATAATCAAAGCCAAAAGAACCATTATTACCCCATTTTTTGCGTTCATGTCGGTAATCCTGGTGGTAGGCAAAACCTGTATCGGCATTCTGCACCCGCTGATCGGTATAGCTGGTGCCGGGATGTTCTCTGCGACTCAAGGTATAGGAGCCGAAGAAGTTGAATTTCCCCGTACGGTAATTGGCATTAATACCAACACCATGATCGGGGTAGTAACCCGTTCTCAGGGTCACCGAACCGTTAAAACCCGCTTTCTGATTCTTTTTCAGGATAATATTGATGATACCCGATTCGCCCTGTGCATCATATCGTGCAGAGGCATTGGTGATCACTTCGATCTTATCGATCATATCGGATTGCAGTTGCTGCAGCGCATCTGCCGAAGACGCAAAACCTGAAAGCTTGCCGTCAATAAGGATACGCACATTCTGGCTACCCCGCAGACTTACATTGCCTTCAGCATCTACAGTAATAGAAGGAATATTCTGCAACACCTCGGTAGCATTTGCGCCCTGGTTGTTCAGATCTGAGGCCACATTAAATACCCTTTTATCAATCTTGAGCGACATCTGGTTCTGATCTGCAGTTACCGTAACTTCTTTAAGGCCTACAGCAGTTGCTTTCAGGTATACAGAACCGAGATCAACCTCGCCCGTTTGCTTGCTGATAGGAACTATTTTGCTGGACAGACCGAAAAGAGAAACCGTAGCATAGTATTTTCCGTTTTCTGCCTTCATTTCGAAGCTGCCATCCTCTGCAGAAGGCACACCGGATACAAAAGAAGAATCGGCAGAACGGTATAAGCGGATATCGGCATAAGATGCCGGAGCCTTGGTTTCGTCAAATACCTTACCCGTAATGTGCAGCGATGCTGATTGTGCCAGAGACACCATCGGACTTATACACATAAGGCTGACGATCGTATATAGAGATTTCATGGAAATTACTGTTAATATAGTAGTGTAAAAAGGAGCCCGAAATTATTCAATAAATGCTGTTTTTCTGTGATTTATATATTATTTTAGGAATATTTTACATATTTATGTCTTAAAATTGTCACGATCAGTGCAATTTGCTTATATTTTATTAATATATTATGTATCGGAAATTATACATCTCAGCACTTTTATTGTTGCTTACCGCCGGGGCATCTGCTCTGGTACAGCAAAGTTATATCCGCAAAAATATCACCGGAACCTGGCTGCTAAAGGATATTACATTGTCGCCGGATTACTATCGCGAATGTGAGGAATGGAAAACATTCCTTAATGAAATAGAGTATATAGAAGAGGTACCGGATCACCGCCAGTACAGCAGTGTAGAGTCGTATAAAAACTACCTGAAAAAGTATAAATACGATATGATGAAGGAAGAGTTTGAGGAGTATAAAGCCTCAATAGTGGGAAAGTATGCCATGATCATGACCGATCGTAACCGGGTTATTAATATTTTGCCCGATTCCAGAGACACATCTTACTGGTACACCGAACGGCAGGACAGCGTCATCGTGTATGATCCTGCACGTATTGGTAAAGAAGGTGATATTACCCGCTTTATAGTTGAGTATATAAGCGCAGATTCATTGGTTATGCGGCGCATCGATAATGACAATGAAAAAGTATATTATCTTTTTAAGAAGGAAAAGTCTCTGACTGTTAAATAATTATTTTAATTAATATTATTTGTTTATATATTTAGGAATTGGTTAACATCGTAATTCAATCTCATTGACGTATTTCGGTTTTATTATTAACATCTAAAACCGTACAAAATGAAAAAATTACTGGTGCTTATACCCGCCATAGGGATGAGCCTGACCGCCTGTCAAAAAGATGAGGCAAAAAACCCGGCCCGGAGCAAGACTCCAAACATTAACCTCATGACCATACAGGGTCAGGTAGCTACCAGGCATTGGGACAAAGATGCAGAAGATTGTTTAAATGGTGGTAATGACTGTTTTGATGAGGTGGTTTGTACGCCAAGCTTCTGGGATATGTTATGGGATGCCTATTGGAAGTCAAAAAAAGGCGAATACGAAGCATGGAGGGAGTGCTCCACTACCATTTCTGAGGGCACTGACAATCATAATGAAGACTTCCGTAAGCTTATTGGCGAGGACATGTTCCAGAAAGTACTTTCCGGAGAGCTTAAGCTCAAACTCCGCATCAACGAAAACAAGGAGAATGCTTTATTTTTAGGCGTTTTCGATCCATCAGATCCTGCTGCGATCAAACTCGTTATCCCTGTAACCAAATCAAACTAAGCTTATGTCTTTTTGGTTAAAGGATAATAGAAACCTTAATAAACAAGCAGGCAAACCTCTACAATTTTCTGTAGGGGTTTACCTTATTTTTGTACTGTCTGTCACTTTTTTTTCCTGCCATGATGCTCCCGTTAATAAGATAGCACAACATAAACTGCAGTCTACTGATACCTTAAAGATCAGGGCAGAAAATATCTTCAGAATTTATGTAAGCAAGATACCTGCTGCTAACGGAAGGGATTCTTTACTGCTGCTGTTGGATAGAAATGCTTCTTTGCTTTATAAGATTGATGCCTCCAATCAATTGCTCGCTGTAGATACCTTGCCTGAAAAGGTTACGGAGGATCTGAAAGCATTCACTTATTTTAAAGGAAAGTATTGTGTAGAATATGAAGATACATTGAAGATGTTTATGTCTGCTGACTTCAATGCAAAACCCAATGTTTACACATTTAAGAACGGCGATGTATATGCCTACCAATCCATTATCTCTGAATTTAAGATTGACAAGGATCAAAGTTTTTTGATTTTTTGTATGCCAAAGATCAATAATTTAATCGACGCTGCAGGAAGGGAACGATATTTTAGTAGTAAAGTGGTACACAAAGGAGTAATAATCGAAAAAGGTAAAGCACAGATAGAGACAAAGCCAATAGGCGGTATAACTTTTCCTGAGTATTATAAAAAATCATATTATAATGACCTGTATCCTGTTTTCTGCAGCTTTGGAGATAGTATTGCCTACACATACCATTACTGCGATTCCATAGTGCTGATTAGCGGAGGCAAAAAAGAGTACTTTAAGATTCCCGAGCAGTTCTCCGTTATTGCAAAACCAATACCGGCAGAGTATGTACAAAGCAGGACGGAATTAGATGCGTATGCTGCAACACACAGTGCCAACTGCAAATTACTTCAATACAAGCAAAAGATTCTCTTGTTTCAGACCATACGAGTAGACCGGTATTATGATGAGCAAACCGGTATGCTCAATGATTATCTGTCGCAAAAAAAACGGATGCTCGTCTTTGATATGGACAAAAAGCAGTTTGAGCAAACAGCCTATGAGCTGCCGGCAAATTGTGCCCCTGTGAAATCCTGTATTTTTAACGGAATGGTATACCTGCTCTCTACAGACGATACCCGCAAAACAATTTTAGTAACCGCTGTCGAACTGTAACCAACCTTATATCATGATAAAAAAAGCTAGCCTGGCCGTAGTTAGCCTGCTGTGTATTTACTCCTGCCGTAATGCTCCCGTTAATAAGATAGTACAACATAAACTGCAATTTACCGATACCTTAAAGATCAAGGCAGAAAGCATCTTCAGAATTTATATGAGCAAGATACCTGCTGCCAACGGAAGGGATTCTTTGCTGTTACTGCTGGACAGGAATGCTTCTTTGCTTTATAAGATCGATACTGCAACCCACTTGCTCGGTATAGATACCTTACCCGAAAGAGTTACTGATGGGCTAATTGCTTTCACCTTTTATAAAGGGAAGTACCATATGTTGTATGAGAATCTATTGAAAATTTTCCCAGATGGGGACTTCGGGATAAATCCTAAACAGTATTCATTTAGTACTTCAAATGGCGACGCTTATCATTCCGCAATTTCTGAATTTAAGATTGACATTAATGGCAGCTTTCTGATCTATTGCATTCCGAAACTCAATATAGGGGAAGTTACAGGACGAACTCAGTATTTCAGCAGTAAAATTGTACATAGGGGAATCATCAAAGAAGGAAAAGTGCTGATAGAAACACAGCCACTGGAGGATATCACTTTTCCGGAGCGGTATAGGAAGTTTTATTACAACGACCTGTATCCTGTTTTCTGCAGCTTGGGCGAAGACATCGTTGCCTACACTGTTCAGTACTGCGATTCCATAGCGCTGATTAGCGGAGGCAAAAAAGAGTATTTTAAGATTCCTAAACAGTTCTCCGTGGCAGCAGCATCAGCACCTGAAGCCTGTGTGCAAAGCAAGACGGAATCATCTGCATATTTTGCTACACACAGTGCAAACGGCAAGTTGCTCAAGTATAAGCAGAAAATTCTTTTGTTTCAGGTTATTGGAGCAGACCAGTATTATGATGAGCAAAGCGGCATGATAAATGATCTTTTATCAAGAGAAAAGAGGATTGTGATTTTCAATATAGACAAAAAACAATTTGAACAAACAGCCTATGAGCTGCCTAAGCATTGCAACCCCATAAAATCATTTGTTTTTAACGGAAAGGTATACCTGCTCTCAACAGACGATACCCGCAAAACAATTTTAGTAACTGCTTTCCAGCTGTAATCAACCTGACATTATGATAAAAAAAGCTATTCTGGCAATAGTTAGCCTGCTGTGTATTTATTCCTGCAAGCATAAGGACAAAGACACTCTTCTGTTGGAACGATATCTTCAAAAGCAATTTAATAAGGATATTGCAAAGGATAACAGCACCTATGTATTAGTTGCTGATCAGGCGTGCTCCGGCTGTTTAAAATATATTTTTGATAAAGCCAAGTCTCCCCCGGATCATTATATTTTCATCCTGCCAAAGCCCCGTGATAACCATAACTATACCCATCCAAACGTACTCATTGACCCTTCGGGCAACCTTGGACGCCTGAAATTTCATATGGGTAATGTGTGTACGATAAAAACGCAGGATGGCGTTGTTACGGGAGTTCAGGTTTATGACCCTGCACAAGTAGTGAATATTTTTCAATAGGGCAGGTATTCCTGATGTATTTAAAAGCAGAATAAATTATCTGCTACAAAACAAAATAGCCACCCGGATAGAGTGGCTATTTTTAATATAAATGATGAGAAAAATACTATCGTAAATCGATTACTTCAACACCAGGATAAGCCTTTGCATTGAATGTGTATAAAGCATCAGCGCTTGCGCCATTAGCCTGAACACCGGAAAGAGAATAAGTATAGTAGTTACCGTTTTTCTCTTCAACGCTGCCGCTCATAACCATACCGGTCTGATCGATCAGGATTGTTACACTTTTAAAAGTTTTAGCTGCTTTAGGCGTCAGGTAAACGATATCTACTACTTTACCATTAACTGTTTGCTGACCTGCGTAGGTATAATTAAAATCCTTTGCATAGCTTCCGGAAAATAATTTGGCCGGAGACATTGTCATTTCTGCAGGATTGTAGTTAGCTACCTGCACTTCTTTATTACTTTTCATGTAGGTCCACATGGTTTTACCATCAGAGATCATTTCCTGGTTAGGAACGGTCACATGGTATTTCTCACCTTTCATCATGATGGTACCTTTCTGGTTCAGCTGTACCTTACCCTTTGCATCTTTAGCAACAAAGGAGAAGCTGGCTTTAAGGCTGGACATCCCTTTGATTTTCGTACTAAGCTTATCCAGCACGGCCTTAGCTTTGGCATCCTGTGCAAAAGTTGCAGAGGTGCTCAGGGTTAACACGGCCAGGATTAATGCAAATACTTTTTTCATATATTTTGTCTTTTTGTTGTTGATTTAGAATGTAAAAATAAAGCAGCGTTTAATGTATTAAAAGCCAAGCTTATGTGAAATGCTGTTAATTAAACTCCAATGCTCACGGTTTCGGCTACTACGGAACTGAAGTTTTTGGCTGCAGCAACAATGGCCTCCTTGTCATAACCGCATAAATGATGCAGTTCTTCCGGCTTACCATGCTCTACGATTTCATCAGGGATACCCAGGATCGTAACAGATGGTTTATAGTTATGTTCATTGAAGAATTCGAGTACAGCACTGCCCATACCGCCACGGATACAGCCATCTTCTACCGTAATGATTTTGCTGAAACGCTTACCGATCTCATGCAGCATTGCCTCATCCAGTGGTTTTACGAAGCGCAGATCATAATGCGCCGCATCAATACCCAGTGTAGTCAGCTCTTTACAAGCCTCAACTGCGAAGTTACCGCAGTGCCCCAGGGTGATAATCGCCATTTCACTACCGTCTTTGATCTTGCGGCCGGTACCGACAGTGATTTTTTCCATCGGTGTCTGCCACTCCGGCAATACACCTTGTCCGCGTGGGTAGCGGATCACGAACGGATGCGTATTTTCATCCAGTTGTGCTGTGTACATAAGGTTACGCAGCTCTGATTCATTCATCGGGGAGCTAACGATCATATTGGGAATACAGCGCATATAGGCAACATCATAAGCGCCGTGGTGCGTGGCACCATCATCACCTACTACTCCGGCACGGTCCAGGCAGAAGATCACCGGAAGATCCTGGATCGCTACATCATGAACCACCATATCATAAGCACGTTGCATAAATGAGCTGTAAATGTTACAGAACACCTTCATTCCCTGTGTGGCCAGTCCGGCACTTACCGTAACGGCATGCTGCTCGGCAATACCTACGTCCAGTGCACGATCGGGCATCTCAGCCATCATATATTTCAGCGAACAACCCGATGGCATAGCAGGTGTAATACCCATAATCTTAGGGTTTTGTTCTGCCAGCTCAATAATGGTCTTACCGAATACGTCCTGGTATTTCGGAGGCTGAGGAGTATTAAAAACTTTAGTATTGATCTGACCGGTCACTTTATCAAACAATCCCGGGGCATGCCACAGGGTCTGATCTTTTTCCGCCAGGTCATAACCTTTACCCTTAACCGTTTTGATGTGTAACAGTTTCGGGCCAGGCAGGTCTACGATATCTTTCAGCTGATCGGCCAGTTTAACCACATTGTGGCCATCTACCGGTCCGAAATAGCGGAAGCCCAGTGCCTCAAACAGGTTACTGGCTTTAGATACTACCCCTTTCAGGCTGGCTTCAATCTTAGAAGCCATACTTCTCTGGAAGTTCGCCGCCGGCAATTTGCCCAGCAAGTGCCAGAAATCATCGCGGAGTTTATTGTATGTTTTAGAAGTAGTGATGTCGGTAAGGTACTCTTTCAGTGCCCCAACATTCGCATCAATACTCATATTATTATCGTTCAGGATAACCAGGATATTGGCATTAGCCACACCTGCATGGTTCAGTGCCTCAAAAGGCAGTCCGGCCGTCATAGCACCGTCACCGATCACGGCAACATGCCTGCGGTCCGTTTCTCCCTTCAGTTTAGACGCAATGGCCATACCCAGGGCAGCAGAAATAGACGTAGAAGAGTGGCCTACGCCAAACGCATCATATTCACTTTCGCCGATATTCGGAAACCCGCTGATGCCTTTAAATTTACGGTTTGTGTGGAAAACCTTTCTTCTGCCGGTCAGGATTTTATGTCCGTAAGCCTGATGGCCTACATCCCATACCAGTTTATCGTAAGGAGCCCTTAACACATAATGTAAAGCTACGGTAAGCTCCACAACGCCAAGGCTGGCGCCGAAATGGCCCCCGTTTACACTCACACAGTCAATGATAAATTGTCTGAGTTCGTTACATACTTGTTGCAGTTGGAGTTTGTCCAGCTTCTGAAGATCAGAAGGGTATTCTATGGTGCTGAGTAAAGGGCCTGCTGCAATTTCTTCCATTATGTATTTTTTATGCTATGCAAAAATAGGAAAATATACATTGTAATGACAGCGTAAACATAATATTGACAAATTTTATGATTTGTTTTAGCGGTGTGTCTATACTTAAAAAGGGTCGGATATCCGGCCCTTTTTAAGTGAAATATGGTTTAAATTAATACATCAGTGTAACATCACCTTTCTTCACCACTTTGCTGCCATCACTGAAGTACACTACAATATAGTAGAAATATACATCGGCAGCGGCTCTTTTCCCGTTCACATAACCATCCCAACCGCTTTTGTCTCCGGCATTGTAACTGCCGAATACTTTATTGCCCCAGCGGTTGAAGATTTCGAAAGTAACGACATTATAATTACGCTTCATGCGGAACTTAGGTTCAAATATATCATTCTTACCATCACTGTTCGGAGTGAACGCATTCGGCATCATAAAGTCGGTAGAGAAATCGGTACCGGCGATGACCAGCACAGCTGTGTCTGTACAGCCGATATCATTTTTAGCAATAACCTTAACTGTTGCCTGCTCCGGTGCCGGTATACCCTGGCTGTAGGCCTGCTGGTCCGGAAACAGTTCTGCCGGAGACCAGCCGATAACCTGGTAGTTCACATCGCTGGAGGCAGTCTGCAGATTGATCGATTCCCCGATATTAGGATTCGGAATATCGCTGCTCAGGCTTACCGTAAAATGATCAATGATCAGGTTGGTTACATGATAAATACTATCGCAACCGCTCATATTTAAGAGCGTATCCCTCACTATCGTACTGTTAGTATATGTTTTACCCTGGAAGGTGATGCGTTTACAGTCTCTTAAATTCTGGCTGATCACCTGGGCACTGTCTGTAATGCGCAGGTCGAGGAAAATGATACTGTCACAACCATGCACATTGCTTACATATACAGAATCGAACCGGGCGTTGCTCACTGCATTGGAAGGAAGCTGTTTGCCCCTCCATACAGTACCAGGCAGCAGGTTACGGCAGGTACTGATCACCTCAGTCTTAGAAGGAGAAGGGCTTATCGTTAGATTAAGCGTAATCACACTATCACATCCACTTCCCTGTGGTATGGTTACACTGGTATAGTTCGGATTGCTCACTGCAGTAACCGGAATGGTAATACCACGCCATACATAAGGCAGTTGCAGGGCGCAGAGGCTCAGGCTTTCTGTTTTTTGTCCGGAGGTATTGTAGTGTATGGTGAGATCTGCAGTATCCTTATACCCACAGGCATTGTTTGTACTATATACCACCTGCACCAGGTCTCCGTTCAGTAAAGTATTGGAATTGTAAGAAGGAGTAACGGCACCCGGTATCAGGTTACCATTACGATACCATTGGTACGTTCCTCCGGCCACATTATTGATAACCGTAGTACTCAGGTTTATCTGGTTGGAGCATGGAGCCGTAAGGTTATTGATCGTAACTGTAGATTTAGGACAATCGGTCGTCAGCGCAATACTGTCAATAGCTGCCGGGGGTTGTATACCCAGTGTATTACCATTTTTCCAGGTAAATACCAGTCTGCGGCTGGTACCGGCAAGATTGGCCGGTAGCGTCAGGTTTGCTGTAGTGCCCGATGGATTCGTACAGGAGTGAAATGCACCCAGCAAAGTCGCCGTACCGGTTCCGGTCCAGGATGCAGGGTTATTGGAAGTACCATAAGGAGAGTTGGTTACCGGCGTAAGGGTAGTCGGGCAGAGGTATACATACAGTACATCATATGCCTGCGAACTCGTCCCTTCTCCCTTAGCATTCCAGCGGAACTTCAGGTTAATAATCGTTTGTCCGGCCGGAAACGTAACATTTTTATAGAAATGGGTAGTAGAGTATTCATTGATATTATAACTCCAGCTACTACCATTATTCGATTGAGAAATGTAAGCGATGCGGCTGTTGGTAGGCGCAAAAGTACTGCCTGCATTAGACAAGGTACTGTTCCCGATAAACCAGTTATTCCCGTCATTGCCGGAATTATTGACCAGGGTCCAGCCATTGGCTGCAAAGGTAGTGCCCAGTTCAAATCCTCCGTCTGCATGAGGATCTATCACCGTGGTCTGCGCATAGCTGTTATAAGCAAAAGCAATACTTACTATAGCAAATAATACTTTGTAAATTAGTTTCATACGAACGCATATTTTTAAAATGCGAGCGCAAATTACCCTTATTATATACTATAAGATAATATGTTGATCCTATTTAACCATAAGTTCATATTGGGACCTATTCAACTGGCTTGCCGGTGCGGTAAACAGTACCTTTAAAAACACAGATAAGTTTACCTTCCTCATTATAGGTCTTGATATCATACAGGGCAGTCGTCTTACCCAGATTGATCTCCTGTGCCTCTACCGTCAGTCGCTGTCCTTCAAAAGCCGGACGGGTATAAGAAATAGACACTTCCATAGCCACACTCAGTATGCCATGGCTGTTGCAGGCAAATGCCAGTGCTGAGTCTGAAGCAGAAAATAATACCCCTCCATGCACCGTGCCGAATCCGTTCAGCATTTCTGGTCTTATGGTATAATGCAGTTTGCTGTATCCGTGATCTACCTTTTCGATATCCAGGTCCATCCATTGTGAAAAGCCATCTTTCTTCATTAAAATGTCTTTAGCTTGCTCCGGGCTCATAACCATTTAATTTTTGTTGGGTACAAATCTAAACATTTTCCGATCATATTAATTTAGGTGCCTGTTTAAACCCTGCGTAAATTGCACAGTCTTAAATGCACTAAATAGTTAGAGATGAAAAAAATACTATTACTGACAACGATTGCTGCTTCTTTTCTTTTAAGCGGATGTTATAAAGAATATGTGGATCCTTATCCACCAGACAATACCTATGAATTTGTAGATGAGTTTGTAGATAACCGTAATGACTGGAACTTTGCCGATAATGTAAATGATGCTTACGGGGTAGTATCCAACGGAACATTTTCTTTCAATTATCTCGATCCCAACGGAGTAGCTTCTTATGTAGCTAAAAATATACAGTTCAATCCCGATCGCAATTTCGTGGTTCAGACCCGTATCGGTTCTGATAATAATATGGGATTACTCTTTGGTTATGATGCTGCTTCCGGCGCATATGGTTATTCCTTCACCATCAGCGTAGATGGTTACCTCGCCCTTTATGATGAAGGCGGTAACGGAGGTAGTAATGATATTACCACAATCGTGAGTCCGCGTACTGCCAGTTATGTAAACGGTAACGGTAACTGGAATGAAGTTAAGATTGAGCAGTCTGGTAATAACTGGATCGGATATGTAAATGGTTATAAAGCCTTTACCGTACCAGCCAGGTATATTGTAAAGGGTAGCGTAGGCTTTGTAGTGGTTGGTAATACCCGCGGAGAAGCGGATTATATACAGGCCAATTATTACTAAAATAATTCATAAAATAACAATTTCAGGCTATAAAATCGGCATATACCCCCGGGTGTGTGCCGATTTTTTGTGAAAAATGGGTGTACATTTGCTGTAAAATCACATTTTATCACATTATTTTCTATGATGAATATTTTACTGTTGGGATCCGGAGGTCGCGAATCTGCCTTATCCTGGAAAATGAGTCAGTCTCCTCTTTGTCAAAAACTGTTTATCGCACCTGGTAATGCGGGTACGGCTGCATATGGTACCAATATTGCTTTGGGTATCAATGATTTTGAGGCGATCAAGGCTTTCTGTATCGAAAACCAGATCGATACACTCTTCCCGGGTTCGGAAGACCCTTTGGTAAACGGTATTTATGATTTTTTCAAAAGTGACGATGAACTGAAGCATATTACAGTAGTAGGCCCGTCTAAACTGGGTGCAGCACTGGAAGGCAGCAAGGATTTTGCTAAAGCCTTTATGCAACGCCACAATATTCCTACCGCAGCATATGCCACATTTGATGCCGGTAATTTTGACGAAGGTCTGGCTTATCTGGAGCAGCACAGTACACCTATCGTGCTGAAGGCAGATGGTCTGGCTGCAGGAAAGGGTGTAGTCATTACAGAAGATAAAGAAGAAGCGAAAAAAGTTTTTACCGCCATGATCAAAGAAGCACAATTCGGAGATGCAGGTAGTAAAGTAGTTATAGAGCAGTTCCTTACCGGTGTAGAATTATCTGTTTTCGCCTTTACCGATGGTAAACATTATGTGTTATTGCCGGAGGCAAAAGACTATAAGCGTATCGGTGAGGGAGACAAAGGCCTCAATACCGGTGGTATGGGCGCTATCTCACCGGTGCCGTTTGCACAGGGCGAGTTTATGCAAAAAGTAGTAGACCAGGTGGTTGAGCCAACGATCAAAGGTCTGGCTGCAGAAGAAATTCCGTATTACGGATTCGTATTCTTCGGTCTGATCAATGTAAACGGTGATCCTTTTGTGATTGAATATAACTGCCGTATGGGTGATCCGGAAACAGAAGTTGTAATGCCGAGACTGGAAAATGACCTGTTAGAGCTGATCGGACAGATGAAAGCCGGTACACTGGATAAAGCAGAAGTAAAACATAAAGCTGAAGCAGCCTGTACGGTAATGCTGGTAGCCGGTGGCTACCCGGAAGCGTATGAGAAAGGTGATGCCATCAGTGGCCTGGACCAGGTAAAAAGCAGTATAGTATTCCATGCAGGTACTACCACCAGGGATGGTGCAGTAGTCAGCAATGGTGGTCGTGTACTGGCCGTTACCTCTTATGGTAATGACATACAGGACGCACTGCGTACATCATATGAGAATATTGCATCCATATCTTTCCGGAACATGAACTTCCGTAAGGATATCGGGTATGAGTTTAAATAACCTCATCGATAACCGCCTAAATACGAGTACACATGAAAAAAGAAATGAAAAAAGTATTGGGAGCGGTAATGGCAGTAGCCATTGCCGGAAGTGTAGCCGGGTGTTTTAAAAACCCCACTACAGGCAGAACCTCGCTGAACCTGGTACCGGAAGGTACCCTTACCTCACTGTCCAATGAGCAGTACAACACCTTCCTTGCCCAGAACAAAAGAGTGACCGGCACGGCAGATGCGCAAATGGTACAGCGGGTAGGCAATAAACTGGCACAAGGCATTCAGGCCTATTATGCCGGTAAAGGCCAGAGCAGTATATTGAAAGGATTCAACTGGGAGTTTAACCTGGTACAGGATGCCCAGAAAAATGCCTTCTGTATGCCCGGCGGAAAAGTGGTTGTGTATACCGGAATTCTCCCGGTTACGGCAACAGAAACCGGACTGGCAGTAGTCATGAGTCACGAGATTGCCCACGCCATTGCGCGCCATGGTAATGAACGCATGAGCCAGGGACTGATACAGGAGTTTGGCGGAGCAGCACTGAGTGTAGCACTGGCCAATAAACCGCAGGAGACCCGTAACCTGTTCAATACAGCTTACGGAGTAGGAACCTCAGTTGGGGTTATCTTACCCTTCTCCCGCAAACATGAGTCTGAAGCAGATCTTATGGGACTGGACTTTATGGCTATGTCGGGATATAATCCTTCAGAGGCAGTAGGCTTCTGGCAAAGAATGGCAGCCGGTTCGGGTGGTGCCCCGCCGGAGTTCCTGAGTACGCATCCCAGCGATGCAACACGGATCAAAAATATCCAGAGCCATTTGCCACAGTCAATGGCGATCTATAGTACTAAAAAGTAATCATTTTAATATTTCAACAGATCGGGCGGCAAATTGCCGCCCGATCTGTATTATCTATATGTCAAAACGTTGTCCTGCTATGAAGGTAAACGGTAATGCCCTATGATCTCAAATTTGAAGAGGCAATCTTCCAGCACCTGGCCATTACCAATATTGTGTACAACCAGGTAATGCGTTCTGTCAGAGGCCGCCTCCTGGCTCACAATACCGATATGGGTCTGCCCCGCAGGCAGGCGCCAGGCCACAATATCGCCGGGTAAGTAATCGGTACCTTTTTGTGTAATGGCCATTTCATATTTCTTTCGGGAAAAATATGTCATCAGATTCGGTACCCTCCTGTGGTCAATATTCCGGTCGGTAGAGGTCCGGCCCCATATTTGGGGGTAAAGAGAGAAATGAGCCTGCATGTCTTCGTGCACCTCTTTCTGCAGATCGATACCTATCTTACGAAAGCTCCGGATAACGACATCTGTGCACACCCCTTTACCTTTGGGAACATCTCCGTTGGGATAATCAATAGCAAAGTATTGCGGGTCATATACAATCCGGTCATCTACTATGCCTTCTGCAGCCCGGGCCAGTTCATTACCCCTGGCTGTAGCCACAGGCAATACGGCTACGGCCTGCCCTGGAATGTTGTTATACCGGTCTGATTTGCCGGTCGATTTCTGTGCCGGACTATTGGTATTACAGGCATTCAGGAGACCTGCCAGTAAGAGGAAAAATAGATTTCGCTTCAGCATAAGGTATCTATGTTTACAAAAGACGCTAATTTTGTATTTTTCCATAAGTATGTACGCCCCCATTGAGATACGATACCTGACACCACAATTCTATCAATTGTCTAAAAGCACCTTTGTAAAAGGCATGCAGTGTCAGAAGTATTTATACCTCAACAAGCATAAGCCCAAAGAGCGCACCCCCCACGATGCCGCTACCCTGGAGCGCTTCCGGGAGGGCCGCGATTTTGAATACCTGTTTAAAAGCCGTTTTAGCCCGGCAGTAGATGTACCCGCCGTGCTGGGTAATGACGTGTATACAATGGGCGCCTCTTATACAAGCGCAGTATTGGAGCAGGAACCGGCAGTCACTATTTTCGAAGCCTGTTTTATCAGTGGCAAAACACTGGTGATGACCGATGTGCTGGTGAAGGAGGGAGATGCTTATACCATATACGAAGTTAAAAACAGTGAGCAGCTCAAACCCGTTTTTATCTGGGACCTGAGTCTGCAGTATTATATCTGCAGCAGCGCATTACAATCTCCGCTCACTTTCAATATAGTATTGAATGACGGGCAGGACGGATATAAAATCATAGACCTTACAGAAACGTTGCAAGCCAATTGTGCTGCAATGGAAGAGAAAGTAACTGCATTTCAGCAGTTGCTGAAAGAATCCGATGCACCGGCGATACATATGGGCCCGCAATGTGAACAACCCTATGCCTGCGAGTTTAAGGCTTACTGCAGCCGTACGGCCTAAAACAGACAAAGCCGCGCCAGGCGCGACTTTGTTGTCTACTCATACTACTATTACCTAAATAATAACCGGGGTTAGCACTACTAAAACTAAAACCGTTGTGATGCTAAAGTAGTATGCCTTTACGTGTCGGAAAAATAATATAGGTAAATGGCTGTTTTTTGTAGGAATATGTATTTTTTGACTATTTTATGCCGATGAAATACCACTTTTGGTCGCATTTTACATTTTGTATGTTGCGGTATGGACTAATTTTGAAGATCAACCGATCGATATGACTAAAAAGCAACGCACCATAATGTTTCATATACTGGGCAGTATCGGCTTCCTGATGATGCCCGTACTGTTTTCGCCCGATTTTAATACCGGACGAAACCTGTTTGCGATAAGACCTTTTCAGAATGTCTTCTGCCGGCAGGTACTGCTGCTGTTTTTCTTCTATCTCAATTACTATATTCTTTTACCCCGCTTGTTTTTTAAAGATCAGAAGCTACTGTATGTACTCATTAGTATAGCCTGCTTTTACCTGATCCTGAAACTGCCCGACTGGATATTTTTCTTTGAGCGTACCAGACCCAGCATAAGACCTCAGTTTCCGGCGCGGCAGCACCGCAGGGTTTCCCGTTTTGTTATGGAACTGTTTGGTGGCGGTATTGTACAATTCCTCATCATCTATTTTTCATCTATACTGATGAAGGTTAACGTACGTATGGATGAGATGCGTGAGGAGAAGACACAGGCAGAGCTGTCTTACCTCAAAGCACAGATCAATCCGCATTTCCTGTTCAATACCCTCAACAGCCTGTATGCGCTCACGCTTGAAAAATCAGATGGGGCGCCGGAGGCTGTATTGAAGTTGTCTGGCATCATGCGCTATGTAGTGAGTGAGAGTGCGCAGGACTTTGTGGCCCTCAGTAAAGAAATACAATATATCAAAGATTATATCGATCTGCAGAAGTTGCGGATCAGCGATAATGTACAGTTCAGTATGCAGATAGAGGGCAGTCCCGATGGTAAGCGTATTGCGCCCATGCTGCTGATCCCTTTTATCGAGAATGCCTTTAAATACGGAGTGAATCCCGATGAAGATTCTGTAATAGACATCAGGTTTGTGCTCTCCGATTACCAGCTGCACCTGACTGTACTCAATACCATTGCTGCAACTAGTTTTGACGAGCAGCACAAAACCGGTACCGGCATAGAAAATGTACAGAAACGACTGAACCTTGTGTACCCGCAGAAGCATAAACTCCAGTTTGCCACACAGGCGGACGGGATGTATCTTGTAGACCTGAAAATATTCCTGGAATCATGAAAGCAATTGCAATAGATGATGAACCATTGGCCCTTAAAGTAATCACCCATTTGTGTGAGCAGGTCGATTTTGTATCGCTGGAGAAAACATTTACCAGCCAGAGCGAAGCCGTAAAATACCTCAACAAATATCCTGTAGATCTGTTGTTCCTGGATATACAGATGCCGGTAAAGAACGGGATTGAATTTTATAAAATGCTGGAAAACGGGCCTATGGTCATTTTCACCACTGCATACAGTGAATATGCGGTTGAGGGCTTTAATGTAAATGCGACTGATTACCTGCTCAAGCCATTTTCTTCAGAACGGTTTATGCAGGCATTGGAGAAGGCTCGTAATGAGTGGAACTTCCGTAAGAACCAGACGACCCAAAGCCATCTGATGATCCGTGCCGATTATAAACTGCACCGCATCCCATATGAAGATATCCTGTACATTGAAGGACTGGACGATTATATACAGATCTACCAGGTAAATAAACCCAAGATTGTGGCCCGTTTTTCGATGAAGAATATTATGGAGCAGTTACCAGGCAACCTGTTCATAAGGGTGCATCGCTCCTTTATTGTGCCCCTGAAACGGATCGATTCGGTGCAATATAAATCATTGCAGGTAGGTGATATGACCATACCGATAGGGGAGACGTATAAAGATGAGATTCAGAAGCACTTTTAGTGCACCGACAGGCATTTTTACTTTTTATGGCTAAAATATTTAATATGGAAGCCTGTTTACCAAATGATATTATAGGGAATTAGCCTTTCTATTCCAATTTTTATCTTCAAAAACTATTATATTTGCAAAATCAATTTTTTTTAAATCCATAAAAATGAATTTACACGAATATCAAGCGAAAGAGTTATTAAAAAAATACGACGTTCCTGTACAGGAAGGTGTTGCTTGCTCTACCCCGGAAGAGGCAGTAGCTGCTTACGAGAAAATTGCTGCGGAAACTAACAGCAAATTTGCTGTGTTGAAAGCACAGATTCACGCGGGTGGTCGTGGTAAAGGTACAATGAAAGAAGTACCGTCTCAGCATGGTGTACAGGTTGTGAAGAGCGCTGATGATGTGAAAACGGTTGCTACAAATATCTTAGGTAATACACTGGTTACTATCCAAACCGGCGAAGCGGGTAAAGTAGTAAGCAAAATCCTGCTGGCAAAAGATATGTACTATGATGGTCCTAGCGATCGTAAAGAGTTCTATCTGTCTATCTTATTAGACCGCGCTACAAAACAAAACGTTATCATGTACTCTACCGAAGGTGGTATGGATATCGAAGAAGTAGCACACAGCACTCCTGAGAAAATCTACAAAGAGTTCGTAAAACCTGGTTATTCCCTGCAAGGATTCCAGGCGCGCAATATCGCATTCAACCTGGGTCTGACCGGTGATGCACAAAAAAATATGATCAAATTCGTAACCAATCTGTACAACGCTTATGTTGGTCTGGATTGCGGTATGCTGGAGATCAACCCTCTGTTCAAATCTGCTGATGATAAAATCATTGCAGTTGACTGTAAAATGAATATCGATGATAACGCCCTGATCCGTCACAAAGACATCGAAGCGTTAAGAGATAAATCTGAAGAAGATCCTACAGAAGTAGAAGCAGGTGAATTCAACCTGAACTACGTAAAACTGGATGGTAACGTAGGTTGTATGGTAAACGGTGCCGGTCTGGCAATGGCTACCATGGATATGATCAAACTGGCTGGTGGTGAGCCTGCTAACTTCCTGGATGTAGGAGGTACTGCTAATGCACAAACTGTAGAAGCTGGTTTCCGTATCATCATGAAAGATCCTAACGTAAAAGCTATCCTGATCAACATCTTCGGTGGTATCGTTCGTTGTGACCGTGTTGCTGCTGGTGTTATCGAAGCGTACAACAACTTAGGTGATATCCAAATCCCTATCATCGTTCGTCTGCAAGGTACTAACGCGGTAGAAGCTAAAAAACTGATCGAAGAATCTGGTCTGAAAGTACAATCTGCTATCCTGTTGAGCGAAGCTGCTGAACTGGTACAAAAAGCAGTTGCAGTTACAGCATAAGATTTCAGCTCCATAAGGAGTCAATATAAAAAAGACCCGTTCCGATTCCGGAACGGGTCTTTTTTATACCTATATCTCATTGCGATCTGGATCACAATCCAGTGCAAGTTTATACCTTGTGCCGGTAGAGCTGCACGGTTGTACCGGGATATAATAGCAATGAAAAGGCACGCATTCTATAATGCGTGCCTTTTCATAAATATAGTTTCGGGTACAACCCGTTTACCTTTAATCTTTATACTGCGTATTGATCGAGTTGGAAAACAACAGGGAATACAATGCCACAAACAGAAGGCTGGTCACCAGTGAAGCCAGCAGTTTTATCACCAGGTACAGCGGGGCATGAAGGCTCCAGATATCCAGCAGTAAATATGCCAGGTGATGGAGGAACAACAATATGCTGGAATAGGTCATAAACGGCGTCCAGTTCATCGTCTTTACAGAAGGCGACAGGTTCTTATACTCATATATCTTACGCGGCAGAATTGGCTTTAAAACTGCCATACGGGCAAATGCCATAAATACACAAGCCGCTGCATGTATACCACCGGTATTCATAAACATATCTACTGTAAGTCCCAGTCCAAAGCCGGAGATCAGCACAAACCATACAGGTGTGGAGATAGGCAGCAGCAGGATAAATAAAGGGTATACAAAAGGCGTAAAGGTAGGAAAGCCGTTAGGGCTAGTCCACCAGCGTAAAGACAATTTATTGAGCAGCAATACCTGGATACCGATCAAAGCCAGGAAGCGCAGGAAATTTCTTAAATATATACTCATTATTACAGAATCTCAGGTTATTTTTTATGTACCGCATCCATTGCCGCCTTCTCTTTGGCTGCCGCAGCTTTTTCCAGGTCTTTACGCTCTGTACCCAGGTTATCTTTCACCACGTATACATATTTCAGGTTACGGAAGTTGTTGGATAAGCGCAGTTTCAGGTTAAGAGAGTTATTCACTTTATAAGTATCAATTGCGACAACAGTACCTACCGGTACATTTTCCGGGTATACAGAATATGATGTGGTATATGCGGTATCGCCCTTTCTTACTTTAGTACGGATATCTACCTGCGACATCATTACAAAATCCGGAGAGTTATTGGACCAGCTGGTTACCCCTATATTACCACCGGCGATCTGTGTACTGATATTACGGGAACTGAGTACAGAAATGATAGTAGCATAATGATTTGATACATCCGCCACACGACCTACAATACCCTCGCTGGAAACCACAGCCATATCCTTACGGATACCGTCGGCAGCACCGCGGTTGATCGTAATATAGTTGTTGCGGTCATTTACAACAGAGTTATTAATCACACGGGCAGCAATGTATGTATAGGAAGCATAGCCCACAATCTTAGGATTACCAAATGGTCTCAGCTCCTGTACAATAGTCGGTTTTGCCGACTGTGTGCTGTCATTTACAGCAAGAGCGCTGTCTTTTCTGGCCTTAACCGTATCATATACCACCAATGGAACTTTGGCAGAAACATTCTGCAGGGTATCAAAATACTGAAATCCGGAAAGTTCATTATGCAGCCGTGCATTTTCTGCCAGCAACTCTTTATTGACCGTTCTGAGCTGGAAATAAGTAACTACATCATTCTGTTTTTCGTAAAAGAAGCCAGCCAATGCATTAGATGAATTGATCAGGTCAGAACCTTGCATGCTGTTACTTTTCACGATCAGCCGGAAACAGATCAGTTCCAGCAGGACGAACAGGATAACGTTCCAGTATTGTCGTATGAGCTGTATGAGTTTGACCACAAATACCGTCTTTTTATATTGTAAAATGGCTCAATTATTCAGTATTGTCTAATTGAGCCATTACTATGTGTTCTAAAAATTATTTCATCAGGAAGGTGAAACGATCGATGTTTTTCAGCGCCATACCTGTACCTCTTACTACCGCACGTAACGGATCTTCCGCAACATGTACCGGCAGTTTGATCTTATTGGAAATACGCTTATCCAGACCTCTCAGCAGGGCACCACCACCAGTTAAATACAGCCCTCTTCTGTAGATGTCAGAAGCCAGCTCAGGAGGAGTGCTTTCCAGTGCTTTCAGGATCGCCTCTTCAATTTTGAAGATAGATTTGTCCAGTGCTTCAGCAATCTCCTGGTAAGAAACCTGGATCTGCTTAGGAATACCGGTTACCAGGTCACGACCATTTACAGCAATATCATCCGGTGGATTATCCAGCTCTTTCAGAGCAGAACCTACATGGATCTTGATCTGTTCAGCAGTACGCTCACCAATGTTCAGGCTGTGATAACGACGCATAGCTTCCAGGATGTCTGCAGTAAACTCATCACCGGCAATACGGATACTCTGATCACAAACGATACCAGCCAGCGAGATCACGGAGATACCAGTGGTACCACCACCTATATCAATGATCATGTTACCCGTAGGCTCTTCCACATCAATACCGATACCTAAAGCCGCAGCCATTGGTTCATGGATCATGTACACCTCTTTTGCACCAGCCTGTTCAGCACTGTCGCGAACGGCACGCTTCTCTACTTCTGTGATGCTGGAAGGGATACAGATGACCATTCTCCAGCTTGGCGGGAATAACGGTTTCTTCGGATATACCATTTTGATCATTTCGCGCAGCATGCCTTCAGCCGCATCAAAGTCTGCTATCACACCGTCTTTCATCGGACGGATGGTTTTCAACTCCTCATGCGTTTTTTCGTGCATCATCATCGCTTTTTTGCCCACAGCCACTATTTTATTAGTGCTGCGTTCCTTAGCTACGATGGACGGTTCGTCAACCACTACCTGATCGTTATGAATAATTAAGGTATTTGCAGTACCTAAATCGATTGCAATTTCTTGTGTTAAAAAATTAAATAAACCCATTTTTGTTTGTATATCATTACTTGCAACCCTTGTCAGTAAAGCATCTTGCTAAAATGCCGGGAGAAAAAAATCACAATTATTTTACCCTGAAAAATCTCTGTTTTCCTTGTGTGGAAAATACTGGAGAATAAGAAAAGCAAAGCTAATTTTTTTATATATAAATAACAATTTGTTTTTAGAAATAGTGTAAAATTTATGTAAATCTTTAGATCTTAGTTATATGAGATTTTATGTAATGCCGAATAAAATCGTAATTTTGCGGCCTAAATTTCTATAATGATTCAGACAGATATCGCAATAATAGGCGCCGGTCCGGTTGGACTGTTTGCTATTTTCGAGGCAGGTTTATTGAAAATGCGTTGTCACCTTATTGATTATTTACCTCAGGTAGGTGGACAGCTTTCTGAAATATATCCTAAAAAACCAATATATGATATTCCGGGCTACCCTTCAGTAGGCGCGCAGGAACTGGTAGACAATCTGATGGAACAGGCAAAACCATTCCATCCTACCTTTACCCTGGGAGAGCGTGTAGAAGAAGTAGAACGCAGAGGTACTGCAGACTTCCTGATCACGACCAATCTGGGTACGCAGATCGAGGCTAAGGCTATCGTTATTGCTGGTGGCTTAGGTTGTTTCGAACCAAGAAAACCGGCTGTAGCCGATCTCGAAAAATTCGAAAACGGAAAAGGGGTTAATTACATGATCCTGGATCCTGAAAAGTTCAGAGGACAGCGCGTGGTGCTGGCCGGTGGTGGTGATTCTGCCCTGGACTGGACTATTTTCCTGGCAGATATCGTTTCAGAACTGACCCTGGTACACCGTAGCGAAAGCTTCAGAGGTGCTCCGGATTCAGTGTCTAAAGTGATGGAACTTGCTGAAAAGAAAAAAATAAACCTTGTTCTGAACACCAATCTTACTTCAGTATCCGGTAACGGAACCCTGCAGCAGGTAAGTATGGAGAACAGCAAAACCAAAGAAGCAACTACTATCGACGCCGATCATTTAATTCCGTTGTTTGGCCTGAGCCCTAAACTGGGACCAATTGAGAAATGGGGATTAAATATCGAAAAGAGCGCTATTGTAGTGAACACAGAAGACTACTCTACCGGTGTAGAAGGTATCTGGGCTATCGGTGATATTAACACCTATACTAATAAGCTGAAGCTGATCCTGTGTGGTTTCCATGAAGCTGCTTTGATGAGCCACAGTGTGTATAAATACATCAATCCGGGTGTAAAATACACAATGAAGTATACCACCGTAAACGGTGTTAATGAGTTTTAAGCAATAATTATTGTATAAAGGACAAAGGCTGCACATTGCAGCCTTTGTTGGCTTATTGCAATTTTCTTTAATAATATTGTATTTTTAACGCCCGACACTTAACCTGCATTGAAAATTTACTTATGAAAAAGAATACTGTTTTAACCGCATTGCTGATGGCAATGTCTTTTCTTGCTGGCTATAGCCAGCAATGGGATACCGCACATATTACCGCCGGCAACAGTCAGCGGCAGTATAAAACATATCACCACCAGTCGGGTCAGCAACAGATGAAAGTGGTGCTGATGCTGCATGGGCTGGGCGGTAGTATGAATGATGTGGACCTTACCTCATGGAAGGCAATTGCAGATACTGCGAACATGCTGCTGGTATCGCCTCAGGCACTGGATTACACTGTGCCGCTTGCGGGTAATATTGGAGCATGCTGGAACAGCGGCATCGTGCTGGAAAATACCCCTTTGGGAAACCTTGCGCTCAACCCGGATGTCGATGATGCCGGATTCCTGAAGGCCCTGATCGACACGGTTAAGAGCCGTTTCAATGTGGATGGAGATAAGATTTATGTTTGCGGTTTTTCCAACGGAGGATTTATGACACAGCGCCTTATCTGTGAAGCTCCGGGACAGTTTCGGGCAGCTGCCTCTGCTTCCGGTACTAAAGCCCTGGCAATACAGAACTGTGCTGGCAAAACCATACCCATGGCGCATTTTCACGGTACAGACGATGGGGTGGTTACCTGGCAGGGTGTATTCAACTCCGGCATTATTACCGCGCAAGCGGGTATTTCTGTCGATAGCCTGATGCACTACTGGGAGAACCGTCACCAATCGGTTTATGTTGACTCCGTTAACTTCGGAAGTGCAGCAGATCCGGTATGGATGACCCATTATCGCTATGCACATAACGGACGTGAGCGCACTGCTTTATATAAAATACATAACGGCACACATAGCTGGTACAATTATGCCAATACGAATAACAAATTCGATATGGCACTGGAAATGTGGAAATTCTTCCTGAACCAGGATGATGCTTCACTCAGCATCGCAGCACATAAAGAAATACAGTTCAGCATATACCCCAATCCTTCAGGAGATCAGTTGTATATCAGCACAGGCCAGAAAGACTGGAAGCAGTACCGTATTACTGATTTTATGGGCCGAACCCTGCAGCAGGCAGCGTTTCATAACACTGCTATAGACATCACAACCTTAGCAGCAGGAAGCTATTTTCTTACCTTAACCAATGAAAATGGACTGAACTATAGTACCCGTTTCATCAAAAAACCTTCGTAAAAAGCAGCATATATATACATGACAGTTAAGAAAAATCTGGAAGTTTGTTTTTCCCCGGCTTTGTTACATCTATATGATACAAAAGGGAAAGTTGTAGTGATTATTGATATCTTCAGGGCTACCTCTACCATTACCGCCGCACTGGCCAATGGAGCGGAGAAAGTAGTACCTGTAGCATCTGTAGAAGAGTGTATTGCACTGGGTGCATCCACACCGAATAGTATAACAGCAGGTGAACGCAATGGCCAGGTAGCTCCTGGATTGCAATATGGTAATTCACCATTGGAATATCCGGAAGAATTTATTTCCGGTAAAATCCTGAACCTTACTACTACAAACGGTACCCGCTTACTGCACCAGGTAGAGGATGCAGATACAATCATTATCGGGTCCTTCCTGAACCTGAGCGCTGTTTGTGACTTCCTTATTGCACAGGATAAAGACGTGCTGTTAGGTTGTGCTTCGTGGAAAGACCGTCCTAATATGGAAGACAATCTTTTTGCAGGTGCAGTGGTTCGCAAAGTCCAGTCTTACTTTGATATCAAATGCGATAGTGCAATGATTGCCGGTTCTATGTATGATGATGCTTTGCGTCGCCCGGATCTGTTGTCTTATCTGAAAGTTGGTTCTCACTATGAGCGCTTAGCCAATTTCGGATTGCTGAAAGACCTGGAATACTGTACACAGGTAGATATACATCCTGTGGTTCCGATTCTTAAAAATAATGCCTTAGTTTTAGAAAAAGTTACGACTATATGAAAATCATATCATACAATGTAAATGGCCTGCGTAGCGCCATGAGTAAGGGTTTGGTAGAATGGCTGAAAGAAGAAAATCCTGATATTATCTGTTTTCAGGAGATCAAGGCACATAAAGAGAATGTAGACTACAAGCAGTTTGAAGACCTGGGTTATGAAACCTACTGGTACCCTGCACAGAAAAAAGGGTACAGTGGTGTGGCCGTTTTTTCTAAGGTGAAACCGGATGATGTTACCTATGGCAGCGGCTTTGAGCAGAGCGACATGGAAGGCCGTGCCCTCACGCTAACCTTCGGACGTACCAAAGTCATCTCGGCATACTTCCCGTCAGGCACTTCCGGAGATGAGCGCCAGACCTATAAATACCAATGGCTGGAAGAATTTTTCGGGTATATAGATGAACTCAAAAAGCATGATTTCTCTGTGATTGTTTGTGGCGATTATAATATCTGTCATAAACCAATCGACATCCATAACCCTGTAAGTAATAAGAATAGTTCTGGTTATTTACCAGAGGAGCGTGCCTGGATGGATAAATGGTTTGGTAATGGCCTGATCGACACCTTTCGCCTGCATAACCAGGATCCGCATCACTACAGCTGGTGGAGTTACCGTGCAAATGCCCGTGCCAATAATAAGGGCTGGCGTATTGATTATATCAGCGTAACTGAAGATCTGCAGGCAAGAGTTAAGCATGCAGCTATTCTGCCGGAAGCAAAACACAGTGATCACTGTCCGGTAATGGCTGAGATTGAGATGTAATACTGAATCAAGCGCAGACAACGTTATAATAGGTATATGAAGTATGGCTTTCTATGCTTAATCGCAATATGGACCACATTTACCGTTTTGGCTGCTGATAAAGCAGCAGAACGGAAAGGCAAGCCTGCGGCAATCAATATTATGAGTTTGCCGATTGCTGAAATAGAAGCCGGGCAGCATTTGTCTCATGCGCAAGCATACAGTCTGCCGCAATTTGTGGGCTACTATTTAAAAACCGGCGCCAGTGGGCAGAGCAAGAAATATGGTATGGAACATACCAGGATTATCTATACCGACGACCAATTTACCTATTTTGTACGCCAGGTAGAAAACGCTTATATCATTCACTTTTTTAAAGTACTGACGGCCGGGCTGAAACAGGTAGATCTGGATGGGCTGGATGGAAAACAGATCAGAAAGCAATTTATTGATGAAGTGGTATCAGAGGCAGATAAGCTGCACGTGAAGAAGAAAAATCATGGATTTATACATCATTTTGATTCGAATTTTACGTATCATTTTCTACCGGATAAGAAGCAGGTCGAGATTATATACCATTGGAAACTAACTGATGACCTGGGATTTAAAATTATCAATAAGCAATATCGTGCGGTATATGATCTGGAATCAAAACAGTTTTCCGATATCCGCATCAGTTCTGCGAAAAAGAAATAATTGAATACCCCTTAAAAGTAACAGGCTGCTCAAAGAGCAGCCTGTTACTTTTAAGGGGTATTATAACAAACATTAGTTGATCATCATAGTAATATCTCCTGAAGCATTAGGAGACCAGAAAACGGTGAATGGATTACCGCCGTTACACGCAACACCACTTGCACTGGACCCGGATGATGCGCCCGGGCCAACATTTACTTGCTGACCAGTCCACGGACCGGAAGGAGATGTAGCGTCATTCATTACTTTAGCGCTGGTATAAGGTCCGCCGGAGCCACTGGTATATATAGCACCCATCGTTCCCGGGGCAACAAATATGTAACCACCCTGGGTACTGATGCCATAGAAGCATGGTGTGAAATTGTAAATCGTAAGGGTGTTAGCGATTGCATTGGTCATGAAGGCCAGCATCACAATAAGAGAGAGGAGTACTTTTTTCATAAAATTGTTTTTGTTTGATGAATGATACCGTAAATATAAATAATAATTCTCTTAATTGGTAAATAACGAGAATTATTTTATAATAAATTACAATATGTCATACTGCTCTTATAGAATCATATATTTATGCGCAATAGCCCCTGACAAGAATTCTGTCAGGGGCTATTGTACAATAGTAAATTGTGGATTATTTTTTCTTCTTATCCAGAACCAGCAGCAGTGCCGGCAATAAGGTTAGATTGAAAACCATTGCCAGGAACAGGGTCAGGGAAGTAAGGTAGCCCAATGCCTGCGTACCCCCGAACTCGGATACGGCAAATACACCAAATCCGACAACAAGGATGATGCTGGTATAAATAATACTCAGACCGGTATCTTTAATTGTATACCGAACTGTTTCTGCAATAGAACCATGCTTGGGTAATTCCTGTTTATAATTGACCAGGAATCGTATGGTAACATCGACTGTAATACCCAGTGCAACACTAAATACCAGTACGGTAGATGGTTTTAACGGAATATTCAGCCAACCCATTACCCCTGCGGTAATCATGAGTGGAACAATGTTGGTAATAAGGGCCATAAGTACAATCCTGCCGGAGCGGAAGAGTACAATGATACATACCAGGATCATACCGAAAGCCCAGAGCAGGCTCTCCTGCAGGCTATTGATGATGAAGGTGCTTCCCTCAAGATAGATAATGCTGGCACCGGTAATGTGCACATTATACTGCTCTTTATCAAACAGGCTGTCTACAACCGGTTTGATTCGGGTATCAATCAGTTTAGGCATGGCAACCGAACCGATATCGGCCACGTTTACACTCACCCGGATTGTTTGCGCATTACTGTCGATAAAAGAGTACAGCATCTTATTCAGCTGATCGCCGGTTTGCTGCATGCTGTCGGTACCTTCATTATGCTTTTTCTGCTTATTGAAAGTACTCAGCAACTGAGGTCTGATCCCACTGAATTCTGTGGCACCCGGTAAGGAATAATTCTCCGGACCGCCACCGGCAAAACCCTGCTTGACAAATTTTACTCCTTTAATCAGTGTAATACCGCCACCGATTTCCGGTTGTGCTTCCAGGAAATTAGTCAGTACATCCACCTTCTCCCAGGTTTCCAGGGAGGTTAAGGCACCGTATTTCTTTTTGGTATCGATACTGATATCCAGCGGCATAATACCTTTAAAGTTCTTTTCAAAGAAGCGCAGATCCGTAAGGATGATATCTTTAGATGGCAGGTCATCTACCATATGTCCTACAGACTTCAGGCGGAACATACCGGCCAATCCGGCAACACACAATACAATTGTGGCTGTAAATAATGTTTTTTTATGATGAAATACCCAGGTAGTAACCCTGTTCAGGATACCATTCATCCAGCGGCTTTCTGTATACTTAGTCTGTTTGGTATGTGGCGCAGGCAGGAAGCTGAATATAGCCGGAATCAGTATCAGGGATACAAAGAAAAGGGCCATAATATTCAGTCCGGCCACCAGTCCGAACTCTTTCAGAACCACACTGTCCGTAAGGGCAAATACACCAAAACCAATAGCTGCGGTAAGGTTTGTAAACAGGGTTACAATACCCATCTTACCCACCATATTACGCAGGGCAGAGATCTTATCGCCACTTATATTATATTCCGTATGGTATTTATTCAGGAAGTAGATACAGTTCGGTATCCCGATCACCACAACCAGTGGTGGAATAACTCCTGTAAGGATAGAGATTTTGTATCCGAAAATGGCCAATGTACCAAATGACCAGATAACCCCGATAGATACAATGATCATAGAGACCAGCATGGCCGTGAAGGAACGGAAAATGACCAGCAGGATCAGGGCAGTCAGCCCCAGAGATAAAACCAGGAAGAGGTTCAGTTCTTTTTTGATCTTCTCCGCCATCTGAGTACGGATAAAGGGCAGGCCGCTGTAGTGTACATCTGTTTGCTGCTTTACATGAAAGTCATCTCCCAGTTTTACAATGTCATTAATAATGCGGATGCGTTCTTTAGTACCCAGGTCCTGCTTATTGATGGTCACCATCATCAGGTAGGCATTGGTCTCCTTATTGTACAGCAATCCGTTGTAGATCGGCAGATTATCAAATACTACCTTACTACTGTCATATCGCTGAGCGTGATCTTTTTTGAAAATAGGTACAGCACTGAGTTTACCCGCGCTGTCTTTGCCCAGAATTACGGCATCACCTATAGAGAGGACTCCTTCTACAGAAGGAACTTTTTTAATGTCTTCGACCAGTTTAAGATAAGCCTTGAACATTTCGGGTTCAAAAAGCTTGTCGGTTTGTACACCCAGTACAATGGAGTTACCGTTGTTGCCGAACTTATCCTGGAATTCTTTGTAGACTTTGTATTTGGGATTGGATGTAGGTATAGCTCCTGTAGAGTCATAGCTCATCCGCACGGTAGTCATATAATAGCCCATTACCCCGGTAATGGCCAATATTATTATAATTAATAATACCCTGAAGCGCAGCACAAAGTCTGCAATTTTTTGCCACATAATTAATTATTCTGTACAGTTTAATTAAAAAGTAGGCCAGCTCGAGAACGAGCTAGCCCTATAAACCCTATCACCATGAAAACTTGTTAATACCGGTTATACAAACCGGCTGGAAAGATGCTTACTTCTTTTTCTTAGGAGTAAACATAGCCAGCATTCTGCGGCCTTCCATTTTCGGCATCGACTCTAAGGAACCAAATTCGGCTAACTTCTCTGCGAATTTCAGCAGCAACAGTTGACCACGATCCTGGAATAGAATTGATCTACCTTTAAATTGTACAAAACACTTCACTTTATCCCCGTCCTGTAAGAACTTCTGAGCATGCTTTAATTTAAACTCAAAGTCATGATCATCCGTATTGGGAGTGAATCTGATTTCTTTAACCTCAGATTGTTTTGCTTTTGCTTTTTGTTCTTTTTCTTTCTTTTTCCTTTCGTAAAGAAACTTATTATAATCAACTAAGCGACAAACGGGAGGTTCCGCATTCGGCGATATTTCTACTAAGTCTACTTCAAGCTGTTCGGCCAGTTTACGGGCGTCTTCGATTGACATTACACCACCTTCAATATTCTCACCCACAACGCGTACCTGTGGGGCCTTGATCATATTGTTTATCTTGTGTTCCGGTTCTCTTGATCTATTTGGAATTTGCGGTTTCCCTCTTCTCTGCATTAATTGAAATTAGTATAAAATTATGTATTAGTATACAAAGATATTGAAAAAAATAAAAAAATATATATATCAATAACTTTTTATAGTGAAAATCACATTAATATAACATTTAAATGACGAATTTTCACATTGTCTTTAGGTTTTCTATGCCTTTGCTTTAAAAGCACTGATCGCATTTACTGCGAAATCGCTTAATACCAGTCGGCCGCTGATTGCTGCACGGCTGGCCAGCAGCTCGTCCCAGTGATCAGTACCCTGCCATATTACAGCTTTCAAGTCTTTCATCGCTTCAGGACTTGACTTGGATAAAGTGTTGGCCAGTGTCTGAATCGCTTCATCCATTTCTGCAACCGTTTCGTGTACCGATGCATACAGGCCTTTTTCTCTGGCCCAGCTGCAGGTTCTCCAATTCGTAGCATCAATAGATAATTCGGCAAAAGCAGATAAGCCCACTTTACGTTCTACTGCAGGTCCAACCACAAATGGTCCAATACCTACAGCCAGTTCACTCAGCTTAATGCCGGCACCTTTCAGTGCAATAGCATAATCAGCAGCAGAGGCAAGGCCTACGCCACCGCCTACAGCTTTACCCTGAATACGGGCTATAATGAACTTAGGGCATTTGCGCATAGCATTAATAACCATAGCAAAACCGCTGAAAAAACGGTGTCCGTCTTCTTTGTTTGTAATCGAAATCAATTCATCAAAAGAGGCTCCGGCACAGAAAGCTTTTTCTCCCGCGCTGGTTAAAATGATCACTTTTACAGCATCATTATTACCTAACTCAGTCACTGTATCGGCTAACTTACGCAGAATCGCTCCTGGCAGGCTATTGCTCATCGGATGTTGAAACTCAATAGTTGCAATACCGTTTTCTGCGATGGACTGGGAAACGTATCCTTCTTTATTTTCAATCATGTTTAATTACAATTTCAGGGCAAAGATAGTCATTAGCACGAGATATGACGTTAAAAATTGCGGAGAAGGCCAATTTTTTGCTACGGATTAAATTATTTACTTTCGCATTATATGGAAAATACGGTTTTACTGAGCGATGTTACACGCTCGTATATAGAGCAGGAAGAACAATATGGAGCCCATAACTATCATCCGTTACCCGTTGTGCTGAACAAGGGTGAGGGTGTATTTGTATGGGATGTTGATGATAAACGCTACTACGATTTCCTGAGTGGTTATTCCGCTGTGAACCAGGGGCATTGCCATCCAAAAATTATAAAAGCACTGTGCGATCAGGCGCAGGTACTCACACTTACTTCAAGAGCATTTCACAGTAATCTTTTAGGTACTTATTCAGAATATATCACTAAACTATTCGGCTATGATAAAGTATTGCCGATGAATAGTGGAGTGGAAGCGGTAGAGACTGCCTTGAAACTAGCCAGAAGATGGGCATATGTAAAGAAAGGCGTACCACAGAATGAAGCAGTAATCATTACCGCTAAAGATAACTTCCACGGACGCACACTGAACGTGATCTCCTTCAGTACAGATCCTACCGCTAAAGATAACTTCGGACCCTTTATGCCGGGCTATAATGTAGTGAACTACAACGATCTGGCAGCGCTGGATCAGGCCCTGCAAAATAAAAATGTTGCCGCCTTCCTGGTAGAACCTATACAGGGAGAGGCCGGTGTATTTGTACCGGACGAGGGCTACCTGGCTAAGGCATATGACATGTGTAAAGCAGCCAATGTATTATTTATCGGAGATGAGATCCAGACAGGTCTGGCCCGTACCGGTAAAATGCTGGCCTGTGATCATGAAAATGTACGCCCGGATATCCTTATCCTTGGTAAAGCATTATCTGGTGGTACATTGCCGATCTCAGCCGTACTGGCCGATGATGAGATTATGCTGAACATCAAACCGGGAGAGCACGGTTCTACATACGGTGGTAATCCACTGGCCTGTAAAGTAGCTATGGCTGCACTGGATGTATTGCAGGATGAAAAGCTGGCGGAAAATGCCCAAACGCTGGGTGAATATTTCCGGACTGCGCTCCGCGACCTGAACAATCCTTATGTTGCTGAAGTAAGAGGTAAAGGTTTGCTGAATGCAATTGTGATCCGTCATGAGGACAAAGATGCTGCCTGGAACTTGTGCCTGGCGCTGAAAGAAAGGGGATTGCTGGCTAAACCGACACATGGAGATAAAATCCGCTTTGCACCGCCACTGGTGATTACCAAAGAACAGATAGATGAATGTGTTGCCATTATTAAGGATTCTTTAGAACAACTCTAATAATTACAACTAAGATATACAAAAAGGGCGGCTTCTATGAAGCCGCCCTTTTTGTATATCTTACCAGTCTTTCCGGCGGTTTTGTTTGCGTTCGGCATGTTGCTTCTTCTGGTCCAGTCTATTTTCCACTTTAGCTTTAGACGGTTTGGTCGCAATACGCTTTTTCTGTTTTATCAGGGATTTGCGTACCGATTGCAACATCTTTTTAGTTGCCAGTTCCTTATTTTCTAATTGTGAGCGGTTTTCAGATGCTCTAACGATAAGTATACCTTCTCCGTTAATCTGGTTAGCCAGCGCCAGAAATATGAGCGCCTTGTCTTCTTCACTGAAAGCCTTGCTTTCAAGGATGTTCCAACGGGCTTCCACCATAGTTTCTACCTTATTTACATTCTGGCCGCCTTTGCCTCCGCTTCTTGCTGTTTTGTATTTTATTTCCGGGCTGAAATCAATCATATCGCGAAATTACGAATAATAGCGGGTACACGGACTAATGTGGAACAATCAGCTTATTTTTGCAGAGCATCTCAAAATATGTCCTCTATGAAAAGCAACCTCTTTTACCGGTATTGCATGCTTCTGTGTCTGGTTTTACTGGCTTCCTGCAGAACCGGTAAGCACGCAGCAAAGCCTTTGCCGGTTGTAGAAGCCCCGCCGGAGCCGGTTGCACGCCAATTTGCCTGTTCGTTTAAGCCCGGTATTTTTGAGGGCAATGTACCTTGCTTCGGATACGATTGTTATGATAGTAATTTGTTACGCCTTACCCGTATTCAGTTCAGAGAGAATGAAAGTGTAGAGAAGACTTTGGGCGAGGGCGAAAACCGTTTGCAGTATACAGGCCACTGGAAAATTGAAGCGGACTGCCTCATAACGGTTACCTACCCGGAAGTGAACAGGATAGAATATTATCGTTTTGAGCAGAATCATCTTATCCGGCTAAGTGCAGCAAAAGCTGCGTTCAGTGGTATTTTTAAAGACAAGTATACTTTACAGAGAAAAAATTAAGCAATATATGAGCTACCATAATTCGCTGGAGCGCCTGATCAGTATAATGGATGACCTGCGGGAGCAATGCCCCTGGGATAAAAAGCAGACCATTCATACCCTGCGTACACAGACTATAGAAGAGCTGTACGAACTGGCAGATGCGATTACAGAAGAGGATTGGAAAGGAATTAAAGAAGAGCTGGGTGATCTGCTGCTGCATATTGTATTTTACAGTAAGATAGGCCAGGAGCAAAACCAATTCACCTTAAGTGATGTGATCGAGGGTGTTGCTAATAAACTGGTGTTTCGCCATCCGCATATATACGCCCATGTACAGGTAAAGGATGAAGAGGAAGTGAAGAAAAACTGGGAGCAGCTGAAGCTGAAAGAGGGTAAGCGCTCGGTAATGAGTGGTGTACCGCAGTCGCTGCCGGCAGTGGTAAAGGCAACCCGCTTGCAAGACAAGGCTAAGCAGGTAGGATTTGAATGGGAGCTTGCAGATGATGTATGGGATAAGGTGCAGGAAGAATTGGGCGAGCTGAAAGAGGCCTTGACCATAGGCACGAAAGCAGAGCAGGAAGCAGAGTTCGGCGATGTGCTGTTCTCTTTAATCAATTATGGTCGCTTCCTGGGTATCGATGCCGAAACGGCCCTGGAAAAGACCAATAAAAAATTCAAATCACGTTTTGAGCAGATGGAAGACCTGGCCAAAAGTAAAGCACTTGACTTTACTGCATTGAGCCTTGTAGAGAAGGATGCCCTGTGGAATGAGGTGAAAAAAGCGGAATAAAGGGAAAAAAAGTGTATTTTTAGCTTCATCCGTATTGAAAGTGATAGAAATTTGTTGATATGAAAAAATTATTACTCCTGTTGTTATGCTGCGTTCCTGCAGGAATGACATCGGTTTTTGCCCAGAAATTATCTGCCGACCAGTTAAAGGCATTCCAGAAAACGGAAGATTCCCTTATTGTTTCGGCCGATTCTATGTACCGGGCTTATATGTACGAAGACCGTATTGAATACTGCCATAAGTTTGTAAAGCAGCTCGGCACCTTGCTGAAACAGGAAAATGCCTATGCATTTCCATTCGAACGCCTGGGCAAGAAAATTCATATCATCAGCCCGGACGATAAGAGTTTCCGCATTTTTAACTGGACCATTGAATATAAACTGGCTGGCTTCCGCTATTATGGAGCCGTTCAGAAAGCAGACGGACAATTATACCCACTGCTGGATATGTCAGAAAAGATTGAAGGCAATACCCTTTACGGACCGCTTTCCAATAAGAACTGGTTTGGTGCAGAGTATTACCGCATTCTGACGCAGAAAGCAGCGAATGGCAGTCCTTTATATTTTGTATTTGGTTCCAATCAGAACGGAAATGGGTTTAGTACAAAAACAGTTGATGTACTGAATATCGAAGGCAACAAGATCACATTTGGCGGAGATTACTTCCGCGTAAATAATATGCCCAGTAAAAGATTTGTGCTGGAGTACCAGAAAGGTGCACAGGTATCTCTGAACTGGGATAATGAAAAAGGAATGATCATATATGATCGCGTAATATCAGAAGTAAACCAGCCGCAGCGCCGCAATACCATGGTGCCTTCGGGAATGGTAGACGGACTGAAATGGGTCAACTTTCAATGGCAACCGGTACAGGATGTGGTGCCTATAATGAAGCTTAAAGACGGACAGGCTCCGGTAAACGGGGTAATACCCGGACAGTAACCGCTGCACCGCCAGCTTCATTAACCTGATACACCACCGTAAACCCGAACCATTATGCGATTAGAAAAGAGATGGACCTTTAAGCCGACAGATGAGCCATTAGCACAGAGTATTCAGAAAGACCTGAACATCAGTTTATCATTATGCCGCTTGCTGGCTCAGAGAAGTATCCGTGATTTTGCTTCGGCTAAGCATTTTTTCAGGCCACAGCTGGAGCACCTGCATGATCCGTTCCTCATGAAAGGAATGCAGGCTGCAATAACACATATCGATCAAACCATAAGGGAAGGAAAGAAAATCATGATCTTCGGAGATTATGATGTGGATGGTACTACGGCCGTCGCTGTTGTATACGACTTTCTGCGTGGCAATGCTCCAGACCTGTCCAAAGAGCAACTCTGCTATTATATACCGCATCGCTATAATGAAGGGTATGGATTATCTACTAAAGCTATTGATGAATGCGCGGCACAGGGCATCTCACTGATCATTACCCTGGATTGCGGTATTAAGTCAGTTGAGAAAATAGCCTATGCCAGAGAAAAAGGTATTGGTGTCATCGTCTGTGATCACCACTTACCCGAAGAAGGACATTTGCCGGAGGCCTTAGCCATCCTCAATCCTAAACAATCTGATTGTCCTTATCCGTTCAAAGAACTGAGTGGTTGCGGCATCGGTTTCAAACTGATCAGCGGCCTGGCTATGTTCTGGCAACTGGATATGTCGTTGGTATATAATTACCTTGACCTGGTTGCAACTTCTATAGCCGCAGATATTGTACCGATTAACGGAGAAAACCGTATCCTGGCATACTTCGGGGTGGAGAAGGTAAACCTTAATCCATGCCTGGCCATACAGGTGATCCGGGAATTGGTGGATACTAAAAAAGTACTCAAGGTCTCCGATCTGGTCTTTGTCATCGCTCCCCGCATCAATGCTGCCGGCAGAATGGATGACGGCAATAAAGCAGTTGCCCTCTTTATTGAAAAGGATTATGCCACCGCACAGAAAATGGCAGCTCAGCTGCATGAGGATAACAGTGACCGCAGACTGGTCGATAAAAGCATTTCTGATGAGGCATTACTTATTCTCCAGGAAGATCTGGGTTATAAAGACAATTACAGCACGGTACTTTTCCGGCCACACTGGCATAAAGGAGTAGTCGGCATTGTGGCCTCCAGACTGGTAGACTACTATTACAAACCTACTATTGTCCTTACAGAATCCAATAATAAGATTACCGGCTCGGCCCGCTCGGTTACCGGCTTTAATATACACGATGCCATTGCATCCTGCAGCGATCTGCTGGAGAATTATGGTGGACACTACTTTGCCGCCGGACTGACGATGAGCAAGGAAAATTTTGAACCCTTCCGGCAACGATTTGAAGATATTGTACGCCAAACCATTTCTACAGAATCCCGCTGCCCGGAAATACTGATCGACACTGAACTGGAGCTGTCGCAGGTCAATTATAAACTCTTCAATATTTTGCAGCAGTTTGAGCCATTTGGCCCCGATAACCTGCGCCCGGTATTTGTTTCCCGGAGCGTGACAAACTTCAGGCAATCCTGCAAAATTGTAAAAGATCAGCATATCAAATTTCTAATAAACCAGAACGGAGCACAACCGATTAGTGGTATAGGGTTTAACCTTGCTTATAAATTTGACCTGATCAATAGCAACAAGCCTTTTGATATTGTATATACCATTGATGAAAACGAATGGAACAATGAAACATCGCTACAATTAAAAGTACTGGACATCAGAGCCTCGGCCTAAATTAAAGACCTATGGATGTACAAATAGAAACCAGCTGGAAGCACAAGCTGAAAGAAGAATTTGAGAAACCTTATTTTAAACAGATCGTAGACCGCATCAAATACGATCGTGAACAGGGCATAACCCTGTACCCTGCAGGACAGGATATATTCCGTGCCTTTGAGCTTTGCCCGTTTGATAAAGTAGAAGTGGTATTGCTCGGCCAGGACCCCTACCACGGACCGGGTCAGGCCCATGGCCTTTGCTTTTCGGTACGCCCTGGTGTAAAGCCACCGCCTTCCCTTGCTAATATTTACAAGGAGCTGGTCACCGATATTCCGGGTTTCCAGATACCCAATCATGGCTTTCTTGAGTCCTGGGCCAAAGAAGGTGTGCTGATGCTCAATACCAGCCTTACGGTGCAAGCCAGTCTGGCCAATTCTCACAGCAAGATCGGTTGGGAAAACTTTACCAATGCGGTTATTGAAAAAGTATCACAGGAAAAAGAAAACATCGTCTTCATTCTCTGGGGCGGAAATGCCCGTTCAAAGAAAGGACTGATTGATACGACTAAGCACTGCATCATAGAATCGGCGCATCCATCGCCCCTTTCAGCCTATAACGGATTCTTCGGTTCCAGACCATTCAGCAAGACCAATGCCTACCTGGAAGCACATGGCAAGAAGCCGATCGAGTGGCAGGTATAGTAGCAATAAGATTTTTAATAAATAAATGGGCCGCAGTAATCACTGCGGCCCATTTATTTATTAAAAATACTGATTAGTGTTTTATAGAAACTTTTTCCACACGGCTTCCTTTATCAGAGCTATAGGTTAAAGTATAGATACCTGAAGGGAATGCTTCCGTATTCAGTGTGAAATCATTGCCTTTCATCTCTGCAGTGTACACCGCCTGGCCAATAGCATTGGTTAACGTCACGGTACCTTTCTGTATAGAGAGGCCATCTACACGGATGTGCAGTACATCCATAGCAGGATTAGGATACATGTTCAGGTTGATGTCATTTTCCACTTTCAATACACTGGTAGAACCGGTTACTGTGAAGTACTGCGTAAATCCGTTACCCATCCAGCCTTCCAGATTACCCTGGTAAGCAGAAGTTTGGCCATCGCGGTTTTTGTCCAGTGTAATTCTTTGGTTTGTACCCAGGTTTCTTACGATGAAGGTACCCGCAGAGCTAATCAGGTAAGGATTTCTCAGACCTGCACCCAGGGTGCTGCAATCCAGTTCCAGTCGGTAACAACCATTAGCCAGGTGTACAGTATCATTATAAGTAGTGCTATTTGCAATACCATTTCTGGAAGCCACTACATTACCGGTAGCGATATCAATAATTTTCCAGTCCGTACGGTTTTGCTGACCTGAAACGGCTCCGGAAGTTTTCAACTGGATAGAGAAGTTACCACCAGTCCACTCAGGAGAAGGAACAAATTCAGATTTCAGTTCATTATTATCCGGATTCTCATCAGTAGCATTGTTTACAGATAATACTTTTACCACAAAGATGCTGTTGGCTGCTGCTGTTTGCAGAGAAGCCAGGGACGGCAGGTTTACTTCTGCGCTGGCATTAGCGGCCAGGCTGGTAGTATAGGTATAAGTACTCATAGTACCACCTGCAACACCGTATTCAAATTTAATGCTGGTAGCTGTTTCAGAACCATAGTTTTTTACAACGATTTTAGGAGAACCACAGATAGGGTTGTTTCTGTATTCGTTAGCATCTGTAGTAGGGCTGATGATGTGCTCTACGCCTACATCTTTCTGACGGTTGTAATCACCATAGAAAATAATAGCAGAAGATAATTTATACCATGCACCAGGATTACTGGTTGTACCTACGTTGGTATATGGCTGGAAGTCCAGGTCTACCGTAAACGGAGCTGATAAAGCCGATACCGGAACGGATTGCCAGTAAGGCTCTACATGCTCGCCAGGGCACCAGTTGGCACGGTCATAAACCCATGTACCCGACTGCGGATAGGCCTGGTTAGAACCACAACTTGGTTTCCAGATCGATTTTTGCTCTACGTTCTGGTTGTTCACCATCAGGCGGTACCATTTAGAACAGAACTCAGAACAGTAAGCCTGGTTACCGAATCCGTGACCGGACATAATAGTGCGTACTGTAGCAGCAGTAGTACCTGCAGGTGCCGTCAGCGTTCTTTTTACAATTTGAGAGTCGATAGAAACAGCTTCACCGTAAGAGAAACCAGATCCAGGAGACTGCCATAAAGATTGTACACCCAGTACCTCGCGCGGAGGAGTACCTTCGATGAAAGAGAATTTCGTTGTACCGGTAAAGCCACCAGACCAGCCTGCGTAGAAGATACGGATGGTTGCACCGTTTTTCAGGATAGGATACAGATCTGTAATATCATAACGGTAATTTCTTTTCCATGTCCATGGGAACATAGGAAGGGTAGTATTGGCATATGGAGTAATCACCTCGCCCAGTTCAAGCGTATCACCGGCAGCGGTCATGACAATAATATGCAGGTCATAATCCCAGTCAGAACACCAGCCGCTTTTGCCCTGGCTGGTCTCACCTGCTGTAGCCGGATTATAGCTACCGCCACAGTTATACTTACCTAAGGTAAAATCCATAATGATCTTCTGGTAAGAGAGCGAACCGTTCGGGAAGGTAATGGTCGTATCATAATTGGTGTACGTCTGCAGCTGTTTTTCATTGTGCGCTTGTACCACCGTAGTGTCGCCTGTTGCAGCATGGGCAGAAATACCTAAGCCTGCAATAGCGAGCAGATTACATAAAATTTTTTTCATGTTGCTCAAAAATGTAAATGAATAAGGACATAAAATTAGTAAAATTTAACGGTAGTTTATAAGAAATGCGCAGGCAACAATTTGATCACCGCTTAAATCGAAAAAAATCTGTGACAAAAAACTGACAAATCACGATTTATTAGTAATATTGGAAATATATTAAATTTATTACCCTTTCAACTTTCAATAAACAAAGATTCACGCATGAAGAAAAAATTACTTTCCATTGCTTCTATTGGTGTGTTAGCCACTATAGTGTTATCTTCTTACCAGAATGGTACACATGGTACCTTAGGTAACCAGACAAACAGTACCGGTAGTGCTACCGGTTGTTTTAACTGCCATGGTAATCAGAACAATGCTACTACCGCAGCAGTATTGCTGATGGAGGGCACAACACCTGTAACCACTTATGTACCGGGACAGACGTATACGGTTGTACTGGCGGGTAGCAATACCGGCACCGGACATCCTAAGTTTGGTTTTCAGCTGACTTGTGCCAACAGTGGCGGAACCTCTGTAGGTACTTTATCTCCTAATGGCGTGAGCGGCGTGGCTGCACGTGCAAACAATACCCTGCTGGAGCATACTACACCACTTGCCGGTACTCCTAACAGCGGTAATATAGTATATGCGGCGCAATTCCAGTGGACTGCACCTGCTGCCGGAACCGGAACCGTTAAGTTTTATACCGTTATTAATGGTGTGAATGGTAATGGTGCTAACGATGCCGGAGATCAGTGGAACTTCGGAACCAGCGCTAATATTACAGAAGCCACTACCAGCATTCGTAATACAGAACAATTAAAAGGTGTACAGTTATTCCCTAACCCTTCAAACGGTGCGGTAACGGTACAGATTGAAAATACAACTCCGGGCAAATACAGCTTCCAGCTGATGGATATGACCGGAAGAGTGCTGCAGACAGAGCAAGCGATCTTCAGAAGCGGTACCAACCAGTACAAAGCTGATGCAGCTGCATTAAGTACCGGTATCTACCTGATGAAAGTAGGTAATGGTACAAAAGAAACCATCATGAAGTTTCATAAACTGTAGATAATAGTTTTTATTTCGCACAAGACACGCTTTCGCAGCGTGTCTTTTTTTGTTTAAATCAGGCACATATTAAAGGAAAATGTGCAGTTCCGTTAGCTTATTGTATCTTTGCAGGCTTATAAGCATTATAAAAATAAAATTATGCCAGGATTTACGGTAGCCATTGTAGGTAGACCCAATGTCGGAAAGTCAACGTTGTTCAACCGTTTGGTCGAACAAAGGAAGGCGATTGTAGATGATTTTAGTGGAGTTACACGTGATCGCCAATACGGTATTTGCGACTGGAACGGTAAAGTGTTCAATGTGATTGACACCGGAGGTTTCGTGTCCCATTCCGAAGATGTATTTGAAAAAGAGATTCGTACACAGGTACATATTGCAATTGAAGAGGCGAATGTCGTTTTGTTTGTTGTAGATGCCGGTGCGGGTACTACAGAATTAGATAATGAGATGGCCATGGTTTTGCGCCGCTCTCAAAAACCAGTTATTTTAGTTGTTAACAAGGTAGACAATGCTGCACGCCAGCTGGATGCAACAGAGTTTTATGCCTATGGTTTTGATAATACCATAATGATTGCATCTGCATCTGGTAGCGGTACCGGTGATATGCTGGATATGGTTACCTCTTTTATACCTGAGGATTATGTCAATGATGAAGATGTGATCTGGGTAGAGGAAGAAGATGAGTATGGCCAGATGGTCAAGGTGGCTTATCCTAAAAATCCTATTCCTAAAATAGCCATCATTGGTCAGCCTAATGCCGGTAAGTCAACTTTACTGAATGCACTGACAGGTAAGCACCGTACTATTGTTTCTGATATCGCAGGTACCACACGCGATTCTATCCATACCCATTACAATATGTTTGGTAAGGAGTTCGTGCTGATTGATACTGCGGGTATCCGTAAGAAGAAAAATGTAAACGAAGACCTGGAGTTTTACTCTGTAATCCGTGCCATCAATGCGATGGATGAGGCAGATGTGTGTATGTTACTGATCGATGCCGAAGTAGGTATTACTGCTCAGGATGTAAACATTTACAGCCTTGCAGCCCGTAAGGGTAAAGGTATTATTGTCCTGGTGAATAAATGGGACAAGATACAGGGTAAGCAAACCAATACTGCCCGTGATTACGAAAAGCAGCTGAAAGAACGCTTACAGCCTTTCTGTGATGTGCCGGTAGTGTTTATCTCTGCACAGGAGAAACAACGTATCTTCCAGGCAATGGAGCAGGCGCTGGAGGTTTATGAAAACCGTCAGAAGAAAATACCAACATCTGTACTGAATGATGCGATGCTGAAAGAAGTAGAGATCTTTAAACCACCGATGATGCGCGGACACAATGTACGCATTAAGTTCGTGATGCAGATCCCTACTATGGTTCCGTCGTTTGCTTTCTACAGCAACCACCCGGATGAAATAAAGAAACCATACCAGAACTTCCTGGAAAATAAACTGCGTCATCACTTTGGTTTCAAAGGCGTGCCGATCAAGATATTCTTCCGTAATAAATAATTTATTTCTGCTAAAGAGTTGCCAGCTGGCAACTCTTTTTTAATATTGGATATATGAAACTGTTTGCCAAGATACTCCTGGTTACTTTTCTGTATACCAGTGTTGCTGTATATGCCGGAGAGCGATATGAATACGCTAGCCTCTACAAGATAGACCAGAAAAGAAAAGAGATGTTTCTGACCGTAGCGGAAGATACATTGTACCTGGAAATAAGGGCGGTGGATTTACCAACATACTTTGTCGATATCGATACCCTGATATTTAATCCAACTGAAGGTAATTATATTGGTCGTAATACACAGATATGTAAGTCAGATGGTGGTTATTTTGACTTAACCGGAAAGGAATCTTTCCGGAAAGCATACTTCAGACATTTCAGGTCCTTTGCCCTGTTCCGTAAAGCGACTTTGGATGAGTACGAGTCCTACATGAGCCATCAGGTTGAGGCATTAAAAGCTAAGACAGGGACAATATTTTTTGTGGGGGTGAATGAGAGCAAAATAAGTGCTGCACAAAAGGATTCCTTAAGAACTTATGCTGACGAGCTCAATAGAAAAATCTACCATTACGCTGAAAGCCATACTTTCCCCGAATTACTCATCTACAATCAACAGGTCATTGCTGAATTTAAAACGACTGTAGAGCGACTTTCTAATATTAAGGAATGATGCTGCCCTGGCTGTATTGCGCAAACATTTCAGGATTATCTGCCCTTTTTACATATTAGTCTTTATTTTTGGGGCTTCACGTTCAATTTTCTTACATGCGCAACAATATACTCTTCAAAAATGCCCAGATCGTAAACGAGGGCAAAACCATTATCGCAGACCTCTGGGTTAAAGACGGACTGATTCAGAAAATCGGAGAAAATCTGTCGGTGACGGAGCAGGTACAGGAAATAGATGCAACCGGTAAATGGTTAATACCAGGTGTAATTGATGACCAGGTGCACTTCCGAGAGCCGGGGCTTACGCATAAGGCTACCATTGGTTCTGAAGCACGTGCTGCTGTTGCAGGTGGGGTTACTTCCTTTATGGAGATGCCCAATACCAACCCACCGGCAACCACACAAGACTTACTGGAGCAGAAATATACTATCGGCGCCAATACTTCTGTGGCTAACTATTCCTTTTTTATGGGCGTAGCCAATAACAATGTGGAAGAAGTGCTGAAGGCAAATGAGAAATTACACAATGTCTGCGGCATCAAAATTTTTATGGGCAGCAGCACTGGTGATATGCTGGTAGATAACTTCGTTACCCTGAATACCATCTTCTCCGAAACCGGGCACCTGATTGCCACGCACTGCGAAGATGAACGTATTATTGCAGCCAATAAAGCGTTATATCCCAATCCTACCGATGCCTCCTTCCATCCGCTGATCCGTGATGCAGAGGCTTGCTTCTCTTCGAGCTTTACTGCCGTTCAACTGGCTAAAAAATATGATACCCGCCTGCATATCCTCCATATTACTACAGCAAGAGAGCTGCAATTGTTCTCCAATATGCTGCCGTTGAAAGATAAGCGCATTACCAACGAGGTATGTGTACATCACCTGCACTTTACCGCCGATGATTACGCTACACAGGGCAACCTGATCAAATGCAATCCAGCTATTAAAGCACCGGAAAATCGTACCGCACTGTGGGAAGCCCTGCTGGACGACCGTCTGGATATTATTGCGACAGACCATGCCCCGCATACCTGGGAGGAAAAACAGCAGCCTTACGCACAGGCACCTGCCGGCCTGCCCCTGGTACAGCACTCTTTGCAACTGATGCTGCAATATGTACAGGAAGGAAAGATCAGTATGGAGAAAGTGGTAGAAAAAATGTGCCATGCCCCTGCAGATTGCTTCCGGATTGCAAAAAGAGGCTATCTGAAAGAAGGTTATGCTGCCGACCTGGTACTGCTGGGTCAGAAACCATATACTGTGGATAAATCAAATATCCTGTATCACTGCGCATGGAGCCCGCTGGAGGGAAAAACATTCGATTACAGCATTGACCAGACCTATGTGAACGGGAACCTGGTATTTGATGGTGTAAAAGTGATCGATAATATCATGGGTGAACGCCTGACTTTCGACCGTTAATTACTTATATATATCTATTGTTAAAATGTGTTTTGCGCCTTTTTGTCAAGGGAAGGTAAAGATTTGATTTGGATTTCTGACAAAACTGTGATGCCGGGTATGACACAATTTTGACAAACATATATTCAAAATGACAATTAATCGGCTGAAACCCTTGCCAGCATTGAAAAAAAAATTTTAACAAATGTGGACAAAAATTGGATTTCGTGTTGTACTTTTGCAAGCGCGATTGTGTAAATCTTAAGTTAAAAAACAAAAACAATTCTAGTGTCTGCATATTTAAAGTTAAATTTTATGTTTAAACGTGTTAGTATAATGGCTCTGATTGCTGTATTAACGGTATTCGGAAGCTTTACACAGGCTAATGCACAAGACGGGAAAGCGCTTTTCCAGGCTAACTGTGCATCTTGTCACAACCCTATTAAAGATGCAACCGGTCCTGCACTGCAAGGTATCACAGGCCGTGCTCCAAGCACAGAGTGGATCCACAAATGGGTTAAGAACTCTGCTGCAGTAATTGCCAGCGGCGACAAGTACGCAAATGGTATTTATACTAAATGGAACAAAACTGCAATGACTGCATTTCCTAATCTGAAAGAAGAGGAAGTCGATGCAATCATTAAATACGTAGAAGAGTATAAGGCTCCTACTGCTGCCCCTGCCGGTGGCGATACAGCTGGTTCTTCTGCTAAAGAAGCAGATAACACTTGGTTATATGTACTGGTTACGATCGTACTGGCTGTACTGGCCCTGATCCTGATCCGTATCAACAAAGGTTTACATAAAGTTGCCAATACAGAACAAGGTATTCCTAATAAAAAGGATGTGCCGCTGAAAAGAAATAAAGTTTTCATCGCGGTAGTTGGTATCCTGTTATTTATCCTTGCCGGTTACTGGATGGTAAACGGTGGTGTTGAAATGGGGCGTCAGCAAAACTACATGCCTAAGCAACCAATCTTCTATTCTCACAAAGTACACGCCGGTATTAACCAGATCAACTGTCAATACTGTCACGCAGGTGTTAACGATAGCCGTCAGGCAATGATTCCTTCTACTAACGTATGTATGAACTGTCACAAGCAAATCGGTGAGTATACTGGTGAGCAACTGTTCGACCACGAAGGAAACAAAATCGATGGTACTGCACAGATCCAGGAGTTATACAAATACGCTGGCTGGGATCCTGCTAAAAAAGAATACAAACGTGACAACCAGGGTAAAATCCTTGCTACTCCGATCAAATGGACTAAAATCCACAACCTGGCAGACTTCGTTTACTTCAACCACAGCCAACACGTAAGAGTAGGTAAGGTTCAGTGTCAGACTTGTCACGGTCCTATTCAGGAAATGGATGAGGTAAAACAATTTGAGTCTTTATCTATGGGATGGTGTATTAACTGTCACAGAGAAACTAAAGTTGATTTCCAGAATAATAACTACTACAGCATCTTTGAAAAATACCACCAGGAGATTAAAGACGGTAAGAGAGACGGTGTAACTGAAGCTGAACTGGGTGGTCTGGAATGTCAAAAATGTCACTATTAATATTATTTAAAAAATAACAATACATCGTTTAACGAGTATTATATTACAATATAAAGCAGACTTATGAGTCAAAAAAAATATTGGAAAGGTTTAGAAGAGTTGGCGAATACACCAGAGTATCAACAAAGTGTAGCCAACGAATTCAATGAAGAATTACCACTTGACTTAAGTGATAATTTATTGAATGCCACTACTCCGCGTCGTGATTTTCTGAAATTTTTAGGATTCAGTACACTTGCGGCTACTGTTGCGGCAAGTTGTGAAATGCCGGTAAGAAAGGCGATCCCTTATGCAATTAAACCGGAAGATATTATTCCGGGTGTACCTAACTATTATGCGTCTACATTCGTAGATAACGGAGAATGTGTACCGGCTGTGGTGAAAACCCGCGATGGTCGTCCGATCATGATTGAAGGTAACACGCTTTCCAAAATTACAGAAGGTGGTACCTCTGCCCGTATGATTGCGGCGACTTTAAGTCTGTATGATAAAACCAGACTGCGTCAGCCACATGTTGACGGTAAAGCAGTAGATACTTTTGATGCGGTGGACAATGCTGTAATCAGCGGTCTGAATGCAGCCAATGGTGCGATCTACTTACTGACCGGAACAATCATCAGCCCTACTTCAGAGCAGGTTATTGCCCAATTCTTAGCTAAATACCCGGGTGCAAAGCACGTAACTTACGATCCGGTTTCTTATACAGGTATTTTACTGGCCAATGAGGTTTCTTATGGTTCCAGAATGATCCCTAACTTCTTGTTTGATAAAGCTAAAACGGTATTCAGCTTAGGAGCAGACTTCCTGGGTACATGGATTTCTCCAGTAGAATACAGCAAAGGTTATACCAAAGCAAGAAAAATCGTTTCGAAAGACATCAAAGATTTCGAAATGAACAAGCACTACCAGGTAGAAGGTATGCTGAGCATGACCGGTGCTAATGCCGATGAGCGTGCTACCTGCAGACCATCTGAATATGGTAAAGTAGCTGCGGCTTTACATGCTGCGGTAACTACAGGTGCTGCTGCCAATACAGGTTCTAAAAACCTGGATAAATTAATCGCTAAAGCTGCTGCCGATCTGAAGAAAGGTAATGGTCTGGTGGTTAGTGGTAGCAACGATGTAAATGTACAGATCATCATCAACGCAATTAACCATGCAATTGGTGCGAACGGTACAACCATCGACTTCTCTACTCCTGCAAAAAATAAAAAAGGTATCGATGCGGATATGGTTGCATTAATTAATGCAATGAATGCCGGACAAGTTGGTGCCCTGATTATGCACGGTGTAAACCCTGCCTACGAATACTTCGAAGGAGATAAGTTCCTGGCAGGTCTGAAAAAAGTAAAAACTACTGTTTCTTTCAGCGATCGTTTAGACGAGACTGCTAAGGAATGTAAATATGTTGTTTCTGATCACCACTGGCTGGAAAGCTGGGGCGATACAGAAGCTAAAGTAAACCACTTCAGCTTTATACAGCCTACTATTGCTCCATTGTTCAAAACAAGAGCATTCCAGGACAGCTTACTGAAATGGGCTGGTGCTACAGGTACTTACCACGATCTGTTCAATGCATACTGGGTAGGTAAACTGGGTCAGGCAACTTTCGATAAAGCATTACAGGATGGTATTATTGAGCCGGCTACACAAACTGTTAGCGGTGCTTCTTTCTCTGGTAATGTAGCTGATGCTATTGCTAAAGCAACTGCAGTTAGCAGCAAATCAGAATACGAAGTTGAAGTGTTCCAGACTGCTTCTTTAGGTGCAGGTGGCGCATGGAGTAATAACCCTTGGTTACAAGAGTTACCAGATCCGATCACTAAAGTGGCCTGGGATAACTACGCGATGATGTCTCCAAAAACAGCAAAAGAGAAATTTAATGCTGAGCTGACATCTATCAATCAGGTAGATCCTAAAAAACACGTAGTAAAAATCACTGTGGGTAAGAAAGAAGTTTCTTTACCAATCATCGTTACACCAGGTATGCACCACAATGTAATTGCGGTAGCTATTGGTTACGGTCGTGATAAAGGTGTAGGTCTTGCTGCTGCTGATTTAGGTAAAAACGTTTATCCTTTAGTTGGATTCAACGGCCAGTCATTCACTTACAGCGCTGATGCTAAAGTAGAAAAAACAGATGCATTCTATCCGGTAGCGGTTACGCAAACGCACAACAGTGCTGAGCACCGTCCTATCATTTATGAATATACATTAGAAGAGTTCAAGAAAAATCCTTACGAGCTGATTGATGAGCGTAGAGAAGCAATTGAACACTATCTGACCGCTCCTAACGAAGAGCATCATGAAGGTCATGACGCTTATGGTAAAGGAGATAAATTTGACGCGAAGAAATTTGAAGAAGATTTCCGCAAGAATGGTACACACTACCCTGTACACGAGTCTATGGGCTTGCACTGGGCAATGTCTATCGACCTGAACAGTTGTACTGGTTGTGGTGCTTGTGTAATCGCTTGTCATGCAGAGAACAACGTTTCTGTAGTAGGTAAGGATCGCGTGATCAAAGTACAGGAGATGAGCTGGTTGAAAATCGACCGTTACTTCTCCGGAGATCCTAACGATCCGGATACAATCCAAACTGTATTCCAGCCTATGCTGTGTCAGCACTGTGATAATGCTCCTTGTGAGAACGTTTGTCCGGTATCTGCTACCAACCACAGTTCTGAAGGTCTGAACCAAATGGCTTATAACCGTTGTATCGGTACTAAATATTGTGCGAACAACTGTCCATACAAAGTACGTCGTTTCAACTGGTTTGACTGGAATGATGCGGATTGCTTCGAAGATAACCTGTACTCTGATGGCCGTCGTGATGATATCAATGATGACCTGACAAGAATGGTACTGAACCCTGATGTTACGGTACGTTCACGTGGTGTAATGGAAAAATGTTCTTTCTGTGTTCAGCGTTTACAAGATGCTAAACTGACAGCTAAGAAAGAAGGTACTCCTCTGAAAGATCATCATGTAAGTACAGCATGTCAGTCAGCTTGTGGCGGTGGTTGTATCACTTTCGGTAACGTTAACGATAAAGAAAGTGCGGTATTCCAGGACAGATACGTGAATAACAAAGAGCGTCTGTTCTATATGCTGGAGTCTATCCACGTATTACCAAACGTAAGTTATCTGTCTAAGATCCGTAACACTGATGTGGTAATGAGCGCTACAGAGAAAGACGAAGTTTACAATAAACATATTTAATATATCATCAGAGCCGGTCTTCGGGCCGGTTCTAAGAATAAAAAAATTGACATTAGATTTGTATTGCTAAGATCTTTAGCCGTACAGCATTAATAAATCAATTATGCATTTAAAATACGAATCGTTCATTAGAGAGCCATTAGTAGATGGCAACAAGACCTACAAGGATGTTACAGCAGATATCTGTCGTCCCATTGAGCAAAAGCCATCAAAGCTTTGGTACTTTGGTTTAGTAGTCTCTTTATTATTCTTAGGCTTTGGTGCCTTCTCTGTATTCTGGGAAGTGTATTGGGGTATCGGTGTTTGGGGTATTAACCACACTATCGGTTGGGGATGGGATATCACCAACTTCGTATGGTGGGTAGGTATCGGTCACGCAGGTACACTGATTTCTGCGATCCTCTTACTGTTCCGTCAGCACTGGCGTACTGGTGTAAACCGTGCAGCTGAGGCGATGACAATCTTCGCGGTAATGTGTGCGGGTCAGTTCCCTATCTTCCACATGGGTCGTGTTTGGGATGCGATGTATGTATTGCCTTTACCAAATACCCGCGGTCCATTATGGCCTAACTTTAACTCAGCACTGCTGTGGGACGTATTCGCGATCTCAACTTACTTTACAGTATCCCTGTTATTCTGGTACTCTGGTCTGATTCCTGACTTTGCTACTATCCGTGACAGAGCGAAAACTAAATTACGTAAGCGTTTATACGGTTTAGCATCTTTCGGTTGGACTGGTACCGCTAAAAACTGGCAGCGTTTTGAAGCCCTGTCTTTAGTTCTGGCTGGTCTGTCTACTCCTCTGGTACTTTCTGTACACACGATCGTATCTTTTGACTTTGCTACTTCAGTAATTCCGGGATGGCACGCAACCATCTTCCCTCCGTACTTCGTTGCGGGCGCGATCTTCTCCGGATTTGCGATGGTAAATACCTTATTGATCCTGGTTAGAAAAATCTACCACCTGGAAGAGTATATCACGATGGGTCACATCGAAGCGATGAATAAAGTAATCGTACTGACCGGTTCTATCGTAGGTATCGCTTACCTGACCGAGCTGTTTATGGCATGGTACAGCCAGGTTGTATACGAGCAGGAAGCATTTAAATGGCGTGTACTCGGACCATACTGGTGGAGTTACTGGGCGATGATGACTTGTAACGTAGTGTCTCCGCAGTTCTTCTGGTTCAAGAAATTACGTCGTAATATCGTGTTCTCTTTCATACTGTCTATCGTGGTGAACATTGGTATGTGGTTTGAGCGTTTCGTAATTATCGCTACTACACTGTATCGTGATTACATTCCATCTAACTGGTCTTACTATTCACCTACATGGCCTGAGCTTGGATTCTATTTAGGTACATTTGGCTTGTTCTTTACTTGCTTCTTACTGTTCTCTAAATACTTCCCGGTTATTGCTATCGCAGAGATTAAGTTTGTATTGAAAACTACCGGCGATAAAGCACATGAGGATAATCTGGCACTGGAAGAAAAATCTCTGGAAGAGTTTATTCACATTGCTGAACACGCACACTAATTAAATAAAGCATTTTTAACCTGTTGTAAAACTGGTTTATAAATAAAGAACACAAATCATGGCAGTTAAAAAATTTGCAATAGCTTGTTACGATGATGAGGCACCATTATTTGATGCCGTTCATAAAGTACGTCACAGTGGTTATAAATTGCACGATGTGTATACTCCATTCCCAGTGCATGGCCTGGACCAGGCAATGGGATTAAAAGAAACGGATCTGCACGTTGCCGGTTTTATTTTTGGTATCACCGGTACCAGCACCGCATTAGGTTTTATGTCCTGGATCTTTACTTCAGACTGGCCTATTAACTATGGCGGTAAACCGTTCTTCTCTTTACCGGCAATGATTCCTATTACCTTCGAGCTTACGGTAATGTTTGCAGCGGTAGGTATGGTACTGACTTATTGTTATCTGAACCAGATCATGCCGGGTGTAAAGAAACACGTTTTCCATCCGCGTCAGTCAGATGATCTTTTTGTAGTAGTTATTGAAGTTACAGAAGGAACTGATGAAGCTGAGCTGATGAACTTTTTGAATAGTACCAACCCTGTAGAGACTAATGTACAGATTGCTGAAGAAGGCTGGTGGTATGGTAGATTCGATAAAGAAGAAGAATATCAAAAACAATTAGCATAATAATAATTGACTAACCGTAAGGAGTCATTTTATATACAGAATTTTATGAATAAACGTTTTGTTGTAACATTTTTGGTAGGTAGCGCTATGCTGGCTGCTTCTTGTAACAGCGGTAGTATACGTCGTAATCCCGGTAAGATCTATGCTCCGGATATGACTTATTCCCGTGCATACGATGCCTATACGGAAAACCCGAACTTTGAAGATGGTTTGACATCTCGTGAGCCTGTTGCAGGAACTATTGCAAGAGGTCATGACCTGCCTTTACACCTGACAGCTGCCGATACCGGTGCTTATTATGCACTGCAATCTCCTTACAAATTTACCGAAGGAGAAATGGCAGAAGGTACTCGTCTGTACAATATCTACTGTGGTGTATGTCACGGTGATAAACTGGATGGTAATGGTCCATTGTACAAAGATGGTTCTGGCCCGTTTGCTGCTGCTCCGGCTAACCTTAAAGGTGGTGCAGCTTACCTGACTATGCCTATCGGTAAAATGTATTATGCAATCGTTTACGGTAAGAATATGATGGGATCTTATGCTAGCCAGTTGAATGTAAAACAACGTTGGCAGGTATTAGCTTACATCAAGCAGGTACAATCTAAAAACGGTGGTGCAGCATTCACTTTAGCTGCAGGTAGTACAGCTGCAACTGATACTGCTGCTGCGGCAAAAGGAGCTGTTGCATCTAAAGATTCAACTGTTGCAAAAAAATAAGCATAACAACAAATAATTAATTAGATAAAAAAATAGATACATTATGACCGATCGTTTTGAAGTCCCTTCGGGTTTAAAGAAAACAGGTTTGGTATTATCATTAATTGGTATTATTACATTGATCGCTGGTGCTGTCTGCTTTTTAGGAAAGCATGAAGAAGCCGGTCTGGTACGTTTCTGGATGGGGTTAATGCAAAATGGTATTTTCTTCCTGTTCATGGCTATCTCTTCTATATTCATTCAGGCGGCTGCCGGTTTGGCTCAGGGAGGTTGGATTGTTGCCTATAAAAGAGTACCGGAAGCTATCGGTGCTAATGTTTGGGTTTTCGGTCTGCTGGTGCTGATCATTTTATTCAGCATGATCTTCGGTTTAGGTGATCATAATCCTATTTATCACTGGGTAAATCCTCATGGTGATAAAGTACTGGAAGGTAAATCTACGTTCCTGAATAAAGGAATGTTCATCGGATTCTCTGTTGCTGCAGTAGGTCTGTGGAGCTTCTTCGGTAGAAAGTTCAGATCAATGTCCATTGCACAGGAGTCTACTCCAAAAAATTCAACTAAACTTTACTGGAAAACAGTTTCTCTGGCTGGTGCTTTCATGGTAGTTTATGGTTTAACTATGATGAGTACTACTCCGTGGATGTGGATCATGAGTATTGATGCACACTGGTATTCAACACTGTTCAGCTGGCACGTATTCGCAGGAGCATTCGTTTCTGGTATGGCGCTGATCCTGTTGTGGACTGTATACCTGAAAAATCAAGGTAATCTTGTATTGGTAAATAAAGAGCACATCCATGACTTAGGTAAGTTCATGTTTGCCTTCTCTATCTTCTGGACTTATACCTGGTTCGCACAATACATGCTGATCTGGTATGGTAACATTCCTGAGGAAACAACTTATTATAACAAACGTCAAAACGGACCTTACAGCTTCTTATTCTATCTGAATATTGTTGTAAACTTTGTAGGACCGATCCTGATCCTGATGTCCCGCCCAAGCAAACGTAACTACTTTACAGTTGTGTTTATGGCGATGATCATTATCTTTGGTCAGTGGTTAAACTTATATTTATTAACTTATCCTGGTCCTTCCGGTCACAACTGGAATATCAGCTGGTACGAAATGGGTATTTTTGCAGGATTTGCAGGTGTTATGATTCTGACGGTGTCTAAGACATTAACTAAGTCTGACCTGATTCCTCATAATCACATATTCCTGAAGGAGTCTGTTGTCCATCTGAGTTAATATAGCGTTTTAAGTATAATAGGAAAAGAATTGGGGTGTTCCGTTCACCTGCATTTAATAATTAAATAATTAACATTCAACAATGTCGGGATTAATATTAACCGCCTTAGTTATTCTGGTTTTTATCATCATTTACCAGATTGCCAAAGCCAGCGAATATGCTAATATCATACGAGGCGAAGAAGTTGTAGCCAAGAGTACTAATAAGCTGATGGCAGTATTATTAGTAGTTGTCTTCATCCTGGGTCTCTACGGTATTTATAAGTGTCATCAATACCTGGCTCCTTTGGGATTGCCGGAATCAGCTTCTGTACAAGGGCTGGAGTATGAAAAAATGCTGCATGTAACGCTGATCATTACAGGTGCTGTATTTCTTGCAACACAAGCTGTTCTGTTTTGGTTCTCTTACAAATATCAGGCAAGAGATGATAAGAAGCCTTACTTCTATTCTCACAATAACAAGTTAGAGGTAATCTGGACTACTATTCCGGCTTTAACGCTGATGGTCCTGGTTGCGATTGGTCTGAAAAACTGGGTTACCATTACAGGTAAAGCTCCGGAAGGTGCATTAAAAGTACAGGTTATGGGTAAGCAGTTTAACTGGGTGATCCGTTATGCTGGTAAAGATGGCGTGTTTGGTAAAACAAACTTCCGTCTGATCAACGACGCGAACAATATTCTGGGTCTGGACTGGAACGATCCGGCTTCTAAAGACGATATCATTGTTGAAAATGGTGAAGCACACATCATTAATAATAAAGACGTACAATTCATTATCAATTCCCGTGATGTAATCCATGATGTGGGTCTGCCTCACTTCAGAATGAAGATGGATGCTGTTCCTGGTATTACCACTACAATGTGGTTTACACCAAGAAAAACTACTGCTGAAATGAAACAGCTTACCGGTAACAAAGATTTCGTTTATGAAATCACTTGTGATCAGATGTGTGGTAAAGGCCACTATTCTATGAGAGGTACTGTAGTAGTTGAGACTGAGAAAGAATTCAACACATGGTTAGCTGAGCAAAAACCTTATTACGATCTGCAACACCCTGCTGAAGCTGCTCCGGCAACAGCGGTAAAGGAAGGAACTGAAACTCCTGCCCCTGCTGCAGCTCAGGATACTACCAAAACTGTTGCATCCAAGTAATAAAATTTTTAAACATTAAATTATTTTCTGCCTTTTTATAAGGTTTGTAAATTGAATATAAAAATGGGTAACGACGCTACTTTAGCACATGCACACGGTGCGCACGAACATCACGAGGGTCATCACGATCATCCTAAACAGCACTTTCTTACAAAGTACATATTTAGCCAGGATCATAAGATGATCGGTAAACAATACCTGGTTACAGGTATTATATGGGCTGTAATCGGTGCTTTATTCTCCGTATTCTTCCGTTTACAATTAGGTTTCCCGGAGTCTAGCTTCCCTATTATGGAGCAATTCCTGGGTCACTGGGCTAAAGGAGGAAAACTGACTCCTGAGTTTTACTATGCATTAGTAACAATGCACGGTACTATCCTGGTATTCTTTGTATTGACTGCCGGTTTGAGTGGTACTTTCAGTAACTTCCTGATTCCGCTTCAGATTGGTGCACGCGATATGGCATCACCATTTATGAATATGTTATCTTACTGGTTCTTCTTTGTTTCCAGTGTGATCATGTTTATCTCTTTATTTGTTCAAACAGGCCCTGCTGCTGGTGGATGGACGACTTATCCTCCATTGAGCGCACTTAAAGAAGCATCTTTAGGTTCTGGCTTAGGTATGGACTTATGGTTGATCAGTATGGTACTGTTCGTAGTATCTCAGTTATTAGGTGGTTTGAACTATATCACTACTATCCTGAATATGAGAACGAATGGTATGAAGATGACACGCATGCCATTGACAATCTGGTCTTTCTTCTTCACCGCTATCCTGGGTGTATTATCATTCCCTGTATTAGTTTCCGGTGTGGTTCTGTTGATCTTTGATCGTCACATGGGTACCAGCTTCTACCTGTCTGAAATCTTTATCGGTGGTAAAGCATTATCTCACATTGGTGGTTCTGCTATCTTATATCAACACTTATTCTGGTTCTTAGGTCACCCTGAGGTATACATCGTAATGTTACCAGGTATGGGTATGGCTTCTGAAATATTATCTACACATAGCCGTAAACCAATCTTTGGTTACCTGGCAATGATTATCTCTCTGATCGGTATCACCTCACTGGCACTGGTAGTATGGGCGCACCATATGTTTGTATCAGGTATGAGTCCGTTCTTAGGTTCTGTGTTTGTACTGTTAACCCTGTTAATTGCGATCCCATCTGCGATCAAAGTATTTAACTGGTTGACTACAATCTGGAGAGGTAGTATCCGTTTCACTGTACCGATGATGTTTGCAATTGGTTTCGTATCAATCTTCATCTCTGGTGGTCTGACCGGTATCTGGTTAGGTAACTCTGCTCTGGATATTCACCTGCACGATACGTATTTCGTTATTGCGCACTTCCACTTGGTAATGGGTGTATCTGCATTCTTCGGTATGTTTGCCGGTGTGTACCACTGGTTCCCTAAGATGTTCGGCAGATTCATGAACAATACTTTAGGTTATATCCACTTCTTTATCACCTTCATCGGTGCTTACCTGATCTTCTGGCCAATGCACTATGCAGGTCTGGCAGGTATGCCACGTCGCTACTACGATTACAGTGCGTGGGTATCTTATAAGGATTATCAACCAATGAATGCTTTCATTACTGTTGTAGTTGTGATTACATTCTTTGCACAATTATTATTCGTATTCAACTTCTTCGTGAGCATGTTCCGCGGTAGAAAAGTTACCAGCCAGAATCCTTGGAAGGCAACTACACTGGAGTGGACTACACCTGTTCATCCGGAGCACGGTAACTGGGAAGGTCCAATTCCTGAAGTACACCGTTGGCCGTATGATTACAAAGATGATGGTCACGGAAATGACTTTATTCCTCAAAACGTTCCTTTACGTCCGGGAGAAGAAGAGCATTAATAGCATATTATGTATAAATGAGGCAATATATTATTGCCTCATTTATTTTATATATAATTTTGTAGTTTCCAATTAGTTTAAATAAACCCTGCAAGATGAAGCCTGAGGATGAAAATATGAGCACTTATAACTGTCCGGACGACAACTGCAACAATTGTGCGCACAAGCAATCCAGCGTGTTCTGTAATGCCCGCAAGGAGGAGTTGGATCTGATTAGTGAAGAGAAGACCTGTACCAGCTATAAAAAGGGGCAGATCATTTTTCATGAGGGTATGCGTTCTTATGGCATTTATTGTATCAATTCCGGTAAGGTGAAGATCTCTAAGAACGGAGACGATGGAAAGGAACATATATACAGACTTGCCAAACCCGGCGATCTGATTGGCTATAAGGCCTTATTGAGCGATACAAGATACTCCGCATCTGCAATCGCATTAGAAGATACTGCGGTATGCTTTATTCCGAGAGATCAGTTTATGGGTGCCCTGACTAAGGATAATAATCTCGCATTGGACTTCATGAAGCTTATCAGCCTTGAATTGGGCAGAGCAGAGCAGAAGGTTGCACATCTTGCACAGAAACCTGTACGCGAAAGGCTGGCAGAGGCACTGCTATTTGTAAAGGAGACCTATGGCTTTGATGAAGATGGGCAGACCCTTAATGTGAGGCTTACCCGTGATGAGATTGCTAATATAGTAGGTACTGCCACTGAATCTGCCATCAGGCTGCTGTCTGAATTTAAGAAAGACGGCATCATTGATCTGGATGGCAAACGTATTAAAGTACTGGACTTCAATCGCTTGTTAACTACAGCAAACCTGCAGGACTAATTACCTGTTTACTTCTTTTTATTGGAGCGTTTCCACTCCTGCCTGAATCTTCTATAGAGGTGCAGTGCAGGCTGTGCTTGTATTACTGTACCTTTTAACCAGGGTTAAGAGGAATTAATAATTTTTATACATAAAAATGATTGTGTTTACAGATCATTTGTTAAATTTGCTATTGAAACTACATCCAATATTGTTATTCATTTCTTATATAAGTCTTGTATAAACTTATTTCTGAATAATAATGTCCCCAATTTCTATACACTTTCGTAGTGTGCAATAGAGCGTTTTTTTTTAGTGTGCAAATTATACCTATGCAAAAACTAAATGTGAGTTGTATTAGGCCAGTTCCCCCACAAGGGAAAGGGTAAGGGTTTACCACATTTATTCACTCTAAAAACAAAATTATGTTCGGCTTTATTGATCGCAAATACTACGTTGTCGATTTAACTTAGACATTTACTGATCTACTTACTGCTTATGTACGTACGCATGCTTGCGTAGGTATATATCTACTTATTCGCCTTTCCGTATAAGAACGGGATTGCATTTCCGCAATCTTTATTGACGCTTGATGTCCCACATGCGTCAGGGCTTTTTGCGTGCCTTGCTGATCCATTTTATGTATGAGAATATGGAGAGTACATGTTGTTATCAACATTAATTAACCCCTTACTAATTCAAACCAATTATGTCAAAAATTTACGCCAGCCGTACGAGTATCGTCGTCCGGTTATTCACCTTAATCACAGCAATGCTGTTTATGGCCCCTCATGGCTTTGCCCAGGCGCCACTTACCCCTTGTAATGTTCCAACCTCATTGTCTTCGGTTGGTGCCAATAGTGCTCCTGGTACAGTTGTAACGGGTGCTGCCTGGACCGGTGCCAGTGGCCTGGCCAGCTTGAGCTTACAAGGCAATGCTACAGATAACAATGCAGCTAACTTTGCTACATTCAATACACTTCTTTTATCAACTATACGCTTAACCGTAGAAAGTACTGGCGGATATTACGCAGCAGGTACTTATGCCGGTTTCGATGTTCAGAGTACCGGTGGTTTACTGGACCTTGATTTATTAGGAAGTGTTACCATCAAAACCTACCTGGGTACTACCTTACAGGAGCAGGCAACCCTTGGAGCAGGTACACTAGAACTGAACCTCTTATCTGGTACGGGAAAACAAAGAGCTGGTTTCAAAACCACTAAGAACTTTGACCGTATTATGATTGAGCAATTCAGTGCACTGAGCCTGGGTAACAATCTGCAGGTATATGGTGCAGTAGTAGAACGTTATTGTGCAGGTACAGCCCCGGCTTGTAACACTAATCAATACCTGACTACTCCGTCCTATCCGGTATCTACTGAATCTGGTTCTACTGCCTTATTAGGCGTAAACTCTTCTATCAATAATCCTGAATTTGCTATTGATGCTAACCTGACCAACTATGCTACTATCGTACAGACGGTAGGTGTTGCAGCAAATGCACAATTCGAAATCAAGGATGAGGTAACGATGTATAACAATACATTTGCCGGTTTTGATATTGAGAATCCAAGCCTGCTGAACTTAGGCCTGTTGGGCAATATGACTGTAGCGGTATACAGAAATGATACATTGGTACAGTCCGTAACTGGCAATGGCTTACTGGCTCTGAACACTGGCCTGCTGAACAGCACCGGTCGTCAGATCATCGGTTTCGTTCCTACAGGACAGTTCAACAGTGTACGCCTGACTATTAACCAGACACTGGCTGCAGACCTGGGTACTACACGTATCTACGGTGCAATTCTGAAGCAATTCTGTGCTAATGATATCACCTGTGCGCAATCTGTAGGCCTTAAAAATACTGCTAACCCTGATTATCCTGTGTTTGTTAACGCAAGACGTACCGGTGTTACAGGAACAGGCTGTGTATCTTGTGCAATCAACAATACCAACAACCTGATTGATGGTAACAGCAGTACGTTCGCTACTATCGACCTGACTGCAGGTGTATTATCTACTGGTAGTATCGCGGTTAAAAACCAGCTTCAGGATTATCCTGCTGGTTCATACGCTGGATTTGAAATAGAGAGCACAACATTATTAGCTGCTAATGTAGTTGGTAATATCAAATTCAAATTATACAAAGATGATGTCCTGGTTCAGGATGGTACAGGACAGCCGCTGCTGGCTGGTGTAAGTACCGATATCCTTACCGGTGGTACAAGTCCTAAACAAATCGTAGGTATCATCAGTAATGTTGCTTTCGACGAAGTTGTTATGGAAGTAAACAACCTGATTGCTGCAAATGTATTAGGTACAATCAATGTGTATGAAACATACATCGAAACCTCTTGTGCACGCAATGTACCATGTAACACTTCAGAAGTACTGAGCCAGACACAACATGGTGCTGTGGTAAACGGTGCGAACACTGGTGTAAGCGGTGCTGTATGTGCAGGCTGTAAAGTAGATGATCCGTGGAATGCGGTATCTGCTACCAATACAGACTTCTCCAGATTATATAATACTGTGAATGCGCTGTCTACAACTTCTTTGGGTGTAGCTGTACCTCAGTATGTATATCCGGCGGGAACATTTGCCGGTTTCGTAGTAAAAAGAAACAACTTTGCTATTGCGGCATCTTTACTGCCTAACATTACGATCTCTACTTATAACAATGGTGTACTGCAGGAAACCAATACCGGTTCTAACCTGCTTAACCTTTCCGTGCTGGTTAGCCTGATCGGTAGCGATACCAATGTGTATAATGCAGGTTTCATTACCACCATGCCATTTGACGAGATCAAGATCTCGATGAATACGCTGGTAACGGCGCTGGATCAGTATATCGATGTATACGGTGCATTCGTAGATACTCGTTTCCTGCCTGCCGGTACTCCGGGTACAACCTGTAATTTCAGCAGACCAGATTTCAATGTAGGTTACATCAACCAGGCTATTCCGGGTAATGTAAAAACAAATGATGTCGTAACCGGAACAACTACTTATGCAGCTGCGGTTGCACTGAGTGGTAATCCTGCAGTTGCATTACCTTCTGTAAATGCAGATGGTACCTATACCTTCACTACAGCAACAGCTGGTGTATACCAGTTCAATGTACCTGTTTGTGATAACTCTGTTTGTATAAATCAATTACTGACAATCACCGTTAAAGATCAGAGTGTACTTACTTCTGCTCCGGTGATCAATACGGATATTGCTTCCGTTAAAATGGGACAGAGTGTAATCATTCACTCACTGGCCAATGACTATGCCGGAACCGGTGGTTCTGCTTTAGTACCGGCGTCTATAACCCTGACCGACCTGAATGGCGCAACTGCGGGCAACACTGTTTATGGTGGTACTGCAGTAGCAAATACTACAAATGGTAATGTAACCTATACTCCAGCAGCTGGCTTTATCGGTATCGATACGATCCGTTATAATGTTTGTGATAACCAAACTTCAGCACAATGTGGCGGTGCATACCAGATCGTAACCGTTCTGCCAACTACATATGCAAACAGTACCCTGGCTGCTGATGATTATATACAAACCAAAAATGGTGATGTATTAACCACAACTGCTGCGAATGGTGTACTGGCCAATGATTCTGACCCGAATGATGATGCACAAACCGTAACGGCAAAAACAGAGACTATTGTAGGCAAGGGTATCCTGGTGCTGGCTGCAGATGGTAGCTATACCTTTACCCCACTGGCTGGTTATGTAGGCCCTGTAGACTTTACTTATGTTGTTACCGATAACGGTACTACTCCGGCTACAGCAAGTGCTACATTGCACGTACTGGTTGAGCAGGTTCCGGATCTGACCATGTCAACACAAATCAGTGCATCTAACTTTATCATCAGTTCAGGAACCTCTGCAAACTTCCGTTTAAGAATAAGCGAGCTGCAAGGTGTACCGACTAATAATGAGGCCACTCCGGTATATGTTCGTCTGTCTAAAAACAGTGCGATCTACTCTTACACTTTCGATCCGACCCTGACTACAATGAATTTCCCGGCTGCTACCTCTATAGATAACACGAAGTGGGAATTGGTTACCAATTCTGCAACGACCATGTTATTTAAACTGAAAGCAGGTGAGAATATCTCCGCTTATGGTTTGTCTTCAATTGGTGTGACTATGCAGGTATTAGGCACGGCTACAATCAGCCAGCTGAATATCACTCCGGTAATCCTGAACAATTCAGGCGGAGAGCGTAACAGCACCAACAACAGTAGCGTAAGAAAAGTAAATGTTCAATAAATAGTACCCTGATAGTCGTCAATGATCTTTTGGTCATTGACGACTATTCTCTCTCTCTTCAGAAAATAGAATTCATTTATAAACAAACCAAAAAGAAAGAATATGAAAAAATTATCCTTATTAGCAAGCTTAGCATTATTAAGTACTTCTATATACGCACAGATTCCTGCGAATGCAGTGAACGCAGATCCGGCAGGTCCCGGTCCTTTTATGGTAGGTGGCGGCAGCTCGATTAATGGTAGTGGCCAGGTAAACTATTTTGTAGAGAATGCAAGTACTGCACTGCCAGGTACAAATGGCGTAATCCCTGCAGGTAGCCTGGAAGTTACGATCGGCTTCCCTAGCCAGTACGGTATTGCCAACAATACAGTACCAACTGTTAACAACTGGACTGTTGTGTCTTACACAACCGGTCCTAGCGGTCAAATAGTATTGACAAATAATAATGCAATTGATGCAGGAAATACAGAAGACGCTATTGTAAATGTAGCAGGTTTCACTGTAGTAGGTACTCCTCAGAATTCTACTATGACTGTAGACAGATCTGTTCCTATCCAGGTAGGTAATACAAATATCGCCAACGATATCACACAGGTATCTCTGTCAGTAGCAGCACCATTACCGGTAACGTTACGCTCTTTTAATGCAAAAGAACAGTCTTGTGGTATTGTTGTTTTAAACTGGGAAAGTGCAAAAGAAGCAAATCTGAACCGTTACGAAGTAGAATTCAGTGCTGAAGGTCGTGATTATAAAATGATCAAATCTCTGGATGCTCAAAATGCAGCTAACGGTGCTAAATACAGCACTTCTGTACAGCAAAATGCTTCTGGCTACTACCGTCTGAAAATGGTAGACCGCGATGGTATGTTTGAGTACAGCACGGTAACTAAAGTAAACATGAGCGAGTGTGGTAACATTCAGCTGGCTCCAACTGTAACCAGCGGAAATGCGCGTGTTATGGGCTTAACCGGCGGTGAAACCATTAAAGTAATGAACAGCATCGGTCAGATCATGATCAGCCAGCAGGCAAGAGGTGAAAACGAGAGCATCGATATGAGCCGCTTCGCAGCAGGTATGTACCAGGTGATCGTTGTTCGTGGTACGGAACAAGTATTTGCAGGTAAAATTGTAAAACAGTAATTGTTTCATTTTTTAATAGAAAATAGTGCCTCGCCATTCATGGCAGGCACATTATATGCAAAAAGAGGGGGAAGCACTTAGTGCTTCCCCCTCTTTTTTATAGATAAACTATTTATTTAGTGTTTGACGATCTCCTTTACAATACCACCCTGAGGTTCTCTTACCGTCTGCACAAAAATGAATGCTTTCGGGTCAATGGCGTGTACAATATTCTTGATCTTTCTCACTTCCAGGCGGGTCACGATAGTGAATACAATGTCCACTTCCGTACTCTGCTCGAAGCTGTCTTTCATAAATCCGCGTTCGCCTTTATATACCGTAATGCCGCGATTCAGAGAGAGTACAAGTGCCTTCTTAATCGCTTCACTATTGGCAGAAACAATAGTTACGCCGGTATACGCTTCAATTCCTTCAATAACATATTTCGTCGTCTGGCTGGCAATAAAATAGGTCAGCATCGCATATAGAGCCGTCTCCGTTTTCATAAACAAAGCGGCTACGATGAAGATGAGAATATTCATGCCCAATATAATCTCCGTAATCGAAAAGCTGCTCTTCTTAAAGGTAAATAGAGCCAGCACTTCCATACCATCAAAAGTACCACCGCCCCGCATAGAAAGGCCGATACCCACACCCAGGAAAAAGCCACCGAACATAGCTACCAGCAATTTATCATGCGTCAGTTCCGGAAAGTTTACAAACTGGAGGGTTAATGCAATAAGCGCAATAGTAAGACCGCTGCGTATAGCAAAATGCTTGCCGACCAGGTAACGGGATAAGATGATGAACGGAATATTCAGGATTAAAAGAATGATACCCAGGTTTACATGAAACACCTCATGGATCAGCAGAGAAATACCGGTAACACCACCATCAAGAAAGTGATTGGGTACCAGGAAACTCTTTAAGGCAAAACTTGCGGAAAGCACACCCAGCACCAGATATATGATATCAGATAAGGTAAATAGTGGTCCGTGGTGAGTGGTATTGTTGCTCATAATAACTTATAATTTGTCTTTGATCTTTTGTAAATTTTCTTCTTTCTTCTGTTTCCTTAATCGTATTGCTGTATGGGTAAAGTAGTGGTGTGCTTCCAGGAATCTGACCTGCAGTACATTCCAGTCCCATTCATTACTGACCATACCAAATACCGAGAGCTCCTCATATAATCGGTCCCCGATGGTGAAAAAATCATCACGTCCCAGGTAATCCAGGTCCGCATCTGCCAGGATCTCTTCCAATAGGTTCTGCGGAGCCTGTGGTATACGTGTCGCCATAATCATACCGCAGATGCGGTCTATTTGCGATGAATCATAGCCATAACCCGGCAGAATGTCTTTTGCAATATCACAAGACTTCTGTTCATGATCCTTGGCCCCGTGCAGAAATCCTGTATCATGAAATAGTGCCGCCGTGCGCAGGAGAATCAGGTCATCGCCCTGTATACCTTCCTCCGCTGCAATATAAGTAGCTGCTTCTATTACATCCTTTACATGTGCCACACTGTGATAAGATAAATGGTGCGGCAGCTCATGCTGCAATTTATGCAGTATCAGTTGTTCCACTTCTGTGTATTGCATATTCTTTTAAATTTTAGTCCGGCTTGTATAAGCCCTTAATTATTCAACAAAATACATATCCAGCGCCCCTTTTCCTTTCACATCTATCTTACCGCGATAAGTGCAGGTATAATTTTCTTTTACCAGAGAGCAGGTATTTTCCGAGATATTGATCCTGCCCGGTGTACTGTTCTGTTCCATACGGGCAGCTGTATTTACCGTATCGCCCCATATATCATAGGCAAATTTCTTCACCCCGATAATGCCCGCGATCAGTGGCCCGGAGTGAATCCCGATGCGGATATCCAGTCCATAAGGCACCTGATGGCGGCGTGCGGCCACAAAGGCAATAATATCTTTTGCAGCAGCAATAGCATTGACGGCATGCATTTCATTCGCTACCGGCAATCCGCTTACCGCAAGATAGGCATCACCTATTGTCTTTATTTTCTCAAGGCCATGCTGCTCCATAATACGGTCAAACGCTGTAAAATGAATATTCAGCTCTTCCAGTAACTCATCTACACCAAGCGACTCAGAGATTTTGGTAAAGTTAACAAAGTCGGTAAACAGTACCGAAACCTCGTCAAACTGTTGTGCTTTGGAAGAACCTTTTGCTTTTAGTTCCTCTGCAACCTCAAGCGGCAGAATATTCAGCAACAGGTTATCCGACTTAGCCCTTTCGGCAGCGATAAGCTTATTATCCCTGCGTTTTTGGCGGTAAGCATACAGGATAACGCCAGAGGCCAGCAATAACAATACCAGGCCGGCAAGAGATACATTACGGACCGTATTCGCATAGTTTACTTTAACATCAGCAGCATCTGCGACCACCCTGCGCTCCATTTCAGAAAACTGCTTCGCCTTTTCCTGATTGGCAAAACTATCTTTATACCGGTTATATTCAATGAGGTTATCATAAGCCATCTGCGGCCTGCCCAGGAGGTTATTAGCAATAGCCAGGGCCAGATGTATCTGGGTCCAGCGGGAAATGTCGATAGACGATTGCTTGTAGATATCCAATTGCTGGGTTACGGTTGCTACCGTTTGCTCAAACTCCTGGCGACGCCCGGGAATAATGATAAAGCTTCCTGCACCATCCGGCTTCATCATCCCGTACAGATCTACCAGACCCTTTATTACCGAGAAGGAAGAGATATACATGGGATCAGCTGTAGCCTGCGCGGCAGCCATACCTTTGTCTAAAGCTATGTTCAGGTTTGTAGTATCTTTCAGCGTAATGTAAAGATTCGTCAGCATGCTTAGGATAACGGTTTGCTTCCCTTTATTTCCCTGCTCCTCTGCGATCTTTAATGCATCATTCAGGAACGTTCTGGCGGTATCGTATTTCTCCTCCCGGAAGTATTGTTCCCCCATATTCAGCATGAGGTCAGAGATACCCGTTTTATTACCCGACTTACGGTAATATGCCAGCGAGTTCCGGTAATTGTCCATGGCATTACGGTTTTCCCCCATAGTTGCATAAGCAATACCGATATAATGATAAGACTCCGCGATTACATTGTCATTCTGGGTGCGCAGACCAATGGCTAAACGATTCCTGGAATTAGTTAAGGACTCCTTTGTATTACCCATATTGGAATGCGTATAGATCAGAAGACTATAGATCACATTCAGCAGAGAGTCAGATTGTAGCTGTTTGGCCAATGCTTCTGCCTTGTTTAGTGCAATAATACCACTGTCGGTTTGCCGCAGACCATTGATATAAATAACACCAATGCCGAAGTATATTCTGCCTTCTTTTTTAAGGTCTTTAGATTGATGATAATAAGGAAGGCTGGCGTTTAAGTAAGTTAAAGCTTCCCGGTAGCGTTTCCCGGATAAGGCATCGCGGCCCATTTCAAAATGAATATTGGCCCGGTCCGCTTCATTACGGGCTTTAGGTAATGCTGCCAGTAAAGAATCCTTCTTACCGGTTTGCGTTGTTTGTGCCTTGGCACACACGCCATTTAATAATAAAAAACACAATCCGGTCAGGATTGCCCACGTTCGAATCATAATTGCGTTTAAATTTCAGGGTTTGGTTTTCCTGCAAAGTACATATCTAATGCCCCTTTGCCTTTTACTTCAATTTTACCTCTGTAGGTACATGGGTAATAATCCTGTACCAGCTGATGGGTACTCTCCGAGATATTGATCATGCCCGGTATACTGTTTTGTTCCATACGGGCGGCTGTATTTACCGTATCGCCCCATATATCGTAGGCAAATTTCTTCACCCCTATAATGCCCGCGATCAGTGGTCCGGAATGAATCCCGATGCGAATATCCAGTCCGTAAGGCACCTGCAGTTTGCGCTGTGCCACGAAATCGATAATATCGTTTGCTGCAGCGACAGCATTTGTTGCATGCATCTTATTGGCCAGAGGCAAGCCGCTTACAGCCAGGTAAGCATCACCGATAGTTTTTATTTTCTCCAGACCATGTTGCTCCATAATGCGGTCAAATGCCGTAAAGTGGATATTTAGTTCTTCCAGCAGCTCGTCCACACCCAGCGTTTCCGAGATTTTGGTAAAGTTAACAAAGTCGGTAAACAGTACGGAAACCTCATCAAACTGCTGCGCTTTAGAAGAGCCTTTTGTTTTTAATTCCTCTGCAACTTCATGCGGCAGGATGTTCAGCAACAGGTTATCTGTCTTCTGTTTTTCCTCTTCAAGTGCCTGTTTCTGCCGCATCACTTCCTGAGTGCGCACCACTACCTCCTGCTCCAGCGTAATGTTCTGGTTTTCCAGGATGCTTTGCTTTTCTGCCGATAATTGTTCAACCGCAACCAGCTGCTTGCTCAGGTTCTTGTTAGTGGTCGCAAAACGCCAGGCCAGGAAAGAAGAGATAGAAGCCGGTATACTGAATATCGAAAGGACGAATAAGATGGTCAGCAGCATATTCAGCCTTACATTACCGGCAATAAAAACAGTAATAAACAGACCTATAATGAATAACAGACAGAAAAGTATACCAAAACCAAGGATCAGTGAGCCCGGTACCTTTTTGAAAATGGCAATGATGATCCTGACCATGGTATATACAAGGGATACAACCAACAGTGCAGTCATAGTATATGCTGACAAGCCACTTTCATCCTTCTGATCAAGCAGGGCAAGTGCCAGTACAATAACACTTAAGGCCAGTACAATTTTCAGGAAAGTTTTCTTTTTGCTGAATAAGGTAACCGTAAAGGCGCATAATGAAAAACAGATCGTAATACAGGACAGCGCTATGGACAGGATAGTATAGGAATTGTTACTGATGTCTTTTTCCGCGTTAGTACTATAGTAAACGAGGTATAACAAAAAGGCAATGCTCAGGTTAAAGAGCGCAAAGTATAAATTCGAAATTTCTTTCCGGTAGAATAGGAATAATAAGAAATGTATAAAGAATAAGGTGAAAAAGAGTGTTCCTACACCGATAAGCGCCACAGAACCCAGGATCAGGTTATTCCTGAGCATCTGCATTACATCATCCGTATTGAACAGTGCAACAGAGAATCCCCAGGAATCTTGCTCTTTTAAAGCCAGGTTATTTTCATACTGTACCGCCAGTATATGTACTCCGGCCTGTGCTACCGTAAAGAATATCGGGTTCTTATTCATGGATAGATAATCTGCTTTACCCTCCTTGGAAAAATGTCCTCTCTGTGCAATACACTTGCCGTCCAGGTATACCCTCATGGCGCCGTTGCTCCGGAATAGTAAAGTGTACACATATCCTACCTGTGCGGTATCGGCCACTACCGGCACCCGGAACCAGGAAGCTCCTTGCTGCAATTCTTTGTGAGCATTTTCTCCTCCGCTAGACAGAGAACCGCGCACAGACCAGTGGCTGTCTTGATAAGCCGGATCAGCAAACACACTGCTATCAGCATTACGAAATTTCCAGTTCTGGTTTTCGTCTGTGCTGGTCTGGATACTGAAATTCATCCGGCTAAGTGTTTTTTGCAGGGGGATGTCTTTCAGGAAAATTGTATCTATTTTCTGTTCAGCAGCGCTGATCAGAAAATGGCAGAGAAGGGTAAGGAAGAGTAAAAGTCTTTTCATGATTGAGTGATAGTAGTAACATATAGATACTTGGGTACAAAGTAATTAAAAAATAAAATGTTTTGGGGTACCATTCGTAATTTTATTGTGATGATGGCAAATAAAAAAGGAAGCACTCGAAAAGAGTGCTTCCTTTTTTATTTAATTATATATGATTAGTGTTTCAGCTTGTTCGCAAAAACCTTTTTGAATTTTTCAATCTTAGGTTTTACCACCAGCTGGCAGTAACTGTTTTCCGGGTTACGGTTAAAGTAATCATCATGATAAGCTTCCGCATCGTAAAACGGGCCCTTACCCTCGATAGTAGTCACTACCGGATGCGTATATGCCTGCTCCTTGTTCAACTGAGCAATATAATATTGAGCCTTCTCTTTCTGGCTTTCATTTTGCGGGAAGATGGCACTTCTGTATTGCGTACCAATGTCATTCCCCTGGCGGTTCAGCTGAGTAGGGTCATGTGATACAAAGAATGCGGCCAGCAATTCATCATAACTGACTACAGATGGATCATATATAACTCTTACAGCCTCTGCATGTCCCGTAAGACCGGTACATACCTGCTCGTAAGTCGGATTAGCCAATGTGCCACCGATATAACCGCTTTTCACACCCTGTACACCTTCCAGGTATTGAAACTGACCCTCAACACACCAGAAACAGCCGGCGGCAAAAATAGCCGTATCAATTTGTTTAGGTTGTGCATCAGGATTTTGCTGTGGTTCGTTCATTTTCTTAAAAGTATTAGATTGAATAAGGCTGCCGGTATTCTGCCCGCAGGATACCGTTGCAAATGTAAGCAGCAGCAAAGTAATCGCTATGAAATAATTTTTGAGTATCATATACTAATTTACGAAAAATGTGGGATTCAGGTTTTTAGTGTTCCTGCAAATCGGTCTCCGGCGGGGAGGGTAGCATATGGGAAAGTCAATACAGTATTGGATTTTATGCCATGCGTGAAAGCTGTGTTAAGTTTTTTTTCAAAAAAATTTGGTGATTAAGACCGAATACGCTTATTTTGCACCCGGAGAGATGGCAGAGTGGTCGAATGCGGCGGTCTTGAAAACCGTTGACTGTTACAGGTCCGGGGGTTCGAATCCCTCTTTCTCCGCCAGGTCAAATGCTACCCATAGGGTAGCATTTTTTATTTAAGCCTCTTTCTGATAAGGGATCATACAATAATCCCGCTTTTATAAGGCACAGATTTATTTCCTTTATGCCAATCGCTATTCATGCGGACCGGCAAACCCATAGCGTATTGCGGACTCTAGCACATCCAGGTTAATGTCTTTCAGCGTTTTAAACTTGATACAGTACCCGCTCACACTTGCCTTACCCAACTCTTTTCCGTAAGCCTGGTTTAGATATGTTTTATCTGCAATACCCATAATATGTACCGATATGCCGGTTTTGTTCGGACTTAAGCCGATCTGAAAAAAATCCCTGGTAGTTCCCTTGGCATATTTTATAGTGTACAATCCGTACCCGATGGTAGGGTTGCTCACTACCTTGCCCTCTTCGTTGGTGCCATCGAAAAACCATAGCTTAGCTTCCGGCAAAATATGCAGTATGCGTTGATGCAGCATTTCCACCTCACTGCGTTTAGGCTCTGGTTGGCTGGAAATATATGCATCTATCCGTTCTTGAACGTTCATATGAAATAGTATATCAGATTATAGATATCTCAAAGGTAAGTATCAATTAAATGCTGGCTTAATATTAAGCATTACCGGGCTCTCTTATTGCGCAGAATGAAGCCGATAAGTGCTGCAAAAATGAGTGTCAGCACTGCAAATGATTGCTCAAATGTTGTTTTTGCGAAAAGATTGCCAATAGTGTTTAATAAGAACAGTGCAAAAAATACCCAGAGTATTGCATTGATGCCCCGCTTGAGATATGGCCTGATAAATGCTCCCTTGATCAGAAGTAAGAATCCCAAAAATAAATTGATCAGGATAGATACCGCTTCAGAAACATACATTTCTGTATCATTTTGCAGACGACCTCCCCAGGTAATTTCATAAGGGATAATCTTTACAATAATGCAGAGGTGAAATAAGATCACCGCCGAGACCAGTCCCAGCAATATTTTGATAGCTAACTTGTTTGTCATCATAGTGTGGTGCGTGTTCAAGACAATCGAAGTTAAATGAATATCCGGCTTGCCGCTATTTTTTTGTGAAGAGGGGCTGATCGAGGGGTTTAAACTGTCTGTGCATATTCATGATATGCCTAATTCCGTTAATTTTACCCCATGAGCGAGACCAATACCCAAAGCACTCCGATTACCACCCGCGAGCGTATTCAGGCCATTATCGGCGGTTCGATCGGGAACCTGGTAGAATGGTACGACTGGTATGCCTATGCAGCATTTGCCATCTACTTTTCCCATAGCTTTTTTCCTACCGGAAATATGACGGCACAGTTGCTGAATACTGCCGGTATTTTTGCCGTAGGTTTTCTCATGCGTCCGATCGGTGGCTGGATGTTTGGTCGTATTGCTGATAAGGTGGGCCGCAAAAGAGCCATGACGCTATCGGTATTGCTGATGTCCTTTGGTTCATTGCTCATTGCCCTGACACCTGCTTACAGTACCATCGGGGTCTTGGCCCCGGCTTTATTGCTGCTGGCACGCCTGTTGCAGGGCTTGAGTGTGGGTGGCGAATATGGTGTATCAGCTACCTACCTCAGCGAGATGGCCACAGAAGACCGCCGTGGTTTTTACTCCAGCTTCCAGTATGTAACCCTTATCGGTGGTCAACTGATTGCATTGGGCATTCAGCTATTACTACAGAAATTGTTGCTTACCGAGGCGCAGCTCAATGAATGGGGCTGGCGCATCCCGTTTGTGATCGGAGCTATACTCTCCGTTATTGCCTTATACCTCCGCAAAAACCTGCACGAAACGGAGGCTTTTGAGCATCAGAAAAACTCCGTGAAAGATGAGCGAAAAGGCACCATCAAAGAACTGATGAAGCATCCGCGCCAACTGATGACCGTGATCGGACTTACCCTGGGCGGAACCCTGGCCTTCTACACGTACACCACATACATGCAGAAATTCCTAGTCAATACCGTACAATTGACCAAGGAGCAATCCACCTTAATATCCTTCATTACTTTATTGCTCTTTGCCTGTCTGCAACCCGTTTTCGGAGCTTTATCCGATAAGATCGGCAGGAGACCACTCCTACTTGGGTTTGGTATATTAGGTACCCTGTGTACCGTACCACTGTTGACTGCACTCAGCCATACAACCTCTATGATCGCCGCGTTCTTCCTGTTGCTTGCAGCACTGATCATCGTCAGTGGCTATACATCTATCAATGCAGTAGTAAAAGCAGAATTATTTCCTGCAGAAGTAAGGGCATTGGGTGTAGGATTACCTTACGCATTGACTGTAGCCATCTTTGGTGGTACAGCAGAATACCTGGCTTTATGGTTTAAACAAGAAGGGGTAGAGCATTATTTTTACTGGTACATCACCGCCTGCATTTTCTGCTCCCTGCTGGTGTATGCAGGCATGAAAGATACTAAAGAAACCTCTCGTATGAAAGAGGACTAATGCACGGCAAGCATACCATCCGGAGGGGCGATCTGCTCCAGCGAACGGATGTATTCGGTAGGGGTGAGGCCCAGTAATTCCTTGAAGTAGCGGTTAAACGAAGACTTAGCCTTAAAGCCGGAATCCAGTGCTACCGAGAGCATATTGATTGAAATTCCTTGGCCGTGCAGGTAAGCAATTTGCTCCTGTGCGTAATGTACACGCTGCTCGTTGATATACCGGTAAAAGGTGGTATTACCATGATTGTTTAAGGTCTCGGAAAGGTGGTATTTACTGATGTCCATAGCAGCAGCCAGCTTGTCCAGGCTCAGGTCCATATCTGTAAAGAGTTTATGCTGTTGCAGATACCGTTCCAGGTCTGCCCATATTTTTTGTTGCGCCTGTTCCTGCAAGCCATGCTTGCGTTGTACAGCCAATATATGATCTGCTGCAGGTTCCTGCATTTCAAATGCGACCAGAGTCATTTCCGCAGGCGCCTGTTGTGGCAGCACCTGTTCCTTTTCCGGACTTACCTCTTGTACGGTCATGTATTTATGCCGTATAATCAGCACACACATATACACCAGCATACTGTACACTACACTCCTGGACAGGATCACATACTGAGTACCCATGTATTTTCCGGCAATATAAAATCCGAATGCCAGACCGGATATCACCAGGAAACAATATGCCAGCCGCGTAATCAGTTGCTTCTCTTTTATCTTATTGTGTTCATCCTGCCGGATCAGGTGCAGTGTGCTCAGGGCAAAAAACAGATCCGAGCCCACCAGCGTCCAGAAACTGATTTCATTATACCAGTGCAGTAAACGGTAGCCGTCTGCCGGAGCATAAATCAGTACACCGGTAATGCTTGTATATCCGACAAAGCCAATCAAAACGGGAATAAATACATACCATTTCGAAGCCGGAATGAGGGAAGGGTTGTTGCGTTTGAGTGCGTACAGGTACAGCAAAGGACCATAACAATAAGCGATAAACGTATTCATCTGCTGGCGTACCTGCTGGTCCTGTACAAAATTGAAGATGACAAATTTGATGGAAAGATGGGCTGCGATACAGACCATCAGCATGATCAAAAGATTGTCCGCATTACTGCGCAGCTTATTCTGCCATAATAATATTATCGCCAGCAAAGCCTGAAAAATTCCGATTACAATAACGTATTGCATACTGTTATATTGCACTGATCACGATGCAAATGTACTGATGGCATATTACCATAATATTAAGTGTAGGTACAAATATCCCTGCCCGGGCAGTACAATTACCCGGACCTTTAAAGCATAATATTTTGGTAACACAGGTTAAGTGTTTGATTATCAACGTGTATTAGTGCTACTCCAACGATAGCTACCAGCATGTGTATACCTTGTTGGAAGAAGTCGATATAATTTGCCGGCTGTAGCAATTTTGCCGAAATCTTTTTCAAACATATGAAACTAAGTTTTACACAAAAGCAATTGCAGGTACAGCCGGCCGTACCCTTTAAGTGGATTCTGGGTCTGGCTTTTACCGGCTGTGTATCTGTAACAGGGGTGCAGGCACAAACCATTAAAGGTGTGGTGGCGAGTAAAGGAGAAACTTTACCGGGTGCAGCAATTCTGGGTGCCAGCTTTAAGGGAGGCACTGCTACAGACCTCAATGGTAGCTTTACGATTGATGCACTTAAAGAAGGCAAGGCAACACTGACCATCTCTTATATGGGTTATGCTACCCAAACGCTGGAGCTGGATGTGACCAAGGGCGTAAATGATCTTGGTACTATAGAATTACATCCCGATCGGGAAAAAGTAATCGGTGAAGTAATCGTGAACGGTACTATGGCGCCATCTCAGGCAAAAGCTTACAGCATTAAAAAGAATTCTGTAGCAATTATGGATGTACTGGCGGCAGATGCCATCGGTAAACTACCGGATCGTAATGCCGCAGAAGCAGTGCAGCGTATGCAGGGTGTAGCGGTAGCCCGCTATCATGGTGAGGCCGATCAGGCTACCGTAAGGGGCACACCATTTGCCTGGACTTCTACTTTGTTTAACGGCAATCGACTGCCGAGCGCTAACGTGCTGGGCAACCGTTCATCTGTACTCGATGCTGTTCCTTCTGAAATGATCCAGTATGTACAGGTCTCTAAGGCCATTACTCCGGACATGGAAGGCGATGCGATTGGTGGTTCTATCAACTTCATTACCCGCACTGCTCCGGCACAGCGACAATTAAGTATGAGTGCAGCAGCAGGCTACAATACCTTCTCTCAGAATGCAACTTATAATGGTTCCCTTGTATACGGCGATCGATTCTTTAAAGATAAACTCGGTGTAATGGTAGCCGGAGCCATCTGGAATCGCCAGTGGGGTGCCGATGCCTTTGATGTGTCATACAATACCGGCCTGGCCGATATGCAGCAAAAGAATTCGATCAACTCTGTAATGTTCAAACGTTATATGGGTAGTCGCCAGACAATGGGACTGAATGCAGGCCTGGAATATAAATTTGATCCATCCAACAGGATTTACTTCCGCGGTATGCTGAGCAAATTCAATGACATACGTCCCGTGTATGAATCCTATATCGATTATAACAACAGCCGCTACCAATACAACTATCGCTATTCTCATTACCAGACCAGCATTACCGGCGGGGAACTGGGCGGAGAACACCAGTTAGGCAATAAAGTGAAATTTGACTGGGCCGTTACAGACTATGCCGCAAAATACTTCCTGGAGACCCCTCCGACCTATGGCACCAAAGGTTTGCCGATTGCAACCTTCCGTCAGAAAATTACCGGAGGATTTAATAACCTGTCTTCCGATGGAAAACGCTATTGGGGATTTGATTCTCCAAACGGGGTAGGCGGAGATCCGGAACATTTCGATGCCGGGTTAACCAATAGTGCAGAAGTAATGGATCCGGATAAACTGACCTTGCAGCAACTCGTTATCGCACAACTGGACAACAGTGAGCATGACCGTACTGCGCAATTCAACTTTAAAGTAACCGCATCGCCCAAAGTGAATTTTAAATTCGGAGGGAAGTACCGCAGTAAGTATCGTGAAAGCACTTATGGTTCCAGTATAGTATTTATGCCAGGTGCTGCTTTGGGTGTACCTAATGCACCGGCATTACTGAGCCTTTCTCAGCTGAGCACTACAGCCTTCCCTTCTGGCTCTGCCTATTTTGAAGGAATGGCGGGCAGTTACGATCAGTATAAGGTTACACCATTGACCAAAGATCAGCTGTTCAATATGTACAGCAACGACTTCCTGACAAAGAACGGTTTTGTAAATGTGACACCTAAAACCAATCCTACTGCTCTGTATACCGGTACAGAACAAGTTGCCTCAGGATATGTAATGGCAGAAGTAGAAGCCAGCGATAAACTGAAAATTGTAGGGGGTATACGCAATGAATATACACTGATGGAACTGAACGGTTCGAAAGCCACTATAGCAGGCAATCCGGCAGTAACCACCATCAGCGAAAGCAAAGTGAATAATAACTACAACGCTTTATTGCCGATGCTGCACCTGAAGTATACCCCGGGTGAGCAGACCAATATCAGGGCGGCCTATACCAGGACCTTTATCCGTCCCAACTTCGGAGATATGACACCGGGTGTATCTGTAGATAATACCAAAACACCAATGTCTATAGCGCAGGGTAATCCTGATCTGAGACCAACCTTCTCCAGCAATTTTGACCTGATGGGCGAACACTATTTCAGCAATATAGGTCTGCTGTCCGGAGGTCTGTTCTATAAGAATATTACAGACGTTGTATTTACGGACATCAGCATGCAGAATATAGGAGGAAGCGACTACATGGTTACACAAGCCAAGAACCTGAAGAATGCATCCCTGTATGGTTTTGAAGCTGGTATCAATAAGCGTTTCGATTTCCTTCCCGGCTTCTGGAGTGGTTTCGGGGTAGAATTCAACTATACCTTTATCAACAGCCAGGTAGAAGTGCCAAGAGGTACAGGAGCAAACCTGAAGCTGGATAAGACCTCATTACCTAATCAGTCCAGGAACCTGTTCAATGCTATATTGTTCTACGAACGTAATGGTGTAATGGTGCGCTTGGCCGGTAACTATCGTGGCACCTCTGTAGAGACCATCAATCAGCAATTAGGCCCCGACTTTTATATCTGGTCTGCGGCTAACTTTACCATTGATGCGTCAGCAACATTCAGTATCAACAAGCGCATCAAAGCGTTCGTAGAGCTGAACAACCTGAACAATGCCCCGGTGAAATTCTATATGGGCGACAGCAAACGCCTTACCTCCAGCGAATGGTATGGCAGCAGAGGCCAGGCTGGTATCAGATGGAACATTATCAAATAACACAATTCATTCAAAAGAAAATCAAGATGAAAAATATAATCAACTTTAAGCAGATCGCATGCGCTGTAATCATTAGTATTCCTTTCAGTGCACAGGCACAACTGGCCGACAGTACACAGAGGCTGGTACCGGTAAAAGGTGCAGTCAACTTCAGAGATGCCGGAGGCTATAAAACCACAGATGGTAAAACCGTAAAATGGAATAAAGTATTCCGCAGTGCTGCCATTGATAAGCTGACTGCAGAAGATATGGAAGTTATCAGCGCAAAGAAAATGTATACTGTAGTTGATTTCAGAGGTACTAAAGAAGCTGCTGCAGCCCCGGATAAATTGTTACCGGGTGCACAATACACATTATGTCCTGCGGGAAGCGATAACCTGCCCGATGCAGCACAGATGATTACCCTCATCAAACAAGGCGGCTTCCTGGAAAAAATGTATGGTAAAGAAGGTGTTCAGTATTTCGGAGACCGCTACAAACCTATGTTTCAGCAGTTACTGAACCTGAACGATACTGCCGCATTACTGTTTCACTGTACCGGCGGCAGAGACCGTACCGGTATGGCCAATGCCCTGTTCCTTTATGCTATGGGTGTACCACAGGCGACGATCGAAGCTGATTTCGTAGCCTCAAATGCATACCTGGGTAAGAGCATGTCACAGATGTTGAGCGGACTGGCTAAGGCATCGGGTTTGCCTCAGGAAAAGATTGAAGCGGAAATGCAATTGCGTCCGGAATTAATCCGCCTGTTCTTCGGATCGATTAAAGAAAAATACGGCAGTATCGAAAACTTTTTTGATAAAGAACTGGGCATAGATAAGAAAGGAATGGCCCGTTTAAGAAGAATGTATACTGAATAAGTGTATAGTGGAAAAGTGCGGGGAGGCCAGTGCAGGCCTCCCTTTTTTATTTGACCAATCCCATGAGTATCGCCTTCTTAATGAGGCCCGCCATATTTTTTACATCCAGTTTTTGAAGCAGGCCCAGCCGGTAATTTTCTACCGTGCGCACACTCAGGTGAATCTTGTCGGCAATCTCCTGGCTGGTATGCTCATCATAGATCAGTTGCAGGATCTGCAATTCCCTTTCCGAAAGATCTTTATGGAAACCCAGGTTAGTTTTATGTTGCAGTAAGCTATTGGTCAGCAGGCTTTTTACCTCATCAGAAAGATAGAGCTCCCCTTGCATCACCGCCCGTATCGCCGCAGCAATCCTGTCCTGGTTAGTTGTTTTCAGCAGGTAACCCTTCGCTCCCGATTGTAATAGATTACGGATCACCAGCGCTGAATCCATACTGGTCAGGATAATAGTTTTGACAGCAGGATACTTAGCAGTAATTACCGGTAGCAAATCAAATCCGGACATGTCCTGCATCTGTAAGTCCAATAGCAAAACCTCCGGCTGTTGCTCTTTGAATGCCGCCAGCAATTGATTGGCATTAGCATAGCTACCCGTCACAGATATATCTGCCTCCAGTTCCAGGAAGGCCGCAAGCCCGTCCCGCACTACCGGATGATCATCAATAATACCCACACTGATCTTCATAAAGGATTCAAAATTTAGATTTATTACATAGCTGCTTTGGGTACAGATGCAGGTAAAGCCATCAGCTTAGGTACATGTATCGCAAAGGTGGTACCGCTTTGCGCGGTAGATTCTATCGTCAGCGATCCTTGCAGCAGATGCACCCGGTCACGGATATTATTCAGGCCTATGCCTTCTGTTGCGGCATCTTCTTTCTGTATAAATCCGCGTCCGTTATCTTCAACAATGATACAATATTCATTCGGGTATTCATTGATCAGTACAATAATTTCAGATGCCTGTGCATGTTTCAGCCCATTATGTACCAGCTCTTGTATAATACGGTATAGGTTGATCGATTGCAGTTCACTCAACTGATTGAAATAACCGTAATGCTGAAATTCAATATGCACCTGTTCTGTCTGTACCCGTGCTGTAAATTGGGTTACCGCTTGTACAAGGCCCTTGTTAAGCTCGCCCGGGGCCAGGTTATGCGCCATACTCCTCAACTCCTTGCTGGTATGATCCAGTATTTCCTTCACCTTATTATAATAGGACTCTTCTGTAAGTTCGGGAAATTTATTGCCGATAGCCAGCATATAACTTTTTGCTCCCGATAATTGGCTGTTGATTCCATCATGCAATTCCTGGGCCAGGCGTTTCCGCTCCGTTTCTTCTCCCAGTAATATATGCTGCAGCTTTTCAATCTCCTGTGTCTTTTTCTCCATTCGCGCAACAGTCCTACGTTTTAGGCGCCACCAGGTAAATACCCCGGCCAGGATCAGGAAGGAGAGAATGAAAATAGTGATCCAGAGATTTTTCTGAAACAGCTGCTGTGATTGTGTACTGATCTGCGCACTTTTATCAGAGATCTCTTTATCTTTTTCCAGTGTACGGTATTTCGTTTCCAGCTCCTGAACTTTCAGTACAATCTCGCTAGATTCAATACTATCCTTAATCTTACGGAACTGCTCTATCTCCTCATACGCATTTTTATAGTGACCCTGCTCAAAAGCAAGCCTGGCCTGCTGATAATGGGTCAGGTATTTATCGATAGGAGAATTAGTTGCATAGGCATCTGCCGCATCCAGGTAATGCTGGGATAGGGTATATTGTTTCTGCTGAAAATATATATCGCTCAGTTGCCGATACAGGGAATTAATTTCATTGGAAGGAATCCCGTTCCCTGCGGCGAGCAAAGCCCTTGCTTCAGTATAAGTCTTCAGTGCCTGCTCCGGCTGCTTCAGCTCCAGGTGAATATTACCCATGTTCAGCAATACGGTAAACAGCTTCCGGTCAAAATGTTCTTTACGGCATAACTGTGCCGCAGTATCCAGTGTGCGTAAGGCGAGTTCATTTTCCCCCTTAAGATTCTGGTTTAATCCTTTATTCAGGATCAGCGTAGCCAGAAATTTTTGATCCTTGCTTTTTCGTGCCAGAACAATTCCTTTTTCAGTATAGTATAACGCTTTGTCATACTGCTTTTGCTGCGACAATATAGTGCCCAGATTACTGTAAGCATAGCTTGCCGGTATTACAGAACTGGCAATAGATTCACTGTAGCGCGCAGATCGGTTATAATGCCATGCAGCATTGTCCTGATCAGACAGCATGTTATAAGCATTGCCTATTTTATTATGACAAAGGCTGAAGTATGGTGGTGCTTGTGCAGCAAAGCGAAGGGCCGACTGATATTGCTTTAAGGCATGCTGGAAATGGCCTGCCTGCAGCTGTACATTCCCTGATGCTATAAAAGCCTTAATCTGTATTTCCGCATCAGCACCATTTTCGGCAATGATCCGGTGCAGGGTTTGTATTGCAATTGTCGTATCGCTTAACTGCTCTGTTTTATTGATCTCATCAATAATAACCTGTCTGCCTGATGAAGAAGTATGATCTGGAGCATGGTTCTGGGCGAGCAATATCGTTCTGCACAAAACCAGGACCACAAAGAGGAATACACGTATGCTTTTGCTCATGTTTAACGGGATTGTACAAAAATAAAGATATGTATTTTTTGGATTGTCATTTATAAGTCTTTTTTCAGTTGCTAGAGATGTATTGTAATAATTTTAATAAGTATTTCTACTTGTTATAATCAGGGTATAAATGCTCATGACTCCGGTACTGTGGCAGATTAATTTTGCCTGTACCGCAGACCGGGTATTACCGTTTGCTGCAAGACAACAATCTTTTTCTAACTATAATAATTTAATGATGGTAAGGTTTTACAATATTACACCTGCACTGCTCCTGCTCTTGTGTACACTGGGCTTCAGTGCACATGGCCAGCAACAGCAATATGAGTGGTCTGTCAAACATAAGGCGCAGCGCAGTTCCGGTATCATGAATATAACAATGATCAAAACCGATCGCTGGAATAATGTGTATACCGCAGGAACATTTACAGACAGCTTCAACTTCGGAGGCGGAGCGGCAGCACAACTGCAGGTAGGTAACCAGGTGCCGAATGGTAGCGGACAGTATGATTTCTTCATTACCAAACAGGATAAAGATTCAAACCTGGTATGGATAAAGAGATTCAATAAGACGAGCTTTAAATTTAATGATGTCTATAACCAGCCGATGCTGGCTGGTCTGGAGATAGACGATGCCGGCAATGTGTATATAGCCGGTACCTTTCCTGGTGTCATCGATGTAGATCCGGGAACCGGTACGCAGTTACTGTCTGCAGTAACGAATACTTTGACGAGCAGCAAAGATGGTTTCATTGCCCGCCTTAATGGCGATGGCGAATTGCAATGGGCGAAACAGTTTACGAAAAACAGTGTATTGTGGTTCGCGCCATATTACCGTTCCACGGATGTCAACTTCAATCATTTTGTGATGGATAGTAAAGGGAAGCTGTACGTATCTGGATACCTGTTAGAAGCACAGGCAGGAGATACCCTCACCTTCGATCCGGGAGGGGCAAACTATCAGAAAGTATTTACCAACACTACTGCTAAAAATGTAGGCTTCTGGGCAAGGCTGGATACTGCTGACGGTACTCTTGAAAAAATGCAGTTTACCAAAGGAGTGCAGAACGGCAACCTCCTGCGTTTTAAAGTAAACCCAGACAATGCCGGAAAACTATATGTACTCGGACAGGTAAGCGATACCTTCGATATCAATATGGAAGGGCAACCGGCCAATACGATTCACTCGCTGAACACTGGTAGCCTTGCATACAATGCATTCGTGGCCCGCTATGATACAAACGGAGTGGCTTTATGGTCCCGCGTTTTCGAATCCAAAAGATCGAGCCCTGCAGATATGGCCGTAAATGATCAGAATAATCTCGTATTCTACGCAGGCTTCGAAGACTCTGTAAGAATACATGATAACGGCGTATACTCAAACAGCTATGTACAGGCGAAAGGCCTGGTGGTAGGACAATACAATGATACCGGTGCTGTAGTATGGGAAGATAAAATCGGGTTCAACCTGATCAATGATAATGATTATGTAGGAACTAAACTCTCCCTGGATGCCTTCAGTAATGTGTATATAGGCGGAACCGTAAAAGGAAAGATTAATCCGAACGCAGCGGCTACAACCGTTTATGCGCATGCATTTCTGCGCAAATACCTGCGCTCCGGCACCCAGGACTGGACCATGCGTTATGGTACACAATCACCATCCCTCATCCCGAGCGAAACACAGGCGGGTAATACCATTCATGTCGACGGGTCTAATAACCTGTATGCTTCAGCAGCATTCAAAACAACTCCCTTTATCATTAACCCTCTCGATACACCAAATGTGGTGATGATTAATGGCAACAGCACAACCAGCCATTTTGTAGCTAAATATGCCTGTGCCGATACTTCTACAACTGTACTGCCCATACAGGCATGTAATAGTTATAGCTATAACGGCATTAACTATACCCAGAGCGGAGTGTATCGCCATCATTTCTGGAGCCAGGGCGGTTGCGACAGTATTATGATACTGGACCTTACCGTAAACCAGATCCTGGAACCGTTTATTACCATCAATAACTATGAGCTTGGGGTAACAAGTGCTTACGATACCTACCAGTGGCTGCGCAATGACCTGCCTATCACCGGTGCCACGCAAAGCACGTACACCGTTAGCCTGAATGGTGAGTACAAAGTAATTACCGGACTTATCAATGGTTGTTCCGATACCTCGGAAGTATATACTGTAACCAATGCTACTGCTATAAATGAAGTGGACCGCATTGCACAGCAAATACAGATATATCCTAACCCGGTGCAGGATATGGTATACATCAAGAGCCCGGTAGCCGTAAACGCAGCTGTGGTTTCTGTTCAGGGAGTAGTGCTGGCTACACAGCAACAGGCAGGAAAAATTTCAGTGAAACATTTATCTGTAGGTATTTATTTCCTGCAGGTGTTCGATGCAAAAGGCAGACTGATCAAAGTAGAAAAAATAGTAAAACAATAGTTGTTTTTTCAAACAGGTTCCGGATGGCTTTACCGCGTCCGGAACTATAATTTATGGAGTATATGCGTATCGCTGTAATCACATTGTTTTTATCATTACTCTGCCGGCTGTGCCTGGCACAGAACAATGCAGATATAAGACTGGAGGATGGCACAGAATTACCATCCCGGTATTGTTATGGCGATGTTTCATACGGCCTGTCCGGTATTCCCGCAGGGGGTACTTTCGCCGGCTGTGGGGTGATTCAGAAAGAGGGGCGCTGGGTCTTCAATCCGGTTACCGCTACACAGGGTATTACCGTCTTCCCCTATCAGTGCATATTATCGTATACCGTAAATGGGATGACGGTGCAGAAAGTGATACTGGTACAGAAACCATTAACCATTCTGCTGGATAGAAGCAATACCGCCACCTGCGATGGCTCCTTTACATTATGGGCAGAAATGCTCTATGCCGGAGCCTATGACTACAGCTGGCAACCGGCTGCATTGCTGGAAAAACCCGACAGCAGTTATTCTATGGGCCACCTCGGACAGACACAGGAGTTTATAATAGCCGTAAGGGATCGCAGTACCAATTGCACCGGCAGCGATACAATTACGGTACAACGCAGGCCCCAACCGGAATTGATCGTTTTACCTGCAGATACAACTATTATAGCGAGGACGTCAATTCAGTACCGCCTCAGCGGTGCGGCAGAATACTGGTGGCACCAATCGCCCTGGATCAGTAATACGCGCAGCGAGTATCCTGTAGCCTATCCGCAGGCTTCGGTACAGTACACGATCATTGGTAAAAGTGAATATGGCTGCCTGGATACTGCTTATGCAAATGTTACGGTTAAAGACGGTATGCAGATGCCCAATGCATTTACACCGAACGGAGACGGGCTAAACGATGAATTTAAGATTGCCAATTATGGTTACCAGGGTGTAGAAGTGTTCCGCATTTTCGATCGCTGGGGACGCATAGTCTTTGAAACTACTGATGGCAGCAGGGGCTGGGATGGCACGGTTAAAGGGGATCCGGCACCTTCAGGAAATTATATTTACCATATCCGCCTGCGTTTGCAGGACGGTGTTTTACAGGAATTCAAAGGAGACCTTACTTTGATCCGATAGTGTTGTTGTTTATTAAAATGTTACCGGCTGCGTCATACAATGGCGTAGCCGGTTCGTTATTTTACAGGTACTCATATTGTATCTGTATGCATCCTTCCGAAATCAAAGACATCATACTCGGCAACCGGGACAATATTGCCTTTATTATTGGTAACGGCATCAACCGGTATCCCAATAATCCTCATGCCCTCTCCTGGGATGATCTGCTGATGCAGCTTTGGGATAAAGTGGCCTTGCAAACCCTTACCCGGAGGCCCAATGGTATTTCTCTTACAGAATTCTATGATATCCTGGAGCTGGAAAACACCCGTGAATTACAGCTGCAGAAAGAAGTAGCACTAATGTTACAGGACTGGCAGCCTTCAGATCATCATCGCCTGATTACAGAAAATATCTTCGGGCTGAATGCACCCTTACTGACCACCAATTTTGAGGAAACGTTTTCGAGAACGCTTTCCTGTAGCCTGTTGCGTACAGAGTCAGAGGGCTTCACGGATTTTTATCCCTGGAGCACTTATCATGGCCTTGCTCCTTTAGCCTTTCCTACAGACGGTTTCGGGATCTGGTATATCAATGGTATGATTAATTACCATCGGAGCATACGATTGGGCCTGAGTCACTACATGGGCAGTGTGCAACGCGCACATGCTATGTTTTACAAAGGGCAGGAAGAAGAGTTGCATTCCGGCGATCATATGCTGTTATGGAAAGGTGCGAAGACCTGGCTGCAGATTTTGTTCGGGAAATCACTGTTCATATTTGGGTTGGGACTGGAAGAGAATGAAACATTCCTCCGCTGGCTGCTGATAGAGCGAATGAAATTCTACCGGAAATACAGGGATCAGAAACGTAAAGGCTGGTATGTCTGTACACGTGGAGAAATGAATATCGACGCTGGAAAAAGATTTTTCCTGGAGCGCGTGGGATTTGAAATTATTGAAGCTGCCGACTACAAAGATATCTACGAAACAATATGGCTTTAAAACATTTAATACACAAACTGTAACATCATGAAATGGACTATGGAACAAATTAAAACAGCACAACAATTTTTACAACAGCAATCCTTACCGGTAGGTAATGTAGATGGCATACCGGGGCCAAAAACCAGAACAGCGCTGGGGCTGCTCTCCAGCCTGCCTGTACGTTGGGATACCGATCGTAAACTGACCGGCTGTATACAACTATATTGCAAACAATCCGGTTATGATCCCGGGCCGGTAGACGGTATCTGGGGGCCGGAAACACAACGGGCTTTTAACCAGCTATCTGCTATACTCATCTTCCCGCCTGCTGCTCCGGCTGCGGAAAATGTATGGCCGCTACAGACGCAGACTTCGCTGAACCGTTTTTACGGCACCGCATTTGCCGAGCATAATCCTAACCTGGTTACCTATGCCATCCCTTATCCCTTTAAGCTGGCCTGGGATACCACACAAACGGTAGACAAGATTACCACGCATTACAAAGTAAAAGACAGTATACTGCGTGTACTGAACCAGGTACTGGACCATTACGGTTTAGAGGATATTGACCGCCTGCACCTGAACCATTACGGAGGCTGCTTCCAGTATCGTAAGACCCGCAACGGAACGACACTCAGCACACATTCCTGGGGCATTGCACTGGACTTTGATCCGGAGCGAAACCAGTTGAAATGGGGCAGGGACAAAGCTGCTTTTGCCGGAGTGGAATATGAAGCCTGGTGGCAGTTCTGGGAAAAAGAAGGCTGGGTAAGCCTGGGTCGCACCCGCAATTACGACTGGATGCATGTACAAGCCGCAAGATTAAGTGCCTGATAAAATATCCATATAAAAGAGCCGCGAGATTATTTCTCGCGGCTCTTTTATATAAATGTCTGTAGGATTTAAGCGATCAGCAGATCCTGTTTCTTCACGATCAGATCAAATGCAAAATCAACATTACTCGTAGAGATACTGATGGTACGGGTGCCTGCATCATCCCAGTCTCCGGCCAGTGCTGTAAAGCTTTTCATGATTGTAGCGAGTGGACGATCTTCCACTTTGCCCAGGTATTGCCCTACCAGGTGACTCAGGTCCTTAATGCTTTCAATGATCGCACCGGTTGTGGTCGCATTGCGGGTCATCGCCGTAACCTTTTGCAGGAGATTATCATAATGTACATCCTGCTGTAGCTGCTCCAGTATAGCGCCGGCATTACGCATGTCTTTCTTACTCTTCACTACCGTAGCGATAAGATGCAGCTGGCCGGGCATATTGATCCCGTTTTCATCAGCATAATAAAAGATCGTTTCATTAGTCGGCAGACTATCATGATCATCAACTCCCGGAAAGGTAATTACCCGTACCGGCCATAAAGACTGATTGGGAGTATCGCTCAGAATGAAGAATACCAGGTACAGGTTAGCCAACCCGGGGAAAGGCCAGAACTTCATCGTGCGGTTGTTCTTGACAAACACAGAACGGATGCGTAGCTCTATTCCTGATAATTGTTTGCTGTTCGTAAGCCGGCGCTGTACATGCTCGGGACTGAGGATGGGCGCCGAATCCGGCAATTGGTATACACCGGATTCAGATTGCGGATTGAAAATTTGTAAAGCCATAGTGTTTAAGGTTGTTTATGAGTTTGGGTCATCAATAGTTTCGTATAGGGCAAGGTGTGCAGTTTCAAATAATGAGCAAACTGCTGTATGTCGCTGTGGGTATGTAACCGCTTCGTCATGCGTTGTATGGTAGCATCCGATAGTACCCAGTTCATACTGTAATATTCCTTTGCCGCCAGGCTGTCATTCAGATACAGATTGATCTCCTGATAGGCTGGATACAAAGGCATACTGCGCTGGTATTGCTGCAAAGCCGTAACATAAGCCTGCAGGCGAAAATCATTCACCGCCGTTTGTGCATTGTATGAACCCACCAGCGTAATGAAGGGTGCCGCCAGATCGTTCACCATCGTGTTGATCCGTTTTAGTTTTGGTGTACTACGCGGGCTGTTGCTGATGTGTAGTACCTGGTAGCGGATCTTCTGCAAACTCATTCCGTAATGCGCTTTCAGGTAATCATCATGCCGGAACAATTCTTCAATCTCCAGGATCATTTCATGCACCACACCGGCACCCGAATTATCGAAATAACCACCATCTACAAAGTAGTGTTCTTCCAGCCTGGCCTGTGCCTGTTGTGCAATACTGCCTGCCGGACTGATATAGGGGAAACGGGCGCCCAGCACCACTGCTGTGCTGATGCGGATATCCTCCTCAGGAGGTAGCAACGATAATACATCCAGCCTTTTGCCAAAAGCCAGCCGGCTCAGCAATACATTGCTGATTACAGCTGGTTGTGCATCCTGCATACGTGTCGTGTTAATGCATAGAATAGGCAGTAACGTACGGCTAGCGGTGTCGATCCATAGGGTTGAAAAAGGCCGGGCAAAAAATCCGTGTAATACAGATTGTTCCGTTCCGGCCGCTTCCATGCTTTGTTCCAGTGCCCTTGCCCGGTCGGGCAGTATGGGGTAGATGTAATTTACGGGGTCTGCCCCCATCATCCGTGCCAGGCTAAAGCTGAGGAAATCATGATTCAGAAAAACGGCAGCCTCTGCTTCGGTATGCAGCGCCGGTATATGCTGTAGTTGTCGTAAATACAGTAAACTATAATAAGTCGTATTGCCCAGGCTACCTCCGGATGCGCCGGAGAGTGCAAACAGGTGCTGACTGAACTGTGTTTCACTCAGGCTGTCCAGGCGGCTCAATACCCCGGCCACCCAATAGCCGGAGCGGGAGGCACCACCATCGCTGTGTACAAAGATCATAGGGACCACCGGTTGATCGGGGTTGCGTAAAGCCTCTTCATGATGCGCCAGCCAGGAATAGATGTAAGTTTTAAAATCTGGTCGCAGGCTATAGTCTAAACCTTTAACGGGCACCGTTTCTACGCGATGCACATTATGTAACTGCGCACCGCCAAGTGCCAGCAGGAAAAGGAAAAATACAATGTTGATACGGTGCACATAAGCAAATACCCAGACCAGGTTGCAGAGGCCGGTGTAAAATCCGAAAGCCAGCATGAGTACGGTAATACTACCCAATGCAACCGCAAAGGATTGTATGGTAATCGTCAGTACAAAAGTGATGAAAGAAATAAAGGCCAATAACTGTAAGACCAGGAAAGCATGTTCTTCCCGTTCCGGTATACGCTGACGAAAGGAACGGAACAGGCGGTTTAAAAGTCTTTGTAAGCGGTATTTCCAGCACAAGGGAATACGTGTTTCGCTAATCTCTTTGCGGATCATCACCAGCAGCAGGAAACAGATCTGAAGGGACAGGGTGACCAGCATCAGCCAGTAGGCATGATAGGTGCCGGGTATTACAGATGCGATCAGCAATGCACCGCATAATGCTGTAATGCGAAAGGTATAATTGACACCTTTCTGACCAAAGTAAAAGTATATGCGATTGCTCAGTTCTTTAAGCAAAAGATGTAAGGTTACGTATTGCAGGGGAATGCCCATGAGCAGTATGCCCAGCAGGCTTGTGGTATCGAACTGATCCCGATCGGCAGTGCTGATCAGCAAGCCTGAAATAAATATGCTGTAGACCGAAAAGCCCAGCAGGCGTGGAATGTGGAACATCAGCCGGGAAGACTTACGGAATAATTTTTCTTTACAGTAAGAGATCATGCGGCCCGAATACCAGAGCATATAGCTCCAGAAAAAAAGGGAGAGCAGGACCCAGAGTCCGGAATACCAGTGGCTGCTTTCCGTAGTTTTGACCAAAAGGTCTGCTCCTTGAGGGAGGATCATAAGTGACAGGGCAAAAACAGTGAGTAGTAGCAGGGATGGGGTGTAGGCAAGGAACACACTAAGGTAGTGCGTAATCCTGCGGAAAAAACAGCCAGGGTACCGGATTAAATTTGTAATAGTTTTCATGGTGTAGGTTCGGTGTTTCAGGGTTTATAGGGTGTCCGTGTTTATATAGCAAAGAAACGACCTGCCTACGCCAGGACATGTCCAGGCTTTGAGAAAAGGAGAAAATATTTAAAAAAAGACCCCCGGTATCGGAGGATACCGGGGGTGAAAAGATGTTCATAAGTGAAATTACTAACAGAAAAGAGGAGCTAATTTAGTGTAGGCATGTTACTACTTTTATTGAACCACAAAACGTCTTGCTCAATTTGCTTATGGATCAAGTACACACCTTCAAAGATTTCTGGAATGTCTAAGTTGCTCGTTCTATTTCTTACACAATTAGAGAGCTCAATGAATATATCTTTTTGTGAGAATATTAGTGCAGGATATTCATAATTGTCAAAAAAACATGAAAGTAGTTTTCTAGGAGATAGTATTTGAATATCAGAAACCTCAAAAAACAAACGCATAAAGTTATCAATTGATACATATTCTCTTTTAGATACAAACCCTAAGTCTATTAAAAAAGATTCAGGCTTATAATCTAGTCTAAATCCTGTAAAGTATACAAATGAAGTCTGATTTAGTATACTTTCAAAGATATCATTCCATAATATTTCAGAAATGTTTATGCAATGATTTTCGGTTTTGATTGACCATCTATTTTCTGAATAAAAGAATTTATCTATCATTATTTTCTTAAGTATTTTGTGTATTTAAATGGCGCATACCATGGAAATTGAGCAGAGCTGCCATAGGTTTGTCCTTTTATATTAAATCTAAAGGTGGAATGTAACCACATTTCGGTTGATTTATGTTTAAGACCATAATCCCAGCGCAACAGGTTGCCGCCTTTTACTTCCTGTTTTACAGAGAAAAATGTTCCTGTTCCTGCTGTTTCACCTGCATACATAGCATCTATTCTGTATCCCCTAACTTTCCAGCCATTTTCACCGAAAAGACCATACCCTCCTCTCATTCCAAATACCCCATATTTGCCTTCATATCCTATGATTTTAATTCCCAAACTTGCTCCTCTATTAAGCATAATCCCTAGCCCTTCGCCAACAGGTTCAAGTGCAATTTGAAGAGCAACTTCACTGTAAACTCTATTTCTGATTGCTATAATATTATTATATAAATCTAAATTATGTTGCTCGAGACCCCATTTATACAATATTTGTATAGCCCATTTCGCTGCTTTTTCATGTTTTAGCAGTTCTTTTTCATATCCATCATTTAGCTGATACCATAATTTGCCATTAATTTTCCCATCTTTAAACATTTGAAAATTAATGCTAATTAGATCTTTGTATTTGGCAACGTCCTCTAGATGCAATCTTGCAACATTTGCGATATATTCTAATGGTTTAGCACTTTGGTACCCTAATGCTTCATCTGCTCTTATGCTTAAATGTGAATTGGGGTAGAAGTACTTTAATGTTTCAATTTTTTTTGTTGATTCTTTTTGAGAATTAGTATGCTTTTTTTGCTTAGGGGGATCGATTTTTTTTGTTTCTTGCTGTTGAGAATTGGCCTTTTCTCCATCCTTCGGATCGGCTCCACTCAAATCATTCCACATCACCGGGTTATTGAAGCCATAGTTATAAGGACTCATGCCCGCATACTTTGCCTCCATCGGATCTACCGCTGTCCATCGACATAACCAGGGTATATAATAACGGGCACCATGATAATACAAGCCAGATTCCTCATCCCGCTCTTTACCGGTATAGCGGTAGCGTTTGGCTACGGCATTAATACTGGCATTTACGGCCTGGTAAGATGTGGTACCGTAAGGATGATATTCCTCGTAACTAATGATAGATGCGTTTTCATCTAATTCCAGTGATGCCGATTGCAGGTGATTGCTATAAACATATCGGGTGAGGGTAGCTGCAGTATTATTATCGTCAGCAGCCGTGCCGTAAGCCCGGTTTTCGAGCATCGCAATGCGTCCGCTGTCATCGCTTACATGCAGGGTCTCTCTTTCACAAATCAAAGAACTATTGTCGAATTTACGGTAGATTTCATAATCGCCCAAATAAATCCGCTCCTCTGCAATCGTACCTTTTATGGTATGCTTGCGGATGCGTTGTCCACCGCCGTATTGGTAATAAGTGGTGTCTGTACCTTTCACCACCGAAGCCAGTTCGTTGTGATGGTTCCAGCTCATGCTATTGAGGTGTGGTAAGACACTCATATTGCCGCGTACATCATGCGTATAGGTGTAGGTATCGCTACCCACCGTAGTACTCAGTAATCGGTTATGGCTATTGCTGTAGGTATAAGTTCGGGTATAGCTCGCCGTGCCGGCACTATGCTGCAGTTCAAGAATATTGCCCACCTCGTCGTAGGTATAGTATTGCGTATACCTTTGTACCCCTGCGCCATCTCCTTTATGGGCCACCTTCCAGGAGGTGTCGGTGAAATTGTCCGTTACCTCAAAATCATTGGTGCCTTTCTGTTCGCGGCCTTCTGCCTGGATGAGGCGGTAGAGGGCATCGTAGGTAAAGACCTGATCGGGACTCACTACTGTATTGTCGAAGAACAAGGTTTGTTGTGCCGCATCGGTAATACGGGTAATATTGCCCGAAGGGTCATACACATAATTCAGGTCCTGCAACATATCGTTGGTGCTGAGCTTTACCGTAAGCAGGCGACGCAGGCTATAAGTAAAGGGATCGTAGGTATACGAGGTCTTTGTACCATTGCCATACCAGATGGCCTGTCTTTGTCCTTTGGCATCATGTACGATGTCCTGAACATAAATCGTTCCGTTAAGCTTTACTTGCTGCAAGGCACCACTGCGTGCAAAAATATAATGATGTTCGTGCCCGCCGGGATCGGTGGTTTTAGCCGCTCTGCCCAGTGCATCATATTGTATGGTGGCCGTAAATACTTCGGTACTTAAAGCCGGAGCATTGTCCCAGTCTACTTCTGTGATGGTCGCACTGCTGAGTAATCGTTGTGTACTTTCCAGCGGTGCTCCTTTAAAATCGTATTGTACTACCTGCTGTTTGCCACTGGAATCGAAGTGTTCATATAATTGTCCGCGCAGGTTCAGTGCGGTATCGTCAGTCTGCCCTTCACCATAAATCCAGTATTCGGGTTTAGTAGTTGTTCCACCACTTGGTGTTAAATAGCGGGCCAGCGGTCGGCGCAGCACATCATAAGTCATATAGGTGCTGCGGTCCTCTGCATCCCAGGCGTAGAGCGGCTGTCCTGCTATGTCCAGTAAGGTGTAGGCCGTGCCACTGTCGATACTTTCTTGCCGGCAAGGTGCCTGCAGCATATTATAACGGTATTGTAAAGGCTGCAATCCGCGGCCATCGAACATCGAAACCCTTTGTCCCTGTATATCAAGTACTTCATAACTTTCAATAAAGGTTGTCGCATCGCTTTGCTGTATGGTAAAGAAACCACGGGCTAAAGAGTCAGTATGAACGATGGTTGGTGTGTTGGCATGTGCGGCTGCTTTTGTAGCCGCTTCCTGCTCGGCAGTACCTAAGGCGCCACCAATGCGGGCCGTGTACCAGCCACTTTCCAGAACGGTATCATTGGCATCCCAGACTTCCTGCTCCCAGGCGGTCCATCGGGTACGGCTAAAGGTACCATTCGGCATCTGCGTTTCGCGCACACGACCCACCGGATCATAAAATACTTTTGCACTTACACCCTGCGCTGCGGCTTGTTCGGTTGTATCGCAGAGATGGGTATCGCTGAAGTAAGGTTCGTACTGCATAATAGCATTGCCCTTATTATTGTACACCGTTCTTCCGGTACCGATCCAGTCCTTATCCTGTACTGCATCAGCAATCGCTTTGTGCATGATTAATCTGCCGAATCCATCACTGTAACTCAGTCGGATCAATAGTTCTGGTGTATTAATGGCCGTTCCGTACGTGTGCTCTGTGCAGGCAATCATGCCTACACGCACTGGAAGGCTGTTCATATCATAGACACAACGCCAGGTAGCATCCTGTAAGAGTTCCTCTGCAATGCTGTCCGGGTTGCTCCAGAAGGCTTGCTGGTTAGTCAGATCGCTAGCACTATCAATGTCCAGGCCACTCAGTGTATCTCCTTCAGTACCCTCGTCTTTCCCTTTAACGGCCATGGCGACGGCCATACCCAGAGCATCGTACAGCACTTCACTGATATTATTGTTGGCATCTTTCATCCGCTCTGGCTGTAGGGTATACCAGTTGTAGCGCAGGACTTCACTGCTGTTGCCTATCGCATCGGTCACCTTCTTAGGCAGCATGCGATCATTGTCCCAGAATTCTACAACGGTCACATTATACCAGGGATCAGTAAAAGTGGTCGGTGTGTAGAAATGCAGTTGCGGTAAATCATAAGTTGCTGTTCCGGAGGGAATCCACCAGCAGCCATCCATGTCCACATAACCGCCTTCTTCCAGCATGGTATCATTGACCCGACTGTCATAGGCATAGGCTAAGGTGGTTTCCGTAATAGCTTTCTGGTAACTTTCATATCCTAGGCCCAGGGTATCCAGCGCCCCCAAAGCCAATACCGTAGTGGTATCATTACCCAGGAATTTTGTTTTTCCATGGCTCAGCAGTCTGCGCGTACCCAATGTACTGCTTTGACTGTAATCGATTTCAGTTGTATCAGCAATTGCTGCTTTTAGCCCGGAGATGCTATACAGGGGCTCATTTACCGGAGCAGCGATGCGCACTTCATACGCTTTCTGCTCGTATGGTACCCGCAGGCGATAATGCTGTGCTGTGATGGCATCTTCTGTAAAAGTATTGGTACTGTAAGTGATGTGGATCTTTGCCTGCTCCTGCTGTACGATTGTCGGCAGACTGGTATCACTATGCTTACGGGCATAGGCGATCTGTACCTGCTCTTTCGGATTGCCATACGCATCTGTTGCTAAAGTCAGCTGGTGCATGATACGCGGATCTTCCATATTTCCTTCACAACTGAAGGCGATCTGCTGTTCCTGCAAACTCATAAAAGAGGCATGTATGGGCGCATGCCAGTCGGCATTAACCGGTGCTTGCTGTACCAGCTTCACTGTATAGGCAAATGCTGTCACCGTATAAATGTGCGGTAATTCATTTTGGGGTAAAGCATATACTTCCTGTCTCAGCGGACTGCCCTTCAGGGCGCGACAGGCTTCTCTTTGCTGCAAAGTATCCATACCCTGCGGCATCGTAATAATGGGTCTTGATTGGCCATCTGCAAAAGGCGTATCCCAGCCTTCAAATGCTAAATATTCTTTGGCAAATTCCTGGTGAATGGCATCACCGCGCAGCCAGGCCCCGGTATGGTACCAACTTTTGGTCAGTACGGGTTCCTGGTCCATACTGCCTTCGGTATGATCTACCGTTTCGATATCTACCGTTTCTACATATCCGAATCCGCGAAACTCTCGCTCCTCATGATCGTAATAACCATGACGGTAACGATAGCTTTGCGCAAAACGAGTATCGCTCACAACATCATAAGTCGTAACCGTATCGATACAATGCACCGGGAAAGGCAGACGGGTAGCCCATTTCAGTCCATCCTGTTTATCCTGCAGGTAATACTGAGTAGAGGTTTTATAAGATACACTTACGGTTTTACCGGTACCGTTGTGATACTGTATGAGTAAGTGTGGCTTGATACCCGCCATCAGGTCGATATACTGTATGGGTGCATCGGCATATTTAGGTAATGGAGAACTCCATACCAGGCAGGCCGTTCCCGTGCCCAGGAAGTCCATCACCACCAGTTTACTGAATGCATCGGTTGCCGGTAGCGGATTGATCTCTACTGCTTCGGAGAAGGCATTGCCACAATGGTTGATCCAGGCCGTACAGTTATGGCCGTCTGTATAAATAATATCGGCAGCTCCCGTGCCACTAATGTCCGAAAGGCTGATGTATAGCGGGTTGAAGAGATCTGGCTCCGCCATAACCGGTGCATTGCTCATGCTCACTTTTGCTCCGAAACGACCATAGCCCATATTAGGCCAGTAGCAGACTTCACCATTGCGCACGCGCACCAGATCGGTCATGCCATCGCCATTCATATCGGCCAGGAAGATGCTCTGCACTGCATCGCGCAACAGTAAAGAAGGTCCTTTTTCTTCATCTATACATACCGGACTGTTTCCTCCAAAATCAAAACCGGTCTTCCCTTCATTCTCCCACCAGCTCCAGGCGCGGTCTTCGGTGATCAGCACATCGGCACGACCATCACCATTCAGATCGAGCATTTTGGTGAAGGGACTATTCCAGTCAATATTGATATTTTTTTCAAACGTGCGGAAAGGCTCCCATTTGCTTTTGTATTCGGTATAGGCATCCGGTCCGTCCAGCTGCCAGTAGCCTTTGGCCAGCTGTGCATCCACTAATTGTCTGCGGCCGTCTGCATCCAGATCCTGCCACTGCAGACCATTGCCCAAGCCGGAGAAATTAGGCTTTTCTGCGACTTGTTTAGGTGCAGCAAATTGTCCGTTACCCAGGTTATGTTTATAGTACCAGTTGCCCTCCTGCTCGCTCAGGATACCGCTGATGCCTTCTCCCTCCAGATCTGTCCACTGGTAAGGACCTGTTAAGCCCTGTGGTGCACCACGGAAAGATGCCGCATCTACTTTATGAATAGTAGTATCCCATACCAGTGGACTATATTCCATGGTCATTGCCGGTAAGGTTTTGGAAATATAGTTGCCATTGCCATCCAGCTTGTATCCCTTTGATAGGGCTGCTGTAATGAAGTCTGCTTCCAGCGTTTCTGCGGTAGTTTGGGTATCACTTTTGTACAGCAGTTCCAGGCTGCGGACCAGCGTTGCTGCACCATCGTTTAAGTCTTCAAAGCGGTGGAACATCAACACACGCTGAATCTTGCGCCAGGTGCGGATCTCAAAACCTGCATGGAAACCAGAACTGGCATCCTTTCTGCACGCCCAGTTCTGATCAGGAACCAGATTTTCGCCGGAGTGGTCCCCATAGTCTATTACGGCTTCCATCAACCAGTCTGTGTCCGGAAGCACTGGTTTCCACATGTCGGCTTCTGCAATGAAATAAGGAGTACGGTTGCTATAACGAACTGTTTTCAGGTATGTATTGGTGCAGACTGCGGTTCCGTTTAGTCGATTGCGCTCAAATACATGATCCGGAACATTGTCCAGGTTTTCTGCAACGTATACAAACTGCTGCACATTTCCTTTATGGTCTACTATGATATCGGGCAGCCATTGGAAGATACGTGTAGCATCAGCTGGATCGGCGATCCGGCTTGCTGCATTCAGTCCGTAATAAGTAGTGATATTGTCTTTTGTAGTGACGCGCCACCACACCTGTTGTGCCTGGCTGATCTGCTCGATGCGGGCAAATAAACCTTCGATGCGCGGACGATATTTTTTAATCGTGTAGATTCCTTCTGTGGAGATCAGGCGATTTCCCTGTGCATCCAGTTCCGGAATTAAATCCTCGGCACCGGCCAGCAGGAATACGTCACTTTCATGTGCATCATCATATTCCGGCAAACGCTTGTCTGTTTTACGTTGAATAGAAGGCAGGCCCAGGTTCCATCCCAGTCCGCAGATACCATTACCACCACCACTGCTGTAGCTGATCGATAAGGCAGGAGAGAAACCTCCTCTGCCCCCCGTAAGGGGCAGAGGGATTTCTACTGAAGCTGTTCCGTTCACGGCATTTACCGTAAACTTCTCATCTATTCCCCTGATCGCGCCTCCCCCTTTGGGGAGGGCGATAGCGGGCGCAGCGCTTTTGTAATAGGGACTGCGATCCTCGTCCTGCTTGGGCTGGACGCTGTATTGTTCCAGGGGCGAGGCCTTTGCGGACTGGCTCCTGGTTTGTTCTTGATTGTTGTTTTGCTGATCTGTATTTTTCATGGTTCCATCAGGTTTATGCGTTAAGGAATGGGTACTTTGATTTCAGGTAGGTCAGTACAGATTGGATTTCAACATCGGTGAGTACTCGATCATAGACTAATGCTTCATAGAAGTCACCATCAGATGTATAAGTTGGAACGACTGAAGCTCCCAGAACAAACCCTGCAGTTTGTGATGCTCTGATTTGTGTAGCGGCATGTGTTACAGAGTGAACTGTGGCGCCATTTATATCCATGATTTTGACATCAGTATTGCTGGCATTTTGTTTGATCGTATTTACATAAGCGAGATTTTGAAAGTTTCCGCCCACTGAATAATAGGTCATATAATCCTGTGCAGGGTTGTTGAGTACGACTCCACAATGGCTTGGTATGAAGCGATAGCCCCAATCGTTGCCATATCCATTTATAACAGTTTCGATTCCATGACAAAACCATGTATTGCACAAAGCAATAACCGTAAAGGAGGTATTACTCTTTATACCTGTATTGCCAAGTGTAGTAGGTTCGACTAAAATACTTTGGTTGGTAAATACTACTTTTTTACTATCATTCTCTTCCAATACTGAAGGCTTTTCGAAAGTGCCTAATGGTAGCAGGTCTCTTCCATTTCCACTTTCATCTTGAAGTTTGGTTACTTTTCCGGAACTGATTGTATTGTGATCTGAATCAGCTTTCCACCATGCGACCAGATTTTGAGTCAGAATGTCCAATTGCGCTACATCATCCTCTTCCGTATCCGGTCCTGGTGAGGCAATGGTATAATCCAGTACTACGTACAGATCATCCAGTAAGTCAGCTGCATTTACAGGATTACCATCACTGTCTGCTATGGCAATCTGCAGCAGTTTGGCATTGTTCGCGAAGACAACCGGATTTGTCGTTAAACCAAATGTATTGGTGTATTTATTGTCGCTATCGAATGTTTTGCTTACCGTTTTATATCCGTTTGCCGAGGTATAGGTAATGTTTACTGTATAGTCATCCGTTAGATTTGACTTGCCGTTCATACTCATCCTGATCTGTTTTACCGTAATGGTTTTACCTTTGGTAAAGAACGGGAAGTTGTCTTGTGTCATACTCATCTGCAAACGGGCATAGCTGTTGCTTTCAACGTTTTTGGCATAGGCAAACCAGTTATTGCTGAACTCATGACGGGCACTGAAATAGCGGTGTAACATGATGTCTGATGAAATAGCCGCAAGTGTTGTACTGATATTTTCTTCTGCTTTAGTTTTTAAAGTTTCACCACCAGAACGGGCTGTGTACTTGATATGCAGGATAATATCGTTGATAGTATCATAGTCGAACTGACGATAAGTATCCGGGAAGGTAATGCTCCATTCCGAAATCGCACCGGTGCCTTCAAACGGCAGGTAACGCTCATCTCTGAAGTTCAGTTCAAATACACCACTGTCATTTTGCGCACTGCTGGTCGCTACTACACTATTAGATGTAGTGGATACATATTTATCCGAATCGGTATAGTTGCCGGCAGTACTGGCAGACTTGCGGTATTTACTATTCACTTGTCGCAATTCACAGCTGATGGTCGTGTATGGTCCTGCTACACAAGGCACAGAAATGCTTACCGATTTGATGCGGCGCATATAATGGCCCGGATAATCCAGATCGAATAACACTTCCGGAATATCAATGGTACAATTTCCTGATTCGCGCAGTTGAATAATAGAAGCAGGGCTGAACATCGCCATGGATACATGTTTGGTCAGTTCCAATTCGCGTTCGTTAGACTCCATGTACGCCAGTTCCATTTTGCGCAGGTCCATCTGTAATTTCTCTCCGCTCAGTAAACCTTTTTTCAGGCTATCCCAGTAACCATATTTGATGAAACCTCCGGTTGGGTATTTACCTGCCGGCAATTCGCTCTGGAAGCATACATCAGCCTGTTTAGCCAGGTCATAAGCCATCTGGTAGCTCTGGAAGTAGGTAGTTGCTAATTGTGCAATCATCCAGCTGTACAGATCAACATTGGTAAACTTGCTGCGCATGTAGTTGTCTACAGCGATGTTGTGATCCATCTGCAACTCATGGTTGCGCAGTTCTTTATTCGCGATATCCAGTCGGATTTCTGCGGCAAGTATTTGTTGATCCAGTTGCTGCAGTTCTTTCGCTGCTGTTGCCGCCTGCATCTGCCAGTCATCTCTTCTGCGCTCATAACCACCGGTTGTGGCAGCCATAGAGCCTTTTGTATTGTCAATAGCGACTTTAATTCCGGCAGCAGCGCTGGCTGCATTGAAGATATTAGCCATATGCAAACCTCCAAAGCTGGCACCGGATGCCAATGCCTGAGCATGAATTGTCGGAATTGTTGCCGCTATTCCTCCTGCGGTTTGTAAAACGCCCTGTACGATTTGGAAGATCATTGCAGATTGCATTTTGTCCAGATGTTTTTGCTCATTGGCATTCATAAACGGTCTGGAGCTGTAGAAGTCGTAGCGGATCTGCGTATTGCTCTTCGCCAGGCGCAGGTTTTCCAGGTTGCTGGTCGCTTCTGCGATCTGTTGCGTCTTGATCTCTTTTACTTTTTCCAGCAGGTCGTATTCCTGGCCGGAGCGTAATAAAGACAAGGCTTCTGCATCTTTCTTCTCCAGGGCGCTCAACATAGAACCTCCCAGTGATTTTACGTCACCCAGCAGTTCATTGGTTTTTTGTACCATATAGCTGAATCGGTAGAATGGTCTGCCTTTGCCGAAAATGTCATTCATCAGACTTTCCGTGCTCAGGCCCATAGCTTTTGCGCGTACCAGTAATGCCGGATCGATCGGTGGCTCATAGAGGGCCAGCTGGCGTGTAACGCCATCAATGTTCATACAGTTGCGGATCTTAAATAAGCGATCCGCCAGAGTATCCCAGTAAGACAGCAGTTTGTCGTTTTTCGGCAGACAGAAGTAGAAGGTTTGTAAAGGCACACCACCTTCTTCTTTGCGATCCTCACCCTTCTCTGCATCAGTTTGATAGATGTTAACACCCGGAGCCTGATTAGGTGCCAGGAATGATTCGATAGCGACCATTGCATTGGATAATGCATCCAGTCCTTCATCGGCCAGCTCTTCGAAAGTGAGATCGGTACGTTTAACTCTTGCAGGAATTTGTCTCGGACGTTCACCCAGCAGGTTGGCTGCTAAAATGTATAGTTGCGTAGCCTCATTGATGGATTCGATGGTGTCTCTTTTGAAGAGATTATCCGCCCAGGCAATAAGGTTATCCAGGTATTTCATCAGCACATTTTTCATGTACGCCAGTATACGCATACGGGCAATCAGGTGTGGATTGAACGGGTCTTTTTCCCATTTCTTCACCTGTGCCACCGCATCCGGGTTATTGTTATGGATGCTGATCAGCAGATCATTTATCGTCTGGATCGGAGTCCCCGAAATCTCATAGAACTTCTGGAATTTCCAGTAACGCTGCACGCCATTTCCGGTGGTGCTGGTCGGATTGAAGATATAATGATACCATTTTTGTGCTTCGGCAAACTGCTGGTTATTGCTTAGTTGTTGTGCAATCAGCATTGGCGCATGGAAAAACAGTTCCCAGTTATACATGCTGAACGGATCGGAGAAGTCGAACTGCATATTATTCTTCGGATAAGGACTGGTTACCTTAGCTGTTGGTGCATACTTCGCTGCAAATCCCATGCTGTCCGACTGACTTTGATTGGCCAGGGTCAACAGATTGGCAATACCGCCACGGTTCAGTGCTGCCGTAAGTTTCGGAGCCTGTGCATGGTAGAATGTCTGGAATTTATAACCCTTTTCTGCTGTTTTGCTCTGGCCCAGTACCGGTGTATTGCTGATAGCACCGGACTTGGTTGCCGTAGCAGAGAAATTCGCTGCAGAGAAGCGCGTCACATTATCCAGGGAGATATATTTACCCGCATTGATCAGTTTCGGATCGAAGTAGGCGGTGAGTGTACCGGATGTATCTTCAACCAGGAAGGTATTGTTTTCATCTTCATAGAAGAAGCGTTTATTCACCGGGTCAAACATCGTATCCGTTGTCGTAGCGGCACAAGCCGTTAAACGGAACGGTGTCGGCGACTGCTTCAGGATCTGTACCGGAGAGCCGTACACTTTTACAGATGCCTGGTTAGGGTAATAGGTCAGGTACGAATACGTAAAGTACCCGGAATTATTATGGCTATATGCTGCATCTTTCTTGAATCCTGCACCTTGTGCCTTGTCCTGTACAAATTTCATATTATTGAAACGCGTACCGCTTGGAGCCAGCATACTGTGTCCGCGATCGCTGTCTCTTAATACAAACGGATCACGGCTGTTATCTCCTTTCCACAGGAAAGTATGTAGACCAGTTCCGACCTCATTCAATCCCGGAGCGAATAGCAGGTTGAATGCAATACCATCTTCTGTATCTTTTGTCAGATCGAACGGTGTGAACAGGAAGATTCTTTTACGGAAGAATTCTTCAATTGTAATAGACCCATTATTGGTCAGTTTGTAAATGATATCAGCAGCTTGTGCATTATCCGTAATACTCGCCTTATCGTTGCCGTTGATCTGAATCTTCGCCAGATCAATGTCCATAATGTCCTTACTCAGATCATGGCTTAACCATTTTCCGTCCTGGAATTGGCTCCAGTTCAGGGTAATGTTCCAGGTGCTGTAACGGTCGTTGTCCATGTCATTCATGATCGGAGTTCCTGCATTGGCATAGGGATTGGTCATTAATTCGGTCCAGTTGTTTCCAGTGTAGGCAAATTCTCTGACCTTTTTAGGATCGGCGAATCGGTCTGCTTTGCTGTCCATGCTAGGCTTACCATTACCCACAGTAGCGCCAGGTCTGTCGGTAACGCTTAAAGAAGTATCAGTGTTGCTGCTTGTACTTGGTTTTTTCTTCTGGAAAGTCAACCAGAACAGGTACATCTTGTTGTTCCACATTACCGGCACTACGTGTTGGCTCTTGATATCAACAGACACCCGTTGCCATTCAGACCATTCATTATCCTCACGGTTACGGTAATAGTAACGTTGCGGATTGCTGTCTGTGCGACCAAATACGTGCAGGATATCTTTTCCGTAGCTGGTCTGATGGTAAGCTGAAACTGGCTCCAGTCGGGCGATTTCATTCAGTCCGTCCAGGTAAGTACGGAATCCTTCTTCCACACGTGTGTCAGTTACCTCATCCTGTAACAGGTGTGATTCCAGTTCTTTGAATAAACCGGTTTTCTTATCCCGCAGTTCCGGTTCGATCCAGTTCTCCGGATACATGAAGATTTTGCGGTTTGCTTCCCAGATGCGATACCATTTTCTCCAGGACTGCCATTGGGCAATATTGTCTTCTGTAAGAATAATTGACGCGCTTGTAACTGTCGGTGTAGTAGCAGGAGGTACCGGAGGAGTAATTGTATATTTGCGCTCCAGGTTCAGAATAGCACGATCCAAAAATAATTGCAGGCTGCTGATACCCAGTTTCAGACGTGAGGTCTTCATACAGGATTCCATTTCTACATCAATCAGAAGATATGCGAACAAGTCGTTTTCATTCTTCATTTTCATGGTACTGTCTTGCAATACAATAGCCGGATTAGCCAGCAGATAATCAACCAATGCATTACGCTGACTTCTTCTTAATACATCCTGCAATGGTTTTACCACGCCATACCATTCGGTAATCTCATATTTGGCTTTTGCAGCTTTACGCACGGCTACAGATTGCTCTGTTGCTATTTGGGGCAATAAACTCTCGTGTAACGCTCGTGCAGAAAGACCCGTTTTTTTGATGGCGCGCATGATCTTATCGACCTGCAGGAGCAGGCTGGCTTTGCGGTAATTATGGGTATTGGGTACTGCCGGAGAGAAGGTATATTTCAGCACACCTTTATTGGTAATGCCTTCACCCAGTAAGTATACCAGGTCATCGGCACTCCACAGCATGGTATTGACCAGTGTCTGCAGCAGCTGGCTATTGTCCACACCGGTGGTAATCTCCTTCAGGGTGCCGATCAGCTGTGTGTCGGTCAGACGCAAGGTATCTCTCAGCTCAATCCAGTTATTGAGATTGGTAAATCCATCAACAAGATCTTGTCCGGTCTGGAACGCGGCTACCGGAAGATCATTGATATTGAATACTCCCAATGGTGCATTGGCCTGCTGCAATAAGATAGACGACTTAGAGCCTAACAACAGTTTTGAAGTGATCAGTGCTGCTTTAGAACACAAGTGATACGTTCTGTACAGTTCATCAAAAGTGATGAGCCCGGCAATAAAGTCTGTAGCTGTGATGGCTATTGTACTGTTGATAAATTCATCAGATACCAGTATCTCCAGCAATGTTTTTGTACTGGACAGTGGTACGATCAGACCAGATAACAATGCTTTGGTATAATCCAGATCTGTAGCAAATGCAGCGGTAAATTTCTGAATCGTTAGTTTTTCCAGACGATCTTTCATGGCCAGTATCTCATCCGTGTTGCCGGTAAGTTTGCCATCGCCCAGCACCTGTTTCAGCTCCGTTCTCAACTGCTCGTAGAATGCTTGTATGCTGGCATCATCTACGATAAATTTATTGCCACTGTCGCGGTGCTGCAGGAGGAATTGCAGTTCGTCTGTTTTCAGTACACATTTATCGGCAAAGGCTTTTGCTTCCCGGAATTTGCGGAACGATGCAATGGCAGTTGCAGGAGTAGCATCATCAAATGAAAGGTTGAAGGTTAACTGCAGGTTGTAGTATAATTCCTTCAGGGATTCATAACCCGTTAAGCGATACAATAACACATGCTGCTGTATGCGGCTGAGTAATTCCAGCGTGGTGTTCACATTCAGATTGCTGCCGATCGCCATTGTAATATCCTCTTCGGTGGTATTAAATGCGGCAATAATCGTACCCAGGTTATCCTGGATCGTTCCTGAGATCGCACTGTGATCTTCAAAGTTCGGATCTGTAGGATTCGTAACCCCTTTGTTACGGAACAAACGATCATATGCAGACGGATATTCCGGTTGCGTCTCGTTATCCATATTTATATATCGTACGGTATCAATACCACTCCATAAAGCACAGAGGTATTCAGGAGCCAGGGAGTATTGTTCCGACCATTGCTTGGTCAGTGCGACATAGATCAGTTCAATGGTTGTGATATCCTCTGCATCCAGGCTGCGCAGTATTGTGTCCAGCTGGTACACTGTCCAACCGGTAGCATTTATCAGGCGTACAAATCGGTGCAGCTTGTCGAAGAAAGCTACTTTCTTGTCTTTAATTTGTGTTGTATTGTCACCAGGAGTAACATTAAACTCCAGCATTAACTCCTCCAACTTACAGGTATCTGCTTGCGCGCCAGACTTCGAGGTAATTGCAAATGCACGACCATTGATGACTGGTACAACAGGGTTCAGGAAGTCGGTAGTGAGCATTTCCAGGAAGGTCTTGTATTCCACCTGGATATTGTGCAGCAGGGTTTCCAGGTCGGTACGCAGGGTATCATACCAGGTATTTTCGGCAGCAAATCCATAGTATTTCCAGAGATCATTCGAAACGTTTTTGGTAATGATATCGGCAACCTGACTGTTGATTTCCAGTGCCTCGGCAGCAGCAGTGTATGCATTCACTTCTGCATTGTTCCATACCGTATCAAATGTAGTAGACTTGAACAATTGCATCAGGTCTTTACGGGCATGACCCAGGTGCTTCAGGAATACGCGGCTCTCATCTGTGGCCAGGTTGAAGGGTAAGGTATTAGGGAAGATAGCCTTATTCAGACGATCATCATATACTTTTACGTAGTTGTGGTATGCCGTTGGCGTTTTATGTAGTTTGCCGCTAATGGTTTCTACAACATTATAAGTATGCTCCGGATAAGCTGCCAGCTCCTCAGCGGTAGCTGTGGTCTGGAAGGAGTTTGGGACGAACATGTCTTTGTCCGGTCCATTCTGTTTAGAGATGTCTTTCAGGATCTGCAATTCCAGGACCTCATTCACCAGATCAATATATGGCATGAGTGTATTAGCATTCTTACAGCTCAGATCAATGTGTTTCAGATCTGGTCTGCGGCGCACCAGTTCTTCTCCTGCATTGCTCATCAATTTAGTCTTAATAAAGTTGAAGACATCGGTAAAATAAGCTGATGGACTGTACATAGAAGAACAGTCGGAACAGGCACAGAAGTCCATATCGCCGAACAATGTTTCGAGATCGGGATAACTGTATTCAGAACCCGGTTGCGCCTCACTGGTCCATATAGTGGATGCCCAATCGGTAGTTACCTTATCTACAAAGTTGCCCGGTAGCAACTGTACATAAGATTGTTTGATATGTGCATCTACCAGTTTTGCTTTGTTGAAAATGTCGTTGGCAATTGCAGCATATTGCTCCGGCTGTTCACCAGAGAGCTTAGTCACAAAGGAATCTTTACCTTCTGCCACGATAGCACTGGAAGAACGGAAATCGGAAGTAATCAGTTTATGCAGCATGTCAGTTTTGCCTGAAGCCAGTCGGGTCATATTCTGCAGTCCCTGTAGTTCTTTACGGGTCTCTTCATCAACCTCTGGTGCTACATCCCAGATGCGGCTGATGCTGAAATCAAATTCAGGATTTGCATTCAGGAATGCTTTAATTTCTGTTGCCTTCGTGAATTTTTCCATGAAAGTCGTATCGGTCGTCAGCATATCTTTAATACGGCTTACCGTATATAATTCGGAAACGATATTGAAGATTTTTTCACTATAGGCTTGCTTCACCTCAATATTGGTATAGTCTTCCTGAGATACACCATTGCGGATACCATCAGGTACACAGAGCTTCAGATGCTCTTCGCAAACATCGTCAATGTCTTTGTACCAGTCTGTTTGTGATTGTTTCAGGTATTCACTTACATCAGCGGGCAGATCTTTTTCCATAATGAACTGGATCATTTCCGGTTGCATACCTACCACAGCCATTACCTGCAGGCCATCCTGGAAGCGTTTGGTATTGACCGTTCCTACAGAAGAAGCTGCTACGCTTTCCCAGAAATCAGGCATATCCTCTGAATCATTGTTCAGATACATTTTCAGGAACGCTTCTACCACACCAGCATCATTCACCATGGCCAGTAACAGAGTTCTCAGGCTTACGCCGTCAGAGGTAAGTTCTTCGGTAGCCATATTCACGCGGGCCAGGTCAATTTTCTCTACCAGTGTGCTTGTCGAAGTTTCATTGTTGATGACCCATTGATCTTTCGCTTCCTGAACAATAGCTAAAATGCTTTCAGCGTTCAGTGTAGTGATAGCTTCCATTGTTGGGTATCCTTTACGGATCAATGCATACATCAGTTCTGCATTAAGACCATAACTACTGGTCAGTTTGGCTGCTGCAATTCGGTTGCCCACATTTACTGGGTCTATACCAGTTGTGGCTTTCAGCAGGTTTATCTCAGGTTGTTCGCCTTCTGTAATAAAGCCATTGAAGACTGTTTCCCCAAATCCAGAAACTTCTACGATTACCTGTGTTGTGTAATCGTACTCTCTGTAGAAATCACTATACTGACTTGGTGTATCCATTTTCACCGTTATAAACTGCTCCTGTACATCCAGGTCGATCCATGAAGACAGTGCAACCGGACCGGTAATCTCATTGCGCTCCAGTGCAATCTGCAGTTTAGGGATTGCATTGAACTCTTTGGCAGTTGTGCTTTCATACAACAGTCGATACGGAATTTTGAACTCGAAATTGCCAAAAGCATCGATCTGTGTACCTGCAATGGCAATACTTTCGCGGAATAGAGCCTTCTGCAATACCAGCTGCCAGTTATTGGTGTCCAGTGGCACGGCAGCAACACCTGCAGTACCCAGTAATACAGAACCACGGATCACAAAATAATCAGCATGTTCTTTGCCCATCACATCATCCGGTACGGCTGTATCATATTCTGTTGCTGTAATTTCGATTTCCAGGTCTTCTTTGATGCCTTCCAGAGAAAATTGCTTGATCAATGTTTCATTGTTGTAGACATAGATAATCATGTTGTCTGAGGCCGTGCTATCTGTGTTGGCCAGCAGCGTAAAGTTGCCGTCTGCGGCTACACGGGCAGATCCCAGCCATAGCAGGTGTTCCGGTGCGGTACTGATGTAGGTTTGTAATAACAGGCCGGATGGATTTTGGCTGGCCGGTTTTCCACCGGTAATGGTCACTTTACCGGTTAGTTTTTGATAAGTTGTCATAAATAATAGGGTTTTAAAAAATATGGGGTTTATAAGGCAATACAATGACATACCCCCTGTAGGGTGTGGCATCTTATTCTCGCTAGTGCCGAATGAAGAATGCAGGTTTTGGTATGCTTGTATGATTATACTATCAGGTGCCGGAGCAATGCTTTTATACCGGTTTTAATAAGGGCGCTTCAGGCCGAGGAATATATAAAATCATAGGTGTGGTTTTTGGGTGATAGGGTTTTCTGGTTTGTTAGAGCAAAGAAACAACGTGTCTCCGTCAAGCTGTGACGCAGCAAATGATAAATTACTCAAAAGGGCTAAAAACAAGCAGGGAAGCCCTTTTGGAGCTTCCCTGCGGAACGACTAATGTTTTTGTGGTGCTATTTGATAACCTGTAATTTTTCAATTACAGTTCCTTCTTTGGTTTCGATATGGATCAGGTATAAACCGGAAGCATAATCTGTAGTAGCAAAGCTGAATTTCGGTTGATTAACCTGAGCTTGTGTCAGGACATTTCTGCCCAGCGCATCATATACGCGTATACCTTTTATAGATAGGTTACCCTTTTGCTCTACGATTACGGCACCTTGAGCAGGATTAGGATATACACTGAAAGAAGATTTCGTAACCTGCGCATCCTTGGTCGATAACATACCAGAAGTTTTACCTTGGAAGTATAATGACAGCGGGAAGTTTCCTTGTCCGCCGGCAAAGGTAGCCGCTGGTACATTGATCATAAATTTATGCGTACCTGCAGTTACAGGACCTAGGTTCAATACCCGGATGTCGATTTTATCACCAGGACACCAGTTACTGAAAGACTGCCATGTTGCATCCGATTTAGGACTGCTGCCATAGATGCCGTTACCCTGAGTGTTGTATTGTCTGAACGGCTCACAGGAGGTACGTCCCGGCTTGTACGTATGAATCAGGCTGCCGTCATAATATACATAGTGGTTGCGTCGGATATATTCTTCGCCTCCGGAGTTTGCACCATGATTAGAAGTAATCAGGAAGAAAGAAGCATCAGTCAGGTTCTGCGGTACATCAAACGTAAATGTTCTGGTTGTTTTACCCACAGTATCCGTAGCATTTGCATTATAATTATTGAATGATTCTTTAAATGCAATAGGAATAAGCACATTGTTGTTCTGTGATCCGGTAGGGCCGCTGGTCACGAAATCCAGGGATCCGTAGAATACATCGTTTCTGCCGGCACAGCCTGCCACTTGAGTATTAGCTGCATAAGGTACACCGAATAGCTCCAGTTCTACCCATATGTCATATTCCGCATTCAGTGCAGCATCACGCAAAAGGTATGCTACATTGTCCATTGTATAAGTATAGGGCACCTGCTTTGGAGATACATTTTTATTCATGAATGGAGTAATATAACGGCCTATTTCAATCCTGGACACGCTATCCGGACTGTATGTTGTATCGCCTTTAGGCACAAATGCGATGTTTACATTCCCGATACGGTCATAGTTATCACAGGCTGCCTTAATCGTTATATTCATGGTAAGGGTATTGCCGATAGATTGTAATTCCTGCGTGCTGAGCTTGCGTGCATACAGATCGTTACGGTGGCGTATAACACCAGGAGGAGGCAATGGAGTATCTACTCTGTTGGCATAGCCGTCAAAATACAGTACGGTATCAAATACCTTAATGGTTGTGGTCTGTGCGGATGCAGAGAAATGAAGGCCGCAGAACAGCAGACCCAGGAAAAGTAAAAATTTCTTCATGTACTAAATGTTTCCGCTAATATAAGGCTAATTTGATCTTTTTCTGAATCCTGCTACATTCAAAATATATTAATGTGTATAGTATTGTCAGATAATCGTAAAAAATCCCGATTTTATAACAAGAGTTCCTGATTTGACAACTGCAATGCCATTATTGTTAATAGTTTTGCAAAAAATCTTGTAATTGTGCGAAAAGTTATGTTTTTGAAAGGCCGTTCCCGTATCTGTGTACACTTAACTGTATTGTGTATAGGTTTAGCTGGGAATGGACTCTCGCAAACGGCAAATGCACAAAAGCAATCCGACTCTACCCGACATAACCTGGATGAGGTGGTGGTTACCGCACAGTACCAGCCACAGAGCCTGCGTAGATCAGTATATAAGATGCAGGTCATCGATCAGAAAAAGATCGAGGCCCGTGCAGCAACTAATGTGCAGCAGATCCTTAGCGGTGAACTTGGCATTCGTTTTACCAATGACTTGGCTTTGGGTACTGCAGACATCTCTTTAATGGGCATGAGCGGTCGTAATATCAAAATCCTGATGGACGGCGTGCCGGTATTGGATCGCGGCGATATCCGCGAGAGCCTGAACCAGATCAATGCGGCTCAGATCGAACGTATTGAAATTATAGAAGGGCCAATGTCTACTATGTATGGTACAGATGCGCTGGCCGGAGTTATTAATATTATTACTAAAAAACCAGCGGCGAAAACGCTGCAGGTCCAGGCCCAGATTGCAGAAGAGACTGCCGGTAAAGAATACAGCCCGGGCACAGGAAAAGGCCTGCACACACAGCAATTGAGTGCCGGTTGGGATAATGCCGGTTGGAGTGCTCTGGTAAGCCTGTTACATTATGATTTTGGTGGTTTCGGCGCCGATAGTATCGGCCGCAATCACAGCTGGAAGCCTAAGGAGCAGTGGTTACCATCTGTAAAACTGGGTTATCGTGCGAAGCATTGGGATGTATTTTACCGTAATGATTACCTGCTGGAACAGATTGTAGGTAAGGGTGCAATTAATACCGATATTTATAAAGCCACAACACAGACTTTTACGACAAGTCGTATGGCACATCAGGCACAGTTCAATTATCGCTGGAATCCTGATCTGTTCCTGAATGGCAATGTCAATTTTACCGATTATACAAGGTTTACCAAAACAGAACTGATCGACTATAATACCCGTACGATTTCTTTACCGCAAACCAAGGGCGCACAGGATACTGCAAAGTTCAATGCACTTAACTTTAGAACCTCGCTGGTATATAATATTAATGACAAGCTTAGCCTGCAGCCGGGGGTAGAGTATAGCCGTGATGTAGCTAGCGGAGACCGTATTGAAGGCAGACCCGAAATCAGCAATTATGCGGGTTTCCTGTCTGCAGAATACAAACCCACAGACCGTATTAATGTACGTCCTGGTGTACGATTCAATAAGAATTCTAAATACGATGCACCACCGGCATTACCTTCATTAAATACTTTATTCCGCTTCAATAATAATTTGTCCCTGCGCCTGGCCTATGCAAGAGGCTTCAGAGCTCCGTCGCTGACAGAGCTGTATTTCAACTTCCAGGATGCCAACCACAATATTGTGGGTAATGCCAATCTTAAAGCTGAATACTCTCATAGCTTTAACGGATCACTGACCTACCGCAAACCGGTAAATGATAAAAGCGTGTATTCAACAGAGGTAGGTTACTTCTATAATACCTTCGACAATCAGATTGTATTGGCGATGTCATCAGCTAATAACCAGCAATACATCTATGATAATGTTGCCAAAAACAAAACGACAGGATTCTCTCTGGCTAATAAATACACAACACAGAATATCGATTGGAAACTGGGTGGTTTATTATTAGGATTATACAATGAAGTATCTCCTAAGTTTGAACACCAGGTGTCTACTTTTAACTGGAGTCCTGAAGTGAATGTTGAAGTGATGTACCGCATCAATTCAACGAAAACAAAGATCAACTTATTTTATAAATACACAGGCAGACGTAACTCGTATATCTCATCAACAAACGCTCAGGGTGAACAGGAATTAGTGATTGGTTCTACCCAGGGGTATCACCTGGCTGACCTGAATGTACAGCAACGGATCAATTCTGTGCTGAGCATTACTGGTGGGGTGCGCAACCTGTTTAATGTAAACCAGCTGTCCAGCACCGCTTCTTCCGGATCGGTGCATGGTGGTGGGGGTAATATTGCATTTAGTTATGGTCGCTCCTGCTTCCTTGCACTGAATGTAAACTTTAGTAACAAATTAAAATAGTGAGTATGAAATATGCATTCTGGTTGACCGCGCTGGTTCTGTGTTTTGCATCTTGTGATAAAACAAAGATCGAAAATATTAAAGTTCCTGCCTCTACAGGAAATACACTTAAGGTAGATGGAATAGCCGGTTCAGAGCAAGGCTCTGCTGCTGCCAATTCCGTATTTATCGATTTCAGTAAAGATAAGCAGGGTACACTTACACGTTCGGGCTGGGATCTGGCCTTTTACTGCGGTAGCGATTTTCGTGTATTGATCAATAATACTACGGCTGCTATGGCCAAAGTGACCAATAAGACCGATATCAATGCGGTTAATAGTTCAGATGTAGCAGGTGTCAGCTTTGAGCTGGATATCGCCAATCCTTCGCCGGAAGCGTTTGCTATGATAGATGATATTGACGGAGACCTGACGAAAACGGCCATTCCGGTAGTCAGCAGCACTGAGGCAGAAAATAAAGTAATTGTCATTCATCGTGGTACAGCGGGTTCGGTTGCGGCAAGAGATCTTATAAAGATTCGTTTACAGCGTAACGTAAGCGGTGGCTATACTTTGCAGTATGCGCCGATTGATGCTACCACGTTCAATACAATTGAAATTGCCAAAAACGAGGACTATAACTTTAAATACTGGTCCTTTGAGCAGGGTGAAGTAACCGGGGAACCCAGGAAATCTGACTGGGACATTATGTGGACCATGGCGATCTATAAAACACCGCTTGGTAACGATTTCGTAGCATATGTTTTCTCTGATCTGGTAGCCATCAACTATCTCAATGGTACAATGGCTGTAGAAAAGGAATATGCAACCGCAGCAGAAGCTACAACTGCTTTTAATAATTATACCAGGGCTATGGCTGAGGCAGAAACTTTTGTCAGCGAGCGCTGGAAAATTGGTAGCAGATGGCGTAAAACCGCGGCACCAGGTGTTACTGATCCTGGCGTGATCAAGACCCGCTTCTATATTGTAAAAGACAGCCAGGGCAATTACTACAGGTTGAAGTTCCTGAGTTTCACTTCTGAAGATGGTGGAGAAAGAGGACGACCGGAGTTGAGATACGAACTGCTTCAATAATTCATACTTTATTACTTATAAATACTAAGCTTAAATCAATCATTACAATACAAAAAATCATGTTAAGAACATTAGCAATTACGGGGATTTCAGTACTGGCAGCAATCTCTGCCGCAAACGCACAAACAGCAAAAGATCAGGAAGCAATTAAAAACCTGTGCGGCTGTTTCGAAGTTAGCTTCAACTACGCAGAGACATTCACTAACGATACTACAGAAAAACAAACTGTAGGTAAGCTGAATGAGCATGCAGTAGTGGAAATGGTATTGCCTCTGGAAGCTACTCCTAAAAAATATGTAATGCAGCACTTACTGGTTGCCGGTGGTCAGGTGATCAAGCACTGGAGAGAAGACTGGGAGTTTGAAAAAGCAAACTTATGGAGCTATAACGGCGATCAGAAATGGATCAAAAAAGCACCATTAAGCGCAGCTGCTGTAAAAGGTGAGTGGACACAAACGGTATGGGAAGTAGATGATGCACCACGTTACCAGGGTACTTCTAAATGGGTAGAGACTAATGGCCAGCTTTTCTGGTTGAACACTGCAGATGCACCTTTACCTCGCAGAGAGTATACTAAACGCAGCGATTATAACGTAATGGAGCGTACCAATCGCCTGATCGTTTCTTCTAAAGGATATATGCACGAGCAGGACAATAAAAAGATCATTCGCAAAGAAGGAGCTGCTGATAATGTACTGGCATACGAAAAAGGATATAACAAATATGTGCGTGTAGAAGACAGCAAATGTGCCGCTGCCGCTAAATTCTGGACTGCTGAGAAAAAAGAATTCTGGAAAGATGTAGTAGCTGTATGGAATGAGCAAATGTCTAAAGGCAATACCCTGACCCTGGTTAAAGCGGTAGATGATAAATTAATGTATGAGGCACTGGATGTAGTTGAGCAAAAACAACTGAAAGATGCAGCACGCAAAAAAGAAATTGAAAAAGTAATGATGAAGTACATCACAATCAAATAAACTTTCTTTTCACAATGTGATGGGTACCCTGAATAGGGTACCTTTTTTTATTTCATAAATGATGGTTAATAGATGTTTTATTAATATCCTGATTCATTAAATTTGTGGAGAAATTATCTGGACGTTGGAGAGGATATAATAAAATATGATCATTTATGAATCAGATCGCCTTTTACCAATCATTGAAACAGTTTATGCCCGTCTATGTGATCAGTTTTATAGCGCTGGAATTTGCATACAATCTTTATAATAACAAGCGCTTCCTTTTAAAGGAAGTCCGCATCAATGTCCTGTCCGGTCTGTTGGTCATTGTGACCCAGACAAGTCTTCAGTATATACTGCTTGCCCGGGTTAATCCCTATTTGTATCAGCATCGTTTTATAGACCTCCCTCCGGGCTGGTACCAGTTTACTTTATGCTTCTTCCTGTACACATTCCTGCAATACTGTTCCCATTACCTGAGCCATAAAGTGCGTTTTTTCTGGTGCCTGCATGAGGTACATCACTCTGCATTACATATGAATACCTCTACGGGGGTGAGGAACTCTATATTTGACGTCATCAGTACGGATGCATTATACCTGCTTATACCTTTGTTTGGTGTAGAGCCGGTCGTCTTCGTGATCACATACTCATTGCTTAAGATCTGGGGTACATTTATACATATCAATGAAGATCTGGTGTCCAAAATACCATTGGTGAACTGGATTATGATCGACCCTTCTGCACACCATGTACATCATGCACGCAACCCGGAGTATATCGATAAGAATTACGGCGAGTTTATGAATGTATATGATAAGCTTTTCGGAACTTTTGTGGCAGAAGAGGAAAAGCCGGTATACGGCTCTATAGGCCATGAGCCCAAGGGATTCTGGGATGTACAGTTATATGCTTTCCGGAAACTGTTTGCAGAGATGCGGGCGGCAAAAACGATCCGGGAAAAATTCCTGTTGGCCCTGATGCCACCGGAGTGGAGTACTAACAGAAATGCAAAATTTCTCCGTTAAACACCCATATTTGCAATACAAGCCGCATAAATTCACTAATTTGCAAGGTTCAATAAGTTGAGTATGGCATTTAAGAAATATGTGGATATAGATAAGATCTTCCGGGATAAAAATCCGGCTGCCCATAAGTGGACGCCCAGCTTTCTGGTTAACTACATCAAGAATATTGTACATGAAGAGGATATCAACCGCTTCGAAAATGCAAATCACCATAAGTTTGAATTTGAATACCTTGATGCCGCACTGGAAGAGGTAGATGCAAAGATCACCTGGTCGGGCCTGGAAAATGTACCGGCAGATGGGGGTTGCATTATCGCCTCTAATCACCCGCTTGGTGGTATAGATGGCATGGCATTAATACAGATTGTAGGTAGAGTAAGAAAAGATATTCACTTCCTGGTTAATGACATCCTTACGCGGTTAGAAAACTTTGGTTCTCTTTTCGTGCCTGTAAATAAAGTAGGCGCTAATGCAGCCCAGAACCTGCGTCGGATAGATCAGATATATGCCGGTGGTAATGTAACGATGATCTTCCCTGCCGGACTGGTAAGCCGTAAAATAGATGGCGTGATACAGGATCTTCCCTGGAACCGCAGCTTTATCAGAAAGGCGGTACAATATAAGCAACCTGTTATCCCTGTTCTGGTACAGGGCAAACTCAGCAAATTCTTTTACCGACTCAGCAGCTTCCGTAAAATGTTAGGGATAAAGGCCAATATTGAAATGCTTTATCTCCCAAATGAAATGTATAAGCTGCGCAATAACAGTACGCACATACATTTTGGGAAGCCCATACCTTATACCGTATTTGACAATAGCCGCAAGCCGGATGAGTGGGCAGAGTGTATGAGAACATACGTATATGCAATGGGCAAAAATCCAGAACTCAGCTTTGAAGAGTATGCCCGTACCTTTGTGTACCAGCAGCCCTCAAAGGGAAAATAAGGTCATAGAGATTACAAATATTAATATTAAATTTAGACCTGAATAACTTTTAACCTATTCTATATTCTACAAGATTTTGATGGAAGAGATCATAGCACCGGTATCCAGAGCATTATTAGAGCAGGAGCTGAACGAGCATACCTTTTTGCGTAAAACCAATAAGGGAGGCAATGAAATATATATTGTAAATGCAGACAATGCTCCTAATGTATTGCTGGAGATCGGCCGCCTGCGCGAGTGGGCCTTCCGTGACGGCGGCGGGGGCACCGGAAAACCTTATGACCTGGATGAGAATGATGAAGGACCATACAGTTATCAGCAACTGATTGTATGGAACCCGGAGGATAAGGAAATTATTGGTGGATATCGTTATATTAAATGCAAGGATGCCATTGACGAAGCAGGTAAAGTACACCTGTCTACCACACACTACTTTGATTTTTCAGAACAATTTATAAAGAATTACCTGCCGGATACCATAGAATTGGGCCGCAGTTTCGTGCAACCTTTGTACCAGGGAAAAGACGGAGGTAAGAAAGGACTTTTCAGCCTGGATAATCTTTGGGATGGACTGGGAGCACTTGTAGTATTGCACCCTGATATTCAGTATTTCTTTGGTAAAGTGACCATGTACAAGACCTTCGACCTGTTGGCCAGAGATCATATTATGGCCTTTATGCAGTATTACTTCCCTGACAAGGATAATTTGCTGCAGGCAAAACCGGAGCTGAAAGTGAATATTGTGAGTCCCGTGAGTGATTTTCTGAATCAGCTTCAGGGGCAGGAGTACAAGAAAGGGCACCTACTGCTCAATAACTTTGTGAAGGAGCGTGGTGAAAATATACCTCCGCTGATCAATAACTATATGAACCTGAGTAGCACGATGAAAACATTCGATACGGCCAATAATCCTGATTTTGGAGATGTAGAGGAAACCTGTATCCTGATTACCATTAAGGATATTTTTCCGACCAAAGCGGAAAGGCATGTCGGTACTTTCCAGCAACAATAAATAATCAAAACACGATAATAAAAAGCGGCTCCTGTACAATACAGGAGCCGCTTTTTAATTGAACATCTTATTTTGTAACCGGTTCGGTTCTTACCTTTCCGGGTGTTATGCCATATTTCTTTTTGAACGCAGTAGAGAAGTGCTGGGGCGTTTTAAATCCGGTATCCAGCGCAATGTCTGCTATAGAAGCATCACTTTCCTGGAGCATTTTATAAGCCTTTTGCATTTTCAGATCGTTCCAGTAGCTGTAAACGCTGGTATCCAGTAAAGCACGGAAACCTTTTTTGAGCGTGCACTCATTAGTACCTACCTGGTGTGCCAGATCAATCAGCGAGCAGGGATGGCCTATATTGGCTTCGATAATTGCCTTTGCCTGGTAAATCTTGTCTACATGATATTTATGTACCGCAGCTTTGTCTTCAGCCGCAGATTTAAGGTAGCTTTCGATCTGGAGGAGTAAGAGTTCTTTCACCTTACTTTCGAGGAATAAATGCTGTAATGCACCACTGCGCTTACTGTCAAAGATGCTGTCGATCACCTGCTGCATCGGAACAGAAACAAGACCTTTCGTGCCGGACAATACTGCGTTTTTCTGCTCCTTTATGCGGGAGAGAAATTTGCTGAATATTGTCTCGTTAGGCAGGTAAGGAATCAGGAAAGACGGTTTGAAATTGACCTCCATGAACTTTTGCTGTTCACAACCGGAATAATGTACCTGGCCGGCATTGATATTAGTATACAGGAGTGTATGGCTGTTGCAGGACATTTCCACATCTTCTTTGAATCCATCGATCTTTACAATCCTGGATCCACAGAACTGAAACAACATTTTTACACTGGGCTCTGCATACTCATAGCTAATCAGGCGTTCGCGCATCATATCTACATTACCATAGCAGATTGAAAAGTCTTTCAGAAACACTTCCTGAACAGAGCCTTTCCCGATATGGCACACATGCATACTGCCAGCATCCTGGGCAACACATTTAGAGCAGTTTTCAAGGGTAAGTGATGGTGTATTTTCTCCTATCGTTTTCATGTCAAATCTGAATTAACTAAGTGAATCACATCACAGGCATAATCCGGCAAAGATAGTACATAAAGTCTGTTTTCGGAGTCCTGTGATACATCTGGCTTTGTCATTTTTTGTTATAAATGTTAAGAAACAATTAAATAGCTGAGATGTATAAATCCGTTTGTATTATGTATTTTGCAGTCCTTACAACCGATTTTTCATGGCATCAATAGGTATTTTCGATTCAGGCTATGGCGGGCTTACCGTGTTTAAGTCCATTGCTGCCCGTATGCCGGAGTACAACTATATTTATCTCGGCGACAATGCCCGTGCACCTTATGGAAACCGCTCTTTTGAAACGGTATATGAATATACGCTGGAATGTGTGGAATGGCTGTTTGCCGCTGGTTGCGAACTGGTGATCCTGGCCTGCAATACTGCCTCAGCAAAAGCTTTGCGTACCATTCAACAACATGACCTGCCCCGCCTAGGAGCAGAGAAGAGAGTGCTGGGCGTCATTCGCCCCACGGCAGAGGTAGTCGGACAATACTCCCGTAGTAAGCATATCGGTATATTAGGTACAATGGGTACGGTACAGTCAGAATCTTACCTGATCGAGATCAAGAACTTTGCCCCCGACATGGAAGTGCAGCAGCATGCCTGTCCTCTCTGGGTGCCATTAGTTGAGGCGAATGCCTACCAGACCGAAGCCGCACAATTGATTATACGCAGTGATGTATCACAATTGCTGGAACAGGATGAACAAATTGATGCTATACTGCTCGCCTGCACACATTATCCCATTTTAACACCCATATTACAACAATTCGTGCCGGATTCCGTTAGTATAATCAGCCAGGGCGAATTAGTAGCCGATAGTCTTGCCGATTACCTGCAAAGGCACCCGGAAATGGAGACGCGCATGGACAAGAACGGAGCGGAATTATTCTTTACCACAGGCGATGCCGGTGATTTCGAGGCACATGCCAGCCTCTTTTTTGGCAAGGAAATCAAGGCCAGAACCTGTAATGTTGTAAAGAAATAGTGAAAATTGGCCATTAAAGACCTGCTTTCATTAAACTTAAAGTAATTTAGTGCATCCAAAAGCAAAAAATATCATGATGAAAAAACTAATCGTTGCCGCTTTACTGTTCATCGGTACCGGATTTGCCGCACAGGCACAGAAATATTGTGTAATTGATTCTAAATATATCCTGGAGAAAATACCGGAATACAGTTCTGCACAAAAGCAACTGGACAATATCTCTGATGGCTGGCAGAAAGAAGTAGATGCTAAAATGCAGAGCGTAGACCAGATGTATAAAAGCTATCAGGCCGAACGTGCCATGCTTTCAGAAGCTATGAGGGCTAAAAGAGAAGAAGAGATTGTAACCAAAGAGAAAGAAGCCAAAGATCTGCAGAAGAAATATTTCGGTTATGAAGGAGAATTGTTCAAAAAACGCCAGACACTGATCAAGCCAATTCAGGATAAAGTATTTAACTCTGTTCAGTCTTATGCAGCTTCCAGAGGTTATGATATCATTTATGATAAATCGGGTGGAATTACCATATTTTACGCTGATCCTAAGCTGGATAAAAGTGAAGATATTTTAAAGATGATTACCAAAAAATAAAATATATTACTATATATTTGCACACACAAAAAACCAAATAAATTAAACAAGAAATGAGAAAAATCTTTGTATTAGCCATTGTTGGGGTTCTGATGACGATTGGCGCGAGTGCACAAAAAATCGGTTATGTAAATGCTTCTGAACTGTTAGCAACCATGCCGGATATGGTAAAGGCAAATAAAGATTTGGAGGTTTATGCCAAAACTTTTGAAGACGCTGGTAAAACAATGATGACTGAATACCAGACTAAAGCTGATGCATTCACTAAAGGTGAAAAAACAATGTCTGAAGCAGTTAAAGAAGTAAAATATAAAGAAATCATGGACCTGCAGAAACGTATTCAGGATTATGATCAATCTTCTCAGGATAAAATTGAGAAAAAACGTGAAGAATTAATCAAACCAGTACTGGAAAAAGCGCAAAAAGCGATCAAAGATTACGGTACAGCAAACGGTTATGATTACATCCTGAACTCTGAAGGTATCCTGTATGCTAAAGATGCAGATAACGTAACTGCTCAGATCAAAGCTAAATTAGGCGCTAAATAAGCCTTTAAATATTTTTTGTAAAAAGCCTCTTCTTTCTGAAGAGGTTTTTTTATTGTATGTACCTTTGTTGCCGTATATGTTGGAGCAACTGATTAATATTATAGATCGATATAACTGGCGGCACAGTAAGATTATACTGGCCGTGAGCGGAGGACTGGATAGTATGGCTATGGCCAGCCTGTTTGTTCAGGCTAAAAAATACTTTGCGCAATCGCCATACGGGCTTGCCGGTTTTGATATTGCTGTAGCACACTGCAATTTTCACCTGCGGGCAGCCGCATCAGATGCAGACGCTGCCCTGGTGCAGGAATGGTGTACTGTCCATGCAGTGCAGTACTACGGCAAAGATTTTGATACTACAGCAGTTATTGAAGCAGAAGGAGGAAATATACAACTGGTCGCACGACAATTACGCTATGACTGGTTTGAAACCCTGCGAAAAGAGATTAACTACGACTGTATCGCTACTGCCCACCATCAGCAGGATAGCGTAGAAACATTATTGATGAATTTCTTTAAAGGCACAGGTATGGCTGGTCTGCATGGTATATTGCCGGAGCAGAAATGCATTATTCGTCCTTTGTTGCCATTTACAAAAGAACAGCTTAAAACATACGCAGAAGAGATCAGTCTTGAATGGAGAGAAGATGCCAGCAATGAGAAAGATGATTATCTGCGCAATAAAGTAAGGCATCACCTGCTGCCGCAAGTGCAGGAGATTTTCCCCAATGCACAGCAAAGCCTTTTCGACAATACCCTGCGCTTCGCAGAAGCAGAAGAGTTATACCGCCAGGGTGTGGAGCGTTACCGTAAATCATTGCTGATGCAATCGGGCAAGGATTGGCGCATACCGCTGCGTAAGCTGGTACACTGCAAGCCACTGGCTACGATTACCTATGAATTGCTGAAACCATTAGGGCTTACACCGGCACAGGTGCCGGATGTGCTGCATATGATGCACAGCATTTCGGGACATTATATACCTATGGGCAATTACCGCCTGATCAAGGATCGCAATTTTTTTATCATTACAGCACGGAAAACAGAAGACAGTGGTCATATCCTGATAGAAGAAGGGCAGCAACAGATACAGGGGCCAGGTTTCGATATACAGATAAAGTCTGTCAATGAACTGCCCGTAGCGACACAGATCGGTCCAAATGATTTATATTTGAATGCAGACCAGTTGACCTTTCCGTTAATCCTGCGACCATGGAAAGAAGGAGATTATTTCTATCCCTTCGGCATGGGAATGAAGAAAAAGAAAGTCAAGAAAATACTGATCGATGCTAAAGTCCCATTGCATGAAAAAGAGCATATATGGGTACTGGAAGATAGCAAGAAAGTAGTGTGGGTGTGTGGCATGCGTAGCGATGAGCGATATAAAGTGCGTGCCGGTGCACAAAAAATAATACACCTGAGTTATTGTAAACAAGACTAATTTATTTTCGGAACATGGATATTGTTTCTTTATATAATCTATACCTGAAGCACCCGGACGTGCAAACCGATACCCGCAAACTCAAATCGGGAGATCTGTATTTTGCCCTTAAAGGAGCTAATTTTAACGGTAACCGTTTTGCAGCAACAGCTTTAGATGCCGGAGCTGCTTACTGTATCGTAGATGAAGCCGATGCTGTCGTTGATGAGCGTTGCATTTTAGTGACAGATGTATTGGAGACCCTGCAACAACTGGCCCTGCATCATCGTCGTCAATTCTCCATCCCTTTTATTGCCATTACCGGTACCAATGGTAAGACAACGACTAAAGAACTGGTGACAAAAGTGCTGTCGGCAAAGTATTTTACCTATGCTACAGAAGGCAACCTAAACAATCATATCGGCGTGCCGCTGACCATACTCAAAATCAGGAAAGATGCAGAAATGGCCATTATAGAGATGGGGGCCAATCACCAGAAAGAAATCGCCTTTTACTGCACCATCGCTGAACCGGATTTTGGTCTTATCAATAATGTAGGGAAAGCCCACCTGGAAGGTTTTGGTAGTGTGGAAGGGGTGCGTAAAGCCAAAGGTGAGTTATATGATTATATACGTGAACATCAGGGGACGATCTTTATCAACAGCGATCTGGATTACCTGGGCGAAATGGCTCAGGGCATAGCCCATCAATATACATACGGTACGACAAATGCTAAAATTATCGGCAAGCCCTTGCAAAGCAGCGGACTGCTAAAGCTGGCCGTACTGAGCTCGGGTATGGAAACCACCATACAAACCCAATTGGTAGGAGATTATAACCTACCCAATGTGCTTGCTGCCGTAGCGATCGGTACCTATTTCGATATGGATATTGATACCATCAAATCGGCATTGGAAGCTTACCAACCCTCTAACAGCCGCTCACAATTACTCGAAAAAGGAACCAACACTATTATACTGGATGCCTACAATGCCAATCCGAGTAGTATGAAACTGGCACTGGAAAATATGGCTACCCTGCATACAGACAAAAGCAAATGGTTATTGCTGGGTGCTATGAAGGAAATGGGAGAGAGTTGCTATGAGGAGCATAAATCGCTGGTCGATCTTGCAAAGCATCTTAATTTTGAGCAGGTGCTGCTGGTCGGCGAGGAGTTTGAATCGGTGAAGGACCAGTACCAATGGTTTGCTACATCTGCAGAGGCCTATGACTGGATCAGTCGTAACCCTATTGTCAATAGCGTGATCCTGGTAAAAGGCTCCCGCGGTTCCAAAATGGAAGTAGTGCTGGAGGCCCTTTAGCCTGAACTTTAATTAATAAATAATCCCCTTTATGGATCAGCAGATCGAGATCGTAGGTTACCTGGCTATGGCCTTCCTGGTTATCTCATTTATGCCCAGGCAATTGAAAATCGTACGTATCATCAACCTGGTGGGCTGCATCTTATTCGTGGCTTACGGTATCCTTCTGGGTTGGAAAATGCCCATCATTATCTCCAATGGCCTGATCGGGATCATACAGATCTATCATTTAATTTTTCCTAAGAAAACAGCCTGATTGCTGCTATTATATGCTGACCGGTACCTTATGGTGCCGGTTTTTTTTGTGATAAAATTGTAAAAAAATAAACCAATTAAACGTTTGTTTAGTTTTTTGTTTTACTTTTGCTTTTCAAACAAACGTTTAATTACTATGGAAAGTCAGTATAACGATAAGCAGTTGCACCTCATGGAGGTAGCATTGCGGCTCTTTGCTGACCAGGGTTTCACTAAAACCTCGGTACGTAATATTGCCGATGAGGCTGGTGTTAATCTTGCGATGATCTCTTATTATTTCGGGTCCAAACAAGAACTGCTGGAAGCTATTTTCGATCAGCATTTAAGCGAAAAGACCTCTAAGATTGATGCTATTATCGCTAATGATAAGCTGGAACCCTTCCAGATGATCGAGCGTTTTGTAGATTTCTTTGTGACCTCATTCTATAAAAGCCGCCAGTTCAATAAGATCATGATCCGCGAAACGACTAAAGAAGTGGATAAGGATTCTGTGATTTTTGCTAAAGTGGTGAAGAGCCGGATGGAAAACCGTAAAACCATAGAATCTGTGATCAGAAAAGGACAGATGACTGGTCTGTTTCGTAAAGATATTGACGTAATAATGCTGGCGTGCGTAATGATCGGGGCCATAAATCAGGTGATCTCCAATACTCCGTATTACAGCCTGGTATATAATATTCCTGATGATAACGAAGAGCTGTACCAGCAGAAAGTGGTGAAAAAATTAAGTAAAGAATTAAAAATAATGCTAAAAGCATATTTAACCAATGATACAGAAAAATAGATTATCCGTATGTGCATTTGCGGCGCTGATGACTTTTAGTACAGTTGCCGGCGCTCAGGAGCAGCGCAATATGGGCCTTACTGAAGCCATTGAATTGGGTATTCAGAACAACAAAGCATTGAAAAGAAGCAACATTGCTGTGGACAAGGCTTCTGCTCAACTGGAAGAAGCACGTGATCGTCGCCTGCCGGATCTGAAGATCAACGGGCAATACATGCGACTGAATACACCGACTGTAACAGGACCACTACTGAAGGCCATGTCTTCAGAAGATGATGGAGGACAGTCTGAGGGTGGAAGTATTAAAGTAAACCAGATTGCCTTAGGGATGGCGACAGCATCTGTTCCGATTTATGCAGGTGGCAAAATCAATAATGGTGTACAGGCAGCAAAATACCTGCAAAAAGCAGCAGTGCTGGATGTAGAACATCAGAAAGATGCAGTTGTAGAAAATACCATTGAAGCGTATTACAACCTGTATAAAGCGCAAACATACCTGGACCTGGTAAAAGAGCATTTAAAGACCGCACAACAAAGGGTTGTAGACTTTTCTAATCTGGAAAAGAACGGCCTGATTCCGAGAAATGACCTGCTGAACATTCAGCTGCAGGAAAAAAACATGGAATTATCAGTGCTCGATGCAGAGAACAATAAAATGATCGCAAACTATAATTTCGATCTGATGGTGGGTATTAATGAGCAGACTGATGTAACGATTACCGGAGATAAAGAAGTGATACAACCAGAAGCGCAATCTATGGATTACTATGAATCTGCAGCGCTGGCCAACCGTTCCGATATGAAAGCCCTGGACAATAGAGCTCAGGCAGCGGCATATAATACCAAAGTTACAAAAGGTGGCTACCTGCCTACAATAGCAGCCAGTGGCGGTTATGCAGCAGTAGATATACATGATGCGCTTACCGTAACCAATGCGATGAATGTTGGTGTAGGACTGAGTTACAATATAGCAGATCTGTATAAAAACAAAGCGAAGGTAAAGCAGAGTGTAGCACAGCAGGAAGATATACGCCTGGCTCAGGAAGAACTGAAAGATGGTGTAAAACTGCAGACACATAAAGCATACCAGGATTACCTGGAGAGCGTGAAGAAAGTAGAAGTATTGTCCCGCGCTATTGACCTCGCAAATGAGAACTACAAGATCGTAAAAAATAAGTACGACAATAGCCTGGCTACCGCAACCGAATTACTGGATGCTGATGCCAGCAAACTGCAGGCTAACGTAAACTACGAATTCGCTAAAGTAGACAGCAAAGTGGCTTATCAGAAATTACTGCTCACTACCGGTACACTGTACCAGTCTTATTATCCTCAAAAAAAATAATTCATTTAAAAAATAAAGTACAATAAATATCAAAATGAAAAATAATCAAGCACAACACGACGTGGAAACTGCTTCAAAGAAAAAGCAAAGCAAAAAATTTGCAGTCATATTCGGGGCGTTGGTAATATTAGGCGGTGGTTACGGTTTCTATAAATACTCAGAAGGACAGAAACATGAAGATACAGATGACGCACAGATCAGTAGCCGTATCAGTCCGGTAATTCCGCGCGTAGGAGGTTATGTTGCCGATATTAGAGTTCAGGATAACCAGATGGTTAAGAAAGGAGATACACTAGTTATCCTTGATGACAGAGATTACGTAGTTAAACTGGAAGAGGCGCAAGCCCGACTGGTATCTGCAAAAAGTAATGTCAGCGTAGCTGCAGCAGGTTCTTCTGTTACAGAGACCAATGTAATTTCATCACAAGCCAATACCGGTACTATCGATGCACAGATCGAAAGTGCAAAAGTAAACCTGTGGAGAACACAGAAAGATTATGAGCGTTTCCAGAATCTGATCAAAGATCACTCTGTTACACAACAACAGTTTGAGCAGGCAGAGGCCGCATACCAGATTGCACAGAAACAATTGGGTATTCTGAATGCACAGAAACAAGCAGCAATGAAGCAAACTGCTTCTGTAGCTTCTCAGAGTGGTATAAACCGCGGTCAGGTAGCAGTAGCTAATGCAGCAATTGCTCAGGCCGAAGCAGGCATCGCTTCTGCAGAACTGAATCTGAGCTATACCGTAATCTTAGCCCCTGTAGATGGTTATGTAGGTACAGTAAATATCCAGCCTGGTCAAATGGTACAACCTGGACAGTCTTTATTTCAGATTATCCCAGATGATAAAAAATGGGTAGTAGCGAACTTTAAAGAAACACAGCTGACCAAAATGAAAATCGGACAGCGCGTAACGGTAACGGTAGACGCATTCCCTGGTCAGAAACTGGAAGGCACACTGACCTCTTTCTCACCGGCAACAGGTGCAAAAACATCTCTGTTACCTCCGGATAATGCTTCTGGTAACTTTGTAAAAACCGTACAAAGAGTTCCGGTAAGAATCGACTTTACCGATAAGGTAAGCCCGGATTTCCTGAAGAAATTAAGTTCAGGTATGAGCGTATTTGTCGATGTGCATTTGAAATAATTATTTAATCATCCATTCAAAATTTTATGGAACAAGATTCTTTAGTAGAGTACGGCAGCAGGCGGGTGATTATCGTAGTTACCGCTATCATGTGTGCGCTCTTAGAAATCGTGGATACGACGATCGTGAATGTGGCCCTGAATGAAATGAAAGGCAATATGGGCGCAACATTGAGCGAGATCGGCTGGGTGATTACTGCATATGCCATCGGTAATGTAATCATTATCCCGATGACAAGCTGGTTGTCACAACAGTTTGGCCGTCGTAACTATTTTGCCGGATCTGTTATTCTCTTTACCATATGTTCTTTATTATGTGGTAATGCGTCAACGATGTGGGAGCTGGTATTGTTCCGCTTCCTGCAGGGTGTCGGTGGCGGTGCCTTACTCGTAACTTCTCAGACAATTATTACCGAGGTATTCCCTAAAGAAAAGCGCGGTATGGCTCAGGCCTTATATGGTATGGGTGTAATTATCGGCCCTACTTTAGGACCACCATTAGGCGGATACCTGGTAGAGAACTACAGCTGGCCTTATATCTTTTATATCAATATTCCTTTAGGGATTATCGCGGCTATACTGGCATTGCAATATGTACGTAATCCGAACTATGGTGGTACCAAAAAAAGCGCAAAACAAGTTGACTGGTGGGGAATAATATTCCTTACCGCCGCAGTAGGCTGTCTGCAGTTTGTGCTGGAAAGGGGGCAGGAATCTGACTGGTTCAGTGATCCGACGATCCTGATCACATCCATTGTATCAGCAGTAAGTTTCTATCTGTTCATCTGGAGAGAAATGACCTGTGCCAACCCTATTGTAAACCTCAAGGTGCTGAAGGATGGTAACCTTAAGATCGGGGTAGTACTTACCTTTATCCTCGGATTCGGACTCTATGGTTCCACATTCATTATCCCGTTATACCTGCAGAGCTCTTTAGGCTGGACCGCCTTCCAGGCAGGTCTGATCATGGTTCCGGCAGCATTAATGACCGCCTTCATGATGCCTATTGTAGGCCAGATGATCCAGAGAGGAGTAAAGCAGCAATATATTGCCGCTACAGGATTTTTTCTCTTCTTTATCTACAGCGTATGGGGGCACAACATCCTTACACCGGATACCGGTAAAGAACACTTCTTCTGGTTACTGATGTTCCGTGGCTTCGCTTTAAGTATGCTGTTCATCCCGATCACCACACTTTCACTGAGTACATTGAAAGGAAAAGAGATCGGAGAGGGTGCTTCCTTTACGGGTATGATGCGTCAGTTGGGCGGATCGTTTGGTGTGGCACTGATTACAACATATATGAGCCATCAGAACGCCGTGCACCGAATGGATATGATTGGTCATATACGCCCGGATAATCTTGCATTCCAGCAACGATTTGACGGTATGGTCGCACAATTTATGAGTTCAGGTAGTCCTTTGAATATAGCAAGACAAATGGCATACACTGCACTGGAAGGAAATATCATGAAACAGTCAGTAGTATTATCCTACATGGATGTATTTATGGGCATTGGTATTGTATTCCTGGTGGGTATCCCGATTATACTTTTTGCAAAAAGCAGTAAAGCAAAGGTAGATATGAGCAATATGCATTAGCATATTGCTCATATGCATTATAAGCATTCTGGAATATTTCGATTATCTTTACTGCTTATAAAATTTCCTTTTATAATGAAATATGTTTATACGCTTCTGGTCATTTTATGCAGCATAGGCGGCAAAGTAATGGCACAACCCGTATCTGCTTACACCAACTTTCAGAACCAGTTTATGGTTTGGGATAATGGCATTGACCGTAAAATTGAAAGCCTGCTTCCGGTTCGGTATGATATAGGCAGAGTGGCCATTCCTTACCTGGACAATACCCGCAATTTTAAAATTTACAGCAAAGGTGGAGTACAACTGATCAACCAGGGCTTTACATCCGATTTTAAAGTGACTGACAACCTGGTTGCATATCGTAATAACAATGCCCTGTTTGTATGGGAAAACGGCACAACGACAAGGCTGTCCAATTATATGTCTACCTATGCAGTAGGGGATAGTGTAGTGCTCTTCTTCGATAATGTACGTTCCCTGTACAAGGCATATTACGGTGGCAATATTGTAGAGATTGAATCCTTCCTGGGTGGAGGAAATACCCTGGATATTGATACCAGTGTAGTAAATGATGGCCTGAGCATTGCAGATGGGCAGTTGCCTTCTGTAAAAGTATCGGACAATATTGCTGCATTTGTAAACTATGCCAATCGCTTTAAAGTTTTTTATAAGGGTGAGCTGAATGAACTGGAAACCTATACTGTTACCAGCTTCGACGTGGGTCGTAATGTGGTTCCTTATGTAGATGCTAACCGTAACTTTAAAGTGTTCTATAAAGGAGAGGTTACCGAGCTGGAATCTTTTACACCGACGAGCTATAAAGCCGGAGATAACCTGGTTGCTTATGTAAGCAATGACGGCTATTTTAAAATATTCTATAATGGAGCAACCAATACTGTAGGCTATTTCAACCCTGATTATAAAGTCGGAGATAATGTAGTGGCCTATAAGGATGCGAGTGGTTATTTTAAAGTATTCTACAAAGGAAAGATCTATACCCTGGATGCATATTACCCGCAATCCTATAAGGTAGCTTACAACTCACTGGCCTATGTGAATACTGCCAATGTACTGCGTGTGTTTACCGAAGGCGATATTTTTGACGTGACCAGTGCTTCCGTAGCAGAATGGAGATTGGACTATGATGTGATCCAGTACCGTTTCGGTCAGAATATGTACAAAGTATTCTATAAAGGCAAAACATTCTAAAGACTGATTACTTTATATAAAAATGGCACTATCTCTGATAGTGCCATTTTTATATAAAGTAATCAGACTATCCACATTTAGGTAACTCTTTTATTCGTCCTTTTGTCCGGCAACAAAAGGACCAAAAATGCCTTTGTTTTCATCAAGGCGATTGCATAGCACCGCCATTTTGTACCATTGCGTGCATTGATCGTCTGAGCTTAACATATGATGCGTTCGATGCTCAACGATCGCATCTCCACTCCAAAATGGCTATCGCTGTGATGAAAACAAGTAAGCGATCCTTACAGAACAGATCGCTGGCCTTATAAATCCGGCGTTAATAAAATCATTGGCTCGGTCGATAAAGTTGCAAACCACTGTCTGAGCGCAGCGAGTCTGGTTTGGGACCGGCCGACACATTGATTTTTAGCCAGGGATTTATACAGCCTTGATTTTTGGGCGCTACCTTTTGCATCAAGGCAAAAGGTAGCAAAAGATATAAATAGACTATTTAAATCATAATATTAGCTTTTGTTTCCTTTAAGCGGATACTCCGTTAAAGGAATATCACCGCATTATTCCTCCGGTTGAATCGCTTTGAATACCATTAGTGGAACATGAGTGTGAAAAGCAAGTTGCTTGGTTACAGAGCCTTTAAATAAGGATTCCAGGAATCCGAGTTTATGTGTTATCGAGATCAGCATCTGAACTTCATGCTGCTGTACATAATCAGTAACCCTTTCCACAACACGATCTTCGCCCAGGAACTCAATGCTTGCATTTATATCATCGAACATCAGGTGTGTCGCTGTAAGGCCGGATTGTATATTCTGCGGGTTTACCCTGTGGTTTTCATCTGCAACATTCAGGATCACCAGCTCTGCATTCAGATCTTTGATCATATTACGGATATGATCGTAAGGCGTTTCATCCAGGATACCCGCCTTAAACTTCATAGACAAGGCTACCTTTTTTACCTCCTTAAAACTGGCCTCGGAAGGCACAATCAATACCGGGCAGGCCGAATCGCTGGCCACACGTAGCGTATTGCTGCCAATCAGTTTATGCTCAAGCGCATTTTTACCGGTTATACCCATCACAATCAAGTCAGCATTATATTTATCGACCAGTTCCAGTACCTCGTCTATCAGGAAGCCGTCACCGGCCACCAGTTCAAATTTCACTTCATTTCCGGCAAGTGGAATCAGCGCATCAGAAAGATGTTGTAACTGGGAGTTGATTTCAGAACGAATAATCTCGGTACCGGCATCCAGGATCTGGTAAGAACCACCGTAGGTATGGTACAATACTATTTTATCAGCCTGCATGTGACCGGCCATCTGGCTGGCATATTCTGCAGCGTTTACAGAAGCATGCGAAAAATCTACCGGAACTATAATCGTTTTCATAAAAAATCCATTTTAGTTTATACCGTAAATTTCGCAAATTTTAGCCACTATAAATGTGATAAATCTCATAAAATGAAGAGGTAATAATAAATTCAAATAGTAGAAATAATCGGATATCCAATACCATACATCTTCACGCTTAATGCGTAGCTTTGTACTCCAAAATAATATACATCCCATGCTTACGGATTTAGAGATTGCGCAAAGTGCGCACATTAAACATATTCGCGATATCGCAGCTACTATTGGTATTTCAGCCGATGACCTGGAATATTATGGTAAGCATAAAGCTAAACTACCACTTAGTTTTATCGATGAAGAAAAAGTAAAAAACAGCAACCTGATCCTGGTGTCTGCTATTACCCCGACCCCAGCCGGAGAGGGCAAAACTACTGTAAGTATTGGCCTGACCGACGGACTGAATAAAATAGGCAAAAAAGCTATTGCAGTACTGAGAGAACCTTCATTGGGACCAGTATTCGGCATTAAGGGTGGTGCTGCCGGAGGCGGATATTCTCAGGTAATTCCAATGGTAGATATTAACCTGCACTTTACCGGAGATTTCTCTGCGATCGAAAAGGCAAATAACCTGCTTTCTGCACTAATTGATAATGATCTCCAGCATCGTTCCAGCGGTGTTGATATCGATCCGCGTACCATAGTCTGGAAGCGGGTAATGGATAATAATGACCGTGCGCTGCGCCAGATCGTAATAGGATTGGGCGGTAAGGCAAATGGTGTGCCGAGAGAAGATGGGTTCAACATTACCGCGGCTTCCGAAGTAATGGCGATCGTTTGTCTGGCTAAGGATTTTGAAGACCTGAAAAACAGACTGGGTAATATCTTCGTTGGCTATACCTATGACCGCAAACCCGTATTTGCCCGCGACCTGAAAGCACAGGGTGCTATGGCGATCCTGTTGAAAGATGCGATTAAACCTAACCTGGTACAAACCCTGGAAGGGAATCCTGCAATCGTACATGCCGGACCATTTGCCAACATTGCGCAGGGAACGAATTCTATTATTGCTACCAAGACGGGTATGTCTCTTGCAGATTATGTAGTGACAGAAGCCGGATTTGGCGCCGATCTTGGTGCAGAAAAATTCCTGGATATAAAATGCCCTACCGGAAATATTGCTCCTAAGGCGATGGTACTCGTGGCTACTATCCGGGCCCTGAGACATCATGGTGGTGCCAAAAAAGAAGAGTATAACACACCAGATCTGGTAAGGGTCGCGAATGGCTTTGCTAACCTGGAAAAACATATTGAAAACTGTAAGAAATTCGGCCTGAATCCTGTTGTCGCCATTAACCATTTCCCGGCCGACAGCGATGCAGAAGTCAATTTTGTAATTGATAAATGTGCCAGCCTGGGCGTAAAAGCAGTAGTCTCCAGAGGCTTCTCTGAAGGAGGAGCCGGTACAGCCGCATTGGCAGAGGCCGTAGTTGCTTCTATCGAAGAAGGTAAGAATGCATATCGCAAATTGTATGACTGGAACCTGAGCATCGAAGAGAAGATCAATATCATTGCCAAAGAAATATACGGAGCGGCTGAGGTTGTGTTCAGCGCAGAGGCCAAAAACCAGATGAAGACATTCACGAAGTTAGGCTTTGATAAGTTTCCGGTATGTATGGCCAAGACCCAGAAGTCTTTCTCAGATGATGAAAAGAAAGTGGGCCGTCCGGAAGGCTTTGTGATTAACGTACGCACATTTGAAGTGGCTGCCGGCGCAGGTTTCATTATTCCTGTTATTGGCCAGATGATGCGTATGCCAGGCTTGCCTGAAGTGCCGGCATCTGCTGGTATGGATATCGATAACCATGGCATCATTACCGGTTTGTCTTAATATTTATTCATCAGCTCCATGGCTCATGCCATGGAGCTTTATTATAGTCTATGCGTTTTATAATTACGATCATTTTTGCTGCGGTTCTGTTGCAATCCTGTGCGGGTACAGCTACTGACCCGGTCCTGAAGCCTGCCGGTGATTTTCAGCAAGAGCTGAAGGTTTTCTGGGAGCAGGATAGTACCACACCATTGCATCCGGAAGAGAAGGCTGAATTCAAAGGCATTACCTTTTATCCTTTGAGTAAGGACTATATAGTCGATGCACGGTTTACACCAATCGACAGTGGTGCAACATTGGCGATGCCTACTTCTGCAAAGAAGACAAAATATTTTAAGGAATATGGTAAACTGGATTTTACACTGAAAGATACTGCTGTAAGTCTGATTATATACCAGGCCGATCCGCCACATGCACAAGATCCTGGTGGGCTATTTTTGCCGTTTACAGACAAGACCAGCGGACACACCTCCTATGGTGCCGGAAGATATATTGATCTATCGGTAAAAGATATCCGGAATGGTATATTGACTGTGGATTTTAACAAAGCATATAATCCTTATTGTGCATACAGTGCACATTATAATTGCCCTATCCCACCAGCCGCAAACCGTTTGCAGGTGTCTGTTTTAGCCGGCGTAAGTTACACACAGGGACAACACTAGTCCCTGTTTTATTTTGCCTGCTGTAAAGCCTCTTTATAGGTGCTGATGCAGCGCTCCTTTGCCGCTTTATGGTCTACCATGGGCTCCGTATAATTTCCTGTTCCGTATTCCGGCACCCATTTTTTGATATATTGTTTATCGGGATCAAATTTGTTCTGCTGTAACTCTGGATTGAATACCCGGAAATAAGGTGCAGCATCACAGCCGCAACCGGCGGCCCACTGCCAGTTTCCATTATTTGCAGCCAGTTCATAGTCCAGTAGTTTCTCTGCGAAGTATGCTTCGCCCCATCTCCAGTCAATCAACAGATCCTTAACCAGAAAACTGGCCACGATCATGCGTACACGGTTATGCATATGCCCTGTAGCATTTAGTTCACGCATACCTGCATCCACGATAGGGAAACCGGTATTACCCTGACACCATAGTGCAAACTCCTGCTCGTTATTGCGCCAGCGGATATGATCATATTGTGGCTTGAATGATTGATGAATAACCTGTGGGAAATGCCATAAAATAGACTGGAAAAATTCTCTCCAGATCAGTTCATTCAGAAAGGTTTCATTCAGAGGGATAATATGCCGGACCAGTTTGCGGACAGATAATGTTCCGAACCGGAGGTGTATGCCCAGTCGCGTTGTGCCGTTTTCAAGATAGGGTAAATCGCGTGTGAGGCTATATTCCCGGATCTGGGTTGCCTTTATATTTTTACCGGGCAAGGTTATTGATGTTTGCTCAAATCCGAGTGCTTCGAGACTTAAAGATTCCGGCTTTGAGTTCAGCTGAATCAATGATGCATAGTATGTTTCCGTAGGGTAGGAGTGGGTAAAGAAATCATTGAGTTTGGCCTTCCATACCTTGCTGTATGGAGTAAACACCGTGTATGGATGGCCGTCAGATTTGAGCACCTCTCGTGCAGAAAAGATGACCTGGTCTTTATATGCATGAAAGGATATACCGTTTTGTCCACACCATTGAGCAATGGCCTGATCCCGTTTACGGGCATAGGGCTCATAATCTTCATTGCAATAAATAGCTTCAATCTTATATTGCCGTGCCAGTGCAGCAAAAACTTCGGCTGGGCGGCCCTTAAACGTACGCAAGCCGGAACCCTGTGCTGCATATAATTCTCCCAGCTGCTCAACAGATTGGTGTATAAAACTTACCCGGGCATCCGTTTTGTCACCTAATTCGTCCAGTATATCTGTATCGTAAATAAATACCGGCATTACATTCTTTTGTTGCTTTAATGCGTAATACAGCCCTGCATTATCATCTGCTCTAAGGTCTCTCCGATGCCAGAATATACTGATCTGCTCCATATGTTCATTGCTTGAATAACACGAAATTAAGTCAGCATAGGGATAAAGAAAATTAATTCAGTAGTTTTGTTTCGGGCAATGTAAACCCACGATAATCTGATAATATCCAATATGAATAAGATACTACTTCTCCTTTCTGCGGCGGCTTGTACGCTTCTGGCCTGTAAACAGTCGGGCGATAAGGATAAAGGACAGTCACCGGCAGCAGAAGCTGCTTTCGACAATAAAGATTACCATACACAAAGCAATGCCGACAGTGTAAAGGGTACCCATTTGTTCCTGGATATTGAGGTGAGTTTTGATGCAAAAACGATCACGGGAAGTGCCCTCTGGGATATTGAAAATCCGTATAAAAAAGGCCAGATTATTTTTGATACAAAGGACCTGGTTATTGACAGTGTTTTCCTTGATGGTGTAACCAAAGCAGCATACACACTGGGTAAACCAGATTCTGTACTGGGCACTGCATTGAATGTAACCATTAAGCCAGAAAATAAGTCAGTTAAGATTTACTACCATACCACAGATAAAGCGACTGCGTTGCAATGGCTGGCGCCGGAGCAAACTTTCGGCAAGCAGCACCCATTCCTCTACACGCAATCGGAGAGTATACATGCCCGCACCTGGATACCGGTGCAGGATGGTCCTGGTGTACGTTATACCTACGATGCAAAAGTCACTGTTCCAAAGGGTTTAATGGCCCTGATGAGTGCAACCAATCCACAACAGAAAGCGGCAGATGGTGTCTATACATTCCATATGGATAAGCCGATACCAGCTTACCTGATGGCTCTGGCCGTTGGGGATATCGGATTTAAATCTATTGATGATCGTACAGGTATTTATGCCGAGCCGTCCATACTGGCCAAAGCGTATAACGAGTTTACAGATGTGGGTAAGATGGTGCATACAGCTGAAGAATTATATGGACCCTATCGTTGGGGAAGATACGATATACTGGTACTGCCTTCAGGCTTCCCGATCGGAGGGATGGAGAATCCTAAACTAACATTCTGTACCCCTACTATCCTGGCCGGAGATAAATCGCTGGTCAACCTGATTGCACATGAACTGGCACATAACTGGAGTGGTAATCTGGTGACCAATCATACCTGGAATGATTTCTGGCTGAACGAAGGATTTACCATGTATTTCGAGCGTCGTATTACAGAAGCCATGCAAGGTAAATCGTATACTGATATGCAATGGGAGCTGGGCTACCAGGACCTTGTGGCTACTATGGAAGATCTGAAAGATAAACCTGAAGATACACACCTGCGCCTGAACCTGAAAGGACGTAATCCTGATGACGGGCTTACCGACATTGCCTATGAAAAAGGAGCGCATTTGCTGAAGCTTATTGAACTGACCGTTGGCCGTGCAAAAATGGATACTTTCCTAACTCAGTATTTCAACGATAATGCGTTCAAGACAATGAATACAAAAGATTTTATTGAGTATCTGAACAAGCACCTTCTGGATCAGAATCCTGATTGGAAGATGAAGATAAATATCAATGAGTGGGTATATAGTGCTGGTATTCCGAAAAGCTGTCCGAGAGCAGATATGGAACGTTTCGCAAAAGTTGATTCTGTAGCGAAAAAGTTTACTACCGGTACTAAAGCTGCTGCTTTACCGGCTGCACAATGGAGTACTTATGAATGGATGCATTTCCTGCGCCAGATGGTCGCTTCAAACATCAATCTGGAGCAGATGAAAGACCTGGATCAGGTATATCATCTTACACAGACACAGAACAGTGAAAAGGCCGATCTCTGGTATCTCTTGTCTATAAAAACAAAGTATACACCTGCATACCCCGCAATGCGCTCTTTCCTTTATGTAACCGGCAGAGAGAAATTCTTGCAGCCCTTATATAAAGAGATGATGAAGACAGCGGAGGGCAAACAAATGGCTTCAGAAATCTATATCCTTGCCAGACCTAATTACCATCCGCTTACTCAAAAAGTAGTTGATGAGATTGTGAAGTAAATACCTGCTCCTTTTCTGCTATCTGCATCATTTCTTGAATTATATGAGCAGTAGAGCGGTTAAAGGAGTGATCATAAACTGTATCAGGAAGGTCCAGCCATTGGCGGACCTTTTCTGTGAAATGAAGGTCTATTTTACTTAGAGTAGGCACGCCCAGTTTGGCCAGTGCAGCAGCATTACATTGCTGTTCATATTGCCCGCCAATAGGAATAGCCAGTATCTTTTTGTTCAGGGCCATAGCCTCGGCAGGGGTTTCAAAACCGGCATTGGTAATGATTCCCTGGCAATGCGTAAGATTGAGGTTGAACAGTGCTTTATCTACGGGAAAGAAAGTGCAGTTTTGCTTCGTTGTGATGTAGGAAGTTTGCCGGGAGAACACATGGAAACTACAATCCTTTATCTGTGATAAATAGGGGAGCAGCATTTCATCTGAGCAGGAAGGAAGATACACACAGATAAAATCCTGTTTTGTCGGTTGTGCATTCCAGATTTCTGTTTTAATAACTGGTGGCAGAATGTACTGGTCATATGCTGTAAAATGCAGTCCCACTGAAACGGTTCCGCTTGCATAGTACTTTAAGATCGCTTCTCCCATGAAGTTCTTATGCCGGGGTCTTGGCGTCTTGGGCGAGGCAAAACTGGCCTGATGTCCGAAATGAACAGATGGTACGCGCTGCCATTTGCAAGCCAGAGAGGTAATGCTTTCAAAGTCGTTAATGATAAGGTCGTATTGCTTCAGTGGCAGCTCTTTTGCATACTTTAAAACGTGCAATGGATCTATATTCATGGCCGTTTTTAAGAAGTTTATTTTCCCTTTTGAAGTGTAATGTAAGCTAATGCCTTTACTACGCATTACAACAGGTAAATCCGCCTTTAGAGTTGCATTGCTGCCACTCAGAAAAACATCTACTTCTCCATATTGTGATAGTGCCGGAAGCATCTCCATTGCTCTGCTGATGTGTCCGTTGCCAGTGGCCTGTACCGCATAGAAAATCCTCATATTGCCGTCTTTGTGGAATGTATGTATTGGAGGATGTCCATTTCCAGGTTTACCTCGTATTTCTTGTACATTTTTTTTGATTTGGGAATATCTGCAAACTCACATTCTGTATACTGATACAGAGACCATTCATTGTTATTATATTCCAGTGCGGTGAGGTTTTCGATCCAGTCGCCGGAGTTCAGATAGGTAACAGAGCCGTCCTCCTGACTGATATTTTTAATCAAGGGCTGGTGTATATGGCCACAGATCACATAGTCGTACTTCTTTTCAATCGCGAGATCTGCGATGGTCTGTTCGAAATTGTGGATATAGGTAATCGCCTTTTTTACGCCGTTTTTTACCTTTTTGGATAGAGATACTTTGTTCTTGTGCATCAGCTTTAAGCAAAAGTTGATCGCACGGTTTAACAGTATGAGCAGGTCATATCCCTTTCCGCCCAGTTTGGCAATGATTTTAGCAGATCCTTTGGTGGTATTGTCAAATACATCGCCATGAAAGATCCACATCTTTTTGCCATCAATGTTCAATAGAAATTTATCGGTCAGTAAGATATTGCCGATTTCCATATCGGAGTATCTTCTCAGGATTTCATCATGATTACCGGTGATATATACCACACGCGTACCTTCCGAGACCTTTTTAAAGATTTCGTTGATGACTTCAAAGTGGCTTTGGGGAAAGTATCTTTTGCTGAACTGCCATCCGTCAATTATATCGCCGTTGAGGATTAGTATCTGAGGATTAATACTCCTCAGATAATTGAGTAATTCGGTGGCATGACATCCGTACGTACCCAGGTGTACATCACTAATAACCGCTACAGACAAGGATCTTGCCATAAGAATTGGTATAAAGGTTTATGCGAAGTAACCTTAAACCTATTACGGAAATGTTAGATACCTATTACACTATCATTACGCAATTGTTGCGAAATTATTAATGGGTCATTTAGGAGATGGGAAGGAATAATTTCTTTACAAGATTCGGGCGCAGGTATATAAATTCTCCTGGCTGCATACTGCCGATTTCCACGCTGCCTATGCTCTGACGGATCAGCCTTAATGTTGGCAGGCCTACGGCTGCGGTCATTTTGCGGACTTGCCGGTTTTTTCCTTCTGTAATGCTCAGTGCAATCCAGCTAGTAGGAATATTCTTACGGAAACGTATGGGAGGATTGCGTTCCGGAATAGCCTCCGGTTCGGTAATTACAGAAACTTTTGCCGGAGCTGTTTTATGTGGTTTGCCATTTACTGAAATAATTACGCCTTCAGTTAATTGTTGCAGCATCTCTTTCGAGGGGATGCCTTCAACCTGTACGTAGTACGTCTTCTGATGTGCTGCTGCGGGGCTCAGTAATTGCTGATTTATTTTTGTGTCGTTTGTAAGTAAGATCAAGCCTTCACTATCATAGTCGAGACGACCGACCGGATAAATATTTTTTTCAATGTCGCTGAAAAAATTTGCGAGTGTTTTTTTATCGCCCTCTGCAGAAAACTGAGATAAGACCTGAAAGGGTTTATAAAACAAAATGTAGGAAAAAGTTTTCATCATTGAAATGGCTAACCGTTGAAACGCTGTAGGGGCCTTTGTTTGAGCGGGATATAAAAATAAAAAGTTCAGCGTATGCTACACTGAACTTTTTTATAAAATGGGTTAGTAAGAACGAATTCTTGCACAATATTAAAAAGTAATTTTTACGTAGTGAAATTTTTTATTAAAAAATATACACATTTTTAAAAAAATGTGGAAAACCTTTGTCGTAAAGGGATTGGCAATAGATGTCATTTGTTACAATTTCATGCTTTGAAATGGAGATACTTTTCTGTTCAATAATTCGAATAAATTGAATGAAATGAAAGGAATGAGTATCATATAAAATATAGCAATGATGCCGTTCAGATTTGAAAAATTGTCTTATATTTACAAAATAAGCCCTACATTTACAAACCTTATTTTTTAAAAGTTCACGATTTTAAACTCTTTTATGAAGAAGTTGTATTTTATTACCTTGCTTTCGTGTCTTGGCGGTCTTACTGCGCAGGCTCAGGTTGGAGCAGGAGGATTCCCATTGTCCGCTAGTGTTAGAGACTATGTGACGATTGCTAATGAGCATGTAATATTGCAAAAACCGGATTATGAGCGTCTGGCTCTGGAAGATGCACAAGCTGCGAACGCGGTGAAAATGTACAGAGTTGGTACTACAATACCAGCTGATCTGGATTTTCAAAAAACCGGTAGCTGGACTTATCTGGCTGATGGTACCCGTATCTGGAAACTTTCTGTAGAGATTCCGGAAGCACAAGCGATCACTTTATATTACGATCAGTTCCACTTGCCAAAAGGAGTTAGATTGTTTGTAAGCAATGCAAACGGTCGCCAGATTTTGGGTGCATACACTGCAGACCATAATGTTGCTGATGGCAGATTCTCCAATGAACCTGTACAGGGTAGCGTTGTGAATATCGAAATGGATATTGATCCTAACGTAAATGTAAGCGATATTCAATACCGCATTAAAAATGCTGGTGCCTTATACAGAGGTCTGGATAATGATGTAACACAATACAGCAGTACCCAGATTGATCCTGTTAACCCACCGGTAATTGGCCAATCTGCTCAATGTCACGTAAATGCGATCTGTCCTGCTGCAAATGATTATGCTGATGAAAGAACAGGTGTAGCGAGAATCCTGATTTCTCCGGATGCTACATTCTCTGATATTGGTTTCTGTAGTGGTACACTGATCAACAATACACGTAACTACGGTACTACTTGTCGTCCTTTATTTATCACTGCATCACACTGTGATGGTGATAACCAAAGAACAAACGCACACTTCCAGTACTGGCAGTTCCGTTTTAATTTCAAATCAACAAACTGTGATGGTACTGGCTTACCTAATGCTACAACTGCACCTACATTAACCGGTGGTGCGAAATTTGTATCAAGAAGTAACTATCCTTCAATGGCTGGTAGCCCAGATCATCCGTCACTGGTACAGGATTTCCTGTTATTAGAACTGAACGATAACCTGTCTCCTGTTTCTAATGCGCACCTTGCGGGTTGGTCTAGAAAAGCTGGTTATTCTGTTGCAGAAATGGAAGATGAGTATAACTATTTCATAGGTATGCACCATCCTGGTGGTGACCTGATGAAATTATCAGCTGCTCTGGAAGTTGCCGGTAACGGTACCTTCAACCAGACTGCTGTTTCTAATACCCACTGGAACATTAATACATTGACGGGCGGTACTGCAGGAGGATCTTCAGGTTCTGGCTTATTCGATGTGTACGGTAGAATCATTGGTGTATTATCTGGTGGTCCGGACGCTGCGTGTAATTTAGATGGTAAGGACTTTGGTGTTTCTTCTCAGTATTCTAAAATTCCTGTAGGTTGGGAAAATCCTTTTGATCAAACTAACTTCCCTGCCTTTGCTGGTGCACAAAGCCGTCTGAAAGATGCTTTGGATCCAAGTGGCAGTAATGTAATGACTGTGGAAACAGTTCCAGTGAGCAACTGTACCAATGCTGTTGGTATCAGAGGCCTGGATCAAATGGATAATTCTGCTTTCCAGGTATATCCTAATCCAAGTGCTGATGGTAACATCACAATCCAGTTCAACTTTGCTACACCTAAAAATGCATCTATCGTAATTTATGATGTATTAGGAAAGGTGGTGAGCAAAACAAGTGTGAACCAAGTTACTAATAACAGCTACAAAATGGTAATTGACCATGCAGCAAACGGTGTTTACATGGTTAACGTGTTGGTAGACAATAGCCAACTGACTAAAAGAATTGTCATTAATAAGCAATAAGTTTTATAAAAAAAATACAAATTGTATTATTTTTTAGTTAATTTAGCGCAGCATTATTTTAAAGTGTTGTTACATTTTAGATAATGCTGTGTTAATATGTTATAGAAAATAAAAATTTAAATTTTTCAATAATCAAAAAGGGTATGAAGAAAATGCTACTCTCGTTTGCGGTGGTCTCAGCCATCACGCAAACAGCTTTCGCCCAGACGAAAGTAATTACAGGTACCGTTAAGGATAAAGACGGAGAAGCTATATCTGGCGCTGTAATCACAGTTAAAGGGACTGATATCTCAGCACTGAGTGATGATGATGGTAACTACAGTATCACTGCGCCAAACGATGCTAATACTTTAGTCTTTTCATCATTTGGTAATGAAAAGCAAGAAGTTAAAATCAAAGGTAATACTGTAAACTTTACTTTTGATTCCGGTTCTACAGAAACAGAAGAAGTTACAGTATATGGTGCCAAATTAGATTCAAGATCTTATGTAGGTGCGATCAGCACTGTAACTGCAAAAGAAATTGCTAAAAGACCGGTTACCAGTGTAGCTGCGGCTTTAGATGGTGCTGCTCCTGGTGTATTAGTTACCAGTGGTGGTGGCCAGCCTGGCTCTAACCCGGATATCATGGTACGTGGTATGGGTTCCCTGAGTGCGAGCAGTGCTCCGTTAATCGTATTGGATGGTGCTCCTTATTCCGGCGCATTAAATACAATTAACCCTGCAGATATTAAAGATATCGTTATCCTTAAAGATGCGACTACTAAAGCAGTATATGGTGCACGTGCGGCGAATGGTGTAATCCTGGTTACAACTAAACGTGGTGAAAAATCTGAGCGTCCAAGAATTAACTTTGATGCTTCTGTAGGTGCGTTACAACGTTTTATTCCTGCTTATAAAACTTTAGGCGTTAAGGATTATTATGAAACAGCCTGGAAAGGTTACTTAGATCAAGCAACTACTACTACAAGTTCTGAAGATTTCGTAGATTTCCTGGGTGGTTATAATGCATACAATGTTCCTAACAGCCAGCTGATGATTGACGGTAAAGTTAATCCTAATGCTAGCTTATTATGGACAGATAACTGGGAAAATGAACTGAAGCGTATCGGTGTTCGTCAGAACTATAACTTATCTGTTTCTAACGGAGATAACAAAAGTGATTATTACTTCTCTTTAGGTTATACAAGAGATCAGGGTATCGTTAAAAATTCTGATTATAGCCGTATTACAGCCTTATTGAATGTGAACTCAAGAATCAACAGCTGGTTGAAAACTGGTTTCAAAATTCAGACTGCTTACGAAGATCAGTTGTTCCACTTAGGTAGCGGTACTGCATATTCTAACCCGTTCTACGGTGCAATGACTATGGCTCCGATTTATCCTGTATATCGTTACGATGCTAATGGTAACAGAATGTATCAGGCAGATGGTACGCCTGTTTATGACTTCGGTTATAACACTACCGGTACAGCTCATGGCAATATTGAACAAAGACCATTTGGTTTAAATACCAATACTGTTGCCGCTTTAACGTATAATAAACCAAATACCCTTGCATTAAATGGTAATGGTGTAGGATACCTGGAGGCAAAAATCTACAGAGATCTGACTGCAAAAACGCAGTTCTCTGTAAACTATTATTCAGGTGATGAGTTAAACTATTATAACTCTGAATATGGTGATGCAGCAAATGTACTGGGTAGATCTATCAGACAGACTACAACAAACATTAACTACACATTCAACCAATTCTTAACCTGGAGACCACAGGCTAATAATTTAAACCAAAACGATTCTTCTGCTAACAGATTTTCATTAACTGTTGGTCACGAAGCGTATAACTGGAAAAACTCTTTCACGCAAATGCGTAGAACTGGTTTCTTTGCTCCAGGATTTACAGAAGGTGCTGCTGCTGCAGTAGGTGAAGGTTCTACTTCTCAAATCGATCGTCTGAGAATTGAAACATATTTCGCTCAGGCTGAGTATAGCTACAAAGGAAAATATTTCTTTAACGGTTCTGCAAGTAGAAATGGATCTTCTCGTTTCAGTCCTCAGTCTCGTTGGGGTAACTTCGGTGCTGCCGGTTTAGGCTGGATGATCTCTGATGAGTCATTTATGAGCGGCATGAAGGACAAACTGGATATGTTGAAACTTCGCTTTAGCTATGGTGTTACCGGTAACGATGCGATCAATGGATACTATGCATGGTTAGATCGTTTCGGTGCTTATCCGAATGCAGGTAACCCAGGTTTAATCTTTGCTAACTATGGTAATGATAAACTGAAATGGGAAGGCCAGGTTGAAATGGACTTAGGTATTGACCTCGCTACAAAACAAAACAGATTTACAGCTTCCCTGGATTTCTATAACAAAGGTTCTAACAACCTGTTATATGTTCAGCCATTAGCGCCATCTGTAGGTACATCTGGCTATTATGCGAACGTTGGTTCTATGAGAAACCGTGGTGTGGAACTGCAGGTATCTTATGACTGGGTACGTTCTAAGAAATTCAGCTGGAATACAAGATTAAACCTTGCGCATAACAGAAATACGATTACTCAGATCCAGGGTGAAGACTCTTTAATCGGTGGAATCGATATCTTAGCAAAAGGTCTGCCTGTAGGTTCTTATTTTACATATGAATATGCTGGTGTAAGTTCTACTGGTGTATCTCAATGGTACAAAGCAGATGGTTCAATTACTACTGATTATAATAGCCTGACTACTGCTGACAGAAAATTATTCAAATCTCCTTTCAGAGATTTAGAAGGTTCTATGTCTAACCAGATTGCTTACAAAAACTTTGATTTATCTTTCACATTTACATTCGGTCTGGGTGGTCAGAACTATGATGGTACTTATGCATCCCTGATGAGTGGTGGTGCTGAAGCTCGTGGTAATGCAATCCATGCAGATATGTTAAATGCCTGGAACAAAGCTGGTGATGAAAATAATGCAGATGTAGTTCCTAAATTCTCTTATGGTTCTGCAGGTACTAACGCTGCTTCTGCTTCAAGCCGCTTCCTGGTAACTAACAGTTTCCTGAAATTAAGAAATGTTAACCTGGGTTACACGTTCTCTCCGAAAATGTTGAATAATTCTTCTTTCAAGAGCGTGAGAATTTACTATGCGATGGATAATGTATTGAACTTCTCTGCTAGACGTGGTCTTGATGTACAATCTTCTTTCTTCGGAGCTACTAACTTTACATATTTCCCGTACAGAACTTATGTGATTGGCGTAAATGTTGGACTGTAATTCACTCAAATAATTTAATTTAAAATGAAAATCAATAAAATATTCGGGTTTGCGGGTTTATCTCTGGCATTAGCTTTAGGCGCAACCTCATGTAAGAAATCCTTCCTGGATACCAAACCTACCAACCAGGCGATCACACAAGATGTGTTCAAAAATGTTAGTGGTGCCCGTTCGGTAATTAATGGTATGACCAGAAGACTGTTTGATGCTGATGATCATGATCAGTTCAGCTTGCCTTCAATCAACATGACTTACGAGTTAATGTGTGAAGATATGGGCCTGTCTAATTACGGTTCAAACTGGTTCATCACTTCAGCTGTGCGTTGGAACGATGCTCGTGGTGGTAGTTCTTATCAATGGAGCATTTACTATGCTGTTATCAATAATGCTAACTTTATTCTGCAAAATATTGATGCTGCAACAGGTGAAGAAGAAGAGAAAAATGAAATCAAAGCACAAGCGTATGCATTTCGTGGCTGGGCTTACCTGCAGTTGATTCAATGTTACCAGTTCCCTTATCGCAGCATTGATGGTCAGTATGTTATAGCTAATGGTTCTTCAAGAACTGGTACTATAGGTGCTGCAACTCCTGCTCAGGCGTTAGGTGTGCCTATTTATACAGCTCCTACTAAAGTGGGTAATCCACGCGCTAGTATGAAAGATGTGATTGATCAGATCAATCGTGACATGGATTCTTCTATCGCAAACTTTGAGAAGCCAGGAACACCAGCTCGTCGTGATAAATCTCAGATCAATATCAATGTAGCTAAAGGTATCTATGCAAGAGCTGCATTATATCAACAAGACTGGACTAAAGCAGCTACTATGGCTCATGACGCACGTCAGACCTGGACACTGATGTCTGGTGCTGAATTGCTGAATGGTTTCAACCAGGTTTCGAACAGAGAATGGATCTGGGGTTTAGTGATCAATGCTGAGCAAAATGGTGTTTATGCGTCATTTATGTCTCATATGGATCCAGATCTGAAAGCTTATGCAACAGGTTCTCAAAAAATCGTTGGTAACTCCATATTTAATGGTGGTGGTACTATCGATACTTTCCTGAAAAGAATTCCGGATACAGATATCAGAAGACAATGGTGGTTATCTAATCCATCTGGTATCTATGCTCGTAGAACGCAGAAGAAATTCTATGCAAATTCTAAAACTAGCTTCATTGCGGATTATCCGATGATGAGAACTGCGGAAATGTACCTGATCGAAGCAGAAGCTATAGCACAACAGGGAGGTAATCTGGATAATGCTAAGGCTTTATTAGCTGAGTTTGTGGTTACTCGTGACCCTTCTTATGCAACTACTAACCTGGTAACTAAAAACTCTGTAGTACAGGAAATCTGGCGTCAAAGACGTATCGAGTTATGGGGTGAAGGCTTCAGATATTTCGATGCTAAGCGTCAAATGGCTAAGTTTGATGGTGGTGTGACTTCTTTAGCTGCTATCAACAGAGGTTCTTCTGGGTTTGTAGCTTCTATTATCGGTTCAGATAACATGGTAATTAACGCTACTGATGTTAAGATTAACTGGAGAATTCCTGGATCTGAATTAAATCAGAACCTGGGAGTTTATCAAAATCCATAATAAACTATTATACTTTAATAAAAAGGGCGCCGATACATCGGCGCCCTTTTTATTAAAGTATAATGAACGTTTAATTGGTGGAGAAGAGTTAATTGTGCTCATTTTAAGAGGATTAATGCATGCTTAGTCTTCTACCTTGTCTATACGGTTTCAAGGCTCCTAAATGTGCCAATTTGGCCTTTTTATGATACACGACAGAGGGTATGGCATCCGCATCAAATGTTTATAAGTGTATTTAAGTATCATACAGCATTTATCAGGCTTATAGTGCTGGCTTATTGCTATCAGGTTTACTGTTCTGTTTATGGCCGGACCAGAGTAAGGAAGTATAACACCCTCTTTAGCATTTAGGACTTGATTTTGACTACAAGGGGATCGCTTGCTATTCGTAGAATGCTATATATTGAGGCAAAGACTGTTCTATACTGAAGAAATAGGTGCTAGCTGGATTAATGTACGGCAAAAATGAGAATCATTCATAACTGACTACTAGATACAGAGCGTATCAAATAGCTATTAATAACACACATCGCAGACATTCCTTAATACTTTCTTTTAGACAGAAAAAGGGCGCTATTCTCAAAGAATAGCGCCCTTTTATATTAGCTTTTAATCAGCTTATTTGATAACGATTTTGCTAACAGCGTTTGTTTCGCCAGTAACGAACTCAACTGTATAAGTACCAGCAGCTAAACCAGAAATATCATATTTGAAGTTTCTTGCACCAGCAGTCTGACGACCGTAGTTGTTTGCGCGAACTGTTTTACCAGTGATATCTCTGATAGTTAATACAGCAGTAGTATTTACTTTGAAGTTATAATCAAAAGAGATTTCGCTTGTAGCTGGGTTAGGATATACTACTAAGTTTTCACGCTTAGTTTTAGCCAGCATATCTTTCAGACCTACACCACCGTTCCAGATTACTTTCTGAACGTACAGGTTGTTTTTAGGAACTGCATCGATGTTAGTTGGGTTATTTGCATCACCTAAGCCATAAATTCTCATGAAGAAACCATAAGCTTTACCAGTTACATAAGTATCGTGTGGTCTGCCTTTCAGAGACATTTTACCACTGTCAACCCACATATCCCAATCCATTAACATACCAATGCTGTCAACTGGTAAGTAAGAGAAACGACCAACAATGTTTGGAGATTCTACTGCAGCACTTAAAGTTAATTGGTTTAACCAGAAATACTTGTCAGCAAATGGTACGCCTTCTGCAGCAGCCTCGTCTTCTCTCAGGAAGCGGCTACCAGAATAAACGAAAATAACTTGGTCACCACTACCTAATGCATCTGGACCATTAGTGAACATACCATAAGTACCATAGATACTGTCAGCAGTTGCTCCGTTTGGTGCAGCATAGTCACCGTTACCAGTGAAAGTTTGACCAGCATTGATGCTGATGTTAGTTGTGTTTGTACGGTCAGCCGTATCGGTTAACGGGTTACCGGTTGTGTCGATGAATACGAATGCCTGCAAGTCGATGTCCTGCGCATAAGAACTGAAAGCGCTGATAGTCGCTAACGCTAGAGTAGATAATATTTTTTTCATGCTCTTAAAAAGTTTTTATTGAAGTTAAACAATTTTAATCCAAAGATAAAAAAAAATTAATAGAATGATATAATTTCAACAAAATATTTTCAATGTATTTTTTAAGGTTTACTTTTGCTTAAATTTTAATAATCATGAGTTTAGAAGCAAAAGTAATGGAAGAACTCAAAGCGGCTATGCGTGCTAAAGACGAAGTGGCTTTGCGTACCCTTAGAGCAATAAAGGCGGCAATATTGGTTGAACAAACAGCCAGTGGAGCGAAAGAATCTTTGAGCGAGGCAGATGAATTAAAGTTATTAACTAAAATGTCGAAACAGCGCAAGGATTCTCTGGATATTTTTACACAGCAAAACAGAACTGACCTTGCACAAAAGGAGCAGGAAGAGATTGAAATCATCAATAAGTTTCTGCCGGCGCAATTAAGTAACGAAGAGCTGGAAGCTGAGGTTAAAGCAATCATTGCTGAAGTAGGTGCAACCAGTGCTGCCGACTTAGGTAAAGTGATGGGAGCTGCCTCCAAAAAACTTGCTGGCCGTGCTGATGGCAAATTGATCTCCGAAACAGTAAAAAGACTTTTAGCGTAATATAATAATATATATAGCTCAGAAAGGATATAAAGATTCAAACCATCATTGGTTTGAATCTTTTGTTTTGTGGAACCCTTGTTTTCGTACTTTTGAATCTTTAAAATACCTGCATATTTATGCCCATTGATTTTATATACCTTGTACTTTTGGTATGGTTTATGATGAAAGGATATCGGAAAGGGCTGGTCTTTGCTGCCTTTTCGCTGGCCGCAGTCATCATTGCCATGCTGGGTGCCTTGAAATTTTCTCATAAATTATCCGCTTATTTATTTAATGAGCAATCGTCCTTAAGTCCATGGATACCGATGCTGTCTTATTTAGTCGTATTTATTGCAATAGTATTTATCATTAATATGATCGCACGAACGATAGATAAGGGCCTGAAAACAGTAAAGCTGGGCTGGGCCAATAAAATGGCCGGAGCCCTCGTGTATGGCATTATAGTGACCTTTGTCTGGAGCAGCGTATTGTGGCTGGCCGATAAAGTAAGCCTGATCAAACCGGAAACCAAAGCCGGATCGAAGACTTACGCCATAGTAGAACCCTTTGCTGCTAAAGGTTTTGATATCATTGGTAAAGTATTACCTTTTGTAAAAGAGAGCTATACCGAACTGGGCAGCATGTTTGATAAGGTAAATAATCATCTGCCGTAAATGTGGTTACTGATTGATAATTACGATTCTTTCTCGGATATCCTGGCGGATTATCTGAAGCAGGTGCATCAGAATGTGTGCATGATCCGTAATGATGAGTTGAGTTTGAGTGAAATCATTAAGCTGAACCCGGAGCGTATTATTTTATCACCTGGCCCCAAAGATCCGGAGCATGCAGGGATGACCATGTCTGTGATTGATTATTTTCATGATAAAATCCCTATCCTGGGCGTATGTCTCGGTCATCAGGCGCTGGCACAATATTTCGGCTGCAAGGTCACCAAAGCGCCTTTTCCAGTGCATGGGAAGACGAGTCAGATAAAACATAATGGACAGCATATATTTTCCGGACTATCAAACCCCTTAAAGGTGATGCGTTACCACTCTTTACAGGCAACAGGGATGGAAGACAATCCAGACCTGCAAATCCTTGCCACAACTGATGAGGGCGTTATTATGGCCTTCCGTCATAAGAAGTACTCCTGTACCGGTGTACAGTTTCATCCGGAGTCGGTTCTGACCGAGTCGGGATTAAATATATTGAAGAACTGGGCAAATACTTAAATATAAAGCCGCCACAATTAGTTAAATTTGCCATCATATTTTAATAAAATCAGTGAAGTCGTCATATGAGTGAAATGCAAAGCAACTACGATGAGAGTAGTATTAAATCCCTTGACTGGAAAGAACACATACGCCTCCGCCCCGGTATGTATATCGGTAAGCTTGGTGATGGTAGCAGTATGGATGACGGGATCTACATTCTGCTGAAAGAAGTTGTAGATAACTGTATTGATGAGTATACCATGGGATTTGGTAAGCAAGTCAATATCACTATCCAGGAAGGAGTGATTACCGTAAGAGACTTTGGTCGCGGTATCCCTTTGGGCAAGCTGGTAGATGTAGTGAGTAAGATCAATACCGGTGCAAAATACGATAGCAAGGCCTTCCAGAAATCGGTGGGTCTGAATGGTGTGGGTACCAAAGCCGTGAATGCGTTGAGTTCTTCCTTTTCTGTTACCGCTTATCGTGAGGGAAAATGCAAAACAGCCACGTTTGCAAAAGGAGAATTGCTGGAAGAAGGTAAAGAAACAAAAACGGAAGAAGCGAATGGTACTGAAGTGACATTTACACCGGACAATACGGTGTTTAAGAACTATCACTTCATTATGGATTATGTACAGAACCAGATATGGAATTATTGTTACCTGAACGCCGGTTTAGCAATATACCTGAATGGGAAAAAATACGTTTCCAAAAATGGTCTGCTGGATCTGTTACAGAATAAGACTAATGAAGATGATCTGCGCTATCCGATCGTTCACCTGAAAGGAGAAGATATTGAAGTTGCTATATCACATACCGGAAGTTATGGAGAAGACATCGTTTCCTTTGTAAACGGGCAGCATACAACCCAGGGTGGTACCCATCAGCAGGCATTCAGAGAGGCTTATGTAAAGACCGTAAGAGACTTCTTCAAAAAGGACTATGATGCTTCTGATGTACGCCAGACGATCTGTGCTGCAGTTGCGGTAAAGGTGCAGGAACCGGTATTTGAAAGTCAGACCAAAACGAAACTGGGCTCCCTTACTATAGCGCCCGATGGTCCGTCCATGAAGAGCTTTGTACTGGACTTTCTCTCTAAAGCACTGGATGATTATCTGCATAAAAATGTGGCTGTAGCAGATGCACTGAAGAAAAGAATCGAACAGAGTGAGCGCGAGCGTAAAGAACTTTCAGGTATCCGTAAGATCGCGAATGAGAGAGCGAAAAAAGCCAATCTGCACAATAAGAAATTAAGAGATTGCCGCGTGCACCTTAATGAAGAGGTGAGTGGAAAGAATAAAGAAGCATTGCAGGAAAAGCAACTGACATCTACTATTTTCATTACCGAGGGAGACTCTGCGAGCGGATCTATCACCAAAAGCCGTGATGTAGAATCTCAGGCCGTATTCAGTTTGAGAGGTAAGCCGCTGAACAGTTTTGGCCTTACCAAAAAAGTGGTATATGAGAATGAAGAATTCAACCTGCTGCAACATGCACTGAATATTGAAGACGGTATGGATGGCCTGCGATACAACAACATTGTAATTGCAACCGATGCCGATGTCGATGGGATGCACATTCGTTTGCTGATCATGACATTCTTCCTGCAGTTCTTCCCCGACCTGGTACGTAATGGTCACATCTACATACTGGAGACACCATTATTCCGTGTGCGCAATAAGAAAGAAACCATCTATTGCTACTCAGAAGAAGAGAAGCAGAAAGCAGTGTATAAACTGGGAGGGAAACCAGAGATTACCCGATTCAAAGGATTGGGAGAGATCTCTCCGGACGAGTTCGGTAATTTTATCGGGGACGATATGCGTAAAGATCCCGTATTGATCTCCAAAGATGCACCGATACAGAAACTGCTGGAATACTATATGGGTAATAACACACCACAGCGTCAGAAATTTATTATTGACAACCTGGTTGTAGAAAAAGAAATGATAATGGGTGAAGAAGAGACTGTTAAGGAAGAAGAGATTGCCTAACTAATTAAGATAAAGTAAAAACATAAAGAGGGGATGTTTTCAGACATCCCCTCTTGCATTATGAATTGATGGGTAGTAAATTAATGTTTCATGATTTTGTGATGCAGTTGCAATCCTTCACCATTGATATGGAGCAAGTAAATGCCAGCAGGAATATATGGCACCGGAATGCGTAGCTGATGTCCACTGATGATGCCTTTATACACAATATTACCAAGAACATCGGTCAGGGTAACATTCAAGGGAGCTCCGGTTTGGCTCAGGTCTATGATCAACTCATGTTGCACCGGATTAGGATAAATACGCAAACCGAATTTTGCCATTATATCCTGAACACTATTAGTAGACTGGTTTGTAATCATGATCTCTACAGAATCTTTCAGTGCTGCATTGATTACCGATACCGCCCTTGCATATACCGTACCATTACCCTGAGCGGTGACCAGGCCTGTAGCGGATATGGCAGCAGAGCCGGTTCCCGGAACAATGCTCCAGGTCACATCCTGGTTACTGGTATTAACCGGAGCAAAAGCAACAACAGCCTGTAAAGTGCCAGCAAGCGTATTTATAGTAGCTGGAGCATTATTTGCTATAGATACCTGTAATCCTGTTGGACTGATCAGTTGATTACTGATATTGATTTCAATAGAATCTTTAATGCCGTTATTCGCTGAAGATACCGCTTTCGCATACACGGTGCCATTCGTCTGAGCAGTAACCAAACCGGTAGCAGATATAGTGGCCGTACCGGTACCTGGTACAATGCTCCAGCTTACATTCTGATTAGTCGTGTTGGCAGGAGTGATTGTTGCAATAGCCTGTAATGTGCCCGCATTTGTGTTGATGATCGCCGGTACATTGTTCTGTGTACTTACCGCCAATCCGGTAATATTAACCGTCTGGTTCGTAATATTGATCAGTAAAGAATCCATTTTAGCAGGATCTGCTACAGATACCGCTTTCGCATATACCATACCGTTTGATTGGGCAGTAACCAGTCCCGTTGTACTAATGGTAGCCGCACCATTCACGGGTACTATACTCCAGTTTACAGCCTGATTTATGCTGGATTGGTATACCATAGCAGTTGTCTGCAAAGTGCCGGCATTAGTGCTGATGCTTGCTGCAACACCGTTTTGAGTAGTTACCACTACACTGTCTACAGAAGCACCTGGACTATATTTCTTAACCGTTACCAGGCCGCCATTTACACCGGTACTTTCACAGAAAGCTACAACGGGTGTGCCATTGTCCAGGATCAGGGAATTGTAATTGCCCAATGTTGCAGAAGCTGCTCCCAGAGACACCCATGTGTTGTTGTTCAGCGTATACACCAGCGTTTTATCAGTAGGATTATTCTCCCGGAAAGCTACCGTTGGTACGCCAGCTGCAGTTACTGCAATAGATATATGCTCTACAGCATTAGCAGAAAATAATTGGTTACCTAAGCTGGTCCAGTTGCCTGCGGTATACTTGTACACCGCAATTTTACTGGCATCAGTAGATAATGCGCGATAAGCCATATACAGATTGTTGCTGCCATCTATCGCCAGTGATACCGTAAACTGATTAGAGCTTCCGCCAGAAGTAAAACTGCTGTTGCCGACCAGCTGCCAGGCATCGGAACTGCTCGCGTTAATATGGTTTTTGTATACAGAGTATGCAGTACCGATCTGCACGGCAACATAAACCGTATCATTACTGCCAACCACCATAGCGTGGTTTACCTGATTGCCGGTTACAATAGGGGATGCTCCTACATCTGTCCAGGTACTGCCATTGTATTTCCTGGCCCGCATACCGGAAGCATTATAAGTCACTACAGGATAGTTTGTGGACGGAATGATTTTAAGATTCTGATAGTTGACAACAGCACCGGAAATGGCAACACCTGCATCTGTCCAGGTATTGGTGACAGGACTGAATTTCTTAACAGACATGTTACTACTGTTTGATCCATCCTGAAAACTGTAATAGACTTCTCCGTTGGCATTTACACCAAGTGCATTATATGTGGCAAAACCAGGTGTAACGCCCTGTCCGCCCAGAAAGCTCCAGGAAGTACCATTATACTTCTGAACGGAACCCTGGCTTACACCACCGGCATAATATGATACATAATAGTTGCCGGCATTATCTTTTACAAGATTGGTATAAGATCCGTTTACAGTAGTTAGTGTAGCGCCGCCTACCATATTCCATTGTTGTGCAGTGGCCGGTATAGCCAGGCTTGCTAATGCAGCTCCTGTAAGTAAGATCTGTTTTTTTAGTGATGAATTAAGCGTAAATTTTCTGAACATAAATGATTGTTTGTGGATAAACTTTTAATACGGTTACTCCCCGAACGGGAACGAAATTTCGCCGCAAAGTTATCTTCACCATACTTGCTTCATGTTTGAAAAACGGAATTTTAAAGTGTCATTTTAGAAATATTTATAATGACAATACATTTGATATACAGTAAGTTATAGGTCGTTTATGGCTATCAATAAACAGGTCCGCGATGCTATGCATCGCGGACCTGTTTATATGCAGATAAAATCAACGTTGTATTACAAGCTTCCTGTTCTGCCACCATCCACAGGGATGCTTACCCCTGTAAGATATGCAGCAGCCGGAGAACATAAATAAGCTGCAAGTGAAGCAATCTCTTCCGGTTGACCGAAGCGCTTCATCGGTATCTCTTCAATCATTTCCTGTGCCGCCGCATCCTTATCTATGCCGGTTTTGCTGGCTTTATTATCGATAATGTTGCTCAGGCGTGCAGTTGCAGTTGCACCCGGTAATACGTTGTTTACGGTAATACCAAACGGAGCCAGTTCATTGCTCATTGTTTTAGCCCAGGAAGCTACAGCACCACGAATCGTATTGGATACACCCAGGTTTTTCAAAGGTATTTTTACAGAAGTAGAAATCACATTTACAATACGGCCGTATCCGTCTTTTTTCATCGAAGGAATCACAGCCTGAGTCAGTAACTGATTACAGATAAGATGTTGCTGAAAAGTGTCCAGGAAGGCCTCTGGCTGCGCATCTACAATCGGTCCGGCAGCAGGTCCGCCACTATTATTGATCAGGATATGCACAGGCTTTCCGGCCACATATTCCTGAGCAGTAGCCGCTACTTTCCGGAAATCGCTATAGTCCGCAACAAGGTATTCATGTACCTGTCCTTTACTTGTATCTAATGTCGCAACAGCTGTTTTAAGGCTGTCTTCATTACGGGCAATAAGGGTACAACTCGCACCCAGTAAAGATAATTCTTTCGCAATGGCTAATCCTATGCCTTGGGTACTGCCGCCAACAAGCGCTCTTTTATTTGTCAGATCTAAATTCATGATAATTGTTTTTTATCCCTGAGGGTATAATAATGCGTTTAATTTACCGACCAGTTCTTTTAATAATTCACTGTCGTCTTTGTTTGAGATATTGATGCCTACTGCTTTTAAAGCAAATTCATTCAGCAGGGCAATGAATTTATGTATTGTCGTAACGGAAAACATCCGGGAGTATGAACGGTAATAATACAATGCACGACTCTCCGGGTTATTATAATCATCGGGCACAGAATAGCAGCGATAGGTGCGGTCTGCAAATGTATAGAATGTCGCCATCAACGCAGGCAGAGGGGCACTTTTGGGATTAGCCACAAAATAAGTAAGCATACGGCTTATGCGTACTTTGTCATTAGTGAAAATCATTTTGGGCAGATCCATATAATTATACTCCCGGCTGATGCCCACATAGCGCTCTATCATTTCTGCGGTAAGCTCGGCCATATTCGGCTCATTGATCTTTACCTTCTCCAGTTCATTCGTTATTTTCTGCAGGTCATTGCCCAGGTATCCGGCCAGCATTTCTGCCAGTTCCGCAGATACCTTATATTGTTGCATGGCACCGTATTGCTGTATCCATGCAGGTATATCATCTTCGGCCAGCCTGTTGCTTTTGAAAATAACGGCTTTCTCCTTCAGTGGCTTTACCCATTTGTCTTTACTGTTTGTCTCCTTACCGCGATAATCGATTACCAGTATAGTACTGGCAGACGGTTGCTCGAAATAGGGAATCAGTTGATCGGGCTGGCGCAGCTGGGCAGCCTCCCTTAAGATCACTATAGTATGTTCTGCAAACATCGGGAAGCGGCTACAGGCATTGACTACCTCACTCCATTCGCTGTCCTTACCATACAGGGTAATCAGGTTAAAATCTTTCTGATCTGCATCCAGGATCTGGTTATCAAAATAATCCAGCAGCAGATCTATATAATACGGCTCTTCTCCTTCCAGTAAATAAATATTCTTGTATTGACGAGATTTCAATACCGCCATCAGCCGGTTGAATTCTCCTAAAGTATCTACTTTCTCTTTCGTTGCCTTAGCCATTTTGTTATAACTGTTTGATCATTTTTACATGTGGAATGCCAACTTCTGTAAACTGTGCTCCTATTGCTTCGTAGCCCAGTTTTTCATAAAACGGAAGGGCAGATATACGGGCATGTAATTCGAATGTTTTGTACTGTTTGCTTCTGGCAAATTCTTCTGCAAACCGAATCAGTGCTGCACCTATTCCTTTGCCTTGCTCATCTTCTGAAACCGCCATCTGGCGCAACTTGCCTTTCTGAACCGCAACCGGTGCCAGTAGCAGGCAACCTTTTATGGCTTCATTTTCTTTATAGATAAATATATGCTCATCTATTTCGCGGCTCAGGTCTTCATCATAAAGATTCATGCCCAGCGGTGCACGCAATACTTTTTGTCTTAATACCAGTACTTTTAAATAATCAGGATGCTGACTCCTGATGACGTGCAGTGCTGCAGGATTCATACTTCTAATAATTGTTTTTGGGTAATGACTCCAGGATATTCAGATAGCTTTCATAACGGGAAATGCTGATATCGGCTCCCAAAGACTCTTTCACCGCACAGTCCGGCTCGTTTATATGCAGACAGTTGTTGAACCTGCAATCCGGCATCTTGGCCCTCATCTCAGGAAAGTACTGTGCCAGTTCGTATTGGTCAATATCCACAATCCCGAATTCTTTTACGCCCGGTGTGTCGATAATTTTACCCCCGTTGCTCAGCTCAAACATTTCTGCAAAAGTAGTTGTGTGCTGTCCCTTACCACTCCAGTCAGAAACCTCCTGAACCCTTAAGTCCAGATTAGGCAGGAGCGCATTGATAAGCGTACTCTTACCCACACCGGAGTGGCCGCTGATCAGAGTGGTCTTGCTTGCAAGGTGATCTTTCAGCGTTTGCACACTTGTGGGGTCAGTAGCCTGAATGGTAAATGTAGGATAACCGATCGCTTCGTATAATTGTTTTCTTTCCTCCCATTCGGCAACATATTCTCCCTCTATCAGATCGGCTTTATTAAACACGATGGTAGCGGGAATATGATATGCTTCTGCCGTAATCAGGAAGCGGTCCAGGAAACCGTTAGAGGTGCGCGGGCTATGAATCGTAGCCACTACAATAGCTTCGTCTATATTCGACGCAACAATATGTTTATGGTGGCGGTTATGCGGCGAAGTGCGGACCATATAATTGTGCCGCTGACCGATTTTTGTAATGATTGCGGTACTATCCTGCTCGCTTTCCGGTTGCAGGGTAACCTGGTCACCCACAGCAATCGGATTGGTAGATTTGATGCTTTTATCTATTTTGAATTTACCCCGGGCGCGTGCAATCCACACCTTTCCCGTATCATCTATGGCGGTATAAAAACTTCCTGTCGACTTATATATGATCGCTTCCAATAAGATTAGTTGAGTTTTTTACGCTTTAATGAAAATAAGGTCAGCTGCCAGAATACAGCAGTTATACTCAGGAAATAGATTACATCTTTAGTATTGATTACGCCGCGGTTGATCGAATTGTAATGTGCATCCATGCCCACCAGCTGAATATAATAATCTGCACCGCCGGAGAATACCGGCAGACGGCTTATGGCTTCAAATCCACTATAGAGCAGCCAGCACAGAATCAGTGCCAGCAGGAAACCCACGATCTGGTTATCTGTAAGTGTAGAACAGAATATACCTATAGAAACAAATGAGGCAATCAGCAGTAATAAACCGATATAAGCTCCGGTAATTGCGCCGAAATCCAGCGTAGCATTTTCGATAGCTAACCAGTTAATCGCAAATACATAGATCAGCGTTGGAATCAGGGCAATAACCACAAGGGTAAACGATGCCCAGAACTTACCACCCACAATCTGGTGTAAGGTTAGCGGCTTGGTCGAAAGCCATTCAATAGTGCCCCCTTTAAATTCATCTGCAAACGAGCGCATGGTTATGGCCGGTATCAGGAATAACATTAACCAGGGTGTAATAGTAAAGAATTGCTCCATACTGGCATAGCCGTAATCCAGGAAATTGCTGTCGGGTAGCACCCATAAAAATAAACCCAGCACCACCAGGAATACCAGTAAGACCACATAACCCACCACGGAGCTGAGAAAAGAGCTCAGCTCTTTAAAATAAATACTTTTCATGCATTGAATATCTGTCACAAAAATATAAAAACAAAAGGGGATTACCATCCGGTAATCCCCATAGTTTCATTGATATGTATTTTTTTAGAATCTGAAACCGATATGGAAGCTGAATTGTCCCATTACATTCAGACCGTGATTGTACATTACGTTATTGGTAACATCCTTCTCCTGATCGATGTAGGCAGGTCCCACACCCAGTTCCAGCCCGATGTTTACTTTCGGAGACAGGTTAAATTGGAGGTAGTTGTTCACCATAATACCTGCTTGCAGCGTATTGGCATTTACATACTGATAGCTTTGGTTTATATCATATCGATAGCCATTGTTTGTGCCGAACGACGTAAAAACAGAAGCACCCAGTGCATAAGTTACCTTGCGCTGACCGCCCGGATAGAATTTAATACCAGGGTTGAACATGAAAGTAGTGTTCATGTCGTTGTTATAGTCGCCATTATTATTAAAGCCCAGGGAGAACGGTATATTCAATCCTATTTTGCCATCTTTATCCAGGATACGCTCATAAGACGCTCCCAGACCCACGCCTCCGTTAAAAGCGGTAAGCGGCATAATGCGGATAATATTAGGACCATAACTGTTTTGCTGAGCAGTAGCTGCCCCGGTTGCCATAACCAGTACGAGCAGTGCTGTAAGTAATTTCTTGAACATTGTTTTTAGTATTTATAATTAAATTAGAAACGGAAACCCATATGGAAGCCGAACTGTGCGCTAAAACCGATACCCTCATTATTAGTGTAATTAGCGGTTTTGTACTGATTGATGTAGCTTGGGCCTACACCTAACTCCAGGCCCAGGTTAAATTTCGGCGTAATGTTGAAGTGAACATAGTTATTAATCATGATGCCGGCTTTAAGATAATCTGCTTTATCTGCAGGACCGCCATAATAATAATCGTCTTCACCCATCATAGTAAATAAAGATGCACCCAGGGCATAAGTTACTCTTCTCTGCCCGGCAGGATAGAATTTAACACCAGGGTTCAAGAACATGGAATAATTGGTATTGTTGTTATAGCCAGGTCCGTTGTAATAACCGCTGTTCGTATTTATGCCTAAGTATATAGGGATATTGACGCTTATTTTACCATCCTTGTCCAGGATGCGCTCATAGGCAAAACCAATGCCTACAGAATTATCAAAAACCGTTACTGGCGTGAAGCGTACAATATTCGGGCCATACAGTGGTCTGGCAGAGGCTTGTTGCACAGGTGGTCTGGCAGACAGGGAGGTGGTGCTACATAAGGCAACAGCACTCAATAGTGTAAGGGCGATTTTTTTAGACATAGATAGCTCGTTTAACGGTGAAAAAATACTTAAATCTGGAATATGCAATTATAGCTCTTTTTGTATAGACGTAAAAAACAAGGTACGTCTTAGGGCAAAGATAGAAATAATGATACGGATCAGAAACGAAAGCCTACCTGGAAACCTAATTTAATAAAAGAAGCAGTCTCCAGTGATTGTTCCTGCTGGAAGGCAACTCTGCGTTTATTAATCGGGCTGATACCGATGGCCAGCTCCATCCCAATATTGAATAAAGGCGTGCAATTGAAATGAAGATAATTGTTGATCATCATTCCGAACTTCCTGTAGGTAGCGATCTCTGTACGACCCATACCCATGTACGTGCTGGCATCGCCATAGGCGGCAAAAACAGACGGTCCCAGCGCATAGTTCAGTCTTGTCTGGCCAAAAGGGTAAAATTTTACACCAGGGTTCCATAGGTATGAATAGTTATTAATAATAATGCCATTAGATCCGAATTCATCTGTTTGTACATTCAGTCCGTAATAGAATGGTATGCAGATTCCGATGCGTTGTTGCCTGCCCAGGATATACTCATAAGACATACCTATGGACCAGTGTCCGTTGTATTCATTAAACGTCTGACCAAATCCTGATAGCGGTGTCAGGCGTATAATATTGGAGCCGTAACTGGTTTGCTGTGCTGTCGCAGATGTAGAGAGAACGCAGAGCAGGATTGATAAGATCTTACTATTCATGTCGCTGATTTTTGCAAAGATCAAAAAATGAAATCCGATATGAAATACTACATAGTTGTAAAGGTCAATTCATGTATATTGTATTTATTTCCTAAATATAAGACGTAAAAAAAGCAAAATCCAGTATAGTACAGGGAAAAATATTTTTCTGCTGTACTATACTGGACTGAACATCCAGCTGTTTTGCTGATTTAATATGCGCCCAGGCAGCGCTTATACATGGCTACCGTATTCTGTAAGCCCAGATACAAAGCATCGCTCACCAGTGCATGGCCGATTGATACTTCCAGCAGGCCGGGAATATGCTGTGCAAAATAAGTAAGGTTATGCAGGTCCAGGTCATGGCCGGCATTCAGGCCCAGTGATACTTCCTGCGCGGCTTTTGCAGCAGCTATATAAGCTGCTATGGCCGATTCTTTATCTTTAGGAAAATAGGCTGCATAAGCCTCTGTATACAGTTCTATACGATCTGTACCACAATCTTTTGCCGCCTTTACCATATCCACCACCGGGTCTACAAATACCGATACGCGGATGCCTTGCTGCTTAAATACCGGTATGATCTCCTGTAAAAAAGCCTGTTCCTTAATAGTATCCCAGCCGTGATTTGAGGTAAGCTGGTTAGTCGCATCTGGCACTAGGGTTACCTGTGCCGGTTTATTGTCCAGTACCAGCTGCACAAATTTATCTTCCTTAGGATTGCCTTCAATGTTAAACTCCGTGCTGATCGCCTGCTTCAACTCATACACATCTGCATAGCGGATATGACGCTCATCCGGGCGCGGATGTACTGTAATGCCATCTGCTCCAAAACGCTCACAATCCAGGGCTACCTGCAACAGGTTAGGATTACTGCCACCTCGGCTGTTACGCAGGGTGGCAATTTTATTTACGTTTACCGATAATTTGGTCTGGTTCATAGTCTAGAAGAAGTTGGTCATGTATGGGTAACGGATGCTGTACAGTTCTTTTACCTTGTGTAATAAAGTCTCCCGAAGGCGTTCGATATTAGACAGTTCTGTAGCAGAAATAAACAAAGCATTACCATGCGTCAGGTTATCCCAGCGGCGGTACAATTGTTTCAGCAAGTCCTCTTTTACCTCTTCTGTCAGGAATTCATCAAAGGTTTCTCTGATGTACTGGTCCATTTTATTAAAGATCAGTACGATCGGTTTATCAAATGCACCAATTTCCTGCAGGGTTTTGTCCACAACACCAATCTGGTCTTCATATTTAGGATGTGATACATCCACCACATGTAACAGGATATCCGCCTCTCTAACCTCATCCAGTGTAGATTTAAAACTTTCTACCAGATGGTGCGGCAGCTTACGGATAAATCCAACCGTATCGCTCAGCAGGAAAGGAGTCTGTTCAAACACCACCTTACGGGTAGTGGTTTCCAGTGTGGCAAACAGTTTATTTTCGGCAAATACATCCGATTTGCTCAATACCGTCATCAGCGTACTCTTACCCACATTAGTATATCCAACCAGCGCTACGCGGATAAAGGTTCCTCTTTGCTGGCGCTGGGTCTGAGATTGTTTGTCAATCTCCTGAAGGCGTTTGCGCAGTAAGTTGATCTTATCCTTTACCAGACGGCGGTCAGTCTCGATCTCCGTTTCACCGGGACCACGGGAACCGATACCCCCTCCCTGGCGTTCCAGGTGACTCCACATCCCTCTCAGGCGTGGCAGGATGTATTGGTACTGCGCCAGTTCCACCTGTGTTTTGGCCTGTGCCGTTTTGGCTCTGCGGGCAAAAATATCCAGGATCAGATCCGAGCGGTCAATTACCTTAACCCCTACTTCTTTCTGTACATTACTGATTTGTGAGCCGGTCAGTTCATCATCGAATATAACCAGGCCGATATTTTTCATTTTTACATAAGCCGCAACTTCTTCCAGCTTACCTTTCCCGATAAACGTGCGGCTATCAGGGTGTGGCAATTTCTGTACAAATTTCCTCATGGTCTTTGCACCGGCAGTCTCTGCCAGGAAAGCCAGCTCATCCAGGTATTCCATTACCTGTCGCTCATTCTGATCCTTTTGGATCAATCCCACCAGTACAGCGTCCACTTCCTGGTCCAGGATATTCTTATTCTCTATCAAATCCTAATCGTTTTTAATATATAGCAAAATTAGCGCTTATTCCCTAAGCGCTCAAAAAAACTCTTTATTGTGTATTATGAGAGGTGTTGTGCAGATCTGTATTCTCTGCGTACGATGGCCAGTATCACCACAGCAGTCACACATATGGTGCTGAGCATAGCCGTTATGGGTCTGACAAAAGGGATCAAACCTTCATACAGACCATAGACCAGCAGCCCATAAAAGAGAAACTTCATCAGCAAATTGGTTATTGGTACAATCCTGTGTATGGGTTGTTGTAAAATGCGGGTCATTTTATATAGGTAAAAACCGGCTTGTATGTAAGTGCCCAATACAAAGCTTAGCGCAATACCTGGAAGGCCCATAAAGAGGTATAAAGGATAGACCAGTGCCAGTGTAGCACCTATATCCAGCAGTACACCTGTATTAATAATATCTCCCCGTTCATGTTTCTGGAAAATAATCGTGTAATTGAACATCCTCAACGGAATGACGAAAAGTGAAGCCAGGAATATGGGGATCGACGGAATGTATTTATTCGAAAAATAAGTGACGATAAACTCATACCTGAAAAACACAAAAAAGAAAAAAATCGGGAAGGCAAAGTTGGACAATATCCTGGCCAGGTTGCGCATAATGCTTGTTTGCATTACGGTATCTCCTTTATCATATTTCGAAAACTGCATCAGTGAAGCACTCGATACTGCTGAGAAAATAATGGGTAATAGAGGGATGGGCGTAGACCCGTTATTATAAATAGCAGCTGTAGACTCGTTCAGCAAAATAGAAACCACAAACTTATCTATATAGACCATCAGTATCTGCGTCATGTCGAATAGGTACAGGTGCAGCCATAATTTCTGGTAATTAGTTTCGGCAGGCACCTCTTCTGCTTGTGGTGCAGCATTACGCTCGTACAGGAAAAACCCACTGACCAGCAACTTTACGGCAAACAGGATGCAGAGGCTGCTGAATAAACTGGCAGCATCAAATGAGGGAGCGTGCAGCTGGCGGTAATGTAACCATAGAAAGGCAAGCAGGTACAATAAATTAATCCAGAATATCTGCCGGAATTTCCGGAATATGATCAATGCAGATTCTGTGATGATACACAGTGTATTCAACAGCATAAATGCTATTGATATAAGGGCAGGATATCCCGATCGGGCCTGCACACCGGCAAAGGCGATGCTGGCTACCAGCATAAATAAGGCCAGTGCAATATATTGACCTCTTTTGATCCGCCGCAAGAGCAGGATCAGTTTGTCTTTGGAATAAGTAAAGATAAAAGCCGCAATACCCAGCCCTGCAAAAGCATTAAAGGCGTAGAAGCGGTTCCAGTAATTGGTATAGCGCCCGTAATCTGTAGTAGACAGGCTGTGCGAGAAAGCATAAGCGATCATTATCATCGCCAGGGTGCTGAGCAGCCTTATGGAAAAGATGATAAAGGAATCTTTGTAAATGATCTTATTTAGGGTTTTCTCTTGCAAATGCTAAACACTTTTCTTTGTCGAGGGACTTGATTATACGGGCAGGATTACCCGCAATGACACAATAGCCTTCAGTAAAACTTTTGGTGACAACAGCTCCTGCACCTACGATTGTAAATTCGCCAAGTTGTACACCAGGCAATACAACAACCTGACTGCCGATCCAGCTGTATGCACCTATCCTGATCGGCTCTGCCGGTATAGAAACACTATTATCAACAGCATCATGGTTGGCAGAGATCAGACTTACATTCGGCCCCAGATTGGTATAGCTGCCTATTTCTATACCATTGGCCGCATTGATATAATTATTCGGAGAGTCTCCTGGATAAGTATCCTTACCCACCGTAATGCGCTCTCCGTTATGAATAGTACTGGTAAAGTGCACCGGCCATCGGGCCGAAGCATTCTGCCGGAGCACCTTACGAAATACAAAATCGGTAAGATAAAAGCTGAAGGGCGTACCCTCACGCCAGCCGAAAAGTTTACGGATCAGCCGTTTCATACCGGGTTTATTTTTTCAATAAAGAAATACCTACACAATTGCCTGCTTTGGTTTGCTGTGAAAATACAAGCATATATACGCCGTTTGAATGAGCTGTAAACTGTTTGCTCACAACCGTCATCTGGTCATTACCTACGGTTTTACCCTTTTCCTTCACTACCTCTTTTATCTGTTCATCCACCACAGTTACCTGATATTTGGATGCATGTGCGCCCACAACATAGTTGATCTGGTAAGTCTCACCCTGTTTTACTTCGAACTTAAACGGAACCATCGCTTTGCTCGGAACATTTTCGGAACTGAAGTACATCAGCTTGTATTGTTTGCTTTCCCATTCTTTATCGATAGAAACCAGTTTGCCATGCACTTTGGCATCGGAGCAGGCCGGTTGTTTTGGGGCCGCAGACTGCTGTGCCACGGCGGCAACGGTACCAAAGCAAATCATCATCAGGAGGCTCAATATTTTTTGCATAGTAATTTTCATTTTTAATACAGCGAAAATACTGAAATTTGCCATACAGATTCACATAATCCATGGGCGGTATATATATTCACATTCCTTTTTGTAAGCAAGCCTGCAACTATTGCAACTTCCACTTTTCTACTTCACTGAAATATAAAGAAGACGTGGTGAGCGCAATCTGCCGGGAACTGGTGCTGCGCAAGGACTACCTGGCCGGTGCAGCTGTAGAAACGGTATATTTTGGTGGTGGCACACCATCCCTTCTTTCAGAAAAGGAATTAGCGCTGATATGGGAAACAATTTACCGGAATTATACCCTTGACCTTAAGGAATGTACGCTGGAGGCTAATCCGGACGATGTGAATGATACCTTTTTGTCCGGCTTACGGCATACTCCTATCAATAGACTGAGTATGGGCGTTCAGTCCTTCGAAGAGTCCGATCTGCGTTTTATGCAGAGAGCCCATACGGCCGGAGAAGCAGAATCTGCCATCAAAAGGGCACAGGATGCAGGGTACAGCAATCTAACGATTGACCTTATTTATGGTACACCGGGCCTAAGCAATGCCCTCTGGATGGAGAATATGCAGAAAGCCGTACGTTTTGGTATACCACATGTATCGGCCTACGCATTGACAGTAGAGGAGCATACTTTGCTGGCGCACCAGGTAGGCAAAGGAAAAGTGCCTGCACCAATGACAGAACAGGCGGCACAACAGTTTGAGCTGATGACGGCATTTCTTACCGCTGCCGGATTTGACCATTATGAAATTTCCAATTTCGCTTTACCCGGGCAGTATGCAGTACATAATACCAATTACTGGAAGGGCGTGTCATATCTTGGAATAGGTCCGTCTGCCCACTCTTTCGACCAGGTAAGCCGTCAGTGGAATGTAGCCAATAATGCCCTGTATATAAAAGGCATTGAAGCAGGGATCATGAATGTAGAACGGGAAGTATTGTCTGTAGCCGATCAGCTCAATGAGTATATCTTAACCGCATTACGCACCATGTGGGGTATAGACCGGCAGTATGTAACCAAACGTTTTGGTACAGATTATCTGAAAGATCTGGAAGAGAAAATAGAACCCTTCCTGGGTGATCGTGTGCAGCAAAAAGGCGAACAGTATATCCTGACTGCTGCCGGAAAACTGTTCGCCGATGGCATTGCTGCCGATTTATTTTTTGATTAAGTACTTTATCGTATCAGGGTAGTATCCAGGCCTTCCGGTGTACCTACTTCCAGTTGTACGCTGGAGTCTGCGGGAGCAGCGGCCGGAGCCTCTGTTTTCTTATCTACTACAGGGCTGTCCATTTTATTCCATTCTACCTGCCATTTACCATCAACTTTTATGAGGTTGATCTTCTGTTCGATATCACTGTCTGAGGTCGTATAATAGTACGTCGCACGATCGCCTTTCTCCTCGCCTTTACCCATCACTACCAGGATGTTTTTAGCCTCCTGTGCAGATGCATCCGGAAGATTACCGGCAAACTGGCTGATGGTTTCCAGTTGTGTACGGCTGGTTGCTGTAGCCAGAGACATAGCCGTTTTGTAGTCGCGGTGATGAAAAGCATTGGCAAAGCGTTCTGCTACATCTTTAGAAGAATCTTTTCTGCAGCCACCCAGAAACAGGAAGAGACTACATAATAAACCCAGAATATATTTGTTCATAATAATGCGTAATTGTCAGCAAAGGTAATAAAATTGCCTTTATTTCACCTGCAGGTAATGTACTGCGCTTACCAGCGTGCTACGAATGATATTATCTACCGCCCAGTATTGCCTGCCCAGCGTATCTGTAGGCTGCAGGTGGGCTTCCGGAATACTCCACTGTATGGACTTTGCCACCATTTCAGTGCAATACATGCGATCATCACTCTTCAGGTCAAATTGCATATCGAAGGGAATCTGCAGGCGATATAAACTATCTGTAGTATGTAAGAGCTTTGCACGTTCTTGCCGGCTTATATGCAGGTGGGCATAGCCGATGGCAAGGTTATCTTCAGGATTCCAGTAATGCATGAGCGGCTCTTTTTTAATAGCCTGGTCAGGAGCAGACTCGCTGCCTATACTATGGTATACCCACCAGGCACCCGATTCGGAAAATACAATACCACAATGTGAAAACCGTTTATCCTTAAGGTTGAGTTGCCGCAGCATATTGCTGGTCACATCATTGCCCGCACGCAATACAATGTCTCCCTCTTCCAGGCCGGAAAGCAGCGCAGACAAGGAATCTGCAGGAATGTAATTGGGCTTATGCGCACGTCCATTACTTTTTTGACCACAGCTGTGCAACAGCAGGGTCAGGCAAATTAATAAACAGAAACATACTCCTTTTCGGATCATGCTGCAAAACTAGTAAGTTATTGTTGAAATCGGCAACGGGCTGATTTGTAGAAAAATGACGTTCTTTGTGTTTGAAAATAAACAGCAGATATGTCTTTAGGCCGATTACACCTCATACCCGTACCCCTTGCAGAACAAGCAACAGATACCATACCGGAAGCAGTAAAGCAGCAGGCATGTCGCCTGAAATACTATTTTGTAGAACAGGTACGCACCGCGAGAAGGTGGCTTAAGGCATATGATAAAGAGGTGGTGATTGATGAGATCACTTTTGCAGAAGTAAACAAGCAACATACCACAGACAAGGCATTACTGCGTCAATGGCTTAAAGCGGGTTATGATGTAGGTGTGATGAGCGAGGCCGGATGCCCTGCTGTGGCCGATCCCGGTAGTGAGCTCGTAGCCTGTGCGCAGGAATTAGGTGCAGTAGTCATTCCCTATACAGGGCCAAGTTCTATTTTACTGGCATTGATGGGTTCTGGTTTTAATGGGCAGGGATTCCGCTTCCTGGGTTACTTACCGGTCAAGGAGCCCATGCGTGGTAAAGCATTAAAAGAGCTGGAGCAGATCGCCCAGCAAAAACAGGAAACACAGATCTTTATTGAAACTCCGTATCGTAATAACCAGTTACTGGAAGAGGCCCTGAAAGCCCTGCATCCGCAAAAAACGAAATTATGTATTGCGGTAGACATCACGGCAGAGACGGCTTCTGTAAAAACACTCACGATAGGTGAATGGAGCAAACAAAAACCGGATCTGCATAAGCGTCCTACAATCTTTCTCGTTCATCCTGCTTAATCGTAGGTAATCGTTACATCGCCGTTTATCGGAAATCCCATACAGGTAAGCGTGAGCCCGTTTTCCAGGTCTTTATGGGTCAGTACTTCATTATACTGAATCCATACTTCACCTTTTACAATTCGGGCAGTGCAGGTACCGCATTGTCCGGAGCGGCAGCTATGCGGGAGGTGCAGACCGGCATTTAAACCGGCATCCAGTATGCTATCCGGATACTGTACGGTTACGGTCGTGTCGGTATCTTTAAAGTGAATATGCACCATATGGGCTTCTTTATCTTCTGGAGCAATGATCATCTCTTCGCTCATTGTTTCAAAGTACTCCATAAAGAACTGAGCCGGTACCATACCCTCTGTAAATAAAGTAATCTTCACTGTATCCATATATTCTATTGGTCCGCAGGTATAGGCCAGTATATGGGGCCAGTCGGCTTTTTTATGCCGGGCAATCAGTTCCTGCAACCAGAAGCCGCTCAGCCTTGCCTTAAGCAGGTTTTTATTATTGCTGAAAATAAATTCGATCTCCAGTCGTTCCGGAAACTGTTGTTGCAGCTCCTGCAGGGTATGGTAGAAGATAGTCTGTTGCGGACTGCTGTTGCTGTAGGACAGGAAAATATGGATGTGCGGCTGATGCAGCAGTATTGATTTGATCAAAGAAAAGACAGGCGTGATGCCGCTTCCGGCAGCAAATAAGAGTACCTGTTGTACCTCAGAAAGATCATCCGGTAAAACAAACTTTCCGGCGATGTTGATGACGTTGAGCTCATCACCCTCTTTGTAATGATCATAAAACAGGCGGGAAATATTGCCATTCTCCATTGCCTTAACGGTAAATGCCATTCCTTCCTCCGGAATAGAAGAAAAAGAATAAGAGCGGTACTCCGTATTGTTTTTAGCCGGAAATGCCAGGTGTAAGAACTGGCCCGGCTTATAGACCGGCTGCTGTCCCCCCACAGGCTTGATAAAAAAAGTTTTGGCCTGATTGGTCTCTGTCTGTACGCGTTCAATAATGAAGTTGCGGCTATCTCCCATTCGTCTGTACTTTGTGCAATTGTAAAATTACTGATTCTTCTTTAACTGTTTCTGTCCGGCTGCCTTATCATTATAATTTGTCTGATACAACACTTACATTTGCAACAGATTAAGAAATAATATGAAAAAATTACTATGCTTATGTTTAGGCCTGCTGGCCGCAACGGCTCATGCACAGTCTGACAGTGCCATTGTAAAAAAGATCAGTGATGAGATTTTATTGCGTGGTGAGGCCTATGAAAACTTAAGGGTCTTGTGTAAAACTATAGGACATAGACTGAGCGGCAGCCCGCAGCAGGACAAGGCTATTGCTTGGGGCCAGGCATTGCTGGAGCGTTCCGGTGCTGATAAGGTCTGGCTGCAGCCGGTAACGGTACCCAAATGGATACGGGGCGAAGAATCGCTGAAAGTAAAGTATGAAGGTAAGTGGCAAACGATTCCTATGCTGTCCCTGGGTAATTCTGAAGGTACAGAAGGTAAGGTCTTAACTGCCGAGATCGTTTGCTTCAATAATATGGAAGAGCTGAATGCTGCACCGGAAGCTAAGGTGAAAGGAAAGATCGTGTTTATGAACTATGCCTTCCGCCAGGAATTTGTAAAAACCTTTGACGGATATTCCGATATTGCTTCGTATCGTTTTAACGGGGCCAATGTTGCTTCACGTAAAGGTGCTGCCGGTTTAATTATACGATCATTGTCGACCGGCCTGGAAGATGTGCCGCATACCGGTTCTATGAGATATGATGATGATGTGCGCAAGATACCTGCTATTGCGATTGGAAACAGCACCGCAGATGCACTGGCTAAATGGTGTAAGGCGGGTAAGGCAGAAGCAGCATTACAATCAACCTGTGGCATGAAAGGTACTGCCCTGTCTTATAACGTGATTGGTGAATTGCAGGGTCAGAAAGAGGGCTTTATTGTTGTGGGTGGTCACCTTGATTCATGGGATGTAGGCGAGGGGGCACAGGACGATGGTGCCGGTTGTGTGCAGTCGATAGAAGTGCTACGTACATTTAAACAACTGGGCCTGCAGCCAAAGCATACCATTCGTGTGGTATTATATGCCAATGAAGAAAACGGTGCCCGTGGTGGGGTAACCTATGCTGATAGCGCTAAAGCCCGTAAGGAGAAACATGTTTTTGCATTAGAGAGTGATGAGGGTGGTTATACACCACGCGGATTCAGTCTGAAGGTATCTGCTGCTGATCGCGATAAGATCCGTAACTGGAAATCGATTTTTATGCCATTAGGTGTATATGATTTTGAAGAAGAAGGCGGTGGTGTAGACATTGGGCCTTTAGGAAAAACCGGTTGCCGCCTGGCTGGATTACAGCCTGATTCGCAACGTTATTTCGATATGCACCACAGCCGCAGAGATGTGTTTGAGGATGTCAATAAAAGAGAGTTGCATCTCGGTGCTGTAGCCATGACCAGCTTTATCTACATGGCAGATCAGTACTTCGATTAGATGTCAATTATTATAAAAAGGAATGGGTTGCAGCATATGCTGCAACCCATTCCTTTTTGCTTTTGAGAAATTATTTCTTACCGAACATTCCTTTCAGCATATCCAGGGGACTTCCTCCCAGCATGCTGGCAATAGAACCCATATCAAATTTGCCGGCAATCATATCATCCACTTTATCCTGAAACATCGGCGGTACTTTTGATTTTACAAAAGCGACCATAACCTCAGTTGCTTTGGCAGCCTGCTCTTCAGTCAGGTTAGCTTTCTCCACTAATTCTTTTATTAATTGTTCCATTACTTATATTTTTAAGATTGTTTTTTACTACGAATGATTTTATAAACACGTATCGCACTCATCAGTGCTACTACAAATACGATAAGACCAATAAGGCCATAGATCCAGCTCATGCTATCCTTTACCGATACCAGGAATACGATCACGACCAGGAAAATAGTCGCCACTTCATTCCATATCCTTAACTGCATAGAGCTGTGCTTATATATACCCTGCATCTGCTGTTTAAAAATACCATGCAGAAAGAAGAAATAGATGTAGAGTGCTAGGACGAAGCCCAGCTTAACCCAGAGCCATGAAGGCACCGAACTGAAGTAGCCGAAACGATACATTGTTAAGGGACCGAAAATGGCCGTCAGTACTGCAGAGGGAATGGTAATGCCGCGCCACAGACGCTTCATCATGACCTGAAACTGCTGGGTCAATACAGCTTTGCTTTCTGCGGAAAGATCATCTCTGCCCTGTGCCTCGGTATTGTAGATAAACAGGCGTGGCATGTAAAATATGCCCGCAAACCAGGTAACTACAAAGATGATATGTAAAGCCTTTATATAAAGCATAAAATGCGGACTCTTTAAGAGTAAAATGTTTTTTCGAATGATGCATACTCACCCTGTCCCAGGATATTGCGGCGTATAAAGGCGATGATGAAACCACTGCCATAGCCTACGAGTTGCATCCAGCTCACACCCATAGCCAGCCATCCTATACGTACACTTTTGGTACTGCGTGTGGCATCCAGGAATACGATCACAAAAAACAATACTAAAGGCAGTAACAAATAGGGGCACCATATGGCACCGATAAGACAGGCCAGAAATCCGAGGGTAAATATAGCCGGTAAGGTATGTACCAGTTTCAGCGTACCCGGATGTCTTTTCTGCAGGTTGATGCGGGCAATGCCGGAGTTGTGTACCTGTTTGAAAAACTGTTTGAAGGTGCTGCGTCTTTTATGGTATACAAATGCTTCCCTGATCAGTCTTGTTTTGAATCCATTGGACAGGATACGGATACTCATATCAATATCTTCGCCAAAACGGATTTTAGCAAAGCCCCCGGTACGCTCGAATACTTCTTTGGAGTAACCCATATTAAAGCTCCTGGGAAAAAATTTATCCATTTTCTCCCCGCCACCACGAATGCCACCTGTTGTAATAATAGATGTCATGGAGTAATTGATGGCTTTCTGAAAATCTGTAAAATCTTCATGGGCCGCATCCGGACCGCCAAATGCATCTACATACTGATTGTTTAAAGAATCCAGCACAGCCTTGATATAGTCTGGTGGAATGACGCAATCAGAATCCAGGAATACGAGGTAATTACCTTTTGCTCTCTCCGCTCCATAGTTACGGCTCTGACCCGGGCCGGAGTTAGGCTTATTGTAATAGCTGACATCCAGCACAGGGGCATACTTGGCCACCACGTCATTACAAGGCACAGAAGAGCCATCTTCCACAATAAGCACTTCGAAATGCTTATTGCTCTGATGGCTCAGGCTGTTTAATAATTCTTCTACCTCTTGAGGCCTGTTGTATACAGGTACAATTAAGGATAAGGATATGTCCATTTATTAATGTCTTTTTAGGCCGGTACCTTAGAACGCTGCGTTCTTAGGTGTACGCGGGAAAGGAATTACGTCACGGATGTTGGTCATACCGGTGATGAACAATACCATACGCTCGAAGCCCAGTCCGAAACCGGCATGCGGTGCCGTACCAAAGCGGCGGCTGTCCAGGTACCAGTACATTTCTTCGGTAGGGATGTCCATCTCTTCCATGCGTTTTTCCAACAGTTCCAGGCGCTCTTCACGCTGAGACCCGCCGACGATTTCGCCAATACCAGGTGCCAGGATATCCATAGCAGCAACGGTTTTGCCATCATCATTCTGGCGCATATAGAAGGCCTTGATATCTTTAGGGTAATCGGTAACAATAACCGGTTTTTTAAAGTGTTTTTCTACCAGGAAGCGCTCATGCTCACTCTGCAGGTCTATACCCCAGGAAACATCATATTTGAATTGCTTCTTCTGGTATGGTTTTGATTGCAGCAGGATGTCGATTGCCTCTGTATACGTAATGCGCTCAAATTGATTATTGATGACGAAGTTCAGCTTCTCCAGCAGGCTCATTTCACTGCGCTCATTTGCCGGTTTCTGCTTTTCTTCATTTGCCAGTCTTTCTTCCAGGAACTGCAGATCATCCATATTGTGCTCCAGCACATATCTGATGATATATTGAATGAATTCCTCAGCCAGGTTCATATTATCCTTCAGGTCATTGAACGCAACCTCAGGTTCTACCATCCAGAACTCAGCCAGGTGGCGTGTAGTATTAGAGTTTTCTGCACGGAACGTAGGGCCGAAAGTATATACTTCACCGAATGACATCGCTGCCAGTTCCGCTTCCAGCTGACCACTTACGGTCAGGTTGGTGCTTTTACCAAAGAAGTCTTCTGTAAAGTCGATTTCACCATTCTCCAGTCGCGGAGGATTGTCAAACGGCAGTGTTGTTACACGGAACATCTCACCTGCGCCTTCGGCATCAGAAGCCGTTACGATAGGGGTATGCAGGTATACAAAACCTTTATCATTAAAAAATTTATGGATAGCATAAGCAATGCTGTGGCGTACGCGGAACACCGCACCGAATACATTGGTACGGAAACGCAGATGCGCAATTTCTCTCAGGTATTCCAGGCTAGGTCTGTTCTTGGCCTGTAATGGAAACTCTTCCGGATTACAGGTACCTAAAACTTCAAAATTTTCCGCAACGATCTCTACACGCTGTCCTTTACCCTGTGAAGCGATAACCTTACCGTTAATATTCATGGACGCACCGGTCTGAATATTTTTCAGTACGGCTTCATCAGCCTGCTCCGGATTGATCACGATCTGGATATTATGAATAGTAGATCCGTCATTCAGCGCAATAAACTGGTTATTGCGGAAAGAGCGTACCCATCCTTTAATGTTTACCGTATAATCTAATGATTCGCTGTTTAAAATGTCTTTAATTTTCGTTCTCACGATTGCGGAAATTTTATATATAAAATAAATGTGGGGCAAAGGTACACAATACCCCGCTAATTGTTACTTCATCAGTTCTCTGATCGCAACGGAAGCAACAGCGCCGCCAAATGCTGCCGGTACATATGAGATCGTACCGTAGAATGACTTCTTAAAGTTACTGCCATCTGTCATCATCAGTGATTCCTCTATCGGCATTTCATCTGAAAAAACAACCGTAACGCCTTTTCCGTTTACACCGTATTTGCGCATTCTTTTGCGCACTTTCATGGCAAAGGGGCAGTTGTATGTTTTAGACAATTCTGTCACCTTCAGTCGGGTAGGATCTACCTTTCCGCCAGCACCCATAGAACTTACAAACCGGATATTACGGTTATGGGCTATACGCATAAAGGTCGTTTTCGGCGTAAAGCTGTCAATAGCGTCGATCACATAGTCCGGATTAGTATCCAGCAGTTCCTCAACACGCTCAGGAGTAATAAATTCTTTTACAACGATCAGCTCCAGTTCGGGGTTGATCGCCTTCAGGCGTTCCGCCATAATATCGGCTTTCGACACACCATGATTGGTGGCCAGGGCCGGCAGCTGGCGGTTACGATTGGTCGGGTCTACCACATCACCATCAATAATGGTCATCTTGCCCACACCAGCACGGCATATGAATTCAGCAGCATAAGAACCTACACCACCAAGACCTACTACCATAACATGGCTGTTCACCAGCTTATCTAAAGCCTCTTCCCCAATAAGTAAGGTCGTTCTCGACAACCAACTTTTATCCTGCATACCTATAAAATATTTTGATAATTTTTTTCCAGCTGCAAAATAAGCGCATCTAACGGAAAATTGAGCAATTCTGCCGCTCTTTTATATACATCTTCGATAGAAATGTCCGTTTTGTCATCTGTTTCCAGGAAAATGCGCTCCGGTGGCACCTGCTTCAGGATGTCACCATAGCCCTCCCGGAACAGGCTATGTCCGAAGGAAAGATAGTAACCCTTGCTCAGCAGCATTTGTGCCGTTTCTATAGATTTATTAAAACCATGAAAGACCACTGGTACTTTGGCGGCCTGTAGTGCCGCCATACATTCGGCATAGGCCTTTACGCAATGAATAATCAATGGTTTGTTCAGCCGGTTGGCCAGCCCTATCTGCAATTGAAAATACTGCTGTTGCCGCTCCCAGGGAGTGCCGGAGACTTTATCCAGCCCGCATTCTCCAATAGCCATTACATGTGAGTATGTTGCATACTGCTGCAGCACTTCCCAGCCTCGCTCTGCCTGTTCCAGATACCATGGGTGCAGACCCAGACTGCAGGAAGACAGATCCAGGCATTGAGGAAAGTTTTCGTACAGGCTGACGACCTCTTCCTCCAGGGGATGAACAATATGGGTATGAATGTTGCGCATGCAATACAAAATTACTGATTACCCGGCTCAAATTAAAAAACTCATCATAGTGGTTTGATCTGGTACGCTGCGTGTCACGACCTTCGGTACCACAATCCGACGCTCGTGGCTACAAACAAAGCCGGCTTCCTGTGCAGGAAGCCGGCTTTTAATATTCATATCACAATTTAAAATTTCACTTATTTCTTACCGAACATACCCATGATATCGTCCAGCATATTGCCGTCCTTGTTTTTATCCAGGAAGCCGGATACCATGTCTATCAGTCCGCCTTTGGAGCCTTGCCCGCCGCCGGTTAAGCCACCGATCAGGTCACCCAGACCGCCGGAGTTCGATACATTATTCTGTTGTTTCTGTTTGCTCAGGTAGCCCATTACAATAGGTGCCAGCATAGCTACAATCGGTCCGATCTTAGCCAGGCTGATGCCAGAAGACTGTGCCACACCATTGTTCACTTCAGAAACCTGGTTGCCGAAGATATGTCCCAGGATACCATTGCCGTCCTGTTCAGCGGCATCGCTGTTTCCAAAAAATCCCTGGATATTATCCAGTATACTACCGTCATGTTTGTTATCCAATGCCTGGCTCAGTGCAGCGGCACCTTCCGGGGTTTGTGAGTTGCGACCCAGACCACCCAGGATCATAGGAATGGCGGATTGCACTGCAGCGCCTGCCTGTTGCTGATCCAGACCAAATCGTTCAGATACCTGCGATACGATTTGTTGGCCGGTAGCACTGTTTAATAATTCAGAGATGTTCATAATGTACTGTTTTTATGTGTGCACTAATTTACTGCATTTATATCATTCGAACAGCGCTGGAATCATTAATTACAATTAATTAACTAAGCTAGTCTTTATTGTAGCTCAGATCCTTAACCAGTACCTCCGGTAATTGCGGTAACGCATTTCTAGGCATCAGGAAGGAGCTGATCTCTGCAATCTCTTTGAAGATAATATGACTCTCTGCAGCAGATTTCAGGTAAGCGGCACCAGAGCTGCCTCCTGTACCAACACGCTTACCGATTGCACGTTGTACCATATGAATATGACGGTAACGCCACATCGATAATTGCTCATCTATTTCCAGTAAACGATCCAGCAGTTCAAACGGCAGGTGTAGCATAGGATAATCTCTGTACAGCATAATGAACAGTGCATTTTTCATAGCCAGCTGACTCAGGCGGCGACCTTCCGGATAACGCTCTGGCTGGATGAACAGCTGATCAAATACTTCCAGGTTAGCTTGCTCATTAGGAGATAGTCCAGATGCATATTGCGCACGGTAAATATCCCAGAATGTATGCTCAGACCAGTACTTATCCTGGTTGGCAAAAGGCATGCGCTCCAGCCAGCCATTCAGCAATACGATCAGAGATACTTCATGCTCTGCATCTTTTACTCTTTTGATATCACCCTCGTTCAGTTGAGACAGGTAATATTCATGACCGAAACGGTTTACATATTCCAGTCCCAGCAGGGCTTCGATAATTTTAAATTGTATGCTCTGGAAGCCGGAAGCCGGACGCAGCAGGTCTCTGAAATCCAGGAAGTCCAGTGGAGTCATGGTCTCCAGTACAGAGATTTGTGCCACGAGAATCTCCATTATTTTGATCACCCTTTTGAGGCGGGATACGGCATTGAAAATATCGGAAGAGTTGTCCGGTACATTCGGTTGTTTGAAGATCTCTCTTACAATATTGACCTCGTGCAGGATTTGCTTGAACCAGAGTTCATATGCCTGGTGAATGATAATAAACAGCATTTCATCATCTGCCTTTATGCCTTCTTTTGCACTTTCCGGAAACTGTGCATTCAGGATTTTATCCAGTTGCAGATATTCGCTGTAATATACCGGTGGTCTCTGTTTTGTATCCATTTTCTTTATTGTTGTACTTCGTTTTTTACGGTTTGTCGTTTATGTTTTTAACCTAAATATTTTCCTACGATCGGTATTCTGCGACCAATGCCAAAGGATTTGGATGATACCCTGATGATAGGGCAGAATTGGTTGCGCTTATATTCATTCCGGTTGATCATGGTAATAACCCTTTTAACCAATGCAGGATCATAACCCTGACTGGTAATGTTCTGCGGGCTCTGACGGCGTTCTACATACTGGTAGATAATGCTGTCGAGTACCTGGTAGTCCGGCAGACTATCGCTGTCCTTTTGTCCCGGGCGCAGCTCTGCAGAAGGGGCTTTAGTAATGATATGTTCCGGTATGATCTCTTCGTTGCGATTGATGTATCGCGCCAGGGCATATACCTGCATTTTGTATACATCTCCCAGTACCGCCAGTCCGCCGGCCATGTCACCGTATAAGGTGCCGTAACCGGTAGCCAGTTCACTTTTGTTAGAAGTGTTGAGTAATATGTAATTAAATTTATTGGCCAGTGCCATCACCATCGTACCACGGGTACGGGCCTGTATATTTTCCTCTGCTACGTCAAATGGTCTGTCACCAAAAACGGGTTTCAGCGCAGCTTCAAAGGTGTCAAATACCGGCTTGATCGGGATGATGTCATAACGGTTGTTCAGGTTTTCAGACAGCTGTACCGCATCATCTACCGAATGGCCTGTAGAAAATTGCGAAGGCATCAGCAGCGCATGTACCTTATCTGGTCCCAGTGCCTCACAGGCCAGTGCCAGTGTTACTGCACTGTCAATACCACCAGAGCTGGCTACAACAGCCTGGCTAAAGCCCATCTTTTCAAAATACTGGCGTATGCCCATAACCAGGGCACTATGAATGCGATCTATATTCAGTTCACTTTCATAGGTAACCGGGTTCAATGGAGCAGAAGGCAGTGTTTCCGCACTTTGCTGCACCGGCAGCTCCAGGCTGTTGTCTTCTTCATTCCAGATTACAGCATCTAAAGCCTCTTCGAAATAGGGTAATGTTTTGAGGATATTGCCGGAGGCATCCGCAATGATCGATCCGCCGTCAAAGACGATCTCGGTTTGAGAGCCAACCGTATTGCAATAGAGCATTGGCAGCTGGTACTTTTTACAGTTCTCTTTAACCACCCAAAGCCTGTCTTCTGCATGTGTATAATCGAACGGAGAAGCACTGAGGTTGATCATGATATCTGGTTGCTGTTCGATCAGTTTATCCATAGGGGAGAAACGATACATCAGATCAGCTTCCATATCCCATATATCTTCACAAATAGTTACCGCCAGACGCTTGCCTTTGAACGAAACGATATTCCAGTCAAAGGACGGTTCGAAGTAGCGGTATTCATCAAAAATATCATAATTGGGCAGCAAGGTTTTGTTGATCACCTGCTGCACCTTGCCTTCGTAAATAAAGTATGCACTATTGAACAGGTCTTTCCCTTGTGGTACCGGGTTGCGGCTGGGCGCACCTACCAGTACTGCAATATCCCGCGCAGCGGCGCAGATACGGTCAATACTATTTTTGCAGGCATCGATAAAATCTTCGAACTCCAGGAAATCGCGCGGAGGGTAGCCACAGATAGCCAGTTCGGGGAAGACGATAAGCTCACCACCTGCAGCTGCAGCCTGTTCTATGGCTTGCAGTATCCTGGAAGTGTTGTGCTCAAAGTCACCGATAATATAGTTTTGTTGGGCCAGAAATATCTTCATCAGATAAAAAATCAGCTATAAAATTAATGAAAGAAAAGATAGCCTACGAGAATAGCTGTAATTAAACCGATTCCGTCGGCCAGCAAACCGCATAGCAAAGCATAGCGGGTATCTTTTACATTGATACTGCCGAAGTACACGGCGAGTACATAAAATGTGGTCTCAGTTGAGCCTTGTATAATAGAGGCAATCTTTCCGGGGAAAGAGTTTACACCATGTTCCTTAAGTACATCAACCATCAAACCACGGGCACCGCCACCACTTAATGGCTTCATGAAAGCCACCGGAAGTGCCGGTACAAAATCTGTATTTAATCCCATTGCAGCTACTACAAAAGCAATGCCATTCACCAGGTAGTCCATACAGCCAGAGCTGCGGAATACGCTGATCGCGGCCAGCATGGCCACCAGGTACGGGATGATTTTGATGGCCGTAGTAAAGCCTTCTTTGGCCCCCTCGATAAACAGATCGTATACATTGAGTTTTTTGCGCAGACCAGCTATCAGGAACAGCATAATGATCGTAAGGATCACCCCACTACCGATAAGGCCCACATATTTGCTCATCGTCTCAGCAGGAAACTGGCGTAACCATGCGGCCAGCCCGAATATAGCACCGCCAAAGCCCAGGATAAAAATAATGACCGGCCATTTAAAAATATTGATGCGCTGAAAAGCAGATGTGATCAGTATGCCCGCCGTAAAGGCTACAAATGTTGAAATAAGAATAGGTAAGAAAATGTCAGCAGCATTAAAGTTGGCTATATGCTGTTCTATCGCCATCGACTGGCGAATGGCAATGACCGATGAGGGGATCAGGGTAATACCTGCGGTATTCAGCACCAGGAACATGATCTGGGCATCGCTCGCTTTTTCTTTCTGGGGGTTCAGCTCCTGCAAATCATTCATGGCTTTTAACCCGAGCGGAGTCGCGGCATTGTCCAGTCCCAGCATATTGGCCGAGAAGTTCATGGCAATGTTGCCATAGGCCGGATGTCCTTTAGGTACTCCACGGAAAAGGGTTTTGAAAAACGGCTGTACGCCACGGGCAAAAACATTTACCACACCTGCATGCTCACCGATCTTCATAATACCCAGCCAGAGGGCCATCATACCGGTAAGACCGATAGATATTTCGAAGCCGGTCTTGGCACTGTCAAATAAGTTGGTGACCATGGTGGAAAAAATATCCATCTGGCCCAGAAATGCCACCTTATATAATGCAACGATAAAACCGATGAGGAAAAAACCTATCCAGACATAATTTAATACCATACCGAAAAATATGTGACGAAAATAAACTATTTAAGGATAAGGATTTTGATTTTTTGCTTTTCCTGCCCTTTATTTCGGGCTACAGCAACTCACCTTTTGCTCCCTGATTTCCGGACTCAGGTAAGGAATGCCCAGGTTCAGACCCCGAAGGACGAGCAGCAGCCCCATAAAGCCTGCCAGATAAGGTCCTGCACGACGAATTTTGTTGCGCAGATTGAGACTGATCATACTGCCCAGGTAACCGATACCTGCCATGGCCGGTAATGTACCTGCACCGAAGGCCGCCATAAATGTAGCTGCCTGTTGATGACTGCCCAATGCAAATGCTGCGGTAAGGGCCATATAGACCATGCCACAGGGCAATAAACCATTGAGCAGCCCAATTAAGAAAAGGGTATAGCTTTTTTTATGAGCATATAATCGGCCCAGGGCTTGCAGCACATTTTTCTGCCAGGGTAATTGTATGGCTTTTCTAACTTTTTTTCTTCCTGACAACAAGCTGTAGAGCAGGTAGCCGATCATCACAGAACCCAATATTACCGATATTTTTTGCTGCCAGCCAAAGAATGAAAATTGTGTGCTGATCAGGCCCAGCAGCCAACCCAGTATAGCATAGGTACTGATGCGTCCGAGATTGTAAAGGAGTATACCCATCCATCGCCTCCATCCGCTGAGGTGCTGTACCGGAAGTGATAAGGCTAGTGGTCCACACATACCAATACAGTGAAAACTGCCCAGGAAGCCCATTGCCAATGCGGAAAATAAAATTGCGGTGTACATATCGCTATAGTTTGGTAAACGGAACATCTGTACTGTAAGCCCTGTCATTCATGCTCCACTCCACCTGTACAGAATAGGTGCCTTTGTCGATCTTGCCTGCGGCGATCACCTGCAAGCCCTGTGCATCCATAGTGATGGGAATAATGCGATCCTGTTTGCCACTAGCTGGATTGTAGAAATAGATATGGCCTTTTATATGTTCTTTCAGGCATTCCTGCGGAAAGGATACCACGATTGCATCCTGTGCATCCATATATTCAATAGCCACTTTGCGGGATAGGGTATTGGCTGCGGTACGTGCGTCTATCTTTTTTTGAAATTGCAATTCCTCTGCATAATAATTGTCTGTAACCAGTTCTGCAGACATTTGCTGTGAGCGGTACACCATGAAGATAATTCCTGAAGCCCCCAGGATAAAAACGAAGGTGAGTATAGTACCCCAATTCCAGAAGCCGTATGGCTTTTTTGTTTTGACTTGGTATTCCATGATTTTATTTTTTGATTTGGTTGAATAAATTGTTCAGGACATTGGTCCGAGGAAAGTGGTGTGTAAGTACATGACCAGCTTCCCGTTTTCGTATACACCGATCTTTAGCTTCTCCTTCCGGTTGCGGATTTCTGTACGAGGTAGTACGATAAAGAAATTAGTACTGCCCTGACTTTCCGGGCGCATACCGATCTGCTCCTTGCCCACCATCTGTATATATCCTTTCCGGTCTTCCAGCTTCAGACTAAGATCGAAACGGTCAAATGTTTTGTTGATAAATTTGGCATTATACAGGTTTGAAATGCTGTCTGTACCGCGCTCTTGAAATAACATGCCTGCCGAACGGATGATATTTCCATCTACGTTTTTACTCTTTGCGAGCAGCACTGTAATGCCGATCATGATAATGGCCAGAATGCTGGTATATACTTTTAGCTTTAAGGTGAAAACACTTTTTTTGCCTTCTGCAATATTGCTTTCAGATGCATAACGGATCAGGCCGGTATCCCGTTTTATGTTTACCATCATAGCATCGCAGGCATCAATACAGGCGGTGCAATTAATACACTCCAGCTGTGTCCCATTACGGATGTCAATACCAGTAGGACATACCCGCACACATTGCAGACAGTCAATGCAATCACCTGCATCGCCCTGCACTTTACGGAATTTGGCACGGGGCTCTCCTCTTTTATAATCGTAGGCCACTACTATAGAATCCTTATCGAGCAGTACACTTTGTAGTCTTCCGTAGGGGCAGATGTTCGTACATACCAGTTCGCGCATGTAGGCAAATACTCCGTAGAATACCCCGGTAAATAATAGTATGGCCATGAAGCCGCCGACATGCTGCATTACCGGTTCGCTCATGATTTTAAGCAAGGATTTTGTGCCTATGATGTAGGCCAGAAAAGTATTTGCGATCAGGAAGGATAGTGCAATGAGGAGACTTTGTTTGAGGACTCTTTTGATAATTTTTTTAGTGGTCCAGGGTTGTTTTTTCAAGATGCGCTGCTGCGCGGCGTCTCCGTCAATTGCATATTCGATACGGCGGAACAGGGTTTCCATGAATATGGTTTGCGGACAGATCCATCCGCAGAAAATACGGCCGTAGGCCATGGTAAACAGGGCAATCGAAAGGATGGCTGCAACCATGATGAGCCCGAAAATGAAAAAATCCTGGGGCCAGAATATGGTGCCGAAAATAATGAACTTACCTTCCGGAATATTGAATTGTAATAGCGGATGTCCATGAATATGTATGAGCGGAAGACCGAAGAACAATGCGTAATACAGGTAACTCAGGTAATAGCGTGCAGTGGTGAATTTTCCTTTTGGTTTTGAAGGATAGATCCACTTACGTTTGCCTTTTTCGTCTATGGTTGATAGCTCGTCTCTGAAAGAGTGTTCACTCTCTTTAATAAATGCCATGTTGTAAAATTTTAAGGAAACATGGATGAAGGATTTGCAGGACTTTCTGAAAAAATAGAGGCCGTCTTGAAGAATCAGGACAGCCTTTTTTTCAACTCAAAACAAAAAAACTTACTGTACTGATGTACTGTCCGCTGCAGTAGCTGTCCCATGAGCGGCTGTAGCTTGTGTACTGTTTTCTTTGCTTTCCTCTATATACAACTCTCCTTGCGAAGCTTTTGGTGTCGCGGGTTTGGTACCATGCAGTGTTTTAATATAGCTGGCAATTTGCTGGATCTGTCTTGGCGAGTAATCATCTTTCCAGGATTTCATTCCCTTATCCTGAACGCCGACTGTAATGGTGCGGAAGATGTCTTTGATACCACCACCATGCAGCCAGTAGTCATCTGTGAGGTTTGGTCCTACACTACCACCGCCATCTGCTCCGTGGCAGGCTGCACATACCTGTACAAATACTGCTTTTCCGGCTTCAATATCTGTTGCCTCAGTTAATACCGTTACTGTATTTTCATCTACATTATTGGCTGCAGAAGCGAGATAGGCAAGCTTTGCTGCTTCTCCTTTCTGTACCTCAATCGCATATTCTTCCAACTGGTTCGGAGCCGTTTTCGCAATGTCATAGCGGTAGAAGTATATGACCCCTACAATGACGGAGAGGGCAAAGCCGGCTACCCACCAGGGTGGTGTAGGATTGTCCAGCTCCTCAATGCCATCATAACTATGCCCCCAGTTGGCCTCGGCTTCTGAGGCAGCATCCAATGATTTGGTGGCATTCATTTTTTCCCACCAGCTGATCCCTTTTTCTTTCTTATACTCTTTTTTGCGCTCCAGGCCAACCAGGAAGCGGGTTACAGAAAGCAGGACAACAATGACCACTACTTCCAGGATAAATACACCAAAAAGCGTATAGAACAATGTAGGGTTCATGCCTCCTATCAGCTCCACAGCTTTGGGTGCCGCTTCGGCAGCCTCATCGGCTGTCTGTGCAAAGGCATTCAGGCCGGAGAACAGGAGGAGTGGTATTAATATTGCCGTCAGTGTACTACTATTGCTTTTGCGTTTTTCGGCCTGCCGTTTAGCCTTGTAAAACTCCAGGGAGTTCAGTACAATACGGCTCAGGAAAATAATAACGAAGAGCAGTACGATCAGTATAGTGACCATGATGATGGCTACAGGATTGGCCAGGGCTGCCCATGGACTCTCCGGACCTGCACTTGCTGTAGCAGGAGTTGGGTCTGCGGCCCACAATATATTAGGGGCTGTAAGGGCGATTAGTGATAATATTTTTCTCATCAGCTATGTGGATTAATGATATTTTATTCCTGTCCGTCTTCCAGGGGAATATTCTTGATGTGATCGATGGTTTTTTTACTCTTGCTGAAAATCAGGATCGATGCGAGAACGAAAATGAGCATGAACAAGATCAGTGTAAACAATGGATACGCACTGATGCCTTCGATTGAGGTCAGATAATTTCTGAATTTCATAAACCTTGGTTTGTGTATGATTAATTCGGTACGGCCATATTCAGGCTGTCCCTGTTATCTTTTTTGATGTCTGTACCCATGCGTTGCAGATAAGCGATCAGGGCTACGATCTCATCAGTTGTTTGTACTTTTATTTTATCCTTCGCCAGGCTTTCTTTGATCTGCATTGCCTGCTTTTCCAGATCGTCATTTGCGATAGCATCATATCCTTTAGGGTATGGAACACCCAGCCTGGTCATCGCATTGATGATATCCGGTGTTTTGGTTTTGTCGATACGATCTGTGAACAGCCATGGGTAAGCCGGCATGATAGAACCTGCAGTCATCATTTCCGGTTCCAGCATATGATTGTAATGCCAGCTGTCCGGGTATTTTCCACCGATACGGGCCAGATCCGGTCCGGTGCGTTTAGAGCCCCATTGATACGGATGATCATACACAAATTCACCTGCTTTAGAATAATCTCCGTAACGTGCTACTTCATGACGGAAGGGGCGTATCATCTGGGAGTGACAGGTATAACAGCCTTCACGGATATAAATGTTACGGCCGTGTAACTCAAGCGGGGTATAGGGTTTCACAGAAGTGATTGATGGAATATTTGATTTGACCAGGAATGTTGGTACCATCTCTACAATACCACCGATAGCGACTGCGATCAGGGCTAATACCAGCATTTGCACAGGGCGGCGCTCGATCCAGTTGTGCCAGTGTTCTTTGGCCACCTTAGGCATCACTTTTGGTAATGGTGCGGCAAAGGCTTCTTCTTCAGCAAGGAAGTTTCCTTTCTTAGCCGTTTTGACGATGTTGTATATCAGCAGGAATATTCCGGAAACATAGAGCAGACCACCGAATCCCCTTAAGGCATACATCGGTACAATTTTGGTTACTGTTTCGATGAACTGATATTTCAGTGTTCCTTCCGGTGTAAACTGCTTCCACATCATGTACTGTGTCAGTGCAGCCCAGTACATAGGTACTACATACAGGATGATGCCGAGGGTGCCGATAAGGAAGTGGGTATTGGCCAGTTTTTTAGAAAATAATTCTGTGCGGTATAATCTCGGAAACAGCCAATAGATGGCGCCGAAGGCCAGGAATCCGTTCCAGCCCAGCGCACCAACGTGTACGTGTGCAATGGTCCAGTCTGTATAGTGACTGATGGCATTAACGCTTTTCAGAGACAACATAGGCCCCTCGAATGTAGCCATGCCATAACAGGTAAGTGCTACCACAAAGAACTTCAGAACAGGCTCGTCACGCACCTTATCCCATGCGCCGCGCAGGGTCAGCAAACCGTTGAGCATACCACCCCATGAGGGTGCAATAAGCATGATGGAAAATACAGTACCTAAAGACTGTGCCCAGCCGGGTAATGCGGTATTGAGCAGGTGGTGTGGCCCAGCCCAGATATAAATGAAGATAAGCGACCAGAAGTGGATAATAGACCAGCGGTAAGAATATACAGGTCTGCCGGCTGCTTTAGGCACGAAGTAATACATCAGACCGAGGAATGGAGTAGTCAGGAAGAAGGCTACCGCATTATGTCCGTACCACCATTGTACCAGGCCGTCCTGTACACCAGCATACCAGCTATAGCTATGCATACCGGAATAGGGCAGTGCAAATGAGTTTACAATATGCAGCATAGCCACAGCTACCCAGGTGCCGATATAGAACCAGATAGCCACATACAGGTGGCGCTCTCTTCTTTTCAGGATCGTACCAAACATATTGATACCGAAGACTACCCATATGAGTGTGATGGCAATATCCAGCGGCCATTCCAGCTCGGCGTATTCTTTACCTTGTGTAAAGCCCATCCAGAGGCTTAATGCGCCGAAAAGAATAATCAGTTGCCAGCCCCAGAAGTGGATTTTGCTGAGTTTGTCGCTGAACATACGCGCTTTCAGCAGGCGTTGCAGGGAGTAGTAAACCCCCATGTATATAATGTTGCCGACGAAGGCAAAGATGACAGCATTGGTATGCACAGGGCGCATACGTCCAAAGGTGATCGGGGCCCAGCCCAGATTCCAGGATGGGAAGGCCAGTTCAAATGCAATGTAAACTCCTGCGAGCATGCCGATCACACCCCAGAAAATGGCTGCAACACCAAACATTTTCACCGTCTTGTTATCATAGTAGAATTTCTCTACCTGCATGCCGGAAGTGTTTTGTACTATAGCTTCGTTATTCATATTGGTTAATTGTATAGACGATTTGTAAGAATGCTTATTGGACGTTTCCGGGCTGGTTATCGTCGAAGAATATTTTATGTGCAGGAGAGTAGTCATCTTCCATCTGACCTGATTTTACAGACCAGATAAATGCCATGAGAAAACCGATGCTCACGCATAAGCTCAATCCCAGTAAAATGATGATGACGCTCATTGTCTTAAAATTTATACAAAATTATTCCCGGCTACCCGACTATTCTATGACAATACTCATAGCGGAATATGACTTTTATCATACTTTGATTAATGCCTATTTCAGGCCCAGCTTTTTACTGCGGATTTTACTGACGATATAGGTCAGCAAAATGATACTGAGGGTACTGCAGGGCATCAATATAGCGGCCGCAATAGGAGATAGTCTGGCCTGTACCGCCAGGATTAAACCAACGGTATTGTAGAGGAACGAAAAACTGAAACACAGGATAATGATCAGCCTGCTGCTCTTGCTCATCAGGATCAGTTTGTCCAGTATATGCAACTGCGCGCCTTTCAGAATAGCATCTCCTGCCGGAGTAAAGGAGTTGGTATCTTCTGCAATACAAATGCCAACATTACTTTGCCTGAGGGCACCGGCATCATTTAGTCCGTCTCCGATCATAGCCACCGTTTTACCCTGCTGTTGCAGTTGCTGCACATAAGCCAGTTTATCATGTGGTTGCTGCTGGAAGTGCAGGCTTACATCCGGTCCGGCTACCTGTTGCAGCAGTTTGGCCTGGTGCGGCATATCACCGGAAAGCATAGAGATACGCAGCAACTTTTGTAAGCGGTGCAGCAGGCCTTCTATTCCTTTTCTTAAGCCCTGTGTCAAGACAAAATATCCTTTATCCTCTTCATCAATAGTGATCAGCAGTATGGTGCCTTTTTGTGCAATGTGCTCTGCACTTCTTTGCATAAATCCTGCAGTGCCGATCCGGATTTCTTTTCCATTAACGGTACCACTTACGCCTAGTCCCGGATATTCATGAAAGCCGAAGACTTCGTATAAATGATCGTGGTTAAGGATAGCCCTTACCGGACGGCTCATGGCATGTGTTGTGGGGTGAGTGAGCGAGGCAATGAGCTGCTGTTCTTCAATTGTCAGTTCGGGCCCGTAATGGGTAGCTGAAATCTGCTCTGCCGCAGTCAGGGTACCGGTTTTATCAAACACCAGGTGGTTTAATTTTCCCAGTGGTTCGATTACATGTGCATTGCGCAGGTATAATCCGTTTCGGCCCAATATGCGCAGGATATAGCCCCTTGTAAAGGTAGAGGTCAGCAGCAGTGCACAGGGACAGGCGATGATGAGTATGGCAGTGACAGAAGGCCATATTTTGGCAGGATCATGTGCCCACCAGTATAGCCCGGTGATAAGTGCAATTGCCAGTACGATCCAGGTAAAATTTGTGGCGAGTTTATGTACGAAAGACTGCGTTTCATGTGCTTTTATCGCTGCATCATCCTGCTGGTGTTCTTTGTTCCATAAACCGGTAAGGTAGCTCTGGGCCACTTCTTTGACCGTGAGCAGTTCTATATCAGCACCCAGCTGTTTTCCTCCTGCATAGATGATCTCTCCCGTTTCCGGCAGTACGGGAACGGATTCCCCGGTCACGAAACTATAATCAATCTGGGCTTTTCCCCTGACGAGGATACCATCGGCAGGTACCAGTTCGTTGTTATGTATTTTCAGCGTATCACCGGCCTTTATATCCGGTAATGGACGTGCAATTGTCTGGCCGTCTTTTACTACTGTTGCAGCTATAGGAAAGTAATCGGTATAATCACGCTCAAAGCTTAGTGCGCCGTAGGTTTTGTCCTGTACTACACGACCAATGAGCATGAAGAAGACGATGCCGGAAAGGGAATCGAAATAACCGGCTCCCTGTTGAAAAAGGACATCGACTACACTACGCCCGAAGGTGGCTACAATGGCTATGGCAACGGGGAAGTCGATATTGATGTGCTTATGTTTTAAACCTTTCCAGGCAGAGGCCAGGAATATGGAGGAACAATAGAAAAATACAGGCAGTGCCAGCAGAAGATTAAGATAGCGGAAGATACTGCCCAGGTAAGCTTCCTGTTGTACATCTTCAGAGAAGTATTCGGGGAAACTCATCAGCATAATATTGCCGAAACAAAATCCGGCAACACCCAGGCGGTAGACCAGTCTGCGATTAACTTTCGGCTTTTCCTGTTTCATTTGCTGCAGGCTGAGATGAGGTTCGTAGCCCAGTTCTGTAAGCAGCTCTACCAAAGCCCGCAGGGGGAGTTGCTTTTCATTGAAAATAATACTGGCTTCTTTTTTAAGGAAGTTGATGTCGGTACGGATTACACCAGGATGAATCCGGTATAACTGCTCCAGGAGATACATACAGCTACTGCAGTGTATGTAGGGAATGTAAAACGTTACGTGGGTCTCGGCCTCGTTTTTGAACCGGATGAGCGCCTGCCGGATAGACTGATCTTCCAGGAACGCAAATTTATCTTTCCGGATGACTTCTCTCCGGTTAATACCTGCATGTTCGTTCAGGTTGTAATAATTGCAGAGGCCATTCTCCTGCAATAGGGTGTATACGGTCTGGCAACCGCTACAGCAAAATACTTTATCATCATACAGGATGCTGTTGTTGGGACAATCTTCTCCGCAGTGATAGCAAACAGTAGCCGTAGCCGTCTGTAATACAGTTTCGTTCACCATGTTGTTTTGTTTGAGTTGAAGTAGGACAGGTGAGGTCTTAAGGGACTGGCTTGCTGTAGAGGAGTATCTGTATCAGATACTCCCAGTCCAGCAGTTGTATATTGGTTTGCAACAGGTCGTACCTCATTATCTGGTACAGTGTTTCATTCTGGTGATGTACGTCATGCACACTATGAAACTTTATCTTATCATATAATTGTTTCAGCTTTTCATGTTTGACGGTGAGCAGATGTGGGTTCAGGATCGTATTGGCCCGGTACCTGGACTGTGTATGATCCTGATCCTGGAAGTACGGAAGTATGAGTTTCTCTTCCCATAGCATCAGCTGTTCGCAGGATTCCTTGAACTGCAGAAATATAAAGGGAAGTGCTGTCTCCAGGTCATCATTGCGGTCCGTATCAAAATCCTGATGCACATAATGTGCTTCCATCCGCCTGATTGCTTTACGCATATTCTCATAGCATCTCCGCACGATAAACTGGCACAATTCTTTCTTGGAAAAAGAATTGAAGTTGATAAAAGAAATGCTCATATACCGGCTTCGTTTGAATACAAAATTAGCCGGCACAAATGCAAAAGGGGCTGATGAATGTCAGCCCCTTTTATGATTTTTGTCAGCTTTTTGAAATAGCTGAATCATAAAAAGAGCGGCACGCAATTATTGCGTGCCGCTCTTTTTATATGATGTGGATGAATTTTATCTTACGATAGTAATGTCACCTTTTTTCTCATAAATTTTATTATCCGAACAGTTGTATTTCAGGATATACATAAAGACATCACTGGTATAATAGTTGCCGTTTTTATCTTTACCATCCCATCCTTTGGTCGGGTTTTCGTTGTCATAAATCAGCTGACCATTGCGGTGATATACCTGTAAGGTTACCACTTTCTGACCTACCTGAAGGATCGGGTTGAAGTAATCATTTTTACCATCACCATTCGGTGTGAATGCAGAAGGCATACCGATTTCACAACAAGGATGTACTTTGATCAGAACAGAGTCAGAAGCCGAACAGATATCGCCGTTGTATACAGTTACTTTTACATAACCGGTTTGCGGTACCGCTGCCTCTGCAATACTGTATATACCCAATGAAGTTCTTCTCACGTACTCATCCGGAGTCCATACATATTCCAGGTTGTCACCTGTAGCAGTAGCTTTCAGGGTTACCGTATCCTCAGCACAGAAATTGTTTCTGCTCACATAAGAGATCTTCACTGTTGGGTTTGGTTTAACTTTCAGCTCTACGGATTTCGATGTATCCACACAACCTTTATTAGTCGTGATACGTACACGATAGTTACCCGGAGTAGTTGCAGGCAGTGTATCTCTTGTTGCACCTGGTATAGCACCACCGTCTTTTATCCATTGATAAGTAGCGCCGGTTTGTTTCACTGCTCTGAAGATGTATGTATCTCCCTGACAGATCTTAACGCTGCTGTTTTCATTCAGGGTTACATTAGGACGAGGATTTACGGTAAGTGTCAGGATAATAGTACTGTCACAGCTTAAGCCTGTAGTGCTGAAGGTTGTATCATATACACCTGATTTGTACAGTACTTGTCCGTAGAAATTATAAGTTTCACCCGCACAGATAGCCTGGGAAACATACGCTTTCTTATCGTCATAACGAACATGGATAGTATCAAGGAATGTATAGGTTTGTGTCAGATCACAACCAGCCTGTCCTACATATTCTACTACATAATAAGTTCCGGTTGCAGGAGATGGAGGGTTAACTGGTGTAACCGTCATTGTTGGTCCCTGACCTAAGAATGTACCATTTGCATCATACCATTTCAGTAATGCACTATTTGCATTTTCGATGATCTGCCATGGATTGAACGGAATGCTGTCAATTACATAAAACGGAGCAGTCGCGATTGGTGTGTATCTTCTTGATGAGTTGGTGCTACCGATAGTGCCCCACAGATCTGCCGGAGCTCTGTTTGGTGTAAAAAGCTGGTTAGTAGTTGCACCCGTTACATCACGAAGACCCTGGATAGAGTTACCGCCGTTAGCAGCACTGTTTGTGCTCGGACAAGTTGGTGTACCAGGCATATCAGCTGTATGGAACTCAATGATATTGGAACCTTCATACAGGATAATCTGGTTGGTTACCTTGTATTGGTTACAAGAAAAACCATATTTCGGTACCTGGCAATACTCTACGATAAATCTTCTTGAACCAGGAGTACCGAAGGTCTGGTACTTAAGCGTACCACCTTGACTCAAATCCAGATCCTGGAAACCAAGCATAGCCACTTTGTTTAACTGGCCGTTGGTAGAGTTTAAGGCTGTAGTGTACTGGTAAGAACTATACGCTGTAGCCAGTGTGGTATCAAAAGAGATAAAGTTATTGCCGGAGATCACACATTTATTATATGTCTGTCCGTAAAATACAAATGGGAAACCGATATCAATTACTTCATCGGTAAAGTAGTCATCCGTATTCAGGCCATTCACCTGACCGGTAAATGTGGCCCCCATGGTTATAGTGGTTCCCCTACAGATGAGTGTATCATCAAACGTTAACCCGATCTGCGCCCTGGAAAGGAAGCCGGAGAATATTGCAAGCAAAAGCAATATGGTATACTTTTTCATCGTCATACAGTTTATTGGAGTAAAAAAACTTATTTTATTGCATTATAATATAAAGACAGCCAAGGCTTTATTACTGGTTGGTAAAAATATAAAAAAAATAGAGAAAACGCTCCATTTTGAGTTTGAGCAACTTATAAACAGTGTATTTAAATGAAAAAAAAGCTACAGTACAATCTGTACTATAGCTTTTTAGGCAAATATGTATAATATAATTATTTAATATAATGTTTTTTATTTTTATACGAGGCTGTTTTTTACCAGGTATTCTGCAATTTGAACAGCATTAGTAGCTGCTCCTTTTCTCAGGTTGTCTGCAACGATCCAGCAATTAAGGGTATTGGCCTGGGACTCATCTCTGCGCACACGGCCTACAAATACCTCATCTTTACCGAATGCATCCAGCGGCATCGGATATTGATTCTGCTGCACATCATCTACCAGTTTTATACCATCTGCAGTAGCCAGGGTATCTTTTACCGTATTCAGATCGAAATCGTTTTCAAATTCAATGTTGACACTTTCACTATGGCCACCCATTACCGGTACACGCACGGTAGTTGCAGTAACCTTGATATTGTCATCACCCATAATTTTACAGGTCTCTTTAATCATTTTGATCTCTTCCTTGGTATAACCGTTTTCGGTAAATACATCAATATGCGGGATAACATTCATATCGATTGGGTGCGGATAGAATTGTTTGTCATTTGCCCCGGAACGCTCTGCCAGCAAGTGATCTACGCCTTTCTGACCGCTTCCGGTTACAGACTGGTAGGTGCTCACTACTACACGTTTGATATGATACAATTTATGTAAAGGTTGTAATACAACCACCATTTGTATGGTGCTGCAGTTAGGGTTAGCGATGATCTTATCAGCTTTGGTAAGTGTATCACCGTTTACTTCAGGTACCACCAGTTTCTTGGTAGGATCCATACGCCATGCAGATGAATTGTCAATGACAAAACATCCTGCATCAGCAAAGCGTTCAGCCCACTCCAGGGAAGTGCTGCCCCCTGCCGAAAATAGTGCAATGTCCGGCTTCATTTCCAGTCCTTCTTCAAGCGTTACAACCGGGTATTCATTTTCCTTAAACTTTATCTGTTTACCCTTAGACTTTGCGGATGCGATAGGGATCAGTTGAGTTACTGGAAAATTGCGCTCTGATAAGATCTGGAGCATTGTACTGCCAACAAGTCCTGTGGCGCCGACAACAGCTACTTTCATAAAATTGTTTTCTGTTTTGATTTTTTGGTTAATAAATGAGTATAAAAAGAATTGAGTTTACGCGATTTCTTCTGAAGATAAAGGCAGTTCAATAGTAAAGGTACTTCCCTTTCCCAATGCGCTGTCCACCTTTATTTTTCCTTTATGGGATTCTACAATCGCTTTCACATAGCTCAGCCCCAGGCCGAACCCTTTGATGTTGTGCAGATTGCCGGTATGGGCACGGTAGAATTTTTCAAAAATATGCATTTGCGTCTCTTTGTTCATACCAATGCCGCTATCCTTTATTTTGATCACCACATTGCCCTTGCTGTTAGCCGTAGATATCTCTAGTTTAACGTGATCGCCGGAGTACTTAACGGCATTATCCATAAGGTTATATATAATGTTGGAAAAGTGCACTTCATCTGCCATGATCAGCGATTTTTTGGCCAGCAGGTTAGAGGCCAGTGTGCCGTTTTGCTGCTCAATCTGCAGGGAGAAACTTTCCGTCATTTTCTCGATAACATCATGTACATTAATCGGTTGCAATTTCAGCTTAAGATCATCTTTGTCGATCTGCGCTGCCTGCAGAATTTTTTCAACCTGCTTGTTCATCCGCTTATTTTCCGATTTAATGATGCCGGCATAGTAATCCAGCATATCGGGGTTTTTGCGTACTTTCTCCATCGAAAGGGCATCAGATGCCAGGGAGATTGTAGCCAGCGGCGTTTTGAACTCATGCGTCATGTTGTTGATAAAGTCCGACTTGATTTCTGCGATCTTTTTCTGGTTAAACATGGTTCGGATGGTCAGTGCAAAAGCCGCAATAATGATAATCGTAAATAAAGCTGCGGCACCAAACATCCATGCCGTACGCTGAGAAATATAATTTTTAGGCTCCTCGATATACAGAATCAATCCGTAACTGCCATCCAGCGTAAGTGGTGCCTGGTAAGCACTTTCAAACATTTCTCTTCTGAAATTACGGGAATTATTTTCTACCATTCCCCTTAGGGTAATGCAGTATTCAAAGGGTAGTTTTATCTTTTCCTCATTAAGGTGCGTCTGAATAATATTGCGGATATCAGCCTCTGGTAAGGTACTCACACCAGACCACAGAAAGTTATCTGAATTCAGATCTGTAATACGGATAAAATTAGGGTTAAGCCCCCGGACCATAGCCAAACGGCTGCGTAGGTCAGAACGGGTCTTGTTTATAACATTCTCAATCTCAAAGCTATACTTAATCTTCTGCACCTCCATTGTCGTTTTTACCCAGTTGAGCTGAATAAACATCAGCCCGAAGAGGGAGAGACATATGAGGACAATAATAACAGGAAATACTTTTTTCATATCAGATTCATCCGGGCAGCCTTTGCTGCATATTGCGCAAAGTTAATCTTCCAAATGGCAAAAATGACTAATTTCATCCCTTTATATTTCATTTAACTATATCTAACTGGATTTCACCGGTTAAAAACAGATCAAACACAATTATGGCTAACCGTCTCATACACGAATCAAGTCCTTATCTTTTGCAGCATGCTCATAACCCCGTTGAGTGGTATCCCTGGGGAGAAGAAGCTTTTGAGCGCGCCCGCCGGGAGCAGAAACCTGTCCTGGTCAGTATTGGATATGCAGCATGCCACTGGTGTCATGTTATGGAGAGAGAGAGTTTCGAAGATGAGGCTATTGCGGCATACATGAACGAGCATTTTATCAATATAAAAGTAGACCGCGAAGAGCGCCCTGATGTGGACCATTTGTACATGGATGCCCTACAGGTGCTGAACGGGCAGGGAGGCTGGCCCCTGAACATGTTTGTGACACCGGAGCGTAAGCCCTTTTATGGCGGCACCTATTTTCCTCCTAAAAGGGTATACCAAAGAGCCTCCTGGATGGAAGTCCTGGAAGCAATACACATGACCTGGTTGAAAAAACCTGAAGATATTCATCATCAGTCCGAACAGCTGGTGTCGCATCTGCAGCAATTGAGCCTTACCGAAACTGCTGTTGGCACGGAAACCGAAAACCCGCAGCAGCAGTTTGAAACGGTGTTTCGAAACATAATGGGACAGGCAGATATGGAGAGCGGAGGCTTTGGTGCCGCACCTAAATTTCCACAGACTATGACGATCCAGTTTTTGTTGGACTATTACTTTTTTACAGATAACAAAACCGCGCTGGATCAGGCCCTGCTTAGTCTCGATGTCCTGCTGAACGGTGGTATATATGACCAGATTGGGGGCGGACTGGCACGCTACGCTACCGATAATGACTGGTTGATTCCGCATTTTGAAAAGATGCTGTATGACAACGCACTATTTATCCAGGTTTTATCAGATGCGTATAAGATTACCGGGGCCGAAAGATACCGCCGGGTGATAGAAGAAACAATTGCTTTCTGCCTGCGCGAATTATCTCCTGAGCAAAGCGGAAAAGGCTTCTTTGCGGCGCTGGACGCGGACTCTGATGGTGAGGAAGGTAAATTTTACACCTGGACTTATGAAGAGGTTCTGGAGCTCATCCCGGATATTCATCCGGCATTGCTGGAATACTGGGATATTACTCCTGAAGGGAACTGGGAAGGGGCCACTATTCTGCATAATGATAAACCGTTGCATTATATACGGGAAAAATACAGCTTAACCTCCGAAAATCTGGACGAACTACTGCTTACAATGAAGCAGCAATTATTCGGCCGGAGGGCACAGCGTAACCGGCCATTACTGGACCATAAAATTCTCCTGTCCTGGAATGCACTGATGGCTTCTGCATTGCTGAAAGCTGCTACAGCACTGGGCGAAAAGAAATACAGTGATGCCGCTTCAGTACTTCTGGACTGGTTATTACAGACCTTCCGGAAAGACAGCATTTTATATCGTAGTTATGATGGAAAGCAGGTGAAATTTAATGCCAGCCTGGAGGATTATGCTTACCTGATCAAGGCGCTGCTGGATTACAGCAGTACACTGGCAGACGGCAGGTACCTGGATATTGCTCAAAGCCTTTACCAGTATACCGTAGCGCATTTCAGCGATCCGCAGCAGCTATTCTTTTATTTTAGCGATGAAGCACAGAAAGATATTATTGTGCGCAAGATTGAAACCTATGACGGAGCAATGCCTTCTGTGAACGCGGTGATGGCAGAAAACAGCATTCGCCTGGCGAGATGGTATGAAGATCAGGAGACCGAAAGCCGTGGAAAGCGCATGTTATTGAGTATGCAGGCAAAGGTTATCAGATATCCTACCTCTTTTGCATACTGGGCTACAACATTGCAACGTTATAATAATTTGAACACCCTCCTTATCGCCGGAAATAATATTGAAGAGAGCCTGTCTACCCTACACAGGACCTTTATCCCGCATGTTCTACTTATGCCCGTTCAGCCTGGTAATCAATTACCTGTGTGTGTCGGGAAGAACCTTTCGGGCGAGCAACAACTCTATCTCTGTGATCACTTTGCCTGTTTACCACCCGAGACAGGGCTGAGAAATATTTTATCTAAAATAAAAGTGAAAGAAATGTTGGAATAATTTACAAAATATCTTTATTTAGCCAATTGTTAACTGTTAAATAAGGGTACCCACTCTGTTTTTTAGTAAAAAAAGAGCAAGACACTTGTTTATTTAAAAAACTTTTTAAATATTGTGCTGTGATTTTTTAGAAAATATTTGATTTCTGAAGTTTTTTTTAGATATTTGGAAATTAAATTTGGTTAAAAAACTTGTAAAAAATCGTTAAAGTGCTTTATCTTTAAGTGTTTTATGAATTTAGACGAGTTCAGGCCCTGAAAGGTTAGATATCATTATTTTAATATTTTGCTAAAACTTTTGTTGGGCAGAAAACTTAAAAATCAAGAAGCAATAACAAAGAAAATTACAAACAGATGAGAAAACAATCCTTGAGTATTGCCGTTGTCGCTATGTTGTTCGCCAGTTGCGGAAAACCTGGTTCGCAAGGTCAGGTTGTGGGTGATTACAACACAAATCCCAGCTACAGACCTCCTACACCAGTAGGTATGGTTTGGGTTCCGGCGGGCTATCTAAGAACTGGCTACAGCGATCAGGATGTTCAGAATGCATTAGATGCTGAAGTGCGCAACGTTCAGGTGCAAGGGTTCTATATGGATGCTACCGAAATCACTAATGCAGAGTATCGTCAATTTACGAACTGGGTAAGAGATTCAATCGCACATACGCAATTACAGCATTTTGTAGATAACGAAGATGGCTCCCAACGTATTGACTGGAAGCAAAAAATCAACTGGAAAGACGCTGATGTTCAAGATCAGCTGATGAACTTATACATCCCTGCAGAGCAATCGGGTTGGGGTAAAAAAGAGTTTGATAATTCCAAACTGGTATATAACTTCTCTTACTTCGATTACGAAGAAGCGACTAAAAATCCGGGAAAACCAAGAACGGATTTCGTTGTAAAAAAGAGCATTTCTTCCTACCCGGATACAGCTGTTTGGGTAAGACAGTTCAACTACTCTAACAATGAGCCGATCGCTTTACAATACAACTGGTCTCCTACATTCAATGAGTATCCTGTAGTAGGTGTTACCTGGTTCCAGGCTAATGCTTTCGCTCACTGGAGAACACAATTGTGGAAAACAGACAGAGAATCTCGTAAACTGTACTTCGAAGGTTACTTCGCACTGCCTAGCGAAACGCAATGGGAGTGGGCAGCAAGAGGTGGTCGTCAACTGTCTCCATATCCTTGGGGCGGACCATATGTGGCCAACCAAAAAGGATGTTACCTGGCTAACTTCAAACCTGGCCGTGGCGACTACGCAGCAGACGGTGGTCTTTATACCACAAGAGCTGATGCTTACTGGGCGAACGACTACGGTCTGTTCAACATGTCCGGAAACGTTGCAGAGTGGACAAGCACAACGTATACTGTAAGTGCTTATGACCGCAACTTCCTTTCTGATATGAACCCGGATATCAATATTAAAATTAAAGATTCTGACCCAGCGTGGATGCGCAGAAAAGTAGTTAAAGGTGGTAGCTGGAGAGACCCTGCTCCGTTCTTACAAATCCAAAACCGTGACTATGAATTTGCTGATACTGCTAAGGCATACATTGGTTTCAGAAACGTTTATATCCGTACTGCTGAGGCAATCGGTATCGCTGAACCTGCACCTGGTACCAGAAAATAATTAATCATTAATAACAATAATTAAACAACTCAAAATAATGAATTCAATAGTCTTATTTTTTGAAACGAAGAAAGGTAAATATATCAAAAACCTGATCATTGGTGTGGGTGCGGCTGTAGTATTGGTGGGAGCCCTGTTTAAACTGGAGCACTTACCAGGAGCTGGTACCATGTTGACTATTGGTCTGTTAACTGAAGCGTTTCTATTCTTACTGTTAGGTATCTTACCTCCTCATAAAGATTACTACTGGGAGCGTTACTATCCTAACCTGGATGAAAACCCTGTAGTTGAAGGTTATAAAAAAGGTATCAAATTCGTTCCTCCTACACAACCATTAGGTGCTGGTAGCGGAAGCGGTGCAACAGGAGCTGGTGCAGCACTGGATAAAATGCTGGACGAAGCAGATCTGAAAGCAGATTACTTCAAGAGCCTGAAATCAAACTTTGATAAATTCGGTACTACCGTTAGTCAAATGAAAGATATCACTGATGTAACTGCAGCAACAGGCGAGTTCACTCAAAGTGCTCGTGAAGCAGCAACTTCATTAGGTCAGATGAAAGATACTTTCGCTGGAGCAGTAGGTACAATGCAGTCTTTCAACAATGCTGCAGAAGATACTCAGAAATTCCACTCACAAGTACAGACATTGTCTAAAAACTTAGGTTCCCTGAACCAGATTTACGAAGTAGAATTGCAAGATGCAAACAATCACCTGAAAGCAATGAACAAATTCTACGGTACATTGGCAAGCGCTTCAGAAGCAATGTCTTCTACCGCTCAGGATGCAGAAGCAGTGAAAACACAAATTGCTTCCCTGAACAGAAACTTAACTTCATTGAACAGCATTTACGGTAACATGTTATCTGCTATGCAGGGACGTTAACCTGAGATTGTTTCAACTTAATTAATTCACTATATAACAAAAGGATAAAGGATGTCAATACCTAAGGAGCCCCGGCAGTTGATGATCAACCTTATGTATTTGGTGTTAACAGCGATGTTAGCTCTGAATATCACTAAGGAGGTGTTGGATGCATTTAGCACGATCAATACCAGTATTGAGACTTCAAATGAGGGTATAGCAGATAAGAATAAGAGAATGTATACTGCATTCCAGCACATTGCAGATAAGAGACCTGAATTAAAAGTTAAGGCAGACTCATTATACAAAATAGCGGAAATTATCCGTACTGAATCTCAGTCAATGGATGATAAGCTTTCCAAATGGAAAGACCAGATCGTTACCTCAGCAGGTGGCTGGGTAACAGAAGGAGGAACCAAGCGTATCAAATTCATGGATGATATTGATATCGCTGCAAGATTATTCATTGAAGAGAAAAAAGGTGATGTGGTTAAAAAGCAACTGGAAGATTATATTAACTCCATGGTTGCAAAAGTTCCACAAGATCAGCAAGCGGATATCCGTAAATCGCTGCCTTTAAAAATTAACGCAATTGAGAAGAGCGATCTGAACCCTGGTGGTGACTGGTCTTTCGGTACCTTCCATAACATTCCTGTTATTGCTTCCGTAACCCTGTTCTCTAAATGGCAGAGTGATGTGAAGAATTCAGAGAGCGTAATGATCGAGCACCTGATGAGTCAGGTAGGAGATGAGGTATTTGACTCTACCGTTTATAAGATTGATGGTCTGATGGCTGTCGCTGTACCAAGCACAAACTATGCACTGGCTGGTGATGAAATTACTGCAAACATTGCATTAGCTTCTTACAGTAAGTCTGCTAATCCGGTTGTTACTTCTAACGTAGGTGGTGCAACTGTAAAAGATGGTGTGGGTGTAATCAAGTTCAAAGCAAATGGTACAGGTGTACAAACAGTACGTGGTACGATCTCTCTGACTGTAAAAGGTAAAACGGAAACACAACCTTGGACATTTAATTATACCGTAGGTACTGCAGGTGCTTCTTTACAGCTGGATGCGATGAATGTAATGTATATCGGTCTTGATAACCCGGTTACACTGTCTGCTTCTGGTTATAACATTGAAGATGTATCATGGGATATGCCTGGTGCTACAATCTCTAAAGTGTCTTCTGGTAAGTATACTGTAAAAGTAACTACCCCGAATTATCAGGGTGTTGATTATACAATCTCTGCCAAGAACAAGGCTGGTCAGGTTGTAAAAGTTGGCGGCGGTAAAATGCGTGTCAGAACAGTACCTGCTCCTGTGATCAAGTTCGCAAGCAAAACAGGTTCTATCATCTTACCGGCTAACCAGGCGAAAGCTCAGTTAGGTCTGGTAGCAGAATTGGAAAACTTCATCTATAACTATAGATACACCGTTTCTTCTTTCCGCTTTACCCGTATGGCTAAAGGATCTGATGAAGAGCAATATGCAGATATTACCGGACCTACCTTCGCTGGTTCAGCAGCTGCACAAGCCCTGATCAAAGCCTCTAAACCTGGTGACGTATGGTATTTTGAAAATATCAAAGTTATTGGTCAGAACACAACTAACGTTAGACCAGTTGACGGTGCGGTTATTGTGAAGTTGAGATAATATTATTAATAATATAATTAAGAAAATTTAGATATGAAAGCCCTTTTAAGATATTCATTAATCCTTGGTAACCTGGTTATGGTTGGCCCTGCTGTTATGGCTCAAGGATCCTTAAACGCTGACAGAGCGAACAGTGAAGCTCGTCCTAAGGAATATGTAACCCAAGAGTGGCAGCCTTCATTAGTTCCGGATGGGATGATTGATCGTGTAAATCACGACAACAAAGCTTTACAATGGCACAATATCCGTGAAATTGATGTAGCCTTCAAACGCCGTGTCTGGAAGCGTATCGATGTAAAAGAAAAGCAGAACGTAGCATTCCTGTACGAGGGTGATGAATATACTGGCGGTGGTGCTTTCATCGAGATTTTAGTTGACGCAGCCCGTAAAGGTAAAATCAGAGCGTTCTCTGACGATAAGTTTACACGCGTATTGTCTACTGAAGAAATCGATAATAACCTGTTAGGTTCTTCTACCACTCAAACGGTTGTTGATCCTGTTACCGGCGAAGAGCGTCAGGTTACTGTTGCGGGTTCTTTTAACCCTGCAGACGTGGATAACTACGAAGTTCAGGAAGACTGGATTTTTGACCGCAATGCCGGCCGTATGATCTCCCGTATCCGTGCGATCTCTCCGAGAATGATCACTTATGATGATCAGGGTTTACCGAGAGGTTTCAGAAAACTGTTTACAATTTACTATCCTGAAGCCAGAGATGTACTGGCGCAGTATGAGGTATATAATCCTGAGAATGATGTACGTCGTATGTCATGGACCGATTTCCTGGATCGTGGTTTCTTCTCTGCTTATGTGTTCAAAACAAGCCATAATAATCCTGCCAATGAGAACTACAAAGGTGGATTTGATGGTCTGATTAAAGGACAAGATGAGATGAATGCAATCATCGAGAAAGAAATGGATATGTGGGAATTATAATCCTTCTATAGCAATATTAAAAGAGCGCAATCAGACAATGATTGCGCTCTTTGTTTTTAAGGTCGTTTTGTGCCCGTATTTAAACGAAAAGGGTACGCATTGTATTTGCGTACCCTTTTCTGTTTTATTGGTCAGAATTAAGCTGTTTTCAGCTGCTCTCTTATCTTTGCTTCAATCTCTGCGGCAAATTCAGGATTGTCCTGCAGGAAGTTTTTCACTGCATCACGACCCTGGCCTATTTTGTTATCACCATAGCTGAACCATGAACCACTTTTGGTCAGGATAGCCAGTTCAACACCAAGATCAATCAATTCTCCGATTTTGCTGATACCCTCACCATACATAATGTCGAATTCTGCTACGCGGAACGGAGGGGCAACTTTGTTTTTAACTACTTTAACCTTAGCGCGGTTACCCAAAACTACATCACCATCTTTAATTGCAGTAGATCTGCGGATATCAAGACGTACAGATGCATAGAATTTAAGGGCATTACCACCGGTAGTTGTTTCCGGGTTACCGAACATTACACCGATTTTTTCACGTAACTGGTTGATGAAAATACAGGTACAGTTAGTACGGGATATAGCGGCAGTCAGCTTACGCATGGCCTGGCTCATCAGACGAGCCTGCAATCCCATTTTGCTTTCACCCATTTCGCCTTCCAGCTCACCTTTCGGTACCAGGGCTGCTACAGAGTCAATTACAACTACATCCAGTGCTCCGGATAAGATCAGGCGCTCTGCAATCTCCAGGGCCTGCTCACCATAGTCTGGTTGAGAAATCAGTAACTCATCTACATTTACGCCGAGTTTGCGGGCGTAAGCAGCATCAAAAGCATGCTCCGCATCTATAATAGCGCAGATGCCGCCTGCTTTCTGTGCTTCGGCAACAGTATGTATAGCTATGGTTGTTTTACCAGAAGATTCCGGTCCGTATATTTCTATAATTCTTCCTTTAGGCAGACCGCCTACTCCTAATGCAATATCCAGTCCGAGAGAACCCGTAGAAATAACTTCCATCTCTGACTGATTCTTCTCACCCAGCTTCATCACAGAACCTTTACCAAAGTCCTTATCAATCTTATCCAGCGTCATTTTGAGCGCTTTCAGTTTTTCCTCTGACATATTATTTATTTTTTAAAACAAAGATACATTTACATAAAAAAAATTCTATGAAAAGTTGTGCACAATTTCATATTTACAAAAAACATAATGTCGCCCGTGTAACCAAGGCGACATTATGATTTATTTCAGTAAGACTCTTCTTGCTCTTTTTCTATAGGGTTTAATCCTCACTTCCGTCATCGGAAGTGGTTGATTTGCCATAATCCTTGATGGATTGTGCAAATTCCTTAGCAGGTTTGAATGCCGGAATCAGGTGCTCCGGAATCTCAACTGCTACGTTTTTCTTAATGTTGCGGCCGATTTTTGCCGCTCTTTTTTTGACGATAAAGCTCCCGAATCCTCTTATAAACACTGCTTCGCCGTCGGTAAGAGAGTTCTTAACTTCTTTGAAAAATGTTTCTAAGGTTACGAGTACGTCAACTTTCGGAATGCCAGTTTTGTCAGCAATCCTTGCTACCATGTCTGCTTTTCTCATAGGTCAGTAGTACAATTGTTAAAGAGATGAAAAATGACGTTACACATAATACTTATACGCCCACTACTGTACGAATAGTGGTATACGCCAACAAAATTACTGAAATATATGTATAGCTATGTCTTACGCGATTGTTAATGAGAAAAGGTGATATGTGTATTTATTTGTAGAATAGATTGTTATCTAATTTCTTGACATAATTCGATCAGCACACTATTTGTACTTTTAGGGTGTAAAAAGCATACTAGCTTGTTATCTGCGCCTTTTTTGGGTTGTTCGTTGAGTAAAACAAAGCCCGATTCCTTCAACCTGGCCATCTCACTTTCGATGTTTTCAACCTCGAAAGCAATGTGGTGAATGCCTTCTCCTTTCTTCTCAATATACTTCGCAATGGTACCGTCCGGGCTGGATGAGGCAACCAGCTCAATTTTAGTTTCACCGGTCTGGAAAAAAGCGGTACTTACGTTTTCACTTTCAACAGCTTCTGTCTTATAGCTTTTGACATTCAGTAACTGCTCGAAGAGGGAAATGGAGGCATTCAGGTCTTTGACAGCGATGCCGATATGTTCTACATTTTTAAACATAAAATAAAATTATAAATATTGCAAATCAAGGAATCAAAAATCATGATACACTTGAAGCTACAAAACTAAGTTAAAGCCCTTACTTTTGTATTTAATTTTCTCAACCCTGATCGGCTTTGGTATATCTCGATTATAACGCAACAACTCCCTGTTCGGAAGAAGTGGTGCAGGCGATGCTGCCTTATTTCTCAGAAAAATTTGGGAATGCCGCAAGCAGAACGCATGCTAAAGGCTGGCAGGCGGATGAAGCGGTTCAGATAGCAAGGAGGCAGGTGGCGGAGTTAATACATGCAGAAGACCAATCTATTGTATTTACTTCCGGAGCTACAGAAAGCTGTAACCTGGCCCTGAAGGGGGTATTTGAGGTGATGAAGGGATTTGGAAATCACATCATTACCTGCAGTACGGAGCATAAGGCAGTATTGGATACCTGTGCGCACCTGGAAAGCCAGGGTGCCAGGATTACATATCTTAATCCGGATGTGTCCGGAAGAATAAACCTGGAGGAGCTTACAGCGGCTATTACTCCGGAGACGATCCTCATTGCCCTGATGTATGCCAATAATGAAACCGGGGTTATACATCCGGTAAAAGAGATTGGTGCCATTGCGAAAGCACACAAAGTGTTCTTTTTCTGTGATGCCACACAGGCTGTGGGAAAGATACCCGTTAATGTGCAGGAAGAGGGCATAGATCTTTTAGCGCTTAGCGCACATAAGTTTTATGGTCCCAAAGGAGTGGGTATTCTGTACACCCGGCGCAGATCACCAAGGGTCCAATTGGTTGCCCAGATCGATGGGGGAGGACACCAGAACGGAATGCGCAGCGGTACTTTAAACGTGCCGGCTATTGTAGGCCTGGGAAAAGCTGCAGAGCAGTGCCGTCTGCATATGGAAGAGTGGATGAGTGCAGTACATACGCTTAGAAATGAAGCTGAGGAGGCATTGCTGAAAATTGAAGGGGCCGTGTTGAACGGAGACCTGGCGCAGCGATTGCCCAACGTGCTGAATATCGCATTTGAAGGGATAAAAGCAGAGCGACTGGTGAGCAGGCTAAACAATGACATCGCCTTTTCGGTAGGGTCGGCCTGTACCTCGGCACAACAAAAGGCTTCTCATGTGCTTACAGCGATGAACCTGCCTCAAACAGTGATAGAGGGTTCAGTACGCCTGAGCTTTGGAAGATATAATACTGTGGAAGAAGTCCGCTTCGCAGTAGAGAAAATTAAAGCGGCAGTAAATGAACTGAAAAAATAATAACATGATATATATTTCTGATAAAGCCGTTGCACGTGTGTTGCAGATTCAACAGGATGAAAGCCTGGGAGAGAATTTTTTCGTGCGCGTTAGTGTAGTAGGTGGTGGCTGTTCGGGCCTTTCTTATAAGCTGGATTTTGATAATCAATCACAATCCGGAGATCAGATATTTGTAGATAAAGGTATTACCCTGGTAACAGATATCAAGAGTTTCCTGTATTTATGCGATACCACCCTGGATTATTCCGATGGGTTGGATGGTAAAGGATTCCACTTTATCAACCCTAATGCCAGCCGTACCTGTGCCTGTGGGGACAGTTTTTCTGTCTAAAAAATTAAATTTTTATCCACCCGAAAGCCTTAATTTTGCAAGCTGATCATATAACACTTCTAGAAATTGAGTACCACGGTGGCAATTACAGATGACAAAAATAAGACGCAACCCTCTAAACTGAAGGATTATATACAACTGACCAAAGCTAATCTGAGCTTTATGGTTGTGTATTCCAGTTTAATCGGTTATTTATTGGCACCTCATGGCAACTTTACCTGGGTAACGGCTTTATTGCTGGCCATAGGGGGTAGCCTGATCACAATCAGTGCCAATATCGTAAACCAGATCCTGGAGCGGGAGAGCGACAAGCACATGCGTCGTACGCAGAACAGACCTTTGCCGGACGGGCGCATGAAGACCTCTGAGGCCTGGGTGCTGGTGTTTATCTTTGGTGTAATTGGTGTGGGCACCATTTGCTATTTCTTCAATGTTTTTGCAGGCATGCTTGGCCTGTTATCCCTATTACTTTACGGGTTTGCCTATACCCCGATGAAAAAGATCCACCCGATCGCAACGTTCATCGGAGCTATACCGGGCGCATTACCGCCGATCATCGGCTGGGTTGCGGCCAGCAACTCGCTCAGTGGCCTGGAAAATGTAGGCGGCTGGGCACTCTTCCTGATACAATTCTTCTGGCAGTTTCCTCACTTCTGGGCTATCGCCTGGGTGGGCTACGACGACTATCTGCGTGCAGGTATCCGTATGCTGCCGAGTCATGCCGGAAAGACCCGCTATACCGGTCTGCAGTGTATGTACTATAGTCTTACCCTGATTCCGATCAGCATGATCCCTTATGCCATAAAGCTTACCGGAACGTTTTCTATGTATGTTGCCGTAACCCTGGGACTGGCTTATTTTGTGGCTTCTTTCATGTTCTACCGCAGAAGTGATAATTCCAGCGCTAAAGGATTGATGTATACTTCATTCTTTTACCTCCCGATAGTGTTGCTGGCATTTTTATATGACAAACTCTAATTAAATCAATATATTTAAATAATAATGGAAACAGTAAAGGACCCGATGATGACTGAACAATTACCAGCGCCTACCCGGAAAGTGCATCCGCAGAAGTTTGCAATGTGGTTTGCCTTAGGGAGTATCATGCTGATGTTTGCCGGCTTTACCAGCGGTTACCTGGTACGCCGTGGTCAAGGTATGTGGGAGCAATTTGAAATGCCGCAGATATTTACCGTTTCAACCGGTGTAATCCTGGTGAGCAGCCTGACATATTTCCTGGGATTGAAATCATTTAAAAAGAAAAACTGGGGTGCCTATAATGGACTGATGTTGCTGACACTGGCTCTGGGTATTACCTTCATGGTGTTACAGTACCTTGGATTTAAAGATATGTATGCGCATAACATCCGCATCAATGGTAATGTGAGCAACTCATTCTTCTATGTTATTGCCGGAGCGCACCTTGCGCACATCCTGGGTGGCGTAGTAGCCCTGATTGTTGTACTGATCAAGAATCGTTTCTTTAACCCTCAGAAAAGTGCTGTGGGACTGGAAATTTTCGGTGCATACTGGCACTTTATCGATATTCTGTGGTTATACTTATATGTATTCCTGCTGATGTATCGCTAAAAAGCAGTAGGGGACTAATTATAATAAAAAATATTTTAACAAAAATACAGCAAAAGTGAATTTCTATTACTAAATTGCACCCAATTTAAAAAGTAATTTGGCATAGAAGTATACCAATAAAATTGTTTTTACAAAATTATGACACACGCAACAACAAATGCTAAATCCCCTTCTATCTGGGGCGGAGGGCAGTCGCCGTTTAAGTTGAGCTACGGTAAAGTAATGATGTGGTTTTTCCTGTTATCAGATGCTTTAACCTTCAGCGGTTTGTTAGCCTCAATGGGCTCTAACAGATTTATGCACAAAGTATGGCCTGATCCAAACCATGTATTCCATTCTGTACCATTTTTCGAAGGTTGGAATGCTCCACTGGTATTTGTAAGTTTTATGACTTTCGTGCTGATCGTATCTTCTGTAACCATGGTACTTGCTGTACATGCCGGTCACTGTAATGATAAAGCTGGTGTAATAAAATGGATGCTCTGGACCATTATCGGTGGTGTGATCTTCTTATCTTGTCAGGCTTGGGAGTGGACCCACTTATACCACAGCGGTGCATGGTGGGATTCTTACAATGATCTGTCTAAAACACCTGTTAGCTCTTTTGAACACCTCTTTAATACCCATAAGCCTTATGTAACGGATGTGTTGCAGAAGACGCCTGAGGTGGCCCTGAGCGCAACACATGAGTTCTATAACTACTTCTTTACCATTACCGGTTTCCACGGTATGCACGTAACATCAGGTGTAATCATCAACATCATTATCTTATTGAATGTTGTAAATAACACTTACGAGCTGAGAGGTCACTATGAAATGGTTGAAAAAGTAGGTCTGTACTGGCACTTTGTAGATCTGGTTTGGGTATTCGTATTCACCTTCTTCTACCTGTTGTAACCGATACCTTGCGAGGAAAAAATATTATTATTCAGATTATCAATATCAAATAAATTATGTCTCACCATCACGATACTCACGATCTGACTCACTTATACGAAGGAGATCAGTCTAAATTATATTCCGGTGTTCTGGCTCATCATGAAGATATCAACTCTGATGAAAGCCGTGCTAAGGTTAAGAGAATCTGGAAAGTTACCGGTATCCTTACCCTGATCACTATTATCGAGGTATTCGCAGGTCTGATGTTATATACATCTAATGCCAATGTACCGCATGTTCTGATCATTACTTTCTTCGTAGCTTTTACTTTGTTAAAAGCATACTACATTGTTAAAGTGTTCATGCACTTAGGTGATGAAACCAAAGTATTTGCTAAATTCGTACTCTTCCCGATGCTTTTAGTAGTATGGCTGGCAGTAGTTTTATTAGTAGATTCTACTTATCACTTAGGTATTGGTGAAACTTTCGGCCATACGGTTAAAGCTATTGTAGGAGGTCATTAATATTTTAAAACATATTTATCCATAATGTCTTCAAAAAAGTCAAAAGGATTTTTAATAGGAATAGCGGTGGCAGTTTTGCTCCCGCTTTCTTTTTTCCTATACTATAACAAATCCGTAAGCAGCGCACTTAATATCCCGAAATTCTATCGCCCGGAAAAGGTAGATAGTCAACTGGTAGATGGTAAAATGAAGTATGATACTGTATTTCATACCCTGAAAGATATACAACTGACCAATCAGTTAGGCCAGCAGGTAAGCCTTAATAAAGATCTGAGGGGAAAGATACTGGTGATCAATTTCTTCTTCTCTAAATGCCCGACTGTATGCCCGGCAATGACACACAATATCCAGGGAGTGGTAAAAGCATTTGATAAGAAAAGCCGTGACCTGGTTCAGTTCATCAGCATCTCTGTAGATCCGAATGATAGTGTGCCAGCGTTGAGGGCCTATGCCAATCGATTTACGACACAGCATGACCGCTGGTGGTTCCTGACCGGTAATCAGCAGGAAATATTTGACTATGCTAAAAATGAGCTGGGATTGAAGCTGGATGCAGAAACTCCAGATGAGTTCATCCACTCTCAGCAGGTAGTACTGGTCGATACCTTCCGTAATATACGCGGTTACTATGATGGATTAGATGGCCACGCCCTGACCAAGGTTGCAGATGGTGTCATCTTACTGGATCTCGAAAAACGTAAAAATCATAATAAATAGTTCTATGCAAGCCATTATTAATAAGAATGACCGCCGGGCTCGTTTCTGGATTATCCTGGTCTCTGTGATCATTTTTGCAGCAGTTGTTTTACTCGACAGTAAAGTGCTGAAAATCCCATACCCGTTTAGCTTTGATGTGCACCAGTTTGCCCTGGCTAATGCAATCATCAATTCACTGGTTTCTCTGTGCCTGATTATCGCCCTGGTTGCGATCAAACAGAAGAATATAAACCTGCATAAAAATGTAGTGTTGCTGGCCATTATTCTTTCAGTACTATTCCTCGTATCTTATATCTGCCACCATTTATGGGCAGGAGATACTAAATATGGCGGTGCAGGAGTCATCAAACTGGTATATTACTTCATCCTGATTACACACATCATCCTTGCAGCAGTGATCCTGCCATTCATCCTGTTCACAGCATACAGGGGCTTGACCGGAGAGTCTGACCGTCATCGCAAGATTGCCAAGTATACCTGGCCTTTATGGTTTTATGTATCAGTAACCGGTGTGGTGGTTTACCTCATGATTTCGCCTTATTATTCATAATTTACTTTTTTGTTATAATATTTTTCCCGAATTTTCAGTTCTATAATTCGAGATCGTATTTTTTAAAAGTTTTGACGCAATAACAGATGGAGACAGATATCAGACCATGGGGGCAATATTGGGTATTGGAAGATGCACCGACACATAAAGTAAAGCGTATCGTAGTGAAGCCAAAAGGGCGGTTAAGCTATCAGTATCATCATCATCGTTCTGAAATATGGACTATTATTGAAGGTGAAGCAACTATAACCCTTGATGGTGAAGTGTATACTTTAGGTCCCAGTGAAGTATTCAGAGTACCGCAAGGTGCCAAGCACAGATTAGAAAACAGGCAGGAAACTCCGCTGACCATAATAGAGATCCAATATGGTACCTATTTTGGTGAGGATGACATCATTCGTTTGGATGATGATTATCAAAGAGTATAAAATATTCAGTGTAAATAAAAAGCCGCAGAAATTATTCTGCGGCTTTTTATTTTTTCCTGGAAGGCCAGAGCGTACTCAGCAGGTGCTTTATGCCACTCCAGATATATAAAACCGGTATCAGTAAGGTAAAGGCGGGGTTTAACTTTGCCAGGTGGCCATAGGCCTGCATTTCACCTATACGCATGCGTTTTCGGTTGGCACTCAGTCCGCCTTCACTCAGTACCGGTCTGTCGAGCTGAGTAAGGAATAAGGGCAGTAACCAGGTCTGGTGACTATAGGTAAATCTTAATGCAAGATCATAATCTTCACAATACCGCATCCTGCTATCGAATCTCAGGCCCGTATTTCGCCTGAATAATACGCAGCTGGTAGATATGGGGTTTTGGTGCAAAAGGCTCAAAAATGAGGTTCTGAGGGGCCTTGTGGCGGGGTTGAATGTTTTGGGTAGATCAGCAGTCTGGTAATAATGCCAGAGCAGGTCGATCTGAGGTTGTGCCAGCAGTACCTGATGGCATAAAAGCAATTTTTCCCGGTGCCATTGATCATCGCTGTCGAGGAAGGCTACAAAATCGCCGGAGGCATGGTCCCAGCCACTGTTGCGCGCCGCAGCAGGTCCAGCATTGGCGGCCTGTTGCAATACCCTTACTTTATCTCCGAATGTTTGCTGCACCAGTGCTACGCCATTGTCCGTACTGCAATCATCAACAACAATGACCTCATGCGGCAAGTACTCCTGTTCGAGACAGGAAGTAATTGTTGCGAGTATCGTCCGGCTCGCATTATACATCGGTATGACTACAGAGAAGCGTAAACTCATGAGCCGGTTAATAATTTTTTATAAATATCCAGCAGGACTTTTTCATTTTCCTGCCAGTTATACACCTTACGGGCTTCAAGGCTGTTTGCAACCAGCTTATTGTAATAATCCTTTTCGTGCAGCAGGTAATTGATTTTTGCTGCAATCAGTTCCGGACTCGGATCTGCGGGCAGCAAAAGTGCAATTTCATATTGCTCATTTACCGCACGGTATTCCGGGTAGTCCATAGATAATTGTGGCACGGCATTGTGCATATAATCAAACAGGCGATTGGCCAGAGAATACACATTATTCTGCGATACACTATCCAGTAAGATGAGGCCTATCTTAGCCTCACGGGTAATATGGTACAGATCGTCCGGTGGTACAAACCCTTTAAAAGTGATCTTATCACTCACATTATATTCCTTTGCCAGCTGCTGTGCCTCTTCAAAAAAGTTTCCTCTGCCGCAGATAAGCAACGGGGTATCTACCCACTGCATGGCAGGTATCAATTGTTCGAAACAGCGCCCTTTATTCACCGCACCCTGATATAGTATAAACGGTTTACTATCCCGGTCCGGTATGGTTTCCAGTGGGCGTAAAACCGTTGCATTTGTAATAGTAGGATAGTGTACTCCATGTCTTTTAAGCAGGTACTGGCCACAGTAATTGCCCACAGTGTAGCCAACCGGAAATTGCGGTACCGCATAATCAGCAATCCAGTTCCAGATCTTTGCTTCACGGGGTTTAGTAACCACCTCTTTCATTTCTGTAAATAGCTCATGTGCATCATAAACCCGCTTGCAGCCTTTGATCTTTGAGGCCCAGAGTACGGACATAATAGTATCCAGGTCTATGGCACAGATCACATCTGCTCTTTTGAACAGCAGGTAAAAGAACAGTACTATCCAGTAGCTACCGTAGAATAATTTGCCGGCTGGTGCCAGTACCCGTAATTGTGTCTGGCGGAATGGCCGTTTGATCAAAGGCTGCCCTCTTTTCCGCCAGGGACCTACCAGCGTAACATCATACCCGGCCTCGGCGAGGGTAGTGCAGATGCGAATCATGCGCTGGTCATAATTCAGGTCATTGGTTACAGTAAATACGAGACGTTTGGGTGCCGGCATTGCTCAGAACATTTTGGGTATGCAATATTACAGAAAAAGGGTTATGTAGTGATACATAACCCTTTTTATATACGAAAAGTAGTAGTCTAGTTATACAGGCTGCTTCTCATGTCTTTTACATCAGCAGACTCACGGATGGATTGCATAATCATTTGCGTTGCATTTGATTTCATCATCATATCGTTCATCATGCGCTCTGTTTTCAGATCACGGCCCATTGCAGCATTTACAAAACGTTTGTTTACCAGAACGAAGTATACGCCATTCAGACCACCGATACCAGGAGAAACAGTGTTGTCTTTGAAGTTTTTATTGAAGATATAACCCTGTACTTTAGGTTCGTTACCGATACCCTGGATAGAGTTAGCAACAAATGTTACTGAATCTGCAGTAGCAATCTGTAACTGGTTGTTTTGTGCAATTACATCCAGTCCTTTGCCTTTGTTGGCATCGATCAGTAACTGAGCTTTCTTCTGTTGTTTCAGGTAGCTTTCCAGCGCTGTTTTAGTAGCACCGGTAGGCTTAATGATACCTTTAGGATTGATCTCCGTAAGTTTAGCTACCACCAGGCGGTTGCCGCTTAAAGGGAAGATCTGAGAAGCATCACCAACTTTAGCATTATATACCCATCTTACCATATCGTTAGATGCACCTACACCAGGAATGATAAAGCTGTTTTGGTTGATACCACCAGCATTTTGTTTGTTCAGACCATTAGCCAATGCTTCTTTATCGAAAGCTTTAGGGTCAGTAGTGATCTTCTGAGCAAACTGAGACGCTTTTGCGTAAATCGCATTATAAGTATTGTTGTCAGCGCTTAATTGTTTACCAACAAACGCAATTTTGCTGCTGGAGATTTCTTTACCTTTTTTCAGGATCTGGATATAGTGGAAACCGGCATAACCCTGGTTGTCAACTTTTACCACTTTGGTAGCGCCTACAGCAGCACTGCTGAATGCGAAGTCACCAAATTCTTTGCTGATACCTGATTTCTGAGACAGCGGGAATTCATATTCACCTTTCTGTGCATCAGGTCTCTGAGCATTATAGTCATCAGAGAAACGTACAACCAGTGAATCGAAAGGTACACCTGCTTTTTCCATAGCCAGAACACTGTCAATACGAGCCTGAGCCTGAGCATCGGTGCGCATTGCATTAGGACCTTGTTTCGTCATCACCAGAATGTGGCGCACTTTTACAGAATCAGGGAAGCTGCCGCGATCAACCACTTTTGCCAGTGTAACATTCTCACCCACAAAGAACGGGCCTACAACGCTACCCGGAGCAGCTGAAGTAATTTCTGCAGCATTAGGTAAAGTTTGTAATGCTTCGTTAGTCTGGTATGCTACCGGAATTGGGTTGTCAGAATTTCTTTTTACAAATGCCTCATCATCTGTAGCTGCAGCAAAGTCTGCACGCAGTGCATTGATAGAAGTCATTACACGTGCAGTATCATCTTTGGAAGGCAGGATGTTGAAGCTTACATATTCAACAGCACGAGTCTCTTCTTTAGATTCGAATTGTTTTTTATGAGCCTGAATGTATTTGTTGATATCATCATCAGTAACCTTTACTTTATCATCACTAACCAGTGTGAATGGCAGGTTTACATAGCTGATGGTCGCGTTGTTGGCTCTGCCTTCGTGCTGGTCATCCAGTACGAATTTCGGAGTATATACGCTACCGGCTACCATAGCAGAAAATTTATTCTGGATTTTAGCCTCTCTCAATTGTGTTTTGAACTGCTCCCATTGTGCTTTTTGCTTAGGGTCTTTAGTACGCTCCAGTTGCATTACCTGAGCAGCCACCTGTGCAGGATCTACCTGCTGGCCACCAGTCAGTGCCTGCATTACCATAGGGTCCAGGTTATTGCCGGAGAACATTTCTTTCATCTCTGATTCTGTAACCGTCAGGCCCAGTTTATCATTGATGTCAGCCATCAGCTTTTCCAGTACCATTTGGTTGAACACCTGGTCTCTTGCCTGTGCACGGGTATTTTCGTCAGTCGGTTGTCCCTGTTGTTTCAGCTGATCTTCATATGCCGTAATACGGGATTCATATTCTTTAAAATCGATTTTGCTGCCGTTTACATTCGCTATTTTGGTAGATTTCCCAAATAACCCTCCGCCGCGACCGCCACTGGTAGCATCCATAAGAACAAAGCCTACTAAGGCCACAACGATGACCCCACCTGCTATTTTAGCGTATTTGTCACGGATGTTTTGAATTATTGCCATTTTCCTACTTTATGTTTTTAATAAAATGAAAGTGCGCAAATCTAATAAAAATTAATATCATTTCAAAAATGTGCGCAATAGTGATTACAAAGGGGTAATATACAGCTTTTCCCAGATTATTTCAAGGTTGAGAAAATTCCGCTTAAACCGAGGCGTAACCCATAATTCGGCCGTGCCTTACCCTGCTCGTATCCGGCAACCAGGTCAACCCTCAGCACTTTCATAAATTTGAAGCCTATATTTTCCAGTCCGACAGAATATTCACCGTAATACTGGTTCTGGTTAATGTACATCAGGTTACCGGCAGCAACCAAATGCCAGTTCAGGCGTTTAAACAGGGGCACTTTGTTGGTAAGCCAGCCATTAAAATGCCATTCTGCATGCATTTCAGTATACAGGGAGGGAATGCTGCTGAAGCGGTAATAAGGGGCCAGCTGGAAGCTATTCAGGTACTGCCCCGACAGGATAGTCTGGTTGCCCATAATATGATACATATCCGGGTTGCCTACATAGCGCTTATTCAGAAAGCCCCCGGCCAGTACATTGTAGCGGATATTACCCAGCAACTTCATGGAGAATTCATCTTTTATCGAAACCGTCCAGCGGTCAAAATCGCTGCGGCTGCCCATAATACCTGCTATACCTTTACTGTAGGATAAGCCGAACAGTGGAGCATTGCCTTTTACGGCTGCTTTTTGGTGCGGGTATTGGATGTATTTCCAGCCTGGCTGATAGTTCAGGCTGATGGTGGCGATGGCCGCTTTATGTGCTTCAAATGCGGGCAATTCGGGAGGATTGTTAGGCGTAAATTCGCCTCTTCTTTTTTGATAGAAAGTATAATCCGTATGATTCTCCATCGGGCTTCTGTCTTCGTAACGCAGATCTGCCGATAAGGACAATCCGTTGCCCCAACGGTTTTCAAAATTAAGCCTGCCGATGCTTGCCTGGTACAGTTTCATATAATTCGCCCCGTAAAAAAGGCTTACGGAAGTATTCCAGGGTGCACTGATCGGGTTGTCCGGGTTAATCTGGAATACATAACGGCCGCCACTGAGCTGTACTTTCCAGCCCTTATCTGTTCGGGTAGTATCCTCATGCGCATATTGTGCGGTGTACATATACTGGTATTGCTGATTGGCCCAGCCATAACGGTTGTTGGCAATGAGTTTTACCATATCTCCTTTGTGCGGATTGTATTGCCAGTAAGGCTCCAGTCCGGTGTATAAACCCTCAACAGTATTATATCCTACTTGATTGAGCAGCCCGCTTAATCCGAATTCATGATGGCCTTTGCGGATATACGCACCCATGGTCAGGAAGGAAACGAGGTCCAGCCGGCGGGAGCTTGGAGGGCCGAGCGAGTCCCGCATTTTCTGGATTATCTGTGCCGCACTGTCTTTTTTATGATAGTTGGTCTGCTCTTCCGTACTAAGGCTTATGGGCCTTTGCTGCTCCCAATAGCTGCTGTCTCTTGATAAAGATTCCGGATCATAGGTGCTGATTATTTTGCTGCTGAACAGCTTTTCATTTACCGGTTTGTTGATCACCATATTGCCGTAATTGGTCACAAAGTCGCCGGAGAATTTAAAGCCCAGGATAGACATATACGGGTACATAATCTGCTGTTGTATCACCCATAATTTACTGTCTTCCGTTTTGCGGTATTGCTGCTCAAACACAAGTGTGTCCAGCATCTCCATCTGTGCTCTCTTGTCCAGCGATAGCTGCACCTGCTGGAAAACCCAGTCGCCCTCTACCACATAAACCGTACCCCGGAACAGAGGCTCAAATTCTCTTTTCGGGATAACCGCAATTTTATGAATCATCAGGCCATTGTCCATATAGGATTGCAGCAGCCGGAAGCGGTAATAGAAAAACGCATTGTTGTGTGCCGGAGAGATGAAGCCACGGCTACCGATACCGGAGAGCAGGCTTACATTATTTTCATAAATATTGACAATAGCAGGCATTTGTGCAAATCCCAGTCCCTTGGGGTCCCCGCTGGTCTTTATCGCTTTTACCTCATTGTAGGTACTTTTGGGGGCCTTATAGGTATAATGCGTCATTTGCTCCAACAGGTATAAGATGCCCCTGTTGTTACTGTCCAGCATCAGGTCCTTTTGCATGTCAGCCGCATCTTTCTCTTCTATCTTTACTCCGAAAAAAGATTTAGGTATATCGCGCATCAGGAGCTTACCTTTAAGATACACATCTGCCTCCAGGGTTTTGATGGCCTTACTGTGCTTCGATTTTTGTGCAATAACTTGGCGCATGATGGCATATGCAGGATCTTCTGCATTAGCTTTTACCGTAACCTCTGTCAATTCTTTCGACTCTTCTTCCAGGACGATATCCAGCGTTTCAGTACTGTTGCTTACCATAAGGGTTTTATAGGTCGGTTTATAACCGATCATACGTACAACCAGTGTGGCTTTGCCTTCGGGCAGCCGCAGCACATAGTAGCCATCTTCATTGGCCGCAGTACCATTGCTCGTTCCGCTGACCTGCAGGGTGGCAAATGGAATGGCCTCGCCTTTAGGGTCTGTAATTTTTCCTTTGAGTGTGACTGCCCATATTACCTGGCAGCAGAGTAAGCTGCAGCAAAGCAGTAACAGTGTTTTACATTTCATCATGATAGGGTCTATAGGGGGTGATATATACCAGAACGGACCACATCGTAATCTTATGCGGTCAATAGATACTTAATCGGATTAAAGGCAAAAAAGTTACAAAGAATCTTAAATATTTTTTAATATCATCTGTATCAGATGCCGGATAAGTATGGATTGTCCGGCTGTAACAAGCATATTTCGAAAGCGGTCTGGTCACAGTATTTTATGATTCTAACAATAGTTTGTACTTTTGCGCTGTTCTATATAAAAAATATTTCATATCAATATTATGCAGTCATCATTTTCTCCATTAGGCGCCATAAGCCCTGTAGACGGTCGTTATCATAAACAAGTACAGGAACTGGCCGGATATTTTTCTGAATTCGGTCTGATCCGTTATCGTGTACGGGTAGAAATTGAGTATTTTATTTTACTGGCAGATAAAGGTATTTTCACGATGCCGGAATCGGTAAAGCCAGCTCAGTTGCGTGCGATCTATGAAGAGATGACTGAAGAGGATGCACAGCAGATCAAGGAAACCGAAAAGGTAACCAACCACGATGTAAAAGCGGTAGAGTATTTTATCAAAGAGCGGCTGAATCAGCTGGGCGGGGAAAGTGTTGCAGAATGGGTACACTTTGGGCTTACTTCTCAGGATGTAAACAATACAGCTATCCCGCTTTTATGGAAAGAAGCCGTGGAGGAAGTATACATGCCTTACCTGCTGAATGTAATGTCTACAATACGCACGATGGCCCGCTCCTGGAAAGATATTTCTATGCTGGCTAAAACACATGGTCAGCCTGCTTCTCCGACCACATTGGGTAAAGAAATTATGGTGTTTATCGAACGCCTGCAAAACCAGATTGACCTGTTCGGATATGTTCCTTATGCTGCGAAATTCGGAGGGGCAACCGGTAACTTCAATGCGCACCACGTGACCTTCCCTGGCCATGACTGGGTTGCTTTCGGTAACGAATTTGTAAATGAGCGCCTGGGCCTGCAGAGAATGCAGTTTACTACACAGATCGAGCACTACGATAACCTTGCTGCACACTTTGATACCTTAAAACGTATTGACAATATCCTGATCGATTTCTGTCGTGATATCTGGACATATGTATCGATGGAGTACTTTAAGCAAAAGACAAAGAAAGGAGAAGTTGGTTCTTCTGCAATGCCGCATAAAGTAAACCCTATCGATTTTGAAAATGCAGAAGGAAATCTGGGTGTAGCCAATGCTTTATATGAGCACCTGAGTGCCAAATTACCGATCAGCCGCCTGCAGAGAGACCTTACGGATTCTACAGTGTTAAGAAATATCGGCGTGCCTATGGCGCATGGTTTGATTGCCTTAAAATCTATTGAAAAAGGTTTAGGTAAACTGTTGCTGAATGAGGCGAAAATCAGTGCAGATCTGGATAATAACTGGGCTGTAGTGGCAGAGGCTATTCAGACCATTCTGAGAAGAGCACAATATCCGCAACCATATGAAGCGCTTAAAGAGCTGACCAGAGGACAGGAGGGTATAACACAGAAAACGCTGCACCAGTTTATCGAAGGACTGGATGTTTCAGGCGAAATCAAAAAAGAGCTTAAAGCGATCACTCCGCATAACTATACCGGAGTAGACTTTGAATACTAGTATAACCAGAATATTGGAAAAATTTTTTTGAATTTTTTGACAAAAAAATTTGTGCGATTAAAAAAGAATCCTATCTTTGCAATCCCAAACGGGAAAAGAGTTCTAAAGTTCTTTCAATATTCAATGCAGAAGTAGCTCAGCTGGTAGAGCACAACCTTGCCAAGGTTGGGGTCGCGCGTTCGAATCGCGTCTTCTGCTCCAAATTCTTTAGGGAATTTTTAGACGATCATTTTTATGATTTGCCTAAGCCCTGGTGGTGAAATTGGTAGACACGCAGGACTTAAAATCCTGTGGGCAGCAATGTCCGTGCCGGTTCAAGTCCGGCCCGGGGCACAAAAAACCAGTAGGTACGCAAGCGTACCTAACCTGCAGAAGTAGCTCAGCTGGTAGAGCACAACCTTGCCAAGGTTGGGGTCGCGCGTTCGAATCGCGTCTTCTGCTCTCTTCAAAAGTCCAAACAATATGTTTGGACTTTTTTTATGCCCTTTTTTGAAAGATCTGCTATCTTACCAGCATCTTTTATTGCCCGCTTATTTTTACGTAGACATTAGTAATATTGCGTTCTGTTATGTAGCAGATCTAAAAATGTTTTCATAGTCTCATGCCTCAACAATTCCGTCAGAACCGAGTTATATATGCTGCCCTGTTTATACTGGTCTGCATTCCCTTATTCGCCGGTTTGGGTAGTTTGTCTATCCGGCTCTGGGATGAATCGAGACTGGCGGTAAATGCCATAGAAATGTATGAAAACCACAATCCCTGGGTTACCTATTTCGATGGCAAACCTGATATGTGGAATACCAAACCGCCATTGATGATATGGCTGCAGGTATACTCCCTGAAATTATGGGGCATTAATGAATGGGCTATACGTTTTCCTTCTGCAATGGCTGCCCTGCTGACACTGATTTTTTTGTTCCGGTTTATACAACAACGCATTGGCAACTCGGTATGGGCAGTACTTACAGCCGGTATACTGGTGACGACGAAAGGTTATGTAGACTTGCATGTAACGCGTACGGGAGATTATGATGCCCTGCTCACTTTATGGACTACAGTAGGAGGGATTAATTTATGGCAGTATACCGAAACTAAATCTACCCGCCTGATTTGGATAGCGGCTGTGGCATTCGGCTTGGGCGTGCTTACGAAGGGGGTTGCCGGATTATTATTTGTGCCTGCTCTCGTCTTTTATCTTCTGCTCAGCGGGCAATTACAGGCTTTCCTCAGCAATAAAAATACTTATTTCGCAATAGCGGTTTTCCTGCTGATAGCTCTGCCTTATTACTTTATCCGAGAGCGGTATAATCCCGGCTACCTTCATGCGGTGATGGAAAATGAACTGGGCGGGCGTTTTCTGGAAGCGAAAGAAGCTAACGACGGGAACTGGGCCTTCTACCTTTCCTGGATGACGGGCAGAGACTTTATTTTCTGGTTCCTGTTTGTACCAATAGGCATGTGGCTGGGGTATCGGCAACGCCGTGCCGCACATGGCCGCTTTGTTCTATTTACGGCTTTAATGGGCCTGGGATTTTTGCTGATGATCTCTCTGGCTAAAACCAAGCTGGGCTGGTATGATGCCCCGGTATATCCTTTCTTAGCCATTGTAGCGGCTTATGCTTTGTCGAGCGCATATCAATACCTGCATCATGCGGCAAACATCAGTCGGCTGCAGCGCAGGATGGGGGTTGGTTTCTTGATATTATTGTTTACGACGGCCTATGTTGTATTGTTGAAAGATACCCTTTCGGGAAATGATGCACATGCGGAAATCAACGTGCAGCACATCCGTCAATACAGCAGTAAAGAGGGGCCTGAGAAAGAAGCTGTATTGGTTTTTGATGATCACTATAATGCACCCTTAAAATTTTATTTGTACCAGGCTAAGGCAAAGGGGTTACTAATGAAAAAACAGGACGTGCCGGATCTTGTCGGAGCGTATATACAGAGCCAGGTCGGAGATAGTGTTGTTAAGGTGTCGGATCCTTACCTGATCAGGCATCTGCTTCATTATCATGGTGCCGTTATATGGCAGATAAAGAAGTAAACCTATACATAGAAAGTATAAAAAAAGTGCGGACAGTTAAACTGTCCGCACTTTTTTTATACTTTCTGTATTTACACCAGTTCGTCGGTCGATGCGTCCTCTTTATGCTTGTTTCTTTTTACGAATGCCATAGCAATAGCAGCCAGAATAATTAAGGTGAGGACAATACTACCGATAGTGGTAATATTTTCTGCTTTCTTAAACGCTTTATCCTCGTAGGTAAACTTGATTTCATGTTTACCTGCTGGTACTTTAATACCTCTTAAAACATAGTTTACGCAATAGATCGGCGTTTCTTTACCATCCACAAATGCTTTCCAGTTTTCCGGATAATAGATTTCGGAAAATACGGCGAAACCATCATGATCATTTACAGATTCATAGGTTAATGCCGGCAGATCATATTTGGTCAGTTTGATGCGTGCAGTAGAATCTTTCGTGTATTTGTCGGCTCCTATTGCAGCACGGTACTGATCTCGGATTACAGCCGTTTTCAGTGCATTGAATCCATTGTTAAGGCTATCCGGTTTTGCATCCTGGATACTTGGGGCATTCATGCTCAGAATCGTCTCATCAGCTGTTTTGGTAAAGTGAATTTCTGATACAAACCATGCATTGCCCAGTGCATTAGGATTCGGAATTAATCGCTCCTGTCCTGGTTGCTGACCCTGTGTAATGATGTATTTTGTATTCAGCATGTTCAGTACTGAACTGTTCAATTTGCTGATTTGTGTTTCGATCAGATCCTGGTAAATCTGCAGTTTTGCAGCGTGATACCCGCCTATTGTTTTATAGAAATAGGAAGATTTGGCATCATTGAATGTATTGATAGACAGATCCAGCACACGGAAGTCAGGGTCTTTGTCTTTCAGGATTTCGACATCTACCGGGCGCGGTGTATAATAGTTCTGCTCCAGGGTTGCCGCATCGGTATAAGTCTCTTCATGCTCATAGCGGTGTCCTACACCCCATAAGTCAATAATACAGAACAGTCCCAGTAAGGCAACCGCAATATTTTTCTGTAATTTCTCTGTAGCATATGCCCATATTGCACCAGCGGCAATCAGAATGAATAACAGGCTGCGGAAGCTGTCTTTCAGTGCCAGTGACTGGCGGTCTTCTCTGATGGCTTTCAGTAGATTATTGGCATGCTCTCCGTAAGATTTTGCCATTTCTGCATCGCCGTCTCCTTTAAAGCTCATCATCGTCTGGCTGTACAGCAGGATCAGTACCGTTAAGCCACCGGTAATGTACAATGCTTTTTTCAGCATAGCTATGCGCTGCTCCTTTGTATAGCGATCGCTCATGAACTCGTGCAGTCCCCAGAAGCCCAGTAAAGGGAATAATATTCCGGTGATAGACAGCGCCATGCTCGGCGTTCTGAACTTGTTGTATAATGGCAGATGGTCGAACAGGAAGTAGTTGAATGCTTCGAAGTTTTTACCCCATGACAGCATCATAAATAATACTGACAATGCCGTAATCCACCATTTTAAAGGGCTCTTGATTGCAAACAATGCTAATACAAACAGGAAGCAAACAATCGCACCAAAGTAGATAGGGCCGGAAAGGAATGGTTGTGGTCCCCAGTAGGTTGGTGCTCTGGAAGTCATCTGCTCTACCTGGTAGTCCTGTACACCCAGCTCAGAAAGAGCCTCGCCGAACTTGGAATTTGTACCGATGTTTTCACCACTCTGTCCGCCGTACAGGTTCGGTACCAGGATACAGAATGTCTCTCCGATACCATTGCTCCACTGGAAGGCATAGTCTTTGGATAAGCCACTTTTATTCTTATTCTCTTCGGGGTTGTCTTTTTTGTTGATGGTTAACTCGCTGGCATTACCCCTGATAGAATACTTACTGTAGTCTGAGGTGATGATGATGCTGGCATAGTTAAGCAGGAGGGATACCCCTGACAGCAGCAGGATCAGTAAAGAGCCTTTGACAAAAGACATCAGCTGGTTTTTGCGAATGGCAATAAACAGGAATGCCAATCCTAATACTGCAAAAACGATAACGCCGTAATAAATAATCTGGAAGTGATTGGCCCCGATAAACAAAGCCATGTATATGCCGAATAACAATGTACCTAAGGTATACTTGCCACGGTAAATATAAATGATACCTGCAATGACTCCGGGGAATAGCAACAGGTCTATCATTTTGGTCACGTGTCCTGCCGCAATAATGATGAAGTGGTAGGAGGTGAATGCAAATGCAACCGCGGCTATTCCGCTTAACCATGTATTGAGTCGCAGTGCCTTCATGAGCAGGAAAAAGCTCACCATAGCCATGAAGAAGAGCGTAATCGGGTTAAGGCTGCCGTCTTCCGGCTGCAATTGTACTTTTCCAAATATGGTATTGTACCAGTTGGCAGAGCTTGGCTGATAGATCATTGAAGCAGGAGACCCGCCGAACATGGAGTTAGACCAGCCCGGTCCTTTACCATTTACGGCATAATAATCTCTGGCTTCTTTACTCATATACATCCAGCTGATGGTATCATGTGGAGCTATGCGGTTACCTTTAAGGGCCGGAGCACAGTATAGTGCGCTAATAATCAGAAATGCAATGATGACTATAGCATCAGGCAGGAATCTTTTTATTCCGTTTGTTTTTTGCATGTGATAAAAAAAGATTTTGGATAAGCAACAAAAATAAAAAGTTTATTCAATTTTTGCATTAATTCAATCTTTAATCAGAAAACAAGAAAGAACATTGTAATATGGATAGAATCGCTAGACTTAAAGAATTTTTGGCCCAATCACCTCAAGATCCTTTTCTCGTGCATGCTTTGGCACTGGAGTATGTGAAAAATGATGCCCTTGAAGATGCAGAAAAATATTTTTATGATAACTTAAAAGACAGGCCGGAATATGTTGCAACCTATTATCATTTAGGTAAGCTGCTGGAGCGTACAGGTAAGGAATCGGCTGCTGCGGAAATATATGAGGCGGGGATTGAGCGTGCCCGTGCTGCCGGTGATATGCATGCCATGGGGGAGCTGCGGTCTGCCCTGGATAATCTTCTTTAAAAAAAATATTGCCCTGTAAACCAACCCTTTTATTTTAGGACCTGTCTACCTTGTTAAGGGTATTTGTATGTACAAGTTATTGTTAAGAAACTTTAAAATTTTTTTCCTTTAAAATATAAGAAATTGATAATAATTTTTTTATATTCGTGAAGCAAACTACTATATAAGGAATTTTAAAATTTAAAGTATGAAGCAAAACTTTACGTTTATAGAGAGAGCGAAACATTGGCTTTTCTCTTTACTGCTTATCCCGCTGGCGTTTATGCCGCGTTTAAGCCATGCTGTTGTCTATACAATAGGTACTACGGGTACAGCAAACAGCACAACTGGGGTTGTGCCGTACTCTACCTACTATCATGATAACAGAATACAATATCTGTATCTTGCATCTGAGCTGACTGCTGCAGGTGCTACTGCCGGTAATATTAACAGCCTTGGCTTTAATATTACTGCATTGGGTTCTCCGACTCCGTTGAATGTAAACATCAAGATTGCTGGTATATCTAATACCATCACTACGATTAGTGCATTACAGACAACTGGTATGACGAATGTGTATACTGCTGCCACTATGACTCCGGTTGTAGGATGGAACACGTATACCTTTACAACTCCATATTTCTGGAATGGTGTAGACAATATCCTGATCGAGGTATGTAGAGACAATACCAGCTATAGTGCAAACTATGGCTTTAGATGTACTACATTCACTACCACCCGTACGTTTGGTTACTATGCTGATGGTGTTGCAGGTTGTTCGATGACAACTGGGAACACTGCCGGTGCAACTGCATTTTTAAGCAGACCGGATGCACAGTTCGATATCGTAACTGGTCCTGCATGTACTAACCCACCTCTGGCCGGTACTCCGGTTCTTGTAGATTCTACCTGTCCTAACGTAGCATTTGCGTTGGTAGACACCGGTGCTACAATCGGTAGTGGTATGACTTACCAATGGGAGCAATCAGCAACCGGTGCTGCCGGTTCCTGGTCAAATGTAACCGGTGCGGTAAGCCCTAACTCTTTCCTGTCTGCAGGTATTACAGCTAATACTTATTTCCGTATGAAAGCGGTATGTAGCGGTGGTACTCCGGTTTACTCTACTGCTAAAATGGTTGCAGTAAAAAGCTGGCTGAACTGTTTCTGTGTACCAAGCTTCCAATATGGTTGTACTTTGGGCCAGATCAACAGCTTCTCTACTACAGGTGCTATGGTGAACATCAGCAACCTGAACTCTGGTTGTTCTCCTGCCAGCTATGGTAACTTCATGGCAATGGCGATTTCAAATGCTGCAGGTTTCCCGTTCAACTTTAATGTAAGCTTACTTACTTATGGTAGCGGTGTTATGATCTGGGCTGACTGGAACCACGATGGTGTGTTCAGTACTTCTGAGATTTGTGCAAACTCCGGCGCTACCCTGGTAACCAGCGGTACCTTTACCGGTACGATCACTCCTCCTGTAACTGCACTGGCTGGTCCTACGCGTTTACGAGTAAGAGTGGTATATAATACTACTAACTTTGATCCATGTGCAACATACAGTTATGGTGAGACAGAAGATTACACAATCAACGTTGTAACTCCTCCTGTTTGTAGCACAGTTACTTTCCCTACTAACGTTCACTCTGATGCATCTCCTGGTAAATTATGTGTTACCGGTAATGTAGTATTGACTATTGACTCCCTGATGCCTCAGGCCAGCGGAATCACTTATCAATGGCAAAGTGCACCTGCTGCTACTGGCCCATGGACTAACCTGGGTACTGCTTCAGCAACTCCTGGTGGTAGCGTTACCGGTCTTACTACAACTACATACTATCGTATGCAGGTACTGTGTAACGGTTCTCCGGCAGTAACCTCTTCTGTAGATACTGTTATTGTAAATAACCCTGGTACCGTAACCGGTACAAATGGTCAGCGTTGCGGACCTGGTCAGGTATCTCTGAGTGCAACACCTTCTATCGCAGGTACGCAGATCAACTGGTACACTGGCGCAACAGGTGGTTTACCTGTAGGTACCGGTGCTACATATGTAACTCCGTACATCCCTACAACTACTAACTTCTATGCTGCTGCCGCTTCTGGTACCAGTCCGGTTTCTCAGTGGGTAGGTACAGGTACGACTGCGTTAAGCACACCTAACCCTTATTATAACTATTACTACGGTTGTAAAAACCAATTCCTGATCCGTGCATCAGAACTGATTGCAGCTGGTTTCGGTCCTGGTACTATCCAGTCTCTTGCATTCAAAGTAATCGGTGCCAATTCCCTGGCTCTGACCAACTTTGAAATCAAAATGAAGCAAACGTCTCTGACTGCTTTATCTACATGGGAAACTGGTCTGACTTCTGTATATACCAATGCTTCATACTTACCGACTGCTTCCAGCACTAACGTGCACACACTGAGCACTCCGTTTGTATGGGATGGTGCATCTAACATTGTTATTGAAACTTGTTTCAACAATACCTCATATGTATCTGGTAACACCGTAGAAGGTAGTACTACAAGCTTTACTTCATCATTATATTACTATGGTGATAATGCAGTAGTATGTTCTGCTCCGGCTACTGTGTACACGAGTACAACACGTCCTAACATCCGTTTCAACATGCTGGTGGGTTGTGAATCTCCGCGTGTACCGGTTACTGCTACAATCAACCCTGGCCCTGCTGCAACTAAATCAGCTCCTCCGGTTGTATGTAATAATGCAGTTGCGACTTTATCCATGACCCCTCCGACTCCGAATCCTTATACTCCATATAAATGGTATCCTATTACAGAATTATATACTGATGCTGCTGCAACTATTCCATACACTGGTGGTTCTGCGAATACAGTTTATATGAAATCTTCTGTAGCTGGTCAGCATACTTATTATGCAATCGGTGGCGATACTACTGTAGCGGCTACTACTTGTTCAAGAGCTGATACCTTTAATGTATGGGTACAACCAGGTAACCAAACAATTACCGGATTCCCGGATACGATCTGTAACAGTGGTACAACTGTACTGACAGTAGTACCTACCAATAACTATTATCCTAACAGCCTGCAATGGCAACAGTCTAATGACAATGGTGTTACTTATGTGAATATAGCCAGTGCTAACGGTACAAGCTATACCACTGCATCGCTGACAGCTAACAAATACTATCGTCTGATGGTAAATGCGGGTTCTAGCGTATGTGCTTCACCTACCAAATACATTGTAGTTTCTACACCAAGCTTTGTATCTAAGAAAGACAGTATGCATTGCGGACCGGGTTCTGTAACCCTGGAAGCTAATACTGCAGGTAACAGTACACCAAAATGGTACGAAAGTGCAAATGGTGGTATTGCAATCGGTTCCGGTTCTCCTTGGCAGACACCATACCTGACACAAACAGATACTTTCTGGGTAGTTGCAGGTGGTGGTATGACGCCAACTAATGTGAATATCGGTACAGGTACTACGACCAGTACTGGTGCGGTATCTCCATTCTACGGATCTGGCGGTGGTTTCAGACACCAATACCTGATCACTGCTGCGGAAATGACTGCTGCAGGTGCAACAGGTGGTTCTAAAATTCTGAACCTGGCATTTGATGTAGTTACTTCAGGTGCTACTTATAACGGATTTGCGGTGAAAATGGGTAATACTACAGCTACAACTTTAGTAACCAGCTCATGGTTACCGGTTACAGATGTAAAACTGCCTGCTAACTGGACTACAACTACTGGTTATAATACCCTGACATTTGACGTACCATTCGTTTGGGATGGTGTATCTAATGTGGTAGTACAAACTTGTTGGAGTAATAACAACTCTACTAATACATCTAATACTGTTAGATATCATACAACTACAGCTGCTGCTACACACTATAATACTTCTTATAGCTTTACACCAGCCGATGCTTGTAACTATACTGCAACCGGTTCTGTACTGAGTCAAAGACCAAATATGCGCTTCCTGATCACTAAACCTTGTGAATCAACACCACGTCAAATGGTAATTGCGTATATCCGTCCGGTACCAGCTCCGAACCTGGGTGCGAACATCGATACTTGTATCAACCAGGGCAGCACAATTACCCTGAACCCTGGTACCCTGCCTGATAACCCTGTATTTGTATGGGATAACGGTGCAACTACACCGACAAGAGGTGTGATGCAAACTGGTATCTACAATGTGAAAGTAACCAACACATATGGTTGCGTAGGCAGAGATACGATTGATGTAAACATGAAATGGAATCCTGTTGTAGACTTAGCGGCTAATGGTACAGGTCTGTGTCTGGGTGGTACAAAAGTTCTGGATGCCGGTACAGGCGGTCTGAACGGCGGTAACTACTACTGGAACACAGGTGCAACCAGCAGAACGGTTACTATTTCTAATCCAGGAACATATATTGCTTATGTAACCAGCAACCAAGGCTGTCTGACCATTGATACAGTAGATATCGTACCAAGCGGTTATATGCCAACAGTTGATGCGATCATTACTCAGCCATTATCTGCAACCGGCTTCAAGTTCTCTGTACTGAATCCTCAGAATGTTGCCAACTTCGTTTGGAACTTTGGTGACGGATCTGCACCAGTTACTGTGCCTGTTACTACGTCAACAGTAGGTTTAACTAACCACACATTCCCTGGTGGCGGTAACTACAACGTGACACTGAAAACATACAGCGTCTGCGGTGATATTACAGACAGTACTATGGTAACTATTATCGGCGGTACAAGTATCAATGATATGGACAAAGATGCCAAACTGGTACAGGTTTATCCTAACCCGAATAATGGCGATGTACTGTATGTTGAATCTGTAGGAGCAGTTAAAGTGAAAGAGCTAGTTATCTACAATGCTATCGGACAAGAGGTCTTAAAAGTGAATGCTTTTGAATCTACTACCAATAAGCATAAAGTAACCCTGCCACAACACCTGGCTGCCGGTATATACAACATCCGCATCAGTACTGATAAAGGATTGACAACACGTAAACTTGAAATTGCTAAATAATTTATAGCAATTCCATTATAAAAAAAAGGCCAGCCGTAAGGTTGGCCTTTTTTTTATGGCTATGCCTGCAGGCAACCACCGGAGTCGGGGCAAATGGGCGCCCTAAAACGGGTGGAATACAGGAATATTACCGGTCTTTTTTTGCTTAAAGAGGATACTTAATTTTTTATATGGAATATTTTTAAAGATATACCAACCTTTATTTACAGGGAGATGTCTAATTAAAGATGAGAGAGCTGTATTTGGATCATAATCATATTATGATCTGTTTATGGCTGTCTCCATTGCTGTAATATTTAATTCAAACCACTTATCACTATTACCAACTAATAAATTTTAGAAGTATGAATCGGAAATTTACATTAGGCAGGCAGCTGTTTATGCTGCTAATGCTGGTGTTGGGTACCGGGGGTATAATGAAAGGCTATGGCCAGTATTGTACACCACCATACACGTCCGGCTGTACGGATGACTATATTCAGTCATTCTCCACAACCGGTGGTACAACCAACATTTCGAATCTCAACTCTGGGTCTTCCTCTGCCACCTCATGCTTCAGCAACAAGACGACGCTGGTGCATACGGCTACGGCCACGACCACAGTTAACTTTACCATTCTGAACTGCCCCGGTTGGGGAGAAGGCTACAAAATATTTGTAGACTGGAATGAAGACGGGGACTTCCTGGATGCAGGAGAAATCGTGTATAGCCCCACTGCAATACAAGCTGCCGGAGCCACTGCCACAGGATCATTTGTGATTCCTGCAGGAACTACTCCTGGTAATAAACGCCTGAGGGTGCGTTGTGTATTTAATACCACTACATTCGACGGTTGTAGTAGCCAGGGTTTCGGTGAGACAGAAGATTACACCTTAACTGTAATCCCTTCAGCACCTTGTACCAATCCTGCTACACCAGGTACTATAGCTACCAGCGTTCCGGATTCTACTTGCCCTAACGTTGCATTTACTTTAGCGACTACAGGTACATCTCTGGGTTCTGGTATGGCTTATCAATGGGAACAATCCGCTACCGGTACTGCCGGTTCCTGGACCAATGTTACCGGTGGTACTACGCTGAACTATACTGTAGCCGGTATTACCGCGAATACTTACTATCGCCTGAAATCAATCTGTAGCGGTGGTACACCAGTATTCAGCAATGAAAAACTGGTTGCTGTAAAAAGCTTTATCAACTGTTACTGTACGCCTGTATATACTTCCGGTTGTACCAATGGTGGTACGATCAACGGCTTCTCCACTACCGGTGCGATTGCCAATGTAAACAACCTGAATACCGGTTGTGCCAGTGGTAACCTTGGTTATTCCAACTATGCCGCATTTACGGTAACCGCAGCGCAGACATTTGCATTCAACTTTAAAGTAGATATCTCTGCTTTCGGTTCTGGTGTAAAAATCTGGGCAGACTGGAACCATGATGGTGTTTTTGACCCTACAACAGAACTGTGTGCTGCTTCTGCGGCTACAATTGCTGCCGGTAGCTCTTACACCGGTACCATCACTCCTCCTGCAACAGCCCTTACCGGCCCTACACGTTTGAGAGTAAGAGCCGTAGAAGGTTCTACAACCTTTACGCCTTGTGGCAGCCAGACCTGGGGTGAAACAGAAGATTATACGATCAGTATCATCGTACCTCCTGCGTGTAGCACCGTTACTTTCCCTTCTAATGTTCATGCGATCGTAGATCCGAGTGCATTATGTGTAACCGGAAATGTAAGTCTGACTATCGATTCATTAATGCCTCCTGCAACTGGTATTACCTACCAATGGCAGAGCTCTCCTAACGGCCTTGCACCCTGGACCAATGTAGGTACTGCAGGTGCCAGCTCAAGTGCTACGGCAAATGGCGTTACTGCAACTACTTATTATCGCTTACAAGTATTATGTAATGGCTCTCCGGTAGTTACCACATCAACCGATACGGTGATTGTAACCAATCCGGGAACGGTAAATGCCGTAAACGGACAACGTTGCGGACCAGGCCAGGTACAGATCGGTGCTACACCAACCATCCCTGCAAGCCAGGTATTATGGTATACCGCTGCAACCGGTGGTCTGTCTATCGGAACGGGTACACCATTTAATACACCATATATTACCGGTACAACGACTTTCTACGCTGCGGCAGGTTCGGGTACAACCAACTATGCTACAGGTAAAATAACCCCTACTTCTACCAGCGGTAACTCCGGCTTCAGTGATGTAGGTTTAATGTTCAATGCATTAGCTCCGTTCACTATTCAGAGTGTGGATGTATACCCAATGAGTACTACATCTACCACCGGTACAATTACCATCGCGCTGAAAAACTCAGCAGGTACGACTTTACAGTCTACAACGGCCAATGTAACCGTGAGCGCTGCAGGTGCCTTGAATACAGTACCACTGAACTTTACCGTGCCTGCAGGGACTAACTACCGTCTGGTAGTAACCGCTGCGACAGGTATGACTACACTGATCCGTGAATCCGGTACAGGATTTACCTTCCCTTATAATGTAGCAGGTATCAGTTCTATCACTTCATCTTATACTGGTGGTGCCTCAACTGCATTCTACTATTACTTCTATAACTGGATATTAAAAGTAGGTTGTGAATCTCCTCGTGTACCAGTTGTGGCTACTGTAAATGCCGGACCGGCTGCAACCAAATCTGCACCACCGGTAGTATGTAACAATGCTGTTGCTACACTGTCTATCACCCCTCCGACACCAAATCCGTATACTCCATACGTTTGGTATCCGACTACAGATTTGTATACCGACGCTGCTGCAACTATTCCGTACACCGGAGGTTCTGCAAACACTGTATATATGAAATCATCAGTAGCAGGACAACACACTTATTTTGCAATCGGTGGTGATACTACAGCAGCATCTACTACCTGTTCCAGAGCAGATACCTTTAGAGTATGGGTACAACCAGGTAATGTAACAATTACTGCAGCTCCTGATACGATCTGTACCAGCGGTGCATCACTGTTATCACTGAATCCTGGTACCAATTATTACACCGGCAGCATTCAATGGCAGGAGTCACTGAATGGCGGTGCAACATATACCAATATTGCCGGTGCAACAGGTGTGACTTATATGACACCTACACTGACAACAAACAGATTCTATCGTGCGCTTATCTCTGCAAGCAGTGCAACCTGTCAGCAACCTGTGAAACAGATTGTGATTGCTAACCCGACGCTGATCTCTAAAACAGATAGCTTCAATTGCGGACCAGGCCAGGTTACACTGAAAGCCGTAACAGGCGGTAACAGTACTGCAAAATGGTATGAAAACAGTGCCGGCGGTTCTCCTATCGGTACCGGTTCTCCATGGCAAACTCCGTTCCTGACACAAACCGATACCTTCTGGGTTGTAGGTGGTGTAGGTGGTTCTGCACCAAGCAGTGTCGCTATCGGAAATGGTACAACAGTTAGTACAGGTGCCGTTACACCATTCTATGGCGTATGGGGTGGATACAGACACCAGTTCCTGATTACAGCCTCTGAATTACTGGCTGCGGGTGCTACTATGGGTGCTACGATCAACTCCCTGGCATTTGATGTAGTGGCTCCGGGATCTGCCGGTGGTACTACCTACAGCGGCTTTGCTGTAAGCATGGGTCAGACTACTGCTACGGCATTGACTACTGCAACATGGATTGCCACTACTCAGGTAAAAAATCCAGCGAACTGGACAACGTCTATCGGTCTGAATACACTTAATTTCGATGTTCCGTTTACATGGGATGGTGTATCTAACATCGTAGTACAAACCTGTTGGAGTAATAATAACAACTCGAATCCGATCAGTACGGTAAGATACCATACAACATCTTTTGTATCGACACACTACAACAACCAGGATAATGTAACGCCTGCTGTAAAATGTAGCAATACCGGTACAGGTTCTACCATTACGCAGAGACCAAATATGATACTGGGTATCAAACCTTGTGAATCGGCTCCACGTCAGATGGTTATTGCAACCATCCATCCGGTACCAGCTCCTAACCTGGGACCAAACATCGACACCTGTATTAATCAGGGCGCTGCGATTACTTTGAATCCGGGTACGATACCTAATGTACCAGTATACTTATGGGATAATGGTGCGACTACTGCAACAAGAGATGTAACACAAACTGGTGTATACAATGTAAAAGTGACCAATACATTCGGTTGTGTGGGCAGAGATACTATTAATGTAAACATGAAATGGAATCCTGTTGTAGATCTTGGTGCAAACGGAACAGGCCTGTGTCTGGGGGGTACTAAAGTACTGGATGCCGGTACTGGCGGTCTGAATGGTGGTAACTATTACTGGAATACCGGTGCAACAACCAGAACCATTACGATCACTAATCCGGGTACATACATCGCTTATGTAACCAGTAACCAAGGCTGTCTGACTATTGATACTGTAGCGATCACACCTAGTGGTTATATGCCTACAGTGGATGGTATTGTAACACAGCCATTAACTGCGAGCAGCTTTAAATTCTCCGCACTGAATCCTCAGAATGTAACCAGCTTTACCTGGAACTTTGGTGACGGCTCGGCTCCGGTAACGGTACCTGCAACTGCTTCATCAGTAGGGCTGACCAATCACGTGTTCACAGGTGGTGGTAACTACAATGTAAGACTGACTACATACAGTGTCTGCGGCGATATTATGGACAGCACTATGGTAACGATTGTAGGTGGTACCGGTATCAATGACATCGATAGAGATGCCAAACTGGTTCAGATCTATCCTAATCCGAACGATGGTAACATCCTGTACATCGAAGCGATCGGTAATGTAAAAGTTACAGAGATCACTATGTACAATGTTTTAGGACAGGAGATCTATACGCTTAAATCGTTTGATGGCAGCACAAATAAACATAAAGTGACACTGCCTCAGCAACTGGCTTCCGGTGTGTACAATATCCGTATTAATACGAATAAAGGCATGACGACCAGGAAACTGGAGATAGTGAAATAGTACTTTTTCTTATCCTTAAATACCTAAAAGAGGCATGTAGTTTACTGCATGCCTCTTTTTTATGCATTATGAAATTGATTGTTTAATTAAAGTTTACATATTTTACACTTGTATGTGAAAATATTCATACTTTAGCAATTGTTTCTCATTTCTGCTAATAGTTGTTTTATAAGTTGTACCTACTATTACCAACAAGATAAAGCTACAATTCATTACAGGGCATGAGAGATATGCATTCTCCACATGTAAACCTTTAAGTATGAACCTGAAATTTATTCATCTTCGCGGCATCATCTGCATTATGATGCTGCTCGGACTGGGTATCAAAAGCAATGCCCAGACCTATTGCAGCCCCACTTACAACTATGGTTGTGATGACGACTACATCCAATCTTTTTCTACTACCGGGGGAGTCACCAACATTACGAATCTGAACTCAGGATCCTCAGTTGCCACAGCATGTATCAGCAACCAGACCTCGATGCTCCACACGACTACAGCAGGCGCAACAGTTAACTTTACTATTGTCAATAATCCTGGCTGGAGTGAGGGTTATAAAATTTTCGTTGACTGGAATGAAGATGGCGATTTTACCGATCCGGGTGAGATTGTTTATGATCCGACAGCAACACTTTCTTCCGGAGCTACTGCCTCAGGTTCTTTTACAGTTCCGGCCAGTACAACAGCGGGAAGTAAGAGAATGCGTGTAAGATGTTCTTACAGCTCTACCGTATTTGATGGTTGCAGCTCGGCAGATTATGGAGAAGTCGAAGATTATACCCTTCTGGTTACTCCATCTACTCCTTGTACTAACCCTCCGACTGCAGGTACAGTAGCGACCAGCGTTCCGGATTCCATATGTCCTAATATCTCTTTCGCTTTAGCGAGCACAGGTACAGGCCTGGGCGGTGGTATGACCTACCAGTGGGAGCAGTCTCCTACCGGAGTTGCAGGTAGCTGGACAGATGTTACGGGTGCAACCAATATCACATACACCCTTTCTGCAGGTATTTCAGCGACTACCTATTTCCGTCTTAAAGTTATTTGTAGTGGTGGTACACCAGTATATACCAATGCAAAACAAGTATTGAAGAAAAACTTCATGAACTGCTTCTGTACACCTACCTATTCGTACGGCTGTACTTACGGTGGTACCATTAATGGTTTTGCGACAAGTGGTGCGCAGGTGGATATCAGTAACCTGAATACCGGTTGTGCAAGCGGCGGTGCGGGTTATTCTGACTATACCTCTATGGCCATTTCTGCAGTACAATCTTTACCATTCACATTTACTGTAAATATTTCTGCTTACGAAACCGGCGTGAAAATCTGGGCTGACTGGAACCATGACGGTATCTTTGATCCGGTTACAGAATTATGTTCAGCGTCTGCAAATACCATTCCTGCAGGTTCTTCATTTACTGGCCTGATCACTCCGCCATTAACAGCACTGACCGGTCCTACCAGGATCCGTGTACGTGGGGTAGAAGGTTCTACAACCTTTGGTCCATGTGCTTCTGCTTATTATGGAGAAGCTGAAGATTATACCATTAATATTATTGCATTACCACCTTGTACCAATCCGCCGACACCAGGCGCTATTGCTGCAAGTGTGCCGGATTCTATCTGTCCTAATATCGCCTTTGCGCTTAATACAACCGGTACCAGTTATGGTAGTGGTATGGTATACCAGTGGGAGCAATCTCCTACCGGAGCAGCAGGTAGCTGGACAGATGTTACGGGTGCCAACACTGTGTACTATATGATGACAGCAGGTATCAATACCGCTGCTTACTATCGTTTGAAAACATCATGTAGCGGTGGTACACCGGTATACAGCAATGCCAAGCATATTACGATTAAGAACTTCATTAACTGTTATTGTACACCGACGTATACTTATGGTTGTACCTATGGTGGTACAATTGATGGCTTTGCCACAACAGGTGCTATGATAGATGTGAGCAATCTGAGTACCGGTTGCGCCAGTGGTGCACTTGGATATTCCGATTACACTTCTATGGCCGTTACGGCAGCCCATTCATTCGGGTTTGACTTTGCGGTAAATATTGCGTCTTACAGCACAGGTGTACGCATCTGGGCAGACTGGAACCATGATGGTGTGTTTGATCCGGTTACAGAATTATGTGCCGCCTCTCCGAATACCATTCCTGCAGGTAGTGCCTTTACCGGTACCATCATTCCTCCTGCTACTGCCTTAACAGGTCCTACCAGAATCCGTGTACGTGGAGTAGAAGGTTCTACCTCATTTGACCCATGTCCGGATTACTATTATGGAGAAACAGAAGATTATACAATTATCATTATTAATCCTCCGGCATGTAGCACCATAACGCTGCCTGCTATACATTCAGTAACAAGCCCTAATTTCCTGTGTTTAAATGGTAATAGTACCTTAGGTATCAATATCAGTATGCCACCGGCTACAGGCTTTACCTATCAATGGCAACGTGCTACTGCAGCAGCAGGTCCGTGGACTAATATCGGCAGCCCGCTGACGACAGTTAACCTTCCGGTTACCGGCATTACCAGTACAACATATTACCGCATGCAGATCCTTTGTGACGGAACACTGGTGCAGACGACTTCTGTAGACAGCGTAGTCGTAGGTGATCCAGGATCTATTACCGCGACAAATGGCCAACGATGCGGAGACGGTTCTGTTGTAATTGGTGCTACGCCAACCAGCGCTTCCAGCCAGGTATTATGGTATGAAGCGGCAACCGGCGGAAACAGCATTGGTACAGGAGCTACATTCAATACTCCTTCCCTGACGGCAACAACTACATTCTATGCAGCGGCCAGCGCAGGTACTTCCGTTTATAATACGGGTAAACCTACACCTACTTCTACTTCCGGTAACAGTGGCTTTAACGACATCGGTTTGATGTTCAATGCCCTGGCACCATTTACCCTGGAAAGTGTCAATGTGTATCCAATGGGTACCTCACCTACTGGAGCGGTAACAATTGCCCTGAAAAATGCTGCCGGTACAACTTTACAATCTGCTACTGCCAGCGTAAATGTTAGTGCAAATGGTACCATGAATGTTGTTCCGCTGAACTTCAGCGTGCCTGCAGGTACTGGTTACAGACTGGTTGTAGTTGCTACATCCGGTATCACTAACCTGGTGCGCGAGTATGCTACCGGTTTCTCTTATCCTTATACCGTTGCAGGTGTATCCAGCATTACCTCAGCTTACTCCGGTGGAGCAACAAGTGATTACTACTATTATTTATACAAATGGGTTGTCAAAACATCTTGTGAATCAGTAAGGGTTCCGGTAGTGGCTACAGTTAATCCTGTACCTATGCCAGACCTGGGACCAGATGTTAACACCTGTGTAGACCAGGGTACAACCATTACACTGGATCCGGGTACTATTCCGAACAGTCCTGTATTTACCTGGGATAATGGTGCGGTTACGCCGACACGTACAGTAGGTCAGAGCGGCATGTATCATGTTGCCGTAGACAATTCATACGGATGTATCGGAAGAGATACTATCGAAGTGCGCCTGAAATGGAATCCGGTTGTAAACCTGGAAGCAGGCGGAACAGGTCTGTGTCTGGGAGGAAGCCGTATACTGGATGCGGGTCCTGGCGGACAAAACGGTGGTACTTATTACTGGAATAACGGTGCAACCACCAGAACAATTTCAATAGCAGGTGAAGGTACGTATGTAGTATATGTAACCAGCAATGAAGGCTGTCTGACAATTGATACCGTTAAAATCATAGCTACCGGATATATGCCGATAGTAGATGGTATCGTTACACAACCTACAGCGGCGAGCAGCTTCAACTTCTCTGCAGTTAACCCTCAGAATGTAACCAGTTTCAAATGGAACTTTGGTGATGGTTCTGCTCCGGTAACGGTTTCTGCAAGCTCTTCCAGCACAGGACAAACTACGCATACTTACCCTGCAGGTGGTAACTACAACGTGAGCCTGACTACATACAGCACCTGCGGTGATGTATTAGACAGCACAATGGTGAGCATTATCGGTACCGGTCTTAATGATGTAGACCAGGTGGGTAAACTGGTACAGGTATATCCAAACCCCAATGACGGAACCATTGCTTATATCAAAATTGATGATGTATCGGTTAAACTGCAATCTCTGGCGATCTATAATGTAATGGGTCAGGAGATAATGCAGGTGCCTTCTTTCGAACAGCATAATGGTACATACAAAGTAGTATTACCAGAGCACCTGGCCGGAGGTATGTATACCTTACGCATTCAGACCAGTAAAGGTCATACGACCAAGAAACTGAATGTAGTTAAGTAAGATACGATCATTTAAACTATATTTGCTTTAACAGAGTAATGGCTGCCTGTATGTTACAGGCAGCCATTATTTTTGTATTTTACCAATAAGAATGAAAACTGTTTCTGCTTTTGCCAAAGCCTTGCTGCGCTGGCATACCGAGTCTAATGATAGAAGTCTGCCCTGGAAAGAGGAAAAAGATCCGTATAAAATATGGCTCTCTGAAATTATATTGCAGCAAACCCGTGCAGAACAGGGATTGCCTTATTACCTGCGTTTTATCGCACAATATCCGACCGTAACCGATCTGGCCAAAGCCCCGGAAGACGAAGTGTTCCGGCTATGGCAGGGGCTGGGTTATTATGCCCGCTGCCGCAATCTGTTGCATACCGCGAGGGAAATTGCAGAACGATACAAGGGCCGTTTCCCGGATCAGTATGAAGATATTATTGCCCTCAAAGGAGTAGGGGCCTATACCGCAGCAGCCATTGCCTCCTTTGCATATGGCTTGCCCTATCCTGTCATTGATGGGAATGTGTACCGCGTACTGTCGCGCTACTTTGCAGAACCCACACCAGTCAATACTCCTGAAGGGAAAAAGATATTTACAGAACTGGCGGATGCCGTATTTGATGCACAACATCCTGCGGCTTACAACCAGGCGATAATGGATTTCGGAGCAGTTGTATGTAAACCAAAACAACCCTTGTGTGCTGAATGTTGCCTGTCTGCACAGTGCAAAGCTTACAATCAGGGCACGGTAGCTGAGCTGCCGGTTAAGTTGCAAAAGATAAAAGTGAAAGAACGCTGGCTTAATTATTGGGTACTGGTTTGCGCAGATAAAGTATATGTGCAGCAACGAACGGCCAGAGATGTATGGCAGAGCCTGTACGAGTTTTTCCTGGTAGAAGATAACATGCCGGAGCAGCTGCACCGTCTTTTGAATGATACGCAATATATCAGCAGCAAGCAGGAACAAGTACTGCAGACCAGGCAGCGGTTAACCCACCAGCTCATCCATAGTACCTTCTCTATTGTGCAGCTGAATGCTATTCCAGATTACTTCACAGCCGATGGAATATGGATCCCTTATACCGAATTGAATAATTATTCCTTCCCCAAAACAATAGTTTCGTTTTTGGAAGAAAAACCTTATTTTTATTTATTAAATTAGAAAAAGCCATATTTTTAACAGTAAAATTTATATCGTATGAGAGGCGTGAATAAAGTAGTACTAATTGGAAATTTGGGTAAGGAACCGGATCTGCAGTATATAGAAGGAGAAATTCCTGTGGCAAAATTTCCATTGGCAACTACTGAGATGAGGAAGGAGAAAAACGGAAATGTGGTATCAGAAACAGAATGGCATACAATTGTTTTATGGAGAGGGTTGGCAGAACTGGCGGGTAAGTACTTACATAAAGGCAGCCTCGTATATATAGAAGGAAGACTGAGAACCCGCAGCTGGGAAGATAAAGATAAGAACAAGAGATTTCAGACAGAGATTATAGCTGAGAACCTGGTCATGCTGGATAAGCGTAAAGAAAGTGACCACCAGGGATCGGGCAAACCGGACAATATTGATAACACTTTCCTGAACCCGGGCAATGATCCGGAACTGGATGACATATTGCCTTTTTAAGATTAAATTTTCTGCAGTGGCAGAGCAATACTGAATAATCAAAACCATGCGTTTTGATTATTTTAGCGATAGGACGTTTTATTGACAGATATTCAGAGATTATGGTTGTGATTTTACAGGCGGCATTGGCGGTATCGCCAACAACAATTACCACATTATGTATCCTTGTACTGGGTATACTCTTTCTTGCATCTGTGGCTGCAGGGGCAGAGGTAGGTTTCTTCAGTCTTAAACTGAAGGATATCAATTACCTGAAAACAAAAGAGGATCAGAATTCCCGTATGATCATTACCCTCCTGGAAGATCCTGAACTATTGCTGTCGACTTTAAGAGTATCCAAAATAACCCTGGCAATACTGATCATCTTCCTGATGAATCATATGGCTCACTTACTGTTACCCCAAGAGGCTCATTTAGTTGTTATACTCGGCATTGTATTGCTGGCTTCCATGTTCCTGTTATTACTTTTTGTAGAAGTATTACCGAAGGTTTATTCCCGTCAGAATAATATACGTATGGCAGGATTCTCCGCACCAATTGTGAATGTGCTGTTTCTTACGTTTAAAGGAATAGGTCAGGTACTGGTAGACTCTGATGAATACCGCGATCAGAAACGTAACCGCAAACTGGAAGAGATCGATAACCTCAAAGAGCTGGAAGATGCTATAGAAGCCAGTCTGGGTCATGCAGCTTCTAAAGAGGAAGTGGAGATTTTTAAAGGCGTACTTAAGTTCGGCAGCATCAGTGTAAAACAGATTATGCAGCCCCGCCTTGATGTAGTGGCTATCCGTGAGAGCTGGAACATTACCAAAGTAAGAGAGAAGCTGCTGGATGCAGGATATTCCCGTTTACCCGTATACCGTAATAATATAGATGAGGTTGTGGGTATGGTATTCACTAAAGACTTTTTGCCTTATATCGGTTTAGATGACTTTGACTGGCACACCCTTATACGTCCGGCATATTATGTGCATCAGCATAAACTGATTGATGACCTGCTGAATGATTTCAGAGATAACAGGGTACACTTCGCAGTGGTTGTAGATGAGTTTGGCGGTACAGCCGGTATCATTACCCTCGAGGATATTATGGAAGAAATCATCGGTGATATTAAGGATGAGTTTGATGAAGATGAACATAACTTTAAGAAGATAAGCGACACAGCATATATATTTGAAGGGCGAATGCTTATTAATGATATGTGTCGTATAATGGGTATCCCACTCAGTACCTTTGCCGAAATACGCGGAGAGAGCGATTCTCTGGCCGGCCTTGTGCTGGAGATTGCCGGTAAATTCCCGACGATCAATGAACAGATCAGTTTCGAAGACTATGACTTTACTATACTGGCAGTAGATAAGCTGCGTATTGAGAAGGTCAAAGTCGAATATATAATGGATTAAATAGATTACGCTATAAAAGGATAAGGCGCCGCAACTGCGGCGCCTTATCCTTTTATAGCGTGGCTCAGACTGCTGGTAACAATTCGGTAATAATGCGATAATATAAGCGTAATAGTGAAATAACAATTTGGTTATACTGGTAGGGTACTTTTGCCCCAAAGTTTATAAAAAACAAATTTAATCAAGCGATTATGAAAAAGGGTTTATTACTCGCAACCGTTGCCGGCTCACTGTTTGCTGCAACATCTTTGACATCTTGTAAAGATAAAACTACTGTAGATCCGACTCCGGAGAGTAACGTGCTGAAAGGTGATATTACTGCTAACAAAACCCTGAAAGCGGGTGTTAAGTATACCATCGAAGGTTTTGTGTATGTAATGGATGGCGTAACCCTGACTGTTGAGCCAGGTGCGATCATCATGGGCGATAAACAAACTAAAGGTACCCTGATCATTACCCGTGGTGGTAAAATTATGGCAGAAGGTACTAAAGATAAACCTATCGTATTTACTTCAGAAGAAGCTGCAGGTTCTCGTCGTGAAGGTGACTGGGGTGGTATCATCGTATTAGGTAAAGCGCCTATCAACCCAAGTGGTGGTACAGCGCGTATCGAAGGTGGTCTGGTTCCTACAGTTGCTGGTCAGGAAGCTAAATACAATGAGTATGGTGGTACAGCTGCTAACGATAACTCTGGTGTATTAAAATATGTAAGAATTGAGTTCGCTGGTATCGCATATTCTCCGGATAACGAAATCAACGGTCTGACTATGGGTGGTGTTGGTAACGGTACTACTATCAGCTATGTACAGGTTTACCGTTCTGGTGATGATGCCTTCGAATGGTTCGGTGGTACTGTAAACTGTGATCACTTAGTAGCTACTTACACATGGGATGATGATTTCGATACAGATTTCGGTTTCTCTGGTCAGGTTCAGTTCGGTGTGGCACAACGTGCTAAAAACGTAGCGGACGTAAGTGGTTCTAACGGTTTCGAATCAGATAACGATGGTAACGGTTCTACTCAGACTCCTCAGACTAAAGCGATCTTCTCTAACATGACCATCGTAGGACCTGGTAAAGGAACTTCTCTGAGCGGTATCAATGCTAACTTCCAGAATGGTGCGCAGATCCGTCGTAACTCATCTATGTCTCTGGTAAACTCTATGTTATTAGGTTTCCCTGTTGGTGTATACATCGATGACACTAAAGGTACTGCTACTTCAGGTAATGCTACTTCAGGTACATTAATGTTCAAAAACAACATCATAGCTGGTTGTACAACTCCTAAGAAAGCATCTTCTTCTTCTTTCGATATCAACACATGGTTTGATGCCAACAACAACAAAAGCTATGCAAACGGCGATACAGTTATGTTAGCTGATGCATACAAATATTCACCAGCTGTATCTGCAACAACCGGTACACCTAGCTTCCTGCTGAAAAGCGGTTCTATGGCCTCTACAGGTGCAAGCTTCGCAGGTCTGACAGGCTTCCAGCAAGTTGCTTATATCGGTGCATTTGACGGTACTACTGACTGGACTGCAGGATGGACTAACTGGGCTGCTGAGACAACTAAATATTAATATCCAAAGCGTTACGCTTCAGAATAATAAAGGCCGGGTTTTTATACCCGGCCTTTAATTTTTTTTCAAAAAAAATTTGGTAGAAAAAAAACAACTTCCTATCTTTGCACTCCAATCAAGGGAATGGCCTCGTGGCGCAACTGAATAGCGCATCTGATTACGGCTCAGAAGGTTTTAGGTTTGAATCCTAACGAGGTCACAAAAGGGAAATAGCAATCACGCTGTTTCCCTTTTTCTTTGCGCATTACAGCCGATTTCACATCTCTGAATATTCCTGTTATTAATGTGTATGTCTGGTATAAATCGGAGCAAGAAATATCAGTACACATAAATGCTGTCCATAAATTAAGCCTACCCAAAATGGGTAGGCTTAATCATATAATGGGATATATACTTACGCATTATTTAGGGACCAGGAGGACCTATTACCGGACCTTCTGTATAACACGCTATATTAGCACCACTATTCCTTTCGTAAGGCACAGGTGGGTATTGTTCTAATATATACGTAAACGCATCGGTTAGAGAATTAAAATAATAGTATGGGCCATAATATGTGGTAACACCTGTAGTAGGGTTATACGTATAATGTCTTACAGAAGCAGTATATACACATGGTATTGTTCCGCTTCCAACTGGGGTAACCGCTGCATCTGCAGTAAAGGCTGCAAACAAACTTAAAGTAATTGCAAAAAAGAATTTTTTCATAATCAAATTAACTTTAAAGATTAAAAAAACCGAAAACAGACAAATAGGCCTCTTTGTTTATTTTCAATATTCACAAATGTGTTAATTATTAAACGAAAACAACTCTATAGAAATTATAGGAGGGATGCATTTTTTTTATTTTTTTAAACAAGTAAATGTAAATCAGTCTTTTATGATCTTTTGGGTATAAATAGTTCGGTCTCCTGCAACACATTTAATAGTATGCAGGATCTGCTGTAAGTATACGAGTGAAGGCATATAGAGTCTGCCCTCGGTTGCCGCGACTGTTCTGCTGACAAGAAAATGGGCGCTTTCTCTAAAGGTATTGCAGCCCTTTTTATTCCTTAAATAGTGCGACCCGCTCAGGGTATTTCAATACGTCATATACTGCTCATCATCACCTTGCTTTAACGCAAATGGTGCATTGCCCGGGAGCTGTGTAATGAGGAAGGAGAAAAAATAATTAATGCGATACAGCATCATTAACGAATCGGTAACTTATATACATATAATTATAGTCAATTTGTACTACATCAATCTTCAAATACTTACCTGATTATTTTTTTAATACAAACTAAATCTGCTTTCAGCCTGTCTTTTATAGATAGCAAGGAGCTCAAAAATGTCTGTCAAAAGTTTCATTTCCACAAAACGCAGCTCTATTTTGTGCTAGCATCTGAAAACAATTTTATCTCATTTTATATGAAAAATCTGAATTATCGTCTCGGATTATTTTTCTTATTTACCGGTATTTTAAGCTTAGGGAAAGCCCAGGCGCAAAATCTTGTAACCAACGGAACCTTTACTGCCGGCAATGCCAGCTGGACATTTTTTGCCCCGGCTACTACCGCCGAGGTGATGGCAGAAAATGTATATGGTGGTACCACAACCAACCTTACGGCAGAGATAGATAACGGCTCTAATTTTCGCCAGGTAAATATCGCTGTAACACCGGGAGAGACCTACAACCTTTCCTTTAAATGTACGCGAAGAACCGCAGGAGGTGCGGGCTTTAGCCTGCCACCTATTCCTTGCACCATTAATGCAAAAGTATATAATGGTACCGCGGTTTTCTTAAACCAGAATGTATCATCTTCCAATACGGTTTTCAACCTGCAGTGCCAGAATTACCAGTTTACCCCAACCACGGCTACGGTAACTTTAGATCTGGCCAATGTAAATAATCCATCCACGCTGGGTATGATCATGGACGATATTACCATTACCCCCGTGAATCAGGTGATCAATTTTTCAGGCCAGGCTTGTGTGGGAGGCGACTTTACCCTTACTGCTCCGGCCAGCACTGCACCCAATGCGGTATACACCAATTACCAGTGGACCGGGCCTAATGGCTTTACCGCTACCGGGCAGACCGCAACGGTTACCAATGCACCGGTAGCAGCTGCGGGCACCTATACCTGTACCATGACCCTGAATGGTTGTGTGCAGGTTACGGGTCAGTTTGCGATTACCTTAAGCACTACAGCCACTAACGATATTGCATATATCTGCCAGGGAGACTCTATTAATATCTTCGGGCAGTTTGTACATAATGCAGGTATTTTTGACAGTACCTTCCAGAATATAAACGGATGTGACAGTGTCTCTACGATTACGGTAAATGTTATGCCGTCACCGGGTAAGATTCTGGCACCGGACAGCCTGATTGTATGCCAGTATGATACTGTTCGTTTAGAAACGAGTACCAATCCCATTAATCCTAATTTCAGCTATTCCTGGACCCCATCTACGGGCCTGAACAGTACTACTGCCCCCAATGTATGGTTTATTGCAGATCAGTCCCGCAATTACACCCTGAGAGTAGCAGCACCGGATCCTAATCTCACCTGTTGGATGGAGCATACCATACATGTGATTGTCAATCCCGGAGACTTCCTTAAACTCAATCTTAATGAAGCCGCAATCTGTCCGGGCAACTCTGTACAATTACAGGCCACAGGAGCACAACAGTATAACTGGTCACCCGCTCTGTATGTAGATAATACAAGCAGCGCCACTCCGCTGATTACACCGACAACCAGTGGCACCTATACGGTAATCGGTACAAGCGATAAAGGATGTACCGATACGCAGCAGGTACAGATCACCGTACACCCGGCCGCCGTGCTGAGCATTCCCGATGTAGTCAATATCTATAGCGGAGAGCAGTATTTTATGGAGCCCGCCACCAACGCGGTACACTTTACCTGGTTCCCGGATGCAGGGCTGAACTCAGCACATGTCAGTAATCCGGTGATGAGTCCCGAGGTAAATACACGTTACTTTGTAGTAGCCACTACCGAAAACGGTTGTACCGTTTCCGACTCTGTAGATATACTGGTGATGAACACAGCCATTGATATGCCTAATGCCTTTGTTCCGGGAAATGGTAACTTTAAAGTAGTGAAAAGAGGTATTGCCGCATTGAATGCCTTTAAGATATTTAACCGTTGGGGAGAAGAGATATTCTCTACCACCGATATAGAGCATGGATGGGATGGTACCTGGCAAGGCAAGCCACAGGCAGCCGGAGTATATGTGTACCAGATCGATGCCCGTACGGCAGAAGGTAAGCCATTCAAAAAACAGGGAACGGTAACCTTACTGAGATAGATTATTCAGATAAGTTTGGATATTGGTGAATATAAAAATTGTGGCCCTCTTATACAGAGGGCCACAATTTTTATATTCATTTCAGCAGGATTAGTCCAGTACTACAATACCATGTTTGATGGCATATAAGACCAGTCCCACCCTGGATTTAACCTGGAATTTCTCAAAGAGACTTTCCCGGTATCCATCTATGGTGCGCGGACTCAGGAACATCGCTTTGGCGATTTCGGCATAGCTCATTTCAGAGCAGGCCAGTTTCAGGAATTCCTTTTCCCGTTCGTTCAGGTTGATGATCGTAGCAATCGGAGAACTGCCATTGATCACACCACCTATGGTGCTGATTACTTTATGGGTAATATGATTATTGTAAAAATACCCTTGCTCCAGTACAGCTACAATAGCTTTCTGCAGCTCATCCGTATCTGCATTTTTCAGTAAATAACCTTTGGCTCCTCTCTGGATCATTTTAATAATCGCCGCCTCATCATCCATAGTACTCAGGGCCAGGATGGCGATCTGAGGGTAATGATGACTCAACCAGGAGGCCGTTTCGTAACCATCCAGCCCCGGCATACGGATATCCAGCAAGGCAATATCCGGCAACTTATCTGAGGGCAATGCCTCGATGAAGGACTGGCCGTTATCGGCTTCCATAATCACCTCGAAGTTGTCGATGCTGTTGATGAGCATTTTAAGCCCTTTCCTAAATAAGGCATGATCATCAATAATGGCAACATTAATATATTTACTAGTCATAAGAAGGGATGTTGAGGTGTATGGTTGTGCCTTGTCCGGCATTACTTTCTATTGCAAACTCGCCCTGCAGTAAATGCATTCGGCGTTCCATGTTGCCAATACCCAGCCCTCTGTTCTGTTGATCTGAAACATTAAAGCCAACACCATTATCCTGTACCGTCACTTTCAATCCTTGATCTTCAGTGTATGCAGTACGCAGAATAATTTCGGTAGCCTGTGCATGTTTGATGATATTCTGCAGGCACTCCTGCAAAATACGGAATAGGATAATTTTATGTTGTACCGGTATATTTTTTTCAGTACCGGAAGTGTACATTTCGCAAAGATGCTGACCTCCTTTGTTCAGCTGTCGCCGTTGTTTTTGCAGAAACTCATTGATGCTGATCTGTTGCAGGTAACCACCGTTAAGGTTACGGGCTATGCCCCTGAGATCTTCCAGCGCAAGATCAATGTTTTCTTTGATTTCGGCAAGTTCAATTTTTGCTTTTTCAGGATGCTGAATCAGCATATTCAGTTGTATGCTGGATAGGCTCAATACCTGTCCTACATTATCATGTATCTCCTCACTGATGTTGCGGGAGGTCTGCTCCTGTATTTCGAGCTGGGCCTGGAGCAACTGTTCCGAAAATGCCTGTTTCATATTGTCCTTTTCTTCCACATGCTTTCTCTTCCGTTTATTATAGACCGCAACATAAGCAAGCAAAAAAATGACGACAATGAGTGTCATTGTGGTAATGAGTCCTACAATTAAGATGATATCCGTTGCTGATACTTGCATACAAAGGCATAGCTCCAGGAGCCGTACAAGATAAAATTAAGAAAAAGAATGATGACTTGCCGTACAGGAATCTTTAGTTCTTTATTAATAGCAACAAGGTACTCATAAAACAGGAAGGAAGCAGTACTGCCGAATGCATGTATCAGCAGGCCGGCTACCAGCCAGAAAGGAGCATGACTTTTCAGTTGTACAAAATCATCCTGCGTCATCAGGCTGTAAAAATAGTACAGACTTTGTATAGTAATGAGAATATTGGAAAGAATCATGCTGGTCAGCGTAAATTGTTCCGGACCATTATACATTAATTCCCCTCCGTAAAATAAAAGAAACAGTACGGAAAAGATCCATGCAGGTATCTTTCCCGTACTGTTTAGGTTACAGATCTTATATAATATCGCCTGAACAAAATAGAAATTGATAAGGACATAAATGTTATAAACCATTTTACTGCTGATGTGGTTTTCTGCGGCGTATAGGCCATAGCTTTCAATGCCCACCACAAATAACAGGTACAGTATAAATAATGTCCATGGTGCTTTTACTTTTGGAAGGGTAAAAACAGCAAAACAAAGACAGATCAGTTCGAAGATGATATTAAGATAGAGGATCATAGTGTTTTATGGCCACAGATTGCCGATGTCAAATACGTTGTTTTGAATTTCTCCTAATTGAGCAGGTGTTACCCCACCGTTTACTGCCTGTAAGTAGTCCGTTAATTTCGAAGTGCTGATTCTTGTGCCCGGAGGGTTAGTCAGTCCTTTTTCTCCGATAGTAGGAACAAAATAGAAAGAGAGTCTTTGGATACCGTCTTTATCTGTTTTAATGCAAGGATAAACACCTACATACCAGTCCTGGTCGGGATTTAATGCAGGCAGCTTACAGAAATCATCAAATAAAGTCTGAAAAGATTCAATAGAATGCAGTTCTCCCTGTGGGCGTTCGATAGGTCTGCCACCCAGGTCGGTGAAAATTACGTTATCTCTGTACGCTTCAATGTTGATCTGTACTTCAGGAACTTCCGAAATCGGCATTTTTGTCATAACTCTATGTGTTTATATGGGTGAATAATTGCAGCGCTAAGGTACACCCTATAGTTAATAGTATCAGCAGCTGCAAAGAACGTAAAAAAAGGATTATATGACGTGCGCAGGCGTTAAGCCTTTACATATAATTGTTTGAGCGGAGATATGATAATATTAAAAATGATTGCTTAAAAAAATACCGTGAAAAATACCCACGAGGCCAGGGTGTTTCTCCCCTTTGCTTTAGGTGTTATTTCCCCCTTTTTTAAGCGATGACTTTTTTATATGAAACCGGACAGACACTTATCCCCGCCTGTTTTTGCGTATATTTGAATTCATGTGATTCAATATGCATTACTTCTTAAAATCCATTTTATTTCTTCTGTTGGTTTTGCTGTTTTGCAGTGCAGTATCCTGTAGGTCAGATACAAAGCAATCATCCGGAAAGACAATTATGATTCAACCTCTGGGCGATTTTTCTCCTGAGCTTTCCCGTGCAATGCTGCAACAGATAAGGCAGATCAATACCGCAACTTATTTATGTAAGCCTTTACCAATGCCTGCCGGAGCATATTATCAACCGCGCAATCGCTATCGGGCCGATTCCATTATTCATATGCTCAGACATAAAAGCGGTGCCGATACCGTTTGGATTGCCCTTACACATAAAGACATCAGTGCAACGAAAGGAGATGTCGCAGACTGGGGTGTAATGGGGCTGGGCTTCCGGCCGGGCAATGCTTGCGTCGCATCTACATTCCGGGTAAATAAGGATAAAGTGAAAGACCAGTTCTTCAAAATTGCGATACATGAATTAGGGCATACACAAGGCTTGCCACATTGCCCTGTTCCCACATGTTATATGCGCGATGCAGAAGGCGGTAATCCGACAGATGAAGAAACCGGTTTCTGTTCTTCCTGTAAAGACTTCCTGATCCGGAAAGGATGGCAATTGAAGTAGAATAACTATATTAGTGTTTATGAAAAAAGTTATCGTATTGCTTGGCCTGCTTTGTGCTGCATGCAACCTGTCTGCACAGACAAAGCTGAACCAGGAGATCGCACTGAAGCTCAGCAGACTGCCCCTGCACTGTATCCCATCCGAATTTCCCAATAAGACAAGCCACCTGTCCGATAGCGTTGCAGATGCGCGACTGCTGCCGAGCGAACTGCATCCCGTATTTTACGGTTGCCTGGACTGGCACAGTAGTGTACATGGGCACTGGATGCTGGTACGATTATTACAGGAATATCCTCAACTGCCCAATCGTGACAGCATCATTTCCGTACTTGATAACAGTTTTCAAAGGGATAAAATGGAGCGGGAAGCCAGTTATTTCGGTAAGTATACCGCCTCCAATACCTATGAGCGTACTTATGGCTGGGCCTGGTTGCTGAAGCTGGATGAAGCATTGGCGAGAGGTAAGGATCCGGTGTTTCAGAAATGGCATCAGTCTATGCAGCCCCTTACCCAAAAGATTATCAGTCTCTGGAAAGCATACCTGCCTAAGCAGACTTATCCGAACAGGACCGGTGTGCATCCCAATACAGCCTTTGGTTTAGCCTTTGCCTATGACTGGGCTAAACAGCAGGGGGATACAGCATTCCTGCGCCAGATCAGCACTAAAGCGAAAGAATTTTATTTTGGTAACAGTGATATGCCTGCATACCTGGAGCCTGATGGCAGCGACTTTTTTTCACCCAGCCTGATGGCCGCTGATCTGATGAAGAGAGTGCTGGATAAAAAAGCATTCAATACCTGGTTTGAACAATACTATAAGACACGCAGTATAGATCGTTTATGTGCCATGCCGGTAGTGAGCGATCGCAGTGATTACCAGACCGTACATCTTGATGGACTCTCGTTCAGCAGGGCATGGTGTATGCGCTCGATCAGCAGTCAGTTGAGTGATCGTAATCCTTACAAAGCTCGTTTTAAAACCGCATCAGATGCCTTTCTAAATGCCACGCTGCCGCAGATATTCAATGGCGGTTACGGAGGAGAACATTGGCTGGCTTCCTTTGCCATATATGCCTTACTGGAAACATCTTAAATAATAAATGGGTTTGCTTAAAGCAAACCCATTCTGATTAAGTTCTGTGCCAGTGCCGCCGCATATCCCTGCTGGCCACCAGGGCTGCTGATCGGGTTATTGTTCACCAGGTCAAGTCCCTGCCAGCTTTCGCGGGTACGCATTCCGTTTTTAAATGCGTAAGTATGCGAGCCTGACAGCCTGATCCAGGATACACATACGATACCACCATTCAGGTTACGGATAATAAATTTGTAGTTTTTGCTGTGGTTGAAATCATCATTCACACTCTCTACCAGCTCCCAGAAACCGATAACTACATTATCCTGTCCTATCTTACCATATTCATTAGCGATAGGCGGTTTACGCATATCCCGTTCTGCAGGGGTAGACGGTATATTCACCAGCTTCATCAGAGAATCATTAATGAATGCATGACGGGAAGGGTAGTCTATATTCTTTGAACTGTTTTCTTCAAAATAAGCCTTTACCTTTTCACTGTTCAAGGTACCGTCGGCCTGCAACAGATTTTCAGCCACGACCAGTTCACCCACTTCCTTGAACGTATTCAGACTGCTGAAGTTCGGTCGGTAAGCCTTATAACCCGGTTCAGGAGCCTCGATGCTGTAATAGTAAACGGTGGCACTGCCGAAGGTGTCTTCAAAGCTGTGCAGCTCATAAGAAAGCAGCGTCTTTGTACCGGCTGCATCTTTTACATAATAGCTTTTGCCGATGCTTTTTACTTTCTCAGAAGAGAGGTTGGCAATCACTTTCCCATCAGCCTGGAAGTTGCCGGATTTTTTATCAAAAGTGATTTGCTGGGCTTTGGATAAGCCAGGCAGCAATAACAGGATAAAAACAAGGATAGGGTACTTATTGAACATTTTTTATATATTTTTGCCGCTAAAGATAAACAAATAATCATGAAAAAAATTTTACTGGGCGCAATGCTCTTTTCTTGCATTCTGGGTTCTGCACGCACTGTACAGGCACAGGGAAAATTTATGGATAAGCTGAACAAATTTGCCGGAAAGGAAGATGATCTGGGCAGATATGAAGGGGCTAATTACATCATCGATGGTAATGGCAGCGTAACGTTTGAGGATGGTGCCACACAGGAAGGTACCGTGAAGTTTATTGTGAGTACAAACATGACAGATCTGAAATTTGTATGGTTTACGCCTGCAAATGAAATGGAACCGAAACAACTGGGCAGCAAGGATGTAAAATTCTTTACGGTAAAGAATAAAACCTTCTATCCTATACGCATGAAAGAAGATGATATCTCTATCGGTAATACCCGCATCTTCATGGAGCGTCTGAACAACAGTGATGATGATAAATTCAAAATGTTCTTCCTGCGCAAACTGGAAGTAACTCCTAAAGATTTTGCGGCGAGCAAACCTTATACCTTAAGCACAGGCTATTATGTAATGTTGCCGGAGTTTAAAAATGCACATGAGATCATTGACATTACTTTCACTCCGTTTGCAAAGAAAATGAGCGAATACCTGAAAGACTGTCCGGAAGTATCTGAGAAAATCAAAGACAAAAAAGACGGTTATAAATACAATGTATTCAAAGGAGCGGAAAACAATGAAGTATTCCTGCGCATTATGGATGAATACAATAAATGTGGTAAATAAGATAAACTGGGTATCCGCTTAAAGGAAACAAAGTCTGGCATTATGATTTAAGTAGCTTATATCTCTATTGCCACCTTTTGCCTTGATGCAAAAGGTACCGCCAAAAAATCAAGGCTATATAAATCCCTGGCTAAAAATCAATGTGTCAGTCGGCCGCAAACCAGACTCGCTGCGCTCAGACAGTGGTTTACGACTTGATCGACCGAGCTAATGATTTTATTAACGCCGGATTTATAAGGCCTTTCGAGCGATCTGTTCTGTACGGATCGCTTATTGTTTTCATCACAGCGATAGCCATTTTGGAGTGGAGCTGCGATCGTTGAGCAGCGAACGCGTTACACGTTAAGCTCAAACGATCAATGCACGCAACGGTACAAAATGGCGGTGCTATGCAATCGCCTTGATGAAAACAAAGGCATTTTTGGTCCTTTTGTTGCCGGACAAAAGGACGAATAAAATAGTTTACTATATGCGGATAGTCAGTTAAGATAATTATAAATTAGAATTATAAAAAGGGTTCGCAATGCGAACCCTTTTTATATTGATGTATACCTTTTACAGCGGAATATTATCGTGTTTTTTCTTCGGCATTTTAACCACTTTATTTTCCAGCATTTTAAATGCACGGATCAGTTTCTCACGCGTGTTTTCCGGTAAGATAACTTCGTCGATAAAGCCACGTGCCGCAGCACCGTAAGGATTTGCAAATTTCTCCATGTACTCCATCTCTTTCTCTTTCCATTTTGCATCTTTATCTTCAGCAGCAGCGATGTCTTTTTTGAAGATGATCTCTGCGGCACCCTTAGCACCCATTACCGCGATCTCTGCAGTAGGCCATGCATAGTTCATATCCGCACCGATGTGTTTAGAGTTCATTACATCATAAGCACCACCGTAAGCTTTACGGGTAATCACGGTTAGTTTAGGTACAGTAGCCTCACTCAGCGCAAATAATAATTTAGCACCGTTAGAGATGATACCGTTCCACTCCTGGTCTGTACCTGGCAGGAAGCCCGGAACATCTACCAGTACTAATAAAGGGATATTGAAGGCATCACAGAAACGTACGAAACGTGCTCCTTTTTTAGAAGCATTAATGTCCAGTACACCCGCCATGCTTGCTGGCTGATTGGCTACGATACCAATGCTGCGACCGGCAATGCGTGCAAAGCCTACCACAATATTCTCCGCATAATGTTTATGTACTTCCACAAAAGAATCTGCATCGGCCAGCTCCTCAATCACCTCTTTCATATCATAAGGCTGGTTTGCATTTTCCGGGATAATGTTTTTCAGTTTCTCCCTGATTTCATTACCCGCTTCGTAAGGATAGATTGGTGCATCCTCTTCGCAGTTCTGCGGCATATAGCTCAGCAGTTTTTTCAGGTAATCGATACACTCGATCTCATTGGCACAGGCAAAGTGTGTCACACCCGATTTCTCAGCATGCGTCATCGCGCCACCCAGCTCTTCACTGGTTACGTTTTCATGTGTCACTGTTTTTACCACATTCGGTCCGGTTACGAACATATAAGAAGTATGCTCTACCATCAGGATGAAATCGGTAATTGCAGGAGAGTATACCGCACCACCGGCACAAGGTCCCATAATGGCTGACAGTTGCGGGATTACACCAGAAGCCTGTACATTGCGATAGAAGATATCGGCATAACCACCCAGGGACACTACTCCTTCCTGGATACGCGCACCACCACTGTCATTCAGACCGATCACCGGAGCACCGTTCTGCATGGCAAGGTCCATGATCTTACAGATCTTTTCTGCCTGCGTTTCGGAAAGGCTGCCCCCGAATACAGTAAAGTCCTGAGAGAATACATATACCAGTCTTCCGTTTACTGTACCGTAACCCGTTACCACACCATCACCCAGGTATTGTTCATTTTCCATGCCGAAGTCTGTGCAACGGTGCTTCACAAACATACCGATCTCCTCAAACGAACCTTCATCCATTAATAACTGCACTCTTTCTCTCGCCGTAAGTTTTCCTTTTTTGTGCTGACTTTCGATTCTTGCCTGTCCGCCACCCGATAATGCTTTTTCGGTATGCTGCTGCAGGGTTGCTAATTTATCCATCGGGAATAATTGAAAATGTTGAATTTTTTGAAATTTCGTGAAGCAAATTTAGAGAAATGTGGGTATTTATCCAATGTTAATGGCTTATGTTTAGCCAGTTTTTTACTATTTTTGGGCAAATCGCCGGTATATCTGCTATTATACCGGATAAGCTTAAACAGATCAGATGAAGAAAATAACACCTTCTTATATATACTCCATCATCGGCGTAGCGCTGGTATTATTCCTGCTGGGCTCACTGGGCTGGCTGATGCTGAATGGCCGCGGCATGAACAAATTCCTGAAAGGAAATGTACAGATGCAGGTCATCATGCACGATAATACCCGCCAGGAAAAAGCGGATGAGTTGCAGAAAATACTGGAAAAACAGGGTTTTGTATCCCAGGTCAAAATGATCACAAAGGAAGAAGCCGCTGCACAGTTTTCTAAAGAGTACGATGAAGACTTTACCGAACTGCTGGACTTCAACCCGCTGTATACCTCTCTTAATGTAAATCTGTATCCGGGCTATGTGAATACAGACAGCATGGAGAAGATCAAGAAATTCATGTTGCAGAGTAATATTGTGCGTGAAGTAGTATATCCCAAACCGATCGTCAACACGCTGGACAGCACACTTAACCGTGTCAGCATTATCCTGGCGGTAGTTTCTCTGATCTTACTGTTCAGTGTTATCTTCCTCATCGACAATACTGTTCGTTTATCCATGTTCAGCAGCCGTCATACCATTAAGACCATGCAGATGGTGGGCGCAACCCATCGCTTTATTGCCCGTCCTTTTGACCGCTCTGCGATCTTCAGCGGACTGATCAGTGCAGCGGTGGCTATTGTAGCAATCCTGGGTTTAAAATCCTTTGTACTGAGCCGCTTTCCGGAACTGAACGCATTCAGTGACAATACCCTGTTTATCGCTTTACTGGTACTGGTACTGATACTGGGTGTGTTGATATCCCTGATCAGTACACACCGTTCTGTATTAAAGTATCTTAAACTTAAAGTTGAGGATTTGTATTAAAAAATAATTTACTATTTTTGGCATTCTAATATTCAATCAATGGCATTACCCAATAATAAAAGCAATTCACCAAAGACATTTCAGTTTAGCAAAGAGAACTATTACCTGATGTTTGCCGGACTGGCATTGATCGTTATCGGCTTCATGCTGATGGCAGGTGGTAAAAGTGACGATCCTAATGTGTATTCAAAAGATATCTTCAGTTTCAGAAGAATCACGCTGGCACCGATTGTGGTGATCCTGGGATTCATTGTTGAGATCGTAGCTATCATGCGTAAGCCTAAAACGAACGTAAAAGGATAATCCGTTTCTCCTCACCGACCTTATATATTGCGCTTCAGGCTTCTGCCCGGAGCGCTTCTTTTTGTAATCCCCCGCACCGCTGCTGTTTTCAGTTTTATTCATTATGCCTTTTTTTACCAGTCCATTTGATTTTAGCCGGAAGGTTAATTATAAAAATGAAATACTAGCCGGGCTTACCGTAGCGATGACCATGATCCCGGAGTCGCTGTCTTTTGCGATCCTGGCTGGCCTTAGTCCGCTTACCGGTCTGTATGCCGCCTTCCTGATGGGATTGGTCACAGCCATCTTCGGAGGCCGTCCGGGAATGGTTTCCGGCGGTGCCGGAGCCACGGTGGTCGTACTAATTGCCCTGGCCAAAGATCATGGCGTGGAGTACCTGTTTGCAGCTGTGTTGCTGGCCGGAGTATTGCAGTTCCTGGTCGGTGCACTGAAGCTGGCAAAGTTTGTACGCCTCATTCCACAGCCGGTAATGTATGGTTTCCTGAATGGCCTGGCTATCATCATCTTTATGGCGCAGGTAGTACAGTTCAAAACTGCCGGTGGCACCCAGTGGTTGCAGGGTAATGCCCTGTACGTGATGCTGGGATTAACTTTACTGACCATTGCCATTGTATATTTTTTTCCGAAAATGACCAAAGCCGTCCCGGCATCGCTTGTGGCTATATTGGTCGTATTTGCCATCGTTGCGGGTTTCGGTATACAGACCAGAACGGTAGCGGATATTGCCCATATCAGCGGTAACCTGCCGGCATTTCATATTCCCTTGGTATCCTTTTCACTGGATACCCTAAAGATCATTTTTCCTTTCTCTCTTGTTATGGCAGGTGTGGGCCTGATCGAGTCATTGCTTACCTTGTCTATGGTTGATGAGATTACCGGTACAAAGGGAAATGCCAACAGGGAAGCTATGGCACAGGGTGCGGCCAATGTGACCAATGGCCTTTTCGGAGGCATGGGAGGTTGTGCCATGGTAGCGCAAACGCTGGTCAATATTAATGCCGGTTCCCGTGCCAGACTGGCCGGTATTATCGCTTCCGTTACTATACTCATCATCATCCTGGTGGGCGCACCTTTTATAGAAAAGATACCTATGGCTGCATTGGTAGGTGTGATGATGATGGTGGCAATTGGGACTTTCCAGTGGGTGTCGTTTCGCATCATCAACAAAATGCCTAAATCAGATATATTTGTAGGCATTACCGTTGCAGTGATTACTGTGCTATTGCATAACCTCGCGCTGGCTGTATTGGCCGGTGTAGTCATTGCCGCGCTGGTATTTGCCTGGGATAATGCCAAACGCATTCGTGCCCGTAAGTATGTCGATGAAAACGGAGTGAAACATTATGAGATTTACGGACCCATATTCTTCGGTTCTGTTTCCGCTTTTGCAGAAAAATTTGATCCGGTAAATGATCCTGCCGAAGTGATCATCGACTTTAAAGAAAGCCGTGTGGCAGATATGAGCGCTATCGAAATGCTGCATAAACTGACAGAGCGCTACCAGCAGCAGGCTAAGATATTGCGCCTGCGCCACCTGAGTGAAGACTGCCGGAAAATATTGCAAAACGCCGCTACTGTGATAGAGGTAAATATTATGAAAGACCCGACTTATAAAGTAATGAGCCAGGAGTAAGCATTATAATTTGTACACCCGAAAAACAGATATAAAAACATGAAATCATTAGTCATTACCGCAATCATTCTGACCGCTGCAGGAATTATCATCACACTCGTCGGTTCTTTATTCAAGCTGGAACACCTGCCTGGTGCAGCGATGATGCTCGCCCTGGGCATGCTGGGCGAGGTAGTTGGTGTAATATTACTGGCTATATACTTTATCCGCAGGGCTAAAAAGTATCATCAGTAAAAAAGGAAGCACACATGTGCTTCCTTTTTCTATTACAAAACAATATTCTGTAGTATCTCATTCTTTCCGGGATAATCTGTAGTGTAATGCAGGCCCCGGCTCTCTTTACGGAACTGAGCCCCTTTTACAATCAGGTAGCCGATCGTGATCAGGTTGCGCAGCTCGACCAGTTGCGGAGAGAGCGTACTGGTTTCATACAGGGCTTCCGTTTCATCATGCAGGAGATCCAGGCGGCGCATAGCCCTTTGCAGCCGCACATCATTACGTACGATACCCACATAATCACTCATAATTGATTCCAGCTCTTTACGGGTCTGCGTGATCAGGATCATCTCTTTCGGTTCTCCTGTACCATCCGCATTCCAGTCCGGAATATCGTCGCGGAAGGTGCTGTTCAGGTATAGTTCTGCAGCCCGGTCTGCACAGCGGTTGCCATATACCAGTGCCTCTAACAGGGAGTTGCTCGCCAGGCGATTCGCACCATGTAAGCCCGTACTGCTGCATTCGCCGCAGGCTAGTAAATGCATGATTGAGGTCTGTCCGCGTGTATCCGTTTTAATACCTCCGCAGCAGTAATGTGCTGCCGGAGCTACCGGTATCATTTGTGTAAATACATCTATACCGATGCTTTTACACTTCTCATAGATGTTGGGGAAGTGATGCAGGAATTTTTCCTGATCCATATGACGGCAATCAAGGTATACGTGCGATGCACCCGTTACCTTCATTTCATTATCTATAGCGCGGGCTACAATATCGCGTGGAGCCAGGTCTTTACGTTCATCATAGCGAGGCATAAAAGCCTCTCCATGCACATTGCGTAAGATACCTCCATCGCCACGCACTGCTTCCGTAATCAGGAAAGAAGGACTGACGCCCACTTCGTACAGGGCAGTAGGGTGGAACTGTATAAACTCCATATTTTCGATACGTCCTTTGGCACGGTATACCATAGCAATACCATCTCCCGTCGCAATCTTTGGATTGGTCGTACTGCGGTACACCTGTCCGGCACCGCCGGTCGCCATAAGCGTTACCTTACCCAGTATCTTCTCTATATGATTGGTCTCTTTATTGAGCACATATACACCATAGCAGGTAATATCCGGTGTCGATTTGGTCACCAGGTGTCCCAGGTGGTGTTGTGTAATAATATCCACCACAAAATAGTTTTTGAAGATATGGATATTGTCAAAACGCTTGACTTCTTCCAGCAATGCACGTTCGATTTCCCAGCCGGTAATATCTTTGTAATGCAGGATGCGGAAGTCGGAATGTCCGCCTTCTTTACCCCTCAGGTATTCCCCCTGCGCATCTTTATCAAAGCGGGTACCCCAGTCGATCATCTCCTGTACCATCTGCGGGCCTTCAGTAACCACAATTTTCACCACCTCCTCATTACACAATCCGTCACCGGCAATGAGGGTATCCTTTATATGTTTGTCAAAGCTATCACCATCGGTATCTACTACCGCGATCCCGCCCTGTGCATATTTGGTATTGGTTTCATTATCCTCCTGAGCCTTGGTCAGCAAAGTGATCTTGGCTTCAGGGAATCGTTGTGCCGTTTTGATGGCAAAGGTGAGTCCGGCAATCCCGGAACCGATAATTAGAAAGTCTGTCTGCAAAACATTATAAGTTTTATAGTATAAGTTTTATAGAGATCACATCAAATATGGCGATCTTGTTTACTGATGCACACTGTTCAAAATACATCAATATATGCAATGTACTATACAAATGTAGGAAACAAATTGATATAGAAAAGTTAGTATTGATTGTTCAGAATGTAAAGAATACTGGTGCTCAGAAGTTTACGTAAAATCCTTTACAGAACATTGTTTTAAGCTAAATTATTAACAATTTAACAGTAAAATAATAGAAATGTATATATGATTTTGCTTGTAGTTTTAGGTAAACTTTAATTCCTGCACCATGAAAATCTATCGGTATAAAATGGCCTTATTGGCCTTGATCGCCTTGGGTTTCATTGCCTGTAGTAAATCCCGAAATAGGAAATCTACTTTTTATATTAATGGCATAGAATATGAAACCCGGAAGTTTGAGTATAGTGAAACAGATAGAGTGGGAACGGGGCATGAATTAGCTGACATGGTTTATTCCGGGAAACAGCATGAAAGCGATATTTATGTTGGCTTTGGATTTTACTTGCCATATTTTCCCAAAGCCGGACAATTTCCGCTTAGAAGGTACAAGCAATCTGGTAATGCAGTCCTTGGTATTATTCTTGATAAAGAAATGTATTTAGTTCCTTCTCATAATACATCTATTGTTTGGGCAACCGAAGAAGATGGTTTAGGTAAATACGTTATTGAGCCGACCTGGTTGCGGATACAGTTACCAGATCCCAATGATAGTAGTAAAGCTATAGAAGGTAATGATAGTATCCATTTCTCTGCTATTATTTACTAGGCTAAATACTAAATGGGTTATTTTATTAATTTCATATTACCAAACGCACCATTATGAACTACACTAAATTGCTATTATCCGTTTTATTCCTTTGGGGATTTGCTGCCTGCAATAAGAACCGGAACGAAAAATCTACTTTCTATATTGATGGTAAACAATATGAAACCCGAAAGTTTGAAGCTTACATAAAGAGCGGAGTTGCTGAGCTAGTTTACAACGATAAGCTTGATGGCGTTGATATGCAGGTGGCCTTTGGGTTTTATTTGTCTTATTTTCCAAATACAGGGCAGTTCCTGATTAAAAGGGACAAGCTGACTGGGTTTGCAGCGACAGGACTTATTCTTGATCATAAAATTTATCTAGCTTCCTCCCATAGTACATCTACTGTTTTGGCAACAGAGGAAGATGGATTGGGTAAATACGTTATTGAGCCAACTTGGTTACGTATACAGGTACCTGATCCGGCTGATAGCAGCAAATTAATTGAAGGTAATGACAGTATCCGTTTTTGGGGTACAATATACGAAGCCAAAGATAAAAGCATGCGCTAATCTTATCAAGGTAATCTAAACTTATTAAAATTGCATACCACCAAAAACACTTTTATGAAATATACAATACTATTATTATCTGCTTTGATCTTCTTTATTGCTTGTAACAAAGATCGAAATGAAAGATCTGAACTATATATTGATGGAAAGAGCATAAGCACCCGAAATGTTGAAGGCTACTATATTATGGGAGAGCCTGAACTTTATTTCAAAGATAAAGTTGATGAGAAAACTATTCATTTTGGACTTAGTTTTAATATTCATAAATTTCCAACATCTGGCTCTTACATTTTGAGCTACGGAGGAACAGGGGACTCTTTAGTACCTATTGGTTTTGTTTTGGATCAAATTCAGTATTATACAGACAAGCAGAATCAAACTAAGTTAGACGTTTATGAATATAATGGTAGAGGTAAATATATTATCAATCCTACCTGGTTCTACTCTTATTTTCCTGATCCTACAAATAGCTACTATATCAAAGGGAATGACAGCATATTAGTCAGGGGTACCATATATGAACCCAAGAATATTACAGTACGCTAGTTTCTTCCCTAATCTCCTCTGATTTTACGGCTAACCTTTTTGCAAACGGTACAATAAACTTGTACTGTCGGGCTTTGCTATGCCCATCAATCTTGACTGGATTATAATATTTTATTTCTTAACTATTAAAAGCATAAACCGTTTTATGAAAAAACACCTAACTGCCCTGCTCCTCACATCTGGCTTGTGTGGTCTTTCCCATGCGCAGGATTCATGGCTGCCCGATCGTACCTTCACTTCCGGTGCTAATCCGCAGATCTGCGATAACAGCCCCTGGAAGCTGGTACTATTTGATGATTTTAATGGCAATAGCCTGGATAGCGCCAAATGGATCACCTATGGCTCCTGGCTGGGTATGCAGCAGCCGCTGCCCAATGGAGGCTGGTATTATAATGATTACTGCCAGAATGCCAATTCCCGTAAATCCGGCTGGTGGAAGGTGAATAATGTTGATGTATGGAATGCCGGGGACCTGGATGAAAATGTGGTGGTAAGTAATGGTACTGTAAAGCTGAAGGTAAAGAATCAGGTTTTTACCGCTGCAGATGGTCAGACCGAATATTATACCACAGGAAAAATATCGACCCGTTATTACTACCAGAATCAGAAAAGAGCTTTTAATGCCGGTAAGTTTGAGGTGCGCATGAAAATGCCCGTCTTTCCCAAAGCCCATACTACGATATGGACCTGGAAGGGAAGCTACGTAGGTGTAAATGAAATCGATATGGCCGAAAGTTACGGGCCGGACTGGAGTGGGCAGTATGGAGGTAATCCTTTTACCTTTAACCGTTACAGAACTAAAATGTCTTATCCCACCCATGCATGGGGTCGAGAACAAAAAGATACTGCTCCGCCACCATTACCCTACCATTTAGATAGAAATGCCTCACAAAATGCAAAAGATATCCAGTATCCCCGGCAAAAGTATATCAACTGGATGGCAGGCAATTACCTGTATCTGAATGACTGGCATACGTATACCTGTGAGTGGGATACTACCGTCATCCGCTTCTACCTGGACAATGAGCTGGTGCAAACCATGTGGAAATATTACAAAGAGGCTTCTTTTAGCGCAGGCAGCGGCTTTACCTATACCGTTAAAGTAGGTTCGGGTTGTAACCCAAATGGAACCTATAAAGTTACCTACGGTTTCCCTTACAGAAGGGATAACTCTAATTGTAATTTTAATATTACCACTGGTGTGGATGCTGTTCACGGCCCGGCTACATCAGGTATTACGGAGATGGGTGAGGCGGAAGTTGATTATGTAAAAATATATCAGCGCCACCCTGAGCTTGATGGGTATAGCGAAATATGTAACAGTTCGTCGCAGATCACTGGACCTGCTTATGTATGTGGTACAGCAGCATTTTCGGTAAGTCCACCGGTAACAGGAGGAACCTGGTCTGTCGATAATAACTCTTTAAACATTACCGGTTATGCAAACCAGGGCAGTACAGTATATGTACAAAACAATACAGCCAGTCCCACACCGGCCAATACAGCGCTGCTACAGTATCAGTATACACCCGATGGATGTCCTTCAAATAAAATAAATAAACTGGTGCAGAATGGTACAGTAAGTAACCAACTGGTATCTTGTTTTCAGAACATATTCCCTTTTAAAATGGGCCTGAGCCTGCAAGTGCTCAACCCGCAGTCAGGTACCACTTATGAGTGGGTTGTTAACTATTCCCATCCATTAGCGGGCAGCCATACGTATCATGCTTATGGTTCTTCCATACAGACGCCACGATTTATGCATTGGGGTATTTTTTATTACAGTGTAAACTGGTCACTTAAAGTAACCAATGCCTGTGGTCAGCGGATGTTTTATGGCGCTAAAAATGCACTGAATATGGTCGCACCTACATATGGTAAGCCGGAGACCTATAAGGAGAAAGATGGCTCTGCTATTTATCTGCAGACGAGACTCAGTGAAGAAGATAGTATAACATTAGAACGAAATGTATATGAGGCAGTGGCCAATAAAATGGTAGAAGATATTAGTGATACTATTGCTATACACAGTATGATTGATGATGTGTATATGACAAATCTGGAGCCATACATTTACTTCGATGATTTTGATCAAACAGAAATTCAGTATAATGCTGCATTGCCATTTCCGGTAATTAAAGCAAATCAAACAATTGTATTTCCTAATCCGGCTAATAATCGTATAACGATTATACTGGGCAAATCATTTAAGGAGAATGAAGTGGTTGATTACCAGATCATCAATATGAAAGGAGTAGTTGTAGCGCAGAATAAGCTGGCACAAGACAGAATGTTGAACATAACGCAACTCCCGGAAGGAGCTTATGTTATGGAAGTTCGGCAAGAAGGTAAAAAAGAGCAGTTGAAATTTCAGAAATATTAATTGACAACAAAGAAGGCTATCCCGTCGGGATAGCCTTCTTATTAAATTGAAATCTTGAATTGTATTTATTTAGGAAACTTCAGGTTTTTAATGCCCATATTCCATAAAGTGAATGCCCAGATGTCAGCGGCTTCATCAATTACTTTTGTTGTTGGCTTACCGGCGCCGTGCCCGGCTTTGGAGTCGATACGGATCAGATTCGGTTTTTCGCAGCCTTGATTTTCCTGCAGGGTCGCTGCAAATTTGAAAGAGTGCGCCGGTACTACACGGTCATCATGATCGGCAGTGGTGATCATCGTTGCAGGGTAGCAGGTGCCTTTCTTGACATTGTGCAAAGGGGAGTATTTGATCAGGTAGCTGAACTGATCCTGGTTATCGCTGCTGCCGTACTCTACAGCCCAACCCCAGCCTACAGTGAATTTATGATAGCGCAGCATATCCAGTACGCCTACCTGCGGGATAGCTACTGCATACAGATCGGGGCGCTGTGTGAGGCAGGCGCCTACCAGCAGACCTCCGTTAGAACCACCGCGGATAGCGAGCTTGCTACTGGAAGTATATTTTTCTTTGATCAGGAATTCAGCACCAGAGATAAAGTCGTCAAATACATTTTGCTTATTAGACAGCATACCTCCTTTGTGCCATTCTTCGCCAAACTCGCCACCACCACGCAGATTGGCCAGGCAGTATACACCACCACTTTCCAGGAACGGAATCAGTGCCATAGAGAATGATGGGGTCAGACTGATGTTGAACCCGCCATATGCATACAGCATGGTAGGATTATTACCATCCAGCTTCATACCTTTTTTGTAGGTAATGAACATAGGTACTTTAGTACCGTCTTTAGAAGGATAGAAGACCTGTTTTGTCTCATACTCTTCCGGGTTGAATTTGGCACTGGACTTGCGGAACAGGGTAGACTTTCCTGTGGCAATATCATAATGATAAATCGTAGGAGGGTTAATGAATGAAGTATAGGTATAATAGAAATCCTTATCGTCTTTATGTGCACCAAAGCCGCTTGCAGTACCTAATCCGGGTAGGTCAACAATACGTTCTTTCTTGCCTTTATAGTCATATTGTTCTACAACGCTTACCGCATTTTTCAGGTAATTGGCAAACAGTTTGCCACCTGCAGTACCCACGCCTTCCAGTTTTTCTTTCTGTTCCGGAATGATGGTTTGCCAGTTGGCTGCCGCTGGATTTTTTGGATCCAGTAAAACTACTTTATAATTCGGAGCACCGTTATTGGTGTTCAGTACGATTTTATCGCCAATGTTATCTACTACAGAAGCATTGGTTTCGAAGCCTGGTACGATAGTGGTAAAACCTGTAGCAGTTGCATCTTTCAGGTCTTTGATCTTGATCTCGCTACCATCTGTACCTTCTGAAATACCCAGCACAAGGAAGCGCTCATCTTCGGTAAGGTCTGCGCCTACATAGCGTAATGGATGTTCCTTGTCTTCATACACCAGTATATCTTCACTTTGTGCAGTGCCTATTTTATGGAAGAATACTTTCTGGTATTCTGTTTTTGCAGAATATTTGGTGGCCTCATCTTTAGGCTTGGAATAACCGCTGTAGTAAAAGCCTTCTTCACCTTTCCAGGAGATACCGGTGAATTTTACATACTCAATTTTTTCAGAGAGCAGCTTCTTTGTTTTTACATCCAGCACATATATTTCCTGCCAGTCACTACCGGAGGCTGATACTGCATATGCAAAGTATTTTTCTTTTTTGGAGAAAGCTGTCGCCTGTAAGGCTACCGTTCCATCGCTGGATAATTTGTTCGGGTCCAGTAATACTTCTGGCTTGCCATTAATGCCAGTCTGGATATAAAGCACAGACTGGTTCTGTAAACCGTCATTTTTGTAGAAAGTATAGTATTGCCCGTTTTTGAAAGGAGCAGAATATTTTTCATAATTCCATAACTGCGTCAGTCTTTCTCTGATGGCATCGCGGTAAGGAATCTGTTGCAGGTATGCATTGGTAAACTGGTTTTGGGACTGTACCCAGGCTTCCGTTTCTTTGGCCGTATCTTGTTCCAGCCAGCGGTAAGGATCGGTCACCTTCTGACCGAAATAATTGTCGGCCTGGTCTTCTTTACGGGTCTGAGGATAATTCATATGTTGTGCGTTTGACATCTGGGCCATGAGTAACAGCGAGGCCAGAGGCAGAAGAGATTTTTTCATATAAATGATTTATGCTGACCAAAAATAAACAATTTAGAAGATTGTAACACTTTAATCTGTAACTTGGAATCTATTCTCAACAGGCCGTCAGGCTATATTACTGATCATTTTTAATTATAATTATGAAAATAGGATTTCACGGGGCGGCCCGTACGGTAACCGGCTCCAAACACCTCATTACACTGGATAGTGGCAAACAGGTACTGCTGGATTGTGGTATGTTCCAGGGTATGGGTAGTGAAACCATGGAGCTGAATGCTCATTTTGGTTTTAATCCTGCTACGATAGATTATGTGGTGCTGTCGCATGCACATATCGACCATGTAGGTTTACTGCCCAAGCTGGTACTGGAAGGGTTTAAGGGTAAAATATTCTGTACCGAAGCCACAGCGGCATTGGCGGGGCTATTGCTGGCCGATTCTGCCCGGATTCAGGAAAGTGAGGCCACTTATATCAATAAAAGAAGAAAGCGTCAGGGCAGGCCTTTAATCGAGCCCCTGTATACAGAAGAAGATGTAGACAAGGCAACTGCCTTAATGCAGGCTGCACCCCTGGGCGAATGGTACCAGATCGATCCGCAGATCAGCGTGCTGCATACTGAAGCAGGACATATTATCGGCAGCACCTGCGTGCACCTGAAAATAGAAGAAGAGGGTGCGACCAAACATATAACATTCAGCGGAGATGTGGGGCGTTATGACGACGCCATCCTGGATGCTCCGGCTCCTTTCCCGCAGGCAGATATTGTGCTGATGGAAAGTACTTACGGAGACCGGGAGCATAATCGCTTACAACCTTCACTGGAGCGATTCCTGGAGATTATTGTAGAAACCTGCCTGGTTAAAAAAGGTAAACTGATCATACCTTCTTTCAGTGTGGGCCGTACACAGGAACTGCTGTATGCCCTCAATGCACTGTCCTTACAAAAGCGCTTACCACCGGTACCTTATTATGTAGACAGTCCTCTGTCTGTAGAAGCTACGGAACTGACTAAACGCTTTCCGGAATTGTTTAATGATGAGGTGCAGGAAGTGATGAAACGTGATGATGATCCTTTTGCATTTCCTGGATTGACCATGATCAAAAACGTAGATGCTTCCAAAGCATTGAATCTGCGCAACGATCCTTGTGTCATCATCTCTTCTTCCGGTATGGCAGAAGCAGGAAGGGTGAAACATCATATTGCCAATAATATTGAGAATACTCGCAATACAATATTGATCGTAGGATATTGTGAACCTAATTCATTGGGCGGAAAACTGAAGTCCGGTCAGAAAGATGTCACCATTTTCGGTAAGGGTTATGAGGTGAATGCGAGGGTAAAAGTGATTGAGAGCATGAGTGCTCATGGAGACTATAACGACCTCCTGCATTGGATTTCCTGCCAGGATGCGTCAAAAGTGCAGCAGGTATTCCTGGTGCATGGAGAATATGAACCGCAGCGTGCTTTCCGCGAACGGTTGCTGGCTAAGGGTTTCGGCGTAGTACACATCCCAAGGCTGCATCAGCAGGTAACGATATAAAATACGTTTTTAAAATACTGAGGCGCGGGCAAAGCCCGCGCCTCAGTATTTTAAAAACGTTCTTCCACGCCCAATGCAAATAAAGCATAATCATATTTCACCGGGTCTTCCGGATCGAATGCACGCAGGTGTTCGGTAAGTTGTATAGCCGTTTTCCAGTCATTTTGCTTGCGCTCGATTAGTCCCAGTCTGCGGGATACATCTGCCACATGCGTATCTAATGGACAAATAAGTTGTGCCGGAGTCAGGTAATTCCATATACCCAGGTCTACCGGGCTGTCTTTCCGGATCATCCAGCGCAGGAACATATTTAACCGCTTACAGGCGGAGCCCCGTTCCGGGCTGGCAATATGCTTACGGGTGCGCTCTGCAGCATCCGGTATACTGAAGAAATAGTGATGGAAATGATTCAGTGATCGTTCTACATTTACCGCCTCACTTCCCGGGGGGATAAAGGCACTTTCCAGCAGTTCGTATTTGCTGTAATGCGCTTTGAAGAAAGCAATAAAATGTAACAGATCTGTACCGTTAAATGTACGGTGTACAAAATGGAACAGGGGTTTGAGGTCCTGCTCTTCATGTTGTAATACAAACTGGTAAGGAGCATTGTCCATCATCTCCAGCAACCTGCGGCAGTTATTCAGGATCATGGTACGATTGCCCCATGCTAAAATTGCTGCAAAAAATGCAGCAATTTCAATATCCTGTACTTGGGAAAATAAATGTGGTATAGAAACCGGATCTTTCTTTATGAAGGCTTCATTATGATAGGTCTCATATTTCAGATCCAGTAGTTTTTTTACGTTAGTATACATGTACGCTTTGTTAGTTTACCACCAGATGCCCAGCCATTTTTTCTTGATTTTTACAGACTGAATGTGCTGATCCTTATTCGGACGATCGGCCTGATTGCGGGGCTGGTTCACTATTTTCTCCACAACATCCATACCTTTAGTTACCTCACCGAAAACAGTGTAATTGCCATCCAGGAACGGAGTACCACCTATAGTTTTATAGATTTTTCTCTGTGCATCCGGTATTTTTTTATTGTTGCGCTTTTCAATCTGATCCAGCTCCGCATCGGTATATTTTTTACCATCTACGATATAGAACTGGCATCCGGAAGAAGCTTTTTCAGGATTGTTGTCCCGTGCTGCAGCTAAAGCACCTCTTTTGTGAAAATACTCATAGCGGAACTCAGCAGGTACTTTATATCCCACATCGCCATCACCCAGCATTTCGCCGGCTTTCGTCTTTTTGGAATTAGGATCGCCGGACTGGATCATGAAATCAGGAATAACACGGTGGAACAGTACGCCTTCGTAAAAGTGCGATTTAGCCAGCTTTACAAAGTTCTTGGTATGTTGCGGAGTATTGTTATACAGGAAAGCCTCGATTGTGCCGGCATCGGTTTTAATAATGGCTTTATATTTCTGTGCAATAGCTGCAAATGTAGCCGAACTCATTAAAGCCGCTAATAATAAAATCCGTTTCATAATGGGTAATACTTTTTTTAGATTCAGACAAAAATAAGGATAATTGCTGAGCCATGTATCCCTGTTTTTAACTGATCTTATTCCATTGCAAAGTATTGCTCTGGTTATTATGGTGCAATGCCAGGTACAGCATTCTGTGGTTGGGATGGGTAAGGCCGGGGTCTTCAGATAAGATCAGCTCAGCTGCCTTTTTTGTTTCTTCGACCAGCGCTACATCCTGTATGATGTCGGCAATTTTGAAATCGAGTGCCCCACTTTGGCGGGTACCGTATATATCTCCCGGGCCACGCATCTTCAGGTCTTCTTCTGCAATCAGGAAGCCATCGTTGGTCTGCGTCATGATACTCATGCGCTGACGACTCTCTTTAGAGATCTCCTGCCCGGTAAGCAATATGCAGTAAGATTTTTCGCTGCCACGCCCCACACGCCCACGCAGCTGGTGTAGCTGGGACAGCCCGAAGCGTTCAGCACTTTCGATCAGCATTACTGATGCATTGGGTACATTTACCCCCACTTCGATTACGGTTGTGGATACCAGTATATGGGCCTCGCCGGAAACGAAGCGCTGCATGTTCCGGTCCTTTTCATCGGCAGGCTGACGGCCATGAACCATAGCCACGTTATATTTCGGATCGGGGAAGTATGTTTTGACCTGCTCGTAATTGGCGATCAGGCTCTCATAGTCCAGCTTATCACTCTCATCAATCAAAGGGTATACGATATAGATCTGTCGCCCCTTTTCAATTTCATATTTGATGAATTCCATGATTTTGAACCGGTACACATCGAATCGGTGGGTGGTGTGAATAGGCTTGCGTCCCGGAGGTAACTCGTCAATAACAGATACGTCCAGGTCTCCGTACAGGGTCATGGCCAGTGTGCGGGGAATAGGGGTTGCCGTCATGACCAATACATGCGGTGGTAATGTATTTTTCTGCCATAGCTTAGCTCTTTGCGATACCCCGAAACGGTGCTGCTCATCGATCACCGCCAGGCCCAGGTTCCGGAATGCAACCTTATCTTCTACCAGGGCATGGGTACCCACAACAATATGTATAGTGCCCTCTTTCAGACCCTCCAGTATACGGCGGCGCTCCCTGGTCTTTACTGACCCGGTGAGGATGGCTATTGAGACCGGCATATCTTTCAATAAATCTCTGATGCCCTGAAAGTGTTGCTGGGCTAATATCTCAGTAGGTGCCATCATACAGCTCTGGTAGCCGTTATCTGCGGCTATAAGCATGCTCAGCAAGGCCACCATTGTCTTGCCACTGCCCACATCTCCCTGTACCAGCCGGTTCATCTGTCTTCCCTGCAGGGTATCGGTTCGGATTTCTTTAATAACCCTTTTCTGAGCCCCGGTAAGGTCGAAAGGCAGGTAATCGTTGTAGAAGGTATTGAACAGATCGCCCACAGAACCGAACACATAGCCCGGTTGCTGGTGATTGCGAATATTGGCACGTGTGATTTTCAATTGTGCGATCAATAGCTCCTCCCATTTAAGGCGGTGGCTGGCGCGTTGCTGTGCCATAGCATTCTGAGGGAAGTGTATCTGGCTTAAGGCTTCGTACCGGCCGCAAAGATTGTACTGCTGCAGGATGTTTGGAGGAAGCGTTTCATAAATATCTCCCGGTCTGATCTTTTCGAGCAGTGCCTGGGTCACCTTTGCAAATGAACGGTTGTTTAGTCCCTTGGATCTCAGTTTTTCTGTTACACTGTATGCGGGTTGCATCGTGGGCACTGCATTATGCTGCCCCGGTTTGATGGCTTCAATCTCTGGATGGGTAATGGTAGGGAAACCATTAAAAAAGGTCAGCTTACCAAATATGCTGTACGCCGTATTGGGTTGTATATTTTTCTGTACATAGCTGATGCCCTGAAACCATACCAGTTCCAGCTGACCCGTCTGGTCATATAGTGTGGCCGTCAGCCTTTTCTTAAAACCACTGCCATGCTCATTAAAGTTCATAATGATCCCCTTCAGCTGTACCCATTCCTGGTCTGGCTGTAACGATTGTATATTCTGCACCTGGGTGCCGTCGATATAGCGGTAGGGAAAGTAATGGAGCAGATCTCCATAGGTACTGATATGCAGTTCCTTGCGGAGCAGTTCCGCCTTAAAGGAGCCGATTCCTTTCAGGAATTCGACTGAGGTTTGCAATATGGGTTCTCCGCTGTAGCTGATGGTTTTGGGCTTGTTGAAATTACGGGTACAAAACTAAAGAATATTTTGCCGATTACATGCGAAAGGGCTGCCGTATGGCAGCCCTTTCGCATGTGTGTATTATGAGGGACAATTTTTGATCTTAGAACTTATAAGAATAAGTCAGTGATAAAGTGGTACCTGGTCTGTATTGTTGCAGGATCCAGTCTTTATTTGCCTGCATGCTGCCGTCTTTGAATGCAGAACCGGTAAATTTACTGTCGCTGTCCTGGTCGAAGTAGAAACGGTAAGGACTGCTCAGGATGTCTTTAACATTCAGTTTTAGTTCGCTTCTTTCAGACAGGTTGTATGCTACCTGGAAGTCTAACAGGTTACGTGGCATTTCATATACATCTCCGAAACGTCCGTCACCCACCAGGTAAATGCGCTGACCGATTACGTTGTACATCGCTGTCAGGTTCAGTTTGCTGTTAGGAGAGCGGTAGCTCAGGCTGGTATTGATCATGTACGGAGACTGTCCGGCCAGTGGGCGGGAGTCAGAAGCGATACCGTTGATATAACGTGTCTTGTCCAGTGTAACTTTAGAATTGATCAGGGCTACGTTTGCATAGAACGTAAAGTTGTTCAGGAAATCGCTACCCAGGAAACCTAATTTCTTACGAATTTCCAATTCCACACCGATGTTACGGGCATTAGGGAAGTTCATAGGAGTGATGTCATATGCACTGTTAGAACCGTACAGGTAATTCTCAATAGGGTTAGAGAAGTCCTTGTAGAATACTGATGCAGAAAGGATCTCACCACCGGTAGGGAAGTATTCATACTTCAGATCGAAGTTGTTGATCGTCGTTCTTTTCAGATTTGGGTTACCGTTGATGTTCGCATTCAGCTCATAGTCATAATAGCTCAGTAAAGCCATCTCTCTCAGCTCCGGACGGGCCAGGCTCTTGAAGTAAGAAGCACGCAGGTTGGTTTTCTCTGTCAGGGCATAGGTCAGGTTAGCAGATGGTAATACATCCCACCAGAACTGATCTACATACTTTTTCTCTACAGTGCTCAGGTCAATTTTATATGCTTCGAGACGTGCACCCCAAACCAGTCTTAATTTATCAGTGAATTTGTTGTCCAGCATAGCGTAAGCTCCGGAAGTGCTGGATTGTGCAGTGTATGCATCTCCAGGACCGGTCTGGTCTCTGAAATCATAGATCTGATTGTTAATATTAGTCGGGCTGAACAGGTCTTGAATACCATTTTTCAGTACACTCTGATCAGATGTAGTCGCACCCACATATCTGTTGCTGAAATCGCGGGTACGGTATTGTCCGAACAGACCGGTTTTTAAAGTTGATTTTTCAAACAGGTTAACCGGCTTGCTGTAGTTGATGTTCGCATTGATGATAGATTCACCCAGTTTGCTGAACATACGGTTATTGGCTTTACCCAGGGTACCCAGATCCGCTACATAAGCTTGCTCAGCGTTGTTATAACCGTAGGATAATTTCTTCTGATCCGGTTGGTTATTGCTGATATAGTTGTACGATAATAACCAGTTGATTTTGCTCTGACCAGCTAATTGGTGCTCACCATTCAAAGTAGTTTTGAACAGGGCTTTCTGTACCAGGTCAAAGGCATAGTAACGGATGTCTGTACCTCTTCCGATGTTCAATCCTTCACGATACATGAAGTTGTCATCGAAGTTGCGGTTATATAATGTTTTCAGACCGATCTTGCTTTTACCGTAGTAGTAGCCCATATTCACCACACCACCTAAAGTAGTAGAGTAGTTATATACATTATCAGTATAGTTATAGTCATCGTACTGGCGCAGTACATTTGGTCTGATGTTCTCGCTGTGGTTGTAGTTAAGGGCACCGAAGAAACCGAATTTACGGCCGTTGCCCAGTCTGTATATACGACCCAGGCCCGCTTGCAGGTTCATCATCGGTAAGGCGCTGCGTGTCTGTACACTGAAGTCATTGTTCAGCATATTCAGGTATGATGCGCTTTGAGCCGGAGACAGGAATCCACCTGCTTCTTTAACATTAGGGAAGTTTTTAGGCAATTTTCTGCCATTGTCAAATCCCAGGAAATCGGTGCTGCTTTTATAACCCGTTTTGAAATCTTTAAAGGTAGATACGGTATTGTAACCTGTACCGATGCTGATATTGTTGAAGTTCTCTTCAGGTACTTCTTTAGTCAGTACGTTGATCACTCCACCTGCGAAATCGGCAGGCAGATCCGGTGTACCGGCTTTAGTGATGATGATATTGTCAATTACCGCAGAAGGGATAATGTCGAAAGAGAATGCCTTACGGTTAGGTTCAGTACTAGGCAGTACCGCATCATCTACCAGGGCAGTATTATAACGGTCGCTCAGACCGCGGATGATTACAAATTTGTTATCCTGGATAGTTGTACCGCTTACCCTTTTCAGAACATCGGCAGTGTTTCTGTCCGGAGAACGTTTGATCGCTTCTGCAGAGATACCGTCAGAAACGGATGCTGCATTTTTCTGCATGGTGAACAGCGCATTTACCGTTTCCTTCTTCATGGAGCTGCTTACAACAACCTCATTCAGCTCGGTAGATTTGGATTCATTCATTACTACATTTACAGCAGGCATACTCGCACCTTCCGCAATTGTGATATCCGTAACCTCTTTGCTTTGATAGCCCATGCTCTCGATCACAATTTTATAATTACCTGGCTTCAGGGTAAACTCAAAATTACCGTCAATGTCGGTAAGGGAATTCAGTGTACTGGTTGTTTTACCGGTTTCAAATACACTTACGGCCACCCCTGGTAATCCTTCGCTGTTGCTGCCGTCTTTAATATTACCTTTAAGATTAGGCGCATTTTGTGCGAATGCAGTTGTAGCGATAGACGCAATGGCAACTGTAGTAATAATTTTGTGCATACTTATTTCGTGTTGTGGAATTTCGCGCAAAGGTTTAAACTTAATGTTACTACAGTTTGAAATTATTGTTACTTAATTATTAACTATTAACCGGAAAGGGGTACTGAGCTGTCTCAGTACCCCTTTCCGGTTATGTTTACTATACTATATATATAGTTATACTGCTGTATTGCAGAGTTCAATTACGGCATCTACCCAGTCATCGGCCGTATTCATACAAGGAATGTACTCATATGCCGTACCGCCATTAGAGATAAAATCTTCTTTGCCGCGCATTTCGATTTCTTCCAATGTTTCCAGGCAGTCGCTGACAAATGATGGGCATACTACTTTCAGGCGCTTAACCCCGTTTGCCGGCATTTCCGGTATTACGGTCTGTGTACTTGGCAGTAACCAAGGGTCACGGCCCAGGCGGCTCTGGTAGCTTTGCTGCCATTTGGTTTTAGGCAGGCCCAGTTTTTTAGTCACCAGCTCGCTGGTCATCGTTACCTGGTGACGGTAGCAGGTTTTATGGCTCGGGTTAGACTTGTAACAGCAGTTCTCCACCTTCATACAATGTTGTCCGGTAGGGTCTGTTTTGGTTACATGGCGCTCCGGGATACCATGATAGCTGAATAAAAGCTGATCAAAGCTGTCGGTATCAGCCACATGTGGTTTAATGCTGTTAGACAGGGCCGCAATATAAGCCGGGTGGTTGTAGAACGGAGGCACAACACTCAGTTTAAAACTGTATTGATGCTTTTGTTTGGCCTGAACCATATGCTCCACAGCTGTTTCATAGCTGCTCATAGCATAGTGTGGGTATAAAGGGAATAAGATTACCTCTTCCAGGTCCGGATTTTCTTTTAATAAAGCCTCATAAGCTGCTTCAGGAGTCGGATTGCCATAACGCATAGATATGGTTACCGGCATATTGGTCTTCTCAGCTACCTTATCCTTCAATTGTTGGGTCAGGACTACCAGCGGAGAACCCTCAGGCCACCATATCTGCTCATATGCTTCTGCAGATTTAGGGGCACGGAAAGGAACAATAATACCTTTAACCAACAGATAACGAAGCAGGAATGGTTTGTCAATTACCCGTTCATCCATCAGGAACTCATTCAGGTATTTGCGCAGATCTTTTACAGAAGTGCTGTCCGGAGAACCCAAATTCATTAAAATCAAGCCCTTTTTAGCCATTTGTACTGAAAATTTTCGCAAAAGTACTTCTTAATAATGACTTTTCCCCAATAGTGCTATAAGTATAAATAATCGCTTTTATGACAATTGAATGACAGATGCAGTACCGGGTGTGAAAAGGATAATGTACCTTTGTCCCCGGAATTTAATTCTTGTGTAGATCACATATGATTTTAGACGAGCGGAACAATTTACAGGAATTTTGGTGTGTAGGTATTAACCACTTGAACACGAGTACGGAGATCCGTAGTCGTTTTGCTGTTGGTGCAGATGCCTATGACCGTTTACTGGCCGATGCCCCTGATTTTGGGGTTGGGGCCCTTTTCGTGATATCTACCTGTAACCGTACAGAAGTATATGGCGTTGCCAAAGATGTAGAGTTGCTGATGGCCCTGATGTGTAAATACACAGATGGTGATCTGCACTTGCTCAGAGAGCATGCTTATACCATGGAGAGTACTAAAGCGGTACAGCATTTATTTAATGTTGCAGCTGGCATTGACTCGCAGATACTGGGCGATTACGAGATTGTAGGACAATTAAAAACGGCTTTTAACTACGCCAAAGAGAAAGGCAAGACCAATGCATTTCTTGACCGGTTGTTTAATACAGTACTGCAGTCTTCCCGTGCGATTCGCAGCCAGACCAATCTGAGCAGCGGCACCGTATCGGTAGCTTATGCGGCCGTACAGTTTCTGAAATGGCATGTGCCGACCTTAAGCGCCAGCAAAATACTGGTTATAGGGGTGGGGGATATAGGTAAGAATACCTGTAAAAACCTGATTCAGGAATTGGGTCTGAAAGACAACCTGGCTGTGGTAAACCGTACCGAAGATAAAGCAGCAACTTTTGCCGCAGAATTGGGCATTCAGCATATTCCATTTGCAGAAATGAGTGAGGCGATTCATAACTATGATGTAGTTATAGTAGCTACGAATGCAACTGCACCGATTATTACCGAAGCACATTTTACCCAGGAGGATCACAAGATCATTATTGACCTTTCTATTCCTAATAATGTAAGCCCATCTCTGGGCAGCTATAAGCATATTATCCTGGCCAATGTCGACAATCTGTCCAAGATCAATGATGCTACCCTGCAGCGCCGCCAGGAAGAAGTGCCGAAGGCTAAAGCATTAATATCATTCTATATTCACGAATTTGCAGAATGGTATATCATGCGCCAGAGTGTACCGGTACTGAAGGTGGCCAAAGAAAAGATTAAAGAACTGAACGGAGAGCTGGCAGATGCTATAGAGGATAAAGACTTTGACCATACGGTACAGAAAGTGCTGAACAATATGGCCGTGAAACTGAAGAGCGATCAGAACAGACCAGGATGTAACTATATAGAAGCCATGAATGATTATATTATGTCCTCTATCCTTAACAAATAAGCAATACATCATTTACTATATAAAAGGAGCCGCAAGATCATCTTGCGGCTCCTTTTATATATATTAACTGACTATCCGCATTTAGGTAACTATTTTATTCGTCCTTTTGTCCGGCAACAAAAGGACCAAAAATGCCTTTGTTTTCATCAAGGCGATTGCAGGGCACCGCCATTTTGTACCGTTGCGTGCACTGATCGTTTGAGCTTAACGTGTAACACGTTCGCTGCTCAACGATCGCAGCTCCAACCAAAATGGCCTTATAAATCCGGCGTTCATAAAATCATTGGCTCGGTCGATAGAGTTGCAAACCACTGTCTGAACGAAGTGAGTCTGGTTTGCGACCGGCCGACACATTGATTTTTAGCCAGGGATGTATATAGCCTTGATTTTTTGGCGGTACCTTTTGCATCAAGACAAAAGGTAGCAATAGATATATAAGCTACTTAAATCATAATACTAGACTTTGTTTCCTTTAAGCGGACACCCAATATATATTAATACCTGCTGATAAAAAAAGACCGGGAACGTATATCGTTCCCGGTCTTTTTATCAGAACCAATCTATCTTATCGGAATAAGGTGACTGTTCCTTTATATGTTTTGAGTTCCTTGTTAGGCAGTTCCACTGTAATGATATAACTATATACAGCTTGTGCACATGGATTTCCTTCAAAGTTACCATCCCATCCTTTCATCGGATCGATAGTGTTGAAGACTTGCTGACCCCATCTGTTATAGATTTCGAATCGCAGCAGTTTCTGGAATTTGGCATTGGTCAGACCGAATACATCGTTTTTGCCGTCACCGTTTGGTGTAAATGCATTTGGCATAATCGGATCCAGCGGATATTTAACTTCCAGGTCAATTGATGCAGTGTCTTTACAACCATACTCATCTACACCGATTACCTTGAAGGTGCCTGGCTCAGTGATCGGGAAGGTTCTTGCATATTGATTATCCGGATCGTAGAACATACTTACTGGTAACCAGGAATATAAGATACCACCCATTGCAGACATATTTACTTCTTCACCATAGTTTACGGTAGTACCGCTGACTGGAAGAACATTTGTTAACTGGAACGGAGGTCTTACATTGATGATCATTTGATGATCTGTAGCACAGTTCGCTAATGGAGTCGTTACATGCAGGTTATATGTATAAGTTCCGGTTGGTCTTAACAGGTAGTTTGTACCGATATTAGCCGCTCTCAGACCAGTGCTTGGAGTCCAGGTATACAGGTAATTAACCGTGTCAGGATAGACTGATACCGCGATTACCGCAGAGTCCTGACCGCAGACGATCGTATCGGAAGGCATGGAGATTATAGGATACTGTTCTACCAGAGCATGGAATGTTTTGCTGTGCGGAGGACAGGTAGCCGGAGCGCCAGGTTGTCTTACTGTAATAGTATAGTCGCGGGTTGTTAACAGGATCGGGTTGATCGTCAGGCTGCCCAGGTTATATTGTACAGGTGTCCAGTCAAAGTCCAGGGTAGGGTCTGTATCGGCAGTAATAGATATCTGCGTACCAGGGCAATAAGCCGGTAAGGGGTTAGAGATATTCACATACAGAGAGTCTAAGATGTAAACGGTATCTTTCTTAATTACATTTTGTACACCATTATCACATCCACAAGGGTTCAGTGCCTCAATGATTACCATTTTAGGACCGGTAGGCATGTTAGGTACCAGTAATGGTTTGATTTCTATAGTTCTGCTGGTTTGTAGAGCACTGAAGTAAACTGTATCTGGCAGGTATTGGTAGTCGGTTCCGTTTACAGCATCACCTAATTTGTTGATGTGCAGGATCATTGGTACTGTAGTGTCACCACCTCTTGTAAAGGTGATTTTAGCAGAATTACAACCTCTTACGGTGTGTTTTCTGTCCAGTTCATTACCACCCTGGCCTGATTCTGTTTCCATTTCAATACTTACGATATCATAAGCGAATTTGAATGTAATGTTATCATTGGTACCACCGTTTAATTTAACCGGTGCGTAAGACCATGGAGTAGTAGGGAAGCCTGTGCTTGTACCACATACAGACTGGTATACGATACCATTAGGGTCCATACGACAGATACCGGTGTGGAAGTGGTCACCACTGGCACTTCCGAAGAAGCTACCAAAGATCAGTTCCGTAAAGTTTGCTTTAAAGGCTGCGAAGTAAGAAGGTTTAGGAGACGCATCGAATGCATCCGGAGTCAGTGGCATACCAGTCTGGTTACTTGAGCTGGTTACTGTAGAGATCATAATGTTACCACAGATATCCACCATCATCGCCGTAGGCGTAATGCTGCTATTGTTTGCACCTGTTCTGGTAGAAGCAATAGTAGAAGAAAGACTTGGATTCAGTTTGTCGATAAATACATATCCGTTTGATACCAGACCTTGTGCAGGAGTATTGGTAACAGGGTATGAACCATCTGTTCTACCAGCGATAAAGATATTATTACCACAGTCAAATGCTACACGGTAAGCGATATCTGTACCGGAAGTACCTAACAAAGTACTTGCCTGAACGATAGGGTTATTGTTGCGGAATTTAACAGCAAAACCGTCGATACCACCACCTGAAGTGGTATGGTAAGCACCTGCAGTAGTAGGGAAGTTGGAAGAGCCGGCATAACCTGCAACAACCATCTCGTCTGTATTCTTATTGTATTCAATACCGATAGCACCATCCCAGGCATTACCACCCATATAAGTAGCGTACATTAAGGAACTTAAGTTGCCATTCAGTTTAGCGATTACCGCATCGTGGCTACCACCATTGGCAGACTGGTATGCTGTAGCAGTAGTAGGGAAGTCGGTAGAAGCAGTGTTGGATACTACCCAGATATTACCGGAAGCATCGAATGCAACGTCGGCAGGGTTACCGTTAGAACCACCCAGACCTGTATAGGCAAAGGTAGAACCGTTTTGTAAGGCTTCCATACCGGTACCACCCAGGTAAGTACTGGCCAGGATGCCAGAACCGTCAGCAGTAAATTTAACTACATAGATATCTGATCCACCATTCAGTGTACTTTGATAAGCGCCTGTTGTAACCGGCATAGTAGCTGTAGACACGTTACCGGCCATTACCAGCTGGTTACTGTCGTTTACTCTTAAAGTATTAGGCTGAACGTTGTTGTTGGTACCACCGAAGTAAGTAGAGTATACCAGTGTAGAGCCGTTAGAAGTATATTTATTAATACCTGCACAACCTGTACCACCAGGGAAAGTAGTCTGGTAAGCACCCGTTGTTGTAGGCCAGCCTATACCGTAAGCCAATGACGCAGTATAGGTATTACCTGCTTTGTCATAAGTGGTAGAGTGAGCATAGTATGGCGTAGTACCTACACCACCGCTATATGTTGCAAAAACCAGGGCCGGGTCAATCACCAGGTCGTAGTTTTTGTTATATCCTTTAGGGAAATCAAAGGTAAGTTCTCCTTTCTCGTATTTATAACGGGAAGGAACCGTCACTTTCTGGCCGTCGATCAGCTGGTAAGTAACCGGGGCATGTTCAATTACCTTATTTACGCTTGTAGTAATCAGCAGGGAACCGTCAGCCTGAATTTTAGGGCTCACACCATCGAAAGACAGGTGAATTTGCTGAGGGTTAGCACCTTGCTTCACGACAAAGTCATACTTTACATTGTTGTTTTCTGAATAAACCTTCAGATCAACACCGTTATATATATCATGTTGGGTTACACCTTCGTATAATCCTACATGTCCAGCCCATTTGCTGGCATCGTTACCGATAAAGTAGTTATGATACGTACTTTTCTTACCGGAATTGCTGTAAGATACATTAGTATTAGCACCTACAAAGTTTACTTTATAAGCGTGGCCGTGTATCGGCAGGTCGGCAGAATTGTTGCCCTTGTCTGCTGCTTCGTGGAATGCTTCCAGATCATCTGAACTGACAAAGTTGTACACGAAGCCCTTGTCGGTAAGGAACATAACACCACCGGCAACATGTGCCTGATACTTGGCTTCCGAAACCCATTGTCCTTTATTCTCAATAAAAGAAAGTGCAGCCTGCTCTCCGGCCTCGTGCTGATGCTTTGCATCCGGTATTTTAGGACCACCCCAGCTGGTAGATGCAGCCAGGCCTAAAATGCCGGTTAGTAATAAAAATTTACCCATAGTACACTAGTTATTTTACAATGATGGTTATTAATTGTCACACCCTAATAAAGACTACCATTCCGGTAGATTGGTTGGTGAAAAATGCCAATAAATAGCCCGAAAGTCGACAATATACAAAAAAGGTTTAAAAAAAGAAAGCTGCTTTTTACAAGAAAAAAGCAGCTTTCCAGAGTTGAAATATAAAATACTGATAAAAAACAGAATTGTATATTACATATTTTCTAATGTCATTACAGTGCCGGAACGTATCCCGCGATCGGTCTGTTGTAAAGAGCACAGCTCATTGGCTGCATCATGCTCAAAGTACAGCAACCAGTCGTTAGCAGCAGCTTCTTCGAGCAGTATTTTTTTCTCTTTCAGCGTTTCCAGGGGGCGGGTATCATAAGCCATAACCCATGGCAACGGCATGTGGTGCATGCTCGGTAACAGATCGGCACAATAAAGGATTGTTTTTCCTTTGTATTCAATCTGTGGCAGCATCATCGATTCCGTATGGCCGTTTACCAGTCTTACTTTAAAACCGGGAACGAACTCATCGCCATCGGCACCTTCAAAAAAGCGAAGTTGCCCGCTTTCCTGCAGTGGCAGGATATTATCTTTCAGGAAAGAAGCCTTTTCACGGTCATTAGGGTTTACCGCCCAGTCCCAGTGATTGGCATTGCTCCAGTACGTAGCATTTTTAAACGTAGGCACCAGTTGATCACCTGCTCTTTTTACAGCACCTCCTACATGATCGAAGTGCATGTGTGTCAGGAATACATCTGTAATATCTTCCGGGCTATATCCTTTGGCTTTGATAGAGCCCAGGAGGTTTGCATTTCCATGCAGGTAATAGTGTCCGAAAAATTTCTCGTCCTGTTTGTCTCCTATACCGGTATCGATCAGGATCAGTCTGCCGTCTGTCTCAACCAGCATACAACGCATCGCCCAGCTACACAGATTATGCTCATCTGCCGGGTTCAGTTTGTTCCACAAACTTTTAGGGACTACACCGTGCATAGCACCGCCGTCCAGTTTGAATAAGCCAGTATCGATAGTATGTAATTGCATAATTCTTTATTTAATGGTTCTTGTATTATTATTTCAGGGTTTCCTTCAACCAGGAGAAGAATTCACGTTGCCAAACCAGGCCATTATGCGGGTGCAATACCCAGTGGTTCTCATCCGGTAAATACAGCAGCTTGCTTTTAATACCTTTCAACTGTGCCGCCTGGAATGCCTGCAGCCCTTGTTCGATCGGCACACGGAAGTCAATACCACCCTGGATGACCATGATCGGAGTATTCCATTTGTCTATATAGTTGCTTGGATTATATTGAGTGTATGCTTTCGGCATATCTTTCTGCCAGTAATTACCACCCAGGTCCCAGTTCGCAAACCATAACTCCTCAGTAGTGCCATACCAGCTCTTCATATCGAACAGACCATCATGTGCGATAAATGTTTTAAAGCGGTTTTCATGAATACCAGCCAGCATAAATACACTGTAACCACCATAGCTTGCGCCTACGCAACCCAGTCGGTTCTTATCTACATAAGATTCTTTGGCCACAGCATCAATTGCCGCAAGGTAATCACGCATTGGTTGTCCGCCCCAGTCTTTGCTGATCGCTTCGTTCCATTCAGTGCCCCAGCCCGGCATACCTCTGCGGTTTGGTGCGACAACGATATAACCATTAGCGGCCATCAGCGCGAAGTTCCAGCGTACACTGTAGAACTGCGTTAACGCAGATTGTGGTCCGCCCTGGCAGTACAGCAGGGTAGGATATTTCTTGGTACGGTCAAAGTTAGGTGGATATACAACCCATACACCCATTTGTTTACCATCAGTTGTAGTTACCATTTTCAACTCAGAAGTACACATTGCAGTACCGGCATATACCTCATCATTGGCATGAGATACCTGGCTCATTTTACCATTAGCCGTATTCACCATATACAGTTCTGCACTATGGTTCATATCCGTTCTGCTCACCAGTATATCTTTTTTATGTTGTGCGACAACACCCGCTACATCAAACGCACCATCCGTGATCATCTTTACTTTACCAGGAGTGGTAATATTAACAGAGAACAGTTGCTGGGTACCACGGTAAGCCGCATTGAAATAAAGGGTACGGCTATCATTGCCCCAGATATAATCACCATCTACTGTTTCGTTCCAGCTAGCAGTCAGGTTTGTTTTCTTTTTAGTCGCCAGATCCATCAGGTACAGGTCCACTTTATCGGCCTCGAAACCATCGCGCGCCATACTGGTCCAGGCAACATACTTGCCATCCGGGCTGAACAAAGGTTTCATATCATAACCCATCATACCTTTGGTCCAGTTATCGGTACGGCCATCCTGCATGTTATAGGCATACAGATCCGTGTTGGTGCTTTGCGCATAAGCCTTACCTTTTGCCTTTTTGCATACATAGATCAGCGTCTTGCTGTCTGTGCTGAACACAAAATCTTCAGCTCCGCCGAAAGGTACCTGTGGTGCATAGTAGGGCTCATCCTGCATAATATCTTTCGACTCACTGCTGTTGATGCCGGTGATGAAGATATGGGAGTAATTGCCATCATTCCAGTAATCCCAGTGTCTGATGTCCAGGTCTGTAAATACATATGCAGAACTGTTTGGCACATCATTATAACGAGCATTGCCTTTGACTTTATCAATAGCAACCATTTTACTGTAGGCAATTGTTTTACCATCGGGAGAGATGCGCACATTGGTCGCATCCTTCAGGCCGGAGTGAATCCTGGTCCAGGTTACACCATTATCCTTACTCAGGAATAAAGAGCCGTCATTTAAAGCATACAGACCAATTTTGTCCCATTGTACAAACTGTTTGCCCTGTAGTACTGTAGTTGGCTTGCTCTCGCCTGTGGCCATATTCAGCAGGTACTGCGTCTTGTTACTTTTTTCAGTAGTCAGGTCAGTATGTGCTACCGTGTACAGGACCGTACTGCCATCGGGAGTGGTAGATTGTGTACTGACGCGGCCCAGTTTCCACAGGGTTTCGGGAGTCAGTAATTGTTGTGCTTGTGCCATTGTTGAAGCAAGAGAGAAAAGAAGTATAGACAATTTTTTCATGTCGGAAAATGTATTGTAAAAAATCGGATACAGAACTATATATTCGGGCAAATCTACAAAAAACAATAAAGAAACAAGGCATCTGAATATCGTACCTTTGTATTCTGCAAAGAACAGGTTTAAATTAACAAAGCCATAAAGAAAAATTGGCCGTTCTTTGTCATTAAATTGTCTAAATTAGATATCTGAATAATAAAGGATATATATAATTAAAATGGAAACTGCAGATAAATACAACGAATTGGTGGCTCAGGTACCTGCAAAAGGCTACCTGGATATGCCTATTGATCCCCGCCTGGACCTGTTTGAAGAAATCAAGAGACTAAAGAAAGAGAAGAATGCGGTGCTGCTGGCACACTATTACCAGGAGTCGGAAATACAGGATATTGCAGACTTTATCGGCGACAGCCTGGCACTTGCAGAGGCTGCTGCGAAAACGGATGCGGATATGATCGTATTTGCCGGAGTACACTTTATGGCAGAAACGGCCAAAATCCTGAACCCGGGTAAGAAAGTGGTGCTGCCGGATCTTAATGCAGGCTGTTCGCTCAGCGATAGCTGCCCTCCGGAATTGTTTGCCGAGTTCAAAGCAAAGCACCCGGATCATATTGTGATTACCTATATTAACTGTAGTGCCGGTATGAAAGCACTCAGCGATATCATCTGTACCTCTTCCAATGCCAAAATGATTGTAGACAGTCTGCCTGCAGATCAGAAAATCATTTTTGCTCCGGACAAGAATCTGGGAGGATATATTAATAAAGTTACCGGCCGCAATATGCTGCTGTGGGACGGGGCCTGTATGGTACATGAAATCTTCTCCCTGGAGAAAATAACCCGCCTGAAAGAACAGCATCCTGAGGCTAAGCTGATCGCCCACCCGGAATGTGAGGAGCCGCTGCTGAAAATTGCAGATTTTATCGGTTCCACATCACAGTTGTTGTCTTACGTGGAAAAAGACGAGGCAGATACCTTTATCGTCGCCACCGAATCAGGAATCCTGCACCAGATGCAGAAGAATGCCCCGCATAAAACCCTGATTGCGGCACCGCCGGAAAATAATTGTGCCTGCAACGATTGCCCTTATATGAAGCTCAATACGCTTGAAAAACTCTACCTCTGCCTGAAGTACGAGATGCCGGAAATATTGATGGAAGAGTCTTTACGCCTGGCGGCCAAAAAGCCTATGGATAAGATGATGGAGCTGAGTGCTCAGTTCGGATTAATACAGGGAAAATAAATATTATTAAAAAAATAAATATCAAAACGGTCATGGTTTTCATGACCGTTTTTTTGTCCGGGTACTTGAATTTTAGCCCGTTTTAACTATCTTTAAACAATTTTTCATATTTTAGTACTCGAAAAACCCCTTATTCATCATATAAAAAAAGTCAATTTATGAAATTGAGTTATACTAAAATCCGACATGTTCTTTTGCTGGGCTTGTGTATTCTTTTTGCGATGCCCCGCTCCCATGCGCAATTGACTATTGTAGACAATGTAACCGCTGCTCAACTGGTCGATAAACTGGTTGGGGTAGGGGTAATCACCCTGAATCCTACCATGACCTGCCGTACCGGTGGTGCCGGTACCTTTGCCGGTACCAGTAACCTGGGTATCGATAGCGGTATCGTACTGACCACGGGTGCTGCCAAAACCAATGCCGCAACATTTACTACCGGTGTTGACGCTATTGCGACCAATGGTATGCTGTCTTCTTCCCCTAACAATGGTGGTGATGCGGACCTTTCTGCACTTATGAATGGTGCTACAACCAACAACGCCTGCGTACTGCAGTTTGACTTTATCCCGGCTGGTGATACGGTTAAGTTTCAGTATGTATTTGGTTCGGAAGAGTATCCGGAATATGCCTGTTCTCAGTTCAACGATGCCTTTGCATTCCTGATCTCCGGACCTGGTATTGTTTCTAACATCCCTGCTATTCCTACCAAACGTAACATCGCACTGGTACCAGGTACAACCAATGTACCTATAGCGATCAATACTGTAAACGGCGGTGCGGGTGCTTTCGGTAATATTACCACCTGTAATGCCATTGCCACCGGTTCTCCATTTACCGCATATTATGTAGATAACCTTACTCCTACAGCTAATCCTAATATCGTTTTTGACGGTATGACTACGGTGTTAACTGCAATTCAGGCAGTAGTTCCTTGTGATACCTACAGACTGAAACTGGCGGTAGCCGATGTATCTGATGGTTCGTTGAACTCTGGTGTATTCCTGAAAGCAGGAAGCCTTAACTCTATTGCCTTATCTGCAGGTGCTTCCGGTATGAATATCACTACCAGCGATACCGCATTTATCGTAAGAGGTTGTCCTCAGGCAGATGTAACCATCTCCAGACCAAATGCTGCTCCTCTGCCACTGACAATACCGTACCAATTATCCGGTACAGCTGTTAACGGTGTGGACTATCAGTTATTGACAGGAACAGTAACTATTCCTGCAAATGCAACTACCGGACACGTATATGTAAAAGCATTACCATTGCCAGTTGCCGGAGCCGATAAAACAGTATGGATCAAATTCCTGTCTCCATATAGTTGTAGCTCTAACCCTGTAGTACTGGATTCTGCAATCGTAGTGATCCAGGATTCTATCCACGTGACTATCGATGTAGGTGATACTGCAATGTGTTTTGGACAAATATTAGATGTAAATGTAGAAACAGATACCATCTTCGGACCATTAAGCTATGTATGGAATCCTACATTAGGTGTAACTGCTCCGACTATTAATTTTGCCAGCATCAGCTTCCCTGCTCCTGGTATATATAATTACAACTTGTATGTAAACATCCCTTCACTGGATACGAACTGTCGTGTTTCTAATGCCAGCTTTACCGTAGATGTACAGACCATAGGTGTGAATATCGGTAGCGATACCTCAATGTGTACTTATGACAGCCTGTTTATGTTTGTAGAGACCAATCCTCAGGATACAGGTGCCTTTACATACAAATGGATGCCGGAATCAAACTTTAATGATCCGTACCGTATTGCGCCGATCTTCAAGGCTAATGCCACCACAGATATTATTGTTATGGCCACCACCCCGGCCGGTTGTGTGGGTAGTGATACGATGACGGTCACCGTGTATCCGGGAGAATTCCTGAATGTGCTGCCGGGAGATACCAGTATCTGTCCTAACCAGTCCGTTCCGGTAAGTGCGTACAGTACGATTGATAATCAGCCACTGGACCCGGATAATACATACAGCTGGACGCCGACCAACTGGGTCAGCGATCCGAATAGCCTGACACCGACCTTTAGCCCGATAACCACAACACAGTTCCGCCTGCTGGCGACTAGTGAGCATGGCTGTATCGATACACAATTTGTAAACATTACGGTGCATCCTGCTGCAGCGGTAAGCCTGCCTGATTCTGTAGTGATCTGGGCCGGAGAAAGCTATCAGCTGGAGCCATCAACAAATGCCGTTCATTTCAACTGGTTCCCGGTATCTGGTATCAATAATTCAAGCCTGTCCAATCCATTGTTCAGTCCATTGGTGAATACCCGTTACTTCTATACTGCAACTACTGATGAGGGTTGTTCTGTATCGGATTCCATTGACTTTATTGTGAAACAAGAAGGTGTAGCAGATATGCCTAATGCCTTTAACCCGAACAATACCACCTTCAAGCCAAGCTTCAGAGGCAATTTCGCAATGGAGATCTTTGAAATTTATGACAGATGGGGTCAGAAGATCTTCTCCTCTTCTAACATCAATTCAGGATGGGATGGTAAGGTGAATGGTATGCCACAGCCTAATGGAGTATATGTTTACATTATACGCCTCAGAGATGCACAAACCGGCAAAATGGTCAATAAAACAGGCAATGTTACATTACTGCGATAAGCAGTGATAATCATGCCTTAATAATTGCCCGGCGCTGATTTAAGTGTTTTTTTTGAAAAAAATAAATAATTAAAAAAAAATTAAGAAAAAGTAAGGAAAATCAAATTTTTTTTTGGACTTTTAATGCCTTAAGCCTTTTTTGGTTTCTCCTCAAACTAAAATATTTGTTAACCCGACTAACAATTTATAAAATATGAAGTGTAGAAATACTATCACCGGTGCGTTACTGTTTGCTGCTTCTATAATGTCTATAGGAAATGCAACGGCGCAGGATGTGCACTTTACGCAATTCAACGCATCTCCGCTTACAATTAACCCGGCGTTTACAGGTGCTTTCCAGGGAGAGTATAGAGTGTCTGCGGTTTATCGCGACCAGTGGCGTAGTGCATTAGGTAATGCTGCATTCAAAACATATGCCGTTTCTGTTGATATGCCTTTAATCAGAGATATCTCTATTGACGATTACCTGGCTGGCGGTATACAATTATATAATGACAGAGCCGGCGACGGTAACCTGAATAACTTTTCCGGTTTAGCATCCCTGGCCTATCACAAGTTCCTGGGTAGAGACGGTAAAATGGCTTTAACAGTAGGCTTGCAAGGTGGTTACTCCAGCAAAAACCTGGACATCAGTAAGCTGTATTTTGCAGGAGACTTTAATGAAGGTAACTGGAACCCAGGCGTAAGTGCAGAATGGGCTAACCTGAATAACCGTGTAGGCAGCTGGATCGTTAATGCCGGTTTAGCCTGGTCACACGCCGCTTCAGACAAGTTCTCTTATGTACTCGGTGTTGGTGCCAATAACCTGACACAACCACTGGAATCTTTCCAGAAACAACAATCAACTAAAGATGTCGGTTTAGGCATCCGTTATACTGCTCAGGCAGGTGCTATCATCGGCGTAAGCGATCGTTTCAGCATCAGACCAGCTGTATTATTCCAGTCTCAGAATTCTGCCAGCGAGATCGTAGCAGGTTCTGAATTCCATTACAAATTAGGCGATGATTATACTTACCCTACCGCTCCGGCAATCTATGCTGGTGGCTGGTACCGTCATCAGGATGCTGCGATGGTTACTGTAGGTGTTGAATTCAAAGGTTTCCGTATCGGTGCCGGTTATGACTTCAATACTTCTGACCTGAAAAATGCAACCAACGGCAATGGCGGTTTTGAAGTAATGGTACGCTATATCGCGCCAAGCCCGATCGAATTTGCCCACAAACTGTTATACCCTTGTGGTCGATTCTAAGAACCAGGAATAGAAAAATTTATTACGTCATTTTTGAATTTTCAAAAATTTTCACATTCAACGTTGCATAAAATATGAAACGCAAACCAATACTATTATTAGCGACTGCGGCAATAGCATTCGCTAGTGTACAACCAACTGATGTTTTAGCACAACAAAGAGATAGAGATAAATACGGCAAAAGAGCGGATGATCCTGTTGCAAAGCTAGGCTACGAAAAGAAACTACGTTGGGCGGATGGCTTATTCAAAGACGGTAGCTTTTACAATGCAGAAGAGTATTACAAACAACTGCAGATGGAACAGCCCCGTAATCCGTACCTGGCCTACCAGATTGCCGAGAGTCAGTGGAGAATGAGAGATTATGCCAATGCAGCAGCAAGTTATGGTTATGCATACAGTTTAGCAAAAGCAATCTATCCTGAAGCGATCTTCAAGCAAGCGTTGATGTTAAAAATGAACGGTAGCTATAACGAAGCTATCGGAGCGTTTCAACAATTCAAGAAAGACAACCCAAAACCAAACAAAGATATTAAGATCCTGTTGAAACAAACAGAGACTGAAATCAAAGGTTGTTACCTGGGTATTAAATCGATTGCCAATCCAGAGGCCGCAACTGTTGCGCAACTCGGACCAAATATCAACTCTGCAAACACAGAACTGTCTCCGTTCCCTCTGGGCGATACAGCACTGTTGTTCGGTACGATGAATACCAACATCGTTGTAGACAAGATCAAAGAGAAACGTTCGGATTATGTATCCCGTTTCATGGTGTCGCAAAAAAATAAGTATACTGATGTAAAAGATACATTCACCTGGGCTGTTCCGTTTATGGATGGTCAGTTCAATGATCCGAAATACCATGTAGGTAATGGTGTTCTGGCTGAAGGTGGTGATCGTTTTTACTTCACTAAGTGTCTGGATCAGAAAGGTGATACCGGTATGATGTGCCGCATCTTCGTAGCTGAGTTCAAAAACGACCGTTGGGGCGCTCCGCAGGAGTTAGGCAATGGTATCAATGAATCAGGTTCTTCCAGTACACATCCTTGTATCGTAAAAATCGGTAAGAAAGAGATCCTGTTCTTTACTTCTGACCGTAAACTGCAAAGCCGCGGTGGTTATGATATCTGGTATTCAGTATATGATTCCCGTCTGAAAACATACCGTCGTCCGCAAAACGTAGGTAAGCAAATCAATACCAAAGGAGATGAAATGACTCCTTACTTCGATAACCGTACAAACAAACTGTACTTCTCTTCTAACGGATGGGAAACTATGGGTGGTCTGGATGTATTCGAAGCGACTATGGCCGGCAACAGCCCGTCACGTTACTCTGGTATGAAAAACATGGGTTACCCGATCAATACTCCTGCAGATGATATGTACTTCATCCTGGATGGATACGGTAAACCGGACGGATATGTGGTATCTAACCGCGTAGGTTCTATTGCCCTGAAAAATCCAACTTGTTGTGATGATATCTTCAGAGTACAGTTCGAGCCGAAATTAAAAGCTTTAGGTAAAGTAATCGATGCCAAAACACAGAAGCCTGTTGGTGAAGTAGTGGTGAAAATGGTAGATGAGAATGGTAACTTAAATACATTCAACTCTGTTGACGGTAATTTTGAGTTCAATACGCCAAGAGGACACTCTTATACCTTCACTGCAGATAAGCCTAAGTACACTTCTTCTCATGCTAACGTGAATACAGAAGCAGTACAACGCACTGATAAAGATAACACTGTAGAAGTTGAGATCTATGTAAACCAGATCGATCTGAGCTGGTTCCGTATGGACAACGTATTCTATGATGATAACAAATATGATCTGCGCCCTGAATCTGTAAGCGATCTGGAAAAACTGATCAGCCTGATGAACGACAATCCGTCTCTGAGCGTGAAAGTTGCTTCTCATACAGATAGCAGAGGTTCTGATGAATACAACAAAACATTATCTCAAAAACGTGCCGAATCTGTTGTAAACTACCTGGTAAATAAAGGTGGCATCGACAGAAGCCGTTTAGAAGCAGAAGGTTTTGGTGAGACTATGCCGGTAGCGCCTAACGAAACTAACGGTAAGCCTAACCTGGCCGGTCAGCAACTGAATCGCCGTACTGAGTTTAAAATCATGGACGAAGATCCTACTAAACGCATCATTTTTGATAGCTCTAAACCAGGTACGATCGGAAGCCAGGAGAAAAACCTGAATGTTGACAATACCAATGTACCGGAAGAAGTTGATGAAAAATCTTCTTTAGGTCAGCCTGGTAGCCGCGTAAACAAATAATATTAACCAGACTATTTATAAAAATAGGTTTGTCTGCAAGGACAAACCTATTTTTTAGTTATTATTGATTCCAGATATGAATTATATTAAGATAAGATACAGTACTGCTACTGAAGAACAGAGAGCTATATTGATTGCTCAGATGAGTACAAAGGATGCCTTTACCGGCTTTGAGGAAGCGGAAGATGAGCAATTGATTGCTTATGCTGCGGAAAATAGCGTGGATGAAACAGTGTTACAGGAGATTGCTTCGCTGGCTAATGTACAGTATGTGGTGGAAGAAGAGCCAGAACAAAACTGGAATGCCACCTGGGAGTCCAATTTTGAGCCTGTTTTACTGCCTGGCTTCTGTAGTGTAAGGGCCGCATTCCATCCTAAGGTAGAGGGTATTCCTTATGAGATACTGATCACGCCTAAAATGTCATTCGGTACGGGGCATCATGCCACGACTAAGCTGATGATGTTGCATATGCAGGCGCTGGATCTGAAAGGCAAGCAAATACTGGACTATGGCACCGGCACCGGTATCCTGGCTATCCTGGCCGAAATGCTGGGAGCAGCCTCAGGGTATGCGATCGATATCGACGAATGGTCTTTCGAAAATGCAGTAGAGAATGTGAAGAATAATGATTGTACCAAAGTAGCCGTAGATCTGGGCGATATCGGCCTGATCACGGGTAAGCAATATGATATTATCCTGGCCAATATAAACCGCCATATACTGCTGGATTCTATGCAGATATTAAGTGAATCGCTGAATGCAGACGGTACACTGGTCCTGAGCGGGATACTGAAAGAGCAGGATACTGATATTATCCTGGAATCAGCAAGTGTCAATGGACTGAAAGCAGTTAGCTTTATGGATGAAAGAGGCTGGGCTGCCATCTCATTTGTAAAAGCATAAATACACAATAAATACATAAAAGAAGGGCCGGTAAATATTTACTGGCCCTTCTTTTATGTATTTATTTGATCGGAATTGGAATCCCGCTTATGATCTGAGTTCAGGAATATCCGCATTATCACTTACCGAATTGTCCTCTACACGTACAATACGCGATGGATATTTCTGCAGTAGACGATAGTCATGTGTCGCCATGAGGATAGCCGTATTCATATCTTGAGCAATGCTCACCAGCAGTTGCATGATCTTATCTGTAGTATCCGGGTCCAGGTTACCTGTAGGTTCATCGGCCAGGATCAGTTGAGGGTTATTCAGCAGGGCACGGGCTATATCCACCCTTTGCTGCTCGCCACCACTCATTTCATATGTCTTTTTGTAGCTTTTTGCCGGCAGGTGCACCAGGTCCAGTACCTCTTCGATACGGGCCTTCATCTGCTTAGGATCTGTCCAGCCGGTAGCCTTCAGCACAAACTCCAGGTTCTCGTATACATTACGATCTGTAAGCAGTTTGAAATCCTGGAATACTATACCCATTTTACGGCGCAGGAACGGAATTTTTTTCCAGTCCATATTGCGCAGATCAGAACCCACAACAACACCATCACCCTCTACCAGCGGCAATTCACCATATAAGGTCTTCAGCAGGCTGGATTTACCCGAGCCGGTCTTTCCGATAAGGTATACAAATTCGCCCCTGTTGATATGAAGATTAACATCATGCAGAATCTGGGTTTTACCCTGGTAAATATTGGCATTAGTGAGCTGTAATATAGTATTGTCCTGCATGGAAAAGCAATTCTTGGTTGTTACAAAAATAAGGGATTAAATGTAATAATTCAGGCTTAATTAACCCTGGTCCGTTTTGTACTTATTGTACAGCATACGGATCAGGCCATCTGCCAGACCGATTTTCGGTACATAAATCTCCTGTGCCCCGGCCCACCTCATTACCGAAGTATAGATCTGCAAGGCTGGTACAATCACATCCGCACGGTCGCGGCGTATATTGTACAGGTGCATCCGTTCCTCTATGGTTGCAGCAGATAATTCCTTGTAATAATCCCTCAGCAATTCCAGTTTAAGCGGCCGCTCTTCCTTAGTTTTGGATAAGGAAAATACTTTGTTGATGTTACCACCACTACCAATAGCTTTTATATTGCTGATCTCTTTGGTATGTGTTTTGACGAACCATTTGAAATGATCCAGCTGCGCATCTGTTACCAGACCGTTCAGCAGGCGTATGGTTCCGATATTAAACGATTCTTTAAATATTATATTACCGCGGTGAAACATGGTTAGCTCAGTGCTGCCGCCGCCTACATCAATGTAGAGAAACGCATCCTGGCTATCTATGTTTTCTGCAATATGGGTTTCATAGATCACATTCGCCTCTTCAGAGCCGGAGATGATCTCGATTCCTATACCCGTTTCTGCCTTTACCTGCTGTATAATGTCAGTCCCGTTACGGGCATCGCGCATAGCAGAAGTAGCACAGGCACGATAATGCTCAACCTTATACAGGTCCATCAGTTGCTGGTAGATCTTCATGGTATCGATCACCATTTTGGCCTTCTCTTCCGGTATTACACCGGTTTCAAAAACATCAAAACCAAGGCGTAGCGGTATACGGAGTAAGTTTAGTTTAGTATAGTCTACAGTGCCGTCTTTGTAAGGCAGTACGTCGCTGATCAGTAGTCGTGCAGCATTAGATCCAATATCGATAGCAGCTAAAATCAATAGAATGGTGTTTTAGAAATACCTGACGAAAGTACATATTATTTTTCTTTTTGCTGACCTGCCGCTATGGCTTTCTGCTTCCAGTAATTATAAATTTCGTACTGAGATCGGATTACTTTTTCACTCTCTTTACGGGGTACGTATTCGTTTCGCTGGTGATTGTCCAGTATCCGCGCTTTATCATTCTCCGCAAGCTGTAAATGCAATACATTGATCAGGTCCTGTTTGATCTGCTTATCCAGGATAGGGCAGGCCACCTCTACACGGTGGTCCAGGTTGCGAACCATCCAGTCTGCTGAAGAGATGTATACCTTAGGATCACCTGCATTCTCAAAAACGAATACACGCGCATGTTCCAGGTACTCATCTACAATACTGATCGCATTAATAGGCGCTTTATACGATTTATCTTCAGTATGCAGACAGCAGATGCCGCGAATGATCAGATCGATTTTTACACCCGCCTGTGCTGCTTCCTCAATTTTCTCAATCAGCGGTTTATCCACCAGGCTGTTGAGCTTAATCATAATGCCCGATTTCTTTTTCGCTTTATGATTTTTGATCTCTTTATCGATCATATCTATAAAAGTGCTACGCATGGTCAGCGGCGATACCGGTAAGGTTTTGCAGGCTTTTAAGGTACTGAGTTTTTGCGGCTGCTCCAGGTAGGTAAATACACGATTTACATCCGCGAGAATTGTACGGTTAGAGGTCATGAGACAGTGGTCACCGTAAAAGTTTGCAGTGATCTCGTTGAAGTTACCGGTACTGATAAAGCCATATTGTTTCGTTTTGCTGAATTCCTTTTTACGGATCAAACATAATTTGGCGTGGACCTTCATATTAGGGATACCCAATATTACATTCACCCCTTCTTCCTCCAGTTTCTCTCTCCATTTCAGGTTAGCCTCTTCATCAAAGCGGGCACGTAATTCCAGTACTGCAGTTACCTTTTTGCCATTACGGGCGGCATTCAGCAGTGCATTGGCGATCTGCGATTTTTTAGCCAGCCGGTAGCAGGTTATTTTGATACTCTCCACATTAGGATCAATCGCCGCTTCACGCAGCAGGTCGATCAGCGGATCAAAGGAATGGTAGGGGAAATGCAGCATCACATCCTTCTTATTCAGGACCTCCATGATGCGTATCGGTTGCACCATTTCGGGATGCAGCAAAGGTTCTCTTTTCGGAGCCAGGTTGCTGAATACAGAAGAGGGGAAGTTCATAAAGTCTTTGAAGTTATGAATACGTCCGCCCGGTACCAGGTTTTCCTTTTTAAGGTTCAGTCGTTTAACCAGGTATTCCAGTAATATTTTATCAATAGACTTGTCATAAACAAATCGGGTCGCCTTACCTTTCTTGCGGCCTTTAAGTCCCTTTTCCAGGTTAGTGATCAGGTCCGTATTTTCATCTATATCAAAGTCAAATTCAGCATCGCGTGTTACCTTAATGATATACCCTACAAACTGGTCAAAACCAAATGCAGAGAATAGCTGATGCAGATTAGCACGCACGATATCTTCAAGCAGGATAATATCCTTCTCTTCTTTTTTTGAAGGCAATACCACAAAGCGCGGCAGTTCCGATGGCATCTCGATCAGGGAGTAGCGGTGCATCATCGGATTTTGAGTACTACCCAGCATACAGGCCAGGTATATACTTTTATCTTTCAGCAGGGGCATCTGCGGAATACTCTCAATCATCAGCGGGATGATCTGCGTACGCACATGATCGTTATAATAATCCCTTACAAACTGTTGCTGCTCTTTGTTGAGCTGCTTTTCCGTTTTCAGGTGAATGTTGTTTTTTTCCAGTTCAGAAATGATTACAGCAAAAGCTTTATCAAAGTCCTTGTTCTGCTCCAGCACCACTGCCATGATCTTATCCATGATCTTGTCCGGATTCTCTTCCAAAGCGGCTTTCGCAGCTTTCCCCAACAAAGACATTCTTCTCAGCGATGCGACCCTGACACGAAAAAATTCATCGAGATTATTTGAAAATATTCCAAGGAATTTGAGGCGGTCAAAAAGAGGTACACTAGGATCTTTAGCTTCCTGCATTACGCGGGCATTAAAGGACATCCAGCTGATATCCCTGATAATGGTACCGGGTTTCTTACGAGTCATATACTGTTTTTGTTTCGGTGTTGTCTAGCAAATTTAACGCCAAATGGTTTAGAGCAATATTATATTTTGATGAATTATTGTTTTGCCCGTTAACAACATAAGATGTTAAAACGCAATATTCCTGATTGATCGTAAACAGCGTTTTACTAAATTGTGAACTATTTTTTAAATACTAAAAGGGATTTATGAAACAAGCGATACTCACTACTATGATTGCCCTTGCCGTAACGGGCTCGGTGGCAGCTCAGGAGACCGTTCCGGTTCCTGCAACAGGAATGGAACAAAAGCCATTTCAGGTTACCTTATTCGGAGGCTTAAGTATGCCGACCGGCACCTATAGTGGTGCACCGGGAAAGGCTAAGAACGGAATCAACGGCGGTCTGGCACTGGATTACTTCTTTAATAATAGTAACTGGGGTATCGGTATCGATGCACGCTATCAGCAGCATAAACTGAAAGCATTTAACACCGATTCAAATGCTGCAGGCAGTTATGTCTACACCTTCCAGGATGGATATACCACCTTCACACAAAAGGGCAATGCCTTCCAGCATATAGCGCTGAGTCTCGGCCCCGTGTACAGAACACGTTTCGGAGCATTTGACCTGAATGTCTTTGCAAGGGTAGGTGCGCTGATTCAGCAATACCCTCAATACCAGCAGGACCTGTATGCAATGAACCCCTTCACCACACAGTATGAGCACCTGATCACACCGGTGTATACCGACAACAGTTCCAATAAACCGGTAGCCCTGATGGGACTGGCCGGAGCGAGACTGGTCTATAATGTAAACAGCAACCTGGGTATTGTATTACAGGCCGATTACCTGAGCAGCTTTGGCAAGGCAGGTAAGTTCACCGTCACCCAACATGAGCAGACTGCACAGGTATTGGATGGCAGCATTAAATTCTGGGAAGAACCGGAAGGCTCGCGTAATTATGTAAATAATATAGATCAGTATTTCCGTAAAGAAACCACCAGTAGTACTACACCGATCACCAATATGAATATAAGCCTGGGGCTGCAATTGCGCTTTGGCAACAGTAGTAAGCGCAGTCATGATAACAGCGGCGGCAGCCAGAGCAAAGGTGCTGTAGAAACCATTGTGATGGTAAAAGATAAGAAAACAGGCCTGGCATTAGGTGGCGTAAAAGTACAGATCAAAGACGCCGGAGGTACTGTGTATACAGGTATTACCGATGCCAATGGTATGATCAATACCAAACTGGCTGCTAAAGATTATACCGTTGGAGGTGATAAGAACGGAGTGGCTACAACCAGCGCCCAGATTGCCCAGACAGAGTTTAAAGGCAATAATGTATACAAAGAATTATTCCATGATGATGAACGTTTCACCCTGGTGGGCGAAACCATTGACTGTAAAACCGGCCATAAAATTTCCGGTATAGAAGTCAACCTGACGCAGGGCGATAATGGTGCTATGCTCACGCAGATATCTGATAAAGAAGGTCGCTTTAATTTCCAGCTGGACCCTAAGAAAGATTATAATATTGTAGCCAGCGAGCGCGGTAAATTCTCTCAGACAGAACTGGTGACCACTAAAGGATTGGATCGTAGTAAGACATTGTATGTAACCCTTAAACTGGGTGTATGTGATCTGAAAGAAGGCGAAGCATTTGTGGTGAAAAATATTTTCTACGATTTTGATGCTTCTGCCATCCGTCCGGATGCCGCTATAGTATTGGATAATATTGTACGTGTTATGAAAACCAATCCACGCATGACGATAGAGTTATCCTCTCATACTGACAGCCGTGGTGACCGTCAGTATAACCAAACCCTGTCTCAACAGCGTGCGGAGGCTGCAGTAAACTACCTGGTGTCTAAAGGCATAGCCCGTAAACGCCTGGTGGCAAAAGGTTACGGAGAAAACCGTCTGGTGAATAACTGTGCCGATGGTGTGAACTGTACCGAAGAAGAGCATGAACAAAACAGGAGAACAGAAATTAAAGTATTGAAGTACTAAAATATACGATCACAGCAAAGCGGTCCGTTTAATCAGCGGACCGCTTTTTGTTTTACGAAAGCTGTAACTTTGGCCCACAAAATAAAAATATGAGCAGATTATTGTTGTTCGCATTGACCGGATTACTAACCGGAACTATGGCTTCGGCACAGCAAGTGGAAGCGCAGGAGAGCCGTAAGCGTGCTCCGGGTTCTTTTGAATTGAACCTTGGTGCTGGTGCGAGTTTGCCTATGGGAGATTACGCTGGTATTACCGGTAAAGCGAATACCGGTTTCAATATCGGGCTGGACGGTAATTATTATTTCATGGCCAATAATCGCCTGGGATTGAGTTTGGGCCTGGGCTACCAGCAGCATAGTAAAGATACCATCGTAGATAACGGAGCCTATTCTTTCAATATTAAAAACGGATACACTGAATTATATCAGAAACCGAATCCTGTATTTCGTCAGTTTGGCTTATTCATCGGACCGGTATATAAAGTGTTGGAAAATGAACACTGGAGTGCGGATGTACGACTGAGGTTGGGTTTTGTGAATGTTAGCAACCCGGATTACTACCAGGCAGTATGGGCCAAGAATCCTTTTAATGCTGATAAATACGAAGGGGTAATTGTATCTGCGACTGCTTATAATTACGAAGGGTCTACCCGTTTTGCACTGATGCCGGGCATCGGTGCAGGAATCACTTATCGCTTTACCCCTAAGCTGGGTATTAATCTGAGAGCAGATTATTACCAGGCATTGGGCAGAAATGGTAAAGTAGGTGCAGTAGAAAGAGAGATGAAATGGCAGAATCTGATCAACAACGGAATCACATTTTTCGACAAGACACGTAATAACTCCTCAGATTTTGCATCTGATTATTTTGTCGAAAAAGCTACAACAGCCATACAAGTGCTGAATGTAAACATCGGTTTGCAATACCGCTTCTAACATTTATGGAGTATATAAAAAAGGATCGCCGGGAATACTATTCCCGGCGATCCTTTTTTATATTTCTTGATTGCTTTATGCAAGTGCTGCCAGCACATGCTGTACACGGGTCTTGGTCTCTTCCAGGCCAATGAAGTGTATGATATCAAATACACCCGGTCCGAATTTACCACCCACCAGCATAATGCGTAATGGCATCATCAGTTCACCTTTTTTCAGCCCTTCCTCAGCAGCCAGCGCGCCGAATGCAGCCTCCATAGCAGCTGGCTCATCCAGTTGCGCCAGGCCATCCATCCATTTGGTGAAGAAAGCAGATTTTTCAGCAGTCCATTTAGGTTTAACCGCATCCAGGTCATGAGTAACCGGTGCCGCGAATAAGAAAGAAGCCTGCTCTGCAAAATCGCTCAGCAGATGACAACGTTCTTTAACCATAGCCACAGCCTGCTCCAGTTTCTGATCGTCTGCAACAGTAACGCCTTTTGCCTCAAAGTAAGGCTTGCTCAGTTGTGCCAGACGTGCATTGTCTGCACGCTGAATATGTTGCTGGTTGTACCATTTGGCTTTTTCATAGTCAAATTTAGCACCACCTTTATGTACCCTTTCCAGAGAGAATAAATCGCATAATTCTTCCAGGCTGAAGATTTCCTGTTCTGTACCGGCATTCCAGCCCAGCATCGCCAGGATGTTGATAAATGCTTCCGGTAAGAAACCTTTTTCTTTAAAGCCCTCAACGATATCACCTGTCTTAGGGTCTTTCCATTCCATGGCAAATACCGGGAAGCCCAGGCGCTCGCCGTCACGCTTGCTCAGTTTACCATTGCCATCCGGTTTCAGGATCAGTGGTAAGTGAGCCCAGTGCGGCATCTCATTTTCCCAGCCCAGGTATTTCCACAGCAGGATATGAATAGGAGCACTTGGCAGCCATTCTTCTCCGCGGAAGGCATGTGTAATTTTCATCAGGTAATCATCCACTACCACAGCCAGGTGATAAGTAGGCATACCATCGCTTTTCAGCAATACCTTATCATCTACCAGTTGCGTTTCATTGCTGATGCTGCCACGGATCAGATCGGTAAATTGTACCGTTTCGTTTTCCGGCATTTTAATGCGGATTACATATGGTGTACCTGCATCAATCAGCTCCTGTACTTCCGCAGGAGACAGGTTCAGCGAATTGCGCATCTGTCCGCGGGTACGGTGATCATATTGAGGAGAAGGGTTCTCAGGAGTTTTATATTGTTCGCGCATCTGCTCCAGTTCTTCCGGAGTATCAAATGCATAGTATGCATTACACTGTGCAATCAGTTGCTCGGCATACTGACGGTACATTGGTTTGCGCTCGCTCTGGCGGTAAGGCGCATAAGCACCCGGATTCAGCGGGCTCTCATCAGGATTCAAACCAGCCCAGTTCAGGCAATCGAAGATGTATTGTTCCGCACCCTCAACAAAACGGGTCTGGTCGGTATCTTCGACACGCAGCACAAAAGTGCCTTTATGTTTTTTAGCAAAAAGATAGTTGAATAAAACAGTGCGTACGCCACCTAAATGCAAGCCACCGGTCGGACTTGGGGCGAAACGAACCCTAACATGATTTTCCATGCCGCGAAGTTATTACAAATTGTTTGAGTTTAGAGAAGACAAATTTTAAATATGGAATAATCCAAATGTGTTTGATCGTATATTTGGTGCTCCGCAAAATGATGAGATTATGCCCTATGTAATGGTCGATATAGAAAGTGATGGCCCTATTCCCGGAGATTACTCCATGATCTGTTTTGGAGCCGTATTGGTAGAAGAACCTTTAGACAAGACCTTTTACGGGCAGTTAAAGCCCATATCAGCACAGTTTATTCCAGAAGCGCTGGCAGTGTCCGGGTTCAGCAGAGCCGAGACGGAAACCTTTGCCGATCCGGCGGAGGTGATGAATGCATTTGCACAGTGGCTCAGCAAAAATGTAAAGGGGCAACCGATTTTTATCAGTGACAATAACGGTTTTGACTGGATGTTTATCTGCTGGTATTTCCACCATTTTACCGGTAAAAATCCCTTTGGCTTCAGTTCTCAAAACCTGGGCAGCCTTTATAAAGGGATGCAGAAAGATATGTTTCAGAATTTTAAACACCTTCGGCGCACCAGGCATACCCATAATCCGGTAGATGATGCCCGGGGCAATGCAGAAGCCCTGCTCACGATGAAACAGGAAATGGATTTAAAGATTCGTTTATAAAAATATACAGGCCGGTGTCATCACCGGCCTGTATATTCAGTTGTTTTTTATGTCTTTGTTATCTGTACTGATACTTTCGTCATGCCAACCACAGGGAGGTATCTCCTATTGTTTGGTACTGAATATAGCTTTTATAATTTAGAGATCTTATACAGCCTGCCCTGATCAGTTACCGCATATACATTACCCATATTATCCTGGGCCAGGTCGCGGAAACGCTGACCTTCACTTTGCAGCAGGCGCTCTTCACCTGCAATCTTATTATTCAGGATTCTCAGGCGCACAATATGTGTACCGCTTAGAGCCCCGATCAGCAGGTTATTCTGCCATTCCGGGATCTGGCTAGATGTGTAGAAGATCATACCACTGGGCGATACCACAGGATCCCAGTAATAGCGTGGTTGCTCCATGCCATTCTGCTGTGTGATGCCGCTACCGATAGTGGCACCGCTATACTCTTTTCCATAAGTGATAACCGGCCATCCGTAGTTTTTACCGGCCTCCACAATATTCACTTCATCACCACCCAAAGGGCCAAATTCTGCGGCCCATAAAACATTATTAACCCTGTCCATGGCCAGTCCCTGCACATTGCGGTGACCGTAGGAATAAATTGCTTTCATAGCACCACTGGTATTCAGGAAAGGATTACCTGTAGCCGGAGTACCGTCTGTTTTGATCCGGAGGATCTTACCCAGGTGGCTATTCAGCTCCTGAGCTTGCGGACGGGTTACCAGGTCAGAACGCTCACCGGTACCCAGCAACAGATTGCCCTGGTTGTCGAAAAGCATACGGCCTCCAAAGTGTAAGCTACCATTATAAGATGGAGTAGCCTGGAAGATGACAGATGCATTCTCAATACTGTTCCAGTCCGTAGCCAGCTTACCTTTAGCAATGGCCGTCAGGTTACCACCACTTACCGGTTGGGAAAATGACCAGTATATCATCCTGTTCTGGCTGAAGTTCGGATCTAATGCCACATCCAGCAGACCGCCCTGTCCGGCATTGGCTACAGCAGGACTCACCGGTATCGTGTTTTCAATAGTACCGGTAGCACTGACAATAGCTAGTGTGCCCGCTTTCTGCGTAATGAGGAAACGACCGTCCGGCAATACTTCTATGCCCCAGGGATTGCTGAGTGAGGATGTGAGCACCTCAACCTTAAGTGGTGTGAATGTTTTGATCCCGTAAATGCGGGTCTGGCCCTCAAATGCCGAAGGGTAATTCGTATTCGGAGGAGCGGTTTCAACAGGCGCAAAACGGCTTACCGTGTCATTACCCGGTTGCTCAGTACCGCCTCCATTTCCTTTTTTGCATTGTGTACTCCCTATAGCAATGGCAGAAAGGAGTACAATAGATCTTAAGTTCATAGCATATTTTTTAGAGGTAAATGGGTAAGTTGTTTCAAATATAGTATATAATGATAATTTGTAAATGATTGGTTAAGCTAATGTTTTCCTAAACCAGGCAAAGCTTAACAGGTATTGCCGGAGCCAGACAGATATTAATGCTTATGTCTGATTGGCATTTTCACAATATATTTGTGCTATGACAAATCATGAAATTGCCGACCATTTTGAGCTGCTGGCCAAGCTCATGGATATCCATAACGAAGATAGCTTCAAAGCAAAATCATATGCCTCAGCGGCATTTCGCGTAGAGAAATTACCGGAGCAGCTTTCCGGTTTGTCTACCGATGCCCTTAAGGCCTTACCGGCTATAGGAGCATCACTGGCGGCCAAGATTCATGAACTGGATACTACAGGTAAGCTGGGTATCCTGGAAGATTATGTACAGAAGACTCCTCCCGGAGTAATAGATATGTTATCTATAAAAGGAATCGGACCTAAAAAGATCAGCCTTTTATGGAAAGAGCTGGGCCTTGAAAGCATTGGCGAGCTGGAGTATGCCTGCCAGGAAAACAGGCTCACGACTATTAAAGGGTTTGGTGCCAAAACGCAGCAGGCCATACTGGACAGCATTGCGTTTATGCGTTCCAATTCCGGTTTCTGTCTGTATGCCGCAGCGGATGCTGTACTGGCTCAGATCACAGACCGTTTACAGCAATCATATCCCGATGCACTGATCAGTCCGGCAGGCGCATTTCGCCGCCAGATGCCGACACTGTCGCAACTGGATATGGTGACTACGCTCAACCGTGAACAGATCCTGACGGCATTTGTAGGAATGGAGTACGAGCTTGCTGAAGCACAGGATACAGAAAGCCTGGTAATCGTACTTGCCGGATTGCCACCTATTACTTTTGTACTGGTACCGGATGCAACTGCATTTTATAAACAATTGTTTGCCGGAAGTGGGGAGCCGGAATTCCTGGAGGCTTTTGCCGCACAGTATCAGCTGCGGGAAAACATCAATAGCGAGCAGGATATTTTTACCGCTAATAAACTGGCCTATGTACATCCTGCCATGAGAAATAACGCAGCTGTTCTAACACAGGCTGCAGCAAATAATCTGCCGGAGTTGATCATGCCTTCCGATATTACAGGGATCATACACAGTCACTCTACCTATAGCGATGGGCAGCATTCTCTGAAGCAGATGGCCGAGGCCGCAAAAGCAAAAGGTTATGAATACCTGGTGATCAGTGATCACTCTCAGGCTGCATTTTATGCGAATGGGCTGACACCTGAGCGCATCCGCTTACAGCATGAAGAGATCGATAAACTGAACGTACAGCTGGCACCATTTAAAATTTTCAAAAGTATAGAAGCCGACATCCTCAATGACGGACAACTGGATTATACAGATGAGGTACTGAGCACCTTTGACCTGGTCATCGGATCGGTACACAGCAATCTGAAGATGACGGAAGAGAAGGCCATGCATCGTCTGCTGACAGCTATTCAAAACCCTGCAACGCGTATTCTGGGTCACCCGACAGGCCGCCTGTTGCTGTCTCGCAACGGATATCCTGTCGATCATAAAACCCTGATCGATGCCTGTGCGGAGCATAAGGTAGTGCTGGAGATCAACGCACATCCGCGTCGCCTGGATCTTGACTGGACCTGGATCGAATATGCACTTTCAAAAGGAGTACTATTATCCATCAACCCTGATGCACATAGCATTGACGGTATGGACCTGGTAAAGTATGGGGTAATGGCCGCGCAGAAAGGAGGCCTGACTGCAGCGCAGAACCTCAGCTCTTTTTCTCTGGCAGAAATGGAACAGTTTATTGCAACGTACAAACAATAAGCGCTCCGCACCATAAAGATCGCTCAAGATGGCCTTATATAATCCGGCGGTAATAAAATCACCGACACATTGATTTTTAGCGCTACCTTTTGCATCAAAACAAAAGGTATAAAGTAGGCTACATCAATCATAATGCTAGTCTTTGTTTCCTTTAAGCGGACATTCAGTTACATTTATATAAAAAAATATCCGGCTGGGCACAGTCGGATATTTTTTTATGTCAACCGTGTTTACATAATCTTTACCCTGGCATAATCTTTCGGTAACCTTTCAGTAATCTTTCTGTAACACTGTCAGTGGAACTTTGTCAGCAAAATTTGACAATTGATTATGAAACGGAAATTTACACTTTTAGGTTGCGCGGCGCTGTTAGGATTGGGGATGATGGAGGCTAATGCACAACAGTTAACAACGGTATTATTCCCTGCACAGAGCAGCTGGAAATACCTGGACAATGGTACCGATCAGGGTACAGCATGGACGGCAGCGAGCTTTGCCGATGCTGCCTGGGCTTCTGGTAACGCAGAACTGGGTTATGGTGATGGTGATGAAGCTACAATAGTAAGCTTTGGTCCGAATTCCGCAACCAAATACACAACTACCTATTTCAGAGCACAATTCAACCTGGCTGCTTTACCTACAGCTAACCAGGATGTAGTGATCAAATTAAGAAGAGATGATGGTGCCGTAGTATTCCTGAATGGTCAGGAGATCATCCGTGATAATATGCCGGCTACTTCTACTTATACAACATTTGCAAGCAGCAACACCGCTACAGAAAACGATTTCCGTATTCACGTAATTCCGGCCTCAGCATTACAGGTGGGTACCAATACATTCGCTGTAGAAGTACACCAGTGTGATCTGAGCAGTTCTGATCTTTCTTTCGCCCTGCAACTGGAACTGGTAGAACCAGTACCACCGGTTGTTTGCGATCAGAATCTGGACTCTTTGCACATCTCTCGTTTCGTGTCTGTAATGCCAAGCACACAGCCTGATTCTCTGAGAATTCCTGCTACACATACCTTCCAGATGTTATTACAGGAAGGCGATGCATACACCAATGCTGCTGATGGTGTAACCAAAGGTCTGTTTGACTTTACCGGTTATGTGCCGATCAATAACAGCAGCAGAAAAGGTTACCTGTCTATCAACCACGAGTTGGGTTCATGGCCTACTGCAGGTGTATCTATGCTGAACATTAACTTCAACGATACTACAGATACCTGGGTTATTACCAATAATGCTCCGGTAGACTTCGGTGGTATCGGCGGTACAGGCCGTAACTGTTCCGGTACGGTAACACCTTGGAACACCATCATTACTTCAGAAGAAACATTACCGACTGCTGATGTGAATAACGATGGTTACCAGGATATCGGCTGGATGGTTGAGATCGACCCGGCTACACACACAATCAAAGATTATGATAACGACGGTACACCGGATAAGATCTGGGGTATGGGTCGCATGAGCCACGAAAACTGTGTGGTAGCACCTGATAAGAAAACAGTGTACGAAGGTGCTGATGAAAGCTCTTACGGTTATATCTGGAAATATGTAGCACACACTGCAGGCGATATGAGCTCAGGTGATCTGTTCGTATTAAAACTGGACGGACCTATCGGTTCTGCTACAACTGGTGACTGGATTGGTATCCCTAACTACACTCCGGAAGATTGTAATAATGTAAGAACCTATGCATCTGCTGTAGGCGCTACAAACTTCAACAGTGTTGAGGATGTAGAGATCAGTCCGCTGGATCATAAAATCTATTTCACTTCAAAAGCAACCAGCCGTGTATACCGCTTTGCAGATAACGGCAGCACCGTAAGTCATACGGAAGTATTTGTAGGTAACAGTGCAACGATCTATAACATCGAAACTGCTGATGGCATTGTACAAGAGCAATGGGATGGTGGTGTAGATAACCTGACATTCGATAACGAAGGTAACCTGTATGTAATCCAGGATGGTGGCCGTAACCACATCTGGATGGTACCACCATGTCACACACAAACTAATCCTGCGGTAAAACTGTTTGCGGTAACACCAGCAGGTTGTGAGCCTACCGGTATGACTTTATCTCCGGATAACCGTTATATGTTCGTATCAATGCAGCACCCTGATGCTACCAATGCAACAGAGATGCGTGATGCAACCGGTGCCCTGGTTAAATTCAATAAAGAATCTGCAATCGTTATTGCCCGTAAAGAATTCCTGGGACCAGATGCGATCCAGGAAGAAGATACGACTACATCTGTAAAAGTTATAGATCATGCAAGCCTGACCTCACTGTATCCTAATCCGACTACACAGAAAGTAACGGTGGTAATGAACAGCAAGATCACTGCAGCAGCAACCATCGAACTGTACAATGTAACCGGTGCGGTAGTACTGAAGCAGGATCGTAAGATCACTTCCGGTAAAAATGAATTTGAAATTGATATGCAGCAATTACCTGCAGGTGTATACACCACAGCAATCCATATCAATGGTCAGACCTTACATACCAAAATTATCAAGCAATAATAACCTCAACGAATACCATAATGAAGCTCAAATATTATTTGAGTGCAACAATAGCCTTTCTTCTGGGAGGCTATTGTTTGCATGCACAGCAACCTGCATTTGACTGCACAAAATCTACTTTCCGTTCGGTAAACGAAGCACTGAAATATAAAGATTGTGCGACCATACTCTCTCTGCGTATTGTGAAGGATGAAGTCCTGAACCCGGAGATCGGGCAACTGGTACACCTGGAAACGGTGGACCTGCAAAAGAACAGCTATCGCTTTCTGCCGGAGTCTGTTGGCGCACTGCTGCGGTTGAAAAGTATGATCATCAGTAATAATCATCTGAAGAAATTACCGGAAGCCGTAGGCAACTGGAAGCAGATCGAATTTCTGCAACTCGATAATAACGGCCTTTCAGATCTGCCTTTAAGTATTACAGCCTGGAAGCAATTAAAAACACTGGACCTGTCCTGGAATAATTTCAGCAGCCTGCAGAAAGAGATCACTAGCCTGAAAAGTATACGCCTGCTGGAAGTCAGCCATAACGGATTACTGAACCTTCCGGAGCAGATCGGTAAGCTCAGTACATTAGAAGAGCTGGACCTGACCTTTAATAAACTGAAGGCCCTGCCTAAATCGTTTACCCGGCTCGATAAATTAAAGAGCCTGGATCTGGGCGATAACCAGCTGGAAGTATTGCCGGAAAACATTCATCAGATGAAGGCATTAAAGTCTATCAATGTCAACAACAATCAACTGCGTACACTGCCTGCTTCCGTGGCCAAACTGAAATCACTGGAGTCGCTGTACCTGAGTAACAATCAGCTGCAATCCTTACCGGAAAGCCTTTTTGGGATGCAACACCTGCGCAATATTATCCTGGTCGGTAACCCGATCAGTAAAGAAACCATCGATCGATTAAAGAAAGCACTGCCCCATACGAATATCGTTTTTTAAGTACAGAATGAACATGAATAAACACTGGATAAAACTAAAAACCCTTTTTGCCATTGCTGCGGTGATCATCACAGCGGCACTACTGAGTGCAGAAAAACAAAATGATCCGGTTGCACAGGTGAGTGCCTATTTCCGTACACAGGTAGACAGCCTGCAAGGGCAGGTAAGGCTGCTGAGAGAAATGCTTATGACCAGGGCACCGCAGGCGCAGGTACAGGAAGCCTTTCTGCAGTCTCGCCTGACCTATAAAAGAATAGAATCACTGGTGGAATACCACTTCCCCGAAACCGCTTTAAAGATCAATGGGCCGAACCTGTTAGAGGCAGAAGTCTCCGAACCGGAACAACCTATTTATCCAACCGGATTCCAGGTGCTGGAAGAGGTTGTATTCGCCTCAGATAATTGGGAGCCCAAAGCTGCAATTAAAGAAGTCGATGGCCTGATCTTCGCCGTTAACCGTTTGAAGGCTCAGCAGGCCAATATGTCGCTTACACGCTCATCGGTACTGGATGCCATCAAGCTGAACCTGTACCGGCTCATCACCCGGGGTATCAGTGGTTTTGATGTGCCGGTCGCATTGAATAGTATTCCTGAAGCCAGGTCTACCATGCGTGCTACGGTGCAATTGCTGAATATGTTCCCCGAGGCTGATCAGATGCATCAGTCCGCACAGAAAACACTGCAATACCTGGAGCAGTATACAGGAGATTTTAATGAATTTGACCGCGCTGTTTTTGTATCCAAGTATGTAAATCCGCTTTGTGCCAGCATGTACCAGTACCAGGTCGATCATGCGATCCCCTTTGTGCAGACACATAACAGGGCTATTGCCGCCAATGCACCGCATTTGTTCAGCGAAGCAGCTTATGATCTGAGTTTTTATACCCCGACAGGTGCACCGAGACCGACCGCTGCAATCATTGATCTGGGCAGACAATTGTTTAATGACAACAGGCTTTCTGCAACCGGCAAGCGCAGCTGTGCCACCTGTCATATGGCAGACAAGGCCTTCACTGATGGCCTGGCATTGAATGAAACCATTGCCGGAGACCGTAAGTTATTGCGCAATACACCTACCTTGCTGAATGCGGCTTATCAGCCCGTACAATTCCTGGACAGCCGTGTTACTTTTCTCGAAGACCAGGTGCATGATGTGATTGCCAATCCTGCAGAGATGGGAGGAGCCTTTGAGCATATTGTTGCGGCGTATACAAAAGATAAGGTCTTCCGTAAATCCTATCAGCAGGCATATGGAAGCAATACCGTAACCGCTGCCAATATCAAATATGCACTGGCCGCTTATGTGCGCTCGCTGACGGCGATGAATAGTCCTTTCGATCGTTACATGAGAGGCGATGACCAGGCGATGACGGCGCAGGAGATCAGTGGTTTCAATATATTTATGGGCAAGGCCAAATGTGGTACCTGCCATTTTATGCCGGCCTTCAACGGATCGGTACCTCCTTATTTTGAAAAGATGGAGAGTGAAATATTAGGCGTGCCGCAAACATCCGATACCCTGAATGCTAAGCTGGACCTGGATTCGGGCAAATATCATTTATATAAAATCCCGCATCAGTTGCATTCGTTCAAAACCACCAGTGTACGCAATGCCGCAGTTACGGCACCATACATGCATAATGGAGTGTTTGCCACTTTAAGAGAAGTGATCGATTTTTATAATCGTGGGGGAGGTGCCGGTTTAGGATTTGAGCTGGATAATCAGACCCTGCCTCCTGACCCGCTGGGATTAAGTGAGCGAGAGAAGAAAGACCTGGAAGCCTTTATCGGTGCATTGACCGACACGACTTCTTACAAGCAGAAAACTATCCGTTTATAAAAGATGTTGCGCCGCCCGTAGGGCGGCGCAACATCTTTTATAAACCAGCACTAATGCTAAGCGCTGATCTGTTCTATGAATTTTTCAATAGTAATATTATCCGTAGCTGCTTTATAATTCAGTACGATACGATGTCTCAGTACCGCAGCAGCAACTACTTTCACATCTTCGATATCAGGAGAGAATTTGCCATGTAATACTGCATGGCATTTAGCCGCCAGCACCAGGTTCTGCGAAGCGCGCGGACCGGCACCCCAGGCCAGGTATTTGGTAGCTGCCTCATTGCCATTCATGCCCGGGCGTGTACTCTGTGCCAGCTTTACGGCATAAGATAATACATTGTCGGGTACGGGTACCTTGCGGATCAGGCTCTGGAAGTAGATAATCTCTTCGCCCGACAGCACCTTCTCTATGGCGGCAACGGCATTTCCGGTAGTCTGCTTCACGATCTGCAACTCCTCTTCAAAGCTCGGATAGTCCACTTTGATCAGGAACATAAAACGGTCGAGCTGTGCCTCCGGAAGCGGATAAGTACCTTCCTGCTCGATGGGGTTTTGGGTAGCCAGTACAAAGAATGGCTGGGGTAATGGATACTCCACACCCGCAACAGTAACCGTGCGCTCCTGCATGGCTTCCAGTAAGGCAGCCTGCGTCTTGGGTGGTGTACGGTTGATCTCATCTGCCAGGATGATATTGGCAAAAACAGGTCCTTTGATAAATTTAAAATGGCGGTTTTCATCCAGGATCTCGGAACCGGTAATATCGCCGGGCATCAGATCAGGAGTGAATTGTATGCGTTTAAAGCTCAGGTCCATGGCATCTGCAAGTGTCTTTACCAGCAAGGTCTTTGCCAGTCCCGGAACACCCACTAACAGACTATGTCCGTTACACAGTATAGCCATAACCAATTGCTCTACTACATCCGATTGTCCCACGACAATTTTGCCGATAGCCGATTTCAGGGTTGCATATTTTTCCTGCAAATACTGAACCGCTGCTACATCTGAAGAAAATGCCTGTGTCATATATCCAAAATAAAAGGAATAAAAGCGAAAAACAAAAATTATTTATTACCGTAAATCAGGATTTGCGGCGCTGCAAAGGAGCCTTATTGGTAAACAGCAGCAGTACAAATCCGATAACAAAGAAGCTGATCAGGGCCAGGATGGCATTGCGCATATTGCCGGTGATCTGTTCTATAAACGCAAAACTAAACATGCCTAGTACAATCGACAGTTTCTCCATCACATCATAGAAACTGAAATAAGAAGTATTATCCATCGTGTCTTTCGGGATCAGTTTGGCGTAGGTTGAACGGCTGAGCGATTGTATGCCGCCCATTACGATACCCACCAGAGTAGCAATGCCGTAAAACTCGTAATTAGTGCGGGTATAGTAGGCCAGACAGCAGATCACTACCCAGATAAATACATTCAGCATCAGCACCTTAAAGTTGCCGATCTTAGCCGATAATCTGGCCATCAGCATAGCACCGAGAATCGCTACCAGTTGTATCAGCAGAATCGCCGGAATCAGGTCCTGTGCCCCCATATTCACCCATTCACCATCCACCAGTTTTTTAACTTCTTTACTGCCAAATACCGCAGCTGCCAGCATTACCGTCTGTACGCCCATGCTGTAAAAAAAGAAGGCCGCAAGATATACTTTTAGTTTAGGCATGGTCTGCACCTGTTTCGAAACTTTTCTCAAAGCGCTGAAACTGCCGCGTACCACGCTTTTAGCTTTGGTACTATTGATTACCGGAACGGCAGGTTTGGGCAATACGGTGAATGGTATGATAGACCAGCCGATCCACCAAAGACCTACCAGGAAGAAAGAGATACGTGGACCCCAATCCTCGGTCTGGCCAAACCAGTCTTTGTATTTGAAAACAAATACCAGGCAGATCAGTTGCAGTAATACACAGCCAATATAACCATAGGCAAAGCCCTTGGCACTCAGCTGATCCTGCTCCTCTTTGATCGCAATTTCGGGGAGATAGGCATTGTAAAATACCAGGCTGCCGCAATAGCCGATCGCGGCTACCACAGAGAGGAGTATACCTAGCTCTATCCTTTGTCCGGTAAAAAAATATAGTGCCATGCAGGCAATTGATCCGGTGAGGGTGAAGAACTGCATGTAGCGCTTCTTATTGCCCCTGGAGTCGGCCATGGAAGAAAGAATAGGAGAGAGTATGGCAATCACCAGGTAGGCAAATGCCAGTGCATAGTTCAGCAGCGAACTGTTCACCACTTCCAGTCCGAAGAAGGAAACCTTATCTGCTGTAGCCTCATTGCGGGTAATGCTGATATAATAAATAGGAAAAATAGTGGAGGTGATCACCAGGTTGTATGCCGAGTTGGCCCAGTCATACATGGCCCAGGCACGATGCACTTTTTTCTTATTGGGTAAAGACTGTTCAATCATCGGACTAAAATACAAAGTCCCTATGGACAAACCATAGGGACTGATTAAAAATATTTGAAATTTAAATTACAGGTCGATGTTTACACCAAGGCGTACCGTACGGATGGGCAGGTAACTATACATTGGTGTACCTATAGCTTCATTAGGGTTAAAGCCTTTACGGGCGCTGATGAAGAATAGGTTCTCCCCGCTGGCATATACACTCATATTGTCAAAGCCCGATTTCTTATACAGTTTGAATGGCAGCCGATAGTTCAGGGTTACATATTTCAGGCTTGCCCAGGAAGCATTGGTAGTAAAGCGGGAGCTATACTTGTCATAGTTATAGTTTATGTCTATGGCAGGTATGGTGGATGTCCTGTTGTCAGGATTCCATGCATTTAAGGCATCCTTATGATAGTTGCCATATCCTCCCATTAATGAAGAATAGTATGCATCATATGCTTTACCGCCAAGTGAGTAAGAAATGGCAAACTGCAGACTGAGATGTCTGTATGTAATGTAATTGTACACCGATCCGAATACAACAGGTAATGCACTTCCCTGTGATTGAAAATCTTTTCTCTCAAGGCTATAAAAATCGTTAGTGGCTACTTTCCCTCCATTCATATATTTATAATACAATGCTGCTCCTGTTTGAGGATTAATACCTGCATATTCCGGTGCATACCATTCATTAACATTCGCTCGCTTAGTGATTAAACCCCTGTAGGTATATATTGTATCATTTCCGGGAACAGCAGTTACTTTAGTGTTCCAGTGCGTAGCATGGAGACCTAAGTTCCAGCTTATAGCAGATCCGGGATTCGTAAGTCTTGTATTGATATTAACTTCTAATCCCCTGGTTCTGGTATCTAATCCCTGAATAAGATAGCTACCTCCTACTGTTGGAGGAAAATACTGCATCAGATATATGTTGCGGCCACTTTTCTGAAACCAGTTAAGATTTGCCTCAACACGATTTCCGGATATTTTAACTCCAAGGTCGATTTGTTTTTGTATAGGATTCATACCGTTTGATTGAACACTGTAGTAGGGCTCCGTTGTTATGGGGTTGAATAGATTGTATTGAATTACAGAACTACTGTAACCCGCAGAGAATTCCGTGTTCAACGTAGACACTTTTTGTTTCCAGTTGGCTAAAGTTGCCCAGCTCCAGGCATTGTCTTGAATATACGGATTGGCAGTTACTTTCAGTTGCTTTTGAAGCTTTGCCTGCACTTTCAATTTATTATTGAAGTCATAAGCAACGTCTCCCAGGACCGATTGATAGCTATCCTGCAATAGTTCCGATATTATATAACGGCCTACAATTTCATTTCGCCTGTCCAGTGATGCCTTCATACTGAAATATTGAGCCTTTACAGATAGCTGATGTTTATGCCATTGAGTATGGTAGCTGATTTTGGGTTGAAAAATGAAATTATCAGTTAATACACAGGTATCATCGGGAATACTGGTATATTGTTTAGCACGCTTCATATAACTTGCCTGTACCGAGGCGGTCAAGCCTGGTACTACTTCATACTTAATGTTAGGTATAACGTATAGGTTTTTATACCTCTGGTAAGTAGTTCTGTTTTTTAATGCAGGTATGACATATATATTTTGAGGATAGGCAGAATATTGGTTCTGACCTGTTGTTGGATCTGTTAAGATATTACCATCTGCATCCCTTTCATATACAGGGTGGACCGGAGCCGTATTGAATAGTGCAAGTAATGGATTATAGTATGATGTCGTACCTGCAAGATATAATGTCTGATCTTTACTATAGCTGTACAATCCTGACAGGCAGATTTCTAAACCTTTTACTGGTCTGTAATGTGCCTGCAGATTGGCTCCCATACGTTCGAATGAAGATTTGATCATGTATCCATCATCTTTGGCATAATTGCCGGAAATAAATACATCTGCTTTTTTCCATGTCTTTCTTGCGCCGACATTGTATTGTCGTAATAAACCTGGTCTGGTGAGTGCATCTTTCCAACTGTCCTTATACTTTAATTGTGCATTAGGGTTCAGTTTTCCAGTTGTGGGATCAATCAATTCGGCATCCGGGACATTATACAAGTTGTGTCCATAAAGTGCTGGGATCAGATTTTCAGAAGCTGCTTGTTCTGGAGTTGGACCTCCAACGATAGTTCTTCTTAACATTTGCCAATAAGTTTCATAATACTGGCCCGGATCGGTAATGATATCATATTGAGGTATAGCACGACTGCTGAACCCCATATTGGCATTCAGGTTCACATACCATTTTGAGGGTCGAGTAGCAGACTTTGCAGTGCGGATATGAATGATGCCATTTGTAGCCAGGCTTAATGGTGCACTAAAATTAGCCGGTATTTTTTCAACACTGATGCTTTCAATATTATAGGTATTGATCGCGGAATAGTCGCCGTAGAAAGGCATTCCGTCTATCATAATCAGGGGTTTGCTGTTGCCATAAGGATTGGCGCTTCCCCGTATAATCATTTCAATATCACTTCCGGGAGCGCCGGAACTGAATGTCTGCACTCCTGTCTGTGCTATACTCAATGCATTGGAGAAGTTGGTAGATTGTGCCCAAATGTTTGGCTGTTTGTATACAACAATTTTCTTTGTGGCTTCTACAGTGGTGTTCGATTGATGCAGCGTTACACTGTCCTGCTGGGCTGTAGCAGTTGCGGGTAATAAGAATAATCCGAGTAAAAATTTATTCATGTAGGATAAACTATATTTTCGGACGCAAGATAATAAAAAAGCGCAGGGTGATATACCCTGCGCTTTTTTATATCAATGAAGTATTGATTAGAAATCTTGTTTCGCAACTTTATCTTTGATCGCTTGTAATGCTTTCGCCTCACCCAGGATCGCGCTCATTTTATTGCCTTTTCCATCATCACCTTTAGCGATATAACCGCCTCTAGCTGTTTTAGAAACTACGGCATTGTGCATTGGTACGTTTTTCTCTTTTGTTTTCAAGCAATAAGCTGTAATGAATTTTGAAGTATCCATGTCGGTTTATTTTTTGGTATAATTAATTGTTATTCGAAGCAAATGTAACCTATTTTCATATAAAACAATACAAATCGGTATAAATCCGGTAGCCTTAACAAAAGTTTTCTGTTATCCCCAGAAATACCCCAGAATTAATGCGGTGCCAACCAGCAGCGGAGGGGGTACTTTGGTATACCGTAGGGTAAGATAAGTGCCGATCAGCACCAGTATACTCAGGAGGTCTACATTCTGTACCCAGTCAAAAGATAATAAATTATGCTTTGTGATATGTAATATGTCCATCGAGAACAGGATGCCCGATGCCCATACAATACCGACAATCATCGCATTAATCCCTTCCAGCGCACGATAGATGATCACATGCTGTTTCAGGTTATGATAAATAGGGTAGAAAAACAGGAGTAATAAAGTACTGGGCAGAAATACGGCTGTGATGGCTACCAGGCCACCTAGTATCTGCCAGCCGCTGCCAAACTGGTTCATGGACATGCCGCCTACATAGGCGCAAACGGCAAATACTGGTCCGGGTATAGCCTGTACCATACCGAAGCCGGTAATCAGTTCAGAGGAGCTCAGGAAAGGTTCTCTGCCAATAGCCAGGGGTCTGGTTACAAATTGGAAAAACATCATGGGCAATAATGCCTGTCCGCCGCCATACACCAGAGTTCCGAAGCGGTAAAAATTTTCAGAGAGGTTAAAGATGCGCTTATAAGGCCAGTCTCCCCAGCGTGCCAGCTCACTGAGCAGACCTACCAGGATAAATACGGCTATATACAGGCGTATATTGATCCATTTCAGTTTCTTTCTTGGTTCTTTCTTTTCCGGAATACGCTTATTGCTGAGGTTGGTAATAAAACCCGATAGGACGAACATAACCGGGATGATCCAGGGATTATGAAACATCAGGGTTAGGGCTCCGCATGTAATCATGATGATCCAGGTGGCCGGGTTGCTGACCGATTTTTCCATCATTTTCAGTGCAGCATACACTACAAAGCCGATCGTCATGGGATGTATATAATGAAATATCGTGGTTTTGATCGCCTGGATATTCATATAGGTAATCAGGAAAGAAAAGGCACCCATCAGGATGGCTGCCGGCAATACCCATATCAGTAAGGTCAGAATGGCCAGTGTAGGGCCACCGCGCTTATACCCGATCAGCATAATGGTTTGCGTAGATGAAGGGCCGGGCAGCATCTGACTAAAGGCATTCAGCTCCAGTAACTCCTCTTCAGTAATATCTTTACGGCGTTCTACAAAGATGCGAAGCATCATGCCCAGGTGACCCTGAGGGCCGCCAAATGCTGTAAGCGTATACAGCAGTACAGCTTTCAGAAACTCGATATGTCGATACAACCGGGTCAATAGAGGAGATTGGAAAGCAAAATATAAAAAAAGCGAAACTTTGGGTAAAGTTTCGCGGAGTATTTTGGATTAATTGCGGTTAAAGACCACTGATACAGATTCCGAAGGACATCGGACGGATATCTTCCGGTCCTGCACCGGTATTAAACAGCGGTGTTACCGTGTATTGTGCAAATACGCTGAAGTTACCATAACCAATACGTACAGTAGGGGTCAGTCTCCAGGTTTGCATATAACGTTTGGTATTTGTTTTATAGGTTACAAATTTACCTTCAATAGATTCTTTTTCTTTAAAATGGGCACCGCCGATACCGTTAAAGCCAACTTTTGCACCAATGGCAAATTTAAAACCAGTATTACGGTTGTTTTTATTGGCAAAATAGCGCAGTTCCAGAGGAGCTTCCAGATAAGTGGTATTCAGCTTCTGGCCTTTGAAGATAGTTTTATCAGTCTCTGTAAATACGGGACTGCCGGTACGTCCGTTCAGTACCATACGCTGGTTTTTGAAATAAATATTGTTAGAGGTAATGCCGACACCCGCACCGAAGCTGAAATTAGATTTCTTGATCGGGAAATCATAACACAGGTACACACTCACGCCTCTGCCCAGTCCGCCTGTTTTTACAGAATCCGGAGCACCGGCCCAGCGATCGTGAGATAACTGGATCATGATATGGTCCTGAGATGGTTTACGTATATTTTTCTTTTCTGTTGGAGTTTCAGTTGTATTGTCCTGGGCGAAAACAGACATGCTGCCCATTAAACCCAATAAGATAGTGCCGAAGATTTTCTTCATCGCTTTTTTTATATGTTTATTTTTATAAAAGGGTACAAAGATAGGAGATTTAAATCGCTATTTTTGTCGTTCTGTGGTTTAATTTTTATCCTGCTTTATGTTACAATTACAATATCAACGTCATAATTTCCCTTTTCAGTATCCCTTCCGCATTTCAAAAGGAATAAAAACCCAGCAGGAGAGCCTCAGCATCAGCCTGGGTATCGCAGCTCTTCGGGGTTATGGAGAGGCTACCGCTATCAGCTATCATAATGTAACAGTAGAGGACATGATTGCCCTGCTGGAGGCAAAGCGGAGAATGATTGAGCAATACAACCTGAATAGCCCCGACCGTTTCTGGCATTTCCTGCATCACCTCATTCCCGGTGAGCACTTCCTGACCTCAGCCCTGGATATCGCCGGCTGGGACCTGTTCGGGCATATGAAGCGCCAGCCTGTATACCAGCTGATGGGCCTGGAGTGGAAAGACATTCCCCTGACCGATTATACCATTGCAATAGCCAGTCCCGAAGAAGCGATAAGTCGTGTGCAGGCGCATCCCTGGCCTATATATAAAGTAAAGCTGGGTAGCCGTGAGGATATGGACGTAATCAAAGCAATCCGTAGCGTGACGGATGCAAAGATCAGGGTAGATGCCAATGAGGGCTGGACCCTGGAAGAAGCCAGAATCCTGTTGCCGGAGCTGGAGCAGGCCGGTATAGAACTGATTGAGCAGCCTCTGGAGAAAGGCAATGTAGAAGATATGCGTATCCTGAAAACGCTGACAAGCATTCCAATTATTGCAGACGAAGCCTGTCAGGGCATTAAAGACCTGGAGCAGATTGCCGGATTGTATGATGGGATCAATGTAAAACTATCGAAGTGCTCAGGCCTTACACCAGGTGCAGACATCATTCGCGCTGCAAAAGCCAAAGGACTGAAAGTAATGTTGGGCAGTATGAATGAAGGAGTGATCGGTGCTACCGCCTTAAGCCATTTATTGCCCCTTGCTGATTATGCCGATATCGACGGGCCACTATTATCTGAGGATACAACGGGTATGCAGGGCATCCGCTACGAGAATGGCCACATCCTGCAGCCTCAGGGCACAGGACTGGGACTGAAGAAGGTCAATTAAGCAATACAGCTATGGAAAATATATATGATCCGGCTTATGTAAAGACCTTATTCAATAAGATGTCAGGTTCTTATGAGCGGATGAATTACATTACCTCGTTCGGGTTTTCCATACGATGGAGAAGGCAGCATTTGCGACAATTAGGCACCTCTTCGAAAGAACTGAAAGTGCTGGATCTTTTGTCCGGATTAGGAGAAAACTGGTCTATATTGAAACAGCAATTTCCGAATGCACAGTTTTATTCCCTTGATTTCTCTGATGAAATGGTACGGAATGCTATGCCGAAAGCCCAAAGGATATTTAAGGACAAATTGAACATTGTCTGTGAAGATGTGCTGGAGAATAGCTATGCTGAAAATACATTTGATATTATTTCCTGTGCATATGGCCTGAAAACATTTACAGATGAGCAGTTAGATCAGTTGGCAAAGCAATTGAAACGTATATTGAAGGTAAATGGAAAATTTAGCTTTATAGAAGTATCAAAGCCTGCCCATAAGCCCCTGCTGTTTTTCTACAGGCTATATCTGGCCCGGATTATACCAGTATTAGGAAAATTATTTCTTGGAAATCCCAGCGATTATAAAATGCTATGGGTCTATACTGCAAAGTTTGAAAACAGCGAAAAAGTAAAACAGATTTTTGAACGAAATGGGTTGTCTGTGCAGTTTCAGCAATACTTTTTCGGTTGTGCTACTGGGGTCAATGGTACAAAATTGTAAGGTACTACTTATTAACTTTCACCCTTTTCAGGTCTATTATATTCAGCGGGTTCTCTTCGAATCCGCTGATGTTATTTTGGGTAAAATGCAACATCTCGTCGTAGAACAGCGGTACCACAGGTGCTTTACTGCTGATCAGGCTATCCATCTGTGCATACATATGAAAGCGGGTAGCATCATCCTCGGCCTGCAGGCTGCGTTCATATAAGTGATCAAATACAGGATCATTAAAACGCGTATAGTTCGGCGGTGCGGGGAATTTACTATAGAAAAATGCCAGGTATGTTTCCGCATCGGGATAATCGGCAATCCACTGTGCTTTGAAGAATGGTGCCTGTGAGCGGCTCATCTCCTGACGCAGCAATCCGGGTTGCATCACCTGCACCCTTGCCGGTATACCAATATCGTTTAATTGTGTAGCCACAAAGTTGCAGACATCCACATTCGCTTCGGGACATTGTAATATAATAGGGGCAAGACCTTTACCATTCGGGTAGCCCGCCTCTGCCAGTAATTGCAGGGCTTTGGCCGGATTATATTCATAAGGGGTAGCCAGGCGCTTTTCCGTACCCGGCATGCCTTTAGGGATAAAACCGGTAGTGGCCGGTATGCCTACACCGTTACGGAAGTAGGTCACGATTTTATTACGGTCTATGGCATAATTAATCGCCAGGCGCACCTTAGGATGCAGCAGGGGAGTACCTTTCAGTTTTGCATTTTCCTTATCGACCAGTATACCCAGGTATTCGGTATTCAGATATACCAGTTTCTTCAATCGTATCTTATCCTGGAAGTCCGGTTTCAGGGTACCTTTCTTCGTCAGTACAAGGTCTTTGAAAGAACCGTCTAATCCATTTACAAAATCCAGTTTCTTCTGCAGAAATAACAGGAACTCTGTTGCCTTGGTATCATTAAAACTTACCTGTACCGCATCCAGGTAGGGAAGTTTTTGGCCGCTGCTGTCCTGTTCCCAGTAGCCGGGATGCTTATGCAGTACTAGTGTATTACCCTCATCCCAGTATTGAAAACGGAAGGGTCCTGTGCCACAGGGATGATTACGGAAATCCTTGCCCCATTTACGCACTACTTCATGCGGTACCACAGAGCAGTAAGGCATACTGAGTATCTCCGGAAGCGGGCGGAAGGGTTGGTTAAGGTGAATGAGGAAAGTACTGTCATTGATCGCCTCGAATGGCTGCTTGCTGCGTACGCGGTCATTAAAGATCCAGGCACCGGAAGAGGCCGTCAGCGGATCGATGAGCCGGTCGAAGCTATATTGTATGTCATAAGCCGTCATGCGGCGGCCTTTGCCACCGGGAAAGGCTTCGTTGTCATGGAAATACACATCTCTGCGGATATGAAAAGTATACTGCAGCCCATCTTCGGATAGCTCCCAGGATTGCGCCAGGGAAGGAGTAACCTTAAGCTCCTTGTCCACTTCGGTGAGGGTATTGAATATAAAGTGCACGCCCCACATAATGCTTAGGTTTTTAGCAAATGCAGGGTCCAGCGTTTCCAGTCCGCCGGCCTGGTTATACCGGAAGACCATCTTACGCTCCTTAGCCTTCTGTGTGCAGGAGCTCAGAAAGACAAGGCATAATAGACAAACGATTGAGTTGCGCAGCACGGATGATTTATTTGAAGGGCAAAATACGGTTTATTTTTCCAGATTTACGGTTTGCGGTCTGCCGCCGGTTGGTCTGAAGTTGCCCTGCACCATGCCATTGCTGATCACCACACTGAATTTACCCCAGCTGCCTTCTGCATCGAAATGGTTACTGCGGAAGCTGCCCTGTACCGGTATGGCTTTACCGGTATGTACATTATATAACACTCCACTCAGGGTTTTATCCATCACCGGGTCTAACTGTAATAGAACGGCATCACTTCCGATCTTGCCGGAATACAGGTTCGGCAGGCTATTGGTCACCATCTTTTTCATTTTTACATCAGGGTTTAGCCCGAATACGCCGAAGCCATAATTGCTCAGCAGATTTTGTACCGGTTGCACCGGTATGTCCAGGACCGCACGGTATGGCGTATTTGCCGGGAAGCATGATGCGGACTGGATAGAAATAATACCTTGTTTTAATGTAAATATACCCAGGTTATTTTTCAGGCATTTATTCACCTCCTCCTTACTTTCTGCAGGGACATATTGTGCAACAGCATCGGCATGCTGGCGTAAAATCATTCTTTTCAGTTCTCCTAATCCGGTGGAAGAGAAGAGATCGGTGATGCCGATGACCTGCCCGGTAGCCGCATTAAAAGCAATACTTTTGGTTGTCACAGGCAGCGTACTGTCGATCGGCGTGCAGCGCACAGACAGACAGCGATTATTATTCTGCAGAATAACATAATCATAAGCACAGGTTATACTGTCCTTGTGTGGTTCTGCCAGGCTGCCCACTGTGGCCAGTTGCAGGTATTCATTAATGCGTTTGCTTACCTTCTTCGCTTTCTTATTAGAAAATACCGGTACGCTGCCATCTTTCAGATTAAGGGTACTTACTTTGAAATAATTATCTTGTGCTGTAAGCAGGAAGGTCGATAAGCAGGCTAGTATACTCAGGAATAATGTTCTCATGCTTGTTGAATATATGTTAAAAAACAAATGATAAATGGGCTTGATTTATGCCAGAAATTGCACCAAATGCGGATTTCGGCCCTTAAAAGTATAAAAATGTCATAACATCTGTCAAAATTAATTTGGTCCCAAATTTGTACCTTTAAGTAATAATCAAACCAGTATTAAATTATGATGGGTTATTATCTGATTGCCGGTATTATGTTCCTGGTCGGGATGTATGTCAGTAATCGACTGAAAAGTAAATTTGAAACGTACAGCCATGATCCGCTGATGAGCGGCATGTCCGGTAAAGAAGTGGCAGAGCAAATGCTGCGTGATAATGGTATTATGGATGTAAAGGTTATTTCCACACCGGGAAGACTGACCGACCACTATAACCCGGCAGATAAAACCGTAAACCTGAGTGAATCGGTATATGCCAGCAATAGTATTGCAGCGGCAGCAGTAGCCGCCCACGAATGCGGTCATGCGGTACAGCATGCCACCGGTTACAGTATGCTGCAATTGCGCAGTAAGCTGGTGCCCGTGGTGAATATCAGTACCCGTTTATCTCAATGGGTGATTATGATAGGCCTGGCGCTGTTGGTGGCCAAGGCCAGCCCTATAGTGATGCTGGTAGGTATAGTATTATTTGCCATGTCTACAATATTCAGCCTGGTTACCCTGCCGGTTGAGTATGATGCCAGTAACAGGGCGCTGAAGTGGCTGGAATCTGCCGGGGTTACGGTAGGTGCCGATCATGATAAAGCACAGGATGCATTGAAATGGGCGGCCAGAACCTATGTGGTGGCGGCAATCAGTTCTATTGCAACCCTGATCTATTATATCATGCTGTTTACCAACAGCAGATCACGGGATTAAAACAAATGACGAAACGTATAAAAAAAGCGGCTCATGTGAGCCGCTTTTTTTATACAACATTTTAACTATTATTTATTGGGTACCAGTCCCGAATACTTATCTTTGTTGGTTTGGTATCATAGCCAATGGCTATCCCAAATAATACACCGGGATTACAAATACATAAAATGTATCATTTGAAAATGGGGCGAAACTTTAAATCAATCATACATAGATCACTGGTACTGGGTACAGCATTATCTATAGGAACGGCTGCCATGGCGCAAACGACTATCAGTAATCTGAAACCCAAAGCCTTATTACAGCACGGTATCGAGCAGTACCAGCAGGGTCACTATAACCTTGCGGCGCATACACTTTCCGAATTCCTGGCTTATCCGCAACAACCGGGCCAGTCCAGTGTGGCTGTAGTCACTTCCCTGGACAGAGAGCAGGCAGAATACTATCGTATGCTGTCGGGGGTTAAACTCCGTAACCTGGAGTCTATAGGTGAAGCTAAGGCGTATGTAAGTAAACAAACGAATGTAGCATACCGCCAGAGGGTAGCCTTTGAACTGGGTAAATACTACTTTGAAAATAACCGCGACCTGGCCGCAGCCATTACTTATTACGAAATGGCCGGTGTGGATAACCTGAGTAATGCAGAAATTGCAGATACCAAGTTTGAGCTGGGCTATGCCTATTTCATCAATCAGCAATTCAGCCAGGCACGCAACCTCTTTGTGGGTATTAAAGAGATCCCGGAGAATAAATACTACTTGCCGGCAAACTACTATTATGGCTTGCTGACCTATAATGAGGGTAATTTTGATGATGCCCTGAAGAGCTTTGAAAGAGTGCATAACTCTGAAGAGTATAAGGATATCGTTCCCTATTACGAGACAGAGATCCATTACTTTAAAGGAGATTATGATAAAGTATTATCTAACTCCCGCCGCTACCTCGGCAAAAAAGATAAGCTCTATTATGATAAGGAACTGAGGTTACTGACTGCGCAGACATTGTTTGAGATGAAGCGCTATGATGAGGCCCTGCCTTACTTCGAGGATTATTATGCCAACAGTGAACGTGTGAAGAAAGAGGAGCTGTATGAGATGGCATATACCTATTACCAGCTAAATAAATACAGAGAAGCGATTGATAAATTCCAGCAGCTGAGCAGTACCCAGGATTCTCTGGGGCAAACCTCCATGTACCTGCTGGGAGATTGCTACCTCAAAGTAAATGATAAGAAAGGCGCGCGTAATGCCTTTGGCCTGTGCAGTGAAATGGATTATAACATTGCGCAGAAAGAAGCATCGCTCTTCTTATACAATAAGCTGTCTTATGAGCTGGGCTTCGATCCTATGGCTACTACCGGCTTTAAACGTTTCCTGACCGAGTTTCCGAACAGCAGTAATGCTGCAGAAGCCAGGACATTATTGTCTTCTATGCTGCTGAAGAATAATAACTATGCTGAAGCATACGATTTATTAGCCGATAGCAAAGAAAACAGCAATGAAGCCTTATCCCTGTTTCAGAAAGCAGCGGTAGGTCGTGGTCTGCAACTATTACAGGACAAGCGTTACGGAGAAGCAGAGCAATATCTTGATGAGTCGCTGCGCAGACCGGTAAATCCGGCACTGGAAGCCGTAGCTTACTTCTGGAAAGGAGAGATCGATTACAAGCAAAACCAGTTCAACGAGTCTGTAACTGCAACCAAAAGTTTCCTGAGTAAAGTAAAAGGAAATGAGTCTGCTGCAGCTAAGGTAAGCAGTAAGGCTACGGTGCAGAATGCCAATATCAACCTGGGTTATGCCAGTATGAAGGCCAGTAATTATGCCGATGCACAAACCGCTTTTGCTGATGCACAAAGGGGCGGATCTGAAGGATCTGCTGATGCAATTGTACGCCAGGCCGATGCTGCATTTATGCAGAAAGATTTCGATAATGCAGCCCGTCTGTATGATAAAGCGATTGCCGCAAACTCAGGCGATCCGGATTATGCACGTTATCAGAAAGCATTAATCCTTGGACTGCAGAACAAGCAGGCCGAGAAAGTGGAACTGCTGAAATATGTAGTGCAGAAAGGTAAGACTTCCATTAGGGAAGATGCCACACTGGAGCTCGCTTCGGAGTATATCGCTATGGATAAAAATGCAGAAGCGATTGCATTGCTTGAAAAACTGAATACAACCAATGTGAACCTGCAGGCCAAAGCTGCCTACCAGCTGGCATTTGCCTACCAGGACAATAACCAGGGTGCTAAAGCGATAGATGCCTATACAACATACATCACTAAATATCCTGCAGCAGAAGACCGCACAGCGGCACTGAGTGCGTTGAAGACTTTATATGTTGCACAGGGCAAACCGGAGCAGTATGCAGACTTCCTGCAAAAACAAGGTATCACCGTAGATGATAAAGACGATGTTGAAAATGCATACTTTGATGCGGCAGATAATGACTTCTCTAACGGGAATTATGATAAAGCCATTGCACAGTATGATAAATACCTGACGCAATACCCGAAAGGAATGTACCAGGTAAAAGCACTTTACTACAGAGGAGAGAGCTATTATCAGCAAAAGAAATATGATAAAGCACTGGCAGACTATAGCAGCCTGCTGTCCGGCTCCTGGAGCGAGTTTTCGGAAGATGCTGCATTGAGAGCCGCGACCATCAATGCCAATCAGAAAAATACGGCAGCAGCCAAGCAATACTACAATATGCTGGTGGAGCACCAGGCTACAGAATCATTACCTGCAGCACAGGAAGGCCTCATGAAGATTGCTTTTGATGAAAAAGATTATACCGGTACTGAAAGCTATGCCAGCAGCATTCTTGCGACAAGTGGTGTAGAAGAGCGCACCCGCATGACAGCTCAGCTGTATAAAGCTAAGGTGCAGCAAATGAGCAACCAGTTGAACGAAGCGAAGACGACTTATCAGCAACTGGACAAAGCCAATATCGGAAACATCAGTGCAGAAGCGCGCTACCACATTGCAGAAATCTTATTTGCACAGAAGCAGAATGCGGAAGCCGAAAAGGCTGCGAGCTATGCCGCACAGGCCTCTAATGGCGATGCTTACTGGACGGTTAAGAATTACATCCTGCTGGCAGATATCCTGGCCGATAATAAAGATTACTTTAATGCTAAAGCTACCCTGCAGAGTATCGTAAAAAATGCCGGTGATAAAACACTGGTACAGGAAGCAAAAGATAAGCTGGAGAAAGTAAAACAGCTGGAGAAAAATAAAAGTAAGCTGGCCGATTAATGGATCAATGTTCAACAAAACGAAACAGAATGAAGCGCATCAATCATAAATCTTTACTGGCCCTTACCCTTGCAGCTGCTCCCTGGAGCCTGCAGGCACAACAGGCCAGCCGCAATAATACAGACACTACTTTTAAGACACAGTCTTTAAGTATTTATTCTACTTACAAGCCGGAAGTGGCCCCTGCGCCAAAGCCGGAGTTTGTACCTTCATTACCGGTAATTGATACGGTAAAGCCTAAATTTGCCTATACCGTACCACAACAGACGCTCAGTTATTCTTATAAAGCGGAGCCGATCAAACCGCTGGCGATGAAACAACAGAAGGAAACACTTCCTTTTGAAAATTACATTAAGCTGGGTATCGGTAACCTTAATACCTACCTCATCGATGCTGGTGTAGGAGGTATATACGGTGATGAGTATGATCTGAATTTCCATTTCAATCATTTATCCCAAAAAGGTAAACCACTGTACCAGCAATGGTCTCAGAATACTCTTACTGCAGGCGGAAGCTACTATTTTCCTAAACATACCCTTGACCTGCAGCTGAATGCCGATCGCAGGGCGTACCGACAGTATGGCTATGATACCGCCGTGTATCACTATGAGGAAGACCGGGTTAAACAAGTATATACCGGTGTTGATCTTCAGGCTGCGCTGACTCCTGTATCTCCCGGTTTCTGGAACATCAAGTACCAGCCTACCGTTTCTTTATATCTGCTGAACAACAGTATGGGGGCTAAGGAGCGTTCTCTGGGACTGGCTTTACCTTTTTCTAAAGCGATAGATTCAACCGTGAGTATCGGTTTAGGGGTAAATGCGAACCTGACTCAGTACGATGCCGGAAATGGCGTTAAGGGTAATAGCTACCTGCAATTGACACCTGCAATAGATCTGGGCTTCTCCAGAACTAAAATCCATATTGGCGTGAAGCCGACATGGGCGAAGGACAATGAGGTGTACCTGTTGCCAGACCTGACAGCAGAAACGGTTCTGGCCAAAAACAAAGGCCTGAAATTAATGGCAGGCTGGACCAGCAACCTGGAGCAGAATACTTATAAAAGCCTGAGTACCTATAATCCGTATATGCTGTATCAGTATACGCCGGTGCAGGGAACCAGCAATAAAGTATCTGCCGGTTTTGATGCGGCCCTGAACAGCCATGTGCAGATCGGAGGTACCGTAGGGTATAAATGGTGGAAGAACCTGGCGATGTTTGCCAATAACTATACCGACAGTACCGATGGCCGTCAGTTTGATGTACGTTATTTTGATGCCAGTGCCGTTAATATAGAAGCACGTCTGCGTTACCAGATCCATAGCAAGTTTAGTGTATGGGGTAGCAGTGTGTGGAATATATATAATGTAAAAGGTCAGGATAAAGCCTGGCATATGCCGCAGGTAAGTATCAGCGGGGGATTGAACTGGAATGCTTTCCCTAAATTCAACCTCGGTGCCGGGGCTACCCTTTATGACCGCATGTTTGCCAACAACCCGGATGGTACGTATAAGAAACTGCCGATGATTGTAGACATTAATGCCATGGCCAGCTATGATGTTATTCCAAGACTGACCCTATTTATACAGGCCGATAATATCCTGAACCAGAAATACCAGTTATGGAACCAATATCCGGTATATGGAATTAATATACTGGGTGGAATCCGATTTAAATTCTAATCCTTACTTTTGCGTAAGGTAATTTGTACCCCAGAAACTAAATAAACATAGATATAAAAGAATGGATGTTGCTAAATATATAGGTCTTTTCCTGCACAAATACCAATATTGCTATTTGCCGAATTTAGGTAACTTCCTGGTAACCAGGAAGCCAGCCCTTCAAAAGGGTGACCAGATGGAAGGTCCCCAATACCAGGTATCTTTTACTTTTGCCAATGGCTCAATTGATGATGCCCTGGCCAATTTTATTGCTACTAATGAACGCATCAGCATTGCAAATGCTGCAAATGCGATTAAAGATTTCTGTACCCAGACCAGGGAAGCACTGACCGAAGGTAAGGAGGTGACCATCCCGGGATTTGGAAAATTTGTGCGTACTGAAGGTAAAAATACCTTCGTTTCTGATCAGAATATTGAAGTACAAACCCGTACGATCCCTTATTTCAAGACACATGCTCCTGCGGCGACAACTACCGGTGAGACGATCTCCCAGATGTACGAGAAGATGCAATTGAAAGAACCGACTATTGATGAGGAAATTGTGATCAAACCACCAATGGTGAACTGGTCTAAAATTATCATTCTGGCCCTGATCGTGCTGGCCATTTTAGGTGCGGGAATCGGTATCTACTGGTACATGAGTAAAGACAATAATGATGCTGCTCCGAAAGTAGAAAACGCAGCACCGGAAGCTGCGGCTGTACGTAATGATACAGCTGCAACCGCTACAGCTCCTCCTCCTGCACAGGCGGCAGCTACCCCTTCAAACGGGTATAACTATGCCATCCTGCAGTTCACTGATAAGGCAGCTGCAGATAAAAAACTGGATAAGTTGAAGGCATTTGGCCAGGATTCTTATGGTAAAGACCTGTCATTGAAAGAGAATGGTGCCGGAGTTTATTACATTACCATGAGCGTTGCAGGCAATTCTGATACTGCAGTGGTAAAAGATTCTTTACGTAAGTTCTTTAACCCTAATGGCAATGTATTTATCGTAAAATAAATTATTTGATCAGTTATTATAAAAAAGCGTTGCCCCTGCGGCAGCGCTTTTTTATTGGCCTTAAGGGAACATGTTATAAATAAAATGTTATCTTTATAGGCATAAACTCTAAACTCCATGCGTCATTTTTTAATACTGATCGGAATGTGTCTGCTCGGGTTGCCATCATTTGGCCAGGGTATACACTTCTCACAATATTACAATGCACCACAATTACTCAATCCTGCCAATACAGCCCTCATCCCTACAGAAGACTATCAGGTAGGGGTTAATTACCGGGAACAATGGTCCAATGTTCCGGCAGCATTTAAGACGATTGCCGCTCATGGAGATTTCCAGCTGTTGCGTAATAAAAACCTTACAAACTGGATGGGTATCGGTGTCGCCTTCTTTTCTGATAAGGCAGGAGCCGGCATCTTATCACTCGACAAAGTACAGGCCTCCCTTGCATACCATGTGCAGCTGAATGATTATAATATGATCTCTGCTGGTATCAGTGGCGCATTTGTACAACGCAGTATAGACTTCTCCCGTCTTACCTTCGATGCACAATGGGATGGGATGTCTTTTAATAAAAACCTGGCACAGCAGGAGCCCTATGCCACAAACCGCGTACGCTATGCTGATGTTATGCTGGGGGTAAACTATGCTTACTTTCCCAACCCTGATTTCTACCTGAAGATCGGAGTAGGTGCACAACACCTTAATCGCCCTAATGAGAGCTTTTACCGGCAGGAGAATCGCCTGGGCATCAGACCAATGGCGAATGTGGATGCCCTGATTAAGGCCGGAGATAAATTCATTATCAATCCTTCTTTATATTACGCTTACCAGAAGAAAGCCTCGGAACTGGTTGCAGGTGCTTTGTTTAACCTGAATGTATCCAGTATGGACCGGGCTAATAATCAAATGATACTGGGTGTATTTTACCGCTGGAATGAAAGCTTTATTCCTGTTGTGGGGATAGAGTGGACTAAGATGCGATTAATGTGCTCTTTTGATGCAACAACATCCGGCTTCTCCAAAGCCAACAGAAGCTTTGGTGCTATAGAGCTGTCCCTGTCATTTAAAGGATTATACAGTAGTATTTCCGGTGGCAGAGATACTTATAACTGTCCGAGATTTTAACAAAAAATAGTGCAGCCGGCTTACGTCTTATAATCAATATATTATACCTTTGAAACACAAGATTCACCTAATCTCATCAATTAAATTATGGAAATAGAAAAATCAAAAATATTACTGGTTGAAGACGATACCAATTTAGGTCAGGTATTAAAGAATTATCTGGAACTGCATGACTATGTTGTAGAACTGTGCAGAGACGGTATTCTGGGTCTGGCCGCATTCAGAAGAGAAAAGTTTGATATCTGCCTTTTAGATGTAATGATGCCGAATATGGATGGCTTTACACTGGCAGAAGAGATTCGTAACATAGATCCGGATATTCCATTGTTCTTCCTGTCTGCACGCAGCATGAAAGATGATGTGATCACCGGCTATCGTTTAGGGGCTGATGATTATATTGCTAAACCATTTGACAGCGAAGTGCTGTTGCATAAGATCAAGGCTATCCTGAAACGTAATCAGGAGATCCAGGAAAAAAATCCTTCTGCTACAGACTTTGATGTGGCCAGCTTCCACTTCAACAGCAAGCTGCGCATCCTGTCCCGCGAAGGAAAGGATGTAACATTGTCTCCAAAAGAAAATGCACTGTTACAAATGCTTTGCGAATACAAAAACGATCTGTTACCACGTGAGCAGGCGCTGAAACGCATCTGGGGTAGTGATACCTACTTCAACGGAAGAAGTATGGATGTATATATTGCCAAGCTGCGTAAGTATTTAAGCGAAGATCCGAAAGTAAGTATTGTGAATATTCACGGTAACGGCTTCCGCCTGGTAGTGGAAGAGTAAGGTTACTTATATAAAAAAGGATGGGCGCGATCACAGATCGCGCCCATCCTTTTTTATATATACAGTTTATTGTAACTGAGCTAAAGCCTGCTCCAGGTTATTAAAGATAATATCCAGGTCTTCCAGTTTACAGGTACCAACACTGATGCGGTACCATGGGCTTTGTGCATCTGCACCAAAGCAGTTAAACGGAACCAGTGCCAGGCCTACATTGCCTAAAAGGAACTGGGTTACATCTGCCTGGTTTTCCAGTAATTGGCCCTGGAAAGATTTGCCTTTCAGGTCGAATTTAAGGGTCAGGTAGATGGCGGCCTGCGGCGCGATGGCCTCAACAGCATAACCTTTTGCACGGAGTGCCTCAATGCCATCATAGATACGCCATAAGCGCTGCTCCAGCTTGCCTTTCAGATCAGTCAGGTAATCAGCTACGGCTGTTTCATCATCCAGGAATGCAGCAGTAGCGATCTGTTCAGCCATTGGTGCCCAGGCGCCCATATGACTCATTAGTGCTTTCATTTTAGCAATTACTTTAGCCGGACCGAAACCCCAGCCTACACGCACGCCGGTTGCTGCAAATGATTTGGAAATACCATCTACAGAAACAGTATATTCTTTCATTTCCGGGCGTAGCGCTACCGGGTGGAAGTGCTGTGTGTCCCCGTAAGTCAGGGTGAAATACATCTGGTCGAACAGTACATATAATTTACGGCCTTCGCCACGACGTTTATTTTCCTCCAGTACCAGGTCACAGATCTGCTCCAGTGTCTCTTTGGACAAAGTCGTTCCGGTAGGGTTTTGCGGTGTACACAGGCATAATAAAACGGCATCCTGCAGATGTGGTTTTATTTCTTCTACCGTAGGCATGAAATTATTTTCTGCAGTAGTCTGTATCTCGCAGGCGATACCACCATTAAGGGTCGTATAGTGATTATTGTTCCAGGAAGGAACAGCATAGATCACTTTGTCGCCAGGATTGACCAATGTTTTAAATAAAGAATAGATCAACGGACGACCACCACTGGAAATCTGAATTTCATCATTTGCATAGCTCACCCCTTCATATTTCTGTACAAATCGGCCTACTGCTTCTCTTAAAGGCAGTACACCATCAGCCGGAGGATAGTTGGTATATCCTTCATGATAAGCTTTTATAATTTGGGCCTGCAGCGCTTCCGGAATGGGAAATATCGCAGGATTAAAGTCCCCGATCGTATAGTTGTAAATACGTTCTCCATTGCGGATACGATTATTGATCTCATTGCCTAATTTCACAATTTCCGATCCGACCAGCGATTCTGCAAGATTACTTAGTTTACTCATGATTTATTATTTGTTGATATTTTACGGTATGTACAAAATACAAAGAGGCTTACCTTTTAGCGGTAAGCCTCTTCATATTGTTGGAACATAAACCCATATAAAGATGATTACCCCAGGAGGTAGCTACGTTTATTGCGTTTATATTCTGTATTAATTTTCATCATTTAACAGGGCAAAAGTACCCCTAGTATTTTATTTTACAAAAAAATAACCCTGTAAAAATCATAAAATAATAAATAACCATAATGAGACAATGAAGATTTGTGCCGATGACAGGTGCAATCATGTTTGCAGAAAACGGGTAATAAACTGTACACAACTATCGATCAAAGTATGGTCGACCTTGCCCAGCTCATCAGGCATCATATAAGCGCCATGTCCCGCCGGGAGAATGAGTAAACGGCCGTGTGGTACTAATCTGCTCATCTCCATGGTGTGTGCTGGTTTGATCACATCCCTGTCTCCGCTGATAAACAATGCCGGGATATTTATGGATTGCAAAACTTCGTCCGGCCAGTCACTGAAGTGTATCATGCGCTGACTGTCCCGGAAAAACATATTCTGAAGCCTCACCGGATCAGGTGTACATTTCAGGAAATTTTCCTGCAGGTAGGCCGGCATATGATCCAAGGTTGCCTGTTGCATTCCTTCAAAGAAACCATCAATCATGCCCTCTCTTTTCGAAAGGCCGGAGGCGGCAATAATCTTTTCGCAGCGTTGCGGGAATAGATGAGCAAGCTGCATTACCGTTGAAGCGCCATTGCTGAAACCAAAGAAAGACGCTTTGCCAATCTCCAGCCGATCCATTACAGCAATAATGTCGCGGGCATCCTGAACAAAGGTTTCTGCCTCATACCGTTGATCCGAGCGGCCATGATTCTGAAGGTCGATCGTAATCAGCGTATATTGTCTTGCCAGGCGTGGTATGACCTCACTGAAATCGAATGAACCGGAAGAACCTCCGCCATGTATAAGGAGCAGGGGAGCGCCGCTACCATAAATTTCATAATAGAGTTTAATCCCATTCGCTTCGGCAAAGCCGGTTGATTGAGCATGCATAGCTTAATAAGGAATATTAGTGTTTACATCATATTTCATGCCCTCATAGCCGAGGATCTTGCGCATGAGTCCTATCTGACCACATAGATAATCTTCACGGCCTATGCACATACCCATAAAACTCAAGACTGTTGCCGGTACAAAAGGAACATTCATGCCGAACTGGAAGGCACTGTCCAGGAGCTCGTCTGGTGCCTGGAGTAACTGCTCATACAGCAATGCAGAGATTTTGTGAAAACTTTCTTTCAGTGCCTGCAGGCTGGGGTAGTTGTACTCCGGACTCAAGGCCTTGCCCTGGAAGAACAGGTCGCTGTACGGATCTTCCTCTCTCAACCCCAGAACCCATGCCATACCGTAACGGCAATTGACCAGGTTACCCGCCATCCAGATGATGTGATTTGTTTTGCCATCAATTCTTTTCAGCGCATCTTCTTCCGTAATGCCATCCAGCACATTAAGGAAGCTCTGGGTATGCATTCTGAATGCAGGAATGACGATGTCTAATTTTTTAGAAGCAGGAGTGTTCATAGTTGGTGTTTTTTTGTTATACGAATATACGGTATACTATAACATGGTTTGGCGGAGGGCCGGATATTAACATTAAGGTCATTATGATTTGTAATCGGGTAGGGCGGCCAGTTGCTGTGCCACCAGGCTGCCTAAGGCAACACCCATGCCGCCCATACGAAATGCCCCGTGTATACGGTCACTGAAAGATTGTACAATCGGTTTCTTGTCTTTTCCAAAAGCCATAATACCTGACCATTTCATGTCTATTTCAAACTGAGTATCCGGTATGATGGCCTCCCGTAACCAGCTACATAGTTTGTCGATGATCTGTTCGTTAAGTGTGATCTGGTCCGTTGCTTCCGTCTCAAAATCAAGGTTTCTGCCACCGCCGAATAAAATGCGCCCTTCGAGTTCACGAAAATAGTAATAACCCTGGTCGAAGTGGAATATGCCTTTCAAACGTAAACCCGGGATCGGTTTAGTAAGGATCACCTGCCCGCGACCGGGCTTGATATCCAGGTCGGGAAAGAACCTTGGGGTGAATGCATTGGTGCAGACCAGTACATGTTGTGCGCTAAAGTGCATGCCTTCTGCACGATAAGGATCATGTACATGAACAGTTACATACTGTGTGCTTTCCTCAATCTCTAATACCTCCACACCTGTTTTAATTTCGACTCCTTTACCGATAGCAAAATCAATAAGGCTGCGCATCATCTTACCGGTATGCAATTCCCCTTCGCAGGTGGTCTCCACACAGTAAGGAAAGTGGTGACGTGATAAACCAAAACGATCAATAGCGTCATTACAGATCCGGAATACAGGTGCCGCAGATACCTCGCGCAACAGCGTATTGAAATAATCCAGCTTGTCCAGTACAGGCGACTCATGAGCTGCCAATAGCTCATGACTGCCATTTTTGCGATAGCCTATAGCCTCATCTCCTAATCTCTGGCGCAGCAATTCTATGCCCTGTTTACGTTGTGTAAACAGACTGAGCAGCTCCTCCTCCGAAAGCGTTTGCAGATCATCGGTCAGTTCGGAAAGACTACCCATACAGGCAAAGCCTGCATTGCGGGTACTGGCGCCGGTCGGCAGGATGCCCCGCTCCAGTACTAATACAGAAGACATCGGGTACTGTATCTTCAGGTTGATTGCTGTATTCAACCCAACAATGCCCGATCCGATGATAATAAAATCATATGTAAGCAAGGAAGCTTTCTCCCAGAAACTGATCATAATTGCAATAAAGATTTATGAAAATAGAATGTTAATATAATGATTTTGGATAATTATTTAACAGTCAATTTATTGTGAATTATAGATTTCTCACAATTCTGTTGTGTATATACTCGTACGCAAGCAGGCGTTAATTAGTAGTATTCGCATGCCTATATACTTTAATTTATTGGTTTTTAAGTAGTTATAGTTCTCTGTTTGATTAATTCACATAAAAGTGATTTTAGTTAATTTGATTGACAAAACCAAACATTTTTTTCACAAAGTTTGGTTAAAAAAAATGTTTTTTTAACTTTGTCACGCTTTGGTGTTTTTGAGGATCGTGAGAAATGAACCCTATGATCTAATCCTCGGAAAATGTCATTAAAGATTTTGTTTACCGCTGCACTTTGTTGTACGGCACATTTTGGCTACACACAATACCGTGACTCATTACAATTGAGCACGGATTTGTTGTATGCGGATAAGGATAACAACCCTTCCCAGGATTTTTTCTATACTACAGCAAAGGATATCAAGACCACACTAGCTGTAAAGGCATACTACATCAACCCAAAGGGTGATAGCACCTTAATCCTTCGTTCCGTATCTGATGAACTGCTGTTGCCGGCCGACAAACATATTCTTCAATATCATTATAGCAAGCAGTCTAAAGAACTGTATACAGAGCCTGGTTTTGCAGATTGTTTGCGCCATGCAGATCAGCTGCCAGCCGGTAGATATGTATATACTGTAAGCCTGTACCAGGATAAAGATACCCTTAGCCATACTTATTTTCTGAAGCAGGTCGATAGCGTATTATCGGCCGAGTCTGCATTGCGCCGTGATATTATGGAGATTGTGCAGGCTTCTGTAAAAGCGAATGGTGGTAATGGTGATTTAAAAACCTTGCAGCAAAAAGCCTCTAACAAAGTCAGTAATGCACTGAATCTGTCTCATAGCAAAATAGACCGTTACCTGCTCAAAAAGCACTTGACTGCACAATATTCCCGCACAGACAATGACGAACTGCTGCACCTGTACAGCGGCACTCTGCTCGTGGGTACGGTAAGTCTGCCTGCCACGCAATCTTTTTCCAATCTGTATGTGCAGGAGAAGGAGCAACTGAACAATCGTATCGCAGATTTTTCTAAAGATCAGCTGGAGAATATGCGTTCACTGCAAAACCAGTTCCGCGAAATCTTAGAAGGCGAAAAGAAAGATCGCAGTATTACCGGTGACATCAGTGTATCGGGCAACTGGGCCAACCAACAGGAGCCAAACTCCATGCAGGATAACCAGTACTACGAAGTGGGAGGGCAGCTGTCCTTTCCCGTAGCCGATATTCCTATTACCCTTACCGGGTACTATACTACCCAGGATCAGCACCGCGAAGCCAAGTCCAGCTACTTCCGTTTTAGCTATGATGCGCAGAAAGCCAAGGAGCAGCTGATGAAACTGGTGGGCAGCTATAATAAGAAATATGAGCAGACCATTAATAAAGGGTTCTCCTATGATATGGTATACAGCCAGTTTGTAAACGGATTGCAGTCCGAGAAAAACAACCTGCTGAACCGCTTAAAGAAAGAAGCGGGGGTAGAGCATTTCGACCCGTCGGTATATAACGAAGCTTACTTTAAAGCAAGAGCAGAAGAACAGATCGTCCAGCTGAAAACAAAAGCCATCGACAGTGCACAAGAACTGGCCGCCGGTAATGATACCCTTGCCGCTGCCAAAGCGAAGGCACAGGCCTTGCAGGCTAAAGCCACAGCGCAGTATGCAAAGGCCATGGAATACTATAACAAGATCCAGGCACTGGAAGAAAAAATAAGAAGATATGAAAAACTGGTGCAGCAATACAAGCAAAACCTGCACTATGATTCTTTGCTGGCTTATGACCAACTCAAAGACCTGAAAGATATTGATAAGATGTCGTACAAAGACATCTCGCGCAAAGCCGCGGGCCTGCTACCGGAAGGGAAAGCCAAAACCTTCATAGCCGGGCTCACCAGTTTTGATGCCGGTATCTTTCCTAAATACATATCCCGTTATACCCAATCCGGCCAGATGATGAAAGGGCTGGATGCCGGTTATGATATCGGATTTGCGGAGATCGGCGGTGGCTATGGCAATACCGAATTTGTAGACCGTACGGGAACCGTAGAAACCTACAAAGCTTATAACCTGCGCATGACCAGCAAACCGGTGAAGCAGCAGCAATTGGGATTTGTGTATTACGGTTACTCCCCATCCAAACGCTGGCTTAAAAATGATGACTTTTTTAAAGGAGCTGATCTTTCTTTGCCTAGCTTCCGTAATCCGATCAGCATCGTATCTGCTACCTATACCGGTACTTTCGGAAAAGATATTCATGTAGAAGGAGAGTATGCCTTCTCTAATCAACAAAGAAGTACCAGCAGCCAGTATACCGATCAGAGTAATGCTACCATTGTTTGGAAAGAACGCTCTGCCTATGCTCTTAAAGCAGACGGATCATTATTAAATAATAATATACTGCTGCGCGGTGAATACGAATATGCCGGCAAACATTTTGAGAACAATACCCTGCCCATGATACTGTCCGGTACAGAACGCCTGCAACTGGGTGCAGAAGGCAACCTGTTCCGCTCCTTTTTACGTATGAATGTAGAATACAACTACATGATACAGCAAAACTTTACCAATACCGGAAAGAACGCCAAATGGGGATTTGCCTTGTCTACCCACAGCAAGCGCTATCCATCTGTAAGCGTATCCTACAAACCTTTTACTACTTTCCGGACCTTCACCGATACGCTGAATGTACCGCAGAAACCGGTGCTGGGAGCAGTCTGGACGGCCAAGGCCAACTACCAGATCAAAAAGAAAGCCTATGCCCTGCGCTTCAGCCTGGTATATAATAAAAACACAAGCATCATGGATACCCTTAATTATAGCAGTTCCATGCTGCAGCTGAATACCCTGTATAGCACCGCATCACAAAGCCTGATGCTGACATTGGGTCGTTCCGGTATACAATCAACCAGTATTACAGTGCCATATCCGGCCTTTAATAATAGCAGCTATCTGATGTTGAGCGGTACACAGCAGTTCAGTAAAGGTACGGGAGCAGGTCTGAGTACCGATATCGCGGCAAATGAAGCCGGGCTGGCAAAGTACGGCTGGGGTTGTAATGGATTTTATCGCCTGCCCAAACAGCCGTTAACCATAAGATTGAATTTCAGAAACAGTAATTATAAAATGTCTGAAACCGGGGCCTGGGAACACCTTTACGGAGGGGGCCTGGAGCTGCAGTGGCAGATCAATACCAAACTTTAAAACATATTAATACAGCTATATGAACCACAATTTTTTCAAACGCTTTGTCTTAAGCCTGCTCCTGCTTTGCGGGGTATTGCCTACCCATGCCCAGCAGCGTATGGTACTGAATCTGGGAATGGTAGACGGCGTAGCATTGAGTAAAACCAACCTGTTCGATTACCAGGTTATCTCTTCATTGGGCAGCAGCCGTACGGCCACACTAAACGGACAAATCCGTTACCGGAATATGCCCTATACCATAGGTTATAGCATAGACTTCAGCATTCAGCCGGGTGTCAATAATATCCGTGAAGCCGCAGAGCGGGCACGTATGACTTACTCATCCGGTTCTATGAAAGAACTGTTCGAGCAATACGGCAAGCTGCCGGAAGGTATTTATGAATACTGTGTAACCCTCACCCTGAATAACAACGGATCGGGAGAAACTGCAAAGGAAACCTACCAGGAATGTGTGTATGGCAGAGGAACTGATGTGTTCCTGATCAACCTTGTAGATCCCGAAGACAAAGCCAGGTTATATGAATATAATCCCATGCTGAGCTGGACCGTAAACTACCCCTTTGCATCAGCCTTAAGTTACAAGCTGAAAGTCGTAGAACTAAAGCAGGGACAGAATGCGATCAATGCGGTGAAGCGCAATAATGCCGTATATGAAGAAAAAGGTCTAATGCAATTGAGTCAGACTTATCCTGTATATGCCAAGCCGCTGCAACTGAATCATACCTATGCCTGGACAGTAGATGCTTATTACAAAGACATCCTGCTGGGTGGTGCAGAGGCCTGGACTTTTACGATCATAGAAGATACCTTGTTGAAAGCAGTGCCGAAGGATCCTTCGTTTATTGATATTGTCCGTGAAACAGGTGCGTATAATTTGTATGCTCCGGGTATGCTGAAACTGAAGTATGTGCTGGATAATTATAAGACAGACACATTATCGCTGAAACTCCTGGATAAAAATGATAAAGAGATTAATATGAAGGAGTATAAGCAGCTTGCGGCAGTATATGGAGATAACCGATATGTACTGGACCTGAAAGAAAATTTCACGCTTAAACATATGCAGCGATATACTCTTTTGTTGTCGACCCAGTCCGGTGCCACGTTTAAAATTGTGTTCCAGTATGCTAACCCCGATTTATTAAAATAGTTCCAGAATTTATACATGAAGTCCTTAATCGAAAAAATATTGATTCCTGCAGTTTGCGCAATTGCCGCCAGTACTGCTTTGTTCTTTATCATGCAACACCAGGAGAAAAAGATAGCAGTGGTAGATGCGGTAAAGTTGTTTAATGAATATAAAATGAAAACAGAGCTGGAGGCCAAAGTGTCTCAGCGCCTGCAATACATAGGTCATGTGACCGATAGTTTAAAAAATCTGTTACAGGCACAGAGTAAGGATGCCAGTGTTTCTAAAGAAGAGCTGCAAAAAGTATATGCACAATATATGCAGGTGCAAAACCAGTTCGATGCAGAATACCAGGAGACCAATAGCCAGATCAATGAGCAGGTGTGGAAACGCCTGAATCCCCTGATCGATGAATATAGTAAGAAGCAGGGTCTACGTATGGTAATCGGTGCCAATGGTATGGGTACGGTACTGTATAATGATGATTATTATGATCATACTGCATCATTAATCAAATATGTAAATGAGAAGTATGAGAAAGGTAATTAATCTGGCTGTAGTTGCAGGAATGTTACTGAGCTCTTGTAATACAGATTTCCGCAATACTGCAGACGCAAAGAAATTTATGGAAGATAAGGACAATGGCCTGCGTAAAGAGATTCGCGTAGAGCGCTTTGTCTACAGTTATCAGTATAAACCTGCTGCATATATACTGGCAACAGAAGCTACGGGAGATGAAGATCCTGCTGTTTCGCAACAGCGGGAAAAGGATCTGGAGCAGATGTGGTGGTTCAATGTAGAACTCAGTGTTGCCGACTTTAATCAGTCTCCATTAAGGTACCAGCTGACGAGTATGGAGGAATACCAGCAGCGCCAGGATTATATGCTGAATTATGCACCACGGGATTTTGTGCTGCTTGCCGGTGCTGATACCCTGCGTCCCGCCAGCTACTGGTTTGAAAATAATCAGAACCTGATACCTAGTGAAACTGTAGTGCTGGCTTTTGAAAAACCAAAGCAAATACCGGAAGAAGTGCAACTGGTTTTTAATGATCAGCTGTTCCGGAACGGGATCATTAAAGCGACGTTCGAAACAAAAAAATTCAATAAAAAAATTAGTATTACTCGTTAGCCTATTTCTTTCTTATGTTATACAATAAGCATCTCTTAAAGTTTACAGCCAAGGTCATGTTGCTCAGCATGACGTACCAGATGGTATATCCTTCGCTGACTTTTGCCCTGACCTCCGGGCCAACTCAACCCGAGGTGAAAAGCTTTGAACCTGTAGGAACTACCGATATGGTGGACCTGTTTACAGGCGATTTTGTGTACAATATTCCACTACTTGATGTAGAAGGGTATCCTGTAAATATCTCTTACCATAGTGGCGGTGATATGGAACAGGAATCCAGCTGGGTGGGCTATGGCTGGAACATAAACCCGGGTGTGATTAACAGAAGCGTACGGGGCTTGCCGGATGACTTTAAAGGGGAAGTTGTAGGAAAGACAATAAACATCAAACCGGAGAAGAATACCCGTATCGGTATGGTGAACGGTTTTGAACCAGGAGGAGCCGGAAGACCACCGTTGAACCTGGATATATCTATGGGTAGTAGCCTTAACTTCAGTAACTACCGTGGGGTCAGTTCAGATATGAATATTTCCCTGCAGGCCAGTGTAAATATTGTACCTCGCGCATCTGCTGGTATAAATATTGGTGTAGGCTCCCAGAGCGGTGCGGATATTGATTATAACCTGGGGCTTACCTTCAATACTTCTTCTATCATTGGCGGAGATATGGCCGGTGGTGTAGGTTTTACTTATGGTCATGGCTACAACACCCGCAGCGGAGTTAAGGATAAAGTATTTGGAATCTCTACCAGTGCCAGCATTGGTGGTAAGAATTTCAACGGGCCAAGCTTTAGTAAAGTAGTACCGATCGGTGTTAAAAATATGGTGCCGGTGATTACCAATCGCGCGAACATGGTGTCTTACAGAGGCCAGATCAAAGTTGGTGGGGAAGTTGCCTGGTCCTTGATCCACGGTGCTATTTACGGTCAGATGAGCAGACTGGAATATGATAAAGATGGCAGCAGACCTGGTTATGGATATTTCTATGCTCAGGATGCTACAGTAGATGCAATACAGGATTTTACCCGTGATAAGGATGGTCTGTTTAATGAAACGATGCATTTCCTGCCACTGGGTAATATGACTTACGACGTGTATGCTGTTTCTGGACAGGGAACCGGAGGTTCGTTCCGTCCATTTCGTAACGATTTCGGAACGGTATATGACCCTGCTATAGCGCAAGAGTCAGAAGCAACCAGTATTAATATTGAGGCCGGTTTGGGTTGGTTGTTTGAAGTAGGCGGAGACGGTCACTTCAGTCACACCGATATTACATCCGGTCCATGGGGTGAGTACCAGCGCCCGTTTACCCGTAACAAGAAGAAAAGTCTTTATGAAAATGTATACTTCAAGCAGGCTGGTGAACTGACCATGACGGATACTAATTTCTATGCCTCAATAGGAAAGTTTACCCCAATCAAGGGAACACAGACCAAAAATATTCCGTTGAAGAGAGTCGGAACAGAAAATAAACGTGATCCGCGGGCAAACCTGATTACTTATTTTACCGGAGCAGAAGCTTCTGATTATGGTGTAGCCAGCTCACGTAAGATTGCCAGTTATCCGGTTAACGGTTTCCCTAATGGGGCCAGTACTGCTGTAGATTCCATTACCAGAATAGACGGTAATCGCAAGAGCCATTATATGTCGGAGATTGTACAGACACAAACCGATGGCCGCAGATATGTATACGGTATTGCTGCCATGAACAATGTGCAGAAAGAAAAATCTTTTGCAGTAAGCTCGAAAGGCAACCAGGATGGACTGGTAACCTATTCAGGTACCGAAGACAGTGAAGGCAACAAAAGTGGTATTGATAATTTCTATACAGAAACAACAACGCCTGCGTATGCACATAGTTATCTGCTTACCTCTGTATTGTCTACAGATTATGTAGATGTAACAGGCAATGGCGTTACGGATGATGACTTTGGGTCTTATACCAAATTCAATTACTCCCGTAAGGATGCCAACTATCAGTGGCGCGCACCATATGGCAATAACCTGGCCCAGTACAATGAGGGGTTCCGTTCTGACAAGCAGGATAATAAAGCGAGTTACCTGTCTGGTAGCCGTGAGCAGTGGATGCTGCACAGTATCGAAACCAAAAACAATGTGGCTGAATTCTATACCTCTTTAAGAGCGGATGGTAAAGGCTTTGGTGCCGGTAGTTCTTACAAACTGGACTCTATCAAATTGTATAATAAACATGAGCGTTTTGCCAATCCATCCGGAGCGGTGCCGATCAAGACGATCATTTTCAGCTATGATTATTCTCTGTGTAAAAAAGCAGCAAATAATACAAACTTCATCAATGGGGCTACCGATAATACTTCCGGTAAACTGACCCTGAAAAAAATCTATATCAAATATGGTAACTCTGAAAAGAGTATGATCAGTCCTTACCAGTTTGAGTATGATGAGCAGTATAACTATGATTACAGTTATGCCAATAAAGATCGCTGGGGTATTTATAAGCCTAACAGAACAGACCGGACCAATACAGATTATCCATTTGTGGACCAGGAAGATCCGGATAATCATAAGTATGCCAGCGCCTGGTCGCTGACCAGGATCAAACTGCCATCCGGAGGGGCTATACAGATCAGTTATGAGTCGGATGATTATGCCTATGTACAGGACAAAGAGGTCATGGATATGTTTATGCTGAAAGGCATTGGTAATACCAAAAACTTTGTTTCAGGAGCACAGTTGTATTCCGGTAAGCAATCGCCCAATACATATTTCTATTTTAAACGGAGAATCAGCAAAGAAAATACAAACCGTAACCTGCGGGATAACTACCTGAAAGGGCAGAATGTCCTGTACTACAATTTCGAAACACAGCTGACCGATAAGAAAGAGAGTTATGAGCCGATCAAGGGATATGCAGAAGTAGAAGAGGTGGGCAAATGTGAAAACGATACCACCTATGCTTATATCAAAACCAAACCGGTAGAGGTTAAAGGTGGGGGCTCTCTGGCCAATCATGTAACCTATACAGGGATCAATTTTGGGCGCTACTATTTACCACACGTAATCTTCCCAGGCAGTGATCCCGATAATCCGGACATGCTGAATATCCTGGCTGGTATGGCATACGGGCTTAAGGAATTATTATTCATTCTGCAGAACCCTGTTACCCGCATGATCGGAGAGGGGAAAGCCAAGTACGTAAAACTGGAAACTTCTTTTATGCGCCTGAATACACCTGGCCAGAAAAAGCAAGGTGGCGGGCAGCGTGTAGCTACCCTGAAGTTCTATGATAACTGGAGCCAGCTGGCAGGTGGTAATACACAGGATGCAACTTATGGTAAGAAATATAATTATACCGTAGATGATGGTAAGGGTTTCGAAATCAGTAGTGGTGTGGCCAGCTATGAACCATTAGTTGGTGGTGATGAGAATCCATTGAGAACACCTGTAGATTATACGGCGCAAAGTGGCAGTAAATTCCCACCTAATGATCCGGTAGGTCTGTACCAGGAAATGCCGGTGGGTGAAAGCCTGTATCCAGGACCAGTGGTAGGCTACAGCCGTGTGTCTGTAGAAAGCATTAATCGTGCTTCCGGCCGCTCTGCTCAGGGACTGGACATCAGCGAATTCTATACCGCAAAAGACTTCCCGATTATTGTAGAAAGTACGCCTAAGGAAGTAATAGAGCGAAAGAAAGAGTATGGCTTCATGAAGCAGGAAGTGACTTATAAAGCTACCCAGGGATATGTGTTGCGCTTTAATGATATGCACGGCAAACCTAAGCGTACAGAGCATCGGGTGATGAAGCCGGGTACCAACCAGTCTGAGCTGATCAGCTACCAGCATTATAAATACCAGTCCAATGGTAAGCAACTGGACAATACTGTACCAGTGCTGGAATATGACGGAGCATCCGGCAAAATGAAACGGATGATGCGCCAGCTGGGTGTGGAAGTAGACCTGACCATCGATACTCGTGAAAAGAAAGAAAGTACAAAGGATGAAACCATACAGGCCAATGTGAATGTGACCAATGTCGGTCCGGTACCGGTACCGATTATATTTCCATTCTGGTGGGATGGTAATTATGATAATAGTTTTAATGCTGTTGTAGCTACTAAAGTTATACAGCAGTATGGTATACTGATGGAGGTGGAAAGCCTTCAGGAAGGTGCTGTTACGACTATGCGTAACGAGGCTTTTGACCCGGTAACCGGGCAAGCCCTGATCACCTCTATCAATAATGAATACAGAGATAAAGAATACTCTGTGAACTATCCTGCATACTGGGGCTATAAGTCTATGGGGCCATCTTATGCGAATATAAATTACGAGGATGAATACAGTAGTCTTCCGATTGAGAACTATGCAATCAAACTAACTAATGTGGAGAATGCACATTATAAAATGGGTGATGAGATACTCATCACTTATAATATTAATGGAGTTCCACAGCAGAATAATGTGTGGGTAATGGATGCGGGCGAAGCCGCAGCTGCTGTTACCGAAAGATATATTCAGTGTGCCGGTCAATGCCTGGTACAACCTACCGATGTATATGATACCGTGGTAGTGCCTAATCCGGAATCGACGCTGTTTAATTACATCTGTTCTGACGAGCACCCTTATGTGCACCACTTTCCGAAAGGTTGCCGTTTCGATATTGTACTGAAACCAAGATTCAAATATTCATGGCCTCAAAATGGTACGATCACCAATGTGAAGATGAAGATCGTGCGCTCCGGTGCGAAGAATCAGCTTACTGAATCTATGCAGAATTATACCGGCATGAGTACGCCTTTCGAAAATGATAACAGCCTGAAAAATGATCTTACCGATCTGATCAATATTTCGGCGAAAGTGTATGCCGATAACAATACGGCTATCCTGCCACAGTTCGATCCCTCCCTTAATCCAGGTACATGGGATTCCTTGAATAATTATGTAAATGGTACCAAACAGGTAAAACGTCTGTACCAGGAGTATGCTTATCTGAAGAACCGTAACTATGGTGGAAATACAAATCGCAAAGCCGGTTTGTTTGATGCACATACTTTATGGTCGTTTGACAATGTGAACCCGGATAGCTGTATAGGCAGAACCTGGTACTGTGTTTCTAATACAACGGATAGTGGTAAAGGTTATTTCTCACTGGAAAATCTGCGTAACCGTGTATACCTGTACCATGATTTTATTGCACCGAATTATAACTCCGACTATGGCTTGCTGAATCCGAATACCGGTGGTGATCCGAACTGGATTATCGCCCGCACCATTACCAAATGGTCACCATGGGGTTTTGAGCTGGAAAATAAAGATGCCACCGGTAACTATACTGCGGCACAATATGGCTACAACCAGCAATTGCCGGTTGCCCTGGCACAGAATGCCCGCCAGCACCAGATCTTCTCTGAAGGATTTGAAGATTATAAAATGCTGCTGGTGAAGAATAATAAAGTTGGTATCACCATTTCGCCATTCCAGTACCTGCTGCAAATGCAGTCTCTATCAGCAGTATATAATGTCTTTAGTATGAATACAGCTTATGGCTTCAACCTGAGTACTGCTGCTGCACACACGGGCAACTACTCTATACAGACCAGTACATTTAGCGGGCTGTCTATTGCAGCGACCAATGCCAATATTGCAAATGGTGGAGCGCGTTACCTGCCGTTCAACTTTACACAGGGGCAGCAATACATTATCTCGTTCTGGTATAAACCACAAAGCAGCACAGCTAATGGTACATCTTATGCCGTACCGGCCGGTTATACTGCCAAGTCAAATATCATTGAAGGCTGGCAGCAGTTTGAAGCGAAAGTGACCATTGGCGCCGGAGCGACTACCTATTTCCTCAGTCTGCCGACGAATGCTTATATCGATGATATCCGCATCATGCCGGCACAAGCCAATATGAAATCATTTGTATATAACCCGGTAAATCAGCGTCTGATGGCCACCCTGGATGAAAACAACTTTGCTTCTTTCTATGAGTATGACCAGGAAGGTAACCTGATCCGTACCAAGAAAGAAACCGAAAAAGGGATCATGACTGTTTCCGAATCCAGAAGTGCGAATCCTAAAAGCAATTAATTTCTAATCCAGTGAATCAAATGAAGAAAAATATAATTGTATTGTTAGCCTGCCTGTCCTTGGTGTTGCCGTCATGGGCACAGAACCTGACAATGGCCGATTTCAAGCAGGTAGTGGAGCAGATCAAGAAGATGAGTCGCTATAGTTATGTGACCGACATAGACGCTGTATTCCCGGATGGCAAGAAAGATTCCCGAAAGAATATTTTATACATGGATGCCGCTAAGAAGCTGTTGTTTTTTAAAAATAAAGATGAGCAGATGGTCATGAACAGCCAGTGGTTTTACAAAGCCAGCCACTATCAGAAATATGTAAGCATATTTGATATTGCCCGTTACCAGGAGCGGTACAAAGGAGCTATGGGAGACCTGTCTTCTATATTCAAAAATAGTTCTACCGCCACCTTCCTGGACTCTGTACTGGTACAGCAGGGCAAGATCAAAGCGGGTAAGCGCATCGGCGATTTGTCCAGCTATGATTTTTCCTTTCCGAAAGAATCATCCCTGCAGTCGGTACAGATCATATTCAACCATGCGACAGGTCTGCCCATGACGATTACCATGCGTACTTTTTTTGCAGAACCCTATGGGGATAATGCACAGGCAGGTACCATGTACAGTATGCGTTGCCATAGTTATACCACAAACTTCAGCGATGATGTGTTCAGTATAGCATCGCTATTCACCGTGACTGGTGGCAAGGCTCATCTGCTACAGTTTAAAAACTATAAGTTATCGTCGATTTTATAATAATTTCTTCATTACGAAATACAAAGAGTTTTATGTCAAATCATATTGCATCATTTAAATGTATTCAGCGCATTGCTGCATGGCTTATGCTATTCCTTTTCGGAGGCTTGTTTACGGCACAGGCGCAGACCTACCGTTTCAAGGAGCGTGAGGCCAGTATGGTCCGTACCGCCCTGGAGATCAAGCAGCATAACGGTTTTCCTGACACCATCACAGTAAAGCAGGATAAGTGGGATGAGATCGTGGCTACCGGCAGCAGCTGGACCAGCCGTTTAAAGTTCAAAAGCCTGCAGTCTTATGTGCGCTTTTATGTAAATCATGCCTCGCCCTACCAGGTAACACAGCCTTATACGTTCAAATTGACGTATAAGTTACTGGGGTATACCAATCCGCTGGATACAACAGTATACAGTACGCATTACGATACCCTGGTGATCAGTTATAAGCCCGATTCTCTGGCCGCCTTCCAGGATCAGAATGTAAAACGCTATACCGGCTACCACAGAATTAAAGTGATCATGACCGGCCTGTATGAATTATCATCCGCTGGTGGCACACCAGTGCCGGTAGATATGAGTACCAACGGTAACTTCTATCGCTTCAACTTCAATGTGGAAGGAGCTGTTACTGTACAGCCTTACCATAAACAGGTGCGTGCGGCTAATAACAGCCTGGTGAATGTATATGGCAATGGTGCACCAAACCTAAACTCCGGTAATGATGCCCCGGTTAATGATTACCTTCCGGTACGCTGGAACCTGCAGGGCAACAGCCTTACAAATAACCTGGAACTGACCCCGGTCAATTATGAACTGGAATGGACCTATGTAGATAACTATACGGTAAACCCCGAGACCGGTGTGGTGGGTGAGAAAAGCGCCGCAGCACTGGACTATAACTTCAAGTATAACGGCACCCGCGTAACAGTTGATAGTAACTATTACAAAATACCATTAGTATACCAGAAAGGTTACCTGGTATATCGTGTACGTATGGTGCGTCCCGATTCTGTGTACTATCGTTATCCTGTATACGGTAACTGGAATCTGGCAGAAGCCGGTACGGTTTCTTCACTTGCTACAACCAACTATTATAAGATTACTGCTCCGCATAATGGCGATAGCCTCAACTGGCAGTATACCATTTCCTTTGCCGAGCAGGGCAAGTACAAGCATGTCATGAGCTACTATGATGGTATGCTCAAGAACAGGCAGAGCATAACCCGCTTCAACAGCCAGCCCAATAAACTGATTGCCACAGAACAGGTATACGATTATGAAGGAAGGCCTTCGATCAGTATCCTGCCGACACCAGTTACCACCGATGCCTTCAGGTACCAGTATAACCTGTCGCTGAACCAGAATACCAATGCGCCCTATAAAGCCGCAGACTTTGATAATAATAGTATGTACAGTTGTCCGGACGATCCGGTTATTCCACGCCTGTCTGATAATGCCTTGGCCAATATTTATTACTCTGCTCTGAATCCCAATAAACAAGGGTTTCAAAAATTTGTACCTGATGCCGGAGGCTATCCGCTGGTACAGACGGTGTATTCTCCCGGTTTTGAAGACCGTGTAGATAAGCAAGGTGGAGCTGGAGACAGCCTGCAGATAGGCTACAAACACTATACTAAAAACAATTATGTAAGTGGTGATCAGATGGATTTGAACCGTTTGTTCGGTTTGAATGTGGGTTTATCAGGCTTTTACCGTAAAACCGTTGCACAAGACCCCAATGGACAATACTCCCTGAACTATACCGATTATAAAGGACATACTGTAGCCAGCTCCCTGGTGGGTATTCCTGATACTACTCAGCTGGCCCTGATGCGCAATGCCAATGTGCCGGATACCTCTTCATTCACAGAAGACCATATGGCCGGTATGCCGCAGCAGCAGGTGGGCATGAGCCGCATTTTCGAGAAATCCTATTTCAACGATGTAGCCGGAAATAATATGGTACAATACCTGGCCACCTTTACGCCATATGCGACCTTTTGTACCGGAAAGTATCTTTCACTAGAGGCGAAATTTAAATATTCCATCATAGATGAGTGCGGAGATTCTGTAGCATTCCTGCCGCGTTACGGCATTCTGGGTGAAAGCCGTGTAGTGACGAGCCCTGCCCCGGTATCCTATGCAGATGCGCCGGTATATCCCTTCCTGAAGCCCGGAGCTTACCAGATCCAGAAAACGATGACATTCCATGCCGAGGATATAGAAAAAGTCGTGGATGAGTTTATCGCGATGAATGATAACTGTATGCGCACCGAACAGGATTTCGTTAAGGAAGAAGTACTGTCTAAAGATTATCCTTGTCCTCCGGAGAAAAGTGATTGTGATTTCCGCAGACAGAGTATGAAAGATGAGCTCTGGCCTAACTTTAATCACAGCAATACTATACGTAAGTACGGTTATTATAATGATAGCTCAGGAGCATTCGTGAGCAATAACAATTCAATCTTCACCTTCCTGCCTTATAAAGTAGTACAGCACTCTTATCTTGACGATGGTGGTAATCCTGTGTATTATGACAGTACTTATTATCATCACCGCTACCAGGATACCTGTCTGGTACACCTGCCGGATACGGTAATCCGTTTTGGTCATGTGTATACCAATCTGCAGGACCTGCCGGTAGATACCTTTATTGCAATCTTTAATGATGATATTGCCGAGGCTTTACTGCCATTGCACCCTGAGTATTGTAACCTGCAGAACTGTGCCAACGATCCTTTTGCCAGCACCCTGAATAATATGCCTGATGCGGTTACCGCAGAGCAGATGGGCTTACTGCACCTGCAAGATGTAATACAGGCCGATCCTTTATTCAGCCAATTGCCCCCGTCATTTGCCTCACCTTATGACAGCCTGGCGCGCTTTGCGTTTTCAGGTATGCTCATCGATTCCCTTGCGATGATTAAAGCTTACTGCGGCTGCGATGACCCTGTCATTTTTGAGAAATGCCGTATCGATTTCCAGAACGAAATTGTCGGTAATGTGATTAATGGTGAGCATGTGAAGGAAGAGTATTTTATTATGATGCGCAACTTGTACCTGGCCAGTCGCCAGCGATTCAAACAATATCTTGATCCACAGTTCGGTGGCATCAACTGTGCGCAATGTCAGCCGGTACGCATGACCCTTATCCCGCCGGCAATTTATCCGCCAACTAATATCGTAACCAATCCAACCAGTAACCCATGGGGTGGGGGTGGAACCGGTGGCAGCACCGGCGGCAATATTTTCGGAATCAATACCGCTGCGCTGAGTAACCTTTCACTTAACTACCCGGATAGCTTCGGAAATCAGTTGCTGCAACTGTTTCATTCCTTTGGTAGTACCGCAGACAGCCTGGCCATGGCTGCACAGGGCATCTACAACCAGGGCAATACCCTGCTGAACAACGGAGCGATCAATCACATTATTGAAGACTTGCAAAACTGTGCCGATTCGGCAAGCCTGCAACCGGTACGTACTTATCTGCTGGATCTGTGTGCCAATGGATTGGCGCAAATGGGGCATTTTACCCCGGATCAGATCCGCAATGCCCTGGCTTTTGCCAACATTCCGCTGACAGATCTTTGCCATCCGTACCTGATCAATTATGACTATTTAAACCAGACCAATACTTTTAATTTCAGTTGCCGTACAGAGACCTTCTATGATGATGCGACGCAGGCTCTTAACAGCACACCGTATAAATCTGCCCTGAACAGTCCGTTTATAGAATACAGCACCACGCTGAACAGCAGCAATACTTTTGAGCAGCCGATTATCGGCAAGCTGGGTAACACCAGTGTGAAAATACAGAGTACCTATGATGTGAGCAATCAGGCATACATTCTGCATCTGTATAACAGTGCCATGAGTGATGCCAATGCCGTTCGTTTTTATTTTAAAGACAATGGTGGTAGCTGTCAGTACCCCTTCCAGTTGTCCGCAGGGCAGAGTCTGAGTCTGGAAGTGCTGTGTATTAACGAGCATGAACCCATCGACAGTTTTTACAAACTCAATGTAAAAGGCGCAGTAGGCTTGTATGCCTTCTCTGTCAATGCAGTAAAGACTTCTGCATCCGGCAGTGTAAGCTGTCCGGTTATCGCCTGGAACAACACCGTACCGATGAATGATGAAGGGATCAGTAATATCTCGGATTGTATTCCTTGTACCGAAATGTATAAACTGCACCAGGCCTTTATGGATACCATGAACCTGTTTAATATCCATGAAGTAGATCATCCTTACTACGAAAAGTCGCTGCGTAATTTTATGAATTATACGCTCAAGCGTTCTTATGGTGGTTATGATTATTTGCGCTTTATGGAAAGCTGTGCGCTGGCCGATCATCAGCCGTTGCCGTTACAGAATGCTTACGCAAGTTTATTGTTCACCTCTCCTACTGCAGCACAGTTATTTCTTCAAGGTATTGGACAGATCGATACAACAGTAGCCTTTTGGCCAACACTTAGATATATAACTAATGTCAACAATCAGGAATGGATACATATTGATTTAAATACCGTCCCTCAATCTTTATGGAAAACGTATAAAGACTACATTACAGCTTACTCCACCGATGTACTTGTCAAACAGGTTAATGTCCCATTTCTTGATGTTGCACAGCAAGCAAGTTTGATTAGTTATATACTCACAGCTTCCGGACCTTTGTCGTCAGGGGATGTTACGGCTATTCAATCCAATACAGGTCTAGAGTTTAACTATTGGCCGCATGGCATCTTAAGCATATATAATGGGATCAACTACCAAGCCAATAATGTAGCCTATTTAGTATTACCATCTGGTATGTCCATCACAGATGCAGGACGTAAACTGGATTGGGTACAAAATTATTTAAGGCAGCATAATATTGTCTACACGCTGCTTAACCGTTATGCAAGCACCGTCGACAACCAGTACTATACCTCTGAAAAAACGGCCTACCTGGGTCGTGTGAATGGTATCCTCAACCTGAGCCGTCGTCGTGCATTAGACAGCCTGGAGACTGCACCACTGATTGCTGGCCTGCCGGTATTCAATGGCAAAGTCCTGAGTTACGGAACCTATACCCGCCCCAATGATGTAGAAAACCTTTACATCGTAGATCCGGCAACCGTTACCAACGGTACGCAGTTCGGTGTATTACAAACCATACTGGATGGCGTAAAAACTTACCTGGGTGGCAATAAACTATTCTTCTCGATCGGTAATACCCGTCAGGTATTACCGGCACAGAAACTGACGGCATACCGCTGTGGTGATGAAAGTTTCTGGTTCCGCTATTTCGGCGTAAATGATACTTTATATAACGTATACCTGAAGCCGCCAAGCTTTATCAAAACCACCGAACTGGCCAACTATACCGTAGCCGGTATAGAAGTGATGCCGGGCGATGAGCACAGCAATGCTTTCAAACTGGTGATGTATAATCCTTCGGCACCGGTACAGTATGTTACCGTAAAAGCCTATACCGACTTCGTCATCGGTAATAATAAAAAGCTCAACAATGTACTGTTGGCTAATCCGCTGACACCGAATGAAGAAGACTCTATCATGAACTGTGAGCGCATGAAACTGGAAGCCGCAGTATATGAAGGAAAAGTACGTTACCACCACTATCGCGATTCCGTACGCAGCCAGCTGATCGGAGACTTTACCGATTATGTAATGCACAATGGCGTGACCGAGAAGCTAACCACCAGCTACAAAACACAGCGTTTCAACTATACCCTGTATGAGTATGACCGTGCACAGAACCTGATCCGTACCATTCCGCCGGCCGGGGTAAAATACCTGGATGTAAACCTGCTGAGCCAGGTGAATACCGAGCGGGAAAATGGTAGTAATGCGCCACAGTACCTGCCCGAACATAAAAAGGCCAGCCAGTACCATTACAACTCCCTGAACCAGGTGGTGGATCAAAGCACACCGGACGGAGGCAAAACAGAATTCTTCTACGATGCTGCAGGGCGCATGATCTTCTCTCAGAACGAGAAGCAGCGCGAGAGCGGACGTATGACCTATACCCTGTACGATGAGCAGAGCCGTATTATAGAAACCGGTCAGGCCAAGGTCGCCTGTGCACCTTACTTTGTACCACTGCCATCGACTACCATACCAGCCACTTATACCTGTGCCTACCTGGTGAATGGTTTACTGACACCATTCCCACCGCAGGTGGCCAACCTGAAAGCCTATACAAACAGTACCATCGTCAGCTATGTGCGTGCACTGGCAAGAGAAGAGGTGGTCATGACGCAGTATGATGATCCTGCATTGAACCTGGCCGCACAAGCCGGTATGAGCGCACAGGACAACCTGCGTAAGCGCGTAGCCGCGATTAAATACTTCGATGCATTGGCTGCGAATAACCAGGGTACCAGTAATTACGATTATGCGATGCACTTCAGTTACGATATCGCCGGTAATGTCAAAACCCTTACACGGGATTATCCGTCATGGGCTGCCGCCAACCAGCGCTTCAAACGTGTAGATTATGACTATGACCTGATCAGTGGTAAAGTAAACCTGCTGAGCTATAACCGTGGCTTTGCCGACCAGTACTACCAGCGTTATGGATACGATGATGATAACCGCATTACCAATGTAGAGACCAGTGCCGATGGTATTGTCTGGAACCGCGATGCCGGCTACCAGTACTACGATCATGGTCCGCTGGCCCGTATGAGCCTGGGGCAACAACGGGTACAAGGCGTCGATTATGCCTATACCATCCAGGGCTGGCTCAAAGCTATCAATGGCGATGTACTTAACCCGGATAAGGATATGGGAGAAGATGCTATAGGTAATAGTGTACACGGACGCGATGCCGTAGCCATGAGTATCGACTACTTCAAAGGTGATTATAAGCCTATCGGTGATACCATTGTGACCTTTGCCGCTACTATGGGCAAGAACCTGTACAATGGTAATATACCGCGTACCAGCACGGCCATCAAACCATTCGAAAACCTGAGTGCGACCTATACCTACGATCAGCTGAACCGGCTGATGCGTGCCCAGTATGCAGAATTGGCGGGCGATGGTACCCTGACCCCGACCAACCGCTATAAGAACAGCTATAGCTATGATGCCGATGGTAACCTGCAGCAACTGACCCGCAATGGTAATAACAACAGCCTGCTGCAGATGGACAGCCTCATCTACCGTTACACCGTAGGTAATACGGACAACCGCTTGCAGAATGTAAATGATTACGTAGCCAATAACTATACGAATGACATTAAACAAAATACGGTAAACAATGTATCGCGCTACCTGTACGACCGCACCGGTAATCTCGTGAAAGACCTGGTAGGTGGACAAGATACCATACAGTGGAACCATTATAATAAAGTAAACTACGTGGTACAGGACGATGATGACAGCACCGCGCTGCGCTTCGCCTACGACGGATCGGGACAGCGTTACCTCAAGACCAATACGATCAGCGACCATGATACCACCATCGAAAAAGGCGAGTACTATGTACGCGATGCGCAGGGTAATATACTGGCCGTATATAATGCCGAGACCCGCTATGAAGTAAGTGCGGTAACGGTAATGACCAATATCCTGAACTATACCATAGGTCAGGCCGGTATTGCCAATACCCTGGGCAATTTTATTGTACCGACTTATGGTAACAATGGCGGCTTCCAGCAGTATATGACCAATATGGGCGCTACCCTGAACTGGGGTAACAACCAGATTGGAGCACATTCGCCGTCATACTTTATGCAATATAGTCCGGCGGTGTATGCGCAGTTCCTGGCCCATCCGGATGGACAACAGGATATATACGCGTCTATGGCTGATTATAGTAAGGCCAATAACGACCCAATACTGGGGCCGGCACTGGAGCACTATCTGTTGTATCGTCCAAATGAAGAATATGATTACGCGCGCACCTCAGAATTTATAAAACAGCTGTACAGCCCGGAGATGGATACAGACGCGCGGTACAATGCGGTAAGCTATCTGACCAATATGGGTAACCAGGCAGCCGTTGCCGCACTGTACCAGTCTATCGAGATAGATTATGATGGCAGTAATATGCTGGAGACTATAGATCGCTTAGACCATGCCGTAAGGGATGGGAAGGTAAACCTGGACAAGCTGAGTGAAAACTTCTTTACACTGTTTGTTACAGATCCGGATGCTGTGGGTGACCTACGTCATTACCTTAATGATATCAGTACGGATGCGAGCATCAATGCTCCGACTAACGGCACTGTCTTTGCGAATGTGATCAATAGTACTTATCAGACTGCTATGGTGGAGAGTGGCTACCAGCCATCATTCGGTAGCTTTATCGATAACTGGCCGCCTGCCCAGGACATGATGATGCAGCAGAGTAATACGCAAACGCTTTTGTCCGCGGTATATGCGGAATCTCCGGGCACATTTGTGAGTGGTTTGTATGCCGAAACGGGAAATAGTACTGGCCTGCTGGTCAATGGTATCCTGAATACAACAGGCTATACTGTAAACTGGCAGTCCATGCTGGCTACCCTGCAACAGAGCATGACCATGCAGGTACCGACTACCGTGTATCAGGATGCGCTGAAAGCACAAGACCTGTACCTGTCTTCACATCACCTGTACGGTAGCAGCCGACTGGGAACCAAAGATTACCTGTCTAAGCAGGTGTACTCCAGTATAGACCTGACCGGCACGCAGGCGGTATATGATACCACCTTACTCAGCAGCCGCAGACCATGGTACAGTGCAGAGTACCAGGACATCATTGGCGGTAATTCCACCACCCCATGGGGTATGGCCGACCAGGGACACTTTGCCGTGAACCATAACATTGGCCAGAAACAATACGAACTAAGCAACTACCTGGGCAATGTACAGGCAACGGTAAGTGATATGCCGTTCATCAAACGTGAACTGATACCAGGCACCGATATCCTGGCCCCGGTTAAGGAACCGGCGCTGGTGAGTGCCTACGATTATTATCCCTTTGGTATGCTGCAGCCGGGACGTTATGTGAGTGATACCACCAGCCAATGCCTTACCGTAAGCCGCAACCGCTGGGTCACCACCTGGATCAGTTATTGCGTACCGGCCTGGTCGCCGAGTTATTATACCGAGCTGGGTACTGCAACCGCGACCCTGCTGAGTAATAATACCCTGCTGAATGTAAATTCCATCAGCCTGAATGACGGGGTGAGTCTCATGCAACAGGTGACTCCCGGAATGGTAAATACCGTATCTTTGGATATTGCCAGTCTGGATAAGACTGATGCCAATGGTGCCATTGTACAGGTAGTGGAGCAAATAGGTAGCGAGAATGTTGTATTGGGTAGTATGTCTGTGAAGACTTTAGGTACCCACCGTATCAACTTTACCCCAACCGGCTCAGCCGTGCAGTTATGGATTTTAGGCCCATATGATATGATCCTGAAGCCAACCTGTTATACCTACCCGGTGACCACACAGGAAACCTATTTAGTAGATATCTGCGATGAGAACAAGGATCGATATAGATTTGGGTTTAACGGGCAGGAGAAGGTGAATGAACTGGCGGGCATTGGTAACCATAATACAGCGTTGTTCTGGGAGTATGATACGAGATTGGGGAGAAGGTGGAATTTGGATCCAGTTCCACAAATATTTTCAAGTGATTATTCTGTACTTACTAATAATCCTATATTGTATAATGATGTTCTTGGTAATACCGCTCAAAAAGTTGTTGATAATACAAATAAACAGGTTACTTATACCGCAAATATATACCTTTATGCAGGGGAAAGTGTAAGCAATGGCGAAATGAACTCTGTATATCAAGAAACGACAAAAAGTTTTAAAGAATTATTGACGTCGCAAACATTTAAACAAACAATCAATGGGGAATCATATGATGTCAAATTTGATGTTAGAGTCTTTACTGTATCAAAAGAAATGGCTAATACATTGGCCAAAGACAATAAATCTCTTGCTAACAATTTTGTACGTGTTGATAAATCTGATAGAACTTCTTTTTTTAATCTAGGCCGTAATTCAGGAATTTTTACTACAGGCGACATTATAGGTAAGAATAGAAATAACTCAACAGTTGTGCATGAGTTTTTTCATGGAATGGGCTTAGATCACCCTTTAACAAAATCAGATATTGTTGGCAGAACAAGCTATAATTTGCCAAAGTTAGGAAAAAGTTACTGCCCTGACCCTAGCATAATTGCACCACGTGGTGTGAATTATAAAATAATTAACTATGTATATAAGGATCTAAATGCGAATGCTACCTTTATACAGATGGATCCAAATAAAAGAAGAGTAACACAGAGTGACGTAAATCAGGTGTTCAATACATATAAAAATTTAAAAACAAATAATAGAATTTATGATTTCTACCAAAGGTAAATTGCTGGTATTGGGTCTTTTCTTTTTTAGTTCATGTATTTCAGATAAGAAAATCGATAATATTGAGACGGCAATAAAATATTTAAAGAGCAAAGAGAATAGGGGTGTTAAAATTGATGAATTAATAAAGCCTTTAAAATATATAGAAATCGATACATTTAATAATAGTGATGGCAGTACTACTTATAATTTATTATTCCAAAGCCAGTATATATATGAGGATACATGTTTTTTAATAATTGAATATAATAGAATCAATGAAAGTGTTATCGATTTCTATAAAAGATGCCAATAGCGGGGGTAATGTGGTGAGGGAGGGTAATGTATCAAAAGTGTTGATATTTGTCGAAATCCTTACCCGTATTATATTTCATATTTTGAATATTGTTTTTTATTTAAAAGCGAGGCAATCATTTAGGTTGCCTCGTTTAATTTTAAACTAAAAATGAATATTCAGAATGTCCTGATCACAGGCATGTGTATTAAAAGTGTTGATGAAAAGAAGATGTGTATTTATTGCGAGGGTCAATGTGTTAAGAATGGTAAGACCAGGTCTAATAAACAGAGGTTATTATGTCGGATTTGTAATCGGACGTTTTTGACTTCTTATCGAAACATAGCTTGCTATCCTGCTTTAAATACCTATATCATTAAATTGCTAAAGGAGGGTTGTGGTGTCCAAAGTATTGTAAGATTATTACGTATTTCATCTGCTACTCTTATAAAGAGAATAAAAAGCCTTGCTGATAACTTAAATAAGCGTGTATTACATTTCCATCATCAATATGAAGTAGATGAACTCTGCACTTATGTGGGTTGCAAAACTAACCGTATTTGGATTGCGTATGCCTATTGCCGGGAAACGAGATCGGTAGTTGATTTTGTGATCGGGACCAGAAGCAAATTAACCCTGGAACCTTTGATTAACAAGCTCTTGAGCACTGTGCCAAAGCAGATCTATACAGACAAGCACCAGACTTATGCAAGCCTCATTCCCGATAGCATTCATAGTACGAAATACAGAGGAACGAACCATATAGAAAGAAAGAACCTAACGCTAAGAACTCATCTCAAAAGACTAAGCAGAAGAACGATCTGCTTTAGCAAAAGCCTGGCTATGCTGCAAGCCACTTTAATGATCTATTTCTTTGGGTAGAATCAATATCTTTGGATACCTCCAGCATGGTACAGAACGGCGATGATGCAACGATTATACAAGCTGTAGAGATGATTGGATCAGATACTGTGGTGTTGGGCAGTATACCGGTTACCGGTAAGGGTACTTATCGTATCAGCTTCAAACCAACTGGCTCCAGCGTACAACTGTGGGTACTGGGGCATATGATATACTGCTGAACCCTACCTGCTATACCTACCCGGTTACGACGCAGGAAACCTACTTGGTAGATATCTGTGATGAAAACAAAGACCGATATAGATTTGGGTTTAATGGTCAGGAGAAGGATAATGAGTTGAAGGGAGTGGGGAATTCTATTAATTACAAAGCGAGAATGCAAGACACTAGAGTTGCAAAGTTTTTAAGTCTTGATCCACTATCACAAAAGTTTCCTATGTTAACACCTTATCAATTTGCAAGTAATAATCCCATTCTGAATGTTGATTTGGATGGTCTAGAAGGTGTATCTTATAGGGTGGTAAAGCTCATGCCTAATGGATTTAAACTTCCAACACAAAGAGTAATAGAAACAGATGTTTATGTAGCTGTAAATAATAATGGTGCGAATGGGGCTTACACTCCAGCTGATTATGATAAACTTCAATTTGCAATGACTCGAAAGTATAATGAAAATATTACCTTTGATGAAGCAGGTCTTCCGATAAAATTTGTTTTTAACTTCAAGACATATGATCCTGAGATATTAAAACAGCAAAATCCATCGTCTAAAGATGTAAACAAGGACTTTGCAGATAAAATTGCTACTGAGACTAGTACGCTTTCAAATTTTAGTTTTAAAGGATCTAAGTCACCTATGAGAACATATAAAGGAGTCGTTCTATGGAATGACAATTCTCTTCCCCTTGATCAAAGAGGGAATAGTATTGGAAATCAAAATACTGTAAATCCATTGAGGGGACAATATCAATTCGGTCGAGCGGAAAATCATGAGATGACTCACTTTTTTCTTCAGATGGCAGGTGCTTCTAATGAGTCTCCTGATACAACTACAAATAAGGATCATGATTTTGGGGGTTGGATGACTCCTAATGATGATAATCCTGCAACAAATAGATTAGCGCCTGGGGCTGTAAATAAGATAGTAGAATCAGTACCAAGGATAGATGATCAAATAATTCCACCAGTGCAAACAGGAGGTTAGTTATAATTTTATACATATGAGAATTGTTTTTATTTTTTTTATTTTAATGGGGTTTGATGCAACATGCATGAATGCCCAGCTATTAGCTAAAGTGTCTGTTGAAGATGGCAATACATTCGAAAATAGTGGAACCTTATATTACTGGGTTACAGAAGAATTTTCGTTAGATTCATTGTGCAAAATTAAAAGGTTCTCTCAGAAGAGATTATTTGAAGTTTGGGGAATACCAATATCGGATGGTGGTACATGTTGCGATTGTTTTGAAGTATTAAAAGGAAAGTCCAAGTTCATAATATCTGCATTATTTACTAACAATAAAAGTAATTTACTTCAGCAGTTTTATGTTAAAAAATATTCTTCAAAATATAGTATACAAGTTACATTTCTAAGAGTTTCAAAATTCGACTATTGTAAAACAGTTTTAAATCAAGGCTATTTTAATTCTATAAATGCGGAGTTTCAGGAGATGTGTACTATTACAAGCAAAGATTTGACAATTACGAATCTTACGTTGGTAGATATGTTATATATAAAAGAAGTTAAAAGATTGCTGAATAAAATTAAAAGGTAGTTGGAATGGGTAGCGTTCTATACGTCATGTTACTTATTTATATGTTTACTTAGTTGAGCGTTATATTACGAACTGATTTTCTTAGATAGAAATGGAGGCCTATATAGGCCTCCATTTTGTTGCTTGAAAGGGATAGCAGTCTATTTTATTGCATCGCTTTACCTTTAGTGTTCACTTCATAACTTATAGGAATAGTATTCCAATAGTCACTTTAATAAATATCTTTGGATATTGCGAATATGGTGCAGACGGGCGATTGTGCGACCATTATACAGGCTGTAGAGATGATTGGTTCAGATGCAGGAGTGCTGCGGAGTATGTTGGTTATGGGCAGGGGTACCTATCGTATCAGTTTTAAACCGACAGGCTCAAGCGTACAGCTGTGGGTACTGGGCCCATATGATATGATCCTGAAACCAACCTGCTATACCTACCCGGTGACACACAGGAAACCTATCTGGTAGATATCTGTGACGAAAACAAGGATCGATATAAATTTGGATTTAATGGACAGGAGAAGGATAATGAGTTGAAGGGTAAGGGAAATAGTTACGATTTTAAATTTAGGATGTATGATAGTAGATTAGGGAGATTTTTGTCTCAAGATCCCCTAATGAAAGTTTATCCCTGGAATAGTGTATATGCCTTTGCAGAAAATACACCAATTCAGTCTTTAGATTTAGAAGGTGCAGAAAAATATCATTACACGCTAGGTTTTAATAAATCGGGTCAATCACATATAAAGACCGAATGGAAAACGGATTTGATTGAAAGAGTATGGAGTTGGAGTGATTTCGGATATAAAACTGTAAGAAATCAGAGACAAGAGCACGTTATTCACACAGGTCGTTTCCACACTGGAGCGGTGAACGGTTATCTTTATAATGAAGAAATTACTTTTAATTTTACTGGTACTGTAGCAGGTGCGAGAAAATATGCGGAGAGTATTACTCAAAAGGATGTTAATGATAGAGTTAGATTATATGAATTTGGAGATAAGGTAGCTGCGGGAATGCAGAATGTTGCTGAAGAGAGTTTACATGGTAGTGGTTTTGGAGCATTACGAGAAAACACCTTCAGAAAAAGTGCAAAGGCAAGACTACGAGCTGAAATGCCGCATTCGAACGAATTCAAAGCTCCGTTAATATCAAAGGATCGGCAGGGCTTTAAAACAAATGGACGATATCGTTTGGATGCAGAGGGGCAGATTAAACATACAAATGGAGACTATACTTCCGGGAAAAGTCAATTTAGGTCTGGAGTGGATGCCGATAAAGCTGTTCTGGATGCGGCTGCTTATGCAGATGCAAATGATTTGTGGATTGGAAATAAAGCAAAAGTTTATGTTAATGATGGGGTAGTTGGATATTCAAATGGTCAACCAACACAATGGCTAAATATTTATAGAACAGATAAAGGAATGGTTCATGGTGCCCCGACTGCAACACCTGGAACTGTAAAATAAAATACTATGGAAAATATTATTAATTTGTCAAAACTGATAATTTTGTCCCAAGCAAGCAAGGATTTAATTTATGATTTGCATTTTTGTTTAAGAGAGTACGCAGATTATAATAATTTCGATTTGGATTGGGATGTTGATGATGGAGAGCAATGGGGGAGAGTTCTTTCCGCAAAGGAACAAATTGTGCTATTTCATTCCAAGCTGCCGATTGTTTTTGTACAAAGTTCTTTTAATAATCAGCTTACAACATGGTTTGACTTTAAGGAAATAAAATTAAAAGCAATTTCTATTGCTGATTGGAAATCTAATATATACATATTTACATCCCAAGATATTTTAGATAAAATATCTTGGGATTCTTATAAATTAGGGGAGAGATTCTCTATTAATGATTTGTGGTATAATACAGTATAGGGTAATGGTAGTGGGTAATACATCAGGTAGTGCATCAAAAGTGGCGTTTTGGTATTTTGCTACTATAAACATTTGATAATCAAAGCATATTTCGTATTTGTAAAAATAAGTAGGATAAGGTTGTACCTTATCCTACTTATTTTTATGCGCATAAACTGCTTTGTATGATAAAGATTGTGCCCTTGTGTATCATAAATGGTGCTACCCAAAACTGTAAATATTGCCATGCACAGCATGTTATAAAGAACGGATTTACTAAGAGTGGATCACAACGTTATAGATGTAAGGAATGTCAAAAACGATTTATTGGAAACTATAAGAATCGTGCTTGTTATTCGGGAACGAAAGAAAGTATAATTGCCTTAATTAAAGAAGGCTGTAGTATCCGTAGTATTTCGCGGCTGCTAAGCATATCCTGTAATACGGTACTAAAAAAGATTCTTTTCTTATCATAAACTGTTTGCAAGCCAATGCTCTACTTTGGTAAGACGTATGAAGTGGACGAACTCTGCACTTATGTGGGGTGCAAAACTAACCGTATCTGGATTGCTTATGCTTATTGTAGAGTAAATCCGTTGTTGACTTTGTGGTTGGTGCCAGAAGTAAGATAACGTTGCAACCATTTATAGACAGGCTTTTGCACTCTGCTCCAAAGACGATTTATACCGATAACATCAGACTTATACAACACTTATTCCTAAGAGCATTCACAGTACAGAACGCAGGAGCACAAACCATATCAAACGCATGAGCCTTACATTGGGAACACACTTAAAGAGATTGAACAGCAGGACGATCTGCTTTAGTAAAAGTGCTGCTATGCTGCAAGCTCTTGCCAGATGATTTATTTCTTTGGAAATAATAGCGGGGTGTTTGAGAGTGTAAAATAGATATCTTTGGCTAGTATAAATTGACAATGTACCATTAGTATGAAGGGCTTTATAATCAGGAAAGAATTCGATAACAAATACCTGGGAGTAGATAGTTACAACAATCAGGAATGGATAAAGTATATTCCTGATTGGAACACACAGCAGCCAGATGAGGCTATTTTAATCAATGACGCATTTGAGTGCTATATAAGTAGCCAGATAGGCTTAGGTATTGTTCAACGTTTTCATGAATGGATGAAACAAAAAGAGGAGTATAAACAATCAAAACTATTGTTTTTTCAGAGCAATGAGGAGGCGGTCTCGATGCCTGATGGATATGTTTTATTGGGCTATGATGTAGCTTTTATAGAAGATCCTGAGTATTGGTCCACTGACTATTTTTATTCAAGTGTGTACCATGAATTATGCAATAGTCGCATCATTGCTGTCCATGATTCTATGCACACATTCAGGAATAAGCTGAATGAAAGTGGATTATTTAATAATTCCGAATCCGCAGCTTCATATCTGAAATGCAGAAACGAACTGTTTATAATGGATCTGGATAATCTATTCGAAACAGCATATGATAAAGCTTATAATGTTGTTAGGATTATGGTGGCAATGTAATTTTCAACTTTTGATATTAAGATATGGTGCAAATAGAAAGATTGAGTCTGCAAAAATGTATAATGATATTAATCAGGAATAATTGCTGTATATTCTTTCTGATAGCAATTGTACAATTTTCTTCCTGTATATCGGCTGGGACACATGGTTCTATTAAAGCATATCAATACAACGTATCAAAGAAAGAATTAGAAAAAGCTGTACAGTATGTTATGGATGGTAATCCTTTAATTATAAACGATACTGTAAAGGATTATTACAATGATGATACCAATTATCTGACACTTGATATTGTTTCAAAAGACAGCGCTATATATCGCTATACCATTCGTTATTATGGTGGGTAGGAATATTGGGATACTTCAAAATTAGCAGGAATTTTTATTTCTTATGCACATGATGCAAATGGGAATGGCGGCAGTGAGGGGAATGGAGGTGTAAAATGGTATCAGTTTAGAAAAAGAAAAAAACTGACGGATCCATTTGGAAAAGAGATGGTCTACAAGATTGACAGCTTACTTCACATGAAGCATACCGAAGAGTAGAAAATGTCTCAAATCATTTTGGAAGGCAAAAAGGCTTTTGCATACCACTTGAAAAATGTAAACAAATAATTGTTACTCAAAATTATTTCTATAAAGAGAAGACGCTGTTTTTATCTGGTCATATTCTTTCAACTACTTTATTTAGGTATAGCAATAATAGGCTCCATCAAATATTGTAGACTACAGGATATAATTGATACACGCGAGCCCATTAATTATCAGGTAATAGGAAAAAGGGAAGTTTATGGAAGGGGTATGCGTTATGAAATGAAAGTTGATTTTGCCTCTAAAGTATACAATGTGAATATCACTTCTTCGACATACCATGATATGGATAATGGGGGTGCTACCAAAGCTATACTACAATCCGCTTGAAGATAAAGTATTTTCACAATGGACGGTCCGTTTTTTCTTCAGGGTTAGTATAGTGTTTTTAGTGCTGTTTATGGGTGCTTCCATTTTCGTTTTAAGGCAGATAATCTGAATTTCGTAAAGATCCAGTAAGGATTATATTTGTGATTTATTTAAAATATTTATCTAATGATATCCAGGCTAATGCTTATTGTGTGTTTATTGAGTGGCTTCTTTTCTGAAATATCCGCTCAGGAAATTAGTTTACTGGACCGCGGGCAGATATTAAAGAAAATTGGCCAGGAGTTATTTAGAAATAATTTTGATCTGCTTATTAAAAATTCAATACCTGGGAAGGCTTATATTGTTGTCGATCCTGTCTCAAGTGAAGAATCTATTAGAATTGAAGATTCGACAAGTGCAGCTATGAAGCTTTTTATGCACTTCAGTGTTGACCGGCAGATGGATATTCTCAGTTCTTATGATTGGCCTATCTTTCCATTGCCAGATTCGTTATATATATGGGATAAGTCTTGTTTGATAGCGCAAGATAAGGATATCTGGCAATTAAGCAGCGATAACCAAAATGCAATTTGCATAACAAGCAAAAATATAGATGGACAACAAAATATGCTTATTTTGGATACGATGTCGCAAAATCAAAGAGGTATTTTTGTCCGCTTTTATGCTACTTCCCTGAAAGATGGAGAGTATATAATCTTCCGTTTAGATAAAGGCAACTTAGGCTTTGATCGTGTGAAGATTTGGGGAATGCTATGTAATACCGTAGATGATAAAAACATCTATTAATGAATTTTATGTGTAAACTTCTGATTGTTTTGTTAGCATTAACCTATAGTGCACAGTGTCTGGCTTCCAAATCAATACTACTTTCTATTAATGATAGTCGGACACTCGAATTAGCTAGCGCTTATTACAACAAAATAATGCTTCGCAACTTTGCACATCAAGGCTATACCATACATTTCCATAGCCTGGATTATCGGCAGGTCAATGACTCCGTCTATTATGTAAAGCCCAAAGGTAGTGGCGGAACGATTGAAATCCTCAACGAATCGGATAGCACTGAGGTGGTATCTTTTAATCTGAGCGTGGTTACGAAGTTTGTGATCCCTGACATTAAATTTAAACTCGGGTACAGGGTACTTGAACTGGGGACAATGGTCTCTCCAAAAACCGATTCCTTTTATTGCGAGTCCTCTATATTAAAAGGGCATGATTTCGAAGAATTATATTACCGTATCACTTCGTATCATTTTTCTATTTACAGAGAGGGTACATGCATTTATACCACATTCAATGAAGGTAACCGATTGTCTGAGCCTGTTAAACAGGCCATAGGCCAGGCAAGATATAAGGATAGGTTTATCTTAACCGACATTAAGGTCACAGATAATTACGGCAACCTCTTCACCATTCCTGAATACCGTGCTATGTGCTGCTACTAGGCCTTTCTCCCTTAACCTACATTCATAAAACTCCCCTTCCTCTTCCTCCAAATGTAATTTTTTGGTCATATCTCTGTCACGACGTACCATTACTTTGCGAATTGTGCAACCTTTGCAGCCAAAATTGCCTTGTGCGCATACGCATGTCCAAAAAGTACTTATTGTTTTTATTATCCCTGATGCCCCTGGCGCAGGTAAATGCCCAGGATAACCAGGATGATAAAAGAGAAAAATGGCAGTCGGGATTAACCCCTGCCCAGAAACTGATCGCTAATTCAGGAGAAGATCTGCTGACCGGCGGTAATGCCGGAGAAGCATCTACCGTTATCTCCGGTTATGGCGAAATGTCCTTCCGCAGAGATGTGGCCAACCAAAGCTCAAGAGCCAGCCTGGATCGTGTGGTCCTCTTTGTAGGACACCAGTTCAGCAGCCGTGTGTCTTTCTTCTCCGAACTTGAAGTAGCTGATGCCCGTGTAGAGGGAGGCTCCGTACTGGGAGAGATTGGTATGGAACAGGCGTTCTTACGGTATAACCTCAATCCCCGTCAGTACCTGATTGCGGGTCTGATTACCCCCCGCATCGGGATCACCAACGAAAATCACCTTCCGATCAACTTTAATGGTACCGAGCGTCCGATGGTGGAGCAGCTCGTGATCCCAACGACCTGGAGAGAGCTGGGTATCGGGTATTACGGACAGATGAGCCGTTTCCCTATTGCATACTCTCTGGCAATAATGAATGGCTTCGATGCCTCTAAATTCCAGCATGGATTTGGTATCGGTAAAGGCAGCGGTGGCGGACAGTCGATTGCTGCGAACAGTGTTGCCGTAACGGGTTCCCTGCGTGCTTACCTCGGCGATTTCCAGGTACAGGTATCAGGCTACTACGGCGGCTCCATCGGAGAGAGCCCTTATATGGCCGATAGCCTGGGTATAGAACATGGTATGTTTGCCGCACCGGTTGCCCTTGGTGAGGCCAATGTACAATACTCCCGCGATGGCTTTAACTTTAAGCTGATGGGGTCTTATATTCATTACCCCAAAGCAGCAGATGTCAACCGTACATTTGCCAACAATACACCTGAAAGCTTATATGGTATCTATGCCGAGATGAGCTATGATGTGTTGCACAATGCACAGCAGCGTGAGGCTACAGACAAAGCACTGGTGGGATTTGTACGCTATGAGCGCCTGGACCTGAATGCCCGCATCCCATCTAATGGTATTATCGATGGCACCCTCAACCAGCATCATGCGATTGCTGGTATTGGCTTCTTTCCTGTACCGAATGTGGTGGTTAAGGCTGATGTACGCTATACCCATACAGGAGAGTTTAATAAGAACTTAATGATTAATCCTGCTGCACTGGTTCGCCCTTATGCACAGGACAATTATACCATTTCAGTAGGACTGGGTTACGCATTCTAAATACAAAGGATTATGAAGGAAATGAACAGAAGAGACTTTCTCAAATGCAGCGGAAAAGCCTGCGGAGCCCTGGGTCTGGGCCTGCTGCTGGGCAGCAACCTGCTGCAGTCCTGCGCATCCGGCTTGTCTGTGATGAGGGTCAGTGCAGAAGAGGGCTTTGTAAGTCTTCCCCTGGCGCAACTTGATCAGTCGGCCTATACCATGATCCGGGTAAAGAATTTCCCTTTTGATATAGGTGTACAGAAAACCACAGATGGAACCTATCAGGCCTTGGTACTGATGTGTCCGCATGCCAATCAACCCCTGACCAAAACCGGTTCCGGCTATATGTGTACCATGCACGGTAGCAAGTTTGCCAAAGATGGCGCCTTACTGAAGGGCCCTTCCGCGAAGCCTATGACCAGTCTTCCGGTAGAAACAAAAGGAGATCAGCTACTGATCAGAACTGCAGCCTTCCACTCCTGATACACCAAAACACAGAATATTCACTTTTTAAATATCCCATATTATATGAGCACAAAATACTTGACCAGATCGCTGGGTATCGCTTTACTCTCCGGAGCAGTACTGATGACCGGTTGTAAAACCAAAGAGACCAAACCGACAACGCAGACCTTCGCCGAAATGGAGCAGTCTGTACTGAACGATTTCGTATCAGTAGTTGGTAATCCTTTGTACGCAAAATTTGAGACCCTTGCCGCTACCTTAAAAACAGCGGTACAGAACCTGGCCAATAATCCTACAGACGCTAACCTGGCGGCTGCGCGTACCGCATGGAAAGACGTACGCGTGATCTGGGAGCAATCTGAAGGGTTCCTGATCGGGCCAGTAGATGACCTGAACTACGATCCTTATATGGATACCTGGCCAACGGACCATAACGCAATGGACAACCTGCTGACCAGCACTACACCAATCACCGTATCTTATCTGGCTGGGCTGGACGATCCGGAAAATGCATCTGAGCTTACCCTTCGTGGCTTCCACCCGCTGGAATACCTGCTGTGGGGACTGAGCGGAAACCGTACTGCAGCTTCTATTACAGCGAGAGAAAAAGAATATATGGTTGCCCTGGCAGAAGATATTCATAACAACGTAAGCGCGTTAAAATCCAGCTGGTTACCAGGCTCTATATATTTCGGAAATAAACTCATCACTCCGGGAAGTGGTAATGATGTGTTTGCCAACAAACGCGAAGCGCTGGAGGCACTGGCCAATGCACTGATCGATATCTGTGGTGAAGTAGCAGACGGTAAAATGCTGGAGCCATTCGAGCCGAATGCAGATAGTACTATCACCGAGTCACCATATGCACATAACTCTGTTGCCGACTTTAAGAACAACATTATCGGAGCACGGAATGTATATACCTGTACGTTCGATGGCAAAACCGGTAAGAGCCTTAGCGACCTGGTGCGTGCGAACAACAGCGCTCTGGATCTGGAGATCAAATCGAAATTCGAAATAGCTATTCAGTCATTCGATGGCTTTACCACTACATTTGAGCAGGCGATCTACCACCAGAGACCACAGGTGCAGAACACACTGGATGCCCTGAATTCCCTGAAAGGATCAATCGGAGACAAACTGGTTCCGTACCTGACACAATATGTGAAGGACTAAGCCTTTAAAGGCACATTATACGAATCTTAAAGGCAGGTCAATCCCGCCTTTAAGATTTTATCATTATAGTAAATATTAAGACAATGAAGAAAGTGCTTGTCGTAGCCATGATCCTATCCCTCGTATTTACAGGAGTGGTCTGCAAAAAAGCGAGTACATTCACAGACGAACTGTATGATGCCCGGCTCTCGGGTGGCGCAGCGACTGTATTCCTGACCAATGCCAAAGCATTCGGATCTGCAGTACCCGGTCTTTCCGGCTGGGATAGCTATATACACGATGTGGGCGATAAACTGTTTGCACAGACATTCGTTTCCGCACCGGCACCACACTTTCAGGGCCTTGGAGGTGTGTATAACAATGTGTCTTGTGTAAGCTGTCACCACAATGACAGTAAAGGTATTCCTACAACCGGTCTGGTCAATTCCGGTCTGCTGACCAAGATCAGTATTCCCGGAGAAGGAGCCAACCGCGCACCACTGGAAATACCAGGCTTCGGTACGCAGCTGCAGGATAAAGTAACGGCGGGTAAAACTGCAGAAGGCAAGATCAGTATCACTTATACGGATAAAGTATTTACCTATCCTGATGGTACTACGATTACCCTGCGTAATCCCAGCTACAGTATCGTCACCCCGTATGCCACCTTACCGGCCAATTACCTCATGTCTGTGCGCCTGGGCCCGCCGGTATTCGGTTTAGGCCTGCTGGAGATGATTCCGGAGTCTACGATCCTGGCCTTGGCTGATGAAAATGATGTAGATGGTGATGGCATCAGCGGTAAACCCAATTATGTCTGGAATCCGTCTACCAATAAAGTAGAGCTGGGGCGTTTTGGACTGAAAGCCAATAACCCGACCCTGCTGGTACAGGTTGCCGGGGCATACCACCAGGACATGGGCATTACCAATCCGGTATTCCCTAAAGAAGCCTGTTATGGCCAGCCACAATATGATGAAAGAGAAGATGAGCCGGAGATCAGCGACAGTATGCTGCGGGCTACGGTCTTCTACATACAGTCACTGGCAGTACCAGCACGCAGAGATGTAACAGATGCAACGGTACTGCGCGGACAGCAATTGTTTACCCAGCTCAAATGTGCAGGTTGTCATACACCCCTGGTACGTACCGGTGTAGATGTTCGCTTTGCTACATTATCCAATCAACGGATACAACCCTTTACCGATCTCTTGCTGCATGATATGGGATCCGATCTGGCCGATGGCCGTCCGGATTATCATGCCAGCGGTACAGAGTGGAGAACGCCACCTTTGTGGGGTATCGGTTTATTGCCGCGGGTAAACGGTAATGCCGCCTTCTATCTGCACGATGGCCGCGCCAGAACCCTGGAAGAAGCCATTATCTGGCATGGAGGAGAAGCCGAAAAATCAAGACAGCAATTTGCTCAATTAAGCAAGACTGACCGCGATGCGCTGATTCGCTTCCTGCAATCTTTATAAAAAGCACAGATCATATCCTGTACGCATGATTATAGACAATACTTTAAGTCCTTCTCCGGAAGGGCTTTTTTTATAATCCGGCCAGTCGTTCCAGTGCCTTTTCCATATTGATGCCGCGACCCAGTACGGGTTTGAAAAGATCTCCTTTTTCCCCGATCCGTTCCAGTGCATTATATATATTAAAGTCCGTTGGCTTCAGTCCTGCTTTCAGTTCCTCCCATTCCAATGGCATGGATACCGGAGCGCCAGGCCTGGGCCGCAGGCTGTACACGCTCGCCAGCGTCTGTCCCTGTCGGTTCTGGAGGTAGTCGAGATAGATCTTTCGATCACTTCTTTTTTTCAGGCTGCGTTCCAGTGTGGTCAGTTCCGGTAATCGTTTATTGACCTCCTGCATGAGCAGGTGTGCGAAATCTTTTACCTGTTCAAATGTATACTGCGCACCCATCGGAAGGTATATGTGTATGCCCGTGCTACCGGAGGTTTTACAGTATCCTTTTATCTTAACCTGGTCCAGTATCTCCTTTACCTGTACTGCGGTTTCGATCACCTCATTAAAGGTATTCTTCGCAGAAGGATCCAGGTCCAGTACCAGGAAGTGTGGGTACTGCAGATCAGGCAGGGCACTGTTCCAGGGATTAAGGTCAATGCAGCCAAGGTTGTTGAGGTAGGCTAGGGAAGCTTTATTATTGCAGATCAGGTAATGAATGTTTTTATCAGTCGATGCTGAAAACACATCTGTCGTTTTGATCCAGTCCGGTGCATGCTCATCCGCATCTTTCTGGTAAAAACTATCGCCCTCAATGCCGTTTGGAAAGCGGTTGAGCGACAAAGGACGATTCTTCAGATGCGGCAAAATATACGCCGCTACTGACTGATAATAATCAATAACCATACCCTTGCTGATCTTTTCTTTAGGGAAGTAAATCTTATCCTGGTTAGTTAGTATAATTTTGTGGCGGTTTAAAGTGATTACTTCTTCACCCGCTTTCTGCGTGGTCGCTTTCTTTTTCATTGTTTTGGTTTTTTCGGTGATATCACCGGCCTCTTTATCCTCCCTCAGCCCGACAAACACCGGGTGCCTGTAGATACCGTCTTTGGTAATTTCGGAGAATTTAATTTCACATACCAGTACCGGTGCTACCCAGGTAACCGGAGCATTGGTTTTCGGTATTGTATTAAATGGACTTTTATTTGTAATCAGTGGCTTTAACCTGGTATAGATATCATCAAGTGATTGGTGATTGAATCCTGTACCGGTATGCCCACAATAGGTAAGCACATCATCTATATATTTACCCAATATGAGCGCTCCGAATTTGTGCCGGGAGCCACGGGGTTCCGTAAAGCCGCAGATAATGGTCTCTTGTGTATTCGTAAATTTTACTTTGAGCCAATCCTGGCTTCTGTAGTTTTTCCGGTACACACTGTCGGCTCTCTTGGCTATCATTCCTTCCAGTTGCATCGCCTTTAGCCGTTCAAAGAATGCAATACCTTCCTCGGGAATATGGTCGCAGTACTGCACCAGCTGTGTTGCGGTCAGTGCTTCTTTCAGCAATTCTTTGCGTTGCAACAGGGGCAACATTTCGGTGCTGTGCCCGTTCAGCCACAGCAGGTCGAATACATGATACACCAGGGTCAGATCTGGATAGTCATCAATCTGCTGCAGCAATTGGAAGGACGGTTTACCCTCTGCATCATAAGCAACGATCTCCCCGTCCAGTACCATATCATAAGACTGTGCAGAAAGGTCTTCCGCAATGCTATGGAATTTTTGGGCAAATGAAATGCCGTTTCGGGAGTACAGTTGTACTTCCTTATGTCGCAGATCGGCTATTGCCCTGTAACCATCCCACTTAATCTCGAAAATCCAGTCCGGGTCATCGAATGGCTGCGCATGCAGACTGGCCAGCATTGGATGTATGTAGTGTTGTAGTTTGCGTTCCTTGCCCAAGGTATTAAAGTGCCGTACCTCAGGCTTCAGGGCTTCTTTGTTTTCGCGACCGGGCTTTTTTTTTGTTTCAGAAATTTCGTAACCTCAGATCTTTTAGCAGTATGCGCTTCCGCATCATAAGGACTTTCCGCATAGCGGTCATGATGCTTGATCAGCAGCCAGGCATTTTCTTCTGCCTGTTTCATTTTAACCAGGGCAAATTCACCCTTCAGTTTTCTGCCTTTCAGTATAAACTTCAGTGATCCGGAATGCAGCTCCTTCAGCAGCTGTTTTTCATCATCCAGCTTACTTTCTTCCAGCGGCTCGTATGTACCATGATCCCAGACTTCTACCTGTCCTGCTCCATAATTGCCTTCCGGTATATTGCCTTCAAAATCTTTGTAGTCATAAGGATGATCCTCCACCATCATAGCCAGGCGTTTATCAGCCGGATCAAGAGAGGGTCCTTTGGGTATAGCCCAGCTTTTCAATACACCATCCATCTCCAGCCGGAAATCATAGTGCAGTCGGCTGGCGGCATGCCTTTGAATAACGAAGATGAGCTTTCCTTTGCTGCTTTTGCTGCGGCCTTCCGGCTCAGTGGTCTCGTCAAATTTTCTTTTTTCATTGTAGTCTTTCAGTGTTTTCATGAGGCCGTGGTTTTGCGTTTACGGGATTGCAGGCTGGCCTTCAATTGTGCCATCAGATCTACCACTTTACCTTTATCCGGTGCAGCCGTTTTTTTCGCTTTCACCGTTTTGCCTTTCGCTTTCTGCTTAATGATTTTCAGCAAAGCTTTAGCATAATTATCCTCATACACAGTAGGGTCAAAGGTCGATGATAATTGCTCAATGAGGCTTTTCGCCATTTTTAGCTCGGCAGGCTTAGGTGCTTTTGCAGCCGGTAATTTCAGGTCTTTATAATCCCTTACCTCTTCAGCAAAGCGCAGGCGTTGCAGCATCAGTACCTCATCATTATAAGGTCGTATCATACCTATGGCCTCACTCTCGCGCAATACAAAAGTGCCTATACCCGCCATACCTGTATGGAGCAGGGCATGCAGGAGCAGTCGATAGGCTGTTTCTCCACTTTTCTGAGGTTCAAGAAAGTAAGGGTTTTCAAAATATACACTGTCCACATCAGCCTCTTTGACAAACTGATCTATAGACAGGATTTTTGTTTTTTCGGGCATGGCCGCTGCAAAGTCCTGTTCCTCCAATACCACATAGTGGTCTTCGATCAGGTATCCCTTTACAATATTTTCCCATTTTACCTCTTTACCGGTATGGGCATTTACACGCTTAAATTGAATGTTAGAGAGGTCTTTACTATCCAGCATATCCAGGTCCAGTTTACTGGTTTCGGTAGCAGAGTAAATTTTGATGGGGATGTTGACCAGGCCAAATCCTATGGCACCATTCCAGATTGCTTTCATATCCTGTTTTTTAAAAATCAACAATTGAAGCACCTAGCGGTGGTAGGGGGCTAATAGAAATGCTATGGTACTTCCTGTTTAATGCTTACGCTTGCGGTAATAAAAATTCAGTACTAAAAGGCAACAGTTTACCAGGAGCGAAAATGAATTGGTCACGATAATAGGCCAGTCTTGTTTTTGAATACCATATACCACCCAAAGGCTTAGTCCGATAAGTAATGCCGTAAGCATCAACACTGAGATGTCCTGCGGCTTTTGTTCCCTGATCAGTTTTATCAGCTGGGGTAGTAAGGATATACCGGTAAAAATGCCGGCTACAATGCCTGTCATTTCCGTACTCATAGGTGAGCATAAAATTAGCGCATATCAGATTAGCAGCAGGTGATATGTTATATAAACTTATGTTATAATGTATGGGACATGGCCCCTTTACTCCTTTGTAATCGGTACAAATGCGGGCAGACCTTTATAATATTGCCGCAGCAGGAAACGGTATGGATCTATTCCATGATGAAAATATTTAGGCGCATTTTTACAATACGCTCTATATTCATCCGTAGCCGCAAGTGTGATGGGCACACCGGGACGTACAAAATAGGTTGTCGGTACAGATGCCGGTAAGACCATTTCCGGTAATGTCTTTTGTATAATGCTGCCCAGAGAACGGCCCAGGTATTTCTGATAGGCTTCAGATGATTTCCTGGCCTGCTTTTTCATCTTTTTAAAATTCACTTTCCTGTTGATGTAAAACCTCTTCAGCAAAGACATCTCATCAATACGCTGCATCAGGTTAAGCAATGGATTCGGTTCATTGATATCAATGTCTACCTGCTGGGTCGTCAGCGGCATTTCCGGTACGGGATCTTCCGTATTGACAATGCTGAAGCTCCATTGAGAAAGATTGGCATTATCATAATCGTAAGCAAAATACATATTGCCCATTTTTGGGGGCGCACTGGCGTAGGTCTTCACGATAATATCCCGGAGTATGCCTTTATTTCTTTCCTGCATCAGCCATGCGCTTACATAGTAACATAAAGCACCTCCCTGCGAATGCCCTCCCACAATAAATTTGCGGTAACCTTTAGTGTAAAGATCATGGATCTTAGGTTGTATCTGATCGGCCAGGTAGACAAACCCTATGAGAAAACCGGCGTGCACCGCTGCCCTGGGGTCGCTCGCCAGTTGGTAGGCAAACGATTTATGTTTGCTGAGGCTTACAGATCCTTGTGCCGGGACCATGGCACAGTAAAAATCTTCCAGTATAGATTCCATCTTAGCGGTGGTGCCGCGGAGCATAATGACTACGGTGGAATCATCGCGCAGCCACATATCAGCAGCATTGTCCAGACCCACAGATGGAGAACGGTAATAGATATGATAACCCTCTAAAAAGCCTTCAAATTTATGGCTCAATACCGTATCCAGAAACGCAAAGTTTAAGTGCAATATATCTTCACACTCCAGAGGATCGAAGCCGGGGCGAAGATTAAATTCAGGTGCAGTAAGCTGTGTATTGGGATTTCCGGGCACTGCATATACAGGTCCAAACAGCAGTGTCATGAGTAGCACTATGGCTGAAAGTATATTTTTGCACATACGTTTAGTTTTATTCCCTTTATAAATGTAATGAATAAAGAGGGAAGTGTCAAGGAATGACGCAGACAGCAATCTGGCTAGGGGCTATGCAGTAACGATTGCCAGTCCGCGAGGAGGTTATGCAATCCGTTATCCGCAATCATTTCATCGACTGTTTAAAAGCAGGGCAAATGTCTCTCCATTAGAATTCAGGAATTCATTTAAATCCGCAGGCTAAAGATTTTTATTGATCGTTTTTGAATTTGTTTTAAAATGTACGCTCGGCGAATCGCTTTAAACGGGTATAGGATTGAAATGCTGCATTCTTTGAGATGTCGTAAGGGTGCGCAAATTCATCGCTCTTAAAACGAATGTTCATTACTCATGAACGTTTTTTGAATCTATTGACCAAATGTTCAGTTCAGGGGCAATATTATATCGTGGTTTATTATTTTTTGATTAAGGAACACAAGAAATATCCATAAATGGTGATTAATATTTTAAAATAGGCTGTTTAGTTATATATATTTGCAGTTTAACCAACTGTTTACACTGTTACTTCTATTATGTTACCATGTCATTTGAGAAAAGCTATTGTTTTATTACTCCTGTTAAGTTTCTGTTCTGCCAAAGCATCTGCCCTTCCAACGCTTGATACAAATGCCGTCAAAGCAAATATTAAAACCATTACAGATAGCATCACGGCCAACCCTGCTTTTGCCAAAGACCTGGCAAGCCGTACTTTACAAGCATCGCAGCAGATCAATTATCCATGGGGTATTTTTATGAATACACTGGCATTGGGTTCTATAGCCTACAACAATGGAGAACGGGAACAGGCCATCAAGCTGCATCAAACGGCCTTGGCCTATGGGCGTTCGCATGGATTCAAACAAAAAGAAGCCATCGTGCTGAGCAATCTTGCAAAGGATTATGGCGGTTCTGGTAATACCAAAAAAGCAATCGCTTTGTATCATGAAGCGATGAAGGTGGCACAGGAAATCAATGACAGCGCTCAGATCGGTATATCATTGCAGGGCTTGGGCCAGACATACAGTAATATTGGCTATTCAGAAGAAGCCATTAAATACTGCAGCCAGGCTGCTGAAATATTTATAAAAAAGGAAAAATATTCCTCACTAAGATTCTCCTATAATCATATCGCCTCTGCTTATATAGACCTTTCCCAATTTGATAGCGCTTATAGGTATGTCTGGTTGTCGAAGCGTGCTTATGATGCCACCGGAGCCACAGTGCCGCAGCTGGACTTTTATATGAACATGGCTATTTGTTGTGACTCTTTAAAAATGAAAGATTCCGCAGCTTACTATTTTGAAAAAGTAATTATCGCTGCCCGTGAAGTGAATGATGAAATAGCACTACAGCCTGCCTTAGCCTACCTGGCGATTAAAGAGGCCGCAGCGGGCAATACCACTAAAGCCATTAAATATTATAAGGAAGCATTGCTGCTAACAGAGAAGTTCAATAATCTCGAAGGCAGCATTACTATAACAGGTAGCCTTGCAAAATTATATGCCAAAAACGGCGACTATGCAAATGCATATGAATATGCTTTAAAAGAGGCCGCATTCAGAGAGGATTACATCAACCAGGAGAAAATAAACGCTGTTACGGCACTCAATGCAAAATTTGAAAAGCAGCAATTACAATATGAGTTTGACAAGAAAACAGCTGCTACAGCACTGGCTAATCAACAGAAAATAGCCAAACGAAATATGCTGTTATACGGCTTTATTACACTGGCTTTGCTGTTAGGCGTGGTCATTATTTTCGTAGTTAAATCGTTCAGACAAAAAGCGATCATCACTGCGAACAAGAATGAACAGCTGAAACAACGATTATTACTTACGCAGATGAACCCGCATTTCATTTTTAATTCAGTAGACAATATTCAAAGCCTTATCCACAGCAACAAAGATGAAGAGGCGATCAATTACCTGACAAAGTTTTCCAAGCTTACCAGACAGATCCTGGAGAACTCGAGGGAGAACTATATCGGACTGGATGAAGAGCTTAATATGCTGGATAACTACATGAATATTCAAAAGCTGTTGTATAATAATAATTTTACGCATAAGGTAACGGTAGACGAGGGTATAGATCCCGAAGCTGTTTTACTGCCGCCCATGCTTACTCAGCCTTTTATTGAAAATGCCATCAGGCACGGGCTGAAGCATAAAAAAGAAGGTGGAATTATTCATGTCCGTTTTTACATGAAAGCGCAACAGTTGTTTTTTGAAGTAACCGATAACGGAACAGGGCTTGCCGAAAAAGAAACAGCAGAAGGGCAGCGCTCTTTATCCACACAAATTACCCGGGAAAGACTGGAGAGTATCGCATCCGATAAGAAGATCACTATTCATACACTGAATATCACCGGCGAGAATAATACGATACAAGGCGTTAAGACCTTTTTTGAAATTCCATACAGTTATAATTAATCAGGACATGCTCAGAGCGATTATCATAGACGACATTCATAATATCCGCCAGAAAAACGTGGCGCTCATAAAACAATATTGCCCAAATGTTGCCATTATTGCGGAAGCGGACAGTGTTGCGTCCGGAGTTACTGCGATCAAGAAATATTTGCCTGATCTTGTTTTCCTGGATGTTGAAATGGGCGATGGCACAGGGTTTGATCTGTTGCAAAACCTAAAGCCCATTGATTTTAAAGTGATATTTATAACAGCCTTCCAGGAGTTTGCCGTTAAAGCTTTTCGGTTCAGTGCCATTGATTTCTTATTGAAACCTATTGACCCCTCAGACCTTATTGAAGCGGTTACAAAAGCCCAGGAAACCTTAAGCAAAGAAATGCTGGAGCTGCAATTCAGTACCCTGTTTTCCAATATTGAACGCCCCAGAAACCTGCAGAAGATTGTGCTGAAAACAGCGGAGAAGGTTTACTCCATTAATGTGCAGGATATCATCCGTTGCGAGTCTGAAAAGAACTATACCACTTTCTATATGCTTAATGGCCAGAAGCTGCTTGTATCTACTACCCTGAAGGAGTATGAAACCATGTTACTGCCTATGGGATTTTTCCGTACGCACCAGTCACACCTCATCAATATGCTTTACTTCGATCATTATGTAAAGACAGATTCCGGAAGCATCATTATGAAAGACAAAACTGTGATTCCGCTTTCTGTCAGGAAGAAGGAAGAGTTTTTTACTGCCCTCAATTCCATATAAATATTACGCACATCGTCTCGGTGGCAACGAATTTTCAAAAAGTACCGGCGAATTTTCATTTGCTTAAAATGGTATTGCTATGCGTATTATTTTGCGCATGCAAATTTTTTAAAACAAAACTTATTTAACATGATTTCAAGATTGACATTGATTATTGCCGGCGTACTTTCCATCATTTCTGCATGGTTGCCATGGGTTGAGTTATTAGGAGAATCTCATAATGGTTTTATGGGAGACTATGGAGGTAATCCGGGACTGTTCTTTATTGTACTGGGTGCTATTATTTTAGGTATGGGTGCCCTGAACAAGAAATGGAGCGCCGTTGTAGCCATTCTGTTTTCCATACTCGTTTGTATGCTCGGACTGAAATATTATAACGATTCTACTACAGGAGATGCATTAATCGTAGGCGCTAAAGTTGGTTCTGGTGTGTACTGCATGATTTTTGCCGGATTCATTGGCATTGTAGGAGGTATTATGCGCTTTTTCGTTAAAAAGAAAGTTGCTGTTGCTGCCGCTGCCTAGACCCGATTTTAGCCCTGTAAACTATCTATACCAGCAAAAGCCTTTAACTAAGATCTCCCTATCCGTAAAAATGTAGCATTGAACCTGAATAAATTTAATCCCCAAAAAATAAAAAATGAAAAAGTACCTCTTGCATGTAACCGTTATCGCGGCTTTAGCATTCCAGTCCTGCAGTCAGAGTCAGCCACTGGTAGAGACCAAACTGGAAAAATATGATCTGACGATCACGATGCCTAAAAGCACTAAGGTTCCGGAATTTCAGGATTTTAGCGCCAGCGAAACGGATACGGAATTATCCGATTATGATTTTAATATCAGTGAGGCGAGAGTTGGTCTTACCGAAATCAGAGAGTCTGCCTATCCTAATGATACCACAATGCTGAAGCAGGCGGTAACCGGAAGCGAAGACTTTATAGAAATGATCGAAACCAAACAGCTGACCAACGGCGCTTTCGGGGTTATTTTTAAAATGAAAGGCTCTAACGGGTCTCCGATTAAAAATTACCTGTTCTACTTTAAGAAAGGCAATCGATACTTTAAAATGGAGCCTATATTTAATACTGATTTAGAAGAGCTGGATAAACAACTTGCCGCTTTCCAAAGCCTGAAATAATTACTGAATACTATTACCCTGCCGGTGCTTAATACACCGGCAGGGTTTTGACAATCGTCACCGATTCTGATACAGAGTAACATTTAAACAACTGATATATTAATTTATGAAACATCTTCGCTTTGCCCTGTTGGGAGCATTCGCACTTTTGACGAGCACGGTACACGCCCAGCTTACAGCCTTTATTAATGGTAAGCCTGTGAAATCAGGTGCTACAGTTAGCCCGAAAGATCTGACTTCATTGGAAGTCAGTTTTAAAAATCCGAAACTTCCTTCCTTCATTTATGGAAGAACAGTATTGGTGGTAGATATCCTGACGGCAAAAAATGAAGAAGAAGGCTATTGGTATCTGAGAAAAGATGGTACCGCTGCTGTAGAGGATTTTTTGAAAAGCACTCCTGCTTCAAAGAAGTTTAAGGTTTTTGAAAAAGGCGCTATGGATATGGGCGGTAATAACCTGGACTGGATATTTGGTGCTGCTCCCGGAAGAGAAGCCAGCAAAGTGCTGCAGGTTAAAATCTCCTTTAACTACAGAGAAAAGACAGGATATGAAGAGTATGGCCAGTCCATTGCTTTACTGGATCCTATCGTGCTGAATGTGCCGGTATGGGAAGCCAAAAATTTGTACCTGCCTTTTTTGGACCTGAAAGTAGATAAGACCAATATCGCGAGTGATTTTAACTTACAACAAAGTGGTCGTCTGGGTGCCACAGGAACCATATTTGGGTATGAGTTGGGGGATAAGAATAATTATCGATATACAGTATATGCAGTATCCAGCGATGATTTTCCGGGTATGAATGCAGAGGAGCTGGCCAATGATTTTATCCATGCTGCAGCCGGTAACGCATCGCAGGGCTGGGTAACCAAATTTGCAAACTACGATATCGAAAAATATACTATCGACTGGAATCATATTAATGGACTGCTGTCTGACCGCAGAAGAATTCCGAGTCTGAGCTGGAAGAACAACAGAGAAATCAAGAAAATGGATCTGATGACCCTGTATCAGCCGGTAAATATGAATGGTCTGAAAGGGTACACCTTTAGCGCCGATCAGGAATTCAGGGTAAGCAAAACGGACAAATGGGAACCCAACGGTCAGTTTGTGGTCTATATCCTCGCGCATCCTACTAATCCTAAATTAACCCTGGTAGCCTCCACATCTGTACACAATGATGCTAAGAGCACAGCAGAAATGGATGCTTTCTTAAAAAGTATCGTTAACGCGATTAAAAAGTAAAACAGCATTGCAGCATAAGCTGCGAAAATCAATTGTATGAAATACCTACGCATATTTCTTTTAGCGGTACTCCTATTTTCTGTAGGCATTTCACATGCACAGATATCAGCTTACATTAATGGTAAGCCGGTAAAAACAGGCGCGACAATCAGTCCGAAAGATCTGGCTTCACTCGAAGTCAGTTTTAAAAATCCTAAAAAGCTATCTGCTGTTTATGGAAAGTCTGTATTGTCCATAGATATACTGGATGCCCAAAATAAGAATCAGGGATTCTGGTTCCTGCAGAAAGACGGTACTGTTGCGGTAGAGGATTTTCTCGAAAATACTCCGGCAACAAAGAAGTTCCGGGTTTTTGAAGATAAAGATATGCTGCACGGTACCAGTGACCTTAAATTGACATTTCTTAATGCAGCAGGACAAGAAAGCTGTAAAACGGTTCAGGTTAAGATTGCACTGATCTATCGCGAGAAGACAGGATACAATCAGTATGCGCAGGCCATTTCTTTACTGGAACCGGTTATTCTTAATGTTCCGGTTTGGGACACCAAGAATTTATATTTACCAATTGCAGACCTGCGTGTAGACAAAAGTAATATTGCAGGTGATTTTTCATTGAGAGAAAGCAGCCAACAGAATGCACAACGCATACAGTGGTATGAGCTGGCAGACAAGCATAACTACCGGTATACTGTTTGTGCCATTTCAAGTGATGATCATCCGGGCATGAATGCAAAAGAGCTGGCTGCTGACTTTATTCATGAAGCAGCCTTGTATGCCGCGCAGGATTATGGCGCCAGATTCAGTAACTATGATATCGGAAAATATACCATCCCATGGGATGATATAAACCGGTTGAAGAGTGAGTACAAAAGAATCCCAAGCCTGGACTGGAAGAAAAATAAGGAGATCAAGAAAATGGATCTGATGGATATGTATCAACCGGTAGTGATTAATGGCTTAAAAGGATACACCTTTAAATCAGATGCAGAAGTAAGGTCAAGTAAAGGAGACAAATGGCAGGACAACGGTAAGTTTGTGATCTATGTTCTTAATCATCCCACCAATCCTAAACTGACCTTAGTGCTGACCACTTCTTTATATAACGAGGCTATAAATGTAGAGGAAACGGATGCGTTCTTAAAGAATATTATTAACGGTATTAAACATTCATAAACATGCAAAAAGTATTCTTAACCATTCTGGCACTTGTAAGCATAACAGTTTGTAATGCCCAGAGCATTGAGTCGGGTAACCATAGTACAAAGGGCTATATTAAAAGCAATGGCACTATTGAAAACAGCAGCCACTCGACGGTCGGCTATATTAAAAGTGATGGTACTATTGAAAACGGTAGCCACAGCACTATTGGTTATATCAAAAGCAACGGCACGATCGAGAACAGCAGCCACTCTACAGTGGGTTATGTCAAAAGCGATGGTACTGTTGAGAACAGTAGCCATAGTACGATCGGCTATATCAAAAGCAATGGCACGGTGGAGAACAGTAGCCACAGCACCATTGGCTATGCCAGCGGTGTAAAGAAAGAATGGGCAGCAGTAGTCTATTTCTTTTTTAAGTTTTAGTAATGAAGGCTCCTTTATTTGTTCAACTAATTTTCAATCTTAATTATTAAAAAAAAATGAAGAACGTATTTACCATAGCAGCATTATCAGTAGCCGTTATTATGGCATCATGCAGCGGCGCTGAAGCGAATCCGGCCGGAGCGGCCCCGAAAGAAACCAAAACAGCGGCGCCTTCCACTCCAGGCAAAATGAAAGAGTTCATGGCCATGCTGGATGGTACCGAAGGTAGTGCCCAAAAGGCTGCTGATGCTTATTTTAGTGATGAATTGAAAAAGAGTCTGGAAGAAGGAAATAGCCTCACCTTCACTGATTATATTATGAGTAGTGCAAAGGTTGTTGCTTCCAACGGGCCTTGCTGTACCATGGACGCAAAAGCAGGCGTTACTACCCGCAGCTTCAAGGTATGCTGGCAGGACGATAAAATTGTCAGTATTGAAGATCTGGGCATAAAGTAATCCCTTTTTTGCTTGCCGGATTATAGATATTTCTGACAGGCAGCACTGCAGTGTTGCCTGTTCTATCCTTAACAACACGAACATATAAAATAATACAATGAAACATTTACTGAAAGCCGCATTTACCCTCATGGCGGTGGTTTTATGTACAGCAGCATTTGCACAAAGTACCGGTGCATATTTAAAGTATGACCTGAATGGGAAAACCATATCCCATAAGAACGCAGAGCTAAACGCGTACAATAAGTTTGAGCCGGAAACCGAAGATGAAAAAGCAGGCAATGATCACGTACTGTATGTATCTTATGAAGTAAAAGTGCCTTATAAGCTGGATATCATCATCCATACACCACCTCATGCTGCTCCTGTAGTGGGTAAGTTACCTTATGTACAAACTGTAGTTCCAAAGAATGGTCCTTGTCCGAGCGTGCATTTTTCGATGACGAAGACAGTAGGCGAAGAGTTTGAGTTCTATGGATCAGAGGACGCTACTGCAGGAAATTTTGAAATTACAAAAGTGGCTGCCGGCTGGGTAGAGGGTAAATTTGATATAGAATTACCAAGACAATACAGTACTAACGGTGAAGTGCTGCACATTACCAATGGCACTTTCCGCTTCAAGATAGATAAAGAGATGAAAGATTAAGTATCTACTGCAATAAAAAAGTCCGGCCTTAAGGCCGGACTTTTTTATTGCAGGGAGGTAGAGATTCGAACCTTATGGGTAACTTTGGAGCTAATGATCTATTTGAGATCTTAAATTTTCAATCTTCCTTTTGTATTAAAGTATAAAATGCCAAATGTAAAAATGAACCACAATTATTGCAACAGAAGAGTACCTTCTGCCTGGCTTCCTTATATCGGTCAATGTAGAGCATTCCCCTTTCATGTTTGCGATTAAATTACTTTGATTTTCCCTTACCTATTGTGAAATAATGTTTATCGTATAATGATCAGATATTTAACTGGTCCATGAAATAGCGTCTTATACTATCACTTTATAGTGATTATATAGTATGCTGAAACACAATACAGTAAAAGATTCCATCGCTAACTCATTGTTTTTTACAAAAATGTGAAATATTTAATTAAAAAATATTTTATTGATTACTAATAACATTTTTTCACATTCGGGGCTGAATCGTTAAAATTTATAAAAAATAATAATACTTTTGCGTATCCTCTAAAGCCCCTTTGCTATACTTAAATTCGCTATGTTCAAGTCGTTTTTATTATTGCTATTGTGTATACTCCCGGCATGGATCAGTGCCCGGGCACAGGAGGCATCTGCCATTGAAGACAGTACAGAGATCGTGCATGCAGCAGAGGTGTATATCCAGAAGCAATACCGCCAGCACCTGCAATACCAGCAGAAAGCTTCCCGCGCACAACAACGCATGCTGCGCAAACTGCAGCGACAGGAGACCCGTCTGGCTGCCAAACTGCAACGCAGCGACAGTACTTTATATGCACAGTATCAGAAATTGCGTGCAGCCAACTACGACAGTATCCGTAAAACGGCAATGGATACGGCATTACTGAACAAGCTGGCCGGCCAGCAACCGGTTAAAGCACTGGATAGCCTGAAGAAAATACAATCCTTTATACAGCAAAAAATACCTGGTGGCACAGGCTTATCCGTACCCGGTATAGATAAACTCAACAGCCAACTGAATGCACAGGACTACCTGAAGAGCCAGGTTAAAAAACGCAGCGATGCGCTGAACCGCCTACTGGGCCAGTCTGCTTTCGCATCCCAACTGGGTAGACTCAATAAAGCGTATGGCTACGGCACCCAGCAGGCTGGGTACTGGAAGAAAATTGTACAGGACCCTGATGCAACAGAAGAGAAAGCCCTTGATCTGCTGCAGGGTATAGAAGGATTTAATGAGATGCTGTCCCGTTCTTCACTTCCGGGCATGTCTTCCGGAAACCCGGGTGAACAGGACCTGAAACAAATGGGCTACCAGACCAAATCTTCGGTCAATGCCGCCCTGGAACAGCAATTCGGCAACCAGTTACAACAGGTACAGCAACAGGCGGCACAGCAGGTACAGGACTATAGTAAACAATTAGGACTGGAGAAGCAAGCAGCTAAAGTAAAGCAGGCTGCTCAAAGTATGCAAGAGGCAAAAAATACCATAAAAGACACTAAAGATAAAGTCAAACAAGCCAGGCAGAGCCTCCGTAATCCTATGGATGATCTGAAAAATCCGATGCGGGGTATACCATTCTGGCAGCGTTGGGAATACCAGCACAACCTGCAAACACAAAGAGCATCCCCTAAAAAGCCTGTTATGTTACAGGCCGGTTTGAATGCTGCTTATCGCCATAGTCCGCGCATCAGTATAGGTATAGGACTGGATGCCAGCCTGGGACTGGGCCGCGACTGGCAGCACCTTAGATTAAGTTACGAAGGCCTGACCGGAAGAGTATTCCTGGACGGACAACTGATCTGGGGCATCAGTCTGCAGGGTGGTTATGAGAAGAGCCTCAAACCCCTGAACCGGTCTTATGTACAGTTGCAGGAGCGTTATGGCAATGCCTCCAATGTACGTACCGCTATGGGATTATTACAGGATGCCGCCTATATAGGATTGATGAAAACCTATCGCATCAACCGCAATCAGCAGGGCACCTTCCTGGTCGGCTATAATTTCCTCAACGATAAAACAGGCATAAACAGCCCATGGATCATCCGGTTGGGCTATAAATTATAAAGATCACAAATAATATTTCACCTAATTTTTTTGTAGTATGAAGCACACAAAACCATTAATGCTGGCAGGCCTCTTTATGATGTCTGCCGGGATGAGTACCGCCCAGGATGTGGGCAAGCTCTATAGCCCCAATCTCTTTGACGGAACCGTCAATGTCAACATCCCTATTTATGAACAGTATGGTATGGGCATCTCCCTATCCTACAACACCAAAGGTGTTCCTGTGCGCGAGCTGGCCGGCCCGGCTGGTCTGCACTGGAACCTGAATGTGGGGGGTGGCATTAACCGGGTAATCAAGGGCTTACCAGATGAGCTTCGTCTCCCTGTGGATACCAATCAACAGTACATGCTGGGGGCTGGTGCAATAACTCCCCTGGCGACATATCATATGTACAAAGGGCGTTTGCAGTCTGCAATGGAAACCGGTGCCCTGCGGGCAGATACCAAAGTATTTCGTGATACGGAAAGTGATGAGTATTATGTTTCTGCGGGTAATGTGCGCTTTACTTTTTATGTAGGAGAAAACGGCAACATATTCACCAATAGCTTTTCCGATTATGAAATCCGCTTTTTCCGCGATGGGGTGTACCGATTGGCTTCAGAGCAGAACAGCCAGGCACCCAGAACCTTGAATGCTGCTGGAATGCCGATTTCCATACGGGATAAAAAGACAAATGTCACCTATTATTTTGGTCCGGGAGTGAAGCGGGAGTCGGTATTCGCAGCTTACTTCCGGAGCGAAGCCTCGTTTATGGCCAAGCCCTACCAGACCGAATATTACAGCGGTGGCACCTTACCGATGACCAACAACTGGAACCTGGATTCTGTACGCTATGATGCTACTAAAATGGTGCGCTATACCTATTCCCGTTACCAGATTCCGGGCGATATTGCCCAGGATTCTTCCTGGGTGAAAAGGGTAACCACCAACCAGCCTACTCCTGCAATAAATATTGCACCGGCCTTTAATCAGACGGACATTGATTTAGTCAGCGCAATCACCTATCCTAATGGCATCCGTGTGGATCTGCAATATGAGAATTACCGTCTTGAATTTACACCCAACCCATACAACACTTATGATGCAAATACCTACCCTAAGCTCAAAGAAGTTGTAGTAAAAGAGGGGTTAAACAGCATGCGGTATATATTCGGATATACCTATTTCCATAATCCTACCGCAACTAATCCGATGGAGATCACTAATTCATACCTTGGAGATGAAAGGGATCGTTACAGTTTAAGGCTGAACAATATCAGACAAGTATCGGCCGATAGTAGCTTATCTCAGCTATTGTATGCTTTTGACTATAATAATTTCATTCAGCGCCGTTTTGGTGGTGGCCTTGACTTCTATGGCTATTTCAATGGTCAGAATATGGGTGTAGCGGCACATTCGGTATACCCTGAAGCTACGAAAACAGACAATGCCACTTATGGCCAGTATGGCTTACTCAAAACTATATACAGTGGTACCGGTGGATGGGCGGATTTTACTTATGGGGCGCACCAGCTCACAGATGTATCTTCCGCCCTGATGAGCAGTGATCCTGATCTCGCCGGTACAGGTGCCAATGACGGGGTAAGAATTGAAAAAGTAACTATCAGGGATATCAGTGATACAACAGTTCACCTGATCACAACTTTTAATTATTCAGGAGGCCAGCGCTTTCTGCCAAAAGGTTTTACCCGTGATGAAGGGGTATATCGCGATGGTGATTGGGTTAAAAGTAATCCCGATGCGCCAGCCACTTTATATACGGTACGCAACTGGTATGAAACCTTTGTAAGTCCGATGGGACTGTATTATGGTTCAAATCATGGTTATAGCTCGGTACAGGTAAACCAAACAAACCAGTATGGACAACTATTGTCCCGTACAGAATATGATTTTTCCAATTTTAAAGACGGTACTGGTAGTCCCAAGATCCTGGTAACTGGAGGCGGAGCGGTAGCCATAGAAAAGCCATTTACCCAAAAGCAACGCATCCGTGACTGGGAGATAGGCTTATCACTCAGAGTACGTACCTATGATAACAAGGGACTGTTATTGATGGAGTCGGCAACAGAGTATCAGTCCATAATTGATACCACCAGTTCCGTAACGGCCGGTTTAAACGAGAGCAGACGCATGGTAGAACCCAAGCCAACCGGCTGGTTGTTTGCCGATGCCAATGAGTACACCAAGGACTGGATTGCAGACTTTAATGTAGTTGTAGACCCATATAAACCTTATCGTGGCCAGAGCCTGGCTAAAAAAGTGGTGACTAAAAAGTATGCGTCGGACAGCCGCTTTATGGCCGATTCCGTTCAGTATAGCTATGACAGTCGTTATAACCTCAAATCAAGCCTGGTGCAAAACAGTTTTGGCGAAACAATCAGACAGGTGAATATTTATAACTATGATCTGCCTGCCGCAACCGTAAATCAAAATACAGACCTTACCGGGTTGAAGGACAATGGAATGGAAGTGCTGATTGGTAATGAGGAGTGGAAAATGGGCACCGGCACTGCGGAGCAGCAATGGCTGAACGCACAACTCTTATCTGCATCTATATTTACGATGGGGCTTAACGGTGATGTTCCGGTAACGAAAGGTGTCTTCAACCTGGAGACTACCGATCCGGTAGCCTACACTGCTTATACCGGACAATCTTCCGTACCTGCTGCAGAGCCGTACAATAATGTTGGATTGTCTTTTATTAATATCAGCGGCCTTCCGGCCAATGTAGTGCCCGTAACACAGGTAAAGGAATTTGACGGTCGCGGTAATGTTTCAGAAACTTACATACCAGGAGCCGATCAGTATAAAACGATTATGTTTGATCAAAGCAATGATAAAAAAGTTGTGGAAGTCATGAACGCTCGTAAAACAGATGTGGCTTATGCGGATTTTGACCAGAATATACAGGGCAATATCAGTTTTACCTCAACCAATATTATCTATCCTGGCTCCGGAATCAGTAATCCTAATGCGCCGGCACTGAGCGTTCCGGGAGTGAAGCCTATGTCTGGAAATGGTTTATACGTACTGACCGCTACCAGTGGCAAAGACCTGTACACGATAACCCTCACGGCTGGTAAACAGTATCGTGCTACCTTCTGGGCTACAGATAATGTGATTCCTTCTTTCGGTATTGAAAACGGCACGCAATTTACCTTAAAGGAGATTGCCGTAGCAGGCCGATTTAAGCAGTATGAAGCATTTTTCAGTCCTTCTGCCGCCGGCCAGAAAATCGGTTTTCATACCACGGCTAATGTAGGCATAGAAGACATCCGTATACACCCGGTAGAGGCCGCCATGCAGAGTTGGTATTATGAGCCGTTGTTCGGTGCCCGTTCGGCAACCGACGTCCTGGGCCGTATTACCTATTTTGAATATGATAAGCTAGGTCGTCAGACGCTGACACGCAACCAGCAGGGACAGATCCTCAGCAAAAATATCTATACCATCACAACCGCCAATCCTTAATCTACCGGGTGCAGGCCCGTCAAAATATTTTATATGCAAAAAAGAGTTAACCATATTTTTCGGTATGTGCTGCCGGTCCTGACATTGCTCAGCAGCGGTCTGGTCTACGGACAAAATAATACACCTAACACAGCTAGCCAAACAGTGTCCGGCAGTGTGACTAATACCGTACCTATTCCGCGCGGAGCCTATTACAATGCTCTATTCACCAATATGGTGCATGTTTCAACCCAATTGACACCAAAGTACCGTGATACCGCTTCGGCCCAGTTTACCGGAGCGACCACGGCAGACAAAGCGGCAATGAAAACAACACTACTTAGTGGTCAGGGCAGCCCGACACAAGTAAGTGTGCGTAGAACGAACAGCAGTTATGTGATACAGCCTACGGATATCCGCAATATGCAGGAGGCCTATACCTTTCAACCCTATGTAGCGGCAAACAGCTATGAGTTTAATCCAGTATATAAATCTACTCAATACCACAGCAGCGCATTATACCCTTCCGAGGGCGGAGCAGAAGTCAGTACAGCAGGTCTTTCTGCCTCCATGTTGCGTAATACCTCCAGCAGTGCAGAACGCAGCAGTACCGCTTACGCTGCCGGTCGTAGCCGAATTGGACAAGGCAGAGGTACCAAAACGGCTGTAGTTTTTAACGATGCCAATACCGGTTCCGGTTTACCACAGGCTGGTATTCGCACCTGGACGATTGGTAGTAATGGTTTACCTCAGACCAATGGTTATTACAATGCCAATGCGCTGAAGGGTAACCTGATTACTACCGCACAGGGAGGCGAGAAGCTGGTGTTGGAAAACAGTGCTGGTAAGCCTGTTTATGAGGCCGGCCTGATCAAAAGCAGCCCTAAGACCTATGCGCGTACTTATTATGTATATGATGCAATGGGTCGCCTGCGTTATGTACTGCCACCAAAGGCAGTAGAAGCCCTGGAGGCCGCATCGGGTACCGTAACACAAGCTGTTATAGATGAGCTGTGTTTTTCCTATAAATACGATGCAAAAGGACGACAATATGAAACACATAAGCCTGGTGAGGGAAGAACAGAACTGGTGTATAATAAAAAGGGGCAGGTCATCATGCGTCGCAGTACTACGGAGGCCGCGAATGATCTATGGGAAGTGATTTTCTATGACCGTGCAGGTCGTGTATTGGCGACAGGCTTATTTTCTGATGACCAGGGATTAGGATACTGGCAGGGTCTGGCCAATACAGAAGTCAATCCGGCTACCAACACTCTTAACTATTATCTTTGGGGAGGTGGGCAATATATCTATCCTCCGTCTAGTTTTTCCGGAACCGAAATACAGAGCTTTAATTATTATGACAGCTATGAAAGTGGTCAACCACTGGCTAGCGAAAATTTCAGTAACAGCCTGATACAAACCTTCCTGAGCAGTGCAACGGATGCAGAACCATATGCCGTGGGAGGGAGTACTTATGGCCTGCAGACATCATCTGCTGTAAAAACCGTTAAACCTTCCGGCTTTACTACTAATCTGCAAGACTGGACCTATAGTAAGACTTTCTTTGATAAAGAGCGTCGTCCGGTGTATTCAGTGACTCAGCATGCCAAAGGCGGTAAGGATACTATGGCCATGCAGTATAGTTATACCGGACAGGTATTGATAACTGCCCATGGGCACCAGTATCTGAATGGTTCTGGCCCTGCTTTTCGGGAGTGGTATCGCAATACCTACGACGTCCAGACCGGGCAGCTAAGCCTTAGTGAACATAAAGTGAATACCCAGCCATGGAGGGTGATGAGTGGTACAACATATGATGCCATGGGGCGCGCCAGTTCTGTTACTTACGGCACTAATGCAGAGACCCAGAACTTTACATACAACATCCGTGGAGAACTGCAGGGTATTAATGAAACCTATGCGCTGACGGGCAATAATAATGGCCAGTCCATGACCTTTGGTGAAGTACTGCGTTATGATTATGGTTATGATAGTCTGCGCTATGATGGGCTGGCAGCCGGAATGATCTGGCGAGGCTCCGGTGCGGGTAATGCGAGGGCACATAGTTATGGTTATATCTATGATGTCGCAGGCAGAATGCTTAAAGGAGCATATTTGCGTAGTAATACAACCCCAAGCTACACCCTCGCAACAGGCTGGAGCAATAGTACGAATGACTACTCTGAAACAGTAACATATGACCAGTCTGGAAATATCCTTACCCTCCAGCGCCGTGCGGTAGTGGCGGCCAATCAGATGGTATTCCCTACTAACGTTGATAACCTGACTTATACTTATTTTACCAATAGTAACAAATTGCAGAAAGTAGTAGATGCCACCACAACCAACTATGGCCGCGGCGACTACCTCTATACTGCAACTCAAGGATATAGTTATGATTATTCTGGTAACCTTACTGCAGATGTCTCCAAGAATATCAGTAATATCTCCTATACATGGTTTGACAAGCCGACTATAATTACATATGGCGGTGCGAATAAGATTGGCTATACCTACGATGCAGCAGGAAATAAATTGCAGGAATATGTAATCAACCCCAGCCCCGGTTCCGCAACAATAAACAACTATATCGGTACCGCAATTTACAAAAATGACACCTTGCAATCAATCAGTACACCGGTTGGTCGTACAGACCTGAGTAAAGGTGGCACACAGGAACAGTATTTTGTAAAAGACCATTTAGGTAATATACGCTCCGTAGTGGTTGATGCGGCCGGTACAGGTGGTATTGGCGGATTTGCTGCGCAAACCCAAACCTATAATGCCACTTATGAAACCAGTAACCTGAGCCAGGAGGAACAAACTTTTGATCAGGTAGCTAATTTGAGCGAAGAAAAACCAGAGAGTGCCAGCAGCAGCGACAGCAAAGCCGCGCTGATGACTATAGGCAATACCAATACTCCAAATGTAGGCACTACTTTGTTATTAAAAGTAATGGCGGGTGATAAACTGAGCCTAAATGCGGACAACTATTACGAGAGCGGTACCGCACCAAGCAGTGGTACAGTAAGCAGCAACACTTTTGAACAGGTGGTGAGCAGCTTGGCGCAAGCGGCAGGCCAGTTAAGCGGTACAGAAGGCAGCATTGCCAGCGACTGGGCAACACAGATGCTGAACAGCAGCAGCCTGCAACAAGCATATAATGCCCTGCAAAACAGTTACACCGATCCTGATAAACCCAAGGCATACCTTAACTTCCTGTTCTTCGATGAGCAGATGCAACTGGTGCCGGAATTCTGTCGCATCTGGCAGGCCGATGGGGCGGATAACTGGACTCGTATCGGAACTGATGCTAATGAAACCATGGAGGTACCACAGAATGGTTATGTGGCTACTTATATCAGTACCCAGAGTGCCGAACCCACTTATTTTGATAATCTTGCTGTAACTTTGGAACCGGGTGTATTGCTGGAAGAAAAGCACTATTACCCTTATGGTTTACCTATCGTGGGTATGGGCAGCACCTCTTCTGGAATGTTACCTAATAAAAATCGCTACCAGGGTAATGAGTACAGGGAAGATTTAGGCCTGAACTGGATGGATTTCCACAACAGACAGTATGATCCGCAATTGGGTCGATTTTTAAGCTTAGACCCAATGGCAGATGCTGCCGGGCAGCAAGGATTGAGTCCGTATCATGCTATGGCCTGTAACCCATCAACAATGGTAGATCCTTTGGGGCTGGCGGCACAATATTCAGCGAGTTTACTCATGACCAATCCGCTGCCCGGCCCACAAGGTGCTATGGTTGAAGGTAATTTTGTACTTTTTGGCGGTAGTATGCTGGGAAGTGGCGTACCAGATTATATGAAGGATTTTAGTGTCAGTATAGATGAGGCGCATCATGAACACATGGTTTTGCAGACTTACTATGCTCTGGTTGCTGCGTTGGGTGATGGAAATGCTCAAGAGAGTTTAATGAACACTCAGGTGAATTCTGCCGGTAATGAAGCGATGAATCTCGATCAAGACTATAGTATGGTTAAGGAAGAAGTAAATAGAGCAATTCCTTTTCCCAAAAGTGGAGTATATTCAATTGGGAACTACCATTATGATCTAAATTCATATTTAAAGTTCTATAAGGAGAACAAGAAATACAAAGCCAAGCAATTTTATGGTGATAACATAGAAAACGCAGCATATACAGAAATTAATGATAAGAGAACAACACTCTGGGCTGAAGTAGGCACCTATCTGGAGAAAAAGCAGAACAGCGACCTTACGTTTGGCTATAACATATCTGTAGGCATTAATATTGATAAAACGAAGACAGGTACTTTATATGACCACGGCAGTACTAATATAAGCGTATACATGTATTCAAGTAATAAATCGATCCTAAGATTACATATTCATTATTTAAGTCCTGGAGACGTTATAGGTGTTTCTGGCTATGAAGATAGATATTATAATGGCGGTCCTTCAACACCAGATTACAACAATGCAAGAAGACAAACAGATTACTATAATAGATTTGTTGTTGTTGATGCTTCATACATTTATTTATATAATTCAAATCCAAATGAAACAATTACTATTAAAAGGCCGTAATATTTTACTGTTAAATTTAATTCCAGTATTCTACTCCTGTACAAATACAGCAAAAGAAGTTGAAAATTCATCTACTCAAGTAGTAGTTAATGAACGGTCGAAAGACACCGGTTATCCTAAAATAATACGAGATAAAGGACTTGAAATGCTTTATGATGACGCAAAATGGACTTTATATCTTTATACTTTCATGGATACGGCAAGTGTTGTTGAAAATGAGCGTTTTAGAAAAATGGATCAACCGCTAGGTACTTATGAATTGAGATTTGATAGTTTAATATCTAATAATGGAAAATACATATGCACTTTTGAATTTTATCTTAATGAGGTCAAGCTGAGGGATAGTATATCAAAAGATGTTTTTTCAACGTTTATACCAAACGTAATAATTGGTGATGAAAACGAAAAATGCGCTGCGTATTTAAATAATAATAGTTATGAGCGTAATTCGAAGACTTGTGTTGAATATATTTCCAATAAGGATGTTAATTATCAAGAATATTTTAAGAAAAAGTATGGTGTTTCAGCCGATCGTCACATTAAACTTTATGAAAAACTATTTGCACCACTAAGCTCAAGTAGGTTAAAATACCTTAAGGATAATCAGTCAGTGCTAAACAATTGGTTTGTCAGCCAGGCAAAAAAAAGAGGGGTATTAAACTGATTGGCTTATAAAAGCAGTATATGATAATTGTTATAGGTGGGAATTTTTTCCACCTATATTTTATTGTTTATTTTAGAATTGTTATTTATACAATTCTAATCCAAATGAAACAGTTAAAATTAAAAGGTAAATTAATCCTACTAACTTCGCTGATACCAAGTTCTATGTCTTGCCAAAATAAAACGTCTAATACAGCAGGAATCAGCAATAATATACAATCTGCCGATTATCAAACTGATGGTTATCCGCAAGAAATAAAAAACCTAAAATTGGAAAAGCAATTTGATGATACAAAATGGAGCTTGTATTTGTACAATTGTTTAGACACTCCATTCATTGTTAGAGACGAAACAACAATTAAGCTTGATCAGCCCATGTCGGCTTATGAATTGAGATATGATACAGTGATTAATAAAAATGGCAATTATATTATCACTTTTGAATATTATCTCAAAAACGGCGAATCTTTAAGGGATAGTATTAGTGATTCATGGAGCATGTTTTTACCTAACACTATTACATCGTCAATAAAAAATGTTGAAAGATGTGCGGTTCTAATACATCCAAATGACGACTCTGAATCTAAAGAGTGTCTAAATGATATGCCACCAAATGCTAAAAACATTACGGAATACTACAAAAGCAAGTATAAAAAAGATTATATGGATTATGTAAGGCTATATAGGAAACTATATGACCCCTTAGATAATCATACTGTGGATTTTATAAATAAAAATAGATCTACCCTTAATAAATGGTTCATTCAGGAAGCTGAAAAAAGAGGAGTCTTAGATTAATTTAAAAAATAGTTCAGAAACTGTTTAGAATTATTTCGTAAATAGAGAGAACAGACAATAGTCTGTTCTCTCTATTGTTTTTCTATATTAATGTAACAATAGTAGAAAAGACACTCTTATTAACATGGAAGAATCTATTACATTTTGAGGGAAGGTTACATTTACTTAGTAAATACATATAATGATTTTTTATAAGTATTTGGCTAAATTCCAGCTAACTGAAAGTGCATAGTTTGACAATGTGCAGGTATAGCATTACGGCGGTACAGTGCTGGAAGAGAATCATTACTATCCGTTTGGGTTGACGCTTAGTGAGAGTAACAATAATCCTGCATTGCCCAAGCAACCGTATAATTATCAAGGAATAAAGGCTAATTAATTAACGCCATTTAATTTTAATAGTTTATAAAATTTTCATTGATTAGCTAAAAATGCCCGTAAATACAGTATTTACGGGCATCTTAAGCTTTTATCCTTATCGATTTAAAATAAAAAAAGCGATATTTTGTATAACAATATCGCTTTTGCAGAGAGGAAGAGATTCGAACTCTCGATACAGTTTCCCGTATACACACTTTCCAGGCGTGCTCCTTCAACCACTCGGACACCTCTCTCTGTCAGGGCTGCAAATATAGGCATTTTTTATAAATACCAACAATATTTATTGCAAAATAATCCCGGCAATTTAGCTATTTTTGCCCCTGATATTGCCATATGCAGCTTCCCCAAGGAAAGAAAATATTTTTCGCCTCTGATTTCCATCTGGGCATACCTGATAAGACCTCCAGTCTGCTCAGGGAAAGACGTATTTGTCAGTGGCTGGACAGCATCCGCGACGAAGCTGAAAAGATATACCTTGTAGGAGACTTGTTTGATGTATGGTTTGAATATAAGAATGTAGTACCCAAAGGTTACACCCGCTTCCTGGGTAAGCTGGCCGAAATGGCCGATGCCGGTATTGCTATAGAGATCTTTACCGGTAACCATGACCTCTGGATGCGGAACTACTTTCCCGAGGAACTCAATATTCCCGTACATTATGGACCCATCACTTTTGAAGCCGGAGGCAAGAAATTCTTCGTGGCTCATGGAGATGGCCTGGGGCCCGGCGATCATAAATACAAATTCCTGAAAAGAGTAATGAGCAGTCCGTTTGCACAATGGCTATACCGCAGGGTGCACCCGGATACCGGTGTGGGTATTGCCAATTACTTCAGCCGCAGGGGCGCTAAGCACCAGGGGGCACATGACGGCGATTTCAAAGGAGAGGACCGGGAGTGGCTGGTGATCTTTGCGAAAGAATATTTGCAGAGGGAGCATATCGACTACTTCATTTTCGGACATCGTCACCTGGCTATGACGCTACCGTTGGGCAACAGCTGGTATATCAACCTGGGTGACTGGATTAGCCTGAACACTTATGGAGAGTTTGATGGAACAGCATTTCATTTAAAAACATTTGACAGCCATGAGTAAGCGCATCGTCATCATTCGTCATGCCAAATCCAGCTGGGCAGAACTGGGACAACCCGATTTTGACCGCCCGCTGACCGCCCGGGGCAAGGAAAATGCACCGGTGATGGGCAAGCGACTGCTGCAATACGGTCTGGAACCGGATGCGATCTATGCCAGCACTGCAAAGAGGGCCAAACAAACCGCCGAGCTGATTGCAAAGGCAACGGGCTTTGCCAATGACATACACTGGGACCGGTTCCTGTATCATGCAAGCCCTGAAAGGCTGGAAGATCAGATCTGTGCAACAGATGACGCATACAATACCATATACATCGTGGCGCACAACCCGGGTATAACCGATATGGTGAATGACGCCATACCGGGCTTTACTACGGACAATGTGCCTACCTGTGGGATCATAGCCTTTAGTATTGATGCGGATACATGGGCCGATTACCATAAGGCAAAGAGACAATTAATACTATACGATTACCCCAAAAATAACAGTTCAGATGTCTGATACAACCGCATACCTTGACCGGTTAAGCGAATTATACACCAAGCATTTTAATGAACCGGTGGACAAGATTGAGGCTATTCCTCCTTCTGGTTCTGACCGTATGTATGTACGGCTGATTGGTGCGAAACACCGTGCCATCGGGGCATACAGCAAAAACAAGAGAGAGAATAATACTTATTTCTATTTCACTAAAATATTCCTGAAGCATGGCTTACCGGTTCCGGAGATCTATGATCAGACCAGCGATAATATCTGTTACCTTATGGAAGATAAGGGCGGACGCTCACTGCTGGAAATGGTATTGAAAGAAGGAAAGACCGATGAGGTTAAGGTCCTGTATGAACAAGCGGTGGCGGACCTGGTACGCTTCCAGTGGGTAGCGGGTCGTGAGATCGATTATACCATGTGTTATAATACAGCGGCATTTGACCAGAAAGCTATCCTGGCGGATCTCAACTATTTCAAATACTACTTTGCAGATGTATTGAAACTGAATTATGATAAAACCATTTTGCAGGAAGAGCTGGAGAGCTGGAGCCGTGACCTGGATTCAGAATCGGTGAAAACCTTTATGTACCGTGACTTCCAGAGCCGCAATATTATGTTGCAGGACGGGAAGCCGGGCTATATCGACTTCCAGGGTGGGATGAAAGGATTGCCGCATTATGACCTGGTGTCCCTGTTATGGCAGGCCAAAGCGCAATTGCCTAAAGCCTGGAAAACACACCTGGAGCGTCATTACATCCGTACCATACAAGCTACCAAAGAGATCTCTGATTTCGATGAGCTGCATTTCATGAAAGTATACCTGGAGTGTGTACTGTTGCGCATATTGCAAACCCTTGGTGCCTATGGTCTGAGAGGACTGATAGAACGTAAGCCACACTTCATTTCCAGTATATACCCTGCCTTATTACAATTGCAGGAATACGTAAAGGACTATGCTTACCTGATCAAATATCCTGAGCTGAGTAAAGTGCTGCAGGAGCTGGTAAAGCCGGAGGTGATAGAGCAGTTTCATATTCCGACACAAAATCCGGAGCATCCCTTAACGGTAAAGATTTACTCCTTTTCTTATAAGAAAGGATTGCCTAAAGATACCAGCGGACATGGTGGCGGATTTGTATTCGACTGTCGTGGTGTATTGAACCCGGGTCGTATGGAGATCTATAAAACCCAGACCGGTCGTGACTATCCGGTGCAGGAATACCTGCTGAACAAAACCCGTATGCCACAGTTCCTGGAGAATGTATTTGGTACCGTAGATATTACGATCAACGATTACCTGCAACGCGGTTTCGATCAGCTGACCATCAGCTTTGGTTGTACCGGTGGTCAGCACCGTTCGGTATTTGCTGCAGAGCAAATGAAAGTGCACCTCAAAGAAATCTATAATATAGATGCAGCAATATTGCACCTGGAGCAGGATGAAAACCAGCACGAAAGGAGATAAAAAACCTATATTTACCTGCCGGATTTTAAACCGGACCTTAACAGCATAAAGAAAAACCATGGAAATAATTGGCCATAAATTATTGCAGCTGGAAGCACTGGAGCAGATCGTTTTGCAGAAAGATGAAATTGCACTGGATGCCGCTGCAGTAGCAGAAGTGGAAGCATCGCATCATTTTCTCCTGTCTTTCTCAAAAGATAAACTGATATACGGAATCAATACCGGCTTTGGCCCTATGGCGCAATACCGTATTGAGGATGAAGATTGCCGTCAGTTACAGCTCAACCTCATCAGGAGCCATAGCTCCGGTATGGGTGTTTTGCTGACTCCGGATCAGAGCCGCGCCTTAATGCTGGCACGACTGAATACAGTAATGAGAGCTTACTCTGGGGTACATCCTGAGTTAGTGATCCTGATGAAAGACCTGATCAATAAAGAAGCCTATCCTTGCGTATACCAGCATGGTGGAGTAGGGGCCAGCGGTGATCTGGTACAATTGGCGCACCTGGCGCTGGGCCTGATCGGTGAAGGTTATTTCCAATACCAGGGTCAGGTATTACCGGCAAAAGAAGTATTTGCTGCAATAGGGCTTAAGCCTTTGCAGATCCATATGAGAGAGGGCTTGTCCCTGTTGAATGGTACTTCTGCCATGACCGGAATCGGTGCGATCAATGTATTGCATGCCCGTAAATTACTGGCGGGCGAGATGCTATTCTCCCTGATGGTGAATGAGATTATGGAAGCCTATGATGATCACTTCTCTGAAGAGCTGAATGGTGTGAAGTTACATAAAGGGCAGAATATCGTAGCCGCGGCTATGCGTGCGATTACTAAAAACAGCGGGCTGATGCGTAAAAGACATGAGCACCTGTATGAAAAGAAAGTAACAGAGAGTGTACTGGAAGATAAAGTACAGGAGTATTATTCCTTACGCTGTGTGCCACAGATCCTGGGTCCTATCTATGATACAATCGAGTATACTGCGCAGATTATAGAGCAGGAACTGAACTCTGTAAATGATAACCCTGTAGTGGACTACCGTACAGAGAATATTTATCATGGGGGTAACTTTCACGGCGATTATGTAGCCCTGGAAATGGATAAGCTTAAAATAGCCGTTACAAAATTATCTATGCTGGCAGAGCGCCAGCTGAACTTCCTGCTGAATCCTGCATTGAACAAACGCCTGACACCTTTTATCAATAAAGGAGTGCTGGGGCTGAATTTCGGTATACAGGGTATGCAGTATCCTGCAGTGAGTAATGTGGCCGAAAACCAGATGCTGAGTAACCCTATGTATGTGCACAGTATCCCGAACAATAATGATAACCAGGATATCGTGAGCATGGGTACCAACGCTGCCCTCATCTGTGCTAAAGTGATCGAAAACTCTTTTGAGGCCCTTTCTGTACACGCCTGGGCTATTATACAGGCGATTGATGCGAAAGACTTTAAGGAGCGCTTATCACCGGCTACACGCTGGATCTATGATGAGATCAGTGCGCTGGCTCCGCCGTTTGCAGAAGATGCTCCTGCTTTTGAAGGCCTGGCTAAAATCAAGTCCTGGCTGATGCAGACAGAAGTTGGTGCTAAAATGAAAAAACTATTGGGCTGGTAAACCGCAAATGATATAATTGTTGCCGGGATTTTCGAAAGAAAATCCCGGTTTTTTATTGGGATTTATTTGTGAAAAACGATGCATTTGTACCATAAATGCAAAAGGCATGTTGTAAAACCTGAAAAAGGGTGTTAAAAGGAAGTTTGTGCAACAATTCATTAACAATCCTGTTCGCTGTTTTGTGTAAAAAGGCCTTTTCTTTGAAATAACAAATCGATAACCAAAGTACATCACTGCTTATGTAATGAACCTTTACTTTAAAAACTCAGCCGGCTACAATTGATCATAAACAAAACGATTGTATCACAACAAAAACAAGTCTGTTCTGTTTTTTATGGCTGTATTTTTAGTGGAACAGACAAATTTAAGGATTATGAAAAAAGTAATTTTGTCAGCAGCCGTATTTTGTATCGCGGGCTTAGGTACCGCAATGGCTCAGGAAAACAACCAAAACGAAAACCAGTCTCAGGAACCGCCAAGAGTCGATACGGTGACCGCACCAACACCGCCACCTGCGGGAGCGGCTACAATTGATGTACAGGCGCCACCTGCACCACCTGCACCTGCTACATCTGCGGATACACCCAAAGACAAGGCAGATCGTAAATCACGCGACAAAAACGGATCAGCGCCAAAGGGGCGATAGTTGATCTTCAACATTATGAAAAACAGGTATCAATGACACACTCATCTGATACCTGTTTTTTTATTGTAAACGGAATGTAACTTCCTGGAAATACAGAAATGGTGCCGGTTTGTTCTTGGTATTCAATGCGGGTCGCCATACCGGCATTTTTTTGATTACCCGAAGGGCTTCTTCCGGCAGGCCATGTCCTAACTCTTTTCCTTTTATGATCCTGGCATTGGTTACTGTACCTTGTCTGGTAACTACAAAGGCAATAATGAGCTTGCCCTCTATTTCTGCTTCCCGTGCGTAAGCAGGGTAGCGAATCTCATTTCCCAGATATTTCTGCAATGCAGCTGTTCCTCCTGGAAATTCAGGCATAACTTTAATACCCTTATGCAATGCTATCGCTGATGAGCTCTGGGCAGAGCCGACCATACTGAATCCAAACAACAGGACGAGGCAGCTTAAAATAGTTCTCATGAAAATTATTGATGTCGTTTGAAATGCTTGCTGATGCTATAGCGTATACGTTGCCAGATAGTTGTTTTTCTTTGTACAACTACCCCTATCCCTCCTGCGATGTAAGTCTTTACATCAAGCTTTATGCCATATATTGTTACGGGGTCTAATTGATCGGAGGGGTATCGTTCCAGTGTTATTGCGGTATCTGTACCATTGACGCTAAGCTTTACGGGTAGAATGGTAGTCTGTTCAGCATCAGGAGTGGAGTTTTGGGTATATACTGCCGTAAAGAGAATCTCCTGATGCCATAAATGCTCTGGTACAACAAAATGAAAAGCACCCTGTGCATCGCTGTATTTAACGCCTAGTTTGTCTGTGCTGATGAGCATACCCACCATGGGTGTATTACTCAGGCTGTCCCATATCGTTCCGGATATACGTACTTTTTTAATGCCGCTTGTCTCTGATGTGTGCTGCACGGTAGTGGGCAGTTGCTGTGCTATGGCAGAAACCGGCAGGAATGGGGCGAGCAGGATCGAAAAGACTTTTGGTAACCACTTGAGCCGGGCCGTTTGGTGCGTGCTTAATAAAGGTCTGTCCAGCTGGTCTGTCATAAACCGACCGCAGATATTTTGCTGCTGCGATACCACACGTGCAATAGCCGCATCACTCATATCACTGAAGTCAATCACCGTCTTCTGGCACTGACCGCAATAGCGTCCCTGCTGGCAGGGCGTCATGCTGTCCCAGGGTGCAGTACAGGGTTCAGATATACTTAAGTGATATTTCATACTTCAATATACTACATAATATGCATTTAAAAAGAATAGGGCAGCATATTAATATGCTGCCCTATTATACAAAGCAGAATAAGATATTAATGCATCGTTACATCATTATATCCGCCTTTTTGTTTGATTATTTCCATGGCTTTTTCACCAGCCTCCTGCGAGTCACGGAAGATCAGTAAGGTCTTACCTTCCTGCAGTTCTTTTTCATACATATCAGCAATTTCACTTTTCTCCCCGTCCAGCAGCAGGTTAGCGATGATACCGCCACCAATAATACCAAAATCAAATCCCATAATAGCACCGGCCAGTGCACCTGCACCGTAGATGAATCCGAGACCTGGAATAGCAATAATACCAATGCCTGCTAAAGCACCTACCACCGGGCCAATAATGGCACCTGCACCAACAGATGCTGCGGCTGTAGTGCTCATTTTTGATTGCAATGCATCATCTGCATCAACCTTACCCAACAGGGTCATGTGTTTTTTTCCGAAACCGCTTTCTTTAAGTGTTTCTACCGTAGCAACCGCCTTGTCTTGCTGGTCATATACGGCAATGATTGTAGCATGCATAGTTCAGATTTTTGGGTTAAAAAAAAGAACAGTATATATCTCATACTGTTCTATAAAGTTACAAAACTTACTTCACTAAATTCATTTCTTTAAAGAGCCAGGAAGCATTTCCGTATTTTTCAATAATGAATAATACATAACGGATATCTACTGCGATATTGCGGCACAGATTAGGATCGTAATACAGATCGCTCATCGTACCATCCCATACACGGTCAAAGTTGATACCGATCAGCTGTCCTTTGGCATTCAGTACCGGGCTGCCGGAGTTACCGCCACTGGTGTGATTGCTGGCAATAAAGGTAACCGGAACAGTACCGTCTACATTCCAGCGACCATAATCCTTACTCATATACAGGTCGCGCAGTTTTACCGGAACGTTGAATTCCTCGATATCCGGATTGTGCTTCGCGATAACATCTTCCAGAGTACTTTTGTATGAATACAGGGAAGATCCTTGCGGTGTAATGCCCTGCACATGACCGTAGGTAAGTCTTAATGTTTGGTTTGCATCAGGATAGAAATTACGATCCTTGCCCATGTATTGCAATTGCTGTTGCATATACACACGGTTCAGGTAATCCATACGCTTGCTGAAAGCTGTCATTTCAGGTTTCACTTGCTTGTCCTGCCATTCTGTTACCGCCGCATAGATTTTATAGACAGGGTCGTTTTTGATATCGATAGTATCGCTTGCCTTAGGGCTGTCGAAATAGTGCATAGCCAGTTGTGGTAAGGCTAAAGCACTCTGTCCGAATACATTACCGCTCCATTTGCCAAAATCGCTTCCGTTTTCAGCATACAGGGCTTTGATTTTAGGTGCTACCGCAACACCTGGTTGCATGTAGTAAAATGGCATCAGGTTTTCGAATAATGTTTTGTCCAGTACCGGGTCGTAGTTCTTATAAAAACTACTCAGACCACGCTTAACTTTAGACAGCGTATCGGTTAGTGCCTGGCCGGTAATATGCTGACGGTGAATATTCAGCACACGCTGCAGGTACACTGCCTGGCTCACAATCTCAATGCCCATTACGGTTTCATTGGTGCTTTCATACGCCCTCAGATATGGGTTGTTATGTTCCACTGCAGCAGTGATCTGGCTAAGGGTGTTTTTCGGACTATTAATACCGGTATCCTCACCGCTACGCTCCATCAGGCGGGTTTCATAAGCCAGTTTTTTGCTCTTCACGTCATTCAGTTCCAGGCCACGGATCTCGCCCTGCCATTTCTTATAACCATTGCTGATAGAAGACTGTTTGGACGCATATTTCAGGAATGTTTTGGGATCCTGTCTCATCGCCTCATCCCATACACCCAGTTTTATTTTGCGTGCTGCAATACGAATAGGGTCAATAACATCCTGAGTCTGCGCTAATTGTGCGCTGCTCAGGTATTCACGGGTTACATAAGGGAAACCATACACCATAGTATAGTCACCTTCTTTCACTCCGGAAGTGTTTACGGCGAAGTATTGGCTGGCCTTGTAGGGCTTATTGTTCGGACTATAGGCAGCCGGTTTATTATCTGCACCTGCATACACACGGAAGATGCCGAAATCGCCGGTCTGGCGTGGCCACATCCAGTTGTCGGTATCGCCACCGAACTTACCGATGCCGTTTGGCGGGAAGCCCACCAGGCGCACATCATCATATTTTTCCAGTACGGTAACCCAGTATTCATTGCCGTTGTAAAAAGGTTTTACCTCGGCTGTAAAGCCCAGCGCTCTTTTATAGCCGGCTTCCAGAAATTTGATGTTACTCGCAATGATTTTATTGCGTTCATCTTCAGAAGTTTCTTCCGTAATACCGCTCAGTACACTTTTGGTTACTTCTTCTATTTTTTTGATAAATGTTACGGATAAGCCGGGGCAGGGAATCTCTTCAGCATTGCTTTTGGCCCAGAAACCATTGATCAGGTAGTTCTTCTCATTAGAGCTTACGCCCTGTACTGCGCCATAACCACAGTGGTGGTTGGTAAAGATGAGCCCCTGTGAGGATACGACCTCGCCGGTACAGCCCCCGCCGAAAATAACCACAGCATCGTTAAGGGCAGGTTTGCCATCATTGTATAGCTGGGTCACCGGAATCTGTAATCCGGCTTTTTTCATTTCAGCCTCCTGCTTTTTCAGGTCGGCTGGTCGCCACATGCCTTCTTTGGCAAAGCTGGTATGGGTATTGGAGGAAAATAATAAAGTAGAAAGGAGGGTAAGCGGTAAAAGTCTGTTACGCATAAATTGTCAGAATAATGAAAAATAAAATTAGCAATATTTTATGAAAATGTGCGATATTATTATTACATTAGCCAAAATTTTGAATTTTTCCGGCGCCTCCGTGTGCCGTTCACCATGGCTTTTTCTTAAGAATTGATATGAATAGAAAACTACAGTTATTGTTAACTATCCTGGGTTTGGGTTGCTGTCTGCCTAAGGCAGAGGCACAATTGGAAACACCATTGTTTTCTTTTACGCATGATACTATTTGTTTAGGGTCTGAGTTTACCCCGAATATATTGGTAAATAATGCGCAGACATATAACTGGTCTTTCTGTCCGCCTTTGCTGGGGGGTACGGTAAATGCCACCAATGTGGGTACAGGCAACTATCAGCTTAATACAAACACTTGTCTGACAACACTTAAAGTAGATACTTTTTACTATAGCTTCACCGGCAGTCAGGACGGTAAGGTTTTCCGTTATCAGTATGAGGATGGTATAGAACTGCCACCGATCGTTACCGATTTCGGACATTACCAGGACCGCGTTCCGGATAATCCTACCGGGATTTCTGTGGTTAAAGACGCAGGTGGCTGGCACGTATTTGTAATCGGCTCATCAGCAATAGGTAATGCCCGTTTTGTTCGCCTGGACTTTAACGATGGCCTGAACTATGCACCGACCGGTTTCTTCGCATACAATGTAACCGCGACTTTAAATCAACCAAGAGAACTGTTTACCGTGGTAGAAAATGATTCTATCCGCGTATTTACATTTAATAATAATAACCAGCTGACGCGCCTGGATCTGAGCAGCAATATTGATGTAATCCAGAACACGACAAGCTTTGGTAATATCAGCAATGCCTTTGACGGTCCTAGCGGAATTGCAGCGGTTACTGAATTGGGTAACCACCACTTCATCGTAACCAACGAAAACTCCAGCAGACTGGCACATGTAACATTCGGTAACTCTTACCTGAACGTACCATTTGCAGTAGATATGGGCTCCCTGAGCGGAGACCTGGATGTACCAAGTGGTATCGCAGTAGTAAAAAACTGTAACGACTACTATGGTTATGTGACCAATAAAAATAACGGTGAGTGGGTAACCTTATACTGGCCTGCATCTATTGCCGCAGTTCCGGGATCCAGTGTGATGACTATGCCGGAGATTCTGTTACCTACAGCATTATCTAATGCAGTAAGAGATGAGAACGGTGTATATATGCACGTAGTAAGTTCTGATAATACCCTGACCCGCGTAAAATATGATAACTGCTCTAATGCTTCTATCTCAGGATCAAACAAGCGTATTCCGGATCCGGTAAAATACAATGCTACCGGTACATACTCTGTATTCCTGACCGTTGACCAGGGCCTGGCTACAGAACGCCATTTCTGTAAACCGATTACGGTAATCGATCACCCGTCTTATAACCTGACTGTTCAGGATACTCTTATCTGTAGTGGTGATACCATCAATATGCACGTACTGACTTTCGGTACCGATTCATTTGCCTGGAGCCCTAATTACAATATTGATACCCTGGCCGGCCGTTTCGTAAAAGTATGGCCTGATTATTCAACTGTATATACTGTAGCGATCAACTATGCTCCTAATTGTATCGTAAAAGAAACGTTCAATGTTAAAGTGGATAATATCCGTTCTGATGCCGGTGAAGACCGCGTAATCACTGATGGTTCTATTACACAGCTGGGTGGCCCGCAAACAACAGTAAGACCTACTTACACATACAAATGGACTCCGGATGTATTCTTTGAATCTGTAACCAACCAACCAGTATCAAGAGTAAGACCTGCGCAGAATATGACCTATTACTTAACCGTAACTGCACCAAGCGGTTGTACTGCCATTGATTCGGTTAAAGTAGGAGTACCTTGTGAAGATATCCGCCTGCCAAATGCATTCGTTCCTAAAAATGAAAACTTCGGATTACTGAACCTGCAGCTGACGCAGATCAACTATTTCAAAATATATGATCGTTGGGGCAGAGAAGTATTCAGCACAACTAACCCTAATGTAAAATGGACCGGTCGCGATCTGCAAGGCATCGAATGTACCATGGGTGTTTATGTTTGGGAAATTGATGCATATTGTAAAGATACCAACCAGCGTTTCCGCAAATCAGGCAATGTTACCCTGATCCGCTAAGAAACCTGAAATACAAATAAAAACAAGCGATCCGGCTCCTTTTTGGTGCCGGATCGCTTGTTTTTGATAAATATTGTGCAAAAAATGCTTTGGCATTACTGTCTTTTTTATATTTGTGCTAATTCCGATTTATTCCGTTTATACATGTTCAATTTCAGTAATAATCCCAGAGCCTGGATTGTACGCCTTTTATTTGCCGCAATGGCTGTGGTGTTGATTTTCCGCTTGTTCAATCTGCAGGTATGGGACGATAAATATAAGATACTGGCCGATGATCAGGCCATTTTCCGTAAAGTGATCTATCCTGCCCGTGGCAGTATTGTGGATCGCAACGGGAAACCCATGCTGTATAATAATGTGACGTTCGACCTCGTCGTGACACCCAGCCGTATCACAAAAGATATGGATACAGTAACGTTTTGCGGTATTATGGGCATCACCCCGGCAGACTTTATAAAAGAGCTGAACAAAGTGCTGGTCAAAAACGGCAAGCAAAAACCGGGTGTTTATAAAGGAGAGCTTTCAAAAGAACTGAATGCCAGACTGCAGGAGAATATGTACCTGTTCCCCGGATTTGAGCTTGTAGAGCGCAGTATGCGTTCCTATCCTGAATCTGCAGGAGCACTGATGCTGGGCTACCTGAGTGAGGTAACACCTGCGATGCTGGAAAACTCGCGCTTCTCCAGTTACCGCCAGGGCGATTATGTAGGGATGAGCGGACTGGAAAATGTATATGAAGAGGAACTGAGAGGTACCCGTGGGGTGCAATATCTCGTACGTGATGTAATGAACCGTCCCAGAGATGCCTATAAAAATGGGGATATGGATACGGCTGCTATTGGCGGTAAAGAGCTTGAATTATATGTAGATGCAGAGTTGCAGGCATATGGTGAAAAACTGATGTCCGGTAAGATCGGAAGTGCAATCGCTATTGATCCCCGAACCGGGGGTATACTGGCCATGGTCTCAGCCCCGAGCTTTGACCCTAACCTGCTTACTGGTGCAGAAAAAGGAAAGCACTTTGGTGAACTGAATAAAATGGCGACCAAACCTTTACTGAACTATGCTACCCAGGCTTTTTATCCTCCTGGATCGACCTTTAAACCGATTACCGGGCTTGTGGGACTGGATGTAGGCGCCATTACACCCGCATTTGGTTACCCTTGTTTTGGGGGCTATTATGCCTGTGGTAAGAGAGTAGGGTGTACGCACAGTGGACATGGACATGCGGCCAATCTGAAAGTAGCCTTGGCCAACTCCTGTAATGCCTACTTCTGTGATGTATTTCGTAAAATTGTAGACCTGCCCAAATTCGGTGGAGTACATAAAGGATTATCTGCCTGGTACGAGTATATGGAGCATTTTGGCTTCGGTAAACCGCTGGGCGTAGATATCAGTTCAGAAGGTGGTGGCAATATCCCGGATACCAACTATTTCAACAGAACCTATAATGGTAACTGGAATTCCTGTAATATGTCTATTATCGGTATGGGGCAGGGAGAGGTTACGGTAACACCTTTACAGCTGGCCAATGCAATGTGTATGATTGCCAATAAAGGTTACTTTTATACACCGCACCTGGTAAGAAGCATTGGTGGCGATCCCAAACATCCCAAACTAAAAAAATACCTGGAGAAACACCAGACCACACATATCCCTACAGAATATTACCAGGCGGTGATCGATGGTATGGAAATGGTGGTAACCAATGGTACGGGTAAGGTGGCCCAGCTGCCGGGTATTGCTGTATCGGCCAAAACCGGTACGGTAGAGAACTATGCCTTGCTTTTCGGTAAGAAGACCAAGCTGGATAACCACTCGGTATTCGTATGCTTTGCTCCGAAAGACAATCCTAAAATTGCGATTGCGGTAGTGGTGCAGAATGCGGGTTATGGTGCCACATGGGCCGGTCCTGTAGCCAGCCTGATGATGGAAAAATACCTGACAGATTCTGTAAAGCGCAAGCCACTTGAAGAAAAAATGTTCAATGCCAACCTGGTCAAAAAATATACCTATACCATCGACTCTCTGCAGCGCATTAAAGATAGGCTGAGATGGGAAATGAAGATGGCTGATAAAGAAAGCCAGGCTGCTATGATGAAGCGCGGAGATACCCTGCTGGTAAATACTATGCTGGAGCGATTCTACCGCCTGAAAAAATAACTATATATACCGTACTTAATTCTGCTAAACACACCTGCTGTTCATGCCTACACATCGTAAACCTGTTCTTGCCCGTATAGACTGGCCTACATTATTACTGGTTTTATCCCTCATCACTGTAGGGATAATGGCTGTTTACACCTCAGAGTACACAAGTTTCTCTGAGCCGTTTTTCAATATGGAGAAAAGTCATATGAAGCAGCTGATGTGGCTGTGTATTTCCTGTTTTATCGGATTCATTATCTTATTTACAGACAGCAAGGTCTTTTATTCATTATCCAATTTATCCTATGTTTTCGGAATCTTCCTCCTATTGATCACCTTTGTGATCGGGGGAGAGGTAAAGGGATCGCATAGTTTTATCAAATTCGGCTCTTTTACCTTCCAGCCGGGAGAGGCCTGTAAGATATTTACAGCCCTGGCCCTGGCAAGGTTCCTGTCTGCTCAGGATACTAAATTCAACACCCTTAAAGACCGCCTGATTGCAACTGCGATTGTCATGATACCCTGTGTGCTGATCATCCTGCAGAACGAAACGGGTCTGGCACTGGTGTATTTCGCCTTCTTTCTGCCTATGTACCGTGAAGGATTGCCTAACAGTATACTGATCGTGGGGATTAGCGGTGTAGGTTTATTCCTCTCTTCTCTGCTGATAGAGCGCCTGCCTTTGTTCATTGGCATTACCGTAATAGCTTTGCTTTGTGTATGGTTGCTGTGGAGACAAATCAAGAAACAAAGGATTGTAATAATATTTATAGTAGGCGGCTGGCTGATCGCGGTTACGTTCTCACAACTGATCGTTCCCTATATCTTCAAAAACGTATTTAAAGGCTACCAGGTAGAGCGTATTTACTCTATGCTGGGGCAGGATGTACCGCTGGAGTTTCAAAAGCCCGGAGAAGCCGCTAAGAAGGATGCGGATTATAATGTACGCCAATCCAAAATTGCCATCGGTTCCGGTGGCTTGGCGGGTAAGGGTATTATGAATGGTACGCAGACAAAATACTCCTTCGTGCCGGAGCAGCATACCGACTTCGTATTCTGCGGTATCGGAGAGCAGTTCGGCTTTATAGGCAGTATGATGCTGGTATTGCTGTACCTGACCTTATTGTTACGGATTGTAGTGCTCGCCGAGCGGCAACGGTCGGTATTCAGCAGGGTATACTGTTACTGTGTGGCCTCTATCCTGTTCTTCCACTTTGCGATCAACCTTTCTATGACTATGGGTCTTGCACCCGTAATCGGGATTACCTTACCTATGTTAAGCTATGGAGGTACCTCCCTCCTGTCGTTCTCTGTCCTTATCTTCATTATGCTGAGACTGGATGCGGACAGACATATTCTGATCAGATAAACCATTTTATGCAAACACAAATATTTCCTTTGTCAGAAGGCACTTTTACGGTTGGGAGAGATAAGACATTCCTGCCTTTTGATGAAACCAAAGATGAACTGAATGACCGTTCTATAGGGTCTATACTGGTAGAAGTGCAGCCATTCCTGATCGTTAATGACCGTGATGTAATTATCTGCGATGCCGGACTGGGTTTTCATAATGCAGATGGGGTAGCGCAATTGATCGCTAACCTGGCGCAACATAATATTCACCCGGAAGATGTAACCAAAGTACTGATGAGCCATCTGCATAAAGATCATGCAGGCGGCCTGCCGGTAATCCTGGAAGAGCCGGCTTTTGCACAGGCGAAGATTTATGTATACTTTCCAGAGATGACATTTGCCTACGAAAAGGGCGCGCCATCTTACTTTACAGAAGACCTGGATGCACTCAAGAGCAGTGATCGTGTGGTATGGCTGGAAGAAAGTAAAGGCACAATCGATGGCTATATTCATTACGAACACAGTGGCGGACATAGTCCGGAACATATTGTCTATTGGGTCGATACCGCAGAAGGCAAGATATTTTTCGGAGGCGATGAGGCACCTCAGGCCCGCCAGATGAAAATCAAATATGTAGCTAAGTATGACTATAATGGCAAGCTGGCCATGGAGCTGAGAGAACGCTGGGCAGAGCAGGGAAAGACAGAAGGCTGGCAATTTTTATTTTATCACGATGTAAAATTACCGACGGTAAAGCTGTAATTTTGCCTTCAGAAAATCAGTATATTTTTTATGGAAGATAATATGATTCAGGTATATGTCGAGAACCATGATGGTTCTGTAGATACCCTGGAATGCCCTACGGATATGGGATTGAGCCTGATGGAAATGCTGAAGGCCAGTGAATACCCGGTTCTGGCAACTTGTGGCGGTATGGCTTTATGTGCGACCTGCTGTGTAGAAGTGTCTGAAGGATTGGATACTTTGCCGGAGATGAGCGATGATGAATACGCCATGCTGGATACCTTGCCGGATCTGGAAGATAACTTCCGCCTGGCTTGCCAGCTGAGGCTGAGCCCGGACATGCAGGGATTGAAGTTTAAAATTCATGACCCGCAGGAAGGTTAATAGAACGAAATTTATGCAGAAGGGATGATTATTACAATCATCCCTTTCTTTTTAATATAAACTGATCAATCAGGTAAACTAACACAATGCCTGCAGCATAAGCTACGAGATCACTCCAGAGAAATCCCTGACCCAGTATCAGTCTGCCGGGCAGCGTCTGCCTGATATGGTGTAACCAGGGTTGTTGCACCAGTTGCAGGAACTCCACAGCATAACACCAACATAGTGCTATAATGGCGGCTGCAGATGCCGGTCTGTGATAAAATATAGCCCTGGCTCCGAAATAGATCATAACCGCATATAGGCTGTCTCCGATCCATAAGGGTGCGAGTGATACCTTTCTGAGGCCCAGGCCCAGGATAATGGTAAATAGTGCAGCCAGCAGGTAGTGTTTAGGTTTCATATTGCGTATTAAAACGCAGAAAGGACAACGGTTAAGCTGTCCTTTCTGTATTTATGTTGATAAAGAACTAGTGTCCTTTCATTTCTTCTGTAATCATCTCCTCCACATAGCTTCTCAGCGCCGGGATTTTGATCTTTTCAGCCACGTCAAAGGCAAAGGCTTTCACCATCAGTTGTTTGGCCTGCTCTTCACCGATACCACGGCTTTTCAGGTAGAAGATCGCTTCCTTGTTCAGCTGACCAATAGTTGTACCGTGGCTACACTTCACATCATCAGCAAAGATCTCCAGCTGAGGTTTGGCATGTACCATAGCCTGTTCGCCGAACAGTACATTATTACTTTGCTGGAAAGCATTTGTTTTCTGTGCATCTTCATACACATAGATCTTCCCGTTGAATACTGCTTTACTCTTATCCATAATAATACCTTTGTACAGCTGATTGCTCTCGCCGTTTGGTTTCTTATGGTGTACTTCAGTATGGTTGTCTACCAGTTGCTCACCGGCAGTCAGGTACAGACCGTATAAGTGACTTTCTATAGCCTCATCATTCAGATGAATGGTCAGGTTGTTACGGGTAAAACTGCTGCCCGGGAAAGTAAATGTATAGTTGCTGTAATTGCTGTGCTTTTGCTGCACCGCTTCATTACGCTGTATTTTACGAATGTTTTTGCAACCCTTCTGGATATCATAATGGAAGAAGTGTGCATTCTCTTCCAGTGCGATTTCACTCACGCCGTTGATCAGGATAGCAGCTTCGTTATCCGCATCAGAGATATAGGTCTCGATTACATCCATCTGCGCGTTTTTGCGCACGATAAACAGGTTGCGTGGCTGGAACAAAGCGTTACCGGAAGCCAGTTTCACCTTAATGATGTGAATAGGCATATCCAGTACTGTATTTGCTTTCAGTTCGATAAACAAACCGTCCGTAAACATTGCAGAGTTCAGACTTGCAAATGCATTGTTTTCCAGGGTAACGATCTTACCAAAATACTCCTGGTAGCCCGGATGATCTACCGCCTCACCAATCGTACTGATTGTGATACCAGCATTATCCGGCAGGAAAGACAGTTCTTTAGAGAACACGCCATTGATGGTTACCAGACGGTAAGCACCTTTTTCCTCGCCCTTCAGCTTAGGTAAAATATCTTCTTTATGCGCAGCAATCAATGCTTTGGCCTGAGCTAAAGCATCCTCAGAGATCTGTGCGTTTTTATCAGCACTTACTTCATAAGTTGTTTTTACCAGCGGCAATACATTGGCAAAGCGCCATTCTTCATTTTTTATAGAAGGGAATCCTAATGCACGGAATGTTTCCATGGCCTGAGCACGGTATGCTTTGGTCGCTTCATGCTGATCCTGCAGGGACACGATCTCGAACTGAGCCTGTAAACTTTCGTATAAAGGAGATTCCAGTTGTTTTGTAGTCATTTTTGTTTGTGTTATTACTTCAACCAATCGTAGCCTTTCTCTTCCAGTTCCAGGGCTAACTCTTTACCACCAGTTTTTACGATCTTACCATCGCTCAATACATGCACATAATCCGGAACGATATAGTCCAGTAAGCGCTGATAGTGCGTGATGAGGATAAACGCATTGTTCTCGCTGCGCAGTTTATTTACGCCACGGCTTACAATACGCAGCGCATCGATATCCAGGCCAGAATCCGTTTCATCCAGGATAGCCAGTTTTGGTTCCAGCATAGCCAGTTGGAAGATCTCGTTACGTTTTTTCTCACCACCAGAGAAACCTTCATTCAGGGAACGGTTTACCAGTTTAGCGTCAAACTCAACCAGGGCTTGCTTTTCCTTGCTTTTTTGCAGAAATTCCTTTGCAGTCATCGGGTCAAGGCCACGATGTGTGCGGATTTCGTTCAAAGCTGTTTTCAGGAAGTTGATATTAGATACACCAGGGATCTCGATAGGGTATTGGAACGCCAGGAAGACACCTTCTCTTGCGCGCTCTTCAGGAGCCATTTCCAGGATGTCTTTACCATCCAGGGTTACAGAACCTTCGGTTACTTCGTAGTTTTCTCTACCAGCCAGTACCGAAGCCAGGCTGCTCTTTCCGGCACCATTTGGTCCCATGATCGCATGCACCTCGCCTGCTTTTACTTCTAAATTAAGTCCTTTTAAGATCTCTTTATCTTCTACACGAGCGTGTAAATTTTTTATAGATAACACTTTATATGTATTTTTTATATGTTGAATTGAATGATAAAACCAGGATTAACCCACACTACCTTCCAGCGATACCGCCAGCAGTTTCTGTGCTTCTACGGCAAACTCCATCGGTAATTTGTTCAGTACTTCTTTTGCAAAACCGTTTACAATCATCTCTACCGCTTTTTCGGTATCGATACCTCTTGCATTCAGATAGAAGATCTGATCTTCACCGATTTTAGAAGTCGTTGCTTCATGCTCCAGGGTTGCAGTAGGGTTTTTGGCATCGATATACGGGAAAGTATGTGCACCGCAACGGTCACCGATCAGCATGGAATCACACTGGGTAAAGTTACGTGCATTATCAGCCTTAGCACCGATGCTTACCAGTCCACGGTATGAGTTCTGACCGTTACCGGCAGAGATACCTTTGGAGATAATGCGGCTGCGGGTATTCTTACCGATATGGATCATTTTGGTACCGGTATCGGCAATCTGCTTGCCTTTAGCCACCGCTACACTATAGAATTCACCATAACTGTTATCACCTTGCAGGATTACGCTAGGGTATTTCCAGGTAATAGCACTACCCGTTTCTACCTGTGTCCAGGAGATGATAGAATTGGCTCCTTTACAGATTCCTCTTTTGGTTACGAAGTTGTATACACCACCCAGGCCATCTTTATCGCCAGGGTACCAGTTTTGCACTGTACTGTATTTTACTTCAGCATCTTTATGCGCAACGATCTCTACGATAGCGGCATGCAACTGATGCTCATCACGCTGAGGAGCAGTACAGCCTTCCAGGTAGCTCACATAAGCGCCCTCGTCGGCAATAATCAGGGTACGCTCAAACTGACCGGTATTTTCAGCATTGATACGGAAATAAGTAGACAGTTCCATCGGGCAACGAACACCTTTAGGAATGTATACAAATGATCCGTCTGAGAATACGGCAGAGTTCAGCGCCGCAAAAATATTATCTGTCTGCGGTACAACCGATCCGATATATTCCTTAACCAGCTCAGGATGATCCTGAATAGCTTCAGAAATAGAGCAGAAGATGATACCGTGTTTTTTCAGTTCTTCTTTATAAGTAGTTGCAACCGATACAGAATCAAAAACCGCATCTATAGCCACTAATGGTCTTTCAGAAACGTTTCCGTCCTCGTCAGTAATTACATCAGCGACATCGTCTTTTACGCCTAAGAGTTTTTTACGCTCGTTCAGCGGGATGCCCAGCTTCTCGAAAGTAGCCAGCAGTTCCGGATCTACCTCGTCCAGGCTGTTATATTTGGGTGTATTCTTGGGAGCAGCGTAGTAAGAAATACCCTGAAAATTCATTTCCGGCATTTTAAAGTTCTGCCAGGTTGGTAACTCCATTTTCAGGAAAGCGTTATAAGCCTTCAGGCGCCATTCCAGCATCCATTGCGGCTCGTTTTTCTTTGCAGAAATAAAGCGGATGGTATCTTCGTTAAGGCCCGGAGGCAAAATGTCCATCTCAATGTTCGTCACAAATCCATGCTCATATTCCTTATCCGCCAGCGATTCCAGAAATTCCGTATCTGTATTATTTTCCATCACAAATCTGATTTTCACAAATCCCCTTCCAGAGGGTGTTTTTTGTTTTAAAAGTTGAACTGCAAAGATACATTGAAGAATGCTTATAATCTAAGAAATAGTTATAAAAGTATCCTTTTCATATATAAATAAAAAAACTGCTTTATTACAAAAGCAGTTTTTAGATAATTTTTTACAGTGTGATTACAATGTGTTGTCGTCAACCATATCACCTGTAGTTTGTGCGAAAATTCTTCTTTTTCCTTCGTCGGGGCTTACCGCCTCGATGGTTACATTGGCCAGTCCGCTATTTACATAGTTCAGGTCAGCCGCTGCTCTGTGTGTTAAGTCGATTATACGTTGCGGATGTCCGATTCGGTCATTAACTTTTACGTACACTATTCGTCCGTTCTTTGTATTGGTTACTTTCAGGTATGTACCTAAAGGATATTGATTGCAGGCAGCAGTATATTTATTATTACTGAATATTTCTCCGGTTGCAGTCTTACGACCTGTAAACTTCGGATGATAATAGCTTGCTTTTCCTGTTTTCTCCTTTGCTCCGTTACCTTGCGCTTTCAGGTCAGAAGTAATGACACTGATCGATATAATGGCGAGTAGCGAACAAATTAATTTCCTCAAAATCATGTACACATAAACATTTGGTTCGGGGCAAAGGTAAGACGCTATTCCTTAAAAAATGCCTTGTTTTAGTTAAAAAAAATTAAAAATATATTCAAATTATTGATTGTTAATTAATTATGATTATTTGATTTGTTTATATTTAATGCTGAATAACAGGCTGTTAAGATTATTCAGGCGAAAAATCGTGTGAATTGAGGGTGGTTTGTCTCTTGCCGGGTTATCCAGTGCACTATTATATATAAGCTAAAGGCAGGCCGGATTTATTTTGCCGAATAGTTTTGTTTTTCAATTCTAAAAATTATATTTGTAACTTGGATTGTTAAAGCTGTGGTAACACCACACTTGCATTGAATAATCGAGAAAATAATTCTGATGAAAAAAATTATACTTTCCGCACTCGTCGCCTTACCGGTTCTGGCATTTGCACAAAAGCACCATGAGATCGGTTTGACCGCTGGCGTTAGCTCGTTTTACGGAGATTTACAGCCCAATGTCATTCCGGATAATAATAAAATGATGCAACCTTCAGTTGGTCTCCTGTACAAATACTTTGTTTCTCCCAGGGTAGGTTTTCGTTTCGGTGCCAATTACATCAGACTTACGGCCGCAGACAGTTTATCGCTGAACAAAACATACGAAAGAAGAAACCTGAGCTTCAGTAATAATGTAGGCGAGGTCTACGGTGCTATTGAAGTAAACTTCCTGGCGGTAGACGTTGATCGTCTGAAGATCAGCCCTTACGTATTTGCCGGTGTTGGTGCATTTTACAGCAATCCTTTTGCTTATGACAGCAAAGGCGAAAAACATAATTTAAGAGACCTAAGCACAGAAGGCCAGGGATTGGCGCAATATCCCGATCGTAAGGCTTATCCATTGATCAATGCGGCATTCCCGATTGGTGGTGGTGTTAAGTTCTTTATCGGTAAGACCATCATGCTGGGTGCAGAGGTTGGTCTGAGATATACTTCTACAGATTATATTGATGATGTAAGCCGTAGTTATATCAACCTGGATACTTTAAATAAATACAAAGGATCTAAAGCAGTTGAAATGAGCTACAGAGGTAATACAGCTGCCGGTTGGGATGGTAACTATCCTAACTACAGATTCCAGCGCGGAGACTTTAAAGGCAATGACTGGTACTGGACTGCAGGAATTACTGCCGCCGTATACTTCGATGCCTTCGGTAATGCAAAAAGATATTTACAATCCAGATGTCCGAGAGTATTTGGCCGTGGCAGATAAATTTTAAAAAATATTGTGTAAAAAAAGAGAAACAGTCGTTTCTCTTTTTTTCATTTATCCTGGGAAAGAAATGATATGAAGCAACCTGCAAGCTATAGATGGTTATACTACATTCTTATTGGTCTGATCGTTATTCTCGTATTTCACCTGAAGTTTGGGTTAGCGATATTATTGCCGTCGCATGATGCCTGGCTTTATGGTAGGGGTTCAGATATGTTGCCGGATATCTGTACCTGGCAATACTATCGCTATAGCCCCTTGGGGCAGGGTGCTTTAGGTGTATTTAATGGGTATGGTTATCCGCAGGTGACTGGCGTAGGGAATACTAATATCGTTCCGCTTATCGGAATGCCCCTTAAACTGTTCAATCGATGGCTCCCGGAACACTTTCAATATCTGGGTCTGTTCCTTTTTACCTGTTATCTTTTGCAGGCCTGGTTTGCAGACCGCTTGCTGGCAGCACTTCAATTGCCGGTTGGGTACTGGCGCTTCACAGCAGTAGTTGTGATTTTGCTCGCGGCTCCGTTTCTGGACCGGTTTGCTCACCTGGCTTTATGCGCCCACTGGCTCATTCTGGCCGCATTAGCTACCTATTTTTCTGTGGGGTTAAGTCAGGCCAGAGCTTTGAGGAACTATAGCATACTTAGTTTCGCTGCCATACTGACGCATCCTTACCTAATCCTTTTCCCCTTACTTGTAGCATTTGCAGATGGCTTGCAGCGTATCAGAAAGAACGAAAAATGGATTACCCTGTTTGTTTTTCCATTGGTAAGTATAGTGAGCATATGGCTGGGAGCCTTCCTGTCAGGAGTATTCAGCCTGGCCATGGGAAGCAGCAGTGCCGGCGGACTGGGTGTGTATAATAGTAATTTGAATACATTTTGGAATAATATCGGGAAAAGCAATTTTGCGCCACTGGACTTACCTGCTTTTGAAGGGCAATATGAAGGCTATGCTTACCTGGGTTTAGGCGTACTGATATTGTGGGTTACCCTGCTTTTTCAAAAGACGTTCCGCAAAGCACTATTGCGCACCATGCAACAGCATTGGCCTTTGTTCATTGTATTATTTGCGGCATTAATATATGCCTATGCATTCAATATTACATTTAATAAGCTGGAATTGCTCAATTTTCATCTTGAGCGGTATCCCCGGTTAAACAATATGCTATCGATATTCAGGTCTTCCGGCAGGTATATATGGTTGCCCTATTATATTTTACTCATTATTCCTTTTGTATACTATGGTCATAAACTGAAGCTGCAGCGAAAGTGGTCTGCGGGTTTGCTTTTATGTATCCTGCTGATCCAGATTGCAGATATGGCAAAAGCGATACAGCGTGGCATTATTCAGGATAACTATACCGTAAGTAAGGAATGGACGCTGCTGGCAACGCTTGCCAAAGAAGCTAAAGTGGTATATACGTATCCTGTATTTCAAAGAGATCTGGTTACCCCTGATGATGCACAGTATCTGACCAGCATACTGGCACCGTTGCAGATCCCAATCACAGCGGGCCATCTTCCCCGGCCGGATGCGCCTGCGCGGCAGAACATGGTAGATACACTATCACAGATACATGAGTCCGGTCAATGGAGCCTTGCAAAGGGAAGTATTTTGATTACTACAAAAGAGAAAGTGCCATACTTTATTGATTTACAGGCCCGGCATGCGATAAAGATGCGGAGATTGGGTGATTATAGAATTCTTTATTCTGTTGATAATCAGCATATCGATAACGTTTCAGACCGGTTGGGAATACCTCGGGATAGTATACAGGCTATAAGCCTTGCAGCATTCCTCGAAGAGCATAAGGCCCATACAATAGTAATCCTCTCTGCAGATGAGGCCTCGCGGTCGCTGAAGCCCTATATGAGAGCAGAGTTAAGCAGGTTTAGTCCGCTACTAGGTAATATACAAGACTGGGAGGCCTATGCCGCAGTATGGTCACATGGCAAAATGCTTCAAGAGCAAAAGTTGGCCAAAGGCAGTACTTTGGACATGAAATATACCGTAGCCAATGTGCCCATTAAACTGAGGGCGACCTCTGGCATAGAACAAGCGCCATATCTTATTGTAAACGGATCAGAGATGCAGCACCTAAGCCGTGGGGTAAATGTATTTGTATTTAATGACAGTTTGCAACTGGCCAGACAGATGACCTTTGATCTCTATGAGACCTATTATGCTAATCGTTAAGTAATATTAGGTAAAAATAAGTATCTTTGTAGTCTGTGTTATAACAGATCATCTAACTAAGGTTTTATGACAAACGAACAACAAGAATCGCTGTTTCAGCAAAAAATAGACAACGAATTAAGAATCGAGCCGAAAGACTGGATGCCGGAGCAATATCGTAAAACGCTGGTGCGTCAGATATCTCAGCATGCACACAGTGAAATCGTAGGTATGCTGCCGGAAGGCAACTGGATCACTCGTGCCCCTTCATTAAGAAGAAAAGCCGTATTACTGGCCAAGGTGCAGGATGAGGCAGGTCATGGTTTGTATTTATATAGTGCAGCAGAGACGCTGGGTATATCCCGTGATCAGATGCTGGACCAATTGCATGATGGTACCGCTAAATACTCCTCCATTTTCAACTATCCGACCCTTACCTGGGCCGATATGGGAGCGATTGGCTGGCTGGTAGATGGTGCCGCTATTATGAATCAGGTGCCTTTGTGCCGTTGTTCATACGGTCCTTACAGCCGTGCAATGATTCGTGTATGTAAAGAAGAAAGTTTCCACCAGCGTCAGGGCTATGAGATTATGCTCACCCTTGCCAATGGTACAGCTATACAGAAAAAAATGGCACAAGATGCGTTGAACCGCTTCTGGTGGCCGGCTATTATGATGTTCGGACCTAACGATGATGCAAGTCCAAACTCGATCCAGAGTATGAAATGGAAGATCAAGCGCTTCAGCAATGATGATCTGCGTCAGAAATTTATCGATGTAACGGTAGAGCAGGCTAATATTCTGGGCCTGACCATTCCGGATAAAGACCTGAAATGGAACGAAGAGCGTGGTCACTATGATTTCGGTACCATCAACTGGGATGAGTTCTGGAATGTAGTAAAAGGTAATGGCCCTTGTAATAAAGAGCGCCTGGCTGCACGTAAAAATGCCTGGGACAATGGTGCCTGGGTGCGCGATGCGGCAACAGCCCATTCTGAAAAGCGCGATGCTAAAAAAGCTGCAATAAGCGCATAAGAAGAATATATTTTATAGTTATAAATGATTAAATAGTAAGGGTGCCTCTACAGGGGCACCCTTACTATTTAACGACGAATGTAAATTTATGAAATTTCATATTGATTTTTTAGCATTCAAGGTTTAACTTTGCGAAACTTAAAAGTTTAGATATGTCTCATTCCGGAAGCGATGCTTCGTATGATATTGTGCTAATTGGAGCAGGAATCATGAGTGCCACTTTAGGCGCAATGCTAAAGATATTACAACCAAATGCCTCTATAGCTATTTATGAACGACTGGGAGAAATTGCTGCCGAAAGTTCTGATGCGTGGAATAATGCGGGTACCGGTCATGCGGCCCTGTGTGAATTGAACTATACCCCGGAGAAAGCAAACGGGGATGTGGATGCCAGCAAAGCCTTTGCGATAAATGAACAGTTTGAGTTATCAAAACAGTTCTGGGCATACTTACTGGAAAAAGGTAAGATCAGCGATCCGGAGTCTTTCCTGGCCCAAACGCCACATATGAGCTTCGTTATCGGGGATAAGAATGTGTCCTACCTGAAAAAGAGATTTGATTTACTGAAAGGACATCACGCCTTTGCTTCTATGGAATACAGTGAAGACAAGGCACAGATCGAGCAATGGGCACCATTGATCATGGAAGGCCGTGATGCGGGTGAATCTGTAGCTGCGACAAGAGTAGCGACCGGCACCGATGTGAATTTTGGTAAATTATCTACCTTATTATTCGATTCTATTGCTAACGACCCTGCGGTAAATCTGCATTACCATCATGAGGTGAAAAACCTCTCCCGTAATGCTGATCAGAGCTGGAACGTTAAAGTTGCAGATATCAATACCGGCAATACATTCCGCGTAAATGCAAAATTTGTATTTGTAGGCGCGGGTGGCCGTGCACTGACCCTGATTCAGAAATCAGGTATACCGGAAGGAAAAGGCTTCGGCGGTTTTCCGGTAAGCGGACAGTGGCTTCGTTGTACCAATCCCGAGATTATAGCCCGTCATAAGGCAAAAGTATATGGTAAGGCTGCAGTTGGAGCACCTCCAATGTCCGTTCCGCACCTTGATACCCGTATTATTAATGGTAAACAAGAGTTATTGTTTGGACCGTACGCCGGTTTCTCGACCAAATTCCTGAAACAAGGTTCGTTCTGGGATCTGCCCTGCTCTATAAAAGGGAATAACATCTATCCGATGGTAAGAGCCGGTCTGGCAAACGTACCATTGACAAAATACCTCATTCAGCAGGTAATGCAGAAACCTGCAGACAGGCTGGAAGCATTAAGAGAATATTTCCCGAATGCCAAATCTGAAGATTGGGCACTGGAGATCGCGGGTCAGCGTGTACAGGTGATTAAAAAAGATAAAGACAAGGGTGGTGTTTTACAGTTTGGTACAGAAGTAATTACTGCTGCCGATGGCAGTATTTCCGGATTGCTTGGCGCATCTCCGGGTGCTTCGACTGCAGTACCGATTATGATTCAGCTGATTGAGCGCTGTTTCCCTGCCGAAATGAAAAAAGGCTGGGCAGAACGCATGAAAGAAATGATCCCTTCTTATGGTCATTCACTGACAAAAGATGCGGCCTTATATGAAGCTATAGTGAAGCACAGCAATGATTTACTGCATATTAAAGCTGAAATATAATCAGCCAAAGTTTGCATTTTAAATATATAATTTAGATATTTAGGCTTTTTTAGAAGAATTTTAGGATTTTCTTTCAATTCTGACAAAATTATTATACTTTCATAGCTCAAAATAAATAGCCAACTATGCGGAATTTATTACGTAGGACAATTAATATTGGTGTTTTGGCCACGGGTTTGTTGTGGGTGAATTCAACTAGCGCACAGAAAACAAAACGTGATTGGTTACAACCCGATATTAAGTATATTGATCAGCGTGGATTTTCTTTAGGAGTAAATTTAGGGATGTCTGATATGTGGGCGGATGTAGGTACTAAATCGCCGATTGATCACTATGGTAATTCAGATTACTGGAAAAATGTGAAAATGATGGGTGGTATTTACGGCCGTTATACACATCTTCCGGGTTTGTCCTTCCGCTTAAGTATTGCTAACGGTACTTTATACGCCAATGATGTCTGGAATAAGTCCGGTGCTCAGGGTGCTGCCTCTTTTTCGGATGATTATGTACAACGTTATTACCGTAACCTGGATGTAAAGACCACTGTTTGGGAATCTTCTTTAATGGTTGAGATCAGCCCGATGGAATTGTTTACAAACTGGGAATACAGCCGTATGGCACATTCAAGATTCCAGCCTTACCTGATGGTGGGTGTGGGTGGTATGTACTTCAATCCAAGAGGTTCTTATACAAAGAATTACGAAACTGACTATAAAGAGTGGGTAGATTTACGCCCGCTGCATACCGAAGGTCAGAATTTTGATAAGGCAGGCTATCCTGTTGCTTATAACCAATACTCCATTATCATTCCTGCAGGTATCGGATTCCGTGTAGATATGGGCCGCGGACTGGGTCTGGGTCTGGAATATGTAACCCGTTATACCTTTACAGATTACCTGGACGATGTTAGCGGACAGTACATTGATCCACTTCGTTTTGACATTGCCTATCTGGGCGATAATGTGAAAGCTGACATGGCTAAGAAAATGGCTGATAAGTCATTTGAATTAGCTCCTGGTACAAAGCATGACGCTGGTCAGTACAGAGGAGATCCTAAGAACAAGGACATGTACTCAACCATTTCCCTGAACTTCTTCTGGAAGATCAATAAAAGGAACTCACCTTGGTGGAGATAAGATACTGAATATATAGTATTGAATTGAGAAATAATTAAGAAACGCTGTACTTTTTAACAGCGTTTTTTCGTTTGGATATAGTGATATAAGCTTATATAAGATACATGATCGGATATTTGGAAGGAAAACTGGTAGAAGTAAGCCCCTCGCAGACTTATGTTGACATTAACGGACTGGGCTATGAGGTGCACATTACTTTAAATACCTATGAAGAAATAAAGGGCCGGGAGCGTGCAAAACTCTTTACCCATCTGCAGGTAAGAGAAGACGCCTGGGTACTGTATGGCTTTGCCAGCATGAGAGAGAAAGAAGCATTTCAAAAGCTCTTAGGCGTATCTGGTGTCGGGGCCGCAACCTCGAGAATTCTCCTTTCTTCACTTACAGCTAATGATTTGTCCAGGATCATCATGAATGGTGATAGCAAAGCCCTGGAAAAGGTAAAAGGCATAGGAGCCAAAACAGCACAGCGGATTATCCTCGAATTAAGAGGTAAGCTGGCTGCTGACCTGCCGGAGGCCGGAGAACCATCTGCCAGCAGCCATGATGTGGTAGAACTGGAAGCATTGAATGCCCTTTTAGGCCTGGGCATCCCGAAAGCCGGGGCAGAGGCCGCCATTAAAAAATCGAAACCTATGCTGGATGCAGGGCACTCAGTAGAAGCATTGATTAAAACGGCACTTAAAAATTTATAATATTATTGACACTTGTATAATAATTGAGCATCGAATTTGGAGCGGAATAAGAAAATAGCATTTGGTGGGAAAATACTGGCATTTGTTGCCGTCAGTCTGCTGGCGGTACAAGTGGCAACCGGTGGCCTTGACCCTATGAGTACAGCCGATGAGCTGACTGATACGGACGAGCAGGAAGAAGCTATGCCGGGAGATACCCTGAAGTTCCCGATACCGGAAAAAAAACATGCCGGTCCGGATACTTCGGGCAGACATTATTTTGAGCTGCAGGATCCGAAGAACATGACAAAGGAAGTGACTTTCGATCCGGATTCCAACAAATATATCTTTACAGAAAAAATAGGCGGGGAAGAAGTGAAGAATCCATATGTAATGGATTTTAATGAGTATTATAAATACCAGACCCGCAAAGATGAAAATGACTATTTCAGTGAGCGTTTGGCTGCATTGAATATGTTTGATAAAAAGCCCGATCTTCCTGTATTATACAAAGATGGGGTGTTTGACCGCCTGTTCGGTAATACCAAATTAGATATTAAACCACAGGGTAACCTGACTGTGCTGGCAGGATTTTATTCCCAGAATCTGCGGAACCCGAATATTCCTAAACGTTCTCAGAAATACACCGTTCCCGATTTTGACATGCAGATGAATGTGCAGCTGGTGGCCAAGATCGGAGATAAAATGAAGCTGAATATCAGCAACAATACCTTATCAAACTTTGGCGATATGCAGGAAATGCGTAAGCTGGAGTATACCGGTAAGGATGATGAGATCATAAAAAAAATAGAGCTAGGTAATGTGAGCTTCCCGCTCCGCAGCAGCCTTATATCCGGGGTATCTTCCCTTTTTGGAGCCAAAGCACAACTCCAGTTCGGTAAACTATGGGTAACCGGGGTAGTATCGCAGCAAAAATCTCAGCGCCGCAGCATGACCGTAAAGGGTGGGGCGCAAACAACCAACTTTGAAGTAAAAGCATATGACTATGAGGAAAATAAACACTTCCTCCTGGCACAGCATTTCTATAATAATTATGACCGGGCACTGGCCAATTTCCCGATTATTAATTCCCAAGCTGTAATTTCTAAAGTAGAGGTGTGGATTACCAATCGTACCGGAAGTACGCAAGGTATCCGGGATGCCCTGACCTTTATGGATCTTGGCGAGGCTAATCCCTACAATACCAGCCTGATCAACGGAGCTACAAATGCACTTCCGGATAATAATGCCAATGCGTTATACCTCAACCTGCAACAGAACCCACTTGTAAGAACACAGAGTTCGGCTACGCAAGGAGCGATCAGTATGGGCTTAAAAGAAGGAGAAGAGTTTCAGCGTGTTACCTTACGTAAACTGAATACCAACGAATTCACTTTTCAACCTCAGTTAGGATATATCTCTATCAATACCACACCCAATCCCGATGATGTGGTAGGGGTAGCATACCGCTATACTTATAATGGTGTAACACACCAGGTAGGGGAGTTCTCTGAAGACCTTCCTCCTGACTCAGCATCGCAGAAAGTAATATTCCTTAAATTACTGAAAGGGACCTCGGCTCGTGTAAAGCTGCCGATCTGGAACCTGATGATGAAGAATGTGTATGCCTTACAGGGAATCAATATCAGTAAAGATAAATTCCGCCTGAATGTAGTGTACGAAGATCCGGGTGGTGGTAATAAACGCTTCCTGCCCGAAGGGCCTCAGGCAGGTGTACCATTGATCAGCCTGCTGAACCTGGATCGCCTCAATGCACAGAACGATCCCGGACCAGATGGGGTGTTTGATTATGTAGATGGGATTACCATTAATGCACAACAGGGTAAAGTAATATTCCCTGTACTGCAACCATTTGGTAATGATCTGAAACCCGCTTTGGGCAATGATCCTAACCTGGAACAAAAGTACCTGTATCAGATTCTGTACGATTCTACCAAGACAGTTGCCTTACAACAGCAGCAAAATAACCGTTTCCTGATTACGGGTGAATACCAGAGTACAGGTGGCGGAGCCGAAATACGCCTTAATGGATTCAATATTCCGCAAGGCTCTGTTACCGTAACTGCCGGCGGACAAAAATTACAGGAAGGCACCGATTTTCAGGTAGACTATAATATGGGTGTGGTGAAAATCCTGAATACCGGTATCCTGAATTCAGGTGTGCCGATCAACATTGCCTATGAAGACAATGCAGCTTTCGGACAGACCATGCAGAACTTTATGGGTACCCGGCTGGATTATTATGCCAATGATAAACTTACCCTGGGGGCAACGTACATGCGCCTCACAGAGCGCCCGTATACCCAAAAGGTAATCAGTGGGTACGACCCTATTAAGAATACTGTACTGGGTGCGGATATGAACTACCAGTCCGAAATGCCGGGTTTAACCAGGGCATTGGACAAAATATTACCATTCTACAGTACTTCAGCACCATCCTTAATCTCAGCCAGTGCTGAGGTTGCAGGTATCCTGCCCGGCCACTCCAAGTTTATCAACGGTATTGCCGGAGATGAAGGTGGTACGGTTTTCGTGGATGACTTTGAAGGGGCTGCAACTTCTTATGACCTGCGCTACCCGATCAATAACTGGACACTTTCCAGCATTCCATTTGAAGCAACAGGACCGGCAAATAATATATTATTTCCTGAAGCCAGCATGTCTAACGATCTGCGTATAGGCTATAACAGGGCTAACCTGGCCTGGTATAATATCGAACCGACACTTAATGGTGGCGGAGCCTCCGTGCCGCAAAGTGTGCGTAATGATACCACCCTGCAGGATTACTGGAGACAAATTCCTCAGGCAGAGGTATTTCCTAAAAAATCAGTGATCACTACACAAAGTGTACAATCAACTTTCGACCTGAACTTTAACCCTAAAGTGCGTGGTCCGTACAACTTTGATCCTGCTAATGTTGACCCTGCTACAGGTAATCTGCTGAATCCGACAGCCCGCTGGGGAGGTATTCAGAGAGCAATTGAGCAAAGTGATTTCGAACAAAGCAATGTAGAGTACATTACCTTCTGGGTACTGGATCCGTATATGTACAAACAGAACAGCAGAGGTGGTTACCTTTACTTCAACCTGGGTAATGTATCGGAAGATGTACTGAAAGATTCCCGTCTTTCTTTTGAAAACGGTGTGCCATATCCTGTTGATCCTACTAAAATGGATCAGACGGTATGGGGTAAAGTGCCTAAATTCCAGCAGCAGCTGGTGCGTGCATTTGATCAGCAGGAAGGTGCGAGAGCAGTGCAGGATGTGGGATATGATGAAATGGATAATGCAGATGAGCAGACATTCTTCAATACTTTCCTGGGCCAGATGAAAACGCTGTTGGGAGAAACGTCACCTGCGTATCAGAAATTAGCACTGGACCCTGCATCAGATGACTTCAAGCATTTTTATGATGGAAGTTATGATGCCTCAAATGGAACAATTCTGCAGCGTTATCGTTATTTCAATAACCCTCACGGTAATGCGCCTATTCTTTCCGGAACCAATGCAACAGAAACTGCGGGTAGTTCTATTCCTGAGTCAGAAGACATCAACAGAGATAACTCTCTGAACGAAACAGAGGCTTACTACCAGTATCGTGTAAAGATAGAACCGAACATGCAGGTTGGGGTTACCGAATTCCTGGTAGATAAAACAGTGGCAACCGGTATTAAACTGCCAGATGGCAGAATTACAGATAATACCTGGTATCAGTTTAAAATTCCAATCAGGAGATTCTCTGCTAAAGTGGGTGGTATCAGCGATTTCCGTTCTATCCGTTTCATCAGAATGTTCCTGAATGGCTTCGAAGATAGCGTGGTGATGCGTTTTGCACAATTACAGTTAGACAGAAGTATCTGGAGAAAATACAATTTCTCTCTGGTTAATCCAGGAGAACCTTTGACAGAAGACGATATCCTGGGTACACCTTTCGGTCTCACGACTGTAAGTGTAGATCAGAACAGCTCCAGAAAACCGGTTAGATATGTGATGCCTCCTGGCATCCTGAAACAGCAACAGGTAGCGACTACCGGTCAGCAGTTCAATGCCGATGAGCAATCACTTTCCGTTCAGATCTGTAATCTTAAAGATGGTGATTCCCGTGCCGTATTTAAAGAAGTAGGAACAGACATGCGTCAATATAAAGAACTGAAAATGTTCATTCACGCAGAATCAGTTCCCGATCAGTCTCCGGTAAATGATGGTGACCTGGTAGCCTATATCCGTATCGGCTCTGACTTTGTACGTAACTATTACGAATACCAGGTGCCGCTGAAGATTACCAGTCCTGATGGTACCCAAACTGCGGAAACCGTTTGGCCGGAGCAGAATAACCTTCATATTGTATTGCAGGATCTTGTAGACCTGAAATCAAAAAGAAATAAAGATAACTTCCCGGTTGCCAATCTGTATGACGGAACAGACCGTAATGGCCGTATGATCCGCATCATCGGTAACCCGAACATCGGGGAGGTGAAAAATATTATGCTGGGTGTGCTGAATCCGAAAAAGACTCCGCAAACACCAGCCGATGACGGGCTGCCTAAATGTACCGAAGTATGGTTCGATGAATTGAGGAATGTAGGCCTGGATGAAAAAGCTGCTTATGCGGCATCAGGGCAGGTCAATGTACAACTGGCCGACTTTGGTACAGTCAATGTAGCCGGTACCATGCATACACAGGGTTATGGTAGTATCGACCAGAGGGTAAATGACCGTTCAAGAGATAACTATTACCAGTATCAGGGTAATGCCAACCTGAACCTGGGTAAGATCATGCCTAAAAACTGGGGTGTGCAATTACCGGTGTTTGTTGGTTATAATCAGTCTGTGAGCAATCCGGAGTATGACCCTTATGATGTGGACATAACACTGACCGACAAGATGCGTGGACTGACCGGCGCGGAGCGTAAAGCGGTATTACAGGCAGCGCAGGATTTTAATGCGATTACCAGCTTTAACATCAACAACATGCGTATTTTGGGTAATCCTTCTAAACAGAAAAAGATTATGCCATGGAGTGCGCAGAATTTTGATCTGAGCTACTCATACCTGCGACAGTTTAGCCGTAATTCTCTGATTCAGGGCAATGACTATACCGATCAGAAACTGGCATTAGGCTATACCTATAGTGTAACCACTAAACCGTTTGAACCATTTAAGAAAAGGATCAAATCCAAATCTCCCTGGCTGACCTTTATCAAGGACTTTAATATTAATTACCTGCCAAAGACATTCTCTTTCCGCAACAACCTGGAACGTACCTTCACCGAGACGATCCTGAGAGACGTAGATGCGGCTGGTTATGAAATGCCGGCATATTATTATAAAAACTTTGTCTGGAATCGTAATTACAATATGCAATGGGATCTAACCCGTTCGCTGTCTGTAAATTACCAGGCAACTAATATCTCGCGTATTGATGAGCCATATGGCAGAATCAATACAGCATCCAAAAGAGATAGTCTTTATGACAGGCTGCTGGACTTTGGTCGTAACACTTATTTCAGCCAGAAGTTCGATGTAACCTATACCATTCCGACCAAGAAGTTCCCGTTCCTGGACTGGACTACTGCGAATGTTGTGTATAATGCTACCTATGACTGGACAGCAGCATCACTGCTCGCACGCAGTCAGGGTAATGTGATCACCAATACCCAGCTGAAACAAATAACCGGAGAACTGAACTTCAGTCAGCTGTATAATAAAAACCGATACCTGAAAGCCATTAACCGTCCGACTAACGGTGTGCTGAAAAATGCAAAGACCAATGCCTTTAAGGATAAAGATAAAAACAGCGTTAGTTCTGCAGGCTCCATGGAGCGTTTCTCTCCTACCGGAGGACCAGGAGGTAAATTACCTAAAGATGGACAGCAGGAGAAAGATGAGAAAGAGAAGAAAACAAGCCGCATCCCACCTAAACCGGAAAGGAAAACCTTTACCGCAAAAGATGTAAAAGGAAGTGATAGCATGAGCCTGGCCCAAGTTGGACAAGAGCTGAAGAAAATGCGTAAAGCAGAACGTCAGCGATACAGACAGGCGATGGTTACATGGCGTAAAGCGAAACAAAACATCCTGCCGGAAGTAAGCAATGGCGAGAAATTCTTTGTGCGACTGGCCACTATGCTGAAACGCGTCAATTTTGACTATACCGAGAACATGGGTACCATACTGCCAGGTTATATGGACAGTACAAACTATCTGGGTGCCAATATGCGCAATAATGCCAACGGACTGGATTTTGCATTCGGATATCAGCCTTCAAGATACTGGCTGGATGAGCAAATGCGTAAAGGAAACCTGTCATCAGATAGTTTGTTCAATGGTATGTATCAGCAGATGTATACTCAATCGTATAGCCTGCGTGCAGCACTGGAGCCTGTACCGGATCTGCGTATCGATCTGAACTGGTCCAGCAACTTTACCCGCAATCAGTCTGAGATTAATAAATTTAATGATGCGAGCGGAGAATATGAGCGCCTTAATCCTTATTATACCGGTTCGTTCAACGTTTCCTATATCGGGGTGAAAACCTTATTCCAGAATGGAAAAGCAGGTGAACTCTCCAGTACCTATCGTGATTTTATGGCCAACCGCGAGATCATTTCTCAGCGACTGGGCAATGTGAATCCATACACAAACGGTACAGCAGATCCTAATAATCCTAACTATACCAAAGGGTATACCGGCTTTGCCCAGGATGTACTTATACCGGCATTTATTGCGGCCTATTCAGGAAGAGATCCGAGAGCAGTACCATTGCTGGTATATGATTATAATAATGTGAAGAGCAATCCGTTCCGTTTCTATTTCCCTATGCCGAACTGGAAACTGACTTATACCGGGCTGTCTAATGTTGCGCCTCTGAGCGATATATTAAACACCTTCACGCTGAACCATTCCTATACCGGTAAAATGATGATGAACTCTTTTGCAAATTCCCTGTACTACAGAGATTTGCTGGGCGTAGGTTTCCCATCATTTATTGATTCCAATTCCAATAACTACGTACCATTCTTCCAGGTGCCGAATATGACCATTACCGAAACATTCGGACCACTCATGGGCTTTAATGCTGCGTTTAAAAATGACCTTACTTTAAGAGTAGATTATAACCGTTCCCGAATTGTGAGCCTGAGCCTGATCGATTACCAGGTAAGCGAAACCCGCTCTACCGAATGGATTGTCGGATTAGGATATCGTATTCGCGGCCTGGTATTGCCATTCAGCTTTTTCGGAACCAAACGCCTGAAGAATGATCTGAATATTAAGTTTGACTTCTCGTACCGTGATGACCTTACCTCCAATACCTATATGGCACAAAATGAAAACCGTGCAACAATGGGACAGAACGTAATCGGTATCACACCTACGATAGATTATATCATTAATGATAACCTGCAACTGCAGTTTTATTTCGACAGGAGACAAAGCAAACCTTATGTGAATACCTCCTTCCCGCTTAGCAGTACAAAAGGCGGCCTGAAACTGACCTTTACTTTTGCAGGCCAATAGGGGCACAATATGAATCAGGAACAACAAAATAATGAACAATGGTATGCGTCCAATAAACTGATATTGGACGCATTCGATTTAGAGCGCATCCCGGAAATTACTTTGGAGGACTTCATCAATATGTTGTCAGGTAAAGTGCAGTATATGCTGGATCATAATACAGAGGAGCTTTTTTCAAAACTGTACCGGCTTGATGTCGCGGAAGAAAGGATTAAAGAAGCCTTTGGCCATGAAAATATAGCACAAAAAATTGCCGCCCTTATTGTAGAGCGGCAACTGGAAAAAATGGATTCCCGTAAAAATTTCAAGACACCTAAGCCGGACGATGATCTGGCCTGGTAATCATTATTTGTAGACCCTCACGGCGCAGACATAATCTCTCAGTACCTTGATCTGGTCTGGTCTGCTGCTGCTTAAGCGATTTTTGGTATTCAGGTTGATCTTCTGATCCTTGGTCAGGTTGTTCAGGTTATTGATCATCGCCAGCAATTCATTGGCATGCACCGCATAGGTTGTACCATTGGTATTGGTTTTCTTACCGGTGATGATACCTACTATATTCCCGTTGTTATCCAGGATAGGGGCACCACTCTGGCCCGGATTAGCCGTAATCTCCAGCTGATAAGATGCTGTATCTCCGTTATAGCCGTGCTCACTGCTGATATAACCTTCGTTATACACTACATTGTCCTGAGGATAGCCGATACTGAAGATCTTTTGACCTAAAGCAGAAGGATTTTTAGAGATCATATAAGGTAATGCTTTACCGAACACAAAATCTTTATCCGTAATTTTCAGGATAGCCAGATCAGATTGCGGATTGGCAGTCAGGATATTGGCTCTGTAATAACTCCCATCATTCAACTGTACAAAAACAGAGTCCGCACCTTCCACAACGTGATAATTGGTCGCAACCAGTCCGTCATTGGTAATGGCAAAGCCGGAACCGCTGTAATCTCCCGGGTAGTCGATATGGGTACCGCTACCTTTTTTGTTCATATTGCTGATAATCTGGTTCTGAGAATGTTTCAGAGAAGCGATATCTTTCTGTAATTGAGTATATTGGTTTTGATCCTGGCGGTTATCTCTCGTAAAGGTATATGTCAGCAGAGAGGAGAACAGCGCAATGACTGCAGCGGCAGACAAAGGCTTCCAGTAGCGGCGTAAGCGTGCAGAAAACGATGTTTTTATCTGCATAGCCGGAGCCGGAGTACCGGCAGCCAGTTTTTTATGTTCCGCAGCTGCACGTTTCAGGCTTTCACGGATGGCAGCAGCCGATTTCTTTTCTGACAGCAGTACCTGCAATTGCAGCGCCTGCTGAAAAGATGCATTTAACACCTTATCCTCATCCAGAGCAGTATGCAGTGCTTTGATCTCTGCTGTACTGAGATCTCCGTCCTTATATCGCTCAGCCCACTCTTCTATGTTTAATAAATGAATCATCTTCTTAAATATTATGTTGTCTTTCTAGACGAAAAAAATAGTTTTTTCAGCCGGTTCAGGCATTTGTACTTCTGTGTTTTGGCATTTTCTGCATTAGTATAGCCAAATTGCTTTGCTATATCCTGCATGTTCTTTTCCTCCAGGTAGAAGGCCTTCAGCAGTCCGTTACAAGGCTCACCTAACTGGCTCATTGCATTTTCCAGTAGCTGGAAGTTGACCTCTTTCTCCAGGTGGTGGGACACATCGTCGTGGTACTGCGCCTCCATATCATTATCATCCTCATCTTCTATCTCCTGCAGAAAAGACACCTGGCTGGAAGCTTCCAGTTTTTTAAACCAGAGCCGCTTACATACTGCAAATAAATAAGTACTTAATTTACAGGTAAGGGCAAATTCCGGTTTTTGCGCCTTTTCATATAATACCATCAATCCTTCCTGGAAGATATCATATGCATCATTTTCAGCACCGCCCCTGGTCACGATCCATTTGGTCAGCATAGACTGATACAAACGGTATATTTCCCGGATAGCCTGGCTGTTGTTGCGGGATAATCCTTCTATCAGTTCGCTATCACTATAAATACTTGTTTTACTCACCAGCAATTGTTCTTTTATTCTGTAAATGATGCCTTCCCGCCTATGTTAGAATATATACTAATTACCTTTTGGCTATTCAGGAACATGTACAGGCCTGTTTAAACGTATGCTAAGTTAACTAATACTATTCATTTACTTAATGCTGAAATTGCCAAAAAGTAACCCAAAAAGCCGTTCAAAAAATATTTTTAAAAATTTTTCGAAAGTTGGGTTACCTTTTTTACTTTTGCGCATTAATATTCAAAATCACAATTTTAAAATTTTAAAAAACAAACAAATGAAATCATTAAAATTAGGCGTTTTCGCTATCGCTATGGGTTTATTCGCTGCATCTTGCGGTAACAACGAAGCTAACACTGACGCTACTGCAACTGCTGATTCAGCTGCTGCTGCTACTGAGCAAGCTGCTGCTGCTACTGAAGCTGCTGCAACTACTGTAGATTCTGCTGCTGCTGCAACTGCTAACGCTGCTGCTGCTACAACTGAAGCTGCTGGTACTAACGCTGCTAACGCTGCTGCTGCAACTACTGAAGCTGCTGCTAACGCAACTAAAGAAGCTGCTCACGAAGTTAAAGCTGGTGCTGAAAAAGCTGCTGAAGCTGCTAAAGCTGCAAAATAATTTAGTTAAAAAGCTAAAAACAAACAAAAGGTCGCTTCCTCCTGGAAGCGACTTGTTTTTTATATATATATTTGTGGCTCAAAATTTGTAAGCGTTCACATGTTATATAGAAGCAAAGCTCCCTTGCGTATAGGCCTGGCCGGTGGTGGAACCGATGTAAGTCCGTATAGTGATCTCTATGGAGGTGCTATATTAAATACAACCATCTCCCTTTATGCCTATGCTTCTATAGAACCCATCGACGAGCCTACTATTGTTATTGAAGCAGTAGACCGGGATGAATACAAAGAGTATTCCCTGGCCGATGCCTTACCCATTGATGGTTATTTAGATCTGGCTAAAGGTATTTATAACCGCATTGTAGCGACTTACGGACCGGTAAGCAGCGGGTTTCGCCTCACCACCTCTGTCGATGTACCGGCAGGTTCTGGTTTAGGCACCTCTTCTACACTCGTGGTTGCGATATTAGGAGCATTTATTGAATGGCTGAAATTGCCGCTGGGTGAATACGAAATTGCCCGCCTGGCCTATAGTATCGAAAGAGAAGACCTTAAAATGTCCGGTGGTAAGCAAGATCAGTATGCCGCTACATTCGGAGGCTTCAATTATATGGAATTCTTTTCTGACGATAAAGTAATAGTCAATCCTCTTCGGGTGCGTTCCAGTCATATACACGAACTCGAAAATAATCTCTTACTGTTTTATACCTCAACCAGCCGCGTGTCCGCGAAAATTATTGACGCACAAAGCAAAAATATTGCAGAGCGCAGAGCAGACTCCATCGAAGCCATGTCTCATCTGAAAGAGCAATCTATAATGATGAAAGAAGCCCTGCTTATCGGGAATATTGATGCGATAGGGGAGATACTGCATTTCGGGTTTGAGCATAAGAAACAAACCGCTAAAGACATTTCTAACCCGCTCATAGATGAGATCTATGCAACGGCACTGGATGCCGGGGCTACCGGAGGTAAAATCAGCGGAGCCGGAGGTGGTGGCTTTATGGTGTTCTATTGTCCGGGCAATAGCAAGTATGCGGTGCAAAAAGCACTGGAGCGGTTCAAAGGACAATTTTATCCCTATCAGTTTGTAAAGAACGGACTCTTTACCTGGACTAATTCAAAGTAGTTTTCAGTGCAGTATCCAGACTATCCGCGATAATGCGTCCATCTTTCATCGTCAGTATACGATCTGCCAGTGCAGCCAGTTGCTCATTGTGTGTAACCACGACAAAGGTAAGCTGGTAGCGTGCCTTAAGGTCCAGGAATAACTGGTTAATCGCTGCCGCAGTAGCCGTATCCAGGTTGCCCGTAGGCTCATCTGCAAAGATCACTGCAGGTTTCTGTACAATGGCTCGTGCGATAGCCACTCTTTGTTGTTCCCCGCCGGAAAGCGCACTGGGCTTATGATCTACCCTTTCCGAAAGGCCCACTTGCTGCAATGCAATACGGGCTTCTTCCATTGCTTTTTCCTTTGCCATGCCATTTATCCATAAAGGCATACTTACATTTTCCAGGGCTGTAAATTCCGGAAGTAAATGATGAGACTGAAATACAAAACCAATATTCTTATTACGAAAAGCCGCTTGCTTACGGGAAGGCATGCGCTCTAAAGGCGTATTCAGTATAGATACAGAGCCTGTACCCGGATTGTCCAGCAGGCCCAGGATATGCAGCAGTGTACTTTTGCCCGCACCGGATGGACCAACTATAGCCACAAATGTTCCCTTCTCAATAGAGAGCGAAACATCCTTCAATACTTCCAGCGTTCCATAGCTTTTAGATAAATGCTGAGCCTGTAATAACATAATTCAGAATAAAAAGGTGATTATTAAGGAGTGTAAATGTAATACTATTATCCCGATTTGCCCTCCTGGCAAGGGTTTTGCTTTATAACTAAAATTTAATATTTCCCGATAAAAAACTTGCATTTTTTTATCAACTATATCTTACATTTGCCGAAATTAAAACTACAAGAAAATAATTATAATATGTTTTGGACTTTAGAATTAGCATCACATTTAGAAGATGCACCATGGCCTGCTACAAAAGACGAATTAATTGACTACGCAATCCGTTCTGGAGCCCCTCTGGAAGTAGTAGAGAACCTTCAGGAGTTAGAAGATGAAGGTGAACTTTACGAAGGAGTAGAAGATATCTGGCCTGATTACCCAACCCAGGATGACTTCTTTTTTAATGAAGAAGAATATTAAGGAAGACTTTTTTCAGGAAGGCTCTTGATGAGCCTTCTTTTTTTATGTCATCATCTGACATGAAAAAGCGCCGCTACAATATTGTAGCGGCGCTTTTTATTCAATGTATTTAATTGAAGAATTTTCTTTTCTCCGAGCCATATTTTCTTAATAAAGCACTTGCACGATAACGGTCATCATGGTAGGTATGATACAAGGCATCTAATCCCGCCAGAACGTAATCTGCACCCAGCTCATCGCACCATTGCAGCAAACCTTTAGGGTAGTTTACCCCTTTGGTCATCGCCAGATCCAGGTCTGCAGCTGTAGCAATGTTCAGGTATAGAGCTTCCACCGCTTCATTGATCAGCATAAATACAACGCGCTCTACAATAGCTTTTTGTTCTTTTTCAGACAAAGCAGTAGTCAAAGCAGGTTCTCCCTGTTCGTAATTATAAAAACCTTTACCCGATTTACGACCCAGCCAGCCCGCTTCCAGCAGGCGTTTTTGTGCAAATGCCGGACGGTATTTAGGATCGTAATAGAATGACTGAAATACCGTTTCTGTAACAATGTAGTTTACATCATGACCAATATAATCAGTCAGCATGAATGGTCCCATTTTAAAACCACCTGCCTGCGTCATCGCCAGATCAATATCTTCTTTGGTCGCCAGTCCTTCTTCCATGATGCGGATCGCCTCTCCATAAAAAGGACGCGCTACGCGATTCACAATAAAGCCCGGAGTATCTTTGGTCAGCACCGGTACTTTCTTCCATTGCAGCATCAGCTCTTTGATCTCATCAGCCAGGCCTTCGCGGGTCTGTATAGCAGGAATGATTTCTACCAGGGCCATTACCGGCGCAGGATTAAAGAAGTGGATACCAATCACCCTTTCCGATTTTGTACAAGCCGCTGCAATAGAGGCAATAGAAAGGGAAGAAGTGTTGGATGCCAGGATACAGCTATCCTGTACCAGTGCTTCCAGCTGAGCAAATACAGCCTTCTTTATATCCAGGTTTTCAATGATTGCTTCAATGATCAGGCCACTGTCTTTGAGTGCAGCCAGATCGCTGGAATAAGTATACTGAGCCAGCAAAGCCTGTGCATCAGTTATCTTACCTTTCTCTGCAAGCTTTTGCAGTGTTTTTTCTGTCGATTGTCTGGCTTTGTCCAATGCCGCAGCATTGTTATCATAAACCACAACTGTATGTCCGGCCATTGCAGCTACCTGGGCAATACCATTACCCATGGCTCCGCAACCGACGATTCCAATATTCATCATTATATAACTATATAAAAATTAAAAGCTGTTTTTCCACATCATACTTTCTACCGGGCGTATCGTACGTTCGGTATACTTGGCATTTTGTTTTTTATTGTACAGGTGCTCCACCTCGCCGTCTACCGGGAAGTAGATCAGCTGACCGATCGGCATGCCGGCATAGATCCGAACGGGATGCACACAGGAAATTTCCAGGGTCCAGGTATTACAAAAACCAACATCACCTTTACCCGCGGTAGCATGAATGTCAATACCCAGGCGGCCTGTAGAGGATTTTCCTTCCAGGAAAGGCACATGCTCATGCGTCTCGGTATACTCCTGTGTTACACCCAGGTATAATACACCCGGTTGCAATACATAACCATCTTCCGGTATTTCGAAATGGGTGATCTCATTATGAGCCTTCGCATCCAGGATCGCATCTTTGTATACGGCTAAATATTTACCCAGATGTACATCATAAGAATTACTGCCAAGGTAGCTTCTGTCATAAGGATCGATAACAATCGTTCCTTTTTCAATCTCAGCTAAGATTTTTTTATCTGATAAGATCATGTTTATGAGTTGGTAGGAGTAGAAAATTGTAAACGTGGGGCCAGCCAGCTATCCTGCAGCGGTTGCAGCCATTGCTCCAGCATCTCCTTCTTGCTGGATACCAGGTTGTTGAACAGTAAAGTATCCTGTTGTATATAACCCTTATCCAGTGCATATTGTACCTGGTTCATCGGCAGCACCTCGGCTTTGCCTTTTACCAGGAAGGTAATCGAAAGGCGATCAAACAGGCTGCATTCGTACTGGCGCTCGATGCTCTTGATCACTCTTACAGAACTATCAGTACTGCAGCCGCTTACTTTCTCCTGCGTTTCATCAGCCATCAGTACTACAAAACGACCGAACAATAATTTACCCCAGCCTTTAACCGGTGCTCCATGAGCATTCCACTGGCTGATAAAATGCAGTAATTGTTCATTGATCTCCAATTCCTGCTGTTCATTAAATGGTCGGGTACTCTGATAGATCCATACACGCGAACTGTCATCAAAATCCTGAGGAATAATTGATGCGATAGTATTCTGATTCATCTTACAAAGGTACTATTTTGAATGAGATTATTTATTATAAGTATTCATGGTACGAGCCATACCCATAGCGGCAAAGCTCTCAATAATATCGATTGAGGTAAGCACTTTTTCATGGATTACAGGCATTTCATCGGGCTTCCATTTACCCAGTACAAAATCGACCTGCTTGCCTTTAGGGAAATTATTGCCGATACCGAAACGCAAACGAGGGTAATTGGTTGTACCTAGTGTAGCCTGTATATCGCGCAGCCCGTTATGGCCGGCATCACTGCCGCTGGGGCGCAGGCGCAAAGCCTCCAGAGGAAGCGCCAGGTCATCAACGATAACAAGTACGTTGTCGAGTACAATCTTCTCCTTATCCATCCAGTACTTAAGGGCCTTTCCGCTCAGGTTCATGTATGTTGTCGGTTTGATCACGACAAATTGCTTCCCTTTCCATTTCACATTAGCCACAAAGGCCAGCCGATCCTGTTCAAATTTACCCCCGTGTTTGATCACGAAAGCATCCGCCACATCAAAACCGATATTGTGCCTGGTCGCATCATATTCATAACCGATATTGCCCAGGCCAACGATTAAGTATTTCATGGCTGCAAAATTAATATAAATAGGCATTGAATAAACAATTTCATAAATGCGTAATGTTTATCTGCATATTAGCTCCATTTATGCCATTATAATCAAAAAAGCGACATGCCCTGCATGTCGCTTTTTTGATTATAAAATGAGTTTTCTTATTTCTTTCCGAACACCTGTTTCAGCAGGCTGGTTACCTGTGCAGCAGGGTCTGTACGGATCTTAGCTTCTTCCTGTGCAATGCTGTAGAACATACCGTCCATTGCTTTTTGTACCACATAGCTACTCAGGTCTGGATTAACCTTGCGGCTCACCAGCGGTAACTGGTTATAGGTAGTAAATACCGTTTTCCAGAGATTGGTCGCACCCACTTTTTGCAGGGAACTCTGAATAATTGGTCTGAATGCTTGGGTAAGTGCATCAGAAGTTCTCAGTTTCAGGTAATTGGTAGCTGCATTGTTGCCACCAGTCAGGATACCGACACCATCCTGCAAAGACATGGTCGTAATGGCATTGACGAAAATAGGAGCAGCCTGTTTGGATGCATCCTCCGCAGCGCGGTTCATCGACAGGATCGCTTTATCTACTAATGCGCCCATACCTACAGAACGCAGGGTCTTCTCTACCTGCTGTACCTCTGGCGGCATGAGAATTTTTACAGCAGCATTTTTAAAGAAGCCGTCTGTAACCGATAATTTACCGGCAGCATTATTGGCTCCTATCCGCAGGGCTTCTTTGAGGCCGCTTACAACCTGTGCATTGCTCAGGTTGCCGGCGCTGTTCGTGCCGGAAGTATTTTGCTGGTTTTTATTGCCAAACAGGGAGTTGAGCAGTTCATTGGCATTCTGTGCCTTTGCCTGCAAGCCTGTTGCAAATAAAGAAGCGATCAAAAGTCCTCCTTTCAGGATATTTTTCATCATAATTTATATTTTTCGGATGTTAAGGCAGCGATGCCAAACAATAATACTAAGATAATAAAATTCGGCAGAAGTTTAATTCAGGGCCCAGGTATCCAGGATCTGCTGTGCATGATCCTTACTTTTTACCTTATCGATAATGTGTTCAATAATACCTTTCTCATTAATTAAGAAGGTTGTACGCACAGTACCCATATATTCCCTGCCCATAAACTTTTTCAGCTGCCAGACCTGATAAGCATCTACCATATGGTGATCTTCATCAGCCAGGATAGGGAAGTTTAACTGGAACTTATCCGAAAATTTCTGATGACTTTTGGTCGCGTCAATGCTTACGCCAAGAATGGTAATCCCCTTATCTTTTAAGGTATTGAAATTGTCTCTCAGGTTACAGGCCTGTGTAGTACAGGTTGGTGTATTATCCTTAGGATAAAAATAAATAGCCAGTTTCTTTCCTTTATAATCCTTTAACTGGTGCTCCTGGCCATATTGGTCAATTGCTTTGAAATCGGGAGCTTTATCTCCTGCTTGTAGCATAAATAAGACAATGTTTGTCTTGCAAAAATATGCGATTAAAGACAAACCGTTTGTCTTTAATCGCATATTAAGGTGTTAAGGTGCAGGTTTTAGTTTAGAAAGGCAGATGCTCTTCTGCTACAAAGCTTTCCTCAGCCTGCTCAGGCCACTGCTGATCGTTCTTTTTATCCAGAAGCATATAATTACCGGCCCTTATTTCGGTAATATATTGTGCCTGTCCTGCGGCATTCACATAACTGCGGCTGGTAATCTTACCCTCAATCAGTATCATAGTCCCTTTAAATATTTGCTGCTCTGCTTTGGCCGCCAGTTTGTCCCAGAGTACGATCTGGTGCCAGGTGGTTTCATGCTGCCATTCTCCTTTCCTGTTTTTGTACCGGTCATTCGTGGCCAGGCGTACACGGGCTACAGTAATACCATTGTCCAGGGTTTTAGTCTCCGGGTCTGCTCCTGCATAACCGATTAATCTTACGCTGTTGTTTAAGCTGCTCATCTGAATAAAATTTAAAATGAATAATGAAATTTGTTTGCTATTTTGTGTTACTTGCTGATGCAAAGATGCAGACGGGTAGCGGCCTGACCCGGTATTTAAGTACTTATGTACTGGTATAATTGTTTGTAACCGTTTGTTGTCGTCTAAAACCGAATTGAAACCTATGGAAACCAAAGAAAAGCGTTGCCTGGACTGCTCCAGGCAACTAAAAGGCCGTACAGATAAAAAATTCTGTGATGATGCTTGCCGTAATCATTTTAATAACCGGCAAAACAGTGATCAGAACAATTTTGTCCGAAATATTAACAATATACTGCGCAAGAATAGGCGAATTTTGCAGCAGTTTATGGAAATGGGAGAACCGACGGTTAAAGTACGCCGGGAAACCTTGCTACAGCAGGGTTTTCAAACCCGTTATCATACCCATCAGCACCTGACACAGAAAGGTCATGTATACCAGTTCTGTTACGAATACGGATATCTGTCCCTGGAGTCAGACTGGGTGCTGATCGTAAAAAGGGATAAGCCCTGAACTATATTAAGAGAAATCACATGAGTGCAGAAACAATAAAGCAGATTTTAGAGAAACGACCCCTGATCATTTCCGGCCCTTGCAGTGCCGAAACGCGTGAGCAGGTACTGGATACAGCAGAGGCATTAAAACAGACCGGCAGAGTAGATATATTACGCGCCGGTATCTGGAAGCCCCGGACAAGACCGGGTAGTTTTGAAGGAGTAGGATCGGTTGGACTGAGCTGGCTGCAAGAGGCCAAAGCACTAACCGGATTACCGCTGGCCGTGGAAGTGGCCAATGCCCGCCAGACAGAAGAAGCCCTCAAAGCCGGAATTGATGTACTCTGGATCGGTGCCCGTACGACTGTAAATCCATTCAGTGTACAGGAAGTCGCAGATGTATTGTATGGTGTAGATGTACCAGTATACATCAAGAACCCGGTGAATGCGGATGTGGAACTCTGGCTTGGAGCCTATGAGCGCATGCAGAAAACGGGAGATAAAGCGATTGGCCTGATACATCGTGGGTTTTCACACTATGGCAATACCGTATACCGCAATGCACCCATGTGGCACCTGGCACTGGAAATGAAACGCAGATGCAGTGATGTCCCTTTTATTATTGACCCCTCACATATCTGCGGTAATCGCCACCTGTTGCAGGAAACCATTCAAAAAGCAATGGACCTGCGCTATGACGGGGTGATGATCGAATCCCATATCAACCCCGATGCTGCCTGGAGCGATGCCCGTCAGCAAGTAACCCCGGATAACCTGGTGCATATACTGGATCAGATTATCTGGAGGCAGGAAGAAATGCCCACGGAAGAGTTGCACACCTTGATGCAGAAATACCGCACGCAGATAAACCAGTTGGATAATGAAATCATCGAACTCCTGGCCAGCCGTATGCAGCTGGTACAGGAAATCGGTAAATATAAAAAAGAGAATGATGTCACGATTCTCCAGGTGAGCCGCTGGAAGGAAATACTGGACCGTTTATGTGCCAAAGGTGCCGCCCTGGGATTAAGCGAAGAATTCATCATTCAGTATTTCGATGCCATACACCTGGAGAGCATTAAGCAACAGGATATGGTCATGAATCAGAAAAAAGATTAATCATGCAGGCGATTTCGATACAATTCACAAAGGCTGCAACACAATTTTGTTTCGATGCGTCAATAGAGGCATTGCCGGAACTGCTGTCCGGACGCACAATCTATGTAACCGATACCAATGTTTATGCAGCACATACAGCCCTCTTTGCCAACAAAGATGTGATCATACTTCCTGCAGGAGAAGCGGCCAAAAGCCTTACGGTACTGGAGCGTGCAGTAAATGAATTGCTTGCATTCAATGCAGATCGTAACTGTTTTCTGGTTGGTGTTGGCGGTGGAGTAGTCACCGATTTTACCGGATTCCTTGCAGGCATATATAAGCGGGGCATTCGTTTCGGATTTGTACCGACAACGATACTGGCTATGGTAGATGCCGCCATCGGAGGGAAGAATGGGCTGGATATCGGTATGGCCAAAAACATGATTGGACTTACCCTGCAGCCGGAGTTCCTGTTGTATGATTATCAATTGCTGCGTACGCTTCCTCAGGAAGAATGGATCAATGGTTTCGCAGAAATCATTAAACACGCAGCGATCTATGATGCAGATTTATTTGCCGCGCTGGAAGCACATGCACTGGCAGACTATCAGCAGCAACATACATTATTAGCCGAACTGGTACAACGCAATGCTTTACTGAAAGCAAGAGTGGTACAGCAGGATGAATTTGAACGGGGAGAACGCAAGAAGCTCAACTTCGGTCATACACTGGCCCATGCAATAGAAAATCCGTATCAGCTGGCCCATGGTGCAGCAGTAAGCATAGGCATGTGTTTTGCCGCGCAATTATCTGCACAATTAACCGGCTTTACAGAAGCAGAACGGTTACAAAAACTGATCGTGCAATATCACTTACCGGACCGTCTGGCTTTTGACAAAGAAGCCACACTTGCACTGATGCAGGCCGATAAGAAAACAGCCGGATCCGGGATTGACTATATTTTACTACAAACCATAGGAGCAGCAGAGATCAGCACCATCTCATTTGATATCATAGCTGCAGCAATGCACTAATCAGCACATTTACAAAACAGTGATCATTAATGAATATATCTATACAACCACAGGCCGTTAAAGGAAATATACGTATCCCATCTTCTAAAAGTGTAAGTCAGCGCCTGTTGGCCGCAGCATTATTACGCAAGGGAAAGACCGTACTGGAGCACTTCGGCGGTTCTGCAGATGAGAAAGCAGCACTTTCCCTGATCAGGCAGTTGGGAGCTGCAGCACAATATATACCGGATGAGCAAAAGGTTGAAGTAGATTCGGAGGGTTTTCCGAATGATGCGATAGAGCCGATGATTCATTGTGGAGAAAGCGGTCTGGCATTGCGTATGTTCAGTATGATTGCGGCACTGGCCGACAAAGAAGTCGCTATTGAAGCAGAAGGTTCTTTACGGAACCGGCCACTGAAACTTATAGAAGAGGCATGTACTGCGCTTGGTGTACACTATACCAGCGATCCAGCACAAGGCTTCCCGATTACAATAAAAGGCCCATTACAGCCTAAAGATATTACCCTGGACGGAAGCATTACCTCTCAGGTACTTAGCGGTGTGCTGATGGCTTATGCGCAGGCGGAGATCATCGAACCCGTAACCATTACTGTCGGGCAGCTGAATAGCAAACCTTATATTGATCTTACCTTACAGGTACTGGAGACTTTTGGTATGAATGTACCGCAGAACGATAATTACGAACGATTTATCTTTAATCCGAAAAAGGCTGTTGCCGCTCAGGGACTGAAAAAGGTGTCTGTAGAGGGCGATTGGAGCAATGCAGCTTTCTTTCTTGTTGCCGGTGCTATCGCCGGATCGGTAAGCGTCAGCGGACTGGACGTATTCTCCGCTCAGGCCGATAAAAAAATTATAGAAGCCCTGCATGATTGTGGTTGCCGTATGTCAATCACTACAGAAGAAGTAGTGGTGCAACATCAGGCCCTGAAAGCATTCCAGTTCAATGCCACAGACTGCCCGGACCTGTTCCCTCCATTAGTGGTGCTGGCTGCCTGTGCAGAAGGAACTTCTGTTATAGAAGGCGTAAGCAGATTACAACATAAGGAGAGTAACCGTGCCCTGACCTTGCAGGAGCAGATGGGCAAAATGGGTGTTTCTATTACCCTGCAGGATGATTATATGATCGTCAAAGGAAAGGCTGATATAAAAGGAGCAACTGTAGATTCCTGTAATGATCACCGCATTGCTATGGCAGCAGCCATACTGGCTTTAAGAGCTGATGGTACGGTACATATTACACAGGCAGATGCCGTGAATAAATCATACCCGGCATTTTTTGATCACCTGAATGCGATCGTGCAGGAGCCTGGAAGGTAGTTTTAATGCCAATTTTACACAATAAAATATAAAAATCGGTAATATTTTCCGGTCATAAAAACAGGACACGACGACCCGTCAGGGCGCTACTGTTAAATAATGACGAAATATCATGTATTTGTTTCTGGTGCTTAGTTTGTAGGATTAATTTTATAAAAGAAAACAAAGCGTCAGAGCTATGAACTTAAATAATTTCACAATCAAAGCACAGGAGACCCTGCAACAGGCACAGCAGGTCGCCTTTAACCATAACAATCCATATATTGAAACCCAGCACTTACTCAAAGCTATGCTGGAAGATAAAGAAGGGCCTATTGAATTTCTCTTAAAGAAAAGTAATGGTAACCTTAACCTGATCAATACAAAACTGGATGAAAGTATTGCCCGTATTGCCAAACAGACCGGCGGAGATGCCGCACAGTCGGTAAGCAGGGAGGTAAACAATGCGATCCTGAGAACCTCAAATATCCTCAAAACATTCGGGGATGAATTTGTAAGTCCGGAGCACCTTTTACTGTCTATTATACAAGGCAGCGACGATACCGCAAAACTGCTTAAAGATGCCGGGGTAACCGAAAAGGCACTGGTCGCAGCTGTTAAAGACCTGAGAAAGGGCAGTACAGTCAATTCTCAAACTTCAGATAATAGCTACAATTCCCTTTCCAAGTACGCGAAAAATTTGAATGAACTGGCACAAGCCGGTAAGCTCGATCCGGTAATCGGCCGTGATGAGGAGATCCGCAGAACACTGCATATCCTTTCCCGCCGATCCAAAAATAACCCGATACTGATCGGGGAACCGGGTGTGGGTAAAACCGCTATTGTAGAAGGTTTGGCACATCGTATCATTAACGGTGATGTGCCGGATAGCCTGCGCAGCAAAATCATCTATGCACTGGATATGGGACTACTGATCGCAGGAGCAAAGTATAAAGGTGAATTTGAAGAGCGCTTGAAATCTGTGGTAAAAGAAGTTTCTGAAAGTGATGGAGAGATCATTCTGTTCATTGACGAGATACATACACTTGTTGGTGCAGGTGGGGGAGAAGGGGCTATGGATGCCGCAAATATCCTGAAGCCGGCCCTGGCCCGTGGCGAACTGAGAGCAATCGGGGCCACTACCTTAAATGAATACCAGAAGTATTTTGAAAAAGATAAAGCCCTGGAGCGCCGCTTCCAAAAAGTTCTTGTAGACGAGCCGAGCACTGATGATGCAATCTCTATCCTGCGCGGATTGAAAGATCGCTATGAAACACACCATCATGTGCGCATCAAAGATGAAGCCATTATTGCAGCGGTAGAGCTGTCTCAAAGATATATTACCGATCGTTTTCTGCCCGATAAAGCGATTGATCTGATCGATGAAAGTGCAGCGAAACTGAAGCTGGAAATGAATTCTATGCCCGAGCCGCTGGATGAACTGGAAAGAAGAATCCGCCAGCTGGAGATTGAACGCGAAGCGATCAAACGGGAGAATGACGAAAGCAAATTACAGACGCTGAATACCAATATTGCGAACCTGCTGGTAGAGCGTGATACGCTTAAAGCTAAATGGACTACCGAAAAGGAAATGGTTGAAAAAATACAGCAGTCAAAAAGCCGTATTGAAACCCTGAAACAGGAAGCCGAAAAAGCAGAGCGTGACGGCGATTACGGTAAGGTTGCCGAGATCCGTTATGGTAAACTGAAAGAAGAAGAAGCGCAACTGGTATCCAATACCAACGCCCTGAATGAACTGGCCCTGGATCGTCGCTTACTGAAAGAAGAAGTAGATGCCGAAGATATAGCAGAGAATGTAGCGAAGGCTACCGGCATACCGGTACAGAAAATGATGCAGAGCGAGCGGGAGAAATTACTGCACCTAGAAGAACAATTGCATAAACGTGTAATAGGCCAGGATGAGGCGATTACTGCAGTAGCAGATGCCATTCGCAGAAGTCGCGCAGGCCTGCAGGATGAGCGCAAGCCAATCGGTTCTTTCATCTTCCTGGGTACAACCGGTGTGGGTAAAACAGAACTGGCCAAAGCCCTTGCAGAAGCCCTGTTCGATGATGATTCTATGATGACCCGTATCGACATGAGCGAGTACCAGGAGAAGCATAGCGTAAGCCGTCTGGTGGGTGCGCCTCCGGGATATGTGGGTTATGATGAGGGTGGTCAGCTGACCGAAGCCGTACGCCGTAAACCATATTCTGTAATCCTGCTGGATGAGATAGAGAAAGCACACCCGGATGTATTTAATGTGATGCTGCAGGTACTGGATGATGGCCGCCTGACCGATAATAAAGGTCGCGTGGTGAATTTTAAAAATACCATCATTATCATGACCAGTAACCTGGGCTCTGATATTATACAGGAAAATTTTGAAGGATTGAGTGGTAGTAACGATGCAAAATTCCACGATGTGTTTGAACGTACAAAAGACGATGTGATCCTGATGCTGCGTCAAACCCTGAGACCGGAATTTATTAATCGTATAGATGAGGTAATCATGTTCCATCCGCTGCTGAAAAATGAGATTCGCGGCATCATCAAAATACAGTTTGATGAAGTTAAAGAACGGGTAGCCCAACAGGGCATTACGCTGAACTTTACGGACTATGCTGTAGATTATTTTGCAGAACAGGGATTTGATCCGCAGTTCGGTGCCCGTCCGTTGAAAAGACTGATCCAGAAAGAGATCATCAACTTATTGAGCCGCCATATCATTGCCGGAGATATAGATAAGTCCAAGCCGGTACTGATCGATGTCTTTGACGGAACAGTGGTATTGCGCAATGAAGAAAAACAGTAAAATTCGATTTATTTGTTGTTAACGTAAAAAGGGATGCTTGTCTAAGCATCCCTTTTTTATTGTTGAAAAGTAAGTAGTCTATTTTTTAATGAACTTGTGCGTACTGATCTCTGTACCGTCCGTAATACTGATATAATACATACCGGATGCATAAGATGATACTGGTATGCTCAAGCGGCTTGCACCACTCAGTTTCTGGTAGTCCTGCTGCCATACCGTTTTGCCTAAAACATCTGTAATACTGATGCGGTAAGTAGCAGCTGGATCGTTGTTGAAATGCACAAACAGATCATGATTAACCGGGTTAGGGAACACGCTGATATTGTTGCTCGCCTCACCATTCAGCAGCATTGCGATGTCAGAATATTGCAGACTCTGATCTTTATGTTCTACACGTAAACGGTAGTATACTTTCCCGTTCAAAGAAGCAAATTGCTTGTCAGTATATTGATACACCTGTTCTGTAATTTGCTGATCTCCTTTAGCGCTGACAGAGCCGATCTGTGTAAAGTAGTGTCCGTCCAGGCTGCGTTCAATAGTATAACCGGCAGTCATGGCGTCTTCTTTTACTTTCCAGTCCAGTAAAGCATCACCTGCTGTTGTTTTGCTGGCTTTGAAACTCAATAATGTTACCGGCAATGGAGCTGTTACGGTTATGGTTCTCGCATTTGCAGATACCTGCCCGCAAATACCGGTCTGATTCAGTAAAGCAGTATTAAAGCTGTTAAATGAAGTGCCAGCATAGGTTGTATTTAATGCTGCAGCAGTGCTGGTCGAGGATAAGCCATATACAGTATAGTTACCGATCGGGAAATTACCCGTATTGGTCATATTTGCAGTAGTAGCGATCTGTACAATATTACCGGTAGTATTGTTGACCATAACATACATATAATTGGTACCCGCAGGGTTAGCGATACCGGTGCTGAGACCACCGCCACCAGGCGTAACCACATTAATGCTGAAGTTGTTTGGTAAAGAAACCGAATTGCTGAACGTCGATACCTGTAGTACATATTTTTGATTCGCACACAGGCTGGCACTGGTAGATGTACCAATGATTACCCCATCGTTTGTAGCATTCATATTGGCCGATGAAGCCAGGAAGTTGTCACAGACGCTGGAACTGTTATAAGCACCTTCATATAAGTTTACTACAATATTTCCGGAGGTGGTTCGGTTAAATGTATATGTTCCGGATACCGATGGATAGAACTCAATGAGATTATAACGGTTGCTGTTACTAGGCCCTTGACAGGCAGGGGTATTAGGATTGTAGAAGGATAAATTACCAGCTGTAGAAGAACTGGTTATTGCTCCGGTAATCGGGGAGCTAATCGTTGTACCATAAGCAGGTGTCAGACTCATATTTAATGAGGCATCACCCACAGGAGCACTTAGCGTAGTAGCCGGTGTAAATTGTGTGCCGTTGGCTAAACAACCAGAACTGATGCTGATGTCTGCTGCATTGATATTGAAATAAATGTTCCCGATTGATTCAATCATAAAGCGGCCGGAACAGGTAGGCAGGTTGGGTACCGTAATGGTTTCGGTACCGTCATTAGGTGTGCTGGCCAGGATCGTGTATGGGAAAGTCTGTCCCCCGTCTGTAGAAAAAGAGATTTTGATATTAGGCATTGCGGCACAGGCCGTAGCCGTATTCCAGTTAAGGGTAACGGTATTCGAACCATTAGCCACCAGTGAAGTTGTGGTGTTCAGGTTGGTAAAGGAAAACGGACCACAAGCCAGTGTAGTAACCGCCACATCTGCATAAGCGGCAGCACCACCACCGGAATGGTTATCTCTTGCCGTACCACGGAAGTTCATTGTTCTGGCTACGGTAGGCAGCACCTCGTATGTGCCCGACGCATTACCTAACAATACCGAAAGGCTCGGTAGGTATCTTGTCGCGCTGGTACCTGGAGGGAACGATCTGAACTGCGGGCCGGAAGTCGCCGTTGCACTTGGAGCGCTGGAGGTACCAACACCTCCGATCGCATCTATCTGCTCCCAGGTATAGGACAATACATCTGCAGCATTGGCATCAGTCGTATTCAGGGTAAGTTTAAACGGCGTGCCGTTGGGAATGGAGTAGCTGGCCGATGTCACGTTACTGATAGGTGTCGTGTTGCCGCTACTGCTAAGGGTCGCACATCCTGCACCAGCACCAGAAGTGATAAAGGTAGCAATCTGTCCCAGGCTGCCCCCGTGAAAGTAATCATCAGAGTTGTTCTGGTACGAATTGCCGGTACAGGTACCTGCATAAGCCATGATCGTAGATCCACCACCGGGCTCCCAGCCTGTTGCCGGATTGGTATTACCGCTACAGCCACCATTGTTGGAGGCCATAGTATGCTGGGCCGAAAACTGGTGTCCGATCTCATGTGCAATCATATTGTCGAACACCGGACCGGAAGAGCCGGTACTGAAGCCGCTGTTCAGACCTCCTGCACCACGTCCTTTGCTGGAGCCACAGGTGGAACTTAACTGCGCCAGTCCGCCGGACCATCCGTAACCAAATAAAATGCCGACATCATAGTTTGCACTGGTTATATTGGTATTCAGTGCTGTATTGTTTTCCGTCAGGGTTGTGCCGGAAGGAAAGCTAACAGTAGTATAAGGATCTATAGTCGCATCAGGGTAGATAACAGAGTTGTTGGTCACCAGGGTGAAATGTATACTGGCGTCTCTCTCATAAATTGCGCTGATATTATTTACAGAAGTCGTAATCAGGGCCAGTGCTGCTGCCTGACCTGTGGCCCAGGTTGTATATTCTCCCGATGCCGCGACTGCAAGACGATAATTGCGCATCTGTGAAGAGCCCAGGTATGCCGTCATTAAATGCAGGTCCGGTTCTGAACTATACAGACTGCCATCTGTGCCGCATTTGGCTGCCGCTACGTGTTGCTGCATATCCTTTGCGGAATAAATAATCAGGTTGTCGGGCTGTTGCAGGTCGACCGGTGCGAGGTAGATGGCGCCTTCCATCCTCGCTATACGGATCGTCCCCATCATACCCAATGGGCTAAGGGTAAGGCGCAGTGATTTTTGGCCATCAGCAGAGATACCTTTAAATGCAAGGATGTCAGGATTGGCTACCAGGAAAGATTCCGGGAGTATATTACTGCTGCTGATGACAAAATCTTCCTCCTTGCCATCCAGCATGGGGATAGTGATTGTTGTACTGAAAGAAGGGTCATTGTACCGACCGCGGATATTATGTATAAAAGATAGAATCGCCGATCGATCCTGACTAAAGATGCGGTAGGAACTCAATTCCTTGGTTATAGGAGCGCTGATCTGGTCAGATATCGGATCAGCGTGAAATTTCTGTATTCTCGCATATGCAGGAGCAGAAAGAAGGCCGAGACATAAAAGCCCGGCACAAACGGATGAGTAATAGTGGTGCATAATTAGAGGTTATTTATTGCTACTAATGTACTCATGTTTAAAGTAATATGCAATAAGTTTTAATGTTATTTTATCGTAACTCTATTTTTGTTTTAATTTTGCAGATTCAAATCCAGAGAATAGTATATGTCGATTAGTGTGCCGGAAGTACCAACTTGTTTTATTCCTTTCCAACGGGAGATTGCTCCATCAGAATTGCCGGAGCGGTTTACCTTCCCGTTTTATTACGAGCCGCATCCTTTATGTCTGGAAGCGGTAGCTGCATTGCAGCAATACCTCCAATCGCAACAGGAGTGGGAACATAACTTCGGATTACAGGAAGGACGGGCCGGTTTGGTTATCGGTAAGATGTTCGGCGTATTGCTGGTGCAGACCCAAGACGGCCAGGTAGGGTATCTGACCGCTTTTTCCGGTAAGCTGGCCAACTCTAATACGATTGGCCGCTTTGTGCCGCCGGTATTTGATATGCTCAGAGAAGGCGGCGTTTTCAGAACAGGAGAACAGGAGATACACCAGGTAACCCTGCAAATAGCAGCACTGGAAGCGGAACCGGAATATACAACTGCACTTGCAGCTACAGCGCTTGAAGAATCTGCAGTGGCTGCAGATATCGCTCAGCTAAAAGAACAGCTTCGCGAAAAGAAAGCTTTGCGTAAAAGCAGGAGAAATGAACAAAAGACCCTATTGGATGCAGCGGAGTATGAACTGTATTGTGATGCCCTGGCTAAGGAAAGTGTGACAGATAGTGCATACCTGCGCTACTACACACAGCAGCGTCGTCAGGATGCCGATTCGTTACTCCAGACTATTGCCGGATTCCAACAGGAGATAGACCGGCTGAAAGAATTGCGCAAACAACAGTCTGCCCATCTCCAGGAATGGCTTTTTCAGCAATATAACTTTATCAACCAGTATGGAACATATAAAAATGTAAGGGCCATTTTTGATCCGCAGATTTTTGAAAATCCACCCGCAGGCGCTGGCGAATGTGCCACACCCAAAATGCTGCAATATGCTTTTCAGTATGGATTAAAACCCTTGGCTATGGCCGAGTTCTGGTGGGGGCAATCACCTGTTTCAGAAATCAGGAAGCACGGCTATTTCTATCCGGCCTGTAAAGGCAAGTGCGAGCCGATACTGGCACATATGATGGAAGGAATGGAGACCGATGATAATCCCATGCTGGTACAGGAAGACCTGGGCGACCAGATTAAAACGGTATACGAAGATGAATACATCATCGTGGTTAATAAACCGGCAGATTTCCTGTCCGTGCCCGGCATCAATATACAGGATTGTGTATTGAGCATTTTGCAGAAGCGGTATCCCGATGCTACAGGTCCATTACTGGTGCATCGCCTTGATATGGCTACATCCGGCCTGCTGATTGCAGCAAAGACCAAAGAGGCACATCATTATATTCAGAGCCAGTTTATCAAAAAAACAATACAGAAGCGCTACATTGCCCTGCTGGATGGTGTACTGGAGCAGAGAGAGGGTTTTGTTGATCTGCCACTGCGGGTAGATCTCGATAACCGTCCGCATCAGCTGGTATGCTATGAGTATGGCAAACCCTCTAAAACCAAATGGCAGGTGATTGGTATAGAAGGAAATAAGACACGTGTTTATTTCTATCCCATAACCGGGCGCACCCATCAGCTGAGAATGCATTCGGCCCACTCATTGGGTTTGAATATGCCTATCGTGGGCGATGACCTATACGGTACCAAAGCAAACAGGCTGCATTTACACGCAGAGTACCTGTCGGTGAAGCACCCGGCGACCAAACAAATGATCTCATTCCAGGTAGACCCTGAATTTTAAAATTATATGTATATCCGTAAAGGAAAGAAACGGCGTATCCTGCTCTGGAGCATTGGCTTGATCGTGCTGCTGATGAATATTGTTGCGGCCTTGCACGCATACCGCTTTACCCATTTTGAACCGACAACGGAGAAGAGAGTAAAGCCTGATGCACTGTCCTTCTCGCAAAAATTATCGGCCGTTCTGACCGGTGCAGATAACCCGCGTCCACAACTGTTTACAACTCCTCAGCAATCATATGTTACCCTTAAAATAGGAGGAAGCCACCCTACGGAAGGCTGGTATATCAAAGCTCCGGACAGTAAAGGAATTGTACTGATCTGTCATGGCTATGGCTCCAGTAAAGCCGGTATGCTCGACCGGGCAGAAGCATTTCTGAACGAGGGCTACAGCACTTTACTGATCGATCTTATGGGGGCTGGTGCAGCAAAAGGTAATGAGACCACTATCGGATACAAAGAGGCGGAGCAGGTAGCCGAAAGTGTAAAACTACTGGAGCAAATGGGTGCGGTATCCATTATGCGCTATTTGTCCCAGACACCAGGCGTACCGGTACAGGCTACGATATTAGAATGTCCTTTCGGAAGTTTATTACAAACCGTATCAGCACGCTTTTCAGTTATGGGTGTGCCGGCATTTCCTATGGCACATTTGCTGGTGTTATGGGGTGGGGTAGAGAATCAGTTCAATGCGTTTGAGCATTGCCCGATAGATTATGCTGCGGGGATTAAGTGCCCGGTATTATTACTTTCAGGAGGCAGCGACAAGTATGTGAGCCGGTCCGAAATTGAGGCTATTTACCATAATCTGCGGGGAAGAAAAGTGCTGAAGATATACCCGCTTGCGGGTCATGAAAACTATCTGAACCGATATAAAGCTGAGTGGATCGGCGACGTACATGATTTCTTAACTGCTGAAGCAGGAAAGTAAATCACAAATGAACTAATTTTGCAGGATATGAACATCGCTTTTGATGCAAAACGAGCCTTTAAGAATCGTACCGGCCTGGGAAATTATAGTCGTTCCCTCGTGGAGGCTTTGCATCAATACTATCCGCAGCATCAATACCTGTTATACACACCACTGTTGCAGGGTCCAAGCCTGTTTGATCAGGCTTTTGACATGCCTAGGGTAAAGGTGATACAATCTCCCGGCAAGCTTTTGTCTTCTTTCTGGAGAAGTTTCCGGATTCCTTATACCTTACCTAAAAAAGATATTCAGGTGTATCATGGCCTCAGTGCAGAGCTGCCGGCAGGCAATACACCTAAGGGGGTAAAATATGTAGTGACCATACATGATCTTATCTTCCTGCGCTTCCCCGAATTGTATCCGGCCCTGGACCGGAAAATATACTGGTTTAAAACAAAGTCGGCCTGTGATAAAGCCGATCTGATCATTGCCATCAGTGAACAAACCAAAAGAGACCTGGTGCAGTATATGAAAATACCTGCACAAAAAATACGGGTTATATACCAGACCTGCAATGAGATTTTTGAACAATCAGTACCTCCGGAACAGCTAAGAGCTGTGGCTGCAAAATATAAGCTGCCCCAGCGTTTCCTGCTCAGCGTAGGCACGATTGAAACGCGCAAAAATGTACTGTTGATTGTAAAAGCATTAAAGCAACTACCCGCAGATGTTGCGCTGGTGCTGGTCGGTAAAAAGACGGATTACAGTACGGAAGTTGAAGCATACATCCGGGAGCATGATTTGCAGCACAGGGTAAAAGTCCTTTCTGATGTAGGATTTGCCGATCTTCCTGCCATATACCAGCTGGCAACTATATTTGTGTATCCCAGTATTTTTGAAGGCTTTGGTATTCCTATTGTGGAAGCCATAAAGTGTCGCGTTCCGGTTATTGCGGCTACCGGCAGCTGTCTGGAAGAGGCTGGTGGTCCGGACAGCCTGTATGTACATCCTTCTGACGATGCTGCGCTTGCTGCGCACATTGCCCATTTATGGACACGGGAAGACAAGCGGCAGGAGCAGATCGTAAAAGCACTGAAGTATGCAGAACGATTCACAGCAGCCCATTTTGCCGGACATACGATGCAGGTTTACCAGGAACTTGTATGAGGTTTACATAAAAGATAAATAGCTGTCATATAATAAAAGTATTGAGTATGACAGAATTGTCGTACCTTTGCAGCTTATTTCAAAAAATAGTAATGATTACATTCGAACAATTCGGATTAAAAGAGGAAATCGTACAGGCTGTAAAGGCAATTGGATTTGAAACACCATCCCCAATTCAGGAACAGACCATCCCGCTTTTGGTTCGTGAGAACATTGACATTACCGCCCTGGCACAGACAGGTACCGGTAAAACCGCGGCATTTGGGCTTCCTTTGCTGAACCGTATAGAAGAGGGACTTGGCGAAATTCAAGCTTTGGTATTGAGTCCTACAAGGGAATTGTGTATGCAAATTCAGGAAGAATTTGTGAAATATAGTAAATTTCTGTCTGGAGTAGGAGTTGTTGCCGTTTACGGTGGTACTCCGATCGGCGCACAGATCAGAGAAATTAAACGCCGTCCGCATATCATCGTTGCAACACCGGGTCGTCTGATGGACTTGATGGAGCGCGGTGTGATCAATTTAGACCACGTGAAAACAGTGGTACTGGATGAGGCAGACGAGATGCTGAACATGGGTTTCCGCGATGATATCGACTTCATCCTGAAAAATGCAGAAAAGAAAGAAGCCTCCTGGTTATTCTCTGCAACCATGAATAATGACGTAAGACGCATTGCAAAGCGTTTTATGAATAATCCTAAAGAGATTGCAGTAGCAAGAGAAAACGTAACGAATGAGAACATTGATCACCAGTACTTTGTGACCAGCGCTCATCACCGTTATGATACCCTGAAACGTTTATTGGATTTCGCACCGGATATTTACGGTATTATCTTTACCCGCACCAAACAGGATGCTCAGGATATTTCTGAAAAACTGATGCGTGAAGGATATCATGTAAGCCCACTGCACGGTGACATGGATCAGAAAATGCGTACCAAAGTAATGGATCGCTTCAAACGTAAAATGCTGCAGGCGATCGTTGCAACTGACGTAGCTGCCCGTGGTATTGACGTTAACGATATCACCCACGTAATCAACTACGAATTACCGGAAGATGTAGAGAGCTATACGCACCGTAGTGGTCGTACTGCCCGTGCCGGTAAATCTGGTATCTGTATGTCTATCGTTACTCCAAGAGAAATCGGAAAGATCCGTCAGATCGAACGCATTTCAAAAACGAAATTCAACAAATCTGATATTCCTGATGGAAATGAAGTAGTGCGTAAACGCCTGTTCTACTTCATGGAGAAAATTGAAGAGACAGAAGGTCAGACTCACTTCAGCGAAAAAATGAGCAAAGCAATCAACGAGCGCTTTGAAGGCATTGACAAAGAAGACCTGATCCAACGTTTACTGTGGCTGCAACTGAAAGATACCGTTGCTTCTTATGAAGATGCTCCGGACTTAAACTCTGGATACGAGCAGAAATCAACTGAAAGAAGTGCTAACAGAGATGGTTCAGTAAGACTGTTCATCAACTTAGGTACCAAAGATGGTCTGAATACACAGAAACTGATTCAGTTCATTACCGATCAAACAGACTTTGATGGTAATATGATCACTAAGATCACTGTAAGAGAACTGAGCAGCTTCTTTAACATTCCTGCAGATGCACTGGATTATATTTCTGCAAACATCAGCTCCCGTAAATACAATAACCGTAAGGTGCGTGTAGAAGAAGCTGATAACAAACCTTCTTTCGGAGGTGGCGGTAACAGATCCGGTGGCGGTGGCTATGGCGGCGCACGTCGTGAAGGTGGCTACAGCAAAGGTAATTCTTATGGTGGTGGCAATAAGCCAAAAGGAGACTACGGTGATAAACGTGGCCCTAAAGCCAGAAAGCCTTTCAATAACTAAGCATGAAAGCATAGGGTTCAAAACCCTTTAATATAAGCGGAGTGATTTTAACAGGGTAAAGCCCGGTGAAAAATCACTCCGCTTTTTTAGTTTCAAGTCTTATTTAATCTTATTTTCGGCATGGGAAGAAATGTGCCTGCCGGTATCATTGCCGGAAATAAAGATGTACGCACTGACCCAAATGATATGTTTGTAAAATCGCTGCTCAATATTGCTGATAACTTGTCCTCGAATATCTATGTAAAGATGTTCGGAGAAAAACCGGCTTTAAATACTTTTTTATTTCATGCCTGCCTGGAAAAGTCATCGGACTACAAGCATAACCTGCTTTATCCGCAGGAACGGCTTACGGTGCAGGATTTCCGGAATTTCATTCATTTTTTTCTGGATCAGGGATATGTATTTACCGGACCCTTTTCTGCCGGAGCGGATCAGTTCGACCCTGCAAAGAAATATGGCCTGATTACTTTTGATGATGGCTATTATAATAACATCAACCTATTGCCGGTATTAGAAGAGTTCAATATACCCGCACTCTTTTTTGTGCCTACAGATTACCTGTATAACGGGAAAATATTCTGGTCAGATGCCTTGTATTTTTACCGGAAGCAATCCGGTCAGACAGATGAGGCTATTCTTAAAGAAGTCATACATTTAAAAGGCATGCGGTTAAGCGAGATTGAAGCGTATATCAGAACCAACTTTGGTAAACACGCGCTGGATGTACAATATGATGCCAACCGCTTTATGACTGAACAGGAATTTATACAGTTTGCCCGGCATCCGCTGGTTCACATTGGCAATCATACCCATACCCATGAAGTGCTGACCAACCTGTCGGAAGAAGAGGTAAACAAGGAGTTCCGGACTGCACAGGACATATTACAAAAGTTGCTGGGAAGACAGCCCGATTGGGTGTCGTACCCCAACGGTAGTTTTAATGAACGCATTATTGCAATAGCTGCGGAAGCAGGTATGCATACCGGTATCAGTACGATCATGGAAAAGAACTATTTCCCCCTGGATCATTATATTCATGGACAACTGTTACTGCATCGTTTCAACCCGCTGGTACAGGATGGGAAAATGGCGCTCAATAAATTCAGATCTTCCTTCCAACTGAAAACGAAACTTAAGCAATGGATCAATTAAAAATCGTCGCACTGATTGGCACACCTGTACACCTGAATTATTTCGTAAACAGGATTGCGCAAGACCATCAGCTGGCGCTGGTCATCAGGGAAAACTCAAGATCGAACCTCCTGAAGAAGATAATGGAGAAGGGTATCCTGAAATCGGTTTCGATCATAGCCCGTCATTTTATGCAACGCCATAAGATCAGAGCAGGGTATGAACGTGTACTGGGAGACCAGTGGCAGGAAATGAATAGCCATATACCACTGCAGACGGTAGAAGATATCAACAGCCCTGAAGTAGTGGCTTTGCTGAATGAGCTACAGCCTGATCTGGTGATCGTGCAAGGAACTACACTTATCCGGAACAAAACCCTGCAGGGCATTCCATTGGTGCTCAACCTGCACTGGGGGCTTTCTCCATATTATAAAGGATCAAACTGTACAGAGTGGGCGATGATTAATAAGGATATAAATAATATCGGCTTCACGATTCACAAAATATCCTCGAAAATAGATGGGGGAGATATCGTAACACAAGGGCGGCCGGAGATAGAAGTAAGCGATACGGCGAACAGCATCAATATGAAGCTGACAAGAGGTGGAGCTGCAGCGATGTCGCAGGTTATAACCCATATCAAAAAAGAGTTACCCCTGGTATTTGCTACGCAGGATACAAGTCAGGGCCAGTTATACCTTACGAAGCACTGGAGCAGTCAACAGGTAAAAGCACTCAAGAAAGCCGAAGAAGCTATGCAAAAGCTAATTGAAGCTTCAGGAGCGAAGAAGCCAATTATTACAATGAAAGATTAAGCATAAATAAAAGAAAACGGGAGGCCTATTGCCTCCCATTTTCTTTTATTTATTGCAGTACAAATCGTACCGGCAGATTGTATTGTGTTTTTACGGCCTTCCCATTTTGCTTTCCGGGTTTCCATTTCGGCATGCTTTTCACTACACGTATGGCCTCTTTGTCCAGCAGAGGATTGACCTTACGTACTACCTGCACATCTTCAATGTCTCCCTTTTCGGTTACGACGAATTTTAAAATCACATTACCACTGATTCCCTTCTTCGCTGCTTCAGCGGGGTATATAATATTCTTACTCAGGTAAGTCATCAGAGCTGCCTGACCACCGGGAAATTCGGGCATTTGTTCTACAGAGGTAAATACCCTTTCCGATTGTGGAACACCTTCTACCGGTGCAGCCACCGTAATACCCGGATCGATTGCATTCGGATCTCCTGACCCTCCCATTTCTGAAAGGCTTATAGTCTGAAGCTCTCTCTGAGCCGGACGTGGCGGACGAGGTATATCCAGGTTCATATTGCAAACCAGTTGCCCGTCTTCCCATACTTTCCAGGTTCCGGCAGGTTTATTCTGTTTGAAATAGAATTCCATGTATGGTTGTCCCTCTTTCCAGACCTTAAATGATCCGTCTTTTATACTGCGTTTAAACAGGTTCTGTTCTACATATTTTTTTATAGTACGGATGCTTTCCCTTTCTGCTGCAGTACCTGGCTCCAGCTCATCTTTCCAGTCCTGCTGGTAAATGCTGGAGAACACCGAATCCATATATTTCCTGTTGCTGCCATGGTCTCTGTCGGCAACTTCTTCAAATACATAGTTACTGATCTCTTTCATTACCTGGGTAGAAAAAGCAGTATAATGGAATTGCGTGGCAATTCTGCCCTGTTCATCCCAGGACTCCCAGGTGCCGGAAGCCATACCATGATCATAATTACGTTTAGCCGCAACCTTTCCGTTCATATGATAAAAGGTAAATGTACCCTGTTTTACACCATGCTCATAAGTGCCCGTATAGTATACATTTCCGTTGATATAATAAAAAGTACATTTCCCGTCATACTGCTTGCGGGGTATGAGGTTGCTGTACTGGTCCAGTTCCGCAAAGCGGTTACTCCATCTTGCAGAGCGTGTCTGCATCACTTCAGGGTATTCATAACTTTCCATTTCTCCCCATACATAAGCATAATTGCCTTTGAAGGACAGTTTGCCATCGGGGTAGTATTCTTTTATTTTTTGTGCCTGCAGGGTGGTGCCGCCAAGGAGAAGCAATGCTGCAGTGTATTTTATGGTTTGGGTAATCTTTTGCATGTCAGGGATTTGAAGGGATAAATATAGGATTATTCTTATAATAAAACAGGCAACCATATATGGTTGCCTGTTTTATTATAAGAATGTAAAATGAATTAGCGGCTATAGTTTGGCGCCTCTTTAGTAATCACCACACCATGTGGGTGGCTTTCTGCCATACTTGCACTGGTGATGCGGATAAACTGTGCATCATCCTGTAATTTTTTGATAGTAGAAGTACCACAGTATCCCATACCGGCTCTCAGACCACCAACGAATTGTTGTACCACTTCGCTTACAGTACCTTTATAAGGAACGCGACCTACAATACCTTCCGGTACCAGTTTCTTCACATCATCTTCAGCATCCTGGAAGTAGCGGTCTTTTGAACCATCCTGCATTGCATCCAGAGAACCCATACCACGGTAAGATTTGAATTTTCTGCCTTCATAAATGATGGTATCGCCAGGGCTTTCTTCGGTACCTGCAAATACAGAACCGGCCATAATACAGGCTGCACCTGCAGCGATAGCTTTCACCATATCACCGGTGTAGCGGATACCGCCATCAGCGATTACAGGAATACCTTTTTTCTTCAGTGCCTCAGCGGCTTCCATCACAGCAGTCAGCTGCGGAGCACCTATACCGGTAACAATACGGGTGGTACAGATAGAACCAGGCCCGATACCTACTTTTACGGCATCAGCACCAGCTTCTGCCAGGGCCAGGGCACCTGCAGCAGTAGCGATATTACCACCGATAACCGGTAGATTTTTGAAGTTTTTCTTAACCAGCTTCACTGCATCCAGGATACCTTTAGAGTGTCCGTGTGCGCTGTCCAGTGTTACCACATCCACACCTGATTGTACCAGGGCTTCAACACGCTCCAGCAGATCTGCAGTAACGCCTACGGCAGCACCTGCCAGCAGGCGACCGAACTGATCCTTGCAGGAGTTAGGGTGGCTCTTATATTGTAAAATATCACGGAAAGTAATGAGGCCGATCAATTGTCCGGCTTTATCTACGATCGGTAATTTTTCAATCTTATGTTGTTGTAAAATTTTCTCCGCTTTCTGAAGGGTAGTGCCATTTGGTGCGGTCACCAGGTTGGCTGCGGTCATGATTTCAGAAACTTTCTTTTTCACGTTTTTCTCAAAACGTAAGTCTCTGTTGGTAAGGATACCTACCAGCTTGTGTGCGCTGTCCACGATCGGAATACCACCGATCTTGTTTTCTCTCATCACTTTCAGAGCATCACCAATAGTCTGGTCGGGGTGCAGCGTAATTGGGTCGAGGATAAGACCGCTTTCTGAGCGCTTTACCTTTCGTACCTGCTCAGCTTGCTTATCAATACTCATATTCTTGTGTAGAATACCTAATCCGCCTTCTCTCGCCAATGCAATAGCCAGATTCGCCTCCGTAACGGTATCCATTGCGGCCGAAATGATGGGCGTGTTAAGGGTAATGTCTTTGGTAAGTTTGGTGGAAATGTTTACTTCTCTTGGAAGTACTTCTGAATAAGCCGGCACTAAGAGGACGTCATCAAAGGTAAGTCCCTCGCCGTAAAACTTGCTAGATTTTGCTGCCATATGCAAAGATAGTATTAAGAATTCTGTTTTACAAAAATTATCTTTTTATGCACTTATTTATTTTTTTGCATCATATAGGTGTAAAGGGTTACTTTTTACCGGAAATCGTATCAAATAGTATAATTATAATTGCATAAATCCCGCTCTTAACATACTATATACTATTTTTAGGGTGAATTTTAATTTTTGCATAATATCTTTGTAGACAACTAAAGTTTCAAAACAAATAAATCATAAACAATGAAAAAACGCATTTTAGTATTAGCCGCATTTGCCGGTGCCGTGACTTTTGCTTCTTGTGGCGGAGATAATGCCAATGAAGGTACATACACTCAGGCACAGGTTGACTCTATGACAAAAGCTTCAGCAGATTCTATCGCTGCTGCCGCTGCTGCTGAAAAAGATTCTATGCTGAGAAAAGCAGCTGAAGATTCTCTGGCTGCTGCACAAGCTGCTGCTGCCGCTGCTGCAAGTGGTGGTACTGTTGCTAAACCAAGCAAACCATCAACAACCAAGCCGGTAACAACCAAGCCAACGCCTAAGCCAGTTCCGGAAAAACCGAGAACACAGGAAGACATTATCAAAGATAAAAAGGCTTCCCGTTTTGATGACGAAAAAGCAAAACAAAATGCAGCTAAAGACGCTGCTGATAAAAAAGCTTCCCGTTTTGATGAAAACAAACAAAACACTCAGTCTACTTCTGATAAAAAGGCTAGTCGTTTCTAAGAACCTAATATGTTCGCAGATGAAGATCCCGCGAACATGTATACATAAAGAAGCCTCAGGAAATTTCCTGAGGCTTCTTTATGTAACTTAATTGGTATTACGGATTATTGTTTAGTCCAGGTACCAGTGTAGTTTTTAATAGAAACACCGTTATCTAAAGAGTAAGTAATTGTTACTTTTTTAGTGCTCACGTCATATTGGCCAGAACCAGTTACAGTATAAATGTTATCTGGTTTTTGAGCTGGGATACTGAATGAAATAGTGTTACCTGATTTGGTTACATTAGAAGTAACTAATTCAGTGTTAGTGAAGAAGTCACCGAAGTTTGCGATGTTTACTACAGTAACGCTGTTGTTTTTTGATACTACCGGAGTATAAGTATATGGAGTTCCTGTTGAGTTGTCAACGTCTGTTGCATTGAATGTACCAATCATTTGTTCTCTGATCTCAGTAGTACAGTCAGAACCTTCGTATCCAATAGCACAATCTTCTTTAGTACAAGAAGACAAAGTAACAGCGCCTAAAGCCGTTACCGATAATAAAGCTGCGGAAGCAATAATGCGGATTTTTTTCATAATTCTATTTTTTTATTTGTTTTTAATAGTTGTTCATACTTAGAGTGTTGATATGCAAAAGGTTTAATTCTGTATAATCAAAATCTATGGTTTCAGCACAAAAATAAATAAATAGGTGAATAATGTTTATGCCTTAACAATTAATTCAGGAAATTTACCAATCCTTATTCTTAAGACTACGTTCTGCATCTCTGGCTTTTATGCTGTCTCTCTTGTCATGCAGCTTCTTTCCTTTACCCAAACCGATCTCCAGTTTGGCATAGCCGTTGTCGCTGATAAACATAGATAATGGCACAATGGTGAATCCCTTTTCCTTTATTTTCTGGGCCCACTTTTTAAGTTCCTTTTTATTCAACAGTAATTTGCGCTCGCGGGTAGGGTCATGGCCTACATACCCGGCATTTACATATTGTGCAATATGCAGACTGCGAATCCACAATTCGCCTTTATGAAAAAAACAATAGCTGTCGTTAAAACTTACTTTATTCAAACGTACCGATTTGATTTCCGATCCGGTAAGCATGATACCTGCTACCAGTCTGTCTTCAATGGCATATTCAAAAGTTGCAGGCTTATTCTTTATGTATACTTTAGGTTGTTTTTGTTTACTCATCTGATCACCAGGTTCACAATCCTATCAAAATTAAGAAATAAAAAAAGAAAGCACCACTTATTTTATGTGATGCTTTCTGTATTTTTGTGAGGTACCGAACGGATTCGAACCGCTGTACAAGCTTTTGCAGAGCTCTGCCTAACCTCTCGGCCACGGTACCAAAACGTATCGCATACGCGATTTAGAGGACAGCAAAGGTAAGTTTGATTGTTTAAAATTCCAAATAAAAATAGAGATTATTTATGCAGGGAAACCCTATCGGTGCATCGGAACTGATCATAACAGAAAAAGGATGTATTTACCATCTCGATGTTCATCCCGAGGAAATTGCCAACACCATTATTACTGTAGGAGACCCTGGAAGGGTAGCTATGATCTCTAAGTATTTTGACCGTATTGAGCACAAAAAAGAACACCGGGAGTTCATAACCCATACCGGGTATATAGGGCATAAACGCCTGAGTGTAGTCTCGACCGGTATAGGACCGGATAATATAGACATTACCCTTAACGAACTGGATGCCCTGGTGAATGTAGACTTCGGTACACGCCTTCCTAAAGAAGACCATACAACACTTGAAATCGTCAGAATGGGAACCTCCGGGGCTTTGCAAGCCGATATACCGGTAGATAGTCTTGTGGTCAGCACCTTCGGCATCGGTCTGGATAATCTGCTGCACTACTATTATTATAGTGAGAATGCAGAAGTGGCCTTTATCAAAGATGCTTTTGTGAAACACAGTCGTTTGGAAACATCAGCGATCAAGCCCTATATGGCCGAAGGCTCTATTCAACTGCTGAACAAATTTCCAGCCAGAGAAGGATATATACATGGTATAACCGTTACCTGTCCGGGGTTTTATGCACCTCAGGGTCGTCAGATCCGTATGGCACCGGCTTTGCCGCACCTTATCGATTCCCTTGCGGGGTTCCGTTGCGGAGATCACCGCATTACCAATTTTGAGATGGAGACCTCTGCCATTTACGGACTGGGGCGCATCATGGGGCACCATTGCCTCTCCATCAATACAATTATCGCAAATCGTCAGACAAAAGAATTTACCAAAGACGGATCGCGTTCCGTTACGCAAATGATCGAAAAATCGCTTGCACTGCTGATTGAATAGCACCTTGTTTTACCCCATTTATAATTCAATAGGGCGTATTCTACAGAATACGCCCTATTGAATTATAAATGAATGACTTACGAAAAGACAGGTTATGGTTATTTATATATAGGGCCTGATTTTTTTCTATAGTGTTAATTATTTTTTAAATAATCATTGTAATCATGACAATTATTGCTTATATTTATAGAGATTTTTTTCAATAAATACCTATTTGAACCCTATAGATAAGCTTTAACCATCATGACCTTTACTTGTTTGTCTTATATTTTTTTTACACCATTGTAAGGTATAACTCATTATACTTCTGCTTACTTGTGTACACCGGCCGCCGGCAACTTCTATACTTTTTACCTGGTTTATATGTATGTTGAACAGTAGCATGTGAAACATCTTTTAAATAATTAACCTAATCACTAATCATCTATAATTTATGATTCGATATCTACACAAAATCATAAGTGTACTTTTAGTTTTGTGCTGCAGCTTCACCCTGAGTCAGGCGCAGCTAACTGTTATTGATAATGTTACCGCAACCCAGCTCGTCAATAAGCTTGTCGGACAGGGTGTAGTAACAATGAATCCAACATTGGTTTGCCGCTCTACAGGTAGTGGTACCTTTTCCGGAACCAGTAATCTGGGTATAGATAGCGGTATCATACTCACAACCGGTTCTGCAAAGACCAATACGGCAACGTTTACCGTAGGTGTAGATGCTATTGCGACACAGGGCATGAGTTATACGGGTGGTAACACTCCGGGCGATGGCGACCTGACCTCTATTATCAATGGCTCGGCTACCAACAATGCCTGCGTGCTGGAGTTTGACTTTATTCCTTCGGGCGATACGGTGCGCTTTCAGTATGTATTTGGTTCGGAAGAGTATCCGGAATATGCCTGTTCATCCTTTAATGATGTATTTGCATTCCTGATTTCCGGCCCGGGTATTGTATCCAATATTCCAGCTATTCCGACCAAAAGAAATATAGCCCTGGTGCCGGGTACCAATGTGCCGATCGCGATCAATACCGTAAATCCGGGTGCAGGTATCAATGGTAATATAGCCACATGTAATGCTATTGCACCAGGCTCTCCTTTTACCGCCTATTATGTAGATAACCTTATTCCAACTGCAAACCCGAATATTGTTTTTGACGGTATGACTACCGTGTTGACTGCAATACAGGACGTAATTCCTTGTCAGACCTACCACCTGAAATTAGCGATTGCTGATGCAGTAGATGGTGCGCTGAACTCAGGGGTATTCCTGAAAGCAGGAAGCCTGATGAGTACACCGGTACAAACCGAAAATATAACCGGTGGTGGTGGCGGTTCTAATAAGCTGCATACCGTAAGAGGTTGTAACCCGGCTGTAATCCGTTATAAAAGATTAGGTTGTGATACCTTACAACCATTTACCTTCCACCTGCAGGTGAGCGGTACAGCAGTTAATGGTACCGACTATGCTTTTATTGCACCTACACTGGTAGTGCCAGGAGGTTCCAGCACAGTTGATCTGCATATTCAGGGTCTGTTACCACCACTGGGTAGCAATAAATATGTAATCATTGGTGTATTACATCCCGATTCAGTAGCAGCAGGCGCTTCTATTATTCCTATTCTGAAAAGAGATACGGTATATATTCTGGACTCTTTGTATGTAAATATTCTTACACCAGAGCAGGCTGTATGTCCCAACACGACGATTTCTATCACAGCAGAAACAGATCCTAGTCTGAGCTTCAGCTGGATGCCGGTGCAGTACAATACCGGTAGCCTTACCATAACCCCTACGTTACTGACAACAAGAGATTTTACGATAACCGTTACACAACCGGGAGCACCGGCAACCTGTCCTCCGAGACGTAAGACATACCATGCATTGGTAGAGCAGTATCCTATTATATCAGCACCAAGCGATACCATCGTCTGTGGCCAGGATTCGGCAGTCATACCGGTGTCTGTATACCCCGATTCTGTCAATTATCTGTATAACTGGTCGCCGGGTACAGGCTTAAGGGCAACCAATATCGGAACCAACTTCCTGTTCCGTCCGCCAGGCACCTATCCTTATACAATTACAGTGACCACACCGCAGGCGCATTGCGTTTCCACTCATAATATTAATATCAATGTGCGTCCGCCATTTGACCTGAGTTATGTAAGACCACAAAGCGGCACCGTAGTACCTTATGGTACGGAAGTAGATATGTCCGCACAGGGAGCAGTACTGTACTCCTGGTTCCCTCCGGGTCAGTTCTATAATCCAGACATGCCGGTAGCCAGAACATTGCCGGTGCTGGAGCCAGCAACCTATAGTGTCCTGGGTATTGATGAGTATGGTTGTAAGGATACAGCTACGATCTTCCTTGATGTAAAATATCCTTTAGATCCGATCATGCCTAATGCCTTTACGCCGAACGGCGATGGTAAGAACGATGTATTCGGACTGACGAATGCGAAATTCCAGAAACTGCTTCGTTTTGAAATCTACAACCGCTGGGGCCAGCAAGTGTTCAGCACCATAGATCCGCTGAAAGGATGGGATGGTACATTTGAAGGTAAGGGTTGTGACCAGGCAGTATACAACTACATCATTGTAGTAGAGTTGCCCAACAAAACGATTAAGACATATAATGGAACGGTAACCTTATTCCGATAAGATATATATCAACTTTGTCCATCAAATCCCGGAACGCTATGCGTTCCGGGATTTTTGTTTTAGGGCAGTGACCCCATACTTTTGTACTGTTTTTGTAGCACAAGATAATAATGCTTGTGATTCTCCGTAAATTTGAGTACTGACAAATCCCAATAAGACAGTAGTTTCAGCATTTCCCATTGTTGATAATCCATTTCAGGACATTTACCCTAATGTCCTGAGTAACCCTATTTATCAATTGTAAAAAATTATCACTATGGGCAAATTATGGCTATTGGCCGGACTGACCGGGTTCGGTGCGGTCACCGGCTGGGCAACGCCTCCTCCCGGATCACCCACCGGAAGCGCACCGCACGAACACCAGGTGCAGCAAATGACCTTTGCAGAAAACAAAGGACAATGGACTGCCGAAGCAAAGTACAAAGCCAGCTTGAGCGACAATGGCGTACTGTTTCTTACCGATCATGGACTGGTATACAACTTCGTCAGCAAAGAAGATATCCGGAAAATACATGATGCAAAAACATCTGAAGACGCTGAAGAGCCTGTGCTTCATGGACATGCCTATAACGTAAACTTTGTAGGCAGCAATCCTGGTGTTACCTACACAACGGCAGACAAGAAGCAGGCGTATCATAACTACTTCATCGGTAATGATCCGAAGAAATGGGCAGGAAATGTAGGGCTGTATGGCGCTGTATGGCAGCATGATATTTATAATGGTGTTGATTTTAAAATATATGGTGCTTCGGGCGATAACCTGAAGTACGATTTTATTGTGCATCCCGGTGCAGACCCGCAGCAGATTGCCTTGTCATTCGATGGGGTACAGCCGGCTTTATTGCGGGATGGGTCTTTAGCAATTACCACGACTGTAAACAAAGTAGTGGAGCAGGCTCCCGTTTGTTACCAGGTGATTGATGGGAAGAAGATAATGGTCCCTTCTGCTTACCGCTTCAAAGAAGGAGTACTCTCTTACTATTTCCCTAAGGGATATAATAAAGCCTATGAACTGATCATAGACCCTTCTGTTGTATTTGCCACCTACAGCGGACATAATAACGGAAACCCGTTTGAAGGAGGCGTAAATGCTTACGGGGCTACTTATGACACAGCGGGTAATGCCTACACTTCAGCGACCGTATTTGCCTGGGGCTGGCCTACCACAACCGGTGCCTACCAGACCACAGTGCCCAGTACATTTAGTATCGGCATCAATAAATATAATGCCAACGGTACGGCCCTTGTGTACTCCACTTATTTCGGAGGCAGTTTCGGCAGAATACTCCCAAGTAGTTTGCGGGTTACGAATAATCAGGAGCTTGTCATGACCGGCTATACCGAGACGACGACACTGCCGGTTACGGCCGGAGCGTACCAGCCCAGCCTTAAGGGGACTTCTGATATGTATGTAGTGAAGTTCAACGCTGCCGGATCGGCACTTGTGGGTTGTACCTACCTGGGCGGTACGGGGCCGGAAGCTTATTACATGAACACGATCTATTTTGCACCATATGCTCCCGGCAACTATGGACAGAGTACGGTTGATCTGGCTTTTGATAACCAGGACAATATCTGGATTACCAGTAATTCAGGGTCCACAGATTTTCCGACCACACCCGGTGCCATTCAGAATACTTTAGGCGGAGGGCATGATGCAATCATCTCCCGCCTCAATCCTTCATTGACAACCCTGCAATATAGTTCCTACATTGGCGGTAGTGCCTGGGACGGAGCCTGTGCTGTAGAGTACGACCCTAATGCAGACCGTATAGCGATTGTTGGCAGCACCATATCCGGCAACTACCCGGTATCGTTTGGGGCATACAAGCCCACAAGACCCGGTGGCCGTTTAGATGGATTTGTGACCGTTATTAATAATAATAATCCAGGTATACTGGCTTCCAGTTATATAGGAACCGATACGACCGATTATGCACTTAGGGTAGCCTTTGACTGTAGTCATAACGTATATGTGGCGGGCAATAGCCAGGGCAATTACCCGGTAACCAATACCGCAGCACAGGGGCTGGTCGCTAACGGACTGGTGTTTATTGATAAATTGACCCCTGCACTTACGGCCTCCATAGCATCGACCCGTACCGGACTCAGAACAGGATTTATGGGCGACATCTATCCTTCTTCCCTGATTGTAGATAAGTGCGGCAACATTGCAGTGTCTACATTTACCTGGTCTTTGAAACAAACCGGTATGCCGGTTACGACCAATGCTATAGATACCAGTCCCAAGCCATTTTACATGGCCGTGTTCCGGGATAATTTTGCCGGGCTTAAATTTGCCAGCTATTTCGGAGATCCGAACAGTGAGCACTTTCACTCTGGTGTCTGCCGCATTGACCCGAAAGGGATTTTCTACCAGGCTGTATGTACCGGTGCTCCCAATTTTCCAACCACTGCGAGTGCTTACTCCCCCACCAAGCTTAACGGGTATGTCAATGATAATGTAACCTTTAAGATACAGTATGAAACCGGTATACCGGTCGATATGACGGTGACTACGGGTGGCGGGGCCAATAGTCCAAATAAGCATACAGTAAGAGGATGTAATCCTGCCAAGATCACCTTTACCCGCACAGGCGATACGACTGCTCCTTTAGTGCTGCATATTAATAAATCGGGATCGGCCGTGAACGGAACAGACTATACCTTCCTGCCCGACACCATACAGCTGGCCGCGATGCAGACCAGCCGTACGATTGATGTAGCAGGATTGCTGCCAGCCAATGGAACCAAGATGCTGATCATCGATCTGCTGGAGCCATGCAGCTGTCTGAACCCAACCGATATCGTAAAGAGAGATACCATATATATATATGATGCGCTGTATGCCAATCTGACGACCCCGCTGCCGGCCTATTGTCCGGGTACGCAGATCTCTATAACCGGGGCTACAGACCCGGGCTTACAGTTCAGCTGGGCACCGGCACAGTATAACCTGGGCAACCTGACCATAAACCCGGTCATTACCCAGAACCAGGACTTTGTATTTACCGTTACACAACCCGGCGCACCGGCTACCTGCCCGCCAAGAAGCATTACCTTTCATGCAGTTACAGAGCCATATCCGCAGATTATAATGACAGACGATACTGCCGCCTGCGGTCAGGACAGTCTTATGATACCGGTACAGGTACTGCCAGATACCATTAATTATATCTATAACTGGACACCTGTTACAGGTCTTAGGGCGGCCAATATTGCCACCAACTATGTCTGGATGCCTGTGGGGGTATACCATTATACTTTCTCGGCAAGCAGTCCTAAAGCACATTGTACCACTACAAAACAGCTTACGGTAGAGTTCAGGGCACCAACACCGCTATTTGGCATCACCCCGCCTAGCGGCACACTGGTCGATTATGGTAAGGAGATCACCATGTCGGCACAAGGGGCTGTGTTCTATACCTGGTATCCGCTGGGGGCATTTCACGATTTCAGAGAGCAGAGCCCGACTACCTACCCGGTTATCGAGCCCAAGACGTATACGGTGGTGGGTGTAGATGCTTATGGCTGTAAGGATACCGCAGATATCTTTATAGATGTACGCTACCCTCAGGACCCTATTATGCCTAATGCCTTTACTCCTAATGGCGATGGCCGCAACGATGTCTTTGGGCTGACCAATGCACAGTTTCAGAAGCTGCTGCGGTTCGAGATCTATAACCGCTACGGTCAGCAGGTGTTTACAACCATTGACCCGATGAGCGGCTGGGATGGTAATTATAACGGGAAAGCCTGTGACCAGGGTGTGTATCAGTATATAATTATAGTAGAACTGCCTAATAAAGAGAAGAAAACATACAAAGGAGATATTACCTTATTACGATAAGGTATGTGGTTAAAGTTCAGCCCGGGAGTGTCCACCTCCCGGGCTTTTTTATAAATGTAATAGCTATACTCTATATATAAATAGGCAGGTATCGGCACAAGCTTCTGAATAATTACTTGTGCAGAAAGCATAATTGTGTTAGTTTTGCACTTCGGGCGCCAGCCCGATTTTTTGTATCTATAGGTGAGGGTACTCACGATACAATGATTGGGGCCGAGTGCAGCATAAATCCGTAAAATAAAAATAAACATATATAAAATGCCTTTAGACACTTCCATCAAATCTGTTTTAATTATTGGCTCCGGTCCTATCGTGATAGGCCAGGCATGTGAGTTTGACTACTCCGGTTCTCAGGCAGCCAGAAGTTTAAGAGAAGAAGGAATCAAAGTAACACTGATCAACAGTAACCCTGCTACGATCATGACCGATCCCATAGTTGCGGATAAGGTGTACCTGTTACCTTTGACTCCGGAAAGTATAGAACAGATACTGAAGGAAAATGATATCGATGCCGTACTGCCTACCATGGGTGGACAGACTGCGCTGAACCTGTGTAAAGAAGTAGACGAGCTGGGTATCTGGCAGCAGTATAATGTACGTCTGATCGGGGTAGACATTAAAGCAATCGATAAGGCAGAAGACCGCGACCTGTTCCGCGAGTGGATGCTGGAGATGGGTATTCCCGTAGCACCTGCACGCGTAGCCAACTCAATGCTGGAAGGTAAAGAGTTTGCACAGGAGATCGGTATTCCACTGGTTATCCGTCCGTCCTTCACACTGGGTGGTACCGGAGGTGGTTTTGTAAAAAGTAAAGATGAGCTGGAAGCGGCACTGGATGCCGGTCTTAAAGCCTCTCCTATACATGAGGTACTGGTAGAAAAAGCAGTACTGGGCTGGAAAGAATTTGAATTAGAACTGCTGAGAGATGCTGCTGACAATGTAGTTATCATCTGTACTGTAGAGAACTTTGACCCGATGGGTATCCATACCGGCGACAGTATTACTGTAGCACCGGCTATGACCCTGAGCGATACAGCATTCCAGCTGATGCGTAATACCGCAGTAGATATGATGCGTAATCTCGGAAACTTTGCCGGAGGCTGTAACGTACAGTTCGCCCTCAACCCGGAGACCGAAGAGATCATCGCCATCGAGATCAACCCGCGCGTAAGCCGCTCTTCTGCACTGGCCTCTAAAGCAACCGGTTACCCGATTGCCAAAATCGCTGCGAAACTGGCGGTAGGCTACAACCTGGATGAGCTGAAAAACCAGATCACCCAAACAACATCTGCATACTTTGAGCCGGCGCTGGACTACGTAATCGTAAAAATGCCACGCTGGAACTTTGATAAATTTAAAGGTGCTGACGATACACTGGGCCTGCAGATGAAGTCTGTAGGTGAGGTAATGTCTATCGGACGTACCTTTCCTGAAGCCCTGCAAAAGGCATGTCAGAGCCTGGAGAACAATGCTATCGGCCTTACCTCTATCAGCCGCAGCCGCATGCGCCCTGAAGAGCTGAAAGAATACCTGAAGCGCCCTACATGGGACCGTATCTTCCGCCTCAAAGAAGCGCTGGAAGTAGGTATCTCTATCAAAACACTGAGAGAACTGACACAAATCGATCGCTGGTTCCTGTACCAGATCCAGGAGATCGTACAACTGGAAGCAAAGATCAAGGAATACAAACAATCGCACAGCCTGCCTAAAGAAGTACTGTTTGAAGCCAAGAAAATGGGCTTCAGTGATGAGCAGATTGCTGAGCTGATGGGCGATTGCACTCCGGAAGAGATTTATACAAGACGTAAAGAACTGGGTGTAACCCGTGTCTACAAAATGGTAGATACCTGTAGTGCCGAGTTCGAAGCCAAAACTCCATACTTCTACAGCACCTTCGAAGAGTTGCAAACCGGCTCTGAAGATATCCTGCAGAACGAGTCTAAGGTAACCGATAAGAAAAAGATCATTGTACTGGGTTCAGGCCCTAACCGCATTGGTCAGGGTATCGAGTTTGACTACTGTTGTACACATGGTCTGCTGGCTATCAAAGAGTGTGGTTATGAGGCGATCATGATCAACTGTAACCCTGAGACCGTATCTACCGACTTCGACATTGCAGACAAACTGTACTTCGAACCGGTATACTGGGAGCATGTGTGGGAGATCATCGAGCATGAAAAACCAGAAGGCGTTATCGTACAGCTGGGTGGACAAACGGCCCTGAAAATGGCTAAACGCCTGCATGCCAAAGGCATTAAGATCATCGGTACCTCATTCGACAATATGGATATTGCAGAAGACCGTGGCCGATTCTCTGACCTGCTTAAAGAATTGAAAATACCTTATCCAAAATATGGTACCGCTTACACTACCGACGATGCTATGGAAGTAGCCAACCAGGTAGGCTACCCGGTACTGGTGCGCCCGTCTTATGTACTGGGCGGACAGGCCATGCGTATCGTTATCAACGACGAGGAGCTGGAAGAGAGCGTAGTAAGCCTGCTGAAAATACTGCCGGGCAATACGATCCTGATCGACCACTTCCTGGATCGCTGCCAGGAGGCCGAGATCGATGCCATCTGTGACGGAGAGGAAGTATACATCATGGGCATTATGGAGCACATAGAGCCGGCGGGTATCCACAGCGGAGACAGCCACTCTGTACTGCCTGTCTTCAACCTGGGTAAACTGGAAGTTGAGGAGATGAAAGACATTACGAAGAAAATAGCCCTGAAACTGAACGTTAAAGGTCTGATCAACATACAGTTTGCCATCAAAGACGGTCGCGTGTTTGTAATCGAGGCCAACCCTCGTGCCAGCCGTACCACACCATTCATCGCCAAGGCATATGGTGTACCGTTCCTGAACATTGCTACCAAAGTAATGCTGGGCGATAAGAAGCTGAAAGACTTCACCATCGAGAAGCACCTGGAAGGGTATGCGATCAAGGAGCCGGTATTCAGCTTCAGCAAGTTCCCTAATGTAAACAAAGAGTTAGGGCCAGAGATGAAGAGCACGGGAGAGGCTATCCGCTTCATCAAAGATCTGAGAGACCCATACTTTAGAACCCTGTACAAAGAAAGAAGCATGCACTTAAGCAAGTAATTGCTGCATAACATAATACAATAGCAAAGGCTATCCATCGGGTAGCCTTTTGTCGTATACTCACTTTGTACGCTAGCGCAGGCACCTCGTGTGCCGGTTTGTCTTACTGTTATTAGATTTGAGACACGCGCTGGGGAGCGCGCGCCAGCTTAGGAACACTCACTCGTCATATCGACTGAAGCGTAGCGAAATGGAGATATCTCCTCTTATATCTTGTCTGGTCTTAGTGTTCCGCAGGCCACTAAGACCCCAATCATCTATCCCGATTGTATCGGGAGCTTGTAAAAAGGCCCCGATGCAATCGGGGCAGGAATTATATAGACGTGAGTGGCCCTTCGGAACACTCACGCCAGTGCAATGGAGTGGAGACATCTCCTTTGGTACTTGCTTCAGGAGATTTCTCGACGCCGCTACGCTGTGCTCGAAATGACGGGAACACTCACTTCGTCATATCGACCGTAGTGGAGATATCTCCTTTGGTAACACCTTGAGATTACCCGGTTTGTATAAGCTATGGTCTTACTGTTTGTTTAGTGGTTGTAGGATTGAGGCACGCGCTGGGAGCGCGCCAGTGGGTATTTTTCTCATATTTTTTAGGGGAAATACACCTTTGAGAAATAGATATTAATACTATATGTTTGATTTTAATTTATGCAATTGTTTATGGGAATTTTTAATCTTTTTTCGAAAAGGCAAAAGGAACTCCGTGGGGAAGTTCCTGAAATATATACTTATAACAGTATTTCACAGAAACTCCGAGTACAAATCGTTCATATAATAGATGACTGTTTTGGTAAGAACAAGCAATATGGAGATGATATTGTAGGAGAGGCATATAAAAATGTATATGATATAATTTGTAGAGAATATGGGAGATTTCAACTTATTGAAAATAATATTGGAAGAAGTCAGCAATGGGAGGTTCTAAATTTCATTCTTGAAGCAAACACAGAAGAGGTGCTGGATGTAGTTGAAGTTGCTTTTAAATGTATAAAAACTGTTGAAAATAAAATGTATGATAGATATCTATATAATACTACTGTAAAAATGAATCCAGATGAAGCAATATCTGAATTAAATGAGCGATTTAAAGAAAACGGAATTGGTTACGCTTTTGAAGGAGAAATTATAAGAATTGATTCATCTTATATACATACTGAAATAGTAAAGCCAACTATTAATCTACTTTGGAATAGTAAATTTAAAGGAGCCAATGAAGAATATCTCAAAGCACACGAACATTATAGACATGGTAGAAATAAGGAATGCTTAACAGAGGCATTAAAAGCTTTTGAAAGCACAATGAAGATAATTTGCAAGGAAAGAAATTGGACCTTTAAGGACACTGATACCGCAAAAGCATTGATTCAAACTTGTTTTCTAAATGAATTGGTTCCAACTTTTACTCAAAACCAATTTACGTCATTAAAGAATTTATTAGAAAGTGGAATTCCTACAATAAGAAATAAATTAGGAGGCCATGGACAAGGATATATTCCTCAAAAAGTAGATGACGAGATGACGAGGTATGCTTTAAATTTGACAGGAGCAAACATTATTTTTTTAATTGAGCAAAGTGGCATTGTCTAAATAACTGCTCTCACTATCATCTACCCTCGCTCGTCCTCACATAAATGAATAAGGAGCCCACCGGGCTCCTTATTCATTTATAATCACTTCTTTATCAATTGCTCCAGTCGATCTATCATCTCCTTCTGCTGTAGGAGCATACGCTCGTAGAGCTCCACCATCTTATCTAAAGGATTGAAATGGAAATTAGGATAATAGTTATATCCGTTTGATTGATCGTTAAATGTATTCGATATTATATTCACCGCCTGTTCTTCGTCAAAGTTCTGAATAGCCTCAACCGGCAGGTGTAGCACCGCTGCAATCTGTTGCAGCACATCCAGTTCTATAGTCTCGCGCTGCTCCAGCAGCGATACCCGCTGTTGGTTCCAGTCATGGCCCAGGTCTGCGGCCAGGGCATCTTGTTTAATGCCCAGCATCTCGCGAAAGCGTTTTATGTTGCGGCCTTCGTGCGCTTTACGGTTGGTTGTTTTGGTCATAGGTCAATTGTTTTTTCAGACTGGAAAATTACACATTTCTATACTAATTACCGGTATTGCCACCGCAGTATTTTACCTGTAAGTAACACCCGCACGGGTAGGCCACATGCCTTTGCTTTGTGCTATAACTAAAACACTCGCTTTATGGCTAAGAAAACTAATGGCCCGGTGGTGCGTAAGCCTCGCATCGTAAAGGTATATGACCATCATGTAACCTATAATGCCCACCTGCTGTACAAAACCCATGTTATATACCCCAAGATAAGGCTTGCGGGCAAGTGGCTGGCCGATTGTGGATTTGCTCCCGGCCAGCACATACAGATTACTACCGGTAAGCAGCGGCTAGTCATACAGCTGGTCGATGCGCCCGGTACAGACCAGCATGCAGCCGCAGCTAAGCAGCATGCGGTGGCTAAAGAGCTATCTGCTGCCGGTAGAAAGCCTCGCCGCCGCACCAACGTGCCGTATGTGGCCGACAAAAAGCAAAATGAAGCCGTTGCAAAACTAAATGCACCTGCCCAAAAGCTTAATAGCATTAACTCCAAACCTCAATCCCATTCAGGTTTGGGGTGGCTGGATATACCTTTTTTCTGAGACCGGGCAGCTTTTAGGTAAATGCAATTGTGCAAAAAGCCCCGCGGTCGCAGCATTTTTCCGCATTCATTTAGCTGTTGTCTACCCTCTATTTAGCTTTTAGGTAGCTTTATTCAGCTCCGAGCTGCGTTCATTTAGCTTTTGATCAGATTCCATTTAGGTCTGGGGTATCTGCCCCCTCCTCAGGGGTGGGTGGGGTGGCACTGCCAGGGCGGTAGTTAAAGCGCTCCTTGAGCTGCTGGTGCACGGCTTTACTGCCGGGCATACCGGCTATGCTTGCCGCCTCAGCTATGCGGTATATGCTCAATGCCGTAGTATAGGCTTCACTACCGGCCAGTATGCGGGTATCTTCTATACGCTCCGACAACTGTCTGCATATGGCACTGATCTCGTCTAGCTGATGAAAGAGGTTAAGATCGTTTTGCAGCATGTCTGCAGAGAGAAAAGAGGGGAAGAGCTGCGGACTGTTGCGCAGGGCATTGGCAGCATCTTCGCTAAAGGCTTTGTTCCCGACATTGATCTTGGGCAGGCTCATGCGCTCGGCCGGGCTTAGCCCTACGAGAAAGGGCAGCTGTGCCTGTATGGCAGCAAAGAGGGTTTTGACATTGGCCAGCTGATCGCTGTTCATTACAGCGTTTACTCTGTTATTATTGATTCCTGACATAAGTTTTGGGTTTAGAAAGTGAAAAAATATTACCTCTAAAATAATATCCCGCTCTTGCAACCGCAGCAGCCCGGGCACTAACTTATGTACTGTTTTTGGGGTTTC
>NZ_VOSI01000001.1:246927-1099884 GCF_019797745.1 Edaphocola aurantiacus | reverse complement strand
GTGGTATTGCCGATGGTGTTCACCTCTTCCCATTCCGAACAGAGCAGTTAAGCCCATCATGGCCGATGATACTGGTGTATTCCGGGAAAGTAGGTAGCTGCCATATTTATTTTAAGACACCCTTCAAAACTGAAGGGTGTCTTTTTTTATGTATATACTATACGCTAGTATAACCGCATCGTATAACTCTTATTATATAGCTGGAATAGAAACTCATTAGATAATTAATGCAGTCTTTTCTAGTTTTATATATTGAAATATCATATTTCTCTTTTTTATACAATTACTATACATTTGCCGCAATTTGTAGCAAATGAAAAGTAAACTTCTCTTCTTATGCCTCATTATGGTGGCATCGCGTTCTTACAGTCAGAATTTTAAAGTAGCGGAAAACCGTGATTCTTTAATGGCTTATCTTAAATCTACCATACCTCCAATTGATCAGAATGCTTCGGCTGTGATCTTATATGAGATCGGTACTACTGATGGCACTAATGGTGTTGATATGTATCATTATGAAATTGCGTTTAAGATTTATAATGCGAAGAGTATTGGGAATCTTGTCGATATTATAATCCCGAAGAAATCATATGGTGTGGTAAAAAAACTTAAGGGTATTACTTATAATCTTGAAGATGGACATATTACAGAGAATAAGATAGAGAAGTCCGAGATTATTATGGAGGATTATACAGATGGATTGGACATCGTTAAGGTAAGTATGCCTAGTATTAAGGACGGTTCTGTAGTAACTTATAGTTATGAAGTGAAGAATGGTTCAATGCCATCTAGTTGGAACTTCCAGCGAGATGAACCAGTTCTGTATTCCCGCTTCAATTTTAATCGTAGTGAGATGCTGATGTTCACACCTATGATACATACGAGCGTGGAGTTCAAAAGCTTTACCAGTATGAAGAAAATGGATGCCTCATCGGCATTGGCCTTATATGCTGAAGGACCTCATGCATTCAGTCCTCATATCATACAACGTTCCTGGGTTCGGAAGAATGTACCGGCTTTTAAAAAGGAAGATTTGATGGGGCCGGAAGTACAGTTTATAGAAAGGGTTAAACTAAATTATAATGGGGTTGTGGGGCCAGGAATGCAGTATCCTATTGCTGAGAGCTGGGATAAGCATATTAAGGAAGTTTGGTATGACAAAATCCTGGTTCAGGCATTTGACAAATCTGGCTTTCTAGATGAGACCGTAAAAAATATTGTGAAAGATATTCCTGAAGAGCTAGATAAAGCTAAAGCTATATTTTACTATGTACAAAAGAACATTCAAAATAGAAGCTATGGAGACGATATACGTAAAGTATTTGAAGCAAAGCAGGGTGATCAAGCTGGTATAAATAAACTTTTATGTGCAATGTTACGTAACGCCGGACTCAAGAGTGATATGATATTGCTGTCCAATAAGTACAGTGATAAATTAAGTGAGATATTACCTAATCCTTCTGATATTACTAACCTTATTACAAGGGTAGAGATTAATGGCGTCAGCTATCAATTAAATGCTGCAGAAAAGGACTTACCTTTTGGCTACTTACCGTTAAGCTATTATAATGGCTACTCTAGGATCGTGAGTAAAGAAGGGGGAGTTATAGAACTGGATGCATCGCTTGCAAGAAATATATCCAATACAATTGTTTATCTAAATGCGAATAAAGAAGGTGGTAACACGTACAGGTTTAAAATGATTAGAGAAATGGGGGTGTATACCGGTATGGATTTCCGTAAAGCGTGGAAATCGGATAGTACAACAATAAAACAGCATTTTATAGACCGAGGTCTGGATGAAGGAGAGAAGCATATGTCTGGCTTGAAAATTACAGATGTTAATTTCGAAAATATCAATGAGGTAGACAAAAATATAAGAGTGGTATTGTATGGTACAGTAAATCTGGGGGATGCTGTAGACATGGTAATCCTGGACCCTTATTTCAAGAAAATATTTTCTGAAAATCCAATACGCAATATCAAAGACCGTAAATATCCTGTAGAATATGATTACATCTCTCAGGAAAAATACAAGGTATATATTCAGTTGAGTGATAAGTATATGTTTGATGATTACCCTGTGGGTAAAAATATTGCACTTGATCCGGCAGGGCTAATGCGTTATACGAGCAGTGTGAGTATTGATACCGTCCGGAATGCAGCTATGATACAATGCCAGTTTGACAACAAGATTTTATTACTAGATGCCAAGGAAGTTGGAACCTTGAGTGAATTCTACAGTGCCATTATTAAGCAGCAAAATCAAAAAATAATACTGAAGCTTAAGTCCTGATCATGAAGAAAGTTTATACTGTATTAATATTTTTATTAACCATAATACAACATAGCCACGCAAAAGTAAGCCAATACCCTGTATCGGGCATTCCGCAGCAATTGCTAATGGGTGCTAATGCAGTTATTCGAATGGATAGTACAATATTGGAAATCTCACAGACTGGCTTTACCAGTATAAGGAAGAGGGCCATTACAGTCCTGAATGAAAACGGGAACTCCTTTGCCATATTTCGTCAGCATTATGATGTCTTTAGTAATATTTATAACATTTCTGCCAAGCTATATGATGGGGAGGGTGTATTGATCAAGTCTGTTTCCGGAAAAGATTTAATTGATCGGTCTACTTTCGGCTCCAGCTATACATTTAATGATGATAGCCGCATAAAGTTGCACGATTTTGAGCATAAGCAATATCCGTATACGGTAGTATTCGAATATACTATTAAATACAAGACCACCTTCTTCTTACCTTCCTGGAATCCGCAGCCGGATGAAAAGGTTGCTGTAGAAAAAGCAAGCATAACTGTAAATTATCCTAAAGGCGTAAACTTTAAATATAAAGGATATAAGCTGCCGGCAAATGTACGTAAAGAGGGAAAACAGGAAGTATACAGTTACAATACTGAGTCTAAGTTGGTATCCATGACGCAATGCAAGTGGATTGTAGAGGGAATACCAGCATTTACCTATCAGCCTTACTCTGTTCCTGATGGGAATTACTTGCCTACAATTAGTTTTGCAACGGGAAATGTAACTCTGAATAATTACCAGGGAAAGTCAGATACCTGGGAACAATTCGGAGCATTTATTTACAATATTAACGAGGACAAAGACTCATTGCCTCCAACTGTTGTAGAAAAGTTACATGCTATGACAGATACCATAACAGAAGTAAAAGGAAAAATAGCTACACTGTATAAATATTTGCAGCAGAATACAAGGTATGTAGCCAATGAATACGGACTTTCCGGATGGCAGACATTTGATGCAGTAAGTCTGGCAAAGTCAGGTTACGGAGATTGTAAGGGTTTGTCAAATTACATGAAAGCGATGCTGAAAGCGGTCGGTATACCATCAAACCTTGTAATCATTGCTGCAGGCAGTAATACTCAGAATGTTGACCTGGAATTTCCTGTCAATGTATTCAACCATATGATACTCTGTGTTCCATTAACCAATGACAGTATGTGGCTGGAATGTACCTCTGGTAATTTACCGGCAGGGTACCTTGGCAGTTTTACACAGGATCGATATGCCTTGTTACTGGCAAAAGATGGCGGACGAATGGTTAAGACGCCTTCTTATAATAAAGAACGTAATTTTATCGAACGCAACATCAGCATTCAGCTGGATGCGGCAAAGGATATGCAGCATGTAATGTGGGAGTCCGTGTATAGTGGATTAAAGCAGGATGACTTGTCTCATTATCTTCTTACTACACCCGCATCAAAGACGTGGGAAAGAGTTCGTTTATTGGTGCCTTACCAAAATATGAAGGTCATAAATGATACATACACCTTTTCCAATGCAGATCCTTTATGTCCCAGAATAACGGAAAAGCTGGACATGGAAGTTGGCAACCTCATTGATGAAACCAGCAAGCGACTATTAATCTCCATACCGGTGATAGGAAACCCAATGACCAGCCTGCTTTCAGCAGGCGCACGTACAGAGCCGATTGTACTAAAAGAGGATTTTAAACATATCTATCATTATAAGATTAGTATTCCTGAAGGAATGAAACTAGAGGCCCTGCCCTCAGCGGTTCAGTTAAAATATCCGTTTGCTGAATACACTTATAAAGCAAATCTGGACGGGACAGTACTTACCGTTGAAATTGCCTTCGAGCAGATTAAAGGTATTTATGAAGCAGATCTATATAAAAAATATGAAGAAATGTTTAGGAAAGTGGATCAGAATTCAAAAGAATTGACCATTTCCTTGATTAAATAGAAAGGAAGCGGCATACAGCCGCTTCCTTTCTATTTAATCAAGCTTATTATAATTTTTGCATTTCAGGCATCAGTTCATGTCTTGATTTACGCTAGTTTTGCATCTATGGCAAAGGCGAAAAAGGCAGTAAAGCAAACTGCTGATCAGGTACAATCAGACATCCTTATCAAGGGTGCCAAAATGCACAATCTAAAGAATGTTAGTGTATCTATACCACGCAATAAACTTGTTGTGGTTACAGGTGTTTCCGGTAGTGGAAAATCAAGCCTGACTATGGATACCCTTTTTGCAGAAGGACAGAGACGTTATGCAGAAAGTCTGAGTTCCTATGCGCGCCAGTTCCTGATGCGTATGGATAAGCCGGACGTTGATATGATCGAAGGCATATGCCCTGCTATTGCTATTGAGCAAAAGGTGACAACACGTACACCTCGCTCTACTGTTGGTTCCATGACCGAGTTACAGGACTACCTGAGGTTGTTCTATGCCCGCATCGGCCGTACCTTCTCTCCTATATCCGGACTGGAAGTGAAAAAAGATGAGGTAAGTGATATCCTCGATTTTATTAAAGCATTACCCTTAAAAACTAAAGTGCAGATCATTGTTCCTTTTGCACAGGCAGAAGATCGTACGGTAGCAGCAGAGCTGAATGTGTTAATGCAGAAAGGATTTACAAGGATTCTGCAAAGGACAGATGAGCAGCATGAGGTTTTGCGTATAGAAGAATTGCTGGAGCAGGAAGATGGAGATATAATCATTCCCGGTGATGGATTGTGGTATATATTGATTGACCGTATTGTGGTAAAGGAATTTGATGAAGACGACCTGCACCGTATTGCAGACAGTTTGCAAACGGCAATATATGAAGGCCACGGAATGTGTATATTGGAATTGGATGGTGCTGCCATCAAATCATTCAGTAACCGGTTTGAGTCAGATGGCATGACATTCGAATCGCCTACACCAAATTTCTTCTCCTATAATAACCCATATGGAGCCTGTCCTAAATGTGAAGGCTTTGGTCAGGTACTGGGCATAAGCATGGACCTGGTAATTCCTGATAAGAGATTAAGTGTGTATGAAGATGGGGTCGCTTGCTGGAGAGGAGAAAAACTGGGCGAATGGAAGCAAGCATTTATTCGTGCCGAAACGAAGAACGGATTCCCGATACATAAAGCAATCGCCGATCTTACCGAAAAACAGATGGATGTACTGCAGCGCTGGATTGATGAGTTTTTCGGAATGGTAGAGGAAAACCTGTACAAAGTACAGTATCGCGTATTACAGGCCCGCTACCGCGGCCGTACGGTTTGCCCGGCATGTAAAGGCACCAGACTGAGGCCCGATGCATTGTATGTGAAAATTCAGGGAACAGATATTTCGCAATTATCGTCAATGCCGATTGGCAATTTACAACAATGGTTTCGTGAGGTAGTACTGACCGAATATGAGCAACAGGTGGCAACCCGTATTCTCACAGAGATACACCAGCGCCTGGATACGCTTATGGATGTAGGACTTAGTTATCTGACCCTTAACCGCCAGGCCAATACCCTTTCCGGAGGTGAAAGCCAGCGTATACAGTTGACTAAATTTCTCGGAAGTAATCTTACCGACAGTTTATATATCCTGGATGAGCCCAGTATCGGATTGCATCCCAGAGATACAGATCGTTTAATAAAAGTATTGAAGAACCTGCGTAACCTGAATAATACCGTAGTAGTAGTAGAGCATGATGAGATGATGATGGAAGAAGCCGACCATATTATAGATATGGGACCTCTGGCAGCACATCTGGGTGGAGAAGTCGTAGCTACGGGAAATTATGAGGAGATTACAGCTAATAAAGAAAGCCTTACCGGACAATACCTTTCCGGCGCATTGAAAGTAGATGATTTTCTAAAGCTACAGGGACGGGAACGCAAGCAAAGAGTGCCGAAGGAGTGGCTCAGCCTGAAAGGTTGTCGTCAGCATAATCTTAAAAATATAGATGTAGATTTTCCGCTGAATGTACTTTGTGTGGTGACCGGTGTATCGGGTAGCGGAAAGACAACCCTGGTAAAGCAAACGCTGTATCCTGCACTGCAAAAGCATTTCGGAGAATCTGCCTTATCTGTCGGTTTACACGACGTTTTAGAAGGTGACCTTAAAGCGATCAAACATGTAGAGCTGGTAGATCAGAACCCGATCGGGAAATCTTCGCGTAGTAATCCGGTTACCTATATCAAAGCCTATGATGATATCCGTAGCCTGTTTGCAGCACAACAATCTGCGAAAATGCAAGGGCTTGAGCCGAAGCATTTTTCATTTAATGTTGATGGTGGCCGATGTGATACCTGTAAAGGCGATGGAGTGGTAGTGGTAGAAATGCAGTTCCTGGCAGATGTATACTTGCAGTGTGAAAGCTGTAAAGGCAAACGATTTAAAGACGAGGTACTTGAGGTAAGGTATAAAGGAAAGAACATTTCCGATATCTTGGATATGGGTGTAGATGATGCTATTGAATTCTTCAGCGAAGAAAAGAAAATAAAAGAAGCATTACAGCCATTGTCAGATGTAGGGCTGGGTTACGTAAAACTGGGACAATCCAGTAATACCCTTTCCGGTGGAGAAGCACAGCGGGTAAAGCTAGCCTCTTTTCTGGGCAAAGGCGGACATAAAGAAAAATTACTGTTCATCTTTGATGAGCCTACAACGGGTCTGCATTTTCACGATATCAGTAAATTGCTTAAATCATTTTACGCATTGATCGAGCATGGCCATAGTGTAATTGTCATTGAGCATAATACAGATGTGATCAAGCATGCCGACTGGCTTATTGATATTGGCCCCGAAGGCGGTTCCGGGGGTGGAGAGCTGCTATATGCAGGCACTCCCGAAGGCATCAAAAAAGTAAAAAGCAGCCAGACTGCAAAGTATATTTAAAATGAGGTAAAACGAAAGTGGCAGATTCCTGGAATCTGCCACTTTCGTTTTTAGAATAGTTAATGATCATTTTTTAAGTTTACAACTACCGGCAAAATTGCTGGCCAGTTCATTTAGCCTGTTACAGGAGTCTATCTGCTGTTGTCCGTTCAGGTCGCGCAGATCATAGTGGGTTCTGTCCCCACTGTAATAACTGCAGTAACAGACACCCGATTCTTTTTTAGTGCAGGAGTAAAGCATACTTACTGTACCTGACAGTAGTAATGCAGCAATAGCCATTTTTACCATAATGTTCAGTTTTATGTTTTAGCCAATATTATTTAAATAGCTGAATGAACCGGATCAGGCATGTGGGCCGCAGGATATGGATCAGATTAAAGCGTACAAATACCTTCCTTTAGACAGCCTGTCGCCTGGTTCATCAGACCATTAATAAAATATGCTAAGGTAAATATACGAATTAGCAAGAGTTGAATATGTTATATTGATGTAAAAGGGAAAAGCTGCGTTTTATTTTTGGAATGTAGCCCTGAATAATGCTATTTTTGCAAAAAATAATATATCTATAATAAATTATGGAACTGCAGGAATTAAAAGCCATGGCGACCCAGGTGCGCCGTGATATCGTAAGAATGGTGCATGGGGTACAAAGTGGTCACCCCGGAGGATCTTTAGGATGTACCGATTATCTGGTTGCCTTGTATTTCAAAGTAATGCAGCATGATCCAGCGTTCCATATGGAAGGTAAAAACGAAGATGTATTCTTCTTGTCTAATGGTCACATCTCTCCTGTATTTTACAGCGTTCTGGCCCGCAGCGGATACTTCCCTGTATCTGAATTAGCCACTTTCCGCAAAATAGATTCTCGTTTACAGGGTCACCCTGCAACACACGAACACCTGCCGGGTGTGCGTATTGCCAGCGGATCTCTGGGACAAGGCTTAAGCGTAGCTTCAGGTATGGCTACTGCCAAAAAAATGAATAAAGACCAGCATCTGGTATATGCGCTGACCGGCGATGGTGAGCTGCAGGAAGGCCAGAACTGGGAAGCAATTATGTTTGCCGCACACCACAAGCTGGATAACATGATCGTAGCAGTAGATTACAACGGTCAGCAGATCGATGGTGCTACTAAAAACGTAATGAGCCTGGGTGATCTGAAAGCGAAGTTCGAGTCTTTTGACTGGACTGTGCTGACGATCGAGCAAGGTAATGATATGCAGGCTGTATTAACTGGTCTGGAAGAAGCAAAAGCACATACCGGAAAAGGTAAACCGGTTTGTATTCTCCTGAAAACAGAAATGGGTGCAGGTGTAAGCTTTATGATGGGCTCTCACGAATGGCATGGTATTGCCCCTAGTGATGCACAACTGGATATCGCCCTGACAGAGCTGGTTACAACCGGTACAATTGGCGATTATTAGTGATAATCAATAACATATGCAGCCTCAGCACATAAAGTGTTGAGGCTGTGACTATATATTTGTGATTGAATTCTAAATATGGGCTGGTAATGGCTTTTGGTATATTAAATTTAGTACCTTTGCCCTCTAAAATCTTTATAAAAAACTATTAGACAATGATAGAAAACGGTATTAAAAATCCTGCTGCTAATTTAAGCGACATCGGAGTAAATGCTGCTGTGGTAAATTGGAACTTATCTTCGGAGTTGCTGGCTAAGCAGACCGTTGACCTGAAACAAGGTGTATTGAATAATACAGGAGCACTGTGTGTAAACACTGGTAAATTTACTGGTCGTTCTCCTAAAGATAAATTCACTGTAAAAGATGCAATTACCGAAAATACTGTTGACTGGGGTGATGTAAATATTCCGATCAGTTCTGAAGTATTTGACAGATTATATGATAAAGTAGTAGCTTATCTGGGTGGTAAGCAAGTATGGGCCCGTGATGCATATGCATGTGCAGACCCTACTTACAGACTTAACGTTCGTATCGTTAACGAAACACCTTGGGCTAACCTGTTCTGTAATGACCTGTTCCTGCGTCCTACAGAAGAAGAAGTTACGAGTTTTACTCCAGACTGGCACATTATCCAGGCACCTGGTTTTGAAGCTGACCCAGCTGTAGACGGTACCCGTCAGAGCAATTTCACGATCGTTAACTTTACCCGTAAAGTGATCCTGATCGGTGGTTCGGCTTATACCGGTGAAATGAAAAAAGGTATCTTCGGTGTATTGAACTACCTGTTACCACAAGAACATAATGTATTATCTATGCACTGTTCTGCAAATGAAGGTGCAGAAGGTGATGTAGCATTATTCTTCGGATTAAGCGGTACTGGTAAAACTACCCTGAGCGCAGATCCTAACCGTCCGCTGATCGGTGACGATGAGCATGGCTGGGCAGATGGTTCAGTATTCAACTTCGAAGGTGGTTGTTATGCAAAAGCAATCGACCTGAGCGCAGAAAAAGAGCCGCAGATCTATAATGCTGTTCGTCCTGGTGCCCTGGTGGAAAACATCAAATTCTTCGAAGGAACCAATGAAGTAAATTATGCAGATGGCAGCATCACTGAAAATACACGTGTTGCATACCCAATCTATCATATCGACAATGCAAAAGAACCATCTTTCGGTGGCGATCCTAAAAATATCTTCTTCCTTACCTGTGATGCATTCGGTATCTTACCACCGATCTCTAAATTAACTAAAGAGCAGGCTATGTATCACTTCGTAAGCGGCTATACTGCAAAAGTTGCCGGTACAGAAGTAGGCGTAACAGAACCGCAGACTACTTTTTCTGCTTGTTTCGGACGCGTATTCCTGCCTTTACACCCGGTTAAATATGCAGAACTGCTGGGCGATAAATTAGAGAAGCATCCAGATGTAAATGTATGGCTGATCAATACTGGCTGGAGTGGAGGCCCTTACGGTATTGGTAAGCGTATGAACCTGAAATATACCAGAGCAATGATCACTGCAGCCCTGAAAGGTGAGCTGAATGATGTTGCGTATACACTGCACCGCACTTTTGGGGTAGCTATGCCTAACGAATGTCCTGGTGTGCCTTCAGAAATCCTGAACCCACGTTATACATGGGCAAGCGAAGAAGAGTATGACAAGAAAGCTACAGAATTAGCTACTTTGTTCGTAAACAACTTCGAAAAATATGCAAGTGAAGCCAGCGAAGCAACTTTAGCAGCTGCTCCGAAAACTTCAGTTGAAGAATTAAAATAATCTCTTGTAGCAATACAGACATATAATTTTCCGGCGACCGTACTACTTCTGTACGGTCGCTTGTTTTTTAACGGAAAAGAACGGTTTATCTGCCTTAAAGCCAGTATCTTTGCAGCGTTTATTCAATTCCATAATCATGACCGGTAAAAGAAAAATAACCATCGCGCTTATTACATTCTTTATAGCCCTTTGGGCCGTATTCGCATTCTATTACTTCCGTGTGTCGCAGGACCGCAAAAAGCCGGCCAGCCTGGCTTACCTGGGAGGTGATATACATGCGGTGAGAGACTTTTCCTTCCTGAACCAGGATGGTGATACCATTACCCTGGCCGATGTAAAAGGCAAAATACTGGTTGTAGAATATTTCTTTACTACCTGTAAAGGCATATGCCCCGTGATGAACGAAAACATGGCAGAGGTATATAATACCTTCAAGAATGATGATGATGTGATCATCCTATCTCATACTGTAGATCCTAAGAGAGATACAGTAGGCGCCATGAAAGAATATGCCCGACGCTATAATGCAGACAGCAAAAAATGGATGTTCCTGACCGGCGATAAAAAAGCATTGTATGATCAGGCACGGTACAGCTACCTGGTTACCGCTGCCGATTCTTCGCAGAACGACATTGAATCAGATTTTATCCATACCGAGAATTTTGTACTGGTAGATAAGCATGGCAAAGTAAGGACCCATCAGAGCAAAGATGGCAGTCAGGTATCTCCTTATGACGGAACAAAGAAAGAGTCTGTAAAACAAATGATGGCTGACATCAGAGTACTCAAAGAAGAAAAATAAGATTGTTTATATAGCTAAAAGAGGGCGTGCATCAGCACGCCCTCTTTTAGTATGATGTTATATCAGGAAAGAAAAATCTCTTTGGTAAAAGCAATGATCAGGACTACTACAAACAATGATATAAGACCAGTCACAAAAGCATACTCAGCAAGGTGTTCCATCAGTGTAATACTTTTTTCTTTCTGACTACGCATGGACAGAAAAGACAGCAGGCAGCTGGTCATAAACAGCACCAGTGATCCCATCAAGATTTCATCTACTGCAGTCTGGGCACTCTTCCCGCTTATCTTAAGAGAAGTAATAATCAGCAGGCAGAAACCCAGCAGATTTGAAGAAGTATTGAGTATATGGTGTATATGCGGACGACGTTCAGCCATGCAACTATTTTTTAGCTGATTGAAAATACAAAAAATTGCGCTGCATTATTTTAAAAATGCAGCGCAGCTATAATAAGCATATAATTAGCGTAATGCCAGGTTATGCTCTTCTATGATTTTTCTTAAATTGGACAATCCGTAACGCATACGACCAAGCGCTGTGTTGATACCCACATTGGTAAGGTTGGCTATTTCTTTAAAGCTCAGGTCTGCATATACCCTCAGCAGGATTACATCTCTCTGCTCTTCGGGAAGGCGATCCAGCAGGTGTTGCACCTGGTTAGACATCTGGTTGTATTCCATGCGGGATTCGGCATTGTTATAATCCACACTCAGGTATTCAAACCATTCGAAATTGTCTTTGGATACAACCTTAGACGCTGATTTGTTTTTACGGAAGTAGTCGATACAGAGGTTATTCGCAATACGTACCGCCCATGGCAGGAATTTACCCTGGTCAGCATAACGGCCGGCCAGAATCGTATTTACGATTTTAATAAACGTTTCCTGAAATAAATCTTCAGCTACATGCCTGTCCTTAACTTTAAGTACAATTGTAGTGTAAATATTTTTCTTGTAGCGGCTAATTAATTCGGCGATAGCAGGTTCGGATTGGGTATCCTGAAATGCCTGTATCAGCTCCTGATCTGAGAAGACTTTAAATTGTTTAGTCATAATTCTACACTTTTGACATAAGCGTTACCGCCTGCCTGATTTCATGATGATAATTAAAATGTAGAAGTATGCTCTATAGACAATTCGTTTGTTGTTAGAGCAAATATATGGTATTTTTCCAAATCAGTTAAAAAAAATTAATAATTATGGTAAATTTTTTCAAACTGGCATGTTAATTATAGTCATGCCTATGTAAATAATGATGCTTATTACGTTTATAAAGGCAATTTATAACACCTTCAATATTATCATTATTATATTGCAGCGATTTGATTATTTTTGTACTTTAAACCAGACTATTGACAAACGATATGGATACAACTATGGTACAGGCACCGGTTACTTTTACAGTCGGTGCTATGAAGGAGTTGAAAAGACTGATGAATGCACCTGATTTTGATGCTACGCACTATCTGCGTGTGGGTGTAAAAGGTGGAGGCTGCTCTGGTCTGAGTTATGTGCTGGGCTTTGATAAAGTTGAAGCAGATGATGACCTGTTCGAAGTAGAAGGAATACGCGCGGTGATGAAAAAAGCACATGGTTTATACCTGGCCGGTATGGAGATCGATTTCTCTGAGGGCCTGAATGCGCGTGGTTTTGTATTTAACAACCCTAATGCGAGCAGCAGCTGTGGTTGCGGTACTTCATTTGCCGTATAACAATTTCATTAGACCTTTTTAGATACCGGGAATGCTCAATGAAAATTGAGCATTTTCTTTTATAGATACCTTAAGGCAAAATCGTTTACAATAACCTATTTTTGCATAACATTTTTTAATCGTAACATATGTCCGAATTATATATTTACAATTCATACACCAGGCAGAAAGAAAAATTTGAACCCATTACCCCGGGCCATGTAGGCCTGTATGTATGTGGTCCTACCGTTTCCGGTGAGTCACATCTGGGGCATGCCCGGCCGTATGTTACTTTTGATGTAGTAAACCGCTACCTGCAACATCTGGGATATAAAGTACGTTATGTACGTAATATCACTGATGCAGGCCACTTTGAAGAAGAAGGAAGAGAAGCAGAGGATAAAGTAGGTAAGAAAGCCTTGTTGGAGAAACTGGAGCCAATGGAACTGGTACATAAATACACCAGCTTGTTTCACTGGGCTATGAACCGTTTCAATTGCATTGAGCCATCAATCGAACCAACAGCTACAGGTCATATCATTGAGCAGATTTCAATGATCGAAGATATTATAGCCAAAGGCTACGCGTACGAAGTAAACGGATCGGTTTACTTTGATGTAAAGAAATATGCAGCTAGTCATGACTATGGAAAGCTGTCCGGGCGCGTACTGGACGATCTTTTAGAGACTACCCGCCAGCTGGATGGGCAGGATGAAAAAAGAGATAAAGCCGATTTCGCATTGTGGAAGAAAGCCGCGCCAGAACATATCATGCGCTGGAAAAGCCCTTGGGGCGTAGGTTTCCCCGGATGGCATATCGAGTGTTCCGCGATGAGTAGTAAGTACCTGGGCGAGCGTTTTGATATTCATGGCGGTGGTATGGATTTACAGTTTCCGCATCATGAAAGTGAAATCGCACAGTCTACAATTGCACATGGTTGCGCACCGGTAAACTACTGGATGCATAACAATATGATTACCATCAACGGCAAGAAGATGGGCAAGAGCTACAATAATGTGATCAAACTTACAGAACTGTTTAGTGGCGATCATCCTATACTGGAGCAGGCGTATCACCCGATGGTAATACGTTTCAATATTCTGCAATCGCATTACCGCAGCACACTGGACTTCTCTAATGAGAGTCTGCAGGCATCTGAAAAAGCACTGAAACGATTATGGGAAGCCTATGAAGCCTTAAAAGGATTAACTGCACCAACAGGACAGGAAGCAGGTGATGCAGCCCTGGATCAGAAGATACGTCAGGCTGTTGCAGAGTGTGCTGACTTTATGAATGATGATCTGAATACGGCAAAGGTTCTGGCCAATTTATTTGACCTGGCACCCGTGATCAATAGTATGAAAGGCGGCATCATTGGAACAGATGCGATCAGTGCAGAAACATTCAGTTTACTGAGCAATGCCTTCAAAGTATACCTGGAAGATATCATGGGATTACAGGCGCTGCAGCAGGCAAATGATGAGAAGCTGGAAGCGGTAATGGAGCTGGTTATTCAGATGCGTAAGGAAGCACGCAATCGTAAAGACTTTGAAGCTTCTGACAAGATCCGCAATATGCTGGCATCAGCAGGAATTATGCTGAAAGATGAAAAGGGTGGAGAAATGAGTTATACCATACAATAAGATCAAGTGAAGAATATTCCTAAATTATGGCGTTACGTACGTAACGATAAAGGCAAGCTGCTGGTGTATTTCATCTGCAGCTTGTTGTCTACTGTATTTGCCCTGTTTTCATTTACCATGATCGCACCGGTGTTGCAGACAATATTTACAGGAACGCAAACATTACCCAATACCAAGGGCAATATCGTTACCGTCATTACTCAGTTTTTTAATGAGGTAATTGCTACAGAAGGCAAGCTAACCGCGCTCACCTATTCTGTGTTGCTTGTGGTGATTGCAACAGTATTAAAAAATGCATTCCTTTACCTCTCTCTGCGCATATTAAATCCCCTAAAGAATAATGTGCTGCGCCGCCTGAGAGAAGACATGTTCAACAAATCCCTGTCATTACCCATAGGCTATTTCACAGAGGAGAAGAAAGGGGACCTGATCTCTAAAATGACGAATGATGTGGTAGAGGTAGAAGCCTCTATTATCGGGGTTATTGAAACTGTATTCCGCGAGCCGATCACAATCATAGCTGTTCTGACCTACATGTTTACCATGAGCGTCCCGCTTACCTTATTCATGTTTATTTTCCTGCCGGTAGCCGGATTGATTATCGGGAGAGTCGGTAAATCATTGAAACGTCCGTCCAATATGGCGCAGGAGCAATTGGGCGATATGCTGGGAACCATTGATGAAACCCTGGTAGGGATGCGTGTAGTAAAAGCCTTTAATGCAGAATCGCATCAACGCTCCCGTTTTACAAAACTGAATAATGATCTGTTTCGGATCAAGAACAAAATATCCATGCGCCGCGATGCCGGTTCTCCGATGTCCGAGACCCTGGGTATTATTGTAGTCTGCATTATACTTTGGTTTGGCGGTCGCCTGATCTTTAGTGGCAACAGTAGCCTTACCGGCCCTTTCTTTATTGTATATATAGGTTTGTTTTACCAGATCATTAATCCGCTGAAAAACCTGTCCGGTGTATTTTATAATATGCAGAAAGGAGCCGCAGCACTGGATCGGGTAGAATCATTCCTGTCTACAGAAAACAATATTACAGAACAAGCAGATCCTGTTCCGGTAAAGGGATTCAATCATGCGATAGAGTTTAAAAATGTAAATTTTTATTACGGAGACAAGGCTATTCTTAAAGATATCAACCTGACGATCGAAAAAGGGAAAACCGTAGCACTCGTTGGTGCTTCGGGAGCGGGAAAATCTACACTGGTAGATCTTATACCGCGATTTCATGATGTGACTTCCGGTAGCATTACTGTGGACGGGACTGATGTCAGGGCCTGCCGTATTTTCGACCTCAGAAAACAAATCGGTGTAGTTTCTCAGGAGCCGATCCTGTTTAATGATACAATCTATAATAATATTACATTAGGTACCGGTGGTGCCAAGGAAGAAAGTATTATTCATGCGGCAACGATAGCCAATGCACATAAGTTTATCAGCCAGAAAGAAGGCGGATATGCTTCAGGAGTAGGAGAGCGCGGTTCTCGCCTCAGCGGGGGAGAGCGTCAGCGGATTACCATTGCCCGGGCAATATTAAAAAACCCTCCTATTCTTATTCTCGATGAGGCCACATCGGCCCTGGATACAGAATCTGAGAAAGTTGTACAGGAAGCGATCAATGAGCTTATGAAGAATCGTACCAGCATTGTTATTGCGCACAGGTTATCTACAATATATAATGCCGATGAGATCATTGTGATGGATAAAGGATCGATTGTAGAGCGGGGTAATCACCACGAATTAATGGACCGTAAGGGTACATATTATAAATTAGTTTCCATGCAACAGTTCAAATAGCCTTCGGGCTATTTTTTTTGCGCTTGCTTTTCTTTTACAGGTAATTAAGGTTAACATATGGTAAAATATGTGTATTTATATATATGTTAAGTGTTTTTTCATTACTATTTAATAATCAATTAGTAAAGTAACTAATGTAATTTTTTTGTAATTTTTTTGCTATTGTGTTAAATTTTATTTAAGTTTGGTTTAGACAATAAAAGAAATATTTATGAAAAAATTACTACTACCCATCGCGTTGGTAGCGGCCACTAGTGTAGCTGCTTTCGCACAAAGCCGCGTCGTTAAAGGGCGTGTTCTGGACGAAACGGGAGAAGCAGTGCTCGGAGCCAGTGTGGTTATCAAAGGCACGCAATCCGGTACCGTTACAGATGATAACGGGAACTTCACTATTAGCGTTCCGGAAGGGAGCAACACCCTCATTATCTCTTCTTTAGGCCTGGGGACCCAGGAGGTCGCAGCCGGAGACGGAAGTAAATCTGTTACAGTTTCATTCCAGAATTCAAAAAGTACAGAGCTTACTGGTGTCGTAGTAACGGCCCTTGGTATTAAAAGAAGCGAAAAATCTTTAGGGTACTCAACCCAGCAAGTAAGCAAAGAGCAGTTAGAGAATGCAAGAGCAAATAATGTTGTGGATGCGCTTGCCGGTAAGGTTGCTGGTGTTCGTGTAAATGGTCAGTCTGGTGGTGTTGGCGGATCTTCTAAAATCATTATCAGGGGAGCCTCCTCTTTATCTGGTAGTAGTCAGCCACTCTTCGTAATTGACGGAGTTCCCATTAGCAATGCTGCACAAGGCGGTAGCGGCGGTGGCGCCGGAGTTGGAGTAGATTATGGAAATAGAGCAGGAGATATTAATCCTGATGATATTGAAACAATGTCCGTATTAAAAGGACCTGCAGCAACAGCCCAATACGGCTCTTTAGCTAAAGATGGTGCAATCATCATTACTACAAAGAGAGGGTCAAAAAATGCAGCATTGTCGGTAAGTGTAAATTCATCTTATAGGGTGGAGAAAATACTGATCAAACCTGAATTGCAATCGGAGTATGCTCAAGGAAACTATGGAGTCTACAATTTGAGATTTGCAAATGGTTGGGGCCCGAAAATCTCAGATATGGCGAATACGCCGGTGACGGATTATTTGGGTAGGACAGTGACATTACAGGCACATCCTGATAATATTGATAACTTCTTCCAGACTGGAAGTACAGCGATTAATGACATAGCTGTTTCTGGAGGAAATGATAAAAGTGATTATAGAATTGGTTTTGGGGCTTTAAATAGTAAAGGCATTGTATTGAATCAAGAATTGAACCGGTATAATTTGAGTGCAAATGTTGGGCATAAGTTTACTGATAAGTTTTCTTCCCGCTTCACTTTAACTTATACTAATTCGAATTCTAACGGTCGTCCGGCACAAAGTTCTAATAATCCCAATGTTTTATCATCATCTATATACGCTATTCCTGTAACCGTAGATGTAAATGATCTGAAGGCGAATTACCAGACAGAAGCCGGAGTGCAGAATAACCTTACAACTGATAAAACAGGAAATAATCCATTCTGGATTTTAAATAAAAACCTTAACGGAAATAAAGTGAACCGCTTCATGGGTAGTGCTAATTTGGAGTATAAAGCGACAGATTGGTTAACCATAAGTAATACATTTGGTTTCGATGCATTTAACGACAGCCGTTTGGGCTATGTAAGAGCAGGTACTGCTGGAGATATGAAAGGAAGCTATCTGACTGCCGATATCTTTAATAAGCGTTTTAATAATGACTTTATTGTTACAGCCCAAAAACAGATAAACAAAGACTGGAATTTAAGGGGAATGGTCGGTACGAACTTGCTAGATCGAAGAATTGATCAAAGTACTGTTGCTGGTTCTAACTTCCTTCTGGACGTGAAAGATGGAGTGTTCAGGCCCGGAAATGTGGAAACAGTTATTGCTGACAGAGATTATGCCGGCTCTCGCTTGATTGGGTTATACGGGGAGCTGAGTGCTTCTTATAAGGATTATTTATACTTGTCTGTTACAGGTAGAAATGACTGGTCTTCAGCCTTAGTATATACCGGGAACTACTCATACTTCTATCCTTCTGTTTCTGGATCTTTTGTATTCAGTGAGCTAATGAATTCCAATAAAGTATTGTCCTTTGGTAAATTAAGAGCAAGCTGGGCGAAAGTAGGTTCGGATACTGATCCATATACTACCTTATTGACATATAGTCCATTGACTTCGTTCTTTACACAATTCTCTTTACCTGGTAATTTCCCATTCTTAGGACGAGGTGCTTTTGCTGCTCCTCTTGTTTTGCCTAACGAGACTTTAAAGCCTCAAATAGCTACTTCCTATGAGATTGGTACTGATTTGAGATTCTTTGGTAATGTAATAGGTTTAGATGTGACATATTACAATACTATAACCAGAAATCAGATTATGCGTATTACAGTTCCTGCATCAACTGGATACTTTAATAAGCAAATTAATGCCGGTTCAATTACAAATAAAGGGCTGGAAGCAATGTTAAGAGTAAGTCCATTCAGCAATAGTAAAAGTGCTTTCCAATGGGATTTCATGGCCAATTTCTCGCATAACAAACAAGTTGTTAATGAGTTGGATGGTTATTTGCAAGAGTATGCAGTGCAATCAGGCTGGAGTGGTTTACAGGTGAAAGCACCGGTTGGTGGAAGTTTCGCTATATATGGATCCAAATGGAAACGTTCTCCTGAGGGCGAAATTGTAATCAATAAAACCACTGGGCTGAGAGAGGTTGTACAAAATCAGTTTATTGGTAAGGTCAATCCTGATTTTATGCTGGGTATCAGCAATAAATTTTCCTTTAAGGGAGTGTCTTTAGGTTTTTTAGTTGATATCAGACAAGGAGGAGTATTCTACTCTGGAACAGTAGCAGCTTTAAGATCTTCAGGTATGGCCGCAGAAACAGTTGCAAATAGAGATGCTACTTTTGTAGACAAAGGAGTGAATGATAACGGTGACGGTACCTACTCTCCAAATGCTACACCAGTACAAAGTATGCAGGATTTCTGGAACACTTATTCTTCTACTTCTAATACAGAAGGTAATGTATTTGATGCATCTTTTGTAAAATTAAGAGAAGTTACTCTTTCATATGCCTTCCCTGAAAAAATCAGACCATTTAAGAAAGCCGTAAAAGGTCTTGAAATTGGGTTTGAAGGAAGAAATTTATGGTTGATTAAATCTTATGTACCGCATGTAGACCCAGAGATGAGTTATTTTGGAGCAGGAAGTGCAGGAGATGGAGTGGAGTTTAACAGCTTCCCTGCTACAGCGACCTATGGTATTAATTTAAAAGTAAAATTCTAAACTTATGAAGAAGATAATAATATTAGCATTAGGAGCAATCTCATTAGGTTCTTGTAAGAAGTCATTTGAAAAAATGAATATAAATCCTAATGAGTCGCCCGCAGCAACACCTGAGTTGTTGTTTAGCGGAGCTGCCGTTAACTTGTCGAATACAAGAGTAGGAGGTGATTTATATGTGTCAATAGCCTTGGCAGCACAAACAGTAGCCTCCGGAGGAAACGCCGGTTGGGGAGCTGGAGATGTATATGATATAAGTCCGTATTCTACTGGCAATATCTGGAGAACAAATTACGTGAATAGCGCTGCCAATCTAAAGCAAGCAATTGACTTTGCACAGCAGTCTACTCCGGTAAGATATGGAGCGATGGGACAATGTCAGGTTCTTTTGGCAGAGACCATGTACGAAACTACAATGATGTATGGTGATGTTCCATATTCCGAAGCTTGGAATAAAGAAATCTCATACCCACATTTTGATGGACAGGAAGCTGTATTAAATAGCTTACTTGCATTATTAGATGAAGCTATTGTAAATCTGAAAAACGAAAATGCAGGGCAAACCACAATTGTATATGAAGATTACTTTTATGCTGGTAATTCAACTAAGTGGCTTACTCTCGCAAATTCATTAAAGTTTAGAATTTTGATGACAATGGTAGATAAAGATCCATCTAAAGCAACTGCATTAGCTGATTTGATGACTAATGATGAAATGATGAAATCTGCCGCTGATAACTTCACCTTTAAGTTTGGTACCAGTACAGGTAACCGCAATCTTAAATTTGAGATACTTAATCAATATGCCGGTGGGTCAAATGCATTCTTTTTTGCTAATAAAACGGTGTTAGATCCAATGTTGGCACAGAATGATCCGCGTATCCCTCATTATTTCACTAAAGGAGCTACAGCGACAGATTTTGTTGGTGTAGGAACAGAGTTGCCAGGAGATTTCGATGCAAACGCAACAATTAGTATGGAATTATATGCTGCAGATGCCCCAGAATATTTAATGACCTATCAGGAATTATTATTCATGCAGGCAGAAGCCGCAGCACGTAATCTTATTCCGGGAGGCTTAGCTACTGCAGAAGCCAAATACCAGGAGGCATTAAAAGAAGCATGTTTGCTGTACGGTGTATCTTCTGTAGATGCTGGTACTTTTGCTGGTTCAAAAACCCTATCGGCTTCCACTGCTGTTAAGGAAATTCACTTACAACAATGGATTGATCTTATGGACCGTCCTTTGGAGGCATTCAATACATGGAGAAGATCTGGTACCAAAGGGAATGAAGTACCTTCACTTACTGTGCCACCTGGTGCACCAGCAGGAAATCTTATTTATAGGTTATTATGGCCTACAGACAATGAAATTTTGCCAAATATAAATGCCCCAAAAGGGGTATTCCATTACTATGATCAATTATGGTTTGACCTATAAACAACAATTTTTATGAAAAAAATACATAACATCGCATTGCTTGGTTTGGGGTCATTGCTATTGGTTGCATCATGTAAGAAGTATGATGGCGACAGCTATGATTTTTCAAATACAGCGAAAAAGTATATTAAGCTTCAGGCAGGACAGAATATTGAAATTAATAGCGCGACTATTGATACTACTGTAATTGTAGGAACTGATACAACTGAATGCTATTATTATATCCCAACTCCTGCTGTTTTAAAGGTTGAAACAAGAGAGGGCATGCCGAATGCAGTTAACTATGTTGTAGAGTATAAAACAGACAACAAAACGGCAGATTTAAATGGGGTCTTAAATGCATTTACTACTTTAAGTAATTTGACAGTTTCAACTGATGATTCTGAGTTCGGTTCAGAAGAGACAATTGAGGGCACACTGAAGTTAAAGAGTGCAACGGGTATGGACTTAAGATTAGGGTATCCATTGGAAGGTAGTGGAGTGACAGTAAGCTTTACAGCAAATAAGCCATATGTGCTTCATGAATATTAGAATTTAGTTTGCGAATAAAACATAAAGGCTGCCATTTGGCAGCCTTTATGTTTTATTCGATTTATTATTCACCTTACATATCTCTTACAGGATTCACCACAATTCTTTCCACACAAGCTTTCGGACTTAATTGAGTGCATTGCCAGGTCAGGGCAGCAATATCTTCAGCATCCATAAGTTTGTCTTCATCCACACCACTGCCATCCCAGCTGGGACTTAAGGTTGGCCCTGGACAAATGGCTGTAACGCCAATACCATAAGGTTTACAGGCTTCACGCAGATTGTCGGAAAGACCGAGCATCGCGTACTTGCTAATACTGTAACTGGAGCCTCCGGCATAGGAATGAAGTCCGGCGACAGAACAGATATTGATGATATGACCTGCACCTTTCACCTTCATTGAAGGGACAACAGCTCTGCTCAGGTGGTAGGCACTCATTACATTTACCTCCATCATATATGACAGTTGCTCTTCTTGTTCATCAATCACCGTTCCCGGAAGAAAAATGCCGGCATTATTGACCAGGACATCTACATGCATCAATTCCTGCAACATAAAAGCAGCAAAAGATTTGACCTCTTCCTGGCGGGAGAAATCAGCCGCATAAATAACAATACGCCGTTCAGGGTATCGCTCATGCCAGCTAGATTGTAATGCGGTTAGTGCTTGCTGGTTACGGGCACAAATGCCGATATCGTAACCCTCTGCTAAAAATTTCTGTGCAATTGCTTTACCAATGCCTTGTGTAGCACCGGTAATCACTGCCGTTTTATGATTCATAATATCAGGAAGCAATAAGATAATGTAAGGACGTGTCTTTGTTTAATCGGGCCTTTACGAACGGACATAAAGGACGTATTTTCAATTCTTTTTCCTTGACGAAATCAATCAAAGCATGGAACAGCATAGCGCCTAAGCCCTTGCCCTCGTATGCGGGATTAACCTCTGTATGTAAGGCTGTCAATACCTCACTTGTGGTAATTTCATATTCCAGTACTCCTGCTACCGCCTCCCCGTCAAATACTTTAAAAGCACCCTTATCATTTCTCTGGATGTGTTTTACTTCCATAAATTTCAGTCTTTGTTTTATCGGTGAATGTTTCATCAGCTATAATCCTGTAATCATTGCCAGGCTGCAATACTACAAGACATGTGATGGTTTTTGTTATCTATAGCAAGATAAGAAAAATAAAGTAAAAACAGGTGGCTCATTCAAATGTGATATCATAAAATAAGCCGACCTCAGGGCCGGCTTATTTTATGATTTTACCTTAGTGGCAACCCGTTTCAGATCTTTCATTTTGAAGTTGTAGGAGACCGGAACATAAAAATTCATGATCATCTCTCCCGTCTTGCTGTTGAAAATACCCACGTACTTATCGGTACTGCTTTTGATGTAAGACAGATACCAGATTCCCTCCGGATGCTGTGCAGCAAGCTTACTAAGCTCTGCACTGCTTACATACTTTGCCGGGAAGGGATAAGCCGATTTCAGGTCGTCCGTATCTTCTTCTGTATCCTTTTCATCCATAGTGAACATATTGAATTTTGTATTCACATAGTCCGGAATGTATAACGTTTCTGTTTGTAATTTCTTTAATTCATTTTTATCGATATGCTCTTCGAATGCAGAACGTAATGTCTCCTGTTGCAGGCCATCGTTGATTACTTTCAGGTAGCCGCTGATCATTAACGGATTCCAGTTTTGCATCTCGGCCTCGTTGTACAGATAAGGCGTAATCTTTTGTCCGAAAGTCTTGTTGCTTGTGGCAAAGCGCATTGTTTGTCGGTACGATTCACTATCCAGGTGCAGCATAAACTTTCCAAACAATTGCTGTTCCAGATTGCCCTTTTTATTGGCCTCCAGCATATAAAGATCGTAGGACAGGTGAGTATGATAAGTAGTTGTACTCTGGCCTCTGCGTATAGTTACAAAACCACCGAAAAAGAAGAAACTTGATTTTCGTTTATCCAGGCTGCGCATTTCATCCTGCCTGATAATTTTGAAAGGTGTAACCGTCCATACCTTGGCAATCGCTTCCTGGAAAGCATCCAGTTGCTGATAATCCCGTTCCTGTAAAATGAAATAAGTAGTGCTCTGCTTGAATTTCGCCATCTCCTCCTTGCTGATCTTTCCTGGCCCGGCACTGGACATACTGCTCCCGATCTGGATCTGGGCATTGGCCGGAGTATATATAGAACCCAGTACACAAGTAGCTAAGGCCACCGCAATCATTTTTATATTATTCATTGTGATCTGAAATTTGAGGTTCAAAGATTCAATATCTTTCCTGTAATTCCAACAGGTATTTAAGAAATTGTATACATGAAAAATCCTGCAAGCACGCTTGCAGGATTTGAATATATTGTTGAAGCTATTAATAGGCTCTTGCAAATAAGACTCTTTGTGTACTTGGTTTACCCGTAAGAATACATTTACCTTCTTCCTGCGGATTGTCCAGTGGAATACAACGGATAGTCGCTTTGGACAGTTCTTTGATCTGTTCTTCAGTCTCCGGTGTACCGTCCCAGTGTGCTGAAATAAATCCGGATTGGTTATCCAGCGTACTCAGGAACTCTTCCCAGGTATCTACTCTGCGGATATTGCTGTCACGGAAGTTCTGCGCACGGAGGAACATGTTCTGTTGAATATCTTCCAGTAATGTTTCCAGCTTATCTGCCAGGCCGTCAAGGTTGTAATTTTCTTTTGTTCGCTCATCACGTCGGGCTACCTCAACGATATTGTTTTCCAGGTCACGGGCACCCATAGTGATGCGTACCGGAACACCTTTCTTCTCATACTCCGCAAATTTCCATCCTGGTCTTGTCTGATCGTTATCATCATACTTCACACGGATGCCTTTCGCTTTCAGTTGTTTCATCAGCTCATCCACTTTTTCATCGATCATTGCCTTCTGATCATCACCTTTATAAATCGGTACGATGACTACTTGTAGCGGTGCAATACGCGGAGGCAGGATCAGTCCTTCATCATCACTATGCGCCATAACCAGTGCTCCGATCAGTCGGGTAGAAACGCCCCAGCTGGTTGCCCATACATAATCCAGATTGTTGCTCTTATCACTGAATTTTACATCAAAGGCTTTAGCAAAGTTCTGTCCCAGAAAGTGAGATGTACCAGCCTGTAATGCCTTGCCATCCTGCATCATTGCCTCAATACAGTAAGTGTCTTCTGCACCGGCAAAGCGTTCGTTGGCCGATTTTACACCCTTGATTACCGGTAATGCCATGTAATGCTCAACGAATTCAGCATAAACATTCAGCATTTTCACTGTTTCTTCCAGTGCCTCTTCTTTGGTGGCATGGGCAGTGTGCCCTTCCTGCCATAAGAATTCTGCAGTACGGAGGAACAGGCGTGTGCGCATTTCCCAGCGTACAACATTTGCCCATTGGTTGATCAGGATAGGCAGATCACGGTAAGATTGAATCCAGTTTTTATAAGTATTCCAGATGATCGCTTCAGAAGTCGGTCTTACAACCAGTTCTTCTTCCAGTTTTGCTTCCGGGTCTACAATCAGTTTACCTTTATTATCGGGGTCGGTTTTTAAACGGTAGTGGGTTACCACGGCACATTCCTTTGCAAAGCCTTCAGCATTTTTCTCTTCTGCTTCGAAAAGGCTTTTCGGGACGAACAATGGGAAGTATGCATTCACATGGCCGGTTTCCTTGAACCTTTTGTCCAGTACATCTCTCATGTTTTCCCAGAGGGCAAAGCCGTAAGGTTTGATGACCATACAGCCTCTGACAGCAGAATAATCGGCTAATTCTCCTTTAATGATAAGATCATTATACCACTTCGAATAATCTTCTGCCCGCGCCGTAATTTCTTTACTCATTGTTTTAAACCTTTTAAATTAGTTAAAGTCTATATAATATATAAAAATAATTAGCGCAAATGTAGTATTTTTGAATGGCATCTAACTAGGTAAGTTGGATATTTTTGAAGAGGCTTTTGCGCGCTTCACCAATAAATTTTTTATAGCCATGAAAAAGTTTTTAATAACCGGATTAGCAATCATGTTGAGCAGTGGAGCACTGATGGCTCAATATGATGATGACGCGTATGCACCATCAAGCAATCGTCCTGCTACCCAGGAGGAGTCATATAACGACGGCAACGGCAGTCGTGAACGTTACAGCGAATATGATGAGAACGACGGGTACATCGATTATGATGATGATTCGTACACTACACGCTTCCGTCGTTTCAATAGCATGTATATGGGCTACAATTACTGGAGCCCTATGTATAGTCCTTACTGGGCAAACCCGTATTACTCAGATCCATTCTGGTATCGTCCGGGATTCTCTTTTAGCTGGGGTCTGGGCTATAACCCGTATTGGGGTTCCGGCTGGGGCTTGAACAGTTACTGGGGTTATGGCGGAGGCTATGGCTGGGGTTACCCGTATTGGGGTAGTGTCTATGGTGCCGGATGGGGTTATCCTTATTACGGTGGTGGCTGGAATAACGGTTGGAACGGAGATGGCGGACGCTATGGTCGCAGTGTCAACACTGGTACCAGAACCGGTTTCGGATCTGCACGCAGCTCAAGCTTCGGCGTACGCCCAGCACCTGGTGCAGGCAATCCAAATCCGGGAAATAGCGGTGGATATGTAAGAAGAGGTGCTCCGGGAACAGGCAATGTTGGTAATAATAACGGAAATCCGGGACGGGTTAATCCATCAAATAATAGCGGATACATGAGAAATCCGGGTACTAATGGTGGGGTACAACGTATGCGTGACAATAACGCTCCGGCTCCACGATATAACAGAGGTAATGATGTGAACCCTCCGCAACAATATGACAGAGGCAATAGCAGACCAGAACCTTCACGCAATTATACACCTGCACCTAGCCGTAGTTTTGATAACGGTGGTGGTGGTTCCCGCGGTGGCGGTGGCTTCAACAGCGGCGGCGGTAGTCGCGGCGGTGGAGGCGGTGGTTACAGACGCTAATTCACTAATATATTTGACTCACCTCGTGAATCGATTATAATAATTATAGAGGGCCGGTCCGCAATGAGGACCGGCCCTCTATAATATATAGGAAAAATGAGCAGAATGACTAAAAATTCAGCATGTTTCTGTAAATTCGCGTATCTTTTTAAACACATAAATCAATTTCAATTATGGCAGAGAAAATTTCAATGGGTTCCAATGGGAAACTACAGGTACCGGACAATCCAATTATTCCTTTTATTGAAGGAGACGGCATCGGGCCGGAAATTTGGAGCGTAGCGCAGAAGGTATTTGATGCTGCAGTTGAGAAAGCTTATGATGGAAAGAGAAAGATCGAGTGGAAAGAAATGCTGGCCGGAGAAAAAGCGTTTAACCAGACAGGTAACTGGCTGCCGGAAGAAACGTTAGAAACCGCTAAAGAATATATCGTATCTATTAAAGGCCCTCTGACTACACCAATTGGTGGCGGTATCCGCTCTCTGAATGTTGCTATGCGTCAGACATTAGATTTATATGTTTGTCTGCGCCCGGTGCAATGGTTCAAAGGCGTACCTTCTCCTGTAGTGCATCCTGAGCATGTAGATATGACTATCTTCCGTGAAAACACAGAGGATATCTACGCTGGTATCGAATGGAAAGCGGGTACTCCTGAAGCTGCAAAATTTGAGAAATTCCTGCTGGAAGAAATGGGTGTAAACAAGGTTCGCTTCCCGGGTTCTTCTTCTTACGGTGTTAAACCGGTTTCTGAAGACGGAACAAAACGCCTGGTACGTGCTGCAATTGATTATGCACTGGAACATAACCTGCCATCTGTAACACTGGTACATAAAGGTAATATCATGAAATTCACTGAAGGTGGATTCAAAACCTGGGGTTACGAAGTTGCCCGTCAGGAGTACGGTGACAGAACCTTTACCTGGGATGAGTGGGATCAACTGAAGAAAGATCAGGGTGAAGAAGCTGCCAATGAAATCCAGCGTAAAGCACTGGCTGAAGGTAAACTGCTGGTAAAAGATGTAATCGCAGATAACTTCCTGCAACAAATCCTGCTGGCTCCGCGTGACTACTCTGTAGTAGCTACACTGAACCTGAACGGTGACTATATCTCTGATGCCCTGGCTGCTGCTGTAGGTGGTATCGGTATCGCTCCTGGTGCGAATATTAACTACAAAACCGGTTATGCCGTGTTTGAAGCAACACATGGCACAGCGCCTAAATTTGCAGGTACCAACTCTATGAACCCATCTTCTGTAATCCTGAGTGGTTGCATGATGCTGGAATATATGGGCTGGAAAGAAGCTGCAGATATGATCACTTCTGCACTGCAGGCGACGATTATGCGCAAGCAGGTTACTATTGACTTCTACAACCTGATGACTGGTGCTACATTACTGAAAACAGATGAGTTTGGTAATGAGATCATCAATAATATGGGTGTTGTAACCGGAGATGGTCAACTGAAAAAATCAAGCAGCCTTTAAGCTGATATAATATCTTTAAATAAAGTAAAAGCGCGTCATAAAATATGACGCGCTTTTACTTTATAGGATTCTCCGTATATGCAGAAAATACAAAGCGCTTACAGGGTCACTGTAAGCGCTTTGTACGTCGTTATGGGTAATATTAATATATAGCGGTATAAGCTGTATTATATTCGTTGAAACTAACTTTATCCCAAGAGAATCCGTTGTCATCACTTCTGTAAACACCTTTAGAGGTCGCAATATACAGGAAGTTAACTCTGTTCCCGTCTTTATACACATTGTATTTTGCGGTAATACCGGAAATCTTCGTACCGATGTCTAAACCTGTATTGGCTTTTACAAAAGAGGAAGAGGTATTGGCGAAGTATACATCATTTTCTGTCGCTACAGCCAGTGTGCCAGAAGCACCGGAAGCTGCACCTACAAATTTTTCAGTGCCGGATGTAGGCAGTGAACCCACGCCAAATTTAGTCCAGTTTACTCCTTCGTTAAGGCTGTACCAGGCACCACCAAAGCCATTATAATCTACAATGAACAGGTCCGTATTGTTAGAGGTCAGGAAGTAAGCAGATGCTGAAGGAAATACACCTTCCACTACTACAGCATTCCAGTTGTCATCAACATTATCTCTGCGGTACAGTACGTTGTAATCGTCATTGAAGGCAAATACAGCATTGTTCAGCAATTGTGCAAAACTGGTGATCATTACATTCGGAGAAGTATTGGCCTGCCATTTCTTATCTTCTTTCCAGGTAATACCTCCATCCTCGGAATAAGCTACGCCATTACCGATTTTAGAAGCCATATAAGTGCGTTTATGTGCCGGGCAGTCAAACACCCAGTAGCGCCATGGTTTCGGATTAAAGTCTAAGTAAGTAGATGGATTAAAATTCTTTCCGTTGTTATCGCTATAGAAAATTCTGGATTTCAGCATAATCACATTCGAACCTGCAGCAGAAACCATTGAGGCGGCATAGCCATCCGGTGGAAACATGCTGTTGAAGGTACGTCCGTCATTGGTCTTTACCAGCCAGCCTTCATCTGTAGATGCAATAACTGTATGAGGGGTAAGGATAACCGTATCATTATCTTTTCCAATATTACTTACCTTCTGGCAGCCTTGCAGTGCAGAGAATGCTAACAGTCCGGCAATAATTTTGGATTTCATGAATCTAATGGGCATACGTTTAAATTTTGCTCAAGATGCTAAAAAAATATGGGAATAGCAAGCAAGATAAGGAAAAAATATATACTTTCTGCAGGCCTCCCTTGAAATTATTATGGGGAATTAAATTCCCATCAGTTCCATGATCTTTTCCAGTTCTTCATCACTGTAAAATTCAATAGTGATGCTTCCCTTGCCGGTCTTTTTACGATCCAGCTGTACCTTGGCGGAAAAGTGACTGGCCATGTTGTCTTCGATGCGCTTATAGGCCGGAGGTAATTTGTTTCCGTCCTTAGGTGCAGCCGCAGGTTTGCGTTCCTGCTGCATCGCTTTTACCATAGCTTCTACCTGACGTACAGAAAGACCTTTCGTCATGGCTTCGCGATAGACATACAGCTGCTCATCTACATTTTCCAATGCAATAATAGAGCGGGCATGTCCCATACTGAGCGAACCGTCCCGAACTGCTTTCTGGATATCCGGAGGCAGCTTCAGCAAACGCAGGTAGTTGGCTACCGTACTACGTTCTTTCTTCATGCGTTCTGCTACCTGTTCCTGTGTCAGGGTGCATTCTTCCATCAGTCGCTTATAGCTCAGGGCTATCTCAATGGCATTCAGGTTTTCCCTTTGCAGGTTTTCCAGCAGCGCCATTTCCAGCAGTTCCTGATCATTCGCTTCGCGGATATATGCAGGGATGTCTTTAAGGCCGGCCATTTTGGAGGCTCTCCATCTGCGTTCTCCGGAGATGAGCTGATAGTCGCCGTTGGCCAGTTTTACCACCGTTACCGGTTGTATGATATCGTGCAGTTTTATACTTTCTGAGAGCTCTCGCAAAGCAACTTCATCGAAGTCGTATCTTGGTTGCTTGGGATTGACCTTGATCTGATCGACCGGGATGCGGCCGATATTCACGGGAGTTCTCTTTACTGCACTATTATCTGTCAATCCTGCATCGCTGGACTTCAGTTCTTCATCAATATTATTCAGCAGCGCCCTGATGCCTTTGCCTAAGGCCTGCTTCTTATTGTTGTTGCTTGGGGGCATATTATGCATTTATATTACTTTCAGAATTTTTAATCTTGGTCAGGTTATTCTTTTGCAGAATCTCTTTGGCCAGGTTCAGGTAATTGATCGCACCGGTACTTTCGGTGTCATACATCAATACCGGCTTACCAAAGCTAGGCGCTTCTCCCAGTTTGGTATTACGGTGAATAATTGTTTTGAATACCAGTTCTTCGAAGTGATTTTTAATCTCTTCTACAACCTGGTTGCTCAGGCGCAAACGGCCATCATACATCGTCATTAAGATACCTTCGATCTGCAGAGCAGGGTTTAATCTTGTCTGTACGATCTTGATGGTGTTCAGGAGTTTGCCTAAACCCTCCAGGGCGAAAAACTCGCACTGTACCGGAATGATTACGGCATCAGCAGCAGTAAGTGCGTTCACGGTAATCAGACCTAAAGATGGGGAACAGTCGATGATGATAAAGTCAAACTCCTGATGCAGTTCCGCAATGGCCTGCTTCAGGATGTGCTCCCTGTTAGGGTGATTAATCAGTTCGATCTCGGCGCCCACCAGGTCCAGGTGAGAAGGCAGTACATACAGGTTTGGTGTTTCTGTTTCCAGCATGATCTGCCTGATCGGCATTTCATTCACCAGACAGTCGTATAAACTGACTTGTATATTTCTCAGGTCAAATCCGTTGCCGGAAGTGCTATTGGCCTGTGGATCTGCGTCAATAAGCAATGTTTTGTATTCCAAAACCGCAAGGCTGGCCGCAAGATTAATGGCAGTAGTGGTTTTGCCGACTCCCCCTTTCTGATTGGCAATAGCTAATACTTTAGTCATACGTTGTACAATTTCTTTAAATAGTCTTGTTCTATTGTGTCTTCCGGCTTATTTGACCGTAATGGTTTCTCCGATTTTTGGCAGGAGTAATGTTGCTCCGGATGCCTGGAATGCAGCTTGTGCAGCATCCTTGTCAATCACGATATACCCGAAGGTATCATAGTGTACGCCCACGATCTGTTTACAACCGATCATTTCTGCGGCGATCACAGCATCATCCACATCCATAGTGAAATTACCTCCGATAGGCATAATCGCAAAATCAGGGCTGCCGTATTTTGGAATCATGGTAAATTCTGCAGTAAGGCTGGTATCTCCGGTATAGTAAAAGCTACCTTCCTGGGTTTTGATCAGGAAGCCGCCCGGATTACCTCCATAGCTGCCATCGGGAAGGGCACTGCTGTGTGCTGCGGGTACAAAATGAACTTTACCGAAATCAAATGTTTTGGTACCGAAATTCATCGGATGTACTTTTTCGTAGCCTTGCTTGGTTACCCAGTCGATGATCTCGAAGTTGGATACCACAGTGGCCTGCGTTTGCTTTGCCAGCGCGATCAGGTCTGCAACGTGATCTCCATGACCGTGTGATACAAAAATGTAATCTGCTTTTATCGCAGCCATATCCACCTCTTTAGCCAGGGAGTTAGGAGTGATAAAAGGATCAAACAGGATAGTCGTATCGCCAAAGTTCACAGAAAAGCACGCGTGTCCGAAAAAAGTAAAGTTCATTGGTCTTACGGAGGTTTTTATGGTCCGTAACCTACAAAAATAACATCTTAATGTCAATTTTGAATGAATTGTTTTGTGTTTCTGTCAGCGGGTATCTGAAAGCTTGTGCTGACGCAGGGTGTGCACAAAATAAGCACTTACCTGCTCCAGTTCGTAGTGCCTGCGGATGAGCTGAAATGCCTGTTCGCCCATTTCAGTTACCATATTTATATTATTTAAAAGGCTAATGCAATGTGTCGCAAATGCCGGAGCAGTGTCCGCTACGAGGACTTCTTTGCCATCGGTGGCCGCTTCAATACCCTGCAGTCCTACAGCAGTCGTGATCACAGCCTTGCCGCGGGCCATTGATTGCAGTATTTTTACCCTTATGCCCCCTCCGGAATGGATGGGTACGATCAGGATATTTTTATCTTGTTCAAATGCCCTGGCATCAGCCACTTCGCCCGCCACAGTAACACCAGGCCAGTGGCCGGTGGTAAAGGATTCCGGCATATTGCGGCCGGCAAGGTGTAAATGTGCCTGGGGTACTTGCTGCAATACAATAGGCCATACCTGTTCCAGGAACCATAATATGCCTTCCTGGTTCGGTTGCCAGTCCATTGCCCCGATATGATAAAGGCTCAGGGCGATATTGTTTACCTCATCTTTATTGATCTGGGCAGCAGGTAAGGCAAATGGCACCGTTACAATAGGAATGGTACAGCCTGCCTGGTGATAATGTGCCGCATCAACAGGAGAAATAGCAGCGATGAGATCGTAATCGTTTTTATGTTTTAATTCATATTTTTTTAAGGCTGTGGCCAGCTGATGCAAGTACCATCTTTTTGCCGGATTTCCGGTTGTCCGGGCCAGACGCTCCCATATTTCAAACTCTACATTATGCTGGCGATAGCAAATTGTGGCCTTGCTGTGTTTGCGGATCAGGGGTACATAGGGCGTAACAAATAAGCCTTCCAGCAGTACCACATCAAAGGTTTGCTCCTGCAGTATCCTGGTCAGTGCAGCTGCAAATGCAGCATTGATAAACCGGGCTATGTTATACGATTTACCCCTGAGCAGATGTGTCAGTGCTGCGACCGGCTTAATACGATTATCTACGTTGACAGTAATAACCTGTTTTAATTGGTTGAACAATGCAGGGAATTGCTGTTCCGCAACCCGGTGGCGGGTTGTATTCATCGATAACAGACTTACTTCTGCACCTTGCAGCAGTAAGCCTTCCAGCATATTATTAACCGCGAGATTACCCCCGTCATTCAGAGGGTAGGGAATGCGGTTTGTCAGTACTAAGATGCTCATTTTTCAGCCTCCGGTTTTGGAAGGATGATGGTAAAAGATGAGCCATGGTTGGGCTCACTCTCACAAATGATTTTGCCTTCATGCAAATCCATTATGGCTTTTACATAATTAAGCCCGATGCCGAATCCTTTTACGTTATGTACATTACCTGTAGATACGCGGTAGAAACGCTCAAATATGTGCCGGACATTACTTCTGTCAATGCCGATACCATTATCAGAGATGGTAAGACTTACCTGTTTGGGCTGGTCTTTAAGAATGACAGATATTTTCGGACTCACTTCTTCAGGGGTGTATTTGATGGCATTGTCGATAAGGTTACTCAGTGCAATGCTCATATGTTCTATATCAATGTTCAGCATCACAGGCTGCTCGCCCAGATCGGCGAGTACCATGCCCTGCCGGCTTTCCAGTTTGGTATGATACATCGAAATCACGTCTGTAATGATAGGACGTATATCGGTCATCTTTTTGTTTAGTTCCAGCTCCCTTTTCTGCCCAAGAGACATTTGCAATACGCGCTCTACCTGCATTTCAAGCCTTTTGGCTTCAGACTCGATAATGGTTGCATAATTGAGCAGACGCCCCGGATTCTGAATAATAGTAGGTTTTTTCAATACAGATGAGGCGAGTTGTATGCTGGCCAGCGGCGTTTTAAACTCATGTGTCATGTTCTTCACAAAGTCCTTCTGCATTTGGCTCAGACGCTTCTGGTTCAGGATCACATATACGATATAAGCCATAAACAGCAATACGCCTACCAGGAAGACAGAGGAGATCATCCAGAAGGTAAGCTGAGACGCGAGATAGTCTTTGCGGGTAGGGAAGTATACCACAAAGTAGTAGTTCTCGATTTTTGTTTTGGGAATGTCCACGAAGTCTGTTGGACGGGCAGTACGATTGCTCAGGTTAATGAAGCGCTTGTACTCCATATCATTATTCATACAATCATGCAGGCCATATACAAAATCTGTATAGAGATCATTGGTCGTAAAGGACTCTTTCAGGAAATGCTCCAGGATCTCCTGCTCTATATGTTCATTGATCTTTACAAAATAATAATCTGAGGATACGCGGGTCACGACATTGTACATCGCAGCCTGGGATTGTTTGTACTCCCATACTTTCACCGCTACATCCCTCAGTGCAATATTTACATTGAGGTCAAATTTTTTGTTCTCAAATACATATGCCCTGCGTACCCAATATACCTGGGTAATCACGATCCCCACGGTACAGAGGGATGCCAGGATAAATATTAATCTTAAATTTTTCATTTTTTCACTTCCTTTATTCGGTCCGGGTTACTGGCAATGAAATCTGCCCAGCCTTTAACTACTTTCTTTTTAGCGGTAATACGGGCAACAGTCTCTCCTCCGCGGGACTGGTAATGATGGCATAGTGCTACCGCTACAGCATCCGTTGCATCAAGATAATCCGGGTTAGCCTCAAATTTCAGGATATGCTGCAGCATTTTCCAGACCTGCTCTTTAGAGGCATTACCGTTGCCGGTTACTGATTGCTTTATTTTTTTGGGTGCATATTCTACCGTGCGGCTACCATGTGCCATGGCTGCTGCAATCGCTACTCCCTGGGCCCTGCCCAGTTTCAGCATACTTTGTACATTCTTTCCGTAAAACGGAGCCTCCAGTGCTACGGCAATCGGTTGGTGTCTTTGCACAAGGGCGCTTACCCGCTCAAAAATATAGTTAAGCCGGTCACCATGATCTTTATGTTTGGAAAGGTGCAATACGCCCATTTCCAGCAGAGAAATTGTATTTTTGTCAACCGATATTACACCATAACCCATTACGAGTGTCCCGGGATCTATTCCTATAATGACCAAACTTGTGGATTTAAACGATTTAGATGGCTGAAGAAGCCTTAGCCATTGCCAATTTATGAACAAAACTACCAAAAAAATATGGCTCCGTTATATTTTCACACCGGCGCTGCTTGTTTTATTATTGTTTCTTATATATAGGCAACTGACCCTGAGAGGAGACCTCGCAAAACAGTGGGCCGCCCTGCGCGGACAATTGAATGGGCGCACGCTAAAATGGTTCCTGCTGGTACTGCTGCTGGCCCCCCTCAACTGGACCCTGGAGGCGTTAAAATGGCGTAAGCTTTTATCCCGCATCAATCCACTTCCTTTTTACAGGGCTTACCTGTCCATGCTTACCGGAATGGCCTTTTCGCTGGTTACGCCCAATAGGGTAGGAGACTTTGCCGGCCGCATTATGCATGTTCCTGACCGCTATAAATTAAAGGCTGCCCTGGCCAGTATGATAGGCAGTATTGCGCAGATGTGTATTACGGCGAGCTTTGGCATCATAGGGCTGATCTATTATAATATTCACTTTGGGAACAAGGCCAGTTTAATCGCGCTGATTGCAGCCGTATTTATTGCCGTGCTGATCCTGGTGCTGTACCTTAAGGTTGGCAGGCTCTCTTCCTGGTCTACCCGTAACCGTACACTCCGAAAGGTGAATGTGGCCCTTCGTGTATTGAAGTCTTACCAGAAAAAAGACCTCTTGTATATTCTTAGTTTAGCGCTGGGGCGATTCCTCATATATAATCTTCAGTTTTTATTACTTGTAAATATCCTGGGTGCCGGAGTGCCCTGGGTGCCTGGTTTTATGATGTCGGGGCTTATGTTCTGGACCTTGGCTGTTGTACCCTCTATTGCCATGCTGGAGCTGGGCGTGCGCGGCTATACCGGTATATTCCTGTTTGTACAGACAGGGCTGACCACAGCAAGTCTGGCTATACTGGGTGGTTCTTATCTTTTATGGGTAATCAATATGGTGTTGCCTGCAGTATTTGGCAGCCTGGCTATACTGGCCATCCGGCGAAAATAAAATGGTATAAGTTTTTGTGATATAGGTGTTTTAGTATATATTTGGCTTTACTGCTAAAATGGAGTACCTTTGCAGACTTATTTTTAAAATAACCCTCAAAACACACACATATCCTGTAAGATATGAAGCTATCACAGTTTAAATTTGACATGCCGATCGAGCTGATCGCGCAAAACCCTGCTAAAGAGAGAGATCAAAGCCGCCTGATGGTGATTCACCGCGATACCGGCAAGATCGAACACAAAGTTTTCAAAGACGTTTTAAATTATTTCGAGGACAAAGATGTGATGGTGGTGAACAACACTAAAGTGTTCCCTGCACGTCTGTACGGAAAAAAAGAAAAGACCGGCGCTAAGATTGAAGTATTCCTGCTGAGAGAGTTGCACAAAGCAAACCGCTTATGGGATGTAATCGTTGACCCGGCCCGTAAAATCCGCGTAGGTAATAAACTGTATTTCGGAGATAATGATGAATTGGTAGCAGAAGTAATTGATAACACTACTTCCCGTGGCCGTACGATCCGTTTCCTTTTTGACGGTGATGATGCTGCCTTTAAACAAGTTCTGGACAGTATGGGCGAAACCCCGCTGCCTAAGCTGTTTAAGCGCAAGCCAGAGGAAGAAGATAAAGAGCGCTACCAGACGGTATATGCCAAGTATGAAGGTGCTGTAGCAGCGCCGACTGCTGGTCTGCACTTCAGCCGTGAGCTGATCAAACGCCTGGAGATTGAAGGGGTGAAATTTGCAGAAATTACACTGCATACAGGCTTAGGTACTTTCAGACCAATTGAGGTTGAAGACCTGAGCAAACATAAAATGGATGCAGAATATTTCCGTGTAGATGAGTATGCCTGTAGTATCGTAAACAAAGCACTGGAGCAGAAAAAACGCATCTGTGCTGTAGGTACTACTACTATGCGCGCCTTGGAAAGCTCCGTTACCGCACAGGGTTTTCTGAAGCCGGAAGAAGGCTGGACAAACCTGTTCATTCATCCGCCGCATGAATTCTCTATTGCAAATTCACTGATCACAAACTTTCACCTGCCTAAAACCAGCTTGCTGATTATGGCCTGTGCATTTGGTGGTTATGACCTGGCAATGGAAGCATATCATACTGCAATCAAAGAAAAATACAATTTCTTCAGCTACGGAGATGCAATGCTGATCCTGTAGTAAAGACATTATACCATTATTATAGAAGTCCTCAATAGTCTTATTGAGGACTTTTTTATATAAAATATGGTTTTAATGTGTTGTTGTCCTAAAAATGTTCTATATTTGCCGTCTATTTTTCACCAAAAGGAGGTATTAAAGCATGCTAATTATCGATTCTAAGGATTGCGAGAATATTGACAAAGCGCTCAAAAAGTATAAGAAGAAATTTGAGAAGTCTCGTACGTTGAACCAACTGCGCAGACGCCAGTCTTTCACTAAACCATCTATCCAAAAGAGAGAGGAAGTACTGAAAGCCGCATATCGTCAGCAAATTCTTGCTGGAAAAGTGGAATTATAATTTTCCCTTTTCTCGAAAAAGGCACTTAAACGGGCTAACTGATTCAGTTAGCCCGTTTTTTTGTTATAAATTAGTCAAAGCCTGAAAACATTATGGCTTAATGTGTATTTTTATATCGCAGAACTAACCCTGATGGCTGATATGGTATCCCAACTCATTGATCAATTTGAACGATATCTGCGCTTTGAAAAACGCGTCTCTGACCGTACGCTTATTGCGTATAAGGGTGATCTGGATCAATTTTCTACTTATTTAACGGAGGTATATGAGATCGGCGATATTGCTGATGTAAAACCCATACATGTTCGTTCCTGGCTGGTGTCGCTAAGGGAAAAAGATGCGCATAAGGAACGCTCTATGCAGCGTAAGATTTCTGCTCTTAAATCCTGGTATAAGTTTTTACTGAAACGGCAGCATGTTGCCGTGGATCCCCTGGTGCAAATCAAGGCGCCAAAAGCACCTAAGCGCATTCCGGTTTTCCTGGAACAGGAGCAAAGTGAAAAATTGTTTGCCGAAACGGAGTTTGAAGATAGCTTTAAGGGCCGTACGGACCAGCTGATTATGGAGTTGCTGTACCAGACGGGTATACGCCGTGCAGAGCTGATTGGCCTGCAGGAAGCGGATATAGATCTGTATCGGAAACAGATTGTGGTGATGGGGAAAAGAAGTAAAGAGCGTGCTATTCCTATAGGTGCTCAGCTGGCAGATCTGATCCGAAAATATATGCAGGAAAAAAAAGAAAGAGCTTCTGTTGAAAACAAATTTTTATTAACTTTAGACTCAGGAAAGCCACTATACGATAATTATGTTTACCGGAGGGTAAAAGAGTATATCGGTAGTGACATCACTACACTTTCGAAACGTAGTCCGCACGTGATGAGGCACACATTTGCTACCCAGCTGATGAATAACGGTGCCGGAATCAGCGCAATAAAAGAACTTTTAGGGCATAGTAGTTTGGCTGCCACCCAAGTCTATACCCATAGTAATATTGAACATTTAAAGAAAATCTATCAAAAGGCACATCCCAAAGCAAGTAAAGACGACTAAGAGCCCGTTTGGGTGCTCTTTAAATTGAATTATTTTAACCTAATTAAATTTTTTACTTATGAACGTTCAAATTCAAACTGTCCATTTCGACGCAGACACAAAACTCATTGATCACATTGAGAAGAAAGTGGAAAAGTTTAAAACGTTTCACGATCGTATCGTTGATGTAGAGGTCACGCTAATCCTCGAACATGTAAATGAAAAGATTAACGATAAGGTGGTACATATTAAAGTCAATATTCCTAAAACCTCATTGTTCGCCAAACATGAGTCGAAGATATTCGAAGAGTCTTTTGAATCTGCATTCGATTCTGTGGTAAGCCAGATAAAAAAACACAAGGAGAAGTTAACGGCTTAACTTCCATATAAAATATATTATATTCCAGGGGCTGCATCAACGCAGCCCTTTTTGTTTCTGTATAAAAGCAAACGCCCATCTGTATAAACAGACGGGCGTTGCATTTCACCTAAAAACAAAAAAACAATACTCTTAACAAACTATCGAGATAGTCATCAAGAACTATTGATATTAGTATAAACTCGAATTGGGTTTGTTTTGTTATATCAATAATGATAAAAAATAGTTAATATGGAAAGTCATTGATTTACAGTATGCTGTTTCGGTATCATATAAATGAGCGGTGTTTTGACTATTTTATTATAGGTTTGCAGCAAACAGATTTCAAACAGATCATATGCGTATTATAGCTACATTTTTACTTGCATTGTGTTCGGTATGTTGCTGGGGCCAGCAACAGGATACCAGTCATATCCGGATCAGCCTGCTGACCGCCGGTACGGGTACAGAACTCTACAGTATGTTCGGGCATTCGGGTGTACGGGTAATTGATAGTGTACGTAATACAGATGAAGTATATAATTATGGCCTGTTCAATTTCAGTGATCCTGATTTCTATACCAAGTTTACCCGTGGTAAGCTTTTATACTTTGTAGGAAAAGAAGACTTCAATAGTTTTATGAGTATCTACCAGGAAGAGAACCGGAATGTGATGGAGGAATTGCTGGACCTTCCGATGGAGGATAAATACAGGATACTGCATTACCTGACAGAGAATCTGAAACCGGAAAAACGCTCCTATAAGTACGATTTTCTGTACGACAATTGTGCAACCCGTATACGGGACATTTTTCCCCGCAACCTTGATACCAGCTTCCACTTTGGCCCTGTGCTGAATGCAAAAAAAGTAACCTTTCGTGCCATACTGAATGACTATCTTAAAACAGCGCACTGGTCTCGCCTGGGTATCAATATATTGCTGGCCAGCCGTATCGATAAAGAGATGACAGATGAGGAGGCTATGTTCCTGCCGGATATGCTGTTTGCCGGCATGAAAAGATCTACTTACCATCAGCGGGTTATTGTCTCCGATATCAGAACCTTGAATAAGGGGGCAGATAAACTGAAGGTTGGTCCCAACCAGCCTTTATGGGTGATGATGGGCGTACTGCTGGTAACGCTCCTTATATTTTTTGTAAAGCCTTTACGGGTACTGAAAGCTGTCTGGACATTTGGCCTGTTACTCATATCCGGACTATTGGGTTGCTTCCTGCTGTTTATGTGGTTTGGAACAGATCATAACTCCTGTGGCAATAACTACAACCTTCTGTGGGCTTTCCCGCTTAATCTTATTGCAGCATTTACCGTATTTCGTCCGCGCAAGTGGCATGTACCTTATGGTTTACTGGTAGTAGGTTTGTTACTGATCGCTTTATTGGTTCATGCAATTGGCCTGCAGGTAATGCCGCTTATCGAAATACTGCCATTCCTGATCAGCCTGTTGTATAGCTACATGTTTATATACAAAAGAGCGCTGGCTTTGCGTACAGCTTAATGCGATATATATTTTACAATTCCCTTACATTTCGAATTGTACTTTTGTAAAATTATAATATATAGTATGAAAGCAGAAAAGAAGGCATCATTACTGATTGTAGAAGATGAAGAGAGCTTAAGAGAAGCATTAAAACTGAACCTGGAACTGGAAGAGTACGAAGTGACTACAGCCGTATCGGGAACAGCTGCTATAAAAGCGGTAAAGCAAGAATATTTTGACCTGATTATACTGGATATAATGCTGCCGGAAATGGACGGGATTACCGTATGTGAAAATATCAGGATTCAGAATAATGATGTACCCATCTTATTTTTATCTGCACGTAATACCAGTAATGACCGTATCGAAGGACTGAAGAAAGGTGGGGACGATTACATGACCAAACCTTTTGACCTGGAAGAGCTATTGATCCGGGTAGAAAAGCTGATCAGTAAAAATAAAAAACTGAAAGAGCGCAGCTACATACCAGATACCTATAGTTTCGGGAAATGTAAAATTGATTTTACGGCCCAGGTTGGTAAAGATAAAGACGGCAAGAACATTGAGCTGAGCAAGAAAGAAGTAGCACTGCTGAAATTACTTATCGAGCACAAAAATGAAGTAGTGAGCCGTGAGCATATTCTTCAGGCAGTATGGGGCTATAATGTGTACCCGACTACCCGTACTATTGACAACTTCATCCTCAATTTCCGGAAATACTTTGAGAAAGATAGCCGTAACCCTAAACACTTCCATTCTGTGCGTGGTGTAGGATATAAATTTACAGAGTAATTTTTTTAGAATAAGTATTGGTATTCGGTTTGAATTGTATTACTTTTAGGCATTCAAACGTAATCGTAACATGAAAAGAATTCTTGTAGCATTTGGTATTTCAGGTTTAGCACTGGCTTCTTGTAATCCGGATAAAGATATGGTAGAAGCTGTAGTAGTAGACACAGGCGATATCACCTCTACCGGTTGCGGATACTTGCTGAGACTGAATGACAGTGCTTTATTGAAGCCGATAGATCTACCATCTGCTTATCATCACAACGGACTCCAGGTGAAAATCAAATATAACTTTACAGGTACAAAAACTACCTGCGATTACGGTCCTAAAGTATATGAACTGGTAACGATTTCCAGAGTGAAAAGGAATAAATAATTAAATGCATATAAATAGCAAAGCGGCTCCTGAACGGGGGCCGCTTTGCTATTTATATGCTATTGGGAGGTGGATCTTTTAAGAATCACAATATCCTTTGTCTCCCGGACGATTATCCAGCCGGGATCTTTCTTACAGGTCTCAATCAGCTCCAGGTATGCAGAGGCATCTTTCATGGGCCAGGCATCATGCTCATGCTTGAGTAGGGCCATGTAAGCAGCATCATTCACCACCGGGAAATGATACAGTTTCAACCGGTTTGCAATATGCGGGGCTAAGCTGGTAGAGCTGGAGGCAGGTACATCTGCCGGAATCAGTGATAGTGCTTGGTATACCTCTTGGTTATTGACATAAGGACGATAATGTGCCGGCTGGTATATACGTACCAGTTCCGGAAAATACCATTTGGAGATCCTGCTGTCCAGCAGTCTTACCGTTGTACCGGCCGTCAATATAAGAGAAAGGTAGAGGATGGTAGGTTTACGGTCTTTTTTACTACTGAAGAAGCTTATGGTTGCCGCACAAAGCACCGGGATATATTCTATTGAATACTGTAAGTTGGTGCCCCAGAATGCAAAATTATTGGACAGCATCTTCTGTGCAATAACAGGGATCAGCATAATCAGGAAAGCAGGACGGAGCAGGATAAATACCCCTCCGGATAACAGCAGCGCAAGGTAGAACTCCGTTTTGATGTTGTCGTAGAGTGGATCGCCCAGAGGATTGGTAAATAATAGTTTTATGCTCTGTACAGGATGAGTAAGCAGATTACGCACAATCTCAGCAGCAGTACTGCCTAAATGCGTATAGCGAGAAAATTGCAGATTATGTTCATGGCCTTGTAATGAAGGCATCACATACAGAATGATAAATAGCGCATATATAATGCTGCCCAGGTTCATGGGAATATATATACGTATTAGTTGTCTCCTGGTCCAGGAAGATCGGAAATTCAGGAGCAGGCCGGTTATAATAAAAGGATACCATAAGGCCATTGTTTCCTGGGTCATCAGGAAGAGTATACTCACCAGCAGCAAGCGTACCGTTTTGCCTTGCAGAAAATAATAGATAATCCAGGGCACAAACATGGCACCCACTACATTATTATGAAAATCGAAAGCTAGAGCAGAGAAAATACCCCATGTGATAAGAAACTGCAGCAGTATGAGCATGGATACTTTATGGCGGCTGCCCGATAAGTGCAGTGCCACCTTATAGATGCCATACGCCCCGGATAATACACTGATGATCTGTATCAGCAGGAAGGAATAGGAACCTGCCAGGCAATATACCGGAATATATAACAGGGTAATGGGAGAGAAGTGAGTAGACAAAAAAGGAAAGGTCTCTCCGCCCGGATCTAAAGTATAGAGTGCGCTATGTCCATGACTGTATGCATACAAGGCCTGATTGAACATGCCCAGGTCTAGTGCCGCTGTTCTGAAATTATAATGGTTGACAAATGATATAAGCCCGTATATAATAAAGAACACAAGCATGACCAGTAAAAGCTGTTTACGCTGCTTCAGTGCATCAGGGGTAGTTAGCGGCATGGATAAGCAAATAATTTAGGGCAAAAATAGGCTTCCGTTTATATATATCCTAAAGCATTGGGTTCTATACAATAATAAGGGGCTGTATCACAGATACAGCCCCTTATTATTGTATAGAAAAACTTATCTATGGTCTGTTCAGGTAGGCAGTATACATCCATACCAGTTTTTCCTGCGCACGGATATAGTCGCTCATCAGGGCATTGGTACCTTCATCATTAGCTTCTGCAGAAGCATCTAACAGGTCTCTTTGCAGAGATATTGTTGTTTTGAAAGAGTCCAGGATAAAAGAGACACATTTCATGCCATCTGTAACATCACTGGTTTCTTTGATCTCAGATACCTTCATGTATTTGCTGTAATTATGCTCAGGGGCATAACCCAGGGTAAGGATTCTTTCTGCAATTTCATCGATTTTCAGGATCAGATCATTATACAGTTCCTCAAACTTAATATGCAGTTCGAAAAATTTTTCTCCTTTTACATTCCAGTGAAATCCTCTTACATTCTGATAAAAAATAGAATAATTGGCCAGCAAGATATTCAGGTCAGAGGCTAATTGCTCTGCGTGCTTACTGTCCAGTCCAATGGCATTCCTGATGGCTTTGCTTGTGCTTTTCATAACATATAAATTTAAAGGTGAGTAATTGCTTTGTAACGCTACTGCTAAATTAAGGTATGAACTCTTAAAGAAAACACATTTACCGGGCCGTTACGGTCTTTATTGTATCCCGGATTAATGATAAACTGGTATGCACCGGAAAGATATACATGATGTTTGAGCAGGGAGGCAGAGTAGTATACTTCTGTAAGTTTCTCCCAGCCATAATGTAATTTACCATCACCCAGCATAAAGCCGAGGCCACCGGCATTCAGGTAATCAATATGATCTCTGGATAGTCCTGAAGTTACAAATGCCAGACCTGCATGATCATCGTCCCGGTGCCAGCAATTACCCTCTAAAGAGAGCCCTCCGCTGATAGAGTGATCGACTTCGGTGAAGGCCCAGGTCTCATTATGTCCGTCATTCCAGCTCGCGCGAACGAAGCATCCTAATACCGGGCTCAGCTCCTGAGCAGCATTAATGCCAAAGCCGAATTTATTGCGGACAGGGCCGCGGCTGGCAATAATATCCGGGTTTACCGGATTCATATCAATGCTCTCCCGGTAATTGCCCATAGCAGCATTATTATAGAATCCCAGTACACTGACAGAGCCTTCACGATGAGCGAGGGTATAATGACGGGTATACTCCAGTGTCTGGCTGTGAGAGTTACGAACATTCCAGTTCATCACATTACCGTTGGCCGTTTGTGGCAATAAGGAGAACCCATAGCGAAGCTCATTCTTCGGGCTTACATATTCCAGTACCACACTCGGTGTATATCCTCTGGTATTGGCTGCATAATCCCAGGCGGCATTATCCATCAGGCCCCAGCACAGGAATTGTGTGCGTGGGTCGTGGCTATACGGATTGGCATCAAAGAAATCGGCTACGCCGATCTTGCCGACCGTAAAAGACAGGTACCGCTCCGGTACATATCCCGCAAGCTGGTTCTGGTCTGCTTCCTGCCATACCCTCTTATCGGATAATGGAATCTGCTGCTGAAAAAACAGGCGTGCCAGGTATACTTTAGGAGAAGGGTCTCCTACACGGAAGGTCTCTCCATTAGTAGCATCCCCTAGACCCAGTACAGAACTCAGTCCCGCCCCTCCTGCAATTTCAGGATTGACATACAGGCTGGCATGTGGCCATAGCTTTGCGCCGAGGTATAATGTTGAGGTAAGTGAAGTGCCGCTTTCCTTATCCGTTTTAAGGCTGTTGGTGCCGGAGTAAGGGGCATTAAAGGCAGGTTTGAACTGCGATACAACGGTCGTTTGTCCGTGTACAGAGAAGGTCTCAGCCTGGTGAAGGCTGCTGTCTTGTTGGGCGACAGCAGCCACAGGCAATAATATTGAAGATAAGAACAGGCTTTTCATCATTCAGAATGTTTAGCCGTGAATAAATGTATTCTCTTATTGAATACCTAATAATTCCACTTCGAAGATCAGGGTAGAGTTAGGACCGATATCGCTACCTACCTGACGGTCACCGTATGCAAGATGCGGTGGAATGAAGAAGCGAAATTTGCTGCCAACTTTCATCAGTTGCACACCCTCAGTCCAGCCGGTGATTACACGGTTCAGCGGGAATGTAGCCGGTTGGCCACGTTGTACCGAACTGTCAAAGATATTACCGTTCAGCAATGTGCCGTGGTAGTGACAAGTCACGCTTTGAGATGCAGTTGGCTGTGCACCATCGCCCTCTTTAAGGATCTCATATTGCAGACCGCTCTCCAGTGCTACAATATTTTCCTTCGTTTTGTTCTGTTCCAGGAAGTCCATTCCTTCTTTCAGGTTAGCTTCCGCTTTGTCTTTATTTCGTTGAAATAAGATATCTGAGATACCCATAATATGATGTTTTAAATAGTAAAAATAAAAAATTAACCGGCTACTATAGTAGAGATGTGTACACAAACTTCTACCGCTTTAGCCATATCCTGTACACTGCAGTACTCTTCTTTAGAGTGAATACCCATTTCTCCGGTAAAGATATTCGGACAAGGTAAACCCATGAAGGACAGGCGGGAACCATCGGTACCACCACGAATGCTGATGCGCTGAGGGTTCAGTCCAGCCTGCAGGTATGCCTTCTCCGCAATATCCATTACTTCCGGTCTGGTATCCAGGATTTCTTTCATGTTGCGGTACTGCTCTTTCACCGTAAACTCATAACGGGCACCAGGCCATTGAGCCACAACATCTTTCAGGATATTTTCCAGGCGTTCTTCGTATACGTGCAGTAATTCTGTTTTATGATCGCGGATGATGAATTGCAGGGTAGTGATCTCTGCGGCACCTGAAATATGGATCGGGTGCACAAAGCCCTCGCTGCCTTCAGTCATTTCAGGACTCCAGCTATCTTTAGGTAAGGCATCCATAAACTGACCTGCAATTTTCAGGGCATTTACCAGTTTGCCTTTGGCATAACCAGGGTGTGCACTTACACCATGAATGCGAATCGTAACCCCGTCAGCAGAAAAGCTTTCGCCCTCCAGGTGTCCGCGCTCACCACCATCCAGTGTGTAACCGAAGTCTGCACCCAGTTTGTTCATATCCACAGCATTTACACCGCGACCGATTTCCTCGTCAGGTGTAAACAGGATACGGATTTTACCATGCTTTACTTCAGGATGCTTCATCAGGTATTCAGCAAGGTCCATAATTACGGCCACACCGGCTTTATCATCTGCGCCTAATAAGGTAAGGCCAGAAGCGGTAATAATATCGTCCCCGATTCTTTCGCTCAGGTAAGGGTGTTTTTTAGTAGAGATTACAATACTGTTATCATCCGGCAGTACGATATCCGATCCGTCCCATTTCTGGTGCAGGATAGGCTTTACGTTAGTGCCGCTACAGTCAGGGGCAGTATCAACGTGTGCACAAAAGCACAGTACCGGTACGTCCTGTTCAATATTGGATGGGATGGTCGCATACACATATCCGTGCTCATCCAGTTCAGCATCAGTAATGCCCAGCTCATGCAGTTCAGTAACCAGCATGCGGCTCAGGTCTTTTTGATTTTCGCTGGAAGGTTGTGTTTCAGAAAACGGATTGCTTTGCGTTTCCACTTGTACATAGCGCATCAGGCGCTCAGCAACAGTATGCTGGTAATTGTTGATCATAAATTATGTTATTGTTCAGCGATTATTTTGCAGTAATGGTTCCTTTCATCATTCCGAAATGTCCCGGAAAGCTACATAAGAAAGGATAGTCACCCGGTTCGGTAATAGTAAATTTAATTTCGGTCTGTTCGCCACCACCAATGAGTTGAGTGTGTGCAATTACCTTGTCCGCCAGTTCTTTAGGAACATAATCTTCCGCTTTTGCATTTACAGCTGCATTCCCAAAATCAGAAGTAGAAGAGCCCGGTTTCAGGATCACCACATTATGGCCCATAATGTTCTTGTCTGACTGTCCTGTATGTTTCAGGGTCAGTGTGATCTGTTGTCCTACAGGAACAGTGAAGTCCTTTTGGCTGAAACGCATATCATCTCCGGCAGCAAGGTCAATGCCGGTAACCGGCTTGTCGTCGGCAACCATACTCCCGGCCTGTTCCTGGCTTTGAGTAGCATGGTCATCATGATTTTGTGCGTCCTGATTTCCGCCACAGGATGCAAGCCAGAAGCTGCTTATGGCGGTTAAGGTAATGGCTATTTTTTTCATGTCAAAAACGTGAATTGTTAATCAGGCAAAAGTAATCCATTATTTAGTAAGGGCAACGTTAAATTGCCGGAATTACCGGTATATATTTTGACTAATTTTTATATTTGCAGCAATGACTTTTTCAACCTGGAACGATTTTGTTCACCGACTCAGAGAACGCCTTTCGATAAGCCTTCCCGGCTTTACTGCACAACAAAGAATGCTGCCCGAATCCCGTAAGGGAGATCCTGTTGAAGCAGCAGCAGATGCCCGCCAGAGCGGGGTGCTGATCCTGTTGTATCCGGAGAACGGGCAGGTACACCTGGTACTGATCGAGCGCACTAATGACGGAGGAGCACATAGCGGGCAGATTGCGCTACCGGGAGGTAAAAAGGAAACATTTGACAATAGTATATACGATACTGCACTGCGCGAGGCCCGTGAGGAAGTAAGCCTGGACAGTGCAGCGGTTGAAATAATCGGGCGCCTGTCTCCGTTATATATAAGAGTCAGCAATTTTGAAGTACATCCTGTAGTGGCTATTGCAACAGGCCGGCCGGAGCTGGAAGGTTCTGCATTTGAAGTAGCCAGGATACTGGAACCGGCACTTTCCGAAATCTTTGACGCGCAATCGGAGGCAAAGGTGTATTCCAACACCAATCCTCAGCTATTCTGGAAAGCACCGGTATATATGTTGCCGGAAGAGACAATTGTCTGGGGAGCAACCGCGATGATTTTGTCGGAACTTGAGGTCATATTAAAAGAAATTTTTGACTAATTTTTGACCACTTTAGGAGCTGGTTTGGTTCAAAGAGTAATATTTGTAAATACTTAACTTATTTTGTTTCAGTCTTTTAGTAATTTTAGATATTGTAATACTATGTTTTTGTGCTTTTCTTTACATAAATTTTAGCAAATATTTTATATTAATTTTTAATTTAATTGATATATATTTGCAAGCAATTTTAAAAAACTACACTTCAGCAAGTGAAAGAGAAAACACTACCTATTAGTGCACATTGACTTCAATTAAATTAAATATACAACATGGAACAATTACTTGCCCCAACGGTAAATCGTAAAGAAGAAATCGCTGAAGAACAGACAAAGTTGGACTATATTGCCGTGAAGAGCGCCGCAATGACTTTGAGAGCAATCAATCACAAACTGCGTCAACAGATCATCAAGTTATTGGAGGAGCATAAGCGTATGAATGTTACAGACATATATGTTAAGCTGCGTTTGGAGCAGTCTGTAGCTTCTCAACATTTAGCGATTTTGCGCAGAGCAAATGTTGTAATGACAGAACGTGACGGGAAATTCATTCATTATGTATTGAATCCTAACCGTATTGCAGCAGTTGCAAAGTTTGTACAGGATTTAGTAGCAACTGACGAAAAGAGATAAAAATTGTTTTTATTGATGTAAAAAAGACTGGACCAGGCGGTTCGGTCTTTTTTGATTTATAACCTTTTATAAAAATAAAGCATAGGTCTATTGCGTTTTCCAATAGGAGAGAACGGGGTTTCCCAGATAATATGTACCTTTAACCGCATATAAACCATGAAAGCAGGGATAATAAAATTACAGACAGTGTTGCTTGGTATAGCCGGGGCTTCGGCCATATGGCTTATGGCCTGCGAGAAATATACCGATCCGGTGAAGCCGGATGTAGATCTTCCCAATCATTACTGTAATGATCCAATAGCGGCCAATTATAACCGTGGCTTTCCGGGCATACCCGACAGTACCGTCTGCGAGTACGCAACGGAGTATTTTGAAGGCACATGGGAGTGGGTAGACTCTATATTTGACAAGGACATGGCCTTCCAGCAGCGACAGGTGCGCAACCTGGTGTTCTCCCCTGCAAGTCTTACTACAGATACTTTTCGTATGCGGCTTACAGTATCAGGCTTTTGCGATAACAGTACTTTGCTGAAGGTAACTGCAAATAAATATGCATTGGCTGTGACCGATACACTGATTCCGAATGTGTACGGAGGTCAGATTTCCTGCAACAGTACCGATACCGTAAGCGGATACTTTAGACGTACCAGCGATACCCTGATCGCCTCAATGAATATTTTGCTTACAGAAAACAAGCCTGCCGGCGTATTTTACCACAAAGGCAAGGCTGTCAAACAATAATTTTATCAGATCATATGTTTACCGGCATTATTAAAGACCAGGGCGAAATTATTTCCATTCAGCCCGAAGGAACCAATATACATATTACCGTACAATCAGCATTAACCAGCCAGCTGGCTATAGATCAGTCCGTAGCGCATGATGGTGTATGCCTGACTGTAGTGTCGATTGATGGTGACCGTTATGTGGTTACTGCAATTGATGAAACCTTACAGAAGACAAATCTTAAAGACTGGGTAGCAGGACGTAAAGTAAACCTGGAACTGGCCCTTCGCCTGGGTGACAGACTGGATGGCCATTTCGTACAGGGGCATGTAGATGCTACGGGTGTGTGTACTGCCAAAGAAGATGGAGAGGGTAGTCATATCTTCACCTTTGAGTTTCCTGCAACTTTTGCAGCCCTGATGATTGAAAAAGGGTCAATCTGTATCAATGGAGTAAGCCTCACCTCATTTAGTGTTACCGATTCAGGGTTTCAGGTAGCCATTATCCCATACACATATGAGCATACAGGATTTCAGTACCTGCAGCCCGGCGACCGTGTGAACCTGGAATTTGATATTCTGGGAAAATACTTCTTAAGAAAAACACATATTGAGGGCGCGTTTAATGCGTAGCACCAATAAATAAACTGCTGGCGATAATGCCTAATACAATTATAGAAATAAGCATGTACAGTTTATTGCGCTCCAGCCAGTAACCATACAAGGCAAATACTACACGCAATACGGGGGTGATCAGTAGAATGAGCACTCCCAATGCGATTATACTCAGGGCATCTCCACTGAACAGCCCGTTTTTCAATGCCGAAAATGAAAAGTTTTCCGGTGTTGCAGGTAACGTTCCCGGTTCAAATTGTGCACCACTATTGCCTGCCAGGAAGATCAGCAATCCCACTACAGTAATACCGAATGACAGCCATACGCCAATGCGTAAAGTGTTGCCAACCAGTTGTTGAATATCTTTTTTTGTATTCTGAGACATAAGATTTCTTTAATGAGAACGGTGACTGAAGTTGCCTGCATAACCATTGTATATCATATATACAGCCAGTATGCCTACGACAATAGCAAATATGCGTTTGAGCAGCTGCACATTAATATGAATCAGTACTTTGGATCCGATCAGTGATCCCAGGATCACCCCTATCACAACCGGTGCCGCAATACTGGGTACCACATATCCTCCAGCAAAATAAATAATGCTGCTCGCCGCGGCAGTCACCCCGATCATAAAATTGCTGGTAGTAGTAGATACCTTGAAGGGCAGGCGCATGATATTATCCATAGCCAGCACTTTAAATACACCACCGCCTACACCCAGCAGACCCGATAAAAATCCGGCCAGGGCCATGATGGAGAACCCCCCGAAAACATTTCTGGAACTATAGGATTCTTCCTTACCGTTATGAGGGAAGGTGCCATATAGCTGCAGTTTGTCAGCATAAGAGCCCGGAACGAAAGGTTCCCGATGATCTGGTTTTTTCTGTGCGCTTAAGACTGCAGTAACGATCAGCACCGCACCAAATATAATACCGATAATATCCACCGGCAGGTCTACCAGGATCACCAGTACCGCACCCAGGATCGCACCCAGTGTGGTCGCAATCTCCAGAAACATACCGATACGCATATTGGTAATGCCCTCTTTTACATAAGCAGAGGCAGCGCCGCTGGAGGTGCCGATCACAGAGATCAGCGAAGCAGCTACCGCATATTTCATTGGAACACCGAGTCCTAAAGTAAGTAATGGAACAATCACAATACCGCCACCAAGGCCGGTCAGTGCCCCGATGAAGCCGGCGAAGATCGCACCGAACAACAGGATCAGGGAAAAGGAAATTTCATTCATCCCTGCAAATGTAGGATGTTTTCTATAACCCAATTGTTTAAGGAATAATAAATTAAGGCAGGAAATTAGTAGAAGGTTATGGCACAGGATCGTAGCCATGTCCGCCCCAGGGATGGCAGCGGCCTATTCGTTTCAGGGCCATCCAGCCACCTTTAAGTGCGCCATATTTTTTAACCGCCTCCAGCCCGTATTGAGAACAGGTGGGGGTATAGCGGCAATTAGCTCCAAGCCAGGGAGAGAGTAGTTTCTGGTACATTTTTATAATGCCCAGTACAATTTTAGCTGGTATGCTCATTTGTTTGAACGCATTTTTTACGAAGTGTGGCGATTGCCTTTTGTACACTTTTATAAATATCTGCGTGCACAGGCATGTCCTTACCTGTAAAGATAAAGAAAAGATGGATCTGTTGATCGGGCAGTAATGCCGGAGCCAGATCATGTTTCTGCACCCTCCAGGATTCCCGTATCAATCGCTTGATCCGGTTGCGCTGTACAGCCAGTTTCATCTTCTTTTTGGGCACACTAAAGCCCGCGAGAGACGGAGTGGAAGCCGTTTCCCGGGGAGTGATGCAATAAATTACCCTTAATGGATAAACGGAAAACGCTTCTCCGGTCTGGAAAAGCGTTTCAATCTGTTTACGTAATTTTAACCGTTCCGTTGAAGGTAATGTAAAGCGCTGAATATTAGAGCTTTCCATCAACAAAATGAGAACTGATCTTATTTTAAACGTCTTTCGTCAGAAACAGTTAATTTTTTACGTCCTTTTTTACGACGTGATGCTAATACTTTACGGCCATTTGCAGTCTCCATGCGTTTACGGAAACCATGCACATTCTTACGGCGACGACGAGACGGTTGGAAAGTACGTTTCATATTATAATTTTTACTTTAATTTTTTACAAATAGTTACAGCCTTAGGCAGGTGCCTTTTAAGGGACTGCAAAGGTAAAGGCATTTTTTATAATATCAAAATAAATTTTATGCCCTTTCCGGTATTTTATCGGAAAGCAGCAAAAATAGTGCATTTCGGCCGATTGTAAAAGAAAAGGAATTGATCTCCTTTTAAAATAGTCCCTATATATTTGCATTATGCAATGGAATGCCATATACGGACAAGATAAAGCTAAGCAAGGACTGCTCAATTACTACCAATCAGAGCACCTGCCCCATGCGATCATGATTCTTGGAAAAGAGGGTACAGGCGGTCTGGCCCTGGCCCTGGCCCTGGCCCGTTATCTTTTGTGCGAAGAGAAAGCTGCAGACGGTACCGCATGCAGCGTTTGTCCGGCTTGTCTGAAGACAGAGAACCTGGTACATCCCGATCTGCACCTTACATTCCCCTCCGTTCCCATGAAGGCCGGAGAGAAAGCAATGAGTAAAAATAATATTTCTGAGTTTAGGAAGTTCGTTCATGAAAACCCCTACGGTAGTGTATTTGACTGGTTACAGTTTGTGGGTGCCACGAGCAACCAGAAGGGTAACATATCAGCAGAGGAATGTCGTCAGATGATCGAAACCCTTAGTCTGAAAGCATCTGAGGGTGCCTATAAGATACAGGTAATCTGGCGTCCGGAGTACCTGGGTAAGGAAGGTAATATATTATTGAAACTGATCGAAGAGCCGCCACCAAATACGGTGTTCCTGCTGGTGGCCGAAAGTACAGACGGTGTACTGGATACTATTTTGTCCCGTACGCAACTGGTGCGGTTACAACCCTTAGGGGCTGAAGCGGTACAATCCATACTCATGCAGCATTACAGTATCTCGGAGCGGGATGCAGCCCAGGCAGCACAGATTGCTGAGGGTAATGTCGCACAGGGATTGGGTGTATTGCAACAAAGTGAAAAGGATTTGCTTGAATTATTAAAGCAATGGTTCAACGGGGTCTTTACCTTTAACGGGTTGTTGATCGGTAAATGGGTAGAGCTGATGGATAAGACCAGTAAGGTACAGCAGAAAAACTTTCTTTTGTTTGCACAGCAATTGCTGGCACATGCTTTCCGTATACAACTCATTCCCGGCTATCAGCCACCTTTACCGGAAGATGAGCTGCAGTTTGTGAGAAGGCTCTCTACCCGTAATTTCAGTGCAGATACGATCAGCAGTATGGATGAGTCGATCAGCAAAGCCATCTACCATATAGAGCGCAACGCCAATGCAAAAATTGTATTGCTGCACCTTTCAGTATCCTTACAATACACACTGAAAGGCACAACATTAAAAGCACTGTAAAAATCAGATAATCATATCAGCGATACGGCCGAGGTATTGGGTGTCGGTTTCGTCAAAAGTATTGAGGTGCTCACTGTCGATATCCAGTATCGCCCACACCGCTCCATTGCGACGCAAAGGCACTACAATCTCTGACTGAGACAGGCTGCTGCAAGCTATATGTCCCTCAAACTGGGTTACATCCGGTACCACAACTGTTTCGTTCCGCTTCCAGGCAGTACCGCAAACGCCCTTACCGAAAGGGATACGGGTACAGGCCAGCGGCCCCTGGAAGGGTCCCAGTACCAGGTTGTTAGCTGCGGTATCGACCAGGTAAAACCCGATCCAGAACCAGGGGAACTGTTCGCGCAATACCGCACAGATATTCGCCATATTGGCGATTGCATTGCTTTCCGCCATACATAAGGCCTCAATCTGTGCCAGCACATATTCATATTGTTCTGTCTTCGTGCCCTCAAAGGGTATAAAATCTTCTGCCAATGTGTTCTTTTAAAATTGTCTAACTTTGCAAATCTAAACAATTTCAGTGCAATGGCTAAAGAACCTTCTCTTCTGGCTGCAGTTGCGGGTATGAAATGCCCTAATTGCAGAAAAGGAAAAATGTTTTCCAATAAATCTGTTTTTCCTTTTAAAAAGATGTTGGATATGCCGGAGCGCTGCGCTGAATGTGGGCAAAAGATGGAAATTGAGCCTGGCTTTTATTATGGAACGGGTTATGTGAGTTATGGCTTGTCTATCGCCCTTACCGTTTTTAACCTGGTATGGTTCCTGATCTTTATTGGTATCGATTTCAGAGATAACAGCCTGTTCTGGTTTATAGGAGTCGATGTTGTCATCGTATTATTACTACAGCCCTGGATTATGCGATACTCCCGTGTGGTGTACCTGAGTATGTTTGTAAAATATGGTTCTTACGATAAAAACGATGACCAGCACATACCTCCGGCTGATGTGCCGCAACAGGAAATACAAACTTCATAAATAAACGGGCGGCTGATTCAGTTGCCCGTTTTAATTTTAATATGCTTAACGTATATCGCCGGCTAAGTCCGCAAGATATACATACCTTTGCAGGATATATTTTCAAATCAATAATGCAACATTTCGATATAGATAAAGTAAGAAAAGACTTCCCGATACTGGCAGAAACAGTATACGGAAAACCTTTGGTATACCTTGATAACGGAGCCACCACGCAGAAGCCGCAGGCAGTGATCGATGCGCTGGTCACCTATTACAGCAGCTATAACAGTAATGTACACCGTGGGGTGCACTTCCTGAGTCAGAAGGCTACTGATGCAGAAGAGGCGGCGCGCAGAGGCGTGCAGCAATTTATCAATGCAGCGAAAGAAGAAGAAATTATTTTCACAAAAGGCACTACCGACAGCATTAACCTGGTCGCTTTTTCTTTTGCCAAGCGATATATACAGCCCGGCGATGAGATCATCATTTCCGAAATGGAGCATCACTCCAATATAGTACCCTGGCAAATGGCCTGTGAAGAAAGAGGTGCTGTACTGAAAGTATGGCGTATGGATGAGAACGGTACACTGCCCCTGGCGGAACTGGATAATCTACTTTCAGAAAAAACAAAGATACTGGCAGTAACCTGGGTGAGCAATACCCTGGGCACCGTCAATCCTATAGCCGAGATCGTAGCAAAGGCCCATGCGGCAAATGTTCCGGTAATGGTAGATGCCGCACAGGCTATACAGCACGTACCTGTTGATGTGCAAGCGCTGGATATTGATTTCCTGGTGTTCTCCGGACATAAAATATATGGACCAACCGGTATCGGTATCCTGTATGGTAAATCAGCCTGGCTGAGCGATATGCCTCCTTATCAGGGTGGTGGTTCCATGATCAAAACCGTAAGTTTCGACGGAACAACTTATGCCGATCTGCCCTTCCGTTTCGAGGCCGGTACCCCAAATGTATCCGGTGCTATAGGCCTGCATGCCGCCTTGCAGTACGTACAAGCTATAGGACTGGATAAGATTGCAGCGTATGAGCATGAATTGCTGCAGTATGCAGAAGCGCAATTGCTTACGGTTCCCGGTCTGCGTTTTATCGGCACTGCCCCTGAAAAGTCAGCCACACACTCTTTCCTGATCGGCAACCTGCATCCTTTTGATGTAGGAGAACTGCTGGATAAGCAAGGCATTGCGGTACGTACCGGTCACCACTGTTGTCAGCCGATTATGGATAAATTCGGTATACCCGGTACGGTAAGAGCATCCTTCTCTTTCTATAATACCAAAGCAGAGGTTGATGCCCTGGTAGCGGGGCTGCATAAGGCTGTAGCCATGTTGTCGTAAAAAAATATTGTCAAGAATTTTGGTGGAATAAAAAAAGGATATTACCTTTGCCACCCAATTGGCGGGGTAGCTCAGATGGTTAGAGCGCAGGATTCATAACCCTGAGGTCACGGGTTCAACTCCCGTCTCCGCTACAAGTAAACAAACATTAATGTTCTTCATTATTGTTTCTACTTAAAGACCGGATAGGGAAGTAGCGCAGTCCGGTAGCGCACCTGGTTTGGGACCAGGGGGTCGCAGGTTCGAACCCTGTCTTCCCTACACATCAAAGAGCAAGCAGCAATGCTTGCTCTTTTTTATTAGTACATTTCGACAATCATATTCTATACTAGTCAGCAATAGTTCTATTAATTAGTAGCCTTTTGTAGGGTACGAATAATATTTAGTTGTCTTGTGTCATATTGTAATATACATATGTAGCAGGCACATTATGTTTCTTCAAAATATCTATCAGGCAGTCAGGAATCAGATAAGTACTATTGTGTTTCATAAGCGATAGTGCATAAGAGCAGTCAGTATATTGGTATGCGTCAATATCAATCCGAAATCTCCTTTTTATTTCATCTTTTGGAACATTAGATTGGATGACATTGCCTTTTTTATTCAGGATATTTACAAGGCCATTTCTATATGTTATTATTCTTGTAGGTTTATGCTTATTAAACCCCTTTTGACCTGTTTCTATAATTGAGTAATCTCTATCAACAAATATATAGTCATATGCTAACGGTAGAACAAATGAGTTACTGCGTATATTATAAAGTCTCATTTTCCCTTTGTCAAAAATTATAGCCCAATCAGTTTCAAACAAATGGCTAACTTTTTTATATTGAATAGGGATTTGAATGTTACCCTTGTAATCAATCAATCCCATTTTGCCATCAAGCATTACATAATGCCCTTCCGGGCCATATTCTACCCATGTTGTAATGCCGTCATATATGCATGGAAATATTTCTTTCATCGTAACTTTTATGTTACCCAACGAATCAATTTCCTGAGCCGTGCTCACTTTCCCGAATTTATCATTTTGAACAACTATATAGTTTCGTTCAGGGTTATTATCATGATTATCCCATGCATAAGCAATATAGTCATACTGGCAGGGTATTAATTGTTGGTTATCTTCATTAACGACACCCCATTTGCCATCTTTTTTTACAAAAAAGTTCCCAAGATGTTCACAATTAATATCCTCATATTCGAAGGATAGTACTATTTCTCCTGACCATTCGACCAGCCCCACCCTGGAGTCCTTTTGGGCAATGCAATAGTCCTCATCATCCCGGATAATAGTAAAATTCTCAACTACCTTTACTCCGTTTCTATCCAGACGCCAACTGTTGCCATCTTTAGTTACTAAATAATAATTAGCCTGTAGTATAGTGATATTATCATATACTACACTGTCAAGCCAGTTGCCTAAAGTGTCTAAAATGTAATATTTGTCATTTTTTTTAGCCCAGAACGTAGGGGAATTTTGTTCATGAAAATAGTATTTGGCTGGATAATTTGATATAGTATCAAACACAACAGGCTGTATTAATTTTAATTGATGATTTAACAAGCCATATTTATTGTTTTGCTTTACGATCATTAATCCTCCTGTACTCATAGGCGAAATCCATTGGTATGTTTTCCAGGGTATCGCATATTCCATTTTTTCATTAAGGACAGCAAATTGTGTATCATGCTCAACTACCGTTAGCCCTTTGTAAAACCATCGGTAATCTTTTTTACCCCACTCAGATGGGTCATAAGAAGCTAGATTGGCCGGATACATTTTGTCAAAAATGAAGGGTGTTAAAGCAGTACCCTTAAGGTCGAAAAAAGCCCATTTATTATTTTTCTTTATCCACACAACCTGATCATGTGGGAAGTTGGTCTCAATTGTCTGAAACGAATCATTTTTACCAATAACCTCATTCCCTGAAGCATCTGCAAGTATTTGTCCGGCTCTTCTACTTTTTACAGTCATTCCATTACTGGTTTGTGAAAATGAAAGATGTATACTTTGTGTCAATACATAAATCAGGGTAAGCGCCCATTTTATGTACATGTATTGGGAATGGCTATTTTTCATTACGAGTAATATTGTACTGCTAAAGATGGGTAAATATATACAAAAACAGTAAAGATGAATGCCGTTTTGATGTCACTCAAATTCTGGTTCAAAAAGTTCGAATTGTACACTTTTTAGTATTAATAAACGAAAACAGTTCTGTAGCCTTGCCTTACTATTTCGGTCTGTTCTTAATCAATGTTGATAGATATAAACATGTGTTTACAGTAAGGTTCGTATATTTATGTAAGAATCTTAAAAATATAAAATGATGCCCGTTATCAATCCGCACATTAACTTCAACGGAAATGCAGAAGAAGCATTTACCTTTTACCAATCCGTATTTGGTGGAGCATTCGCAAAGGTTATACGCCTAAAAGATATAGCAAGCGCTGCATTCCCCGTAGCAGAAAAAGATGAACATAAAATCATGCATATTGCTTTGCCTATCGGTAAAAACAATATGTTGATGGGAAATGATGTCCCGGAATTTATGGGAAAGGTGAATGAAAATGAAAATAGAAGTAAAATTGCTGTAAGTGCGGAAAGTAAAGAAGAGGCTGATCATATATTTAACGGACTTTCTGCAGGCGGAGCCGTAGAAATGCCTATTGAAGATAGCCCCTGGGGCACCTATTTTGGTATGTTCAGAGACAAATATGGCATTGAGTGGATGGTGGAATTTGATCCAACAAATAACGGAAACGTATAATTAAACACAGCAAAAACATAGACAGCATAACTATATAAAAAGGCCCGCTCACAGAACGGGCCTTTTTATATAGTTGGCAGTACTAATCCGAAATTTGTTTATTCCTTAATCACTTTTTCCACGATCACGTAATCTTCACCGGCGTATTGCACGCGGACTTTTACATAGTAAACGCCCGAAGCAAGATGAGCAAAGTTTACCACCTGTTTTTTGCTGCTTGCAGCTTTTTCATTTTGTAGTACCTGGCCGAGCATGTTCATCAGCTGTACTTCTTTTACATCACCTTTATGTACTTCAACAGTCAGGCTGTTCTGTACAGGATTAGGGTAGAAGGTCAAACCTAAATCCATAGCGACTTTCGGAATGCTATTCGTTGACGTAACAATTACCTGGTTAGACTGATAAGTCGGAGCAGTGAAACAACCCTCTACATGCAGTACAGCATACACTGTATCAGGAACAGCTGTTGCCGTTCGGGTATAGGTATTGTTCGGGCTTTGCTGTTGCAGCAATAATTGATTGTTTACATACCAGTCTAAACGATACACACTTGTTCCGGATACCGCAGCAGTATATACAACAGGCGAACCCTGAGGTGCATTGCTTGCAGGGCTAGCGGTAACATTAATAGCAGCCGTAATAAGGGCTTCCACATCTGCGGTAATTGCATTGCTGAGTACCGGGCTTGTTGTGCTCAGGCAAGGAGCATTGCTGGTCAGTTCGCAAGTAATGATATCACCATCATTTGGCGTATAATCAAAAGTCACACCGCCACTACCCGTATTATTACCATTTACTTTCCATTGGTACACCGGAGTTGTTCCTCCATTGGTTGGAGTAGCCGTAAAGGTTACCTGCGCACCGGCACAGGAAGTAGGATTGTTGCTTGCAATAACCACAGCTGGTGTAACGGTTGGGGTTACGTGCATGATAACGGCATTGCTGGTATCTGCAGTCGGATTAAAACAATCGCTATTGGTCAGGATACAGGTTACCGTATCTCCGTCTGCCGGAGTATAGCTGTAAGTGGCTCCTGTAGCCATATTCGTACCATTCACCCGCCATTGATAAACAGGATTGGCACCCTGGTTGCTTATCGTAGCCGTATAGTTTACACTGCTGCCGGAACAAATATTATTAGCACTCTCTGTAATGCTGATCGTTGGTGTCGGGCAGGGTTGAAAGTTGCTGCCATGCGCATAGAAAGTAGAAAGGCTGTTAAAGCTGTTCACCGTAATACTCACTTTCCAGTATCCATTCTGGAAGCTTACAGAGTCCGGTGTCAGTATTGAAGAACTGCTGCCCAGGCCACTGAGACTGGTCAGTTTGGAGAAATATAAATTACCTAATGTCTGCGCAGATGGGTTCACCGAGATTTGCTGTGCTGCGGGGGCGGATACATTGTAAGCGACCCAGTCTGCAGGACTGAAATAAAAGCTCAGGGCTACATTGCCTGTTGGTGCCGTAGCGGCGTTCAGCGTAAAGCTCCTGCCCACATGCCATGGTCCATTGGTGCCTGCCTGTTGCGGAGCCCCTGCGGTAAGGCTAACAGTAGTATTGCCCAGGATATTGCTCAAGGATTTGATCGTTGCCAGTCTGCCACAGCTGCCGTTATTGGCGATCACCGGAAAGTTGCTGCCGGCACCGAAAAAACGGGAACCACTTGCCGTGGTATTGGCTGGTATTGTACCGGGATTCACCACTACAACTGCACTGCTACTCGTGTCTGCACAAGCGCCGTGGGCCAGTGCCACACGATAAGACCCGGCCTCACTTAACGTAGCCGCAGAAAGATTAAAAGAGTTGCTGAAGGAATTATTCGCCACCGGACTGCCGTTGTGCAGCCACTGGTAGGTTTGCGCATTGGGGCTCTGCATTTCTAAATTCACAATAGCACCTTCACATACTGTAAAGCCGACAGGCTGTAGCGATACGGTTATAGCAGGATCAATCACGACAGGGCCTGCACTATTCAGGCTCACAGAACCTGAAGACACTACACGGATCTGGTAATTGCCACCCGCACTGGTACCTGCAGGGATCGTCGCGGTTATAGGCGACGCTATGCCGCTGCCGATGACTACTGGTGCGGTAAAGCTGCCTGATGCATCGGAACGTTCAACAGTATATGTAGTGGTCGTTGTCGCATTGGTATTGAAAGATACCTGGAACGTATTCGCTCCTGCATTACAGAAAGAGGAATCGCTGGTCGCCACATTAGTGATCTGTGTGGTAGGGGCAATTGTGGTACCGGTGATGAGGATATTGTCGAAACGGGAATTACCGGCAGGGGCTACCTGAGTGCCTGGTGATACACTGTTCAAAGAGGTCGTAGATATTCTGATGTATGCAGTCGCTACATTGTTTAACGCTGCAGGCAGCGTAAAGCTTTTGTGAAATCCGGATAAGTAAGTTGCGGCTGTCCAGTCGCCGTTTACAGAAGCCGTTTGCTGGAAGCTTCCTGCAGGCAGATCGGTGAAATTAGTGCCGTCTGTACTGTAAGACACTTTAAAGTCGAGCGGCCCGTTACCACTGGCGCTGCCCTGTTCAAAGCCAAGCTGGATGCTGGATTTACCCACAGTACTTACCTGGAATTGTATGTAATCTCCGACAGTGGTCCAGCGGTTAAGGTTTAACGATTTGCCCGTACCATTGCCCGCATTGGCATAGGTAGCCGCGTAGGCTCCGTTTTGGTGTAAGCTGGTCAGGTTACCATTACCTTGTTCCGGGGTGATGGGACCGTATGCATTGGGTGGGCTGATTAATTGTTGTCCCGAACGACTTTCAAAAGTCCAGAATGCAAGCGTATCGGTCTGGGCCATGGCCAGATAAGGGCTTGCACTGATTAATATGAAGAGTAAAAATTTATAGTATTTGAACATTGTTTTATTATTTAGAAATTACTGTACTTAAATACGCTCAATAGAGAAAAATGTAAAGGGATATTTTTTATATAAAAAGATTACACAACCTCTATAAAAGAGGTTGTGTAATCCGTTAAAACAATATGGTTTCGGAGTAACTTATTGCTTAGTGAATTTCACTGTTTTGATTAAAGTATTGTTAGCAGCGCTGCGTACCTGAGCCATATAGGTTCCGGCAGCCAGGCGGCTTACATCAACCGATGTAGTATTCGCTGCATTGATCAGTTGCTTGCCTTCGATGCTGAAGATGTTTACGTTTACTGCTTCCTGAGCTACAATGTTCAGTACATTGGTAGCCGGATTAGGATAAACATTGATCTCATTGTTTAACTGGATCATTACTTTCTTAGACAGATAAGCAGCAGAACCGGTAGCCGTGATGTCGATAGCATTAACCTGTAAGGTACCGCCATTCGCAATCGGGCCGTAACCGTAGATCGCAAATTCAACCTGGTTTGTATTAACCAGACCAGTCAGGAAAGACATGTCAGGGTGTGATAATACAGTTGAACTGTAACCACAATCATCAGCCTGTACGCTTAACTCACCACCATCGTACCAGAAGCTACCATCTAAGTTATAGGCCAGACGGGCTTTGGAGATACCAGAGTTAGAACGACGCAATGTAGCGTAGAAACCAGTGATATCGATAGGAGTTGCGCTTCCGATATTTAACATGAATGATACGTGAGGTCCTAAGTCAGAGTACGTCATCAGACCGTCTTTTTTCAGACCGCTTAAACCACCGTTGGTACATTTCTGAGCAGTATCGAAACCTACATTTGCTAATGGAGTAACAGTATAACCGCTTGCTGCGTTTACGTTAGTGCTGTTACCGTTTTTACCGATGTACGCTGCAATGGTGTTAGGGTAAACCACATTGATCGTATCTCTGCTGCGTGCAGTACATCCGTTAGTTGTTTTGCTGTAAGTAAATACGGCATCGCCAGGGATGTGTGGGGTTGCCGCACCGCTGATGCTGTCGATAGAGGCTACGCTGGTATCGTTGCTGCTCCATCTGCCACCGCTAACCGGTGCAGTGATCGTAACCGGTGTACCGATATACAGGAAGTCAGGAGCAGTAAATGAACCCAGGCTACCTGTGCTGTTTACGTTCACTGTATCTGCAGGAGAGAATGCAGATAAACCAGAAGCAGAACAAATAGTTTTTACACGGTAGTAGTTAATTGCAGGAGCGACACCGGCAACGAGCGTACCAGTGTTGTAGGTAGCATTTGTAGCACCGGAGATATCAGTGAAGTTAACGTTGTCAGTAGATTTCTGCCATTGGTAAGAAATGCCAACACCAGCAACACCAGCAAAGTTTAACCAGCGAGAACCGGTATCACAGATGTTCACTACAGAAGGCGTAACAGATCCTGCAGCTGGTGTACCCGCACAAGGAGTGGAATTAGTGATTGTACCATATACCTCCAGGCTGTTCAGCTGGAATGTTCCATATTTGGTAGAAGTATTATACGGGAACACGGCTACTTCTAAAGTACCGGTGATACCATTCACTGTTGGGTTTGCGCCATTCAGTGTGAAATCCCATACATTAGAGTTTGCACCACAGCTACCGCCTCTGCTTTGTACCACATCACGGTTTTCATCGATCCATGGACCACCGTTAACACGGTAAGCAATACGTGCTTTTTGTGCAGAAGAATCAGACTCGCGTGTTTTAGCAGAAATGCGGGTAATGTTTAATGCTTTACCGGCATCAGGTGTCAGTACATAAGAAATGTACGGACCTGTAGCGCTGTTATACGCCGTTACAGAAGGCAGGATATTCAGCCCGCTTAAACCACCTGAAGCACATTGGGTAGAAGGCGTGTCTAATGTAGTGAAGTTATGCGCGGTTAAAGTACCTGCAGTCTCACCTGCAATAGTGATTACATTGGTATTGCTACCATTATAACCTGCATACAGTGCCAGGGTATTTGGCCATACTACATTCACATTAGAGGTAGCGGCGTTTTCACAACCAGAAGCCTCAACAGTGTATCTGATTACAGCTGTACCGCCACTAACGGCAGTCACCAGACCAGATGCATTTACAGTAGCTACAGAAGTATTGCTGCTGCTCCATATACCACCAGGAGTGGTATTCGATAAAGAAGTTGTCTGGCCGATTAACAGCGGAGTGCTGCTGCCACCTGAAATCGGGTTAACCGAAGGAAGTGGATTAACGGTTACCTGCTGGGCATTAGAATTGGCCGATAAACCAGAACCGGTACAGGTAGTTACTGCACGGTAATAAGTTGTGGACGACACAAAGCCTTTGTAGGTAAGACCAGTAGCACCTGAGATATTAGTCCAGCTGCTGGTACCATTAGGAGAAGATTGCCATTGGTAGCTGATGCTGGTACCGCTTGCTCCGCCGGACAGGGTAAATAATACAGAATCTGAACCACAAACAGCAGTCTTGTTACTGCTTGCTGTACCGGCTACAGGTGTACCGGAACAACCAGTTGTGTTGGTACCGTCGAATACCCCATTGGAAGGCACGCGGTTCGTACCGCCAGCGGCAGACGCGTTGGCCATTTTCAGTTTGATCTGCAGGGTAGCCTTGTTATCACAGGCTGAAGGAAGTGTAAAAGTTTTTAATGCACAGCTTGTATTTACAGTGTAACTATCCACCAAAACATCGCTCGCACCAATGTTGTAATAAACATAACCTTTAGTAGGTCCGGTGCCTGATGAAGTGGTATTGAAACTCATAGTGATGCCGGTGAATCCGGTTGTGTTCAGCGAGTACGTCCAGTATCCGTTGTTGGAGGTCCAGCCGCTTGCAAAAAAACCATTTACGCAAGAGGAGGTGGCAGTGGTAGTCTGTGTACAGCTTACTGTACTGTTGATGAGCGTCGCTGAGGCCGTCAGGGCAGAAGTCAGCATCATGAATGCTGCTCCGGCAATAACTTTCAGTTTGGACAGGCGTGCACCTATCGTTCGGGTTTCGGCAGTGTTTTTTGAGGACACTGAGGGAGATTTTGCAATCAATCCCGTGTTTGAGTTCATCATTTTGGGAAATGTTTTAGGTATTGCAAAAATTGACTATATATGTTACGTGCTCGTTAATATCAGGTGAACTAAAAATTAACTCAATGATTTATGAATTAAAATGCAGTGCTGGTAAGGCTATAAATTTTTTAGAGGAAGGACGGTGCATTTTTGTTGAATTTTCATTTTGCGGCTTTGCAGAAGGGTCTCCAGTCATGTATAAATTATCTTTTTTTAGTTTATAAAAGCTTTTCTGGTATTGGATTTTGTAGTGTTTATGTTGGTGGGATTATGAATCAGAAAAGAGCACATTTATTGAACGAATCAGCATTATGTATAAAAGCAGAAGTAAATAATACTTATAAAAGTGATTTAATAAAACATAATATAAAGAACATATTCGGTTAATACAGGACGGCTACTTTAGCGGGCAACTATATTGTGAATTTTTTATAATGAATTTTATGAAATATATAATGTTTGTCTTTTTTCTGATTTTTTCCTGCCTGGGAACAATGATTCAGGCACAGATACCACTGACCAGTAATACCTGGAGCGGTTATGCTGATGCCTACCCGCATGGTAATTTTACGGCGGTGCCCACCGGTTCAGGAGTCGTGTTTTCTCAGTGGAGGAGGTATAATAACAGCACGTATCAGAGTGCCACAGACGGGTACAATTCCGAGAACCTTAACGGCAACCCGGTCGGGTATATAGCAGCCTATATCAAAACAGATCCGAATACATCTTTAAACCTGACCCAGGTCTCACTTGTTGCCCGAAGGAGCACGACCGGACCTACCTATTTCAGAGCATATTGCTACTTTCCGACCACAGGTGTACTCAGCCTGATGGGCGTGGGGTATCTGAACAGCACCAATAATGAAACGGTTACTTTTCCGACCAATTATTGTATCCCGGCGAATGATAGTGTGGAGATCAGGCTGGTGATGGGAGGTGCAACCAGTACCGGAGGCACTTTCAGGGTGGTGAACGGTACTTCTGTTTCCGGTACCACCAATTCCTCCTGCAATGTGCAGAGTGTTGTAATCAATCCACCGGCTACCGTTTGTATCGGTGAGGATGCCGTGATTTCCTTAGCCACTGCACCGGGCACCTCAATCGTGTACAATGTCAACAACCAGAATATACTGGGTCAGTTAATACTGGATACAGTGGTCACCAGCAGTTCCGGTAATGCTGCTATAACACTGCACAATGTTACCGGAGATTCCACTCTAAAGATCATCAGTGCCTTTAAAAATCCTTGCTGCGCGGTGAATATCATACAGGAGGTCTTTATCACACCCCATCCTATAGACACACCTTTGTTTAGCCAGCTGGGACCATATTGCAGTGGTTCTGCTATTACCTTACCCGCAACTTCTGCTAACGGTATTAATGGTGCCTGGAGTCCGGCTATTAATAATACCGCAACGACCACTTATACCTTCACGCCCGCAGCCGGACAGTGTGCGATCGGAGGACAGTCTATGACGATACAGATCAGTCCTGCACTGACCGGAACAGAAACCGCGACGATCTGCTATGGTCAGTCTTATACCTTTAACGGTGTTACATATACTACAAACAACAACACTGCCACAGATACATTTCCCGGAACCGGTGGTTGTGACAGCATCGTAACATTAAACCTGACGGTGCTCAATCAGGCACAACCTTTGGTGGTTAACCTAGAGGCCTGCAAAGAGCTTAGTTATAACAATCAAGTATATACAGAAAGTACTGTACTGCATGATACCTTACACTCCGTGTTGGGCTGTGACAGTATTTACCGGGAAACGAGGATTGTTATTCATAATAATAATGCGACCCTGGTTCAGATCGATACCGCTGGCTGTGATGCAGTCTGGGTAAATGGTGTACGATATACAGCATCGGCTATTGTGACCGATACTTTTTATAATATTTTAGGTTGCGATAGTCTGTATCAGCAATATAATATAACCGTGAACAGGTTCAATATGCAGTATACTCTGGAGCCAGAGGAGCCTTACGAGAGCGAACCTTTTCTGATCAAAGTCACTGATGCATTTGAGGGCGATTTTGAAGTGCTTGGCTGGTATCCCGAAGACCTGTTTGTATCACCCTTTGTAAGGCAACAATCCTTATCGTTAAGCCAGGATCAGGAGATAAAAGTTCTGGCGCGCTCACTGGCAGGTTGTGATGATAGTGTGCTTATTCCGGTTAAGCTAAGAGCCTATAGCAAAGAGGTGATAGTACCGAATGCATTTACGCCAAACGGTGATGGAAGAAATGATGTATTTGTGCCGAAACTGAGGCTGGATCGTGCATACAGCACTTCCGAATTCAGGGTGTATAACCGGTACGGGCAAGTCGTTCACTCCACTGCCAATATGAACAGTGGCTGGGATGGTACCTCAAGTGTAAACGGAAAACAACTGGATCAGGGGGTGTACTGGTACAGTATTTCCATTATATTTTTAGATGGCACGGTGAAGAAATTTACGGGAGAAGTTACTTTAATACGCTAGAAGAGTGCGGACAAACCCTTTTGAATCAATAAGACAAAACCCGCTCCATGAGCGGGTTTTGTCTTATTGATATCATTGTATTTCCTGTATGTAAATTTGCTTTCCGGATTTACAATACTGTAATCTTTCCTTTATGGATTGTACCGTTTGCTTCCAGTTGATAGTAATAGATACCTGGTGCTAATTTCGAAATGTCAAGACTAGCCTCATTCTTGCCATTTTGCTGAATGAATGATTGCTGTAATACGCTTTTACCTAAGGTATTACTGATTTGTAACTTTGCAGCACTTTCCGGGTTATTACCTGCAGACCAGGTAAAGTTGATCTTGTCCTGTGCCGGATTAGGGAATACCTGCACAGCATCCATTTCAGGGTCAAGAAGTGTTACACCAGAGTTCCAGTAATTACCGGGGAATCCGCCATCGATAATTCTGAAATAAGAATAGCGCTCAATAAGGCCGCAAGGTGTTGTATTAACGCCTAGGGTGACTTTAAAATAAGTATTGTTCTTAATCGCATTATAGTTAGCTAAAAACCAGCCATTAGGTACAAGTGTATTGAAGTTGAAATTATTAAAAGGAGTTAATTGAGTGGAGTCAAAAGACATACCTCCTGCAACCGGATTTCCTGTATTGTCGACCTGCTGTACCTTCAAAGTATAATTCTGAATGGTAAGATCTCCTGAAGGAGTAAACGTTGACTGCTGAATGCCTGCAGTAAGCGCACCCAACCAGCCATCTTTACAGAATACAGCTGTTGCCGGCTGTGTGTAAGGACTAGAAGAGGCCAGCTGACTGGCGGTAACTACTCGGTTCTGAGCGGTACAGCTTGATGGTCCTTGCATTTTGAAGTCGGCTACCAGTCCGGCTCTGCGAATGTTGAATGTTTGGGTGATGGTCGAAGTCGTACAACCATTGTTGAACGTCAGTGTAAATCGTACGCCGCCTGTATAGCTGCTCAGGCCGAACAGGGATCCTACATTAACACTTCCCGGAGTCTGCGGAGCGCCCAGCGGATTGCCGGTTGTTGCAATAGGTAATCCTACGGCTGTAAACGTATTACCCGATACCGTTCCTTTTTGCAGCGTAATGCCTGCTGTAGTAATATAACCACCGGCATCGAAATTGATGATCATCGGTGCATTGTCGCACAGGATTACATCAGGGATTACCGGGAGGTTATTTTGTGATATACCATTCAGGTTATAGCTTGGAGACAGGGTGTAGCCTTTAAACGTTTCCCCATCTATCTGTGACTGAATTTTATAGCCAAATCCACCATTAGAATAGGTATTGATGTATACCTGTGTCGTACCGTTTATTTTTACGGGCGTAAGGGTACTGTTGGTAATGTTCAATGTATACAAGGCTCCTGCGGTCATTGTATTATCTCCCAGACCTGTATTGGGATTGGTGGCCATATATAACTGTCCGTCTCTGCCCAGCTCTATCTCGGTATAGCCCCAGCTTAACTCTGAAGTGGTGGATGGCAGGCCAACTGTTGGAAAGATATTGGTATATGATAGATCAGATAATTTTACATAGCATACACTACCGGCAGTAGGACCACTTCCGTGCCAGCTGATGTAGACACGGTCATCGCCGCCCGGCATAGGTACATACTCATACCCGTGAATATGTCTGCCTGTTGTAGCAGGGAAATTTGCAGTGAGTTCAGTAACCGGATAACCTGTAGTGAATAAATCGACACACCATACCTTAGCGAAGTTGCGGTCGCTGAACAGTAAATAACGACCACTCGGACTTACCTCCATCTGGTTGTAGGTCTCAAAAGTGCTTACGCCTATAGATATATTGCGGAGGTGTTGCACCGCGCCTATTGTCCCGTTTAAGGAGACACTGAAGGCCTTCAGTGCATTGTTCTTGGCATCATAGAAATAAACCATTCTGGAGCCATCATTTCTCACCGGAGCCACAGCTACAGTATGAGAGGACTGATCATCAGATTGCTCCGAAAACAGTTCTACGCTGTCCGTTTGGACCAGTGATGCGGGATTACTACCATTGAGCTTACGCAGCATCAGTTTACTGTTGGCCGGATAATGGCTCAGTGCCCATTCTACAGAATAGAATTGTTTACACAGGCCCGTTACCGGAAATACGTTTCTATAACCTTTGGCAGCTACATTGGTGCCGGAAAGATTATAGGTACCGCAATTGGGCACAAATGCAAAGGGGTTACTACCCGGAGCGGTAGAGATTACCTGTGCGGTGGCCGTTCCGTTGCAGCCGATACTGGTCATGGATAAGGGTACACCGGCGGAAGTTCCGTTAAACTGAATACGGGTTGCCGGAGGTATAACCCAGTCATAAGATTGTGCGGATGCATTGAATGCAGCGGAGGATAATAGTGTTGCCGCCATGATGCGTTGCATGCCCCGTTTCACATTGTAGAAATTTGGAATAGCCATGTGTTTTTAATTGATTGGTGTATCGTAAAACTAACATGGAATATTCCTGTCTTTTTGCTGAATTGATGAACGGTAATATAGGATGCAGGAACGGTAGTGTATAGTTGATAAACGGTCAGGACGGGCATCCCCTGGCCAGTTGTAAAATGGCTATAGCACCAGGTGCTGCCGGGTTGTCTTTAAGCTGGAAGCTGTAGGTCTTGCCCTGCGTTTCGGAAAGCAGTTGCAGCCTGCTGCGGATCATATCCAGGCCCAGGCTTTTATGTGTTTTCTCTGTAGTATGTGTGTTGGCTGTTCCGGGTCCGTTATCCTGTATACAGATCCATAAACTATCCGGACTTATCCTGCAGGATATGGTAATCAAAACCGGTTTTTTACTCTTCATCACTCCATGAATAACGGCATTTTCCGCCAGGGGTTGCAGGAGCATTACCGGTACTGTAATCTTTTCCGGATCTACACCCGGTCCAAGCTCGATAGTATAGCTCAATCTGTCTTCAAAACGTAATTGCTCCAGGTCCAGGTAATGGCTTATATATTCCAGTTCTTTGGAGAGCAGTATCTTCGTTTCCCGGCTGCTGTTAAGGCTTCCGCGAATCAGTTTTGAAAACTTGGCCAGGTATTTATTGGCCTGGTACCGGTCATGGTCATTGATATAACCCTGGATCGCATTCAGCGCATTGAATACAAAATGTGGGTTCATCATAGCTTGCAGGGCACTCAGCTTCAATAGGGCAACCTGTAGCTTCAGGTCCTGGTCCTGCCTTTGTCTTTTGCGCAACCTTCCCGCAAGATAATTGCTCACGAGTAGTACCACAACCAATCCCGACAGCAAGAGCGCAAGGCCTACGGGCCATCGTTGAAAAAATGGTACAGGGATTTGTAATAAAACGGTCTTTTCCTCCGACCAGGCACTATTTCCTTTGCGGCAGCGCAGGTATAACTTCTTCTTCCCTTCGAAACTCAGGGGAATGGAGAAAAACGGACCAGAGGTTTCAATAAAATTATCAGCACCGTCAAAACGGTAGGAGAAGACTACCGGGGCCGTATTACCAAAGGCTACAGCACTGCACTCCAGCTTTATTTCCTTGCTTTTTTCGGGCAGGTGTATGGTTCCAGTGGGGTTGATCCAGACCTGGGCTTTATTCTGGATGGAATGGATGAACAGTCGCGGTCTTTCAGGAGCCTGGGTCAAAGAGCCCAGGGCCATTTTTTGTAATCCTTCTGCGGTCACCGTATAAAGAAAGTCCTCGTCACGGCAAAAGGCCAGGACATTATCCGATAGGAGGCCATTGCTCTTATTTACCCATAATGCCGGTTTGAACGTATTGTGTTCCAGCCGGAACATGCCGATTCCTGCATCCCCAGCCAGCCATAACTGATCACCATACATTTTTGTTTTACTGACAGAGCCTCCATGCAATGCTTCTGGCAGGATCAGTTGCCTGATCCTGCCCTGTGTATCAGCAATCATAATTCCATTACTTTCTGTGGTCAGTACCAGGAGATCAGGGGCGGGCATCTTGATGTCTGTGATACGTTGATTGGCCAGAGGTTCAGGAAGGTTCAGCTGATGGCTCTTTCCGCCCTTCAGGAAATGGAATCCGTCCATGTCGCTGTACCAAATCCTGCCGGGAGCGATATCCGGGCAGATGGCATATTTACGGTTCGCGCTCCAGAATACAGAATCAACAACCAGCTGGGCGCTGCGGATATCCAGTGATAATAAGTTGCGGATACCATTCAGATATAATTTTCCCGAAGCGGTTATTTCGGCATCTTTCATCGGCACGATAACCGGTTGCTGACTATATCGCACGTTTAATGATCTGAACCTGTTGAGGCCACCTGTCTGCCATATCCAAATCAGGCCACCGGAAACAATTACCTTTCCTGAATGCTGGTCATAGTGTACATTTTTGATCATCATGGCCGTATTGACCGATCGGAGCAGAACCGTATCCAGCTTTAATTCTCTGTTGAAGCAAGCTACACTGCCGTTCTCAAATCCGGTTACGATCTGTGTGCCGCAGACCTCCATATCAGTAATGATTTTCCCCGGCCATTCTTTCGTAAAAGCTGCTGCCCTTGCTTCTCTTTTATTATCCGGGTAGTAATATAAACCATCGGCAAGTGAAGTGATCCACACACCTCCCTTTTTATCAGACCATGCACGTCCGGGCGAATAAATATCCGTGAAGGTCCGGGAAATACTATATGCTCCGTTCTGCTCCTGCAGTTCTATTACCCGTCCATTGCTGCAGGTGATAAAGATGTGTCCTGATGACTGAACCTCAAGCTTCCAGGGCTCCAGTGCTTCGGTCCAGGAATATAGTAACTCCTCTTTACCCTTGCGGAAGCGGAATAATTTGTCCGACATCAGGTAATAAAGTGCATTGCCGTTTGCAACAACCGTTCCACTATTGGTAATCCCTTTAAGCTTATAGATTTGCTGCCTGTTCTTATGAATGAAGTTATTGAACAGATAATAGCTATCGCTTCCATCCTCCCAGTAAATATTCACCTTGTAGGGCATCATATTGCCGTTGAGGATACTGTCTGCATTAACGGTTAATTGCGTATAGTCACCACCAATACCCGAGATATGATTGATGTTATTCCGTCCTTCATAGAAGTGAGGAGAGTAATTCATAAGCCGTATTCCGGCAAGCGCAGGTGTATTGGCCGGATGATAGAAACGGCCTTTGTCATAATAGCCTATCCTGCCATTGAAGCAGCAAAACCAGATCCTTCCGTATTTATCGACGCTGATCTCCAGTACTTCATTGTCCGGCAATCCGTCTTTGGTGCCAAATTGCCGGAAGTGAGTGCCATCGAAGCGATATACGCCGGTGTTGGAACTGATCCAGAGAAAGCCCTCCCTGTCCTGGGCAATATCATACATATAGTTGCCACTCAGGCCTTCTGCCGTACTGTAACGGATATAGGTGCCGGGCTGTGTAAATGCGGTTCCGCTAAAGAACAGGCAGTATAGGATAATTAAAGGTAGTCGTTTCAAGAACCCAGTTTTTTGGATAGCTCAAGAAACAGAGGCAGCTTTCTCCTGCTGACAGGGATCTCATATCCTCCGGCAAGCAAGGCTGTATAACCATTCTTGGAAGAATAACCTTTCAGGTGCTGGAGATTGATGATAAATGATTTGTGGGAACGGAAAAATGTTGGGTTCGTTAATAAGGTTTCATAAGATCCCAACTGGCGGGAAGCCGTAATCTTACGGGAACCTTCCAGGTAAAATGCGGTATAGCTGCCGGCAGCTTCGGCAAATAGAATCTGCGCCCGGTCAAATAATTCAAAACCATTATCGTGATTGACGATGACCTGTTGCTGCTGCAGATCTGGTACGGATGGTTGCGGCACGGGCAATACCGGCGTTTTTCTTTGCAGGAATGCTGTTGCCTTGTCTACAGCGATCAGCAGCTCGTCAATGTCTATCGGTTTCAAAAGATAGTCTATTGCCTGTGCTTTAATGGCTTTCAGACTGAAGGTATCATGGGCAGTTACAAAGATCAGTGCCTGAATTTTGTCCTGCACTTTCTGTAATAAATCAAAACCGGTCTCAGTACCCAGGTTCACGTCAAGAAATACAATGTCAATTTTATTTTCGTGCAGTAGTCTGGTAGCGGCAGCTATATCTTCTGCCAGAAAAATGGTACTGAGCTGAGGACAGTGCTCCGTTAATAATCCATGCAGGCATTTACGCGCCGGTGCTTCATCATCTAATATAAGGGCAGAAAACATAAAGTGTGTGTTGAATACTATGGGTTAAGTATAAAAACATCTTCACATGAAATCTCCATCTTTCCGGCAATATAATAACTGCCGTGTCCAAAAACGTTTCCCCTTTGCCAGTCTATAATACCTTAACGTTCAATGTAGATAGGAATAATTTACCTCGCTCAGTCACTACCGTAAATGTACATAATATTTCCTATTGTTGTGTGTTTTTGTGGTCATTATTAAGACCGCCCGGCACCGGAGTACTACAGCCTTAATCCGAAATAGAAACACCTATTCTCTTTGTGTATATATTAAAACCCGCCAGGGTAGCGGGTTTAATACGTTTTTAAATAAGGCATTTAAAGTTTGATTTCAATATCAAGCTGCCGGCCTTCCTTAAAGGCTTTCTTATCCATTGATGAACCAACAGCTGCACCAATAGCCATACCAATGGGTAGTCCTACACCAATCAGTCCGATATTGCCTATGCTCAAACCAAATGCCGATCCGATCGGTAATCCGAATGCAGTGAAACCTAAAAGCATCCACATGTTCCGGTAATGGTTTTTGGCAACAATTTTATGCTCTTTTTCCAGCAGTTTCAGGATTGCCGTTTGTTGTTGTTTTACCAGCTTGCCCAAAGCTGCTCCATCAAGTGCAGAAGCATTTACTACTGCCACATGCTGGCTAATGCTGCGTTCCGTATCTGCTGGTAAATCTTTATTATTTATTGCCTTTATCAGCATACCCAGCTGTTCATAGATCCGGTGTAGTTTGTTGTCACTTGAGAGGTCGGGTCTGTTATTTAGTTCAGTAATATTCATATGTATTTGTCCTTGTAAAGCTGGTTTTTAGCGCTCAAATATACATAAGTTTTGCCGGAGTAGAGGGCGGGGGAGTGACATAGCCGGTTGATCTGTTTTGTTGTTTTGATCAGGCACTTGTATGTGGAATATTTAATATGTATTTTGGGTTCTATCAATGAATGCCTGGCTATAGTATAATGACTCAAGCATAGGGTGTTCTTTGGTTTTTTAATAACTGACTATCCGCATATAGTAAACTATTTTATTCGTCCTTTTGTCCGGCAACAAAAGGACCAAAAATGCCTTTGTTTTCATCAAGGCGATTGCGGGGCACCGCCATTTTGTACCGTTGCGTGCATTGATCGTTTGAGCTTAACGCGTGATCCGTTCGGTGTTCAACGATCGCAGCTCCACTCCAAAATGGCTATCGCTGTGATGAAAACAATAAGCGATCCGTACAGAACAGATCGCTCGAAAGGCCTTATAAATCCGGCGTTAATAAAATCATTGGCTCGGTCGATAAAGTCGGAAACCACTGTCTGAGCGCAGCGAGTCTGGTTTGTGACCGGCCGACACATTGATTTTTAGCCAGGAATTTATACAGCCTTGATTTTTTGGCGGTACCTTTTGCATCAAGGCAAAAGGTAGAAAAAGATATAAATAGACTATTTAAATCATAATGCTAAACTTTGTTTCCTTTAAGCGGAGACTCAGTTTTTAATAATTCTTTCTGATGCATTTCACCCGTTAAACATAAAAAATATGAAAAAATTATTATGCTCATTCCTTACAATCATTAGCCTGAATGCCTTCGGTCAGGAGAAAATTCATACCAATACGGTTATTCAGGAAAGTGGTAGTATTTATTTTCTGAATAACGATTATACTTTAACAGGAACTAGTCTTAAGCTTGGAGACAAGGAGGACAGCCGTACCATTGAATTGGTTCCGGTAAGCGATCGTAAAAGTGGCGGGATAAGAACCCGCGTATTTAAATCGAAAGATGGCTCAGATGAATATGAAATTATTGATGCTGATAACTGTTACATCATTAACTGGTATGGTATCATTTTCAAAAACGAGCCCAAGAAATACCTTAGCCGCTATGATGAAAATTGCATTCCCAAAAAATTAAGGAAACTACTCAAAAACCAGAGAATGTATCTGGGCAAACCGTATAAATGGTAGTCAGTAGTTTTAAGACAATAAACAACAAGCGCCGGGATTCCCGGCGCTTGTTGTTTATTGTCTTTTCTGAAATGCTTACAGGGCTTTATACTTCACCCTCATTGAAGCCAGTATGCCAATGCCGCCTTGCACATTGGTGTATAGCCTGGTGGGTTCGGCAAAGGGATTACCATCTGTATTGCCCAGCGTATTCAATGATTCTGCAAATTTGTAATATTCCTCACTGATATTGGATACAGATAGGGTACAGGTCCCGGAGTCCTTTGCATAAGCTCCTAATTCTATTTTGGTACTGATTTCTGCGGTAGCATCATGATCATCCGTAACATAATAGATCGCTACGTTACTGTTATTCCAGGGCATTTCAGAATAAATGTTGATCCTGTAAAAATTCTCTTGCCCGCGTATATCAGCCACCTTGGTTTTGATCCTGTAAATATCACTCGATGCGGAATGAAAAGGACCAGTTGTCTCAAAGCTGAAATCAAAATCTGGAGCAGGTACCGTAGTCATGGCCTCCATAGAGAATTTATCTCCGTTTTTGGCGCGTACCGTATAGGTACTTCCGGATAATATGGGTAGCTCCGTTCTTTTCAGATAGAATACTACCAGTCCGTAATTATTGGTCAGGAACTGCAAAGGCTTTACCACACCATTAGACTCAATGGTTACCTGCGCATGTTCCAGGTCGGTCTGTGTAATGGTTTTCTTGTTTTTGGTAATCCCCGATGCAACTGATAAGGCAATGGTAATCGTATCAAGGTCGGGATTCAGGTACCCCTGTAGTATGGCCATATCATCGGCCTGCGCCAGCGGAATATTGGTTACTTCCTTACGGCAGCTGCTCATAGTATATGCGAGCGACAGAAATGCGATTAGTTTATACACTGTATATCTCATAGTAATGGCTTAGCTAAATTTGAATGAATATGTGATAGATGGAATGAACGGGAAAATGGTGTATTTATACAGCTTCTGCTCACTCATAAAAGAACTGCTTTCCATGTTATAGAAGAACGGATTTTGTCGGTTGTATACATTGTAGAAACTAAGCTCCCAGGTCCTTACCCCGTTCTTCTTCTGCTTCATAAACTGTATGCCCAGATCCATACGGTGATAGGCTTCGGTACGATAAGTATTCCGGTCAGTGTAGAGGTGATAGCCGTTGTAGACATTACTGCCACTGAGGTTACCGTCTACCGGTATATTACCTACAATATTTGCTTCATATCTCGGTAGCATTACCGGGTTGCCCGTTGCAAAAGTGAAGAGTGCATTCAGCCGTATCTTTTTATTGATTTCATAAAAGCCTACCAGGTTTACATCATGTCTCCGGTCATGTCTCGGGTAGAACCATTCTCCGTTATTGATCTCAGCAAAATGGTATTTCGTCCAGGAAAGCGTGTAGGAAAGCCAGCCCGTGAAACGGCCTTTTTGCTTTTGGAACATCAGTTCTGCACCATAGCTTTTGCCCGTACCCGAGGTCACATTATCTTCAAAAGTAATCGGCTTACCATTATCCGTAGGGTCACCTATAGACATAAAAGAAGCGCCTTCTTTGTACGAAACAATATTGCTCATGTCTTTGTAATAACCCTCCAGGCTCAGGTTGAACATCTGTTTGCCAATCTGCAGATCACGGAACAAGCCCGCACTATACTGTTTCGCTCTTTGCGGAGCCACACGCTCCGTAGCTGGTATCCACAGGTCTGTAGGCATATTGATGCCCGTAGAGCTCACCAGGTGCATATACTGGTTCATTACCGTGTAACTTGCCTTTACAGAAGTCAGATCGTTCAGCAGGTAACGCACCGAAGCACGGGGCTCCAGGTTGAAATATGTTTTGGCATTGGTCGTGAAGGAAGAACCCCTTAAGCCCAGGTTGGCTGCCAGTGATTTAGTGATCTTCCATTCATCATCAATGTACAGGTTGTTTTCCCAGCTGATATAATCATCTGCCTGGGTGATCTTCTTGTCCTGGTTTTCAATGGTTGTGTATACACTCGGTTTGAATAGATGCCTCGTGATCTTATACCCGGCCTTTATGGTATGACGAGCGCTGGCATAATAACTCAGGTCATATTTGGCGCCAATATCATCGATTGAAGAAAGGTATTGCATGATATATGTATCAGATCCAAACTTTTCCTTCATGTATACCGACATGTTATAATTGCTGTAGTTGAATGTAAGATTGGCAAAGAGTTTGGGATTGAGTATCATATTCCAGCGGAAGGTACCCGTAGCATTACCCCAGCTGAAATTGTTCTTGGCACTGCTCTCCATATCGCGATCTTTGAAGTTGATATAGAATTTATCCCTGCCAAAATACCCGCTGAGGTAAATGCTGTTACGATCATTGATCTGGTAGTTTACCTTCGCATTCATGTCATAAAAGTAGTAACCAGCGGGACTTTCCCCGAAAGCTTTCAGAATAGGCTGCGCCAGTACATCGGCATATGTTCTGCGGCCAGAAAGCAGGAAAGAAGCCTTGTTTTTTACAATAGGACCTTCGATTGTAACCCGGGACGATAACAGGCCGATGCCGTATTCTCCCTTAAATTTTTCTTTATCACCTTCTTTCATCGTCATGTTCAGGACAGAAGACAGGCGCTCTCCGTATTTGGCAGGATAGCCCCCTTTGATGAGTTCTACGCCTTTCAGCGCATCACCGTTAAATACGGAGAAGAAGCCGAACAGGTGACTGGCATTATACACCACCGCATCGTCCAGTATGATTAGGTTCTGGTCCACACCACCGCCCCGTACATTGAATCCGCTGCTGCCTTCCTGTCCCTTCTGCACGCCAGGCAAGAGTTTGATGACTTTAAATACATCTTTCTCGCCCAGTAATGCCGGTACATTTTTGATCTGGTCAATTTCGAGCTGATGTGTGCCCATGCGAAGGTTGGCGACCTGCCCGGATTGTGCTGTAACGGTAACTTCTTCCAGCGTATTCTGGGGCGCAATATCCATGTCCAGCTTCTGACTGCTGTTCAGGTCGATGGTAAATGTCTTGTTGCTGACATAGCCGGGGAAATAGACCTCCAGCTCGTAACTGCCCTGCGGAAGACTCAGGGAATAAAAACCGTACTCATTTGTAGTGACAAATGTTTCGGAGCCTTTAACCTTAATAACGGCTCCCGGAAGTGTTTCCTGCGAGTTGCTTTCCTTGACAAACCCGCTCAGGGTAAGCTTCGCCTGGGCAAAGGCCGGGCTTGTTGCGGCAAAGGCCCCAACAATAGATAGGGATACAATAGTAGATTTCATGGAATCTTAATTGACAGGTGTGTTAATTAAATGTTTAAGTTATAACGGAGAGATTTGAGTATTAGTATAAAGAGCAGGCAATTGCAGGGATGGATAAAAGTAAAAAGAAATACAGGCTAAAAATGTACATTATTGAACGCAGAATTGACATTGCTTCATATAAATATTCCGGCAATAAATAATATACCTATTGGTATATTTTATCTGATATTGTGTAGCTTTGTGGATCAGCAATTATTTTATGCTTATCGCACATGACAAAAGCAGAGCAGACAAGACAGTTTATTATAGAGCAATCAGCCACCGTATTTAACGTAAAAGGATACGAGAATACGTCTTTGTCTGATGTTCAGAAAGCGACGAAACTGACTAAAGGCGCTATCTACGGAAACTTTGCAGATAAGAATGAGCTGGCTATTGCAGCCTATGAGTATAACAGCTCTGTCATCATTAATGCTTTAAAAGACTGGATCGGAAAAGCTACTTCTGCAAAAGAGGCCCTGCTGGCCTACCCGGATTTTTATGTCCGTAACGGACAGATCGTTTTCGGGAAAGGGGGCTGCCCTTTAATGAATGCAGCGGTGGAGGCAGACGATCACCTGCATTTTATGCGCGATATAGTTCGTAAAAGCATGAAGCAGTTTCTGCGGTTGATCCGGGAGGTTATTGAGCAGGGACAAGCCAAAAAAGAATTTAAATCCAAAGCCGATGCGACTACATATGCTGCTACTATTTTCAGTATTATGGAAGGTAATATGCTCCTGGCAAAGATTATGAATGATACTAAATATTTCCAGCTCGCAGCAGACAGAATCAAACTGATTGTGGTGCAGGAATTACTGAAATAAAATTTTTTCACCATTAATATACCAATCGGTATATTAATGGTTTCTATGGTTTAAAACACAAATAGTAATTATGAACAGAGTAGTCATTACAGGGCTTGGGGCCCTCACTCCCCTGGGGAACAACGTAAGTGATTTCTGGCAATCGCTTACCAATGGAATGAGTGGCGCGGCACCCATTACCAAATTTGATACCGATAGATTCAAAACCAAATTTGCCTGTGAACTCAAGCATTTTGATCCCTTAGATCATATGGAAAAGGCTGCTGCTCGTAAGTATGATCTGTTTACGCAGTATGCGCTGGCAGCGGTAGCAGAAGCCGTTAAGGACAGCAATATCAATTTTGAGGAGCTGAATAAAAACCGCATCGGAGTGATCTGGGGATCCGGTAATGGAGGGATCGGTACATTCCAGGAGCAAGTTATGGAATATGCCAAAGGTGATGGCACGCCTCGTTTCAGTCCCTTCTTTATTCCTAAAATGATTGTTGACATTGCCTCCGGTGTGATCTCCATCAAGTATGGATTAAGGGGGATTAACTATACAACGGTATCTGCCTGTGCGACCTCCAATACCGCGATCATTGATGCCTTTAATTATATCCGCTGGGGTAAGGCTGATATGATCATTACCGGAGGATCGGAAGCGCCCATTAATGAAAGTTCTGTGGGAGGCTTCAATGCCTCAAAAGCATTGTCTACTCTTAATGACCAGCCGGTTATAGCATCCCGTCCTTTCGATATCAACAGAGATGGGTTTGTGATGGGTGAGGGAGCCGGTGCCCTTATCCTGGAGTCTTATGAGCATGCCATAAAACGTAATGCTCCCATCCTTGCTGAAATTGTGGGTGGTGGAATGGCTGCCGATGCATACCACCTGACCGGAACGCATCCTGAAGGGGAGGGCGCTTACCTGGGTATGCTGGCTGCTTTGGAAGATGCGGAGATTACCGCAGGAGATATCGATTACCTGAATGCACATGCAACCTCAACACCTCAGGGCGACCTCAGTGAGTTAAAAGCAATAGAGCGTGTTTTTGGCAGAGGTACTGGATTAAATATCAGCGCGACGAAATCAATGACAGGTCACCTCCTGGGTGCAGCTGGTGCTGTAGAAGCGATCGCCTGTATTAAGGCAGTGATGCATGATATCGTACCTCCGACGATTAATGCTGTTGATATAGAGCCGGAGTATAAAGATGACTTTAATTTTACCCTGCACACTGCTCAGCAAAAAACGATAAATTATGCCATGAGCAATACCTTTGGTTTTGGCGGACACATCGCAACCTCCATCTTCAAGAAATATAAATCATCGTAATAATGCTTCCTGTTCGGAGCATATACAAAAGAGCAAGCATCATGCTTGCTCTTTTTTGTAATTATAAATCAGTTATAATCCCCAGAAGTCCTTCATCAGATCCAGTACCAGTTGCGGACGTACACGATCCATAGGATGTTTGGTATCCGGCAGTACGGCGAACCTTGCTTCGGGTATGCTGCGATACACCTGTGTACTTTCCTCGAGGCTGACCATATTGTCTTTATCTCCAAGCATGATCTGTACAGGCAGACTAAGGGTAGATAGATTTTCTGATTGCAAAACCGGTTTTTTGCCCAGGGCTATCATCATACCGGCAATTTCGGGTAACAATTGCTTCCATTGCGTTCCATGCTGTGCTTCCAGTTGTGCGGCGTATTTAGGTATTTTGGCCTGTATAGTTTCCGGGTCCAGCATTTTACTTTCTTTGATTGCCTGTTCTTCAGTCCAGTCAAATTTGGTGCCTAGTGTCATCACCGATTTTACCCTGTCTGGTTGTTGCAGGGCATAACACAGCGCCACATAACCACCCATGCTGTGCCCGAAGAGATGCACTTCCTGCAGTTCTTCCCGATTACAATAAGCCGCTAATTCCCGGGTATATTGTTCCATTGTAATACCTCCTTCAGGAAGGCTTGTCTGGCCGTGCCCTGAGAACAGTGGTGTATGGATATTAAAATGCGGGGATAATATGTCCTTATAAGGTGCGAACAGATCGCTGTGCCCCAGGGCACCATGCAGGAGTATCAGGTTTTTCATGCTATTTTAGTTTGGGGATGAAAATAGGAAAATATATTGAAGACACATAAAGCAGAAGAGCAGGCTTTATGCCTGCTCTTCTGCTCAAGAAATATATTTACGCCTCATCTTCTACGGTAGCATCCGGTGCATTGTTTTTGACCGACTCGATACCATTATCACGGCTGGCTTCGGATTCATACATCTGGCTGCTGCCAATGACCTGTCCGTTACCCGCCTTCAGGTTGAAGTGGAATTTGCCGTTAGAGGCTGTTTTGCGCTCGTAACGATTGTCATCCGGCGCATTCTTTTTTACAGACTCAATTCCGTTTTCGCAACCGGCCTTATTGTTATAGCCTTCGCTGGACAGGATTATCTGGCCATTGCCAGCTTTTAAAGAGAACTGGTATTCTCCGTTAGTTCTTTTAGAGATAGTGAATTTTCCCATAAAATCTATTGTTTCCATAAAACTATAAAACTTCGCCGGAGTAAGCATATATTTTTCATTAATACAGCGTTAATAATCAGGAGATCCTTCTGCGGTTGCTGGAAGAGACCCACTCATCCTCTTTACAGGTACTGCATTTTCCTGCAGGCCCATTGAATTTATACTCGGTATGCCCGCAGTTACTACATGAATAATGACCTGCCGTCTCAATATCAGTGAGGGGATGTGCCAGCTCTTCTGGCATAATCGGTAATCCGTATTTTACTTCTTCGTCCGGGTAAAAAAATACACTGATCTCTCCCGATATCTCTTCCAGTGCGGTTTGTACCTGTCCCAGCTGAGATACGCCTTTGAGCCGTAGTTCTGATAGTAATTCCTGTATGCCCAGGGCCTCTTCCAGAAAATTTTCAGCAAATGCACCTTCCCGTATCAGGCATAGTGGTCTGCCCTCCACAAAGGTTTCGAATTTTTTATACTTCCCGATAAAATGGGTGAGGATGCGATAGACGGTAATGATCACCAGGAAAGAAATGATGGATGGGATGATGCCCACATCTTTATAGATCATCGGGTCACCGGCTGCAGAACCGAACCCTATAATGACCACCAGCTCAAATATGGAGAGTTGTTTTACACCCCTTTTACCCAGTATCTTCAGGCTCAGGATAATCATAAGGAACATAACCGCTGTGCGCAGTACTACTTCTCCAAGAAAACTCCACTCCTCGCTGCCCAGCAAAATTTCTTTCCAGTTAAAATCAGATAACAATATCATAAATGGCAGATGTTAATTAATGAAAATTGAGTGCCTTTAAGATACGCATTATCCTTTCCGGGAAGAAGCGGTTATAATTCTTTTATCATTTTTATAACGCAAACAAGATATCATGAAAAAGAGCCGTAATCGATACGGCTCTTTTTAAAATGTGTTTCTGATAAAAATGATTACTCTAAAGTAGCCTTCAGGGTAATGTCAAAACTAAAGGCATTGCTTACCGGGCAGTTTTGTTCTGCACCTTTGGCAATCTGCTGGAACTGCTCGTCTGTTATGCCGGGAACCTTTGCTTTCAGCGTCAGTTCGGACCGGGTGATCTTACCATCTTCAAAGGTAATGGCAGATTCCGTTTCCAGCGTATCCGGTATGAAACCTGCTTCTGCAAGGTCAAAGCTGAGCTTCATGGTGAAACATCCTGCATGTGCTGCGGCCAGCAACTCTTCAGGGTTTGTGCCAACACCTTCTGCAAAGCGGCTGTTGAAGGAATATTGCGTTTTATTCAGAACGGTACTTTGCGTAGACAGGTGTCCGCTGCCTTCTTTGCCGGTTCCGTTCCATACGGCGGTTGCTTTACGTTTCATCTCTCTGAGTTTAAAAGGTGGATAAAATGGTAATTAATATTACAAAAACATTTATGAATATTGTCGCAATCAGCGTAAAGGTTTTGTGAATATTTTCAGATGCCTAACTGATGTCTACCAGACGGGTAATTTTCTCTCCTTCAAATGTAAATACAGACCAGCCCTTAAGACGCAGCTCCTGACCACTTTTCATACCATTAGGCAGATCTGCACCAATGATGGCGTAGTAGTCGATTTCTATTTCGGTTTCATTACCCGAATCCTTGAACGAAACAATGGTCTGCTTTCTCTCTTTAAAGTATTGCTTTGCCTCCTCTGCCTGTACGCGGAAGGTATGAAGGCCTACCAGCCTCATTTTCCGCTCTCCGTTCTGAATGTTTTCAAATACGATGTTGGGATCGAAGTCAGTCATCATCTGGTCTATGTCATACTGGTTATACCCTTCTACGTAATTGCGGATCATCTGTGCCCGGCTCTTATGGTAATGCTTATTGTTGATCAGGGTATCTTCGCTCACCTGCTCTACCAGTTCCAGTCGTTTTACAATAGTCCTCGGAGCCAGAATGGTGCCTGGTGATAAAACAGCATTGGCACCAATGCGGCAATGGTCGCCCACGATAGCGCCGAACTTCAGCAAACCGCTATCATTAATATCCCCATTGATATTGATGAATATGCGCTTGTCTGAGCGCTCATTAAAATGATTGGCTGTATGCGATCCTGCTTCAAAATTAACTTGTGCGCCAATGAGACTGTCTCCGATAAAATTGAAATGGGCAATGGCTGTACGGCTGCCAATAATGCTGGACTTGATCTCGCAGCCAGTGCCGATACTGACCTGCTCTGTAAGGATTACACCCTGACGTAAATAAGCATTCGCACCGATAAAGCAACCCGGGCCTATAATAGCCGGTGCCTTAATGGTCACATTGTGTTCTAAGACTGCTGTAGGGTGAATGGCAACATTATCCTTTACCTCATAAATGGCGTCCAGTTGTGTGATTTCGTGTTGTACAAAATCGCTCAGTTGCGGCAATAGATTTAATGGCTCCGGTGCCTGCGGATATTGTTCTTTAAAACGGGAGATGTAATCCTGGATGTTAATCATATTTCGTACAGTTCTATCGGCAACTGGTCCGGGTCTTGAAAAAAAGTAAATTGTTTTTGTGTGTAGGGATCGGTACGTATAGGTTCGCAATTTATGCCCTGCAGCACCAGTTGTTGTACCGATGCCTGAATGTCTTTAACTGCAAATGCAAGGTGGCGCAAACCTGTGGCCTCCGGATTGCCCGGGCGTTTGGGCGGATCGGGAAATGAAAACAGTTCAATTACATATTGCCCGTTCAGAGCCAGGTCCAGTTTGTAGGAATCCCTGTCTGCACGGTGCACTTCCTGAATCACTTTCAGTCCCAGTATTTCAGTATAGAAATGCCGGGATCGGGTATAATCACTGCAGATAATGGCGATATGATGTATATGCTCCAGGTGTAACATGATTATTTAAGGGTGTCTTGGCCCAGGCTGATGCAGATAAGCTTATAGCCTTGCGGGGTGCGTAAAAATTCAAAATGATCCTGTTTGAAATCTGTTCCGTTTCTATAATCTATTATGATGCTTTTGGTCGGATAACGCCAGCTTTCAGCATTACCGCAATTATTAAAATAGATATTGAAATCATCGGAAGTATATATAAACTGGTTGAGGGTTCCACTAACAATAGCATAGTCACATGTTTTGTCCTGCACACATTTGAGTTTTGCTTTGAGGAGTACTTCGTTGCGGGACAGAACGGATGATGCTTTTTGAAAAATCCAGCCTTCCTCTTCACTCCAGGTGCACATTGTCGGGAATGCATGTCCGATCATTGTTTGCACTGAAAGCTGATGCAATAATTTCTGTTGCAACCAGTGCTCAAATTCCTTATCCATATCGATAAAGGAATAATATCGGCCATTAGTGCCCTTAAAGCTAATCCTGTCTTGCTGTTGCTCTGGTTTAGAAGTAATGTGTACAGATGAAAAATCCAGTTCCTGGTTATACGGAAAGGAATCGATAAGAACACGGTTTGCTGTATCGATCAATAGCTCTTGACCGCCTACCCAGCTAAAGTGATCGCAACCGGAATGTTGTGCAGTATCCCAGTGCTGCTTATGTGCGTCGCGCAGGACAACAATCATGCCATTATGCACCGGGCTAAGGTCATTATACACGGCGGGTATGACCACCTGGCCATCACGGTTAAGCATGCCTGCTTTGTCTGTTTTCGGGTCCCGGAAGCGGATAAAACCTTCGCTTTCGCAATCGGAAGCATTGTCAAATATATACAGGCTGTCCCTGGCCACCTGCTTGCCGGATCGCGTTACATAATAACTATCCCATTGCTCGCCTTTCTGTTCTGCTAAGGCTGCAATATGATCCAGCTTACGGACAAAGAACATGCTGCTATAGCTGGGTTGAATAACCACCTTGCCTTGCGCATCTTTAAAACCGAATAGGGTCGTGTCATTATTCCAGAAGCTCTGCCACGCACCTGCCTGCTGACCGAAACCGGACAGGCAGCCTAAGCAATAACAACAAAGAAAGAGTAGTTGCTTCATAAAATGATACAATAATGCAGGGCGATGAAAAGGTTGGGATGCTGTACACAACACCTGTTATGAACAGGCATTAAAGTTAGAAAAAGAGGAGCAGCGTAAGGGGCGAAAATATTGTTAAAAAAGAAATGGGGAGTATAGCCAGAATCAGTCCTGCTTTTTCTTGCCGGTTTTTCTGATGAAAATAAGTCTTGTGCTGTATTGATCTCCGTTCAGGAACTGGTCTGTAACATTCATTCCTCCATTGCAGGTATATATCAGCTGACCGTCTTTGATGCTGAGTTCGCAATAAGGTGCGCGATGTTCCTTGTCATCTGCCGGAATAATGAGCTTCTGGTCCCGTAACAATGCCGTATAGGCATCTACATTCATCGCAACTTTACGTTGCGGCACACCTTTCCATTCATTTATGGTCACCCGGTTGCTGTCTGCAGCATCGGGAAATATTTCCATGTAGCGGCTTTCCGCTTTGCAATACCATATACCATCAAACTGTTTGAGTGCAGATTGACCAAAGCTGTTGCCGGAAAAGAGAATAAACAGTAAGGGTAGTAAACGATGCATGTTGTGGTATTAAATGGTCAGCCTGAGTTTAAAGATACTTTTTTCGGGTTTAGGGTATGTGCAGCAGCAGGACTTATGGCTATTGATGAAAAAGTGCATTTCTGTACGCCGTGCCCCAGCTGGCCAGTTCATCAATCAGTGGTCCAACTGTTTTGCCGGCTTCTGTCAGTGCATATTCTACTGTGATTGGCTTTGTATGGACAATCGTACGGGTAATCAATTGATTCATTTCCATGTCCTGCAATTCCTTTGACAGCATTTTAGGGGCAATGCCTTCAACCTCTCTCAGAAGATCCATAAAACGCAATTTTTCATTAAGCAATAATGTGCCCAGAATATGGAACTTCCACTTGCCGGATAAAATCTCCATTGCATCTTTTATAGCGAGAATCCTGGTCTGGCATTGTGTGGTAATATTACATTGCGCTTGCTTCTTCATGTTTATACGGAATCAATCAGTGAGCAAAATTACATTATTAAGGTATATTAGTTACCAATGGGTAACCAGTTTCTTAAGGGTAATGAATAGTGTTTGTATATTAGTAAGGATCTAATTTTGTGGCATCATTTAAAATGAACGCTGCATGATCAGTAGACAGATTTTAAGCATAACAATTGTACTGCTGGGGACCTTCTCCAGTTGTGCAGGACAAAAAAGCGATAAACGTATGATAAACGAAACAAAGAGTGTAAATCCACTTTTATGTGATCCTCAAACCGGGATTTGTGAAATGCCCCTTTCAGGTTCAGCAGATTCAGCCGGGAATAATCTTCAGTCAAAAGACAAGCCGGTTAAGGTGGTCTATTTTACCGATCCTATTTGTTCTTCCTGCTGGGGGATAGAACCGCAGTTGAGAAAATTAAAACTGGAATATGGGGCGCAACTGGAAATAGAATACCGGATGGGGGGCTTATTGCCCGACTGGAGCTATAATAGCGGAGGTATAAGCAAGCCTTCTGACGTTGCCGGACACTGGGATGAAGTAAGTGTATACTATGATATGCCTATAGATGGAGATGTATGGATTGAAGATCCTTTGGCTTCTTCTTATCCTCCATCTATCGCATTCAAGGCGGCCCAGATGCAGGACAAACAAAAGGCCATTCTGTTTTTACGCGAGATAAGAGAGATGGTATTCCTGCAGAAGAAGAATATTGCGAAGTGGGAGCATATTGCTGCTGCAGCCCAAAAGGTGGGTTTAAATGTAACACAGTTAAAAACTGATTTTGAAAACGGGGCTGTTGTACTGTTTGAGGAAGATCTGCAGTTGGCCAGACAATATGGTGTGAGAGGTTTTCCGACTATATTTTTTGCGGATAGCCTGGGCAATAAAGAAATGGTGTACGGCACAAAGTCCTATGCTGTTTATGAAACGACCATCCATAAACTACTTCCGAAAGTAATGAAAAGTGATTACCCAAAAAACTGGGAAACACTTTTTTCAGTATACCACAGCCTTACCGCAAAAGAGTTTGCTGAATTGTCTGGAACGCCAAGAGATAAGAGTGAGCAAGTGCTGGACGATCTAGTTGCTTCAGGGCATTTAGAGAAAGCTGCTATTAAGAACGGGGCAATCTGGAGGGTGAAGAGATAATGTGGTCCTGGAAATCAGGAATAGATTAAAAAAGGAAAAGGCTGATCGATTGATCAGCCTTTTGTGCCCAGGAATGGATTCCAAACACTATGGATATCAATGCTTTGCAACGCTTGTTTGTTAAATTTTTGTCAAAGTATACCTTCTGCCGAAATAATAATAAAGATACACAGATATTAATTAATCTGCTAAGCCTTTTTTCGTGCTTATTAAGAGTTTTTAAGCACTTAACAAATTATAATCAACGAAAAATAATTTTGTGATGCTCACCGGTTTATTCAAAATATTTTTTTGTAGATTGCCTACTTAATAATTTTTATACAAAAACAATTGATGTTTGATAAAAATTGTTTACTTTTGTAGAATTACTACAAGAGGATAAATTTTGAAAAAGCAAATTAAAGACATCGCCAGCATCCGGACCGGACTTTTTGCCAAACCTTCAGGCCAGGGTGAGGTGTTGTATTTGCAGGCTAAACATTTTGATGAACAAGGACAATTACTTTCCGAGCTGTACCCTGACCTGGCAGCTGAAGGTATTGCTGAAAAGCATCGGCTGCAAGCGGGAGATGTGCTTTTTGCGGCCAAAGGAACTAAAAACTTTGCCACCGTTTTTGAAGATCATAATGAGGCGGCGGTGGCTTCCACTTCCTTTTTCGTAGTAAGACTAACAGATAAAAAACTGTTACCTGCCTACCTGGCCTGGTTCCTCAACAGCCCTGCAACACAAACGGTTTTAAAAGGACAAGCCATCGGCAGTTCCATACCCTCTATTTCAAAACAGGTTTTGGAAAACCTGGAAATTACGGCGCCGGGTATCGAAATACAAAAAGCGATTTTGCAAATCGCCCAGCTTCGTACCCGGGAAAAAGCACTGAAGCTGGGCATTGAAACGCTCCGGGAAAAACAAATTCAACAACAAATCAACAACGCAATAAAGTATTAATAATGACCAAGATCACACAGAAAGATATCAACGATGCCGTTTGGAAAGCCTGCGACACCTTCAGGGGAAGCATCGATCCAAGTGTTTACAAAGACTATGTACTCACTATGTTGTTCGTAAAATACCTCAGCGACGTACATGACGATAAAATGGAGGGCTACCTTAAAAAGTATAACAACGATACCCAACGTGCCAAACGCGCTATGCAGCACGAACGTTTTATTGTACCCGAGCACAGTCATTTCAAATACTTATACAACCACCGTAATGATGTCAATATTGGTGAATTGATCAATATTGCGCTTACAGACCTGGAAGAAGCTAACCGTGAAAAACTGTATAGTGAAGACGGGGCCGGTATCTTCCAGAACATAGACTTCAACAGCAGCAGGCTGGGCGAACCTAAAGACAAAAACACCCGGTTGAAGAACCTGTTACTGGATTTCAACAAAGACGCGCTGGACCTTCGCCCCTCGCACCTGGATGGTGTGGACATCATTGGCGGGGCTTACATGTTTTTGATTGAGAATTTTGCCAGCGATGCCGGTAAAAAAGCCGGAGAGTTCTTTACCCCCAAAGAAGTATCTACGCTTATGGCCCAGCTCACCAAATCAAAGCCCGGTTCCCGTATTTGCGATCCTACTTGCGGTTCGGCTTCGCTGTTGATCAAAGCCGGTGAAGAAGTAGGCTCCGATAATTTCTCGTTATACGGGCAGGAAGCCAACGGCAGCACCTGGGCCCTGGCGGTGATGAATATGTTTTTACATGGCTTCGATAACGCTACCATCCGCTGGGGCGATACCATCCGCAACCCCAAGCTCAAGGAAGGCGATATGCTGATGAAGTTCGATACCGTGATAGCCAATCCGCCCTTTTCCCTGGATAAATGGGGAAAGGTTGAAGATAAGGACGGCGACAAAACCACCATCAGTTACGACCCGGAAACGGATAAATACAATCGGTTTTGGCGGGGCGTGCCGCCTAAGAGCAAGGGCGACTGGGCTTTTATCAGCCATATGATAGAAACCCTGAACGAGCACGGCAAAGCCGGTGTGGTAGTGCCGCATGGAGTCTTGTTCCGGGGCAGCAGTGAGGGCCGCATACGCCAACGTACCATAGAAGAGAACCTGCTGGAAGCCGTGATCGGCCTGCCCGCTAATCTGTTTTTCGGCACCGGTATCCCAGCCGCTATCCTCATTTTCAACAAGCAAAAAAGCAGCAACAACTTTTTGTTTATCGATGCCAGCAAGCAATACGAATCTGCCAAGAACCAGAACAAGCTGCGGGCGGACGACATTAAGCACATAGTAAACACCTACCGCAACTTTGCCGCAGGCAAGCTAAAGCCAGGGGTAATAGAAGACAAATACAGCTATGTAGCTACTGCAGAAGAGCTACAGGAAAACGACTTTAACCTGAATATACCCCGCTATGTGGACACTTTTGAAGAAGAAGCGGAAGTGGATATAGCTGCCGTACAAAAAGAGATTGATAAGCTGGAAAAAGAATTGAGCGCGGTACAGACAGAAATAAACCAATATTTAAAACAATTGGCGAAATGATGGCGAGAACAAAAAATACTAAGGTGTTTTACAATAAAGAAATTCCAAATGACTGGGATGTGAAACCGGTTGGAGTAGCATTCAAAATTTGCAATAACCTGAGATTACCAATAAGTGAAGAAGAGAGGGCTAAAATGAAAGGCAACTTTCCATACTATGGCCCTACGAAAATTCAGGATTATATTAATGAGTATCGAATAGAAGGTAAGTATGCATTAATAGGTGAGGATGGAGATCACTTTTTGAAATGGAAGGAACTACCAATGACACTCCTTGTAGAGGGCAAGTTCAATGTCAACAACCACGCACATATTATACAGGGAGAGGAAAATTTGACAGAATGGTTTTTTTATTATTTCAATCAAAAGGAGCTAACACCGCATTTAACAAGACAAGGTGCGGGAAGATATAAACTAACTAAAGATACCCTGTCAAAAATTCTTTGCCCTCTCCCTCCACTGCCTGAGCAAAAAGCTATAACCTCTATACTCGGCACCTGGGATATGGCCATACAAAAAACCGGGCAACTCATCGTTCAAAAAGAACAACGTAAAAAATGGCTGATGCAGCAATTGCTCACTGGTAAGAAAAGATTGAAGGGATTTGGTGGAAAGTGGAAAGAGATGGCCATAGGAGATCTTATTTCCGAGAGTAAAATTCCATCTACTGAGAATGATGCAAACAAAAGATTAACTGTAAAACTCAATTTAAGAGGGATAGAAAAAAGGGATTTTAGAGGCTCAGAAGCGGAAGATGCCACATATTTTTTTATAAGAAAAAAAGGGCAATTTATATATGGCAAGCAAAACTTGCACAAAGGAGCTTTCGGAATAATTCCAGAAGATTTAGATGCGTATGAAAGCTCACAGGATATTCCATCCTTTGATTTTAAAGCTGGCGTAATCCCCATTTTTTTCTTGCTCTTTCTCAGTCAGGAGAACTTTTACAAATCTCTTGAAAAAATATCGACAGGTACTGGTTCTAAGCGGATTCATCCTGACAACCTGTATAAAGTGAGAGTAAATTTTCCATTACTCAAGGAACAAACCGCCATTGCCAAGGTGCTGCAGGCGGCCGATAAAGAGATAGGCTTACTTAAAGCGAAGGACAATAAGCTGCGGGAACAGAAGAAAGGACTGATGCAGCAATTATTGACGGGTAAAGTGAGGTTAAAAATTGATTGATATGAAAATACTGGGTATTAGAAATTCACCAACAAAAATCAGGTTCTGTGTTCTCGACGGAGATAAGGCCAATTATGTTTTCGCCAATCAAAATGGTGAGCATAAAATTGACATGCCTAAATCACTTAAAGCAGATGCAGAGATTTATAGCTGGGTTAAAAGTGAGTTCAAAAGAATATTTGACAAGTATGGTCCCTTTGACCATATGGCGATCAAGCAAAACGAAAACGTTCCCACAAGATATAGCAGTGTACGTCCGGTGATGTTTTTGGATTGTATAGCCACTATGGTGGCAATTGAAAACAATACAGCATTTTCTTCGCACATCTATACGGCTCTCGGAACAAAAAGTAAAGAGGTCATCTCTTTCGTCGAATCAAAAGTTGCAAAAACAAATACTAACTGGGACGCGCAAATGGCAGATGCCTTAGCGGCAGCCATAAAAAATCTGAAGTAATGAATTTTAATGCCGGAGATAATATTTACAAATTTACCTTAATCAAAAAGTTAGGCGGCAACTTTGGTGAGGTATGGCATGCCATGGATAACTCCATCAGCAAAGAAATTGCGTTGAAAATATTGGAGCCTTCGTTTGAGCCGATTGCTAAGCTATTGGATGAAGCCAGAATTGGCAATAAATTTAATCACAAAAATTTGCTACTCATTCACTACGCCGACATAGCTTCTGTTGGTGGGAAAACCTACACCCTTATTTCACAGGAGTATTTTAAAAATGGGGCTGTCACAAATCACCTGAACGCTCATAATTTTTTGCCCCTGCCGCAAGCTTTGAAAGTATTGCAGGATATTTTATTCGGTTTGGAGTATCTGCATAATAGTGGCTTTTATCATAATGACATCAAGCCTGGGAACATTTTGATGGATGATCAGTTGAATGCGGTCCTGGCCGATTATGGTATTGCCGGCTTTTCGCCAAGCATCTCTCCAGTCACCCCTAAAAACTCTTACAAAGTACACCGTGCGCCGGAAACATCAGGAGGCTCTCCCATTATAAGTATCCATTCGGATATATATCAGGTTGGCTGTACCGCTTATCGTTTATTAAATGGCATCAGCAATTTGAAGAATGAATTCTTTGCGCTCGGACCAATAACTTATGAGGACAAAAAAGGGAAAGGTAAAATTCCCGACCTGGGTAGCTATCAGCCATTTGTTCCTTCGAGATTAAAAACGGTAATCAACCGATCTTTAAATATCGATCCAGGTTCAAGATATTCATCGGCGCTGGAAATGAGAAGAAAGTTGGAGAAGTTACACTTTCCCGGCTATTGGACAACGGATGGAAGCTCTAATCTGGTCGGCATTGGTAATAAATATTCCTATCAATTTCAAATTGAAGCTAAACCAGGTAACTTATTTAATATACACGCAAGTAAAAAGAGTACTGCTTCTGGTAACAGCACAAAAGTGAGCGACTTTACGGCAAAGAAATTAACCGGGAAGCAAATGGAAAAGCTACGGAATGACTTTATAGCCTGGGTAGTTGAAAATGCGAATTAACAGATAAAAGAATACATTATGGCATACCAAATACCACTACTCCCTTTAGGTTTCGATTTGGAAACCAAGGCTGTCATGAAAAAAACAGCTGCTGCACGCAGTGCGCTAGCAGAGATGAAAGGGGCAGCACTCAGTATTCCCAATGAAAGTATCCTCATAAATACACTTTCCTTACAGGAAGCGAAAGATAGCTCTGCCATCGAAAACATCATCACAACACACGATGAATTGTACCAGGGTGACTATCTCAAAAAGGAGTTTAAATCCATTGCCTCCAAGGAAGTGCACAATTATGCGGCAGCACTGCGTTGGGGATTTGAAACGGTAAGAGAAAAAGGATTTGTGTCCAATAATCATATCATACAAGTGCAGGCCACATTAGAAGAAAATGATGCTGGCTTTAGAAAAGTTCCGGGTACGGAACTGAAAAATGAACAGACAGGCGAGATCGTGTACACACCTCCTCAATCGCATAAAGAAGTGCTGGATTTCATGAACAACCTGGAGCAGTTCATAAACGATAATACAATCTGTGACTGGACCCATTGGTAAAAATGGCCGTTATCCATCATCAGTTTGAAAGCATCCACCCTTTTTATGACGGCAACGGAAGAACAGGCAGGATTATTAACATCCTATACCTGGTAAAAGAAGGCATGTTGAATCTGCCTATCCTTTACCTGAGCCGTTATATCAATCAGAACAAAGCAGATTATTATCGCTTGCTCCAAAAAGTAAGAACTGAAAATGCGTGGGAGGAATGGGTACTTTATATCCTTGAGGGTGTAGAGCAAACCTCATTGCAAACCATTAAAGTTATTGAAGGAATTAAGAACCTGATGTTAAAGCATAAGAGGAAAATCAGGGAGCACACTAAGTTTTACAGCCAGGATTTAATCAACAACCTATTCCGCCATCCCTATACAAAGATTGACTTTGTAATGGAAGAATCCGGAGTTAGCAGAAAAACAGCCGCTAAATACCTGGATGAACTTGACAGATTGGGTATAGTAAGCAAGCAAAAGATTTGGAAAGACAACTATTACATCAACACAGATTTATTCAATCTTTTACAGAATGTCAGTAAATTATAATAAGGCGCACAAACCGAAAGAATTTACTCATGACAGCTTTGTCATGAGTAAAATACATCATTTTTTACCCATGATAAGCGGCTCATGTGTAAAAGCAACACTAAAATATACATGACAAAATCAAGGTGTATAGAAAAACGCACTTTTCTATACTTATAACAAACGAAATTAAAAACTAATGGAAACTCCTAGTTTTAAAGAAGACCATATCAGCCAGATCCCGGCATTACAAATGCTGATCAAATTGGGCTATAAGTACCTGAACCCAGCAGAAGCCGAAAGGCAGAGAGGCGGCAAAACTACTCATGTGCTGTTGGAAGATATACTGCGGAAGCAGTTAAAAGAAATCAACAGCATCCGCGTCAGCACTACCAAAACCGGCATTTTCACAGATGAAAATATCGAGCGCGGCATTTTGGCATTGAAGCACCTGCCCATGAACGAAGGTTATATGGCTGCCAGCGAAAAAGCGTATAACCTCCTCACCCTGGGTCAGGCACTGGAGCAAAATGTAGATGGCGACAAAAAGAGCTTTACGCTACAGTACATTGACTGGAAAAACATGGGAAACAATGTATTCCACGTAACGGAAGAATTCAGCGTAATGCGCAGCGTCAGCAAAGAGCATTACCGCCCAGATTTGGTATTGTTTGTAAATGGTATTCCCCTCTGCATTATCGAGTGCAAAAGGCCGGACAGGAAAGAATCTTTGAAGCAAGCGATAAGCCAGCAATTGAGAAGTCAGCAGGAAGAGGGCATCCGGCACCTGTATGTTTATGCACAATTATTACTTTGTTTAAGTTGCAACGATGCCTTATACGCCACCAACGCCACAAAAGAAAAATTCTGGGCAAAATGGCAGGAAAAACCGGAGAACCCTGAAGCAGAACTGCAATACAGATCGGTATTACAGGAACTTAAAAACCGGCAACTTTCCACTATCGAAAAAGAACAGTTATTCTCCGATCGATTCAAATACGTTCGTCAATACTTTGATGCACTGGAACAGGAACACATCCTGCCTACGGTGCAGGACGAATATTTGTTTGGGTTGTGCCGGCCCGAACGATTGATGGACCTTATTTTCAATTTTGTTTTGTTTGACAACGGAGAAAAGAAAGTAGCTCGTTACCAACAATATTTCGCCATTAAAAAATCAATGCGGCAAATAAAGCAAATGGAACATGGAAGGAGAAAAGGAGGCGTGATCTGGCATACACAAGGAAGCGGCAAATCATTGACGATGGTCATGCTGGCACAGGCAATAGCCATGGAGCCAAGCATCAGCAATCCCAAAATTGTACTGGTAACCGACCGAACCGATCTCGACCACCAGATTACCGGCACCTTTCGTAAATGTGGCAAATTTGTAGAAAATGCTGCTACAGGCCAGCGGTTGGTGGAACTGCTGGAAAGCAAAAGCGATGCAGTGGTGACCACCATCATTAACAAATTCGTGGCAGCAGTAAAGAAGATCACCAGGCCTTTGGAAAGTCCCGACATCTTTGTATTGGTGGACGAAGGCCACCGGACGCAACACGGCATTTTTAATATCGACATGCAAAAGACCTTGCCCAATGCCTGCTTTATAGCGATGACCGGCACCCCCCTGTTCAAAAAAGACAAAAGCACCGCGGCAAAATTCGGGGGTATCATCGACGCCTATACCGTCGACCAGGCCGTGAGCGACAAAGCAGTTGTCCCTTTGCTTTATGAAGGCCGCTTAGCGTTGCAGGAAGTAAATGCCAGCCCCATAGATACCTTTTTCGGGATGGTTTCAGAACCATTGACAGAATACCAGAAAGCTGACATTAAAAAGAAATTTGCCCATTACGACCATTTGAATTCGGCCGAACAAAAAATGCGCATGATAGCCTGGGACATCAGCTATCACTTTCGCGACAACTGGCAAGGCAGAACTCCCTTCAAAGCCCAGTTAGTTTGCGATAAGAAAATAAATGCCATTAAGTACAAAGAGTACTTGGACGAAATCGGCATTGTAAGCAGTGAGGTATTGATATCGCCCATTGATGAGCGCGAAGGGGAAGACAGCGCCTATGCTAAATCGCCTGAAAAAGTAAACCAGTTCTGGCAACGGATGATGGCCGAGCATGGCAATTCCAGGAACTACGAAAAGAACCTTATCAGCCGCTTTAAAAATCAAAAAGACCCCGAGATCATTATTGTGGTGGATAAGCTGCTTACCGGATTTGATGAGCCCAAAAACACCATTTTATACCTGACCAGGAACCTGCAGGGCCATAAGCTCCTACAAGCCATAGCAAGAGTAAACCGCGTATATCCTGATAAAGAGTTTGGCTATATCATAGACTATTATGGGGTGATCGAAAACCTGGATGATGCTTTGCAAATGTATTCTTCCTTTGAGGATTTTGATGAAGAAGATCTTGCCGGAGCGCTCACCAATATTGCCGATGAAATCAAGAAGCTGCCACAAAAGCATGCAGAGCTCTGGGATATTTTTAAAACAATTAGCAATAAGCGGGATGCCGAAGCTTACCAGCAGCTATTGAAAGACGAGGCCCTGCGCGTTTTGTTTTACGGTAAACTGGCCGCCTTTGCCAGGAGCCTGAAGCTGGCGCTATCATCTATCCAGTTTCATAAAGACACAGAAGAGAAAACAATTAACCGCTATAAAGAAGATGTAGCGATGTTCCTGAAGCTGCGGTTGGCTGTAATGGAAAGATACAGCGATGTAATAGACTATAAACAGTATGAAGGACAAATTCAAAAACTGATTGACACCCATATCACCACGGAGCGTATTGAAACCATTACCGAGCTGGTGAACATTTTTGAAAAGGATAAATTTCAGCAGGAAGTAGAGAATACCGTCGGAAAAGCGGCCAAAGCAGATAAGATAGCCAGCCGCACGGCAAAGCATATTACGGAAAAGATGGACGAAGACCCTGCATTCTACAAAAAGTTTTCCCAACTGCTGAGAGAAGCCATTGCGGACTATGAGGCGAAAAGGATCAGCGAAGCACAATACCTGACCAGGGTACAGCACATCATGAACAACGTATTGTCGCATACAGATAACGACATCCCGGAGCAGTTAAAGAACAGGGATATCACGAAAGCTTTTTATGGCCTGACTGCAGAAGCCCTATCCGGGAAAATACAGGATAACCAAATTTGTAAGCAGGTGGCCATGCAAACAGCTTTACAAATCGACGAGCTGATACAACAATCTGTTTTAGATAACGGCAGACCTATAATCGATTGGCAGTTCAAAACCAATATTACAGGTAAACTGCTTATAGAAATTGGAGATTACCTGATTGATGAAGTAAGGGACAAATACCATGTGGATCTATCTTTCAGAGAAATGGACAAAATTGCAGATGATTGTATTGAAGTAGCAAAAATTCGTTACAGGTAATGATAGAGGCAATACAATTCGGAAGCAGGACCATTGGCTTTCGCTTGGAATATTCAGACAGGAAATCACTTGGTATTACTGTAACACCGGAGATGGAGGTTTTGGTAAAAGCGCCTTTGGCCACCTCAGTCGAAAAGGTAAAGGAAAAGATTAAAAAGAAAGCGCCCTGGATTATTAAACAACAGAGCTTCTTTCTTTCTTTCCAACCAAAAACACCCAAGCGGAAATATATAAGCGGTGAAACACACCTTTACCTCGGCCGGCAATACAGGTTGCTGGTGCAAATCGGAGAACAAGAATCCGTTAAATTACGTGGTAAATTTATTGAGGTAACCGCAAAAGAAAAGTCAAGAGCAAAAAGCCTGTTGCAGGATTGGTATTTGCAGCATGCAACCTCAAAATTTCATGCAATTGCCACACCCCTTATAGACAAGTTCAGGAAGTACAAAGTAGCACCCGGCTCCATCGTATTACGCAGCATGCCTACTCGCTGGGGCAGTTGTACCCCTACAGGTAAAATCATTTTAAATCCTGAATTGATTAAAGCACCAAAAGGCTGCATTGAATACGTGATCATTCACGAGCTTTGTCATTTAATTCACCACGACCATACGCAGAAATTTATAGACCTGCAAACCAAGGAAATGAAAGACTGGGAAAGGTGGAAAATGAAATTAGAAAAATTACTGGCCTAAAAGTGAAAAAAGATAGACTTAACGTAATTTCCGCGACGACAATTACAAAGCCCAAAAAACAATGAATATGAACGCACAATTTCAATATATAGCTGAGCTGGCAAAACAATACGAATCTTATTCCAATAATCAAAGTTTGCTGATCGATGCAATAAACAATTTACCCCAAAGTGTCATTGATGAGATTTACGCGGAATATGGGAATCCTGAAAATAAGTTCCAGCCGGTTAATCTCTTAAGAGCCGAAATAGCAAGACTTTTATCCAGTGGAACAGTAGTAACGGCACAACTGATTGAAGAAGTAAAAGAATATATCAGACGAAAAGACAAAAGTTATTTTGCAGGTTTATCCAAAGATTATTTACAACAACTTGAAAATTATGAGTTAGGCAAAAGAGATATGTTTGCCAACTGGCAAAAGCTCTGGGGGATATTTCATACTTTCTTTTACCGGGGGATTGTTAAGGATACAACAAAGCTATACCTGGAACAAATGTGCAAACAGCTTAGCCAGGATTTGAGCGTTCCGGACTATGATTATCATTGGGTCGACTTCTACGGGCCATCAAATTTCGGAAGTGATTGGTGTTGGTTGGCGTTATTTCCCATTCATAAATACTCACACAAAGAGTCGTATCAATTTTTCATACGTCTTAGTGCCCATCCGGAAGCGGGTAGAGTTGCCGGGCATTCGCTTAAAGAGGCAAAGGAGAACCTTTTAAAGCAGGTTAATGCTTATGAAGAAGCATTGACTTATTTAAAAGAACTAAAGAATGAAATCCTAAAGCTCAATAAAGAAAGCCGCAACTATTTCAAATTTGCGCCCGGAAGCCAGGCTTCCGAGTGGAACAGATTTCATGGGGAAGGAATAGCAGCAATAAATTACAGCGGTTTTAACCTTGGAGACATTTCAGCTTTTCAATCAATTGAAGCAATAAATGAAGCTGCAGGTTTAACAAGTGACAGTCAATCAAACCAAACCTGGAATCTTTGGCTTTTTAAAACTGCAAACATTGGAGACGTTGTATTCGCTACCAAGGGCGTTAATGCCTGTATCGGAATTGGAATAATTGAAGGCGACTATTACTATGATAAAGATACCAATGATTATAACCACCACCGAAAAGTAAATTGGATAACAGATAAAGTCTACCAGTATAAATCGGGTATATTAAAAAGCTACAAAACGCTTTTCAGACCCGACACCTTCAGCCCTACCAGAGTTTGGGAATTTCTTTTAAATGAGTACACCAGGATGTATCCCGAATTAGTCCCAATCTTTGAGCAGCACAATTTAAAATACAATGCAGAGCCTGTCAGAACGCCAACAGCTTCATTACCTGTTGAAGACCTGGAATTGCAATCAGAAGAAGAAATGGCACCATTAAATTTTTGGTGGCTTAATGCCAATCCAAAAATCTGGAGCATCAATGATCATGCTGAGGGCCAAAGACAGACTTATACAACGCACAACGAAAAAGGCAATAAAAGAAGAATCTACAGATATTTTGAAGAGGCCAAACCGGGTGACTTAATCATAGGCTATGAAAGTTCTCCGACAAAACAAATAAAAGCCATTTATGAAGTTACCAAAGGTATCCATACTACTGAGAAAGGTGAAGAAATAGAGTTTGAATTGGTTGAAAGGCTGGAAATCCCGATTCATTGGAATGACCTTAAAAATAATCCCGCTTTACAGCATTGCGAAGTGTTTATCAATAACCAGGGAAGTTTATTCAGACTCACAGAAGAAGAATACGATATTATCCGGGAGGTTGTTGATAATAAAAATATCATCACCGAGAGATTACTTCAAAGCAGTAATGTAAAAAAATATAAATTCAAGGAAGATAACGATAAGCCATTCATCAGTGAAGTTGACTTCCTCCGAACAGTTGCTTTATTAAAGAGGAAAAAGAATATTATTTTACAAGGCCCTCCTGGGGTTGGTAAAACTTTCATAGCCCGCAAGCTGGCTTATGAAATAATGCAGGAAGTAAAAGATGCAAACATAGAGATGGTACAATTTCATCAGTCTTACAGCTACGAAGACTTTGTGCAGGGATTAAGACCAACGCTTAAGGGTGGCATTGATCTAAAGGATGGCATTTTTTATTCATTTTGCCAAAGAGCACTAGCACACCCCGACAGACCTTTCTTCTTTATCATTGACGAAATAAACCGTGGAAATTTAAGTAAAATATTTGGCGAGCTGATGATGCTTATCGAAGCAGATAAAAGAGAGGAAAGGTTTGCCTTGAAATTAACATACGCAGAAGACGAAGAAGATAGGTTCTATGTCCCTGACAATTTATACATCATAGGGACGATGAACACTGCTGACCGTTCATTGGCAATTGTTGATTATGCATTAAGAAGACGGTTTGCTTTTGTAACGCTCCAGCCGGAATATGGTGACAATTTTCGTTCCTTCCTGGTAACAAAGGGGTTAACCACAACTATGGTTGATCACATTTGTTCATCCGTTACAAAATTAAATGACAAAATAAGGGAAGATATGAACCTGGGTGAAGGCTTTCAAATCGGGCACAGCTACTTCTGTTCATTCGTTTCCGGAGAAGATGAAAACAATTGGTGGCAGGAGATTGTAAGTTTTGAATTAAAGCCGCTATTGGAAGAAATCTGGTTTGACGACGCTGCAAAAGTCACCGAAATATTAAAACACCTATCAAGATAAGAGATGCAGATACCGATAGAAAATATTTACTACCTACTATGCTATGCCTGGAACAAACTGGACGAAAAGGAGCGGGTAAATGTTTCGATAGATGATAAGATCGAATTACTTGATTTGTTTGCAAAGGTTTTAATCAATGCAACAAAAACGCTTTTAAAAAGAGGCATTGATAAAAACTATATTGATTATACCGAAGAAATGCCTGGAATAAAAGGCAAAATTCAAATTAGTCAGACACTAAAAAGAAATCTGCTGTTCAAGCAAAAAACTATTTGCACATTTGATAGTTTCTCCGCCAACATTGTTACAAACAGGATTTTGGTTGCTACAATTTACAGGCTTACAAGAACAGTAGGACTTGATAAAAGTTTGAAAAATGAATTAGCGGGATTGCAAAGGAGGCTATCAGGTATAGAGCTGATTGAAATTTCGAATTCACTTTTCAAACAAGTCAGACTAAACAGAAATAACTGGTTCTATGGTTTTGTAATGAATGTTTGTCAAATAATTTACGAAAGCACATTCCCTTCTGAAGACCCCGGCAAATATAAGTTTTCAGACTTTACGAGAGATGACAAAAAAATGAATCAACTCTTTGAAGCATTTATTCGAAATTTCTACAAAAAAGAACAGACGAAATATAAAACGGTAAAAAAAGAAATAATTGAATGGCTATTCAATTGTACAGAAAATACGAGTTACCAATATCTGCCGCAAATGGAAACAGATATAACTTTAGAGAATGAAGAGGAAAAAATAATTATCGATGCCAAGTTCTACCGCGAAGCCATGGCTGTAAACTATGATAAAGAGAAAATCAGATCAGCGAACCTTTACCAGCTATTCAGTTATCTTTTAAATCAACATAGTGATAGTATAAAAACCCAAAATGCAACTGGCATTTTACTTTACCCAACAGTTGATAAGGAGTATGATTTGAACTTTTGCTATCAGGGACATAAAATTCAGATTAGGACAATCAATCTGAATACAAACTGGAGAAACATATCATCCCGGTTGAAAAGTATTATCTGGTCAGATTAACTATGATTGAACTAATCAAAATTAGTCTAGCATTGATTTATTTATCATCATGAACACAAATACAGACATCTCCGATTGTTTGACTTACTTTTGCGTCTCCTTCTAAATTTTCAAACAGGCAATTTCCTAACTGCTTCTAAAAAATTGTGTGGCCGAAAACGTTTGTAAACTTCATAGACATATTTTGTTGTTGTGTGACCTAGTAATAATGCAACGGTCGCAGCGTCCACATTGGCATCCTGGAGTAAAATACTAAAACTCAACCTTGCACAACTCCAGGTGATGTGTTGATCAATTGACGCTACTGTACACCATTCACTTAAAACCTTGTTGCAACCATTGGCAGTAGGCAGTCGGAATACCTTAACGGAGCTATTAGAGTCCAATATACGCTTCCTTCGCTTATCCAATATTTGTTTTGCGGTCTCATGGAGCGTAACATAATATTCAACTCTGGTTTTCCGCTGTGTTAGCATCAATGCTATACAATCCGCTTTAATATTATCCTAGGTGAGGGAATAGACGTCGCACCATCTCAGTCCCGTGTAGCAACAAAAAACAAACGCATCCCTCACTTCTTCATTGGTGATCGGAGTCTGCAACAGCTTTAAATAATCCCCTACCTCCAGATTGTTCTTTCGTTTCTTATTCCGATTTGACATTGCCGGGATATCCTGAGCGGGGTTTGATTTAAAGTATCCTTGTTTCGAGGCCGCCTTTAATACCTGTTTGAACCGGGAAAAATAATTGGCGGGCGTTTCACCATTGAAGTGATTCAATAAAAATCTTCGGAAATTAAATGAAAGCTCTTCGGTAATATCCCTGGGAGAAATATATTTGGTATTAATAAACTTTTTGAATTGGCTATAGCTGCATTCCAGGTGACGGTTACCCGCTACCTTATTCCGCTTGACATACTGGCCATAATAAATCAGAAAATTGTGTTCATATTTTCTGCTGGTTAGATTATTCTTATTGTCGAAGAGATCCATCAATATTTCTAAGCGCCTCGCTTCTAAAAGCTCGAGTGCTCTTTTGTTAAAATCTTCCTGAACAGGGCCTATCGGCATTGCATAAGTAAAAATGCCCGTAGATACACGCTTTCCGGCACTTTTACCCCACTCCATAGAATAATATATCTTCTGCCGGTCATGTGATATCCTAGGTGTTAAAACAACGTTCATCTGCTGTAGGGATGTGTCAATAAGTACGTAAAGGGATTGAAGTAAAGTTAACTTGGTAATTATTCAGGGGGCGTCCAAAGGAGAATCAATAATGAGATAAATTCAAGACCACAGCGGTAATACAAAATTACGATTTTTCGAAGCTGAAAACAAGGCATTATAATGTGCCATTTAAGCGCCCGGTATGTGCCCAAATTGTGCCTAAAAAAAGGCAGCGTAAATCATTCGTTACCAAAGAAGTAAGAATATTAAAAAAGAAAAATGCGCCGATAACTTATTAATTATCAGCGCATTATAAAGTGCCCAGGAATGGATTCGAACCATCACACCTTACGGCGCCGCCACCTGAAGACGGTGCGTCTACCAATTTCGCCACCTGGGCTCCTTGATTGGATTGCAAAGGTACATAAGTTTTTTAATCTACCAAAAGTTAAGATTAATTTTTTCTGAAAAAACTTTTGTTTTCGTCTCTTTAAAATACTAAAAGCCTCTGTGGTAGAGGCTTTTAGTAATAGTTTATGAATAAAGTTATACGACAATCAGCTCGTAAAATTGCTCCGGGTTGAGGTATTCTGTAGCCAGTTCCTGTATGCGTTCAGCGGTAATACCTTTGTATATGCTGATGTTTCTATGGAAGTCGTCTATTGTCTGATCGTTCAGGATCAGGTTTTTCCAGCGCTGCATAATGGAGAATGGCCCTTCCAGATCGCCGAGAATGCCGCCCAGCAGGTAATTCTTGATCAGTAGTAATTCTTCTGCATCGATCGGCTGCTCCTGCATCATCTTCATCTCTTTGTATACTTCAGCAACTGTTTGCTCACATACTTCTTTGCCCGCTTCTGTGGCAATCATCATCATCGCTTCCTGCTGATAGCTGATCAGGCTGCTGTAAATACCATAGGTAAATCCTTTGTCCTCGCGGATATTAGCCATCAGGTGCGAACCGAAATAGCCGCCGAATACGGTATTCATCACCAGCGCTTCTGCAAATTTGGGATCGGTACGATGGATAAACGGACGGGCAATGCGCACTGCACCCTGTACGCCGTTAGGGTCATTGTTGATGCGGTGTTTCAGCTGCGGATCGGGCATTTTTGTGTATACAGGGATACTTACTTCAGCACCAGGCTGTGCATTCCACTGGTCTTTTCCGAAATTGTCCTTAATCAGCTCCAGGTTACTCTCATCGAAATTGCCGGACATGAATATCGTACAGTTTGCAGCAGTGTAAAAGCGTTTGTGAAAATCGTTCAGTACTGCAGAACTTAATGCCTCAACATTTTCCTGTTCGGTAAAACGCCCATAGGGGTGTTGTCTGCCGAATACAAATGCATCTATATGACGATTGGCTACAAAATCACATTGGCGCAAATTTACGGCCAGTCGCTGCAATGCATTCTGCTTATATATATTTACCTCTTCTTCAGGGAAAATGGCTTCTGCGATAATCTCTCTTACGACCGGAAGCAGCATCGGCAGGTGTTTGCTGAGTGCATGCAAGGTTACGGAAGCAAAATCATTATTGGCAGAGGTCTTCAGAGAAGCGCCGTAATACTCGATGGCTTCGTTTAACCGGTATGCAGACTTATGAGCAGTGCCATTTTTTAATAATGCAGCTGTAGCCTGTGCCACAGCGGTTTGTGGCTCCTGCCAGATACCGGCTTTAAATACCCAGGACACCTCAACAACTTCCTGCGTGCCACCCTGCAGCCAGTACACCGGGATCTGGTTGAGGCAGCGGGTAAGCTGGCAGGGCTTTAATTCAAAATTAAAGCTGATGGCATCATGTATAGCGGGGGGAATTGTTCTGTTTAACATAGTTGCAAAAATAGGGGATTAATCACTTCGCGTTATAAAAACGTGAAAGGTACGCGCGTGTGACTGTTTTTGTAAAAGATGTGTATTTTTGCACGAATAAACAACAGCGAATGATCAACTTTAATTTAACCCAGCTTCCGGAGCGTACAGTTGCCCCAAGACAAAACGGTATTACCATGGTCATGGATAAAGGCCTGAGCATCCCGGAAGTAGAACACTTCCTTTCTATTGCGAAACCGCATGTGGATGTTGTGAAACTGGGATTTGGCACGGCAGTGGTAACTCCTAATCTGAAAGAGAAATTACAAGTATATAGTCAGCATAATATTCCCGTTTACTTCGGAGGTACTTTATTTGAAGCCTTTCTGGTGCGTAACCAGGTGGATGATTATATTAAAGCACTGAAAGATTACGGAGTACAATATGTTGAGGTTTCTGACGGGTCGGTATCTATACCACATGAAGAAAAATGTGCATATATCTCCCGCCTGGCCGGAGAAGGGTTCACTGTTTTTTCTGAAGTCGGCAGTAAGGATGCATCTAATGTAATGCCGCCATACAAATGGATTGAGCAAATGGATGCTGAACTGAAAGCAGGTTCTTCTCGTGTAATCGCAGAGGCGCGTGAAGCCGGTAACATCGGTATCTATCGTGGTTCGGGAGAGGTAAGAGAAGGGCTGGTACAGGAGATCCTGACCAAAATTCCTGCCGAGAGAATATTGTGGGAAGCTCCGCAGAAGGCACAACAGGTATACTTCCTGCAGTTACTGGGCTGTAATGTAAACCTGGGTAACATTGCTCCAAATGAAGTGATTCCTCTGGAGGCAATGCGTATCGGTTTAAGAGGAGATTCATTCACCATGTTCTTAGATAAGTAAGGCGAATGGAAGCATTTGCCAACCGGCTACAGAAAAATACCCGGCATATTGCGAAGTGGGCGAAAAGACAGGGTATTACCTGTTATCGCATTTACGACCATGATATACCGGAGTTCCCTTTTTGTGTAGATCATTATGAAGATTATATACATATATCAGAATATGTATACCGGCATAAGATGAGTGAAGAGGAACATGAAGAATGGCTTAAAGATGCTGTGGCTACAGTGGCTCAGCAACTGAATGTGCCGGAAGACCATATCTTTCTGAAAGAGCGTAAGGTACTTTCCCGACGTACAGAGCAGTATGAGAAAGTGGCTATGGCGCAAAAAAAGATCGTGGTAGAAGAGAGCGGGCTTAAGTTTTGGGTGAACCTTACGGACTACCTCGATACGGGCTTGTTCCTGGATCATCGTCCCTTGCGTCAGATCTTTCTTACAGAGGCGAAGGACAAGCATGTGCTGAATCTGTTTGCCTACACCGGATCATTTTCGGTATATGCGCAGGCTGCTGGTGCGGCATCTGTGACTACCGTGGATTTATCGCATACATACCTGAATTGGGCTAAAGATAACTTTGTACTCAATGGCTTTCCGGTAGCAGAAGAGCAGTTTATACAAAGCGATGTAATGGACTTCCTTAAACAAGAGCCGACGACCTTGTATGACCTGGTTATTGTAGACCCGCCGAGCTTCAGTAACAGTAAGCGGATGAAGGGAACCTGGGATACCCAGCGCGACCATACAACGATGTTACATTTACTGTTGAAACATGTGAAAAAGGGAGGCGTGATTTACTTCTCCAATAACTTCCGAAATTTTGTTCCGGACTTTAGTCGTCTGAAGGTGAGCAACGCTGTAGAGATAAGCCCCAAGACGATTCCTGAGGATTTCAGGAATAAGAATATTCACCATAGTTATAAGATTGTTTACTAATATTTCAAACAAGAAATTAACTAATATTTGAGGCAAATTAAATTTGCCGGTATATAATTAAAGAATATATTGCACTCAATTACATAAAACATATATTTTAATTAAGCATTATGGCACAAGTAAAAACAGGAGACACCGTAAAAGTGCATTATCATGGTAAATTAACAGACGGAACAACTTTTGATAGTTCAGAAGGACGTGAGCCGTTGCAATTTGTTGTAGGTCAAGGTCAGGTTATTAAAGGATTTGACAATGCGCTGATCGATATGCAGGTAGGTGATAAAAAAACCGTGAATATCCCTGTTGAAGAGGCATACGGTGCTGCAAGTCCTGAAAATTTTGTTGAATTTCCTAAATCTGATTTCCCTGAAGGTGCAGAACCACAAATTGGTATGCAAATGCACCTGAGCGACAATATGGGTAATGTATTCCCTGTTGTAGTTGCTGAAGTGAAAGAAGAATCAGTAATACTGGATGCTAACCACGTTCTGGCAGGCAAAGACTTAGTTTTTGATATCGAACTGGTAGAAATTCTGTAAGATACGCTATAACAGCATTTTGAATTGGGCGAAAGTTTCTACATTTTTGCCCATTTTTTTTACTTTTGTGTTTGACCTTAAATTTTGCAAATGAGCTTTAGTCCCGTTTTATTACAGGTAGTTGCCGATACTGCACAGATGGCTGCTACAGCTGCTCCGGTCACTAAACCGGCAGTACAGGAGCAATTGTCTTTATGGTACCTGTTGAAAGAAGGTGGTGTGTTAATGATTCCACTACTGATCTGTAGTCTGATCGCTATATATGTGTTTTTTGAACGCTTCCTGGCCATAAGGAAAGCAATGAGTGCCCCGACAGACTTTATGCAGCGGGTAAAAGAGAAAATCGTTGAGGGCAACCTTAACGGTGCTCAGTCTTTATGTAAAAATTATGATGGCTCTGTACCACGTGTGGTGTCCAAAGGGATCAGCCGTATCGGCAAGCCAATAGATCATATCGAAAAATCTATGGAGAACTCCGGTAAGCTGGAGGTATATGCTATGGAAAAAAATGTAGGTATTTTATCTACAATTGCAGGTATTGCACCGATTTTCGGTTTCCTGGGTACAATTGTAGGTATGATCATCATGTTCTATAATATTCAGCACGATCCGGCTTTTTCTATCAATAGCGTTGCCGGAGGTATTTATACCAAACTGGTAACTTCAGCAACCGGTCTGATCATCGGCCTGGTTTCTTTTGTCGGATACAATTATTTGAATGCGCTCATCAACAGAGGCGTTAATAAAATTGAAACTTCTGCAAATGAGCTGCTGGACATTCTGCATGAGCCGGCTCATCGTTAACCGCTATTTTAGGGATTCCTATACTTGAATTAATGTCTCAAAAAACGATTATTATCACAGGTGGAGCCGGTTTTATCGGCTCCCATGTTGTTAGACGCTTGGTCAATAACTATCCGCAGTACACTATTGTGAACCTGGATAAACTGACTTATGCCGGTAACCTGGCTAACTTAAGCGATATAGAAAAAAAGCCGAATTATATATTTGAGAAAGGAGATATCTGTGATACTTCATTTGTAAAAGCGCTTTTTCAGAAATATAATCCTGATGCTGTAATACACCTGGCTGCAGAAAGCCATGTAGATCGCAGCATTACCAATCCACTCGATTTTGTAATGACAAATGTGGTGGGTACAGTTACCTTATTAAATGTGGCACGCGAAGCCTGGGAAGGTGCTTATGACAGTCATCGTTTTTATCATGTATCGACTGATGAAGTATATGGTGCTTTAGGCGAAGACGGTATGTTTACCGAAACGACCGCTTATGATCCCCATAGTCCTTATTCTGCATCAAAAGCAAGCTCAGACCATTTTGTGCGCGCCTATCACGATACTTATGGGATGGATTGTGTGATCTCTAATTGTTCTAATAATTATGGTTCGCATCACTTTCCGGAAAAGCTGATTCCTTTATCTATAAACAATATCAAAAATAATAAACCGATCCCTATTTACGGGAAAGGTGAAAATGTAAGAGACTGGTTATGGGTAGAAGATCATGCCCGCGCTATCGATGACATTTTTCATAAGGCCGCTACGGGTACCACTTATAATATAGGTGGCCATAATGAGTGGAAAAATATTGATCTGATCCGTTTGTTATGTACAATAATGGATAAAAAACTGAACCGTGAGCCAGGTGCATCTGCACAGCTCATTACTTTTGTTACCGACAGGGCCGGGCACGATTTGCGTTATGCGATTGATGCAACCAGGCTTAAAGAAGAGTTAGGCTGGGAGCCTAGCCTTCAGTTTGAAGAAGGTCTGGAAAGAACTGTTGACTGGTATTTGGAAAATGAAGCATGGTTGGAACAGGTTACAAGTGGTGCGTATCAGAAATATTATGAGCAACAATACAGCTAATTCATGATAGCAGAAGAAACAACACTAAAAGGCTGCTTCATCCTGAGTCCGCAGGTGTTCCGGGATTCGAGAGGCTACTTCTTTGAAAGTTTTAACCGCGCTAAGTTTGAGCAATTGACCGGCGCAAGCGGAGATTTTGTACAGGATAATCAGTCTTTTTCGACCTACGGTACAGTAAGGGGATTGCATTTTCAGCAGGGAGATGCCGCTCAGGCCAAACTGGTACGGGTTATGGAAGGTAGGGTACTTGATGTTGCGGTAGACCTTAGACCAGGATCAGATACATATCTGCAATCTATTGCGGTAGAGCTGAGTGGAGAAAATAATAAGCAATTATATATTCCGAAAGGATTTGCCCATGGATACTCTGTATTGAGTGAAACGGCTGTTTTTGTATACAAATGTGATCAGTTTTATAATAAGGATGCCGAAGCAGGTATCCGGTATAATGATCCTATTTTAAATATTGACTGGAAAATACCAGCATCTGCGATGTTGCTTTCAGAAAAGGATGTCGATCTTCCTTTTTTAAAACACTAAGCACTATAATACACCCCTTGATATGAAAGGAATTGTACTTGCCGGAGGCTCCGGAACCCGATTATACCCGATTACCAGAGGGATCAGTAAACAACTGATGCCGATTTACGATAAACCAATGATTTATTATCCGCTTTCTGTATTAATGATGGCGGGTATTAAGGAAATACTTATTATTACCACGCCTGAAGATCAGGCCGGTTTTAAGCGTTTGCTGGGCGATGGCCGTCAATGGGGATGTACTTTTGAATATGTGATTCAGGAAGTTCCTAATGGCCTGGCACAGGCATTCGTACTGGGAGAATCATTTATCGGTAAAGAGAAGGTGGCACTGGTTCTGGGAGATAATATTTTCTATGGTGCGGGGATGGGTACATTACTGCAAAGCAATACTGAAGTAGAAGGCGGAGTAGTATACGCATACCAGGTACATGATCCGGAACGTTATGGAGTAGTAGAGTTTGACGAGGACTTTAATGCCATCTCTATAGAGGAGAAGCCAGTTGTTCCTAAATCAAACTATGCCGTTCCCGGACTCTATTTTTATGATAATGATGTAGTAGAAATAGCCAAAAATCTACAACCATCTGCACGCGGGGAATACGAAATAACAGATATTAATAAAATATATCTGAAAGAGGGGCGATTGAAAGTAAGTGTGCTGAACCGTGGTACAGCCTGGCTGGATACCGGAACATTTGATTCTATGATGGAGGCAAGCCAGTTTGTGCAAATCCTGGAAAACCGCCAGGGGCTTAAAGTGGGTTGCCCGGAAGAAGTAGCTTACCGAATGGGTTTTATTACAAAAGAGCAATTACTGGACATTGCAGCGCCGCTTAAAAAGAGCGGTTATGGTGCATACCTGGAACGATTAGTGAAGTAATTTATATATATGGGTACAGATTTTTATGTACATGAAACGGCAGTTGTAGATGCGGGAGCTTCGATAGGATCGGGCACTCGCATCTGGCATTTTTGTCATATCATGCCCGGAGCTGTATTAGGGCCGGAGTGTAATATCGGGCAGAACTGTTTTATTGCCAATGGCGTTACATTAGGGCGCAATGTTAAGGTACAGAATAATGTATCTATTTATGAGGGGGTTGATTGTGCCGATGACGTATTCATAGGGCCGTCAGTCGTGTTTACCAATGTGTTGAACCCAAGAAGTGCCGTAAACCGTAAAGATCAGTACCGTAAAACACACATCGGTACAGGAGCCTCTATCGGAGCCAATGCAACCATTATTTGTGGCCATAATATTGGATCATATGCTTTTATCGGCGCTGGAGCTGTCGTGGCACATGATGTGCCGGCATATGCATTGGTTGTCGGAAATCCGGCGAAGCAAATTGGCTGGATGAGTACTTACGGAGAAAGACTGGTTTTTGATGAGCAGGGTACGGCTGTGTGTACTGAGAGTGGTGAGCGCTATTCTTTAATTAATAACGAAGTAATAAGAGTTGAACAATAAGATAAAATTTATAGTTATAGGTTGTGGCCATATCGGTAAGCGACATGCTGCAATGATCCGGAGCAACGAGGAGGCAGAATTAGTGGCTTTGATAGATGTCAAGAATAAATCCCTGTTAAAGCTGGATGCTTATACAGATATTCCGTTCTTTGATTCCTATGAAGCCTTTCGTGAGGCCGGACTTGATTTTGATGTTGCCAATATTGCCGTACCTAATGGCTTGCATGTTCCGGTAGCCCTGGAGGTACTTAACGATAGAAAGCATGTTGTAATCGAAAAGCCTTTGGCATTGTCTAAAATCGATGCACAAAAAGTAATTTTAAAAGCAGAAGAAGTGGACAAAAAGGTATTTGTAGTTATGCAAAACCGCTATTCGCCACCTTCTGTATGGTTGAAAGAAGTGGTGGATTCCGGAGTATTGGGACAAATACATATGGTACAGATGAACTGCTTCTGGAATCGGGACGAGCGCTATTACACACCCGATAGCTGGCACGGAAGCAAGTCTCTGGATGGAGGAACCTTGTTTACACAATTCTCCCATTTTATAGATATCTTGTATTGGCTTTTCGGAGGAATAAAGAATGTGCAAAGTCGATTTTATGATTTCAACCATCAGGAACTGACCGCATTTGAAGATAGTGGTAATGTGTTGTTTGAGCTGGAACGGGGCGGCATGGGAAATCTGAATTTTTCTACTGCTGTCTGGGATAAGAATTTAGAAAGTTCTATGACCATTATCGCAGAAAAGGGTAGTATCCAGGTGGGCGGACAGTATATGGACAAGGTTTGTTACTGTCATATCCAGGATTATACAATGCCTGCATTACAGGATACCTTGCCTGGAAATGATTATGGACATTATAAAGGCTCTGCAGCGAATCATATATATGTAATTCAGAATGTAATTGACGTGTTACATGGCAAAGCTGCAATTACCACACCGGTCCAAGATGGAGTAGCTGTAGTGGAAATAATTGAACAGATGTATCAGATGGGAAATAATTACATGTAATATGTTAACAGCTTTATATTTGCACTTAAACGGGAACTAAAATCATATTTTAACATTAACTTCGCGCAAAATCCAGTTATGAAAAGAAAAATATATATCTCTGCATTATTGTTATTAGGCTTGCATTCCTGTACTCCCAAGTACCGCATGACTTATTTCAAAGATCTTTCTGATTCAACCTATACAACCATTAAACTGGATAATAAAACTGAACAAAGGATAAAAGTTGATGATGTTGTTTCCATTAAGGTCAGCACATTAAATGCTGAATCTAATACATTATTTAATGAAGGGGTACTTGCAAGTGCTTCTACCAAATCTGGAATTACTTCATCATCACTTAGCGAAGGATATAAAGTTGATAAAAACGGAGACATAAACTTTCCTGTTCTGGGAAAGATACATATTGCGGACAAAACACTTGAAGAAGCACGGGACTTAGTTGCTCAAAAGATCAGTGGCCAGGTAAAAGATCCGATTGTGAATGTACGTTTGCTTAATGCACAGGTAACTGTATTAGGAGAGGTTGGAACTCCGGGCATTGTGAACATTTCTGAACGTAAAACGAGTATATTGGAAGCGTTAGGAAAAGTGGGTGATGTGAAACCGTCGGGCCGTAAAGACAATGTATTACTAATCAGAGAAAATGGTACACAAAGAGAGATGATACGATTGAACCTGAATAGTACAGATGCGATATCTTCTCCTTATTATTATCTGCAGCAAAATGATGTGATTGTGGTGGAACCTACTAAGCGTCAGGAACGCATTGCACAGGGACAGCCAGACGCTCTGGCCTTAACGACATTTTCACTGACTTCCGTTTCAACACTATTGAACGTCTATAGTATTATATTAAACTTAAGGAAAAATTAATGGAACCTTTGATACCTAGTAATACGGCAACTACTCCTAATAGCCAGAATATACAATCTACTGGAGGTTTTAATATTAAAGATTGGTTATTTAAGATACTGAGATACTGGCCATGGTTTTTGCTTTGCATGATTGTAGCCGCCTCTCTTTCTTTTGTATACTTACGGTATGCAACTAAACAATATGTTTCTTCTGCTACCTTAATGGTTAAGAAAGAAAACAAGCAAGCCAAAGTCGCTGACATGATGGGCGGAGGCAATTCTATGTCTAGTGTAGATATACAAAGTGAAATAATGTATCTGAAAAGTCACTCTATCATGCAAAAAGTGATTGAGGAACTGCAGATGAATATCACTTACTATGTAGAAGGTAAAGTGAAAAAGATGGAGCTCTATAAAGATGAGTTCCCTTTAGATTTACAGGTTTCTGATTACAATAAAACGGCTTATGGATTAGCCATTCTGATAGAGGTTAAAGATGTCAACAGCTTTTACTGGATTGAAAATGAGAAGAAATACATTGCAACTTTCGGTACAAAGTTTAAAACTGCCCGTGGTGTTTTCTTGTTGAACAATAAGATCAAGACCAAGAGCGGGGCTTTTGAAGTAGTAATCAATGACCCTTCTATTATAGCTTCTGTTTATAGCAGTAAATTAAATGTTAGTTCAGTGGATAATACCAATGTACTGATGTTAAATCTTGTAGATGCGGTACCGCAGAAGTCTGTTGATGTGCTGAACAAGCTGATGGACGTGTATTCCGGAGAGGTGATCAAAGACAAAAATATCGAAAATGATAATACCATAACTTTCATTGAAGGAAGATTGCGTAGCCTGGTTTCTGAACTGGGCGATGTAGAACGTGATGTAGCCAATTATCGCAGCCAGTATTCTCTTGTAGAGGATAATAATGCAGAGATGTATATGGCTCAGGCGACTGACTATGCAAAGCAGGTAGAGCAATATAATATACAGTTAAGTATTCTATCTTCTCTGAAAAATTATATGGGTTCAAGGGATAACAATTCGCTTGTTCCAAGTACATTAGGTATCAATGATCCTAATTTACAAGCACTTACAGCCAAATATAATGAGCTTCAGGCACAACGGAAGCAATTGCTGGCTACAGTAGAGCCTACAAGTATACAAGTGAAAAATCTTGATGCAGAAATCAGTACCATGAGAGGCAATATTAATGAGAATATTAATAATGTCAAAAGGGGCCTGGAGATCACAAAAGGTAATCTGAGCCAAAGCTCCACTAGCTTTGAAAGCAAGGTAAAAGCTTCTCCAAATATCGAACGCCAGTTGCTGAGTATTAAACGGGAGCAAGGTATTAAATCTGCGATATACAGCTATCTGTTACAAAAGCAGGAGGAAACCCTGATTCTTGCCGCAGCTACCGCTCCGAATTCAAAAGTTATTGATTCTGCTTCTATTAACTGGGAACCTGTATCACCAAAAAATAAAGTAGTTTATTTAGGGGGTATATTACTGGGCTTATTATTACCACTTGGTGTTGTATTCCTGAAAGAAATGCTCAATAATAAGATCACCAGCGTTAACGATGTGAAGAGCATTGTAGATGTACCGATCATTGGTGAAATCAGTCACCATGAGCATGAACAAATGCTGGTTGTAAAAGAAGGCAGTCGTGATGCAGTATCAGAATTATTCCGTCTCGTACGAACCAACCTTCGATTTCTTCATAAAAGTCAGGATCATAAGGCTATTCTGGTTACATCAAGTATGAGTGGTGAAGGTAAAACCTCATTTACAACCAATCTTGGAGCAAGTCTTGCATTGACCGGAAAGAAAGTAATCCTGCTTGAGTTTGATATCAGAAGACCTAAGATGTTATTAGGTATAGGTATGAAAGCGCAATATGGTATTACCAATTACCTGATTGATGATAGTATCTCCCTTGGAGAGATTATTCACCCTGTTCCTAATTTTAAGAACCTGTATGTAATGGGTGCCGGACCAATACCTCCGAACCCTTCAGAGCTGATGCTTAGCCCGAAATTGCGTTCGATGATGGCTATGCTGAAACAGGAGTTCGATTATGTACTATTAGACTCTTCTCCTATCGGACAGGTAGCAGATGCCTTCAATCTGAATGATATTGTAGATACGACTATATACGTTGTTCGCTATAACTATACTTATAAAGAACAAATGCATATCCTGAAAGATATCAGTGTACATAAGAAATTAAATAATCTTGTTGTAGCTATGAATGATGCCAATGTTGCGAATACGCAAGGTTATGGTTATGGCTACGGATATGGTTATGGTTATGGAGAAGACCGTAAAAGCGGTCACCAGGACAGAAATTCACTTGTCGCAAGATTTAAGCGAAGAATGGGTAAAGAATAACAGCAGATGATTTTAGTATTTGTATAGCGTAGAATTTGTAATGACAACAGCACACACAAACTCCCTGATGCTTCCGATGGAAGCTCATAAAATTGCGGTAATCGGACTTGGTTATGTAGGCTTGCCATTGGCCTGTGCATTGGCACAGCATTACACGGTGATTGGTTTCGATATCAACCCGGAGCGGGTAGAAGCGTTGCGTTTGGGAACAGATGATACGCTAGAGGTAGAAAAAGATCAGTTGAAGCGTATTCTACAAACCAGCAGAGGCGAAAAAGGCTTGTATGTTTCGGCATTGGAATCCGATATTAAGGACGCAACCGTCTATATCGTAACAGTACCTACTCCAGTAGATCATCATAATCAACCTGACTTGTCGCCAGTCATTCTGGCCAGTCAGACAGTCGCGCGATATTTAAAGGATGGGGATGTTGTTATTTATGAATCAACCGTCTATCCTGGCTTAACAGAAGAGGTATGCGTACCATTACTGGAAGAAGGCAGTGGAAAATCGTTTAATACAGATTTTTATGTAGGCTATTCTCCTGAACGAATGAATCCCGGAGATAAAACACGTACTGTAACTGATATATTAAAGTTGACCTCAGGAAGCACTCCGGAAGCCGCAACGTTTGTCGATAATCTATATAGTTCCATCATAACAGCAGGCACCTTTAAAGCATCTTCGATTAAAGTAGCAGAAGCTGCAAAGGTCATTGAAAATGCACAAAGGGATATTAATATAGCCTTTGTCAATGAGCTGGCTAAAATTTGTAACAGACTGAATATTCCTACCCATGAGGTACTGGAAGCTGCGGGTACAAAATGGAACTTTCATGCTTATAAACCCGGTCTGGCAGGTGGTCACTGCATCGGTGTAGATCCCTATTATCTTGCCTTAAAGGCAAAAGAAGCGGGGTACTATCCTGGTTTGATCCTGGCAGCACGGAGAATGAATGAAAGCATGTCTGAGTATATTGCTTCAGAAGTAGTAAAGTGCATGATTCGGAACGATATCGCTGTTAAAAATGCCCGCTTGCTTATGATGGGTATCACATTTAAGGAGAATTGTCCGGATGTGCGTAATACCAAGATTGTTGATGTCATACAGGAATTGAAGTCTTACGGAATAACCGTAGATATATTTGATCCCTGGGCAGATGCAAACCTTGTACACAAAGCGTATGGACTGGAGTTGATGACCACTTTACCAACAACTACATACGATGCAATAGTATTGGGAGTAGCCCATAGTGATTTTCTGACTATTGACTATAAGCAATTAAGGAATGAGCAATGCGTAATTTATGATGTAAAGTCATTCTTACCTTTTCCGGTTGATGGGGCATTATAATTCGTTTTTCTGCAGCAGCAATCTTATCTACAAATAAGTTTATAAAAATGTCAATAAATAAGGAGTTAGTATCAGGCGTTTTCTGGTCCTTTTTGCAACAGTTTTCCAGCCAGATTATAAACTTTATTGTTTCTATTATCCTTGCAAGGCTTCTTTTGCCAGATGACTTCGGCCAGATTGCTTTATTTGGAGTTGTGATGGCTCTTGGTGGTGTTTTGATCAATGGAGGATTAACTACTTCGCTCATTCGCACAAAAAATATTACTGAAGAAGACCTTTCTACTGTCTTCTTTTTTAATATGGCGATGAGCGTTTTGATTTATCTCATTATCGTGCTGGTCGCCCCACTTATCGCCACCTTTTATAAAATTCCTGCACTCACGGCAATCATTAGGGTTTACTCCATTACCCTTATTATCGGTGCTTTTGGTGCGGTGCAGCATACCATTTTTTCAAAAGAGCTAAAATTTAAACTGGAGTTGGGTTTGCAATTGCCGGCGTCTATAATTAGTGCGGCAACGGGTATTGTACTGGCTTATCAGGGCTTTGGGGTATGGGCATTAGTATGGATGAATATTTTGCAGAGTAGTGTGTTCAGCATATTGCTTTGGATAACCAGTCCCTGGAGACCTAAATTTATATTTAATAAGGAAAAGTTTAAGTATCATTTCAACTTTGGATATAAGCTGTCTCTTTCCTCTTTATTAGATACATTATTCAATAATATATACACCATTTTTATCGGTAAGCTTTATTCTCCTACTCAATTGGGGTATTATAACAGGGCTGATTCGATGAAGCAGCTGCCCGTTTCTAACATTTCTCAGGTACTGAATAAGGTCACCTTGCCCTTATTTGCCAAGATACAGGATGACTCTGATGCATTAAGAGCATTATATAAGAAGATAATGACATCGGTTTTATTTGTACTGGCACCGATATTGGCTTATCTGGTGGTTGAAGCTGAAGCAATATTTACATTGTTATTCACCCACAAATGGGATAATGCCGTTCCTTATTTTCAGATTCTTTGCATTGCAGGTTTACTTTACCCTATTCATGCCTATAATTTAAATATACTTTACGTTAGAGGCCGCTCAGATCTTTTTCTGAAACTTGAAGTAATTAAAAAGATCCTGATCGTAATCATATTAGTGGTGAGCTCTTTCTTCGGGATATATGGCTTATTGTGGGGGCAGGTCGTGTTTTCGTTTATTGCACTATTTATTAATTCTTATTATTCCGGAAAGTTTATTGATTATGGGTTTAGTAAGCAGATCAGAGATTTGCTTCCTGCCTGTCTGCTTAGCTTTGTAGTTGGAATAATAGTATTTGGTGCAGATAAATTTTTCTTATTTAAATTTACTGATCTGATGAGGATTGTCCTGGCAGGTATTTGTTATTTTAGCCTTTACTTTGTCATAGCAATGATTTTTAAGTTTTCTGAGATATCCTTTTTGAAACAATTAATAAAACGCAAATGATCCCGGTTACGAAACCATTCTTGCCACCGATGGCAGAATATAACAAACTATTGGAAGGTATCTGGAGCAGGCAATGGCTTACCAATATGGGGCCCTTAGCTTCTGATTTAGAAATGAAGCTGAAAGAATACCTGGATGTGAAGCACTTATTATTTGTCACTAATGGTACCGTTGCCATACAGATGGCAATAAAAGCATTACAGATACAGGGTGAGATTATTACCACTCCTTTCTCCTTCGTGGCGACATCCAGTACAATAGTCTGGGAGGGCTGCACTCCGGTATTTGTAGATATCGATCCGCATTCGCTTAATATTGATCCTTCCAAAATAGAGGCTGCAATAACAGATAAGACTCAGGCGATCCTGGCAACCCATGTATATGGTAATCCTTGTGATGTAGTGGCCATAGAGGCAATCGCAAAAAAACATAATCTTAAGGTTATATATGACGCGGCGCATGCATTTGGGGTAAAAGTTAATGGCCGTTCAATCTTTGAATATGGTGATGTCTCAACCTGTTCCCTGCATGCTACAAAATTGTATCATACAACCGAAGGAGGTTTGATTATTACTAAAGAACCAGCTGTCTTGAAGCAGTTAGCCTCAATGCGTAATTTCGGGATTGCCGGACCGGTAGCTTTCGATGGATTAGGCATAAATGGTAAAAATTCAGAATTTCATGCGGCTATGGGGCTTGCGAATCTAAATTATATTGAAGATATTATTGAACGTAGAAGTGCAATATGCCAGAGATATGACGAGCGCCTGAAAACCGCTAAAATACATAAGTCGAAGTGGCATACACAAGCGAATAAAACACATACATATTATCCGGTAATATTTGAATCGGAAAGCCTCCTGCTTGCGGTTAAGGCAGAATTGGACGCACATGAAATATTTACCCGCAGGTATTTTTATCCTTCATTGGCCAATACACTCCCATATGTACAACATGTCGATATGCCTATTACGGATGATATTGCCAAAAGAGTACTTTGTTTGCCTTTGTACTATGAGTTAACAATGGAAGAAGTAGACCTGATAAGCCGGATAATATTAAGAGTTCAAAATAACTAATATGATAATTGTTGGTGCGAAAGGCTTTGCAAAGGAAGTATTGCAGATTGCTCATTTAACCGATCAGCTATTGCGGCTATCATTTTATGATGATGTATCAAAGGATATACCGGATACATTATTTGAGACCTTTCCAGTGTTGCGATCAGAACAAGAGGTTTTAAAATATTTTAAGTTAGATAATCGTTTTGCCATAGGCATAGGCAATCCTTTTCTGCGTCATAAAATGGACGTTAAATTTTCGAATCTGGGAGGAACTTTGACTTCTTTGATTAGTCCTCGGGCCAATATTGGGTCATATGGCATTACCATTGGAGCAGGTTCTTGTATTATGGATGGTGCAATTCTGTCAAATGATGTAGTTATTGGCAAAGGTGGCATTGTGTATTATAATACAATCGTAACGCACGATTGTATTATAGGTGATTTTGTAGAGATATCACCCGGAGCAAAAATATTGGGTAGAGCTCAGATTGGCGATTATTGCCAGATTGGTGCAAATGCAACAATTTTACCGGATATCCATTTAGGTACAAATGTTATCGTGGGTGCAGGTGCTGTCGTTACCAAGGATGTACCTGATAACTGTATTGTTGCCGGAGTACCCGCTAAGATATTGAGACAGATAGATACTTTAAATTTGAAATTATGAATGAATTTGTAGTATCAGTTGTAATGATAACCTATGGCCATGAACATTATATAAGACAGGCTATTGAAGGTGTACTGATGCAGGAATGCAACTTTAAAATAAATTTAATCATTGCAGAAGACCACTCTCCGGATAATACTGCTGCTGTGGTTAAAGAAATTATTAGTAGTCATCCCAGAGGTCATTGGATTGAATATACCCGCCATGAATCTAATAAGGGAATGATGCCCAATTTTGTTTGGGCCTTAAAACAAGCGACAGGTAAGTATATCGCTATTTGTGAGGGAGATGATTACTGGACAGATCCATATAAATTACAAAAGCAGGTAGACTTCCTTGATGAAAATGAAGATTTCGTTTTATGCAGTCATTACCGAGAAGTGCTGCAAAATGATACCTTAACAAAGGAAGGGCAACATACATATACCCAATGTATGCTCTTTCGAAACATATTAGGCCCCGATTTTTTTGAACATCTTCTTCATGTATTTAATGGTGATACATTCTTGCACAATTACCTTTCTCTAAATGGGAAAATAGAGATCATGGAATTTTGTGGAGCGGTTTATCGTGTAAACGATACTGGAGTATATTCATCAATTGATAATGCCAAACGTTTAAAGCATGGCATTAATACATTTAATCATTTATTGCAATTAAAAGATAACTATCGCGACGATAATGCCAGAGCGGTATTTAAAGGGATAGTAGCTGCTCAGTCTACCTATTACATGAGTCTTATCTATCTGCAAACGCGCGAAAAGCAGAGAAAGGAAGCCTTTCGCTCTTATATAGAGTATACAAAATTTGGCTTGCGTAACGGGCTGATCGGTAGGGCAAATTTCTGGAAAAATAATTTAAGGTATTTTTACTACCTGGTTAAGCATTAAGCTTAAGACCTGATATATATGAATATACTTTTTCTGGCCAATAATAGTTTAGATCCGCTTGCCGGGGGTATTGAACGTACGACGTATAATTTAATTAGGGAGCTGTCTAAAGCTCCGGAGTATACGGTTACAGCCTGTTTTATGTCTATTAAAGACAAAATAGAAGGTGTTAACTGTGTAGAGAGGACAATCTATTCCGGAAAAGATATTTATGATATCATTGTACAGTTTGAGATAGATATTGCCATATTCCCCTGCGGTTACTGGTATGTAAATATTCTAAAGGTATATAATCCAGATATTCCATGTAAGGTTATAACGGGCTTACATTCTCCACCAAAAGTAGGAGAGGACTATATCCTGTCTAATGCCGCGTTGGAATTTGGTCAGAAATCATTTGCAGAAAAAGTGAAAGGCCTTCCGGCTCATACACTCACTTATCTGAAGCATCCATTACATGTAAAAAAAGTACGGGAAGGTTATAGCAAAGGTTATCATAACAGTGATGCCTATGTTTTATTGTCCGATAAATTTTTCAAGGATTTTATTGCCTATGCCAGATTAAAAGATGCTAAAAAGCTCTATGCCATTGGTAATGCTTTATCGTTTGATCATATTGTGCAACCAGAGGATAGTAACAATAAGGACAATGTAGTACTGCTGGTTGCCCGCATGGATGAAATATCTAAAAGGGTAAGCCTTGCCATACAGTCATGGATGGGACTACAACGCATTGCATCATGGACATTTAAGCTTTTAGGCTCAGGTAAAGATCTGCCATTTTATAAGAAAATGGTATCAGAACATAATGTGCAGCATATCTCGTTTGAAGGGCATACTGACCCTTATACCTACTATATAAAATCAAAAATTTTTATCATGACCTCCGCTTTTGAGGGGTGGGGTATGACATTGACCGAGGCTTTGCAAACCGGTTGTGTACCGATCGTTATGGACTCTTTTGGTGCATTGCATGATATCATTGAACATAATTATAATGGCATCATCATCCCAAATGGTGATGTACAAGCAATGACGAAAGCGATACAGACACTTATCGATCAGCCGGAAGAATTAAAACGGTTAAGCCTGAATGCACTAAAATCTGCTGAAAACTTTACAATTGAGAAAGTCGCTGCAAAATGGAAAGTGTTATTTCAAAATCTAATGAAAGGAGCGTCATGAGAATATTTTTCTTCCTTATCGATATGAACCTGGGAGGTACAGAGAAGTCTCTGCTCAATCTGATTGATACCTTGCCAGAAAGCACAGATATTACGATAATGATGATGCGGGAGCATGGCGAACTGTTGTCCGCTATCCCTGCCCATGTTCGTGTACAGGTAATTGATCATTCCAAAGATGTATGTCATGCTGTTGAATCTAACTTCGTGACGCTGGCTAAGGAGCAATTGGGTAAAGGCCGCTTGCTGAGCACATTCAGAGCTATGCTATACTATATGCGTAGTAAGATGCAGAAAGGAACTGACCTTTATTACAAGTTTATGAAGCACTCATTACCTCCACAGCAGGAGGCATACGATATTGCTGTTGCCTATGCCGGACCCAATACATTTATCTCCAATTATGTATTGGATAAGGTAAGTGCAAAACAAAAAATCCAATGGGTACATTTTGATGTTAATAAGATCTACTTTGATGTATCCATAAACCGTAACCTGTTTCACCGGTTTGATAAAATAGTTTGTGTTTCGGAAGATGTTCAAGGGCACCTGCTAAAGAAAATTCCGGAGCTGGCCGCAAAAACAGCAGTCCGGTATAATGTCATTCCATATCAAACTATTGATACGCTATCTAATGAAGCGGCCACTGCAATGGACCTGGGCCGAAATAATAAGATTGTTACCGTTGGCCGCTTGACTGAAGAAAAGGGCCATATGGGTTTTCTGTCTACATTTCGTAAGCTAAAGGATGCCGGTCTGGATTTTGTATGGTATATAGTAGGGGATGGGAACTGCAGACAGGAACTGGAAGATAAAATTCAAGAGCTGAAGCTGGAGTCTCATGTAATCCTTTTAGGAAAGCAAATGAATCCTTATCCGTATATGAAACAGGCAGATATTTATTTGCAGCCATCAAGATATGAAGGACATTGTGTAACTATACTGGAGGCAAAATATTTGCACAAGGCAATCTTATGTACCGACTTTTCCGGAGCACGGGAAGAACTACAGGATATGAGAACCGGTCTGATTACCTCCTTTGATGATGCGGATAAATTGGAAAAAATGACCCGTATCATTACCGATACCGCGCTACGCAGCCATTTTGAAGTTGCGTTACAGGAAGAGCAGGTGCAACAGTCTTCCGAGAAAGTACCTCCATTCTGGCAATAGCGTCAATTGGCCTATTTCCGGAACGGCAGCTTGTCTTTGAATAGCTGCAATATATCGGTCAATATCATGTGACTGAACATGTCAGCACCGGTTCTGTTAAGGTGATAGGCATTATAAAAATATTCTTTATGTAAAACAATGTCTCCTTTGGCGTAATTGATAAACGGTATTTGCAATTGCTGCGCAATTTGCTGATAAAGTGCTAATACTTCCGCCCGGTTTTTATATAAGGGGAAGCTGGCTTGCTGTTCTGGGGCATAATATAACATAACTTGCACATTCTTTTCTTGCAAGTATTTGAGGCTACTACAAAAACTTTTTATCGCACTGCTATCTATAATAACAGTACGAGGACCGGATTGTAATATTTTCTTTAGTTGAGTGTCATCCCATGACGAATCTGAGCTTATAAAACCATTATATCTTTTAGTCTCCAGCTGTTGATTCTTTATGCCTAAAAGAAGGGTCTGGTATATAAGAAATCTTTTTTCTGAATATCTTATACCTGGAATCAGGTAATAGAGTATATTCTTGTCATAAAAATGAAACGCTTCGAAATTGTATAAATTGAATGGAAGTTGCTCATCCCGTATAATCCTTGCAACCTGCTGAGTATTAAATGTTGTCATGTCAAGATTGATGACTAATAACTTTGGCAGCGGATTGTACTTACAATATTCATTAAAGCGGTACATTAATAGCTCTGATTCTGCGGCGCTCCATCCCAGATTATAGCAATCCAATCCGGTTCCCTTTTTTATAACATTAGGATCTATATGTACCTCAGCCCTTGATGAACCCAAAATTACAATCGGTTCATGTATGCGGCTCTTATAAAGATCATATTGAGAGGTAACATTCCCAAATACCTCTCCTGTATTTTTTAAATACCTGGACATCAGATAATCTAAACCAAAAAGAAAGATTAATATAGGTACAATAAACAGGGTAAGCTGTTTAAAAAGCTTTTTCATAATTAAAATTGAAAATAGATAAAGGTTTCTCCTTTTGAAGCAAACAGGAATACGATCAGTAATATAAAATAGTAAAAGCTCCAGCGGGCAAACCGTGGACGGATGATATCTATTCTTTCGATTGCGTAATTTCCGCGACGCCCCAGCCACTCAATACCTATAAAAATGCATAATAGTATAATCAGGGGAATGGGTAATATACTGGGAAATGAGAATAACGACCTGTTCAGCATGTTTTTGATGTACATTATGGCATGTGACAAGCTTTCTGCTCTGAAAAAAATCCAGCAAAATACGGTGAGCAAAAATGTAGATATTAACTGCACTGTTTCTTTTACATTAGGGAATAAGCGGTGCTCTGCCACTATGCCCATATTTTTTCTGTTACTTTTAGTGATAACAGATGGTATGATGAACAGTGCATTGAGGCCACCCCAGATAATGAATGTCCAGTTGGCGCCATGCCAGAAGCCACTGACCAGAAAAATGATAAAAGTATTGCGTATTCTCATCCACGTACCACCAGAAGAGCCTCCCAAAGGTATGTAGAGGTAATCTTTAAACCAACTGGAAAGAGATATGTGCCATCTGCGCCAGAATTCAGCGATATCTCTTGAGAAATAAGGGAAGTTGAAGTTTTTTAATAATTCAATACCAAACAGACGGGCCGTTCCCAGAGCAATATCTGAATACCCGGAAAAATCACCATATATCTGGAATGTAAAAAAGATTGCACCGAGCAAGAGTGTACTTCCATTATATTGCCCCGGATTTGTAAATATTTGATTCGCGACTTCTGCACAATTATCTGCAATTACGATTTTCTTAAACAAGCCCCATAGAATTTGTCTCAGACCATCAACCATTTTTGCATAATCAAATTGGCGCGGAGCTTTGATTTGTGGCAAGAGATGCGTAGCCCTTTCAATAGGACCGGCAACAAGGAGAGGGAAAAAACTGACGAATAAGGCATAGTTAATTACATTCTTTTCTGCTTTAATCTTCTCTTTATAAATATCTATTACATAAGATAATCCATGAAAGGTATAGAACGAAATACCTACCGGTAAAACAATGTTGAGCAAATGTACATTTACTTTTAACCCAAATGAGGTAAGTAACTGAGCGAAATTTTCTGCAAAGAAATTATAGTACTTAAAAACACCAAGAAAGCCGAGATTGATACCTATACTTAGCCAAAACCAGAATTTTTTACTGCTTTTTTGATTACTCTGCTCGATTTTTAATCCGGTTATATAATCCAGGAAAGTAGAAAAAACTAACAAAAACAGGAATCGCCAATCCCAGCAGGCATAGAAAAAATAGCTGGCAATTAATAAAAGACTGTTTTGGGCTTTTAGACGTTTATTGGAAATTAACCAATAAACAATATAGATGATAATAAGGAATATGAAAAAATTCCATGAATTAAAGAGCATAAAATCGGTGTATTCTTTAGGCTGCAATATTAAAGAAATTACCTGATGAAGGTAAAAAAAACAAATATAATGATCTTGTATTAGTCTATAAGGCTAATCTGCTGATAAAATTGACACTGTAGCATTACGGAGATCGGATTACTTTTATCATCATTAAAATCTTAGCTTTGCGAGATCAGTGGTTGGTTTATTTTAATAGAAAGATTTTACTATGAAAATAGTGTATTGCACGGGAGCATTATATAAAATGGGCGGCGCAGAAAGAGTGTTGATCAGTAAAGCGAATTACCTGGCCGATCGTCCTGGTAATGAAGTGTGGATCATCACTGCCGATCAACGTAATCAGCCATTCTGTTTTCCCTTAAATCCTAAAATTCATTTTATAGATGCAGCGATTCATCAACTGCTGCCTAAAAGGATTATCCCGGTATGGACAAAAAAACGGGTCCTTCCTAAAATTGTCCTACACTATCAGGCAATAATAGACCAGGTCAAGCCTGATATTATTATAGTAAACGAACTGGGATATGATGATGAAGTGATCCCGAAATTGCAGACCTCTGCGAAAATAATAAGGGAGTTTCATTCGTCTCATAAAGCAGTAGAGATGATGATCTCGGAAAAGGCAGACTGGAAAGTCCGCTTACAAACGCGTGCTGTGAATAACAACAGTTATCGGCAGTTCAATAATTTCGATTGTATCGTTTTATTGACGGAGCAGGATCGTAAGCAAGCTAATTATCGCACCCAGGTAGCTGTCATTCCCAATACTCTATTACAGCCAAATGAAGTGAAGAGTCAACTGCACTCCAAAAAAGCGATAACAGTAGGCCGGCTGGACAGGTTGAAAAATCATATAGATCAATTGAAAGTTTGGAAAGAGGTCATTAAGACATATCCCGACTGGACCCTGCACATTTATGGAGAAGGGCCGGAGCGTCCGGTATTAGAGCAGTACATTGATGATAATGGACTCACAAAACATGTATTTCTTGAAGGGGTCAGTACTGACATTGCTTCAGTATATAGTAATGCTTCATTAATGTTGTTTTCCTCCCTGGCAGAAGGATTTGGAATGGTACTGATTGAAGCAATGTCTGCGGGAGTACCCTGCATCAGTTATAACACCCCATGCGGACCGTCTGAAATTATTGATAATGGAAAGGATGGCTGGCTTGTACCTCCTGGTGATATCAGTCAGATGACAGAATACGTTATACAATTGATAGCGTCAGAAGAAAAAAGAGCTCAAATGGGTAGGGCGGCAGTGGAGAAAAGTAAGCAATACCTCCCTGAACAAATCATGCCAAAATGGGAAGCGCTGTTTGAACAATTGACACAGAGTGATCTATGAAGAAAATATCCGTTATCATACCCGTTTACAACGCGGCCAAATATCTGAAGATTTGTCTGGACAGTATATTACAGCAAACCTATGACAATTTAGAAGTACTGCTGGTTAATGATGGATCTACGGATGATTCTTTGGCCATAGCCTTTTCCTGTGCAGAGCAGGAGGAGCGGATTGTAGTGATTGACCAGGAAAATCAAGGAGCTTCGGCTGCCAGAAATCAGGGACTGCTTCATGCAACCGGAGATTATATCGGATTTGTTGATGCCGATGACTGGTTAGAACCTGATTATTTTCAGGGGCTCTCTGCTGGATTTGTAGATGATGCTGATCTGATTTGTTGCGGTTATTTCGACCATTCAATACACGGTACGCATGTCCCTGTCAATGATTTTCTGCACACGGGTACTTTGCAGGATCGTTCTGTACTCACCCAAACCCTTTTAAAAGGCACGGCTGGTGTACCCTGGGCCAAATTGTTTAGGCTGTCGATTATCAGGGAACATAATATCAGGTTTCATTCAGATATTAAAATGTCAGAAGACCTTATATTTAACCTTGAATATGCACAATACGTTAGGAAAGCAGCTAATATCCCTAAATATTTATACCATTATAACCGGCTAAATGAACAAAGCTTATCAGCTAAAATAGAAGAATCCTATATAGATTCGTATGTGATGGTTAATGGAAAGCTGGATGCATTGCTGCGTAAAACCGATATGGGTGAAGAGGAAAGAATGCAATACCTGAAACAACGGATGGAAGCTTTTCTCTTACGAATGTGCAGTGATATTACAAAAGATGAAAAGCTATCATTACGGCGAAAGAAACAACGTATCAGCAATTTAATAACACATCAGGCATTTCAAAATCTAAAACCGCAAAATGCCACCTGGCTCTTCTTAAAACAGCTGTTGCAATCAAAAATGCAGCAATTAAAGGCCAAAGCAAAAAATATATGGAAATAACGGTAAAGCAATCAAACCAGCTGAAGGCAGTAGCGATACTCTTTATGCTGTTTTTGCATCTTTTTAATACATTGAATTTTCAAGGCCTATTTACTCCATTGGTATTTATTGGAGAAAAGCCTTTAGTGTACTATTTATCCTTATTTGGAGATACTTGTGTACCAGTCTTCTGTTTTGTATCCGGGTATGGATTGTATTATAAATACACAAAAAAGCCTGAGACCTATCTGAGGGATAATATGACCAGGCTGAAAAAGATATATCTCAATTACTGGGTTATCCTGTTATTATTTGTAGTAGGACTAGGTCTTGCATTGGGGCGTACTGAATTTGTTGGCCCCTGGACGAGGGTGTTATTCAATGCCAGTGGTATCATCAATTCATATAACGGAGCCTGGTGGTTTCTGCTTATATATATATTGCTTGTGCTTACCTCTCCTCTTTCGTTTCGTTGGGTAAGCAGGAGTAACCCTTATTTGATTTTAGGAGTTTCTGCTGTTCTGTATATAATTGCATTCTACTTCAGAGTCTATAGGCCCAGTACTTCGCAGCATGAAATAGTACGATGGGTACATAATGAAGCGTCTTTGTTTGGGACCAGTTTTCTTCCTTTTATTACAGGAGCAGTCTCATTATCTATGAAGTGGCAAACTAATCTGACCGTAAGACTGCAGCATATAAAGTATAAAAGCCTGCTGTGCACTATAGGTATAATAGGTCTGGTTATTTTGCATGCTTTGGTGCCCAATTTTATTATTGCGCCCTTCCTTGCAATACCATTTATATTCCTGTTTCTTCAGGTACAATGGCCAGCCTGGGTCAATTCACTACTGGATTTTATGTCACCTCATGCAACCAATATGTGGCTTGTGCATATGTTCTTTTATATCACATATTTTCACGATTTTATTTTTGGTTTTAGGTATATCCCCCTGATCTTTTTAGTCTTAGTAGCCTGCAGTATTGCGAGTTCATTTATAATAAATCTCCTGATTACACTTATAGGCAAATTGTTCGAAAATAGAGGAATAACTAAAGTAGCTTAGGCCACACTAATGTAAAGCCGTATTGTTACTTTTGCAGGGCTAAATGACATCAATGAAGAAAATATTATATATTACTAATGGTATCAATGGCTCTGGCGGACTGGAGCGTGTGCTATCCATTAAAACAACTGCATTGTCAGAGCAATTTGGCTATGAGGTACACATCCTGGTATTAAATGAAGCCTGGAGAAATCCGTTTTATGCTTTTGCACCAGGTATAAAAATGCATACTATTTCAGTTGGTGGTAATCCTTTGCAATATATAAAGCAGTATCGTAGTGGTATTAAAGCCATTGTACAGGAAGTGCAGCCTGATGTTATATCTGTTTGTGATGATGGTCTTAAGGGCTTTTTTGTGCCACAGATACTCCGTCATTCTGGGATTCCGGTAATATACGAGCGACATGCATCGGTGCTGATTGATCAGCAGCAAGGACTTAAAGCTAAGGTGATGCAAGGATTGATGAAGCGTTTGGCAGGAGGCTTTGATGCTTTTGTCGTATTGACTCAGAATAATCTTAATGAATGGCATGCAAATAATAATCTTAAAGTCATTCCCAATCCCCTTACCTTCTATCCGGAACAGGTTTCGGATACCCTGGCTCCTAAACTGATTGCCGTAGGGTCACATTCATATAATAAAGGCTATGACCTGTTGCTGCAGGTATGGAAAGGGCTACAAGATATTTTTCCCGAATGGGAGTTGCATATTTATGGCCGCATAGATAATGCGCAGACTTATCCTGTTATGGTGAAGGCGCTTGGTGTCGCCAATACCGTACATTTTCACGAGCCTGATCCTGAGATTATGCTGCGATATCAGGAATCATCAATCATGGTATTACCTTCCAGATCCGAAGGTTTCGGTATGGTACTTATAGAAGCAATGGCCTGCGGGTTGCCTTGTGTCAGCTTCGACTGTCCTTCCGGGCCCCGGGATATTATTGCTCATGGAGAGGACGGTTTTCTGGTGCCGCCAGGAAATGTCAGAGAAATGACTGAGCGATTAAAGGAACTAATGGCAGACGGAAAACTACGTAAGGAGATGGGACAGCTGGCCCGTAAGCAGGTACAGCGTTTTCTGCCGGAACAGGTAATTGGTCAATGGGATCGCCTATTTAAACAATTAATCAAATGAGAGTAGTATTCTCGACAGATCAGGTATACCTGCATGGAGGTATCGAAAGAGTTATGGCCTTAAAGGCTAATTATATCGCTGCACTGCCGGGGATGGAAGTACATATTGTCACGACCGAACAACAGGGGCATCAGCCCTGCTTTGAGCTCGATAGTCGTATACATTTGCATGACCTCTCTATAAATTATGACCGGAGCAGAAGCTATGTCTCTTTTTCTAATATTAAAAAGGCATTTGGACATTACCGTAAGTTAAAGCATACATTTAAAATATTACAACCAGATGTCGTAATTGTCTGTAATTACGCTTTTGATTTCTTTTTCATGCCTTTTTTATATTCCAGGGCAGCAAAAGTCAAAGAATTTCATTCTTCAAGATACTTTGAGCAGCAAGCTCGTCAGCATACACAGTCATTTTTTAAAAAAATATTATATAAGCTTACAGATTATATTGAATGGAAGTATGATGCGATTATTGCATTGAATAAAGATGAAAAGCAGTATTACAATGCGAATAATGTTGTCGTTATCCCCAATCCGATAGCTATCCCGGATCAATTACCAGAGGTACATAAAAAAACATGGGCCATTGCTGCCGGGCGTATTGCACCGGTCAAAGGTTTTCAATACCTTATTGAAGCCTGGGCCAAAGTGCATCAGGTACTGCCTGATTGGGAATTGCATATTTACGGAGACAGCTATCTTGATACACAACAAAAATTAGCGTCTCAGGTACAGCAGGCTGGCCTAGATGATGTTGTGCTTTTTAAGGGTGTGGCATCTGACATGACTTCGATATTTCCAGAATATAGTATGTATGTAATGAGCTCAGAGACAGAGTGTTTTCCGATGGTACTTTTAGAATCACTCGCTGTAGGGCTTCCCATAGTTAGTTTTGACAGTCCTAATGGTCCGCGGAATATTATTGTTGATAAGGAGGACGGACTGCTGGCTATGTATAAAAATATAGATGACTTGGCCGAAAAAATAATATTTTTGGCACAAAATCCTCAAATCGGAGCCCAAATGGGGCAAAAAGCAAGGGAAAATGTACAGCGTTTCGAACTGGGGCGGGTTATGGACCTCTGGCTGAACTTATTTGATAGGATTATAAAAAAATAGATTCATTATTGGTATGCTATTATTCATTCCTCCACAGCTATATACACAGATATACTATCACATATTACTGCTGGTATTGCTGGGGCTCGTCATACAGTTAATATCTACCGATATTCAAAATATGAAATCGATCGGCGCGGTGAGCCTGATCGGATACCTTCTTTTTGTAGGGGTAACCCTGTATCTGGGTCTTCGACCCAATCCAAGGGCATACGGTGACTCCTATTTCTATGGACACTCCTTTGAGATGCAGCGACTAGGATTGGTACAGTATAGGAGCAGTGACTGGGCTTTCAGTGCATTTTTGAAGTTCTCCACCAATACCATGACATTGGAGCAGTTCTTCCTGGCCATCGACATTATATATGTGGTACCCTGCTTTATATTCAGTAAGAAATACTTCAAAGCCTACTGGTTTTATGCTTTTTTTATGTTTGTAGGCTCCTTTTCCTTCTTCAGTTATGGGACGAATGGCCTGCGTAATGGTATGGCCACAGCACTCTTTATATTTGCGCTATGCTTTTATGAACGAAAGTGGCTGATGTTTATCATTATGTACGTGGCCATAGGTATACATGCATCAATATTAATTCCACTGGTTGGATTTGTTGTAGCATTGTTCTATAGTAATACGAAATACATCCTTATCGCCTGGCTTTGCTTTATCCCGCTTTCTTTGGTCAGCGGAGGCGTATGGGAATCTCTTTTCAGTGGTTTTATTGATGATGGCCGTTCTGCATACCTCGGACAGGGTAATATTGATACGCAAACCGTCAGAGGGTTTCGCTGGGACTTTATCCTTTATTCAGCAATGGGTATATTCGCCGGATACTACTTTATTATCAAAGAGAAATTTACGGAGAAATTCTATGTACACCTGTACAATACCTTCGTTATCGCCAATGGATTCTGGATCCTTGTAATCCGCGCAAACTATAGTAACCGTATCGCCTACCTTTCCTGGTTCCTGATGGCTCCTGTTATTATCTACCCGATGGTGAAAATGAAGTTCTGGAAAAACCAAAATGTTGTATTGGCTTCCGTTATCTCCATATATTATTTATTTACCTACTTCATGCTTGTTATTAAAGGATAATGGAAAAAACACTTACGATATTTACACCGGCCTTTAACAGAGCACATACGCTGCCCCGGTTATATGAGAGTTTATTGCGACAGACCAGTACTGATTTTGAATGGCTTATTGTAAATGACGGCTCCTCAGATGATACAGAGGTACTTGTACAAAAATGGATTTCAGAGGCATTGATCCCTATCCGTTATGTACATCAGCAAAACCAGGGCATGCATGGAGCACATAATACTGCTTATAAAAATATTGCAACGGAACTGAATGTATGCATAGATTCGGACGATTATATGCCGGACAATGCGGTAGAGATAATTGTGCACTTCTGGAAGCAGCATGGCAATGAAAAATATGCCGGCCTTATCGGATTGGATCAAATAATGGGAGGAGGACTTATTGGTGCAGCCTTCCCTGAAGATTTAAAAGAAACAACCCTTCTTGGTTATTATGAGGGCGGTGGCAGCGGAGATAAAAAACTGGTGTACCGTACTGAAATCATAAACCGTTATCCCGAGTATCCGATTTTTAGCGGGGAAAAGTATGTAGGACTTGCGTATAAGTATTACCTGGTAGATCAGGATATGCCGTTGCTGGTATGTAATGAAGTACTGTGTATTGTCGAATATCAGCAGGACGGATCAAGCTTCAGCATGTTCCGCCAATACTGGAACAACCCTAAAGGATTTGCCTTTTACCGCAAAGAGCGGATGAAAGTGGTCTCATCTGCCAAAAGAAGATTTATAGAGAATATACACTATGTATCCAGTGCTCTGATGGCCGGAGAAAAACAATTTATCACACAGTCTCCTTTCCCAGCCTATACTATTTTAGCCCTACCGTTCGGTTGGTTGCTGAAGCAGTATATTGGCTATAAAGTGCGTAAAGGTGCAAAAATGAATTTTAATAAAACCGGATCCTGATGAAAGTACTGCAGATTATTAATAGTCTGGGTACCGGTGGGGCTGAAAAGCTTTTGCTGGATACCATTCCTCGTTATGTTGCACAGGGAATTGAAATGGATATATTATTGCTGGATAGTAAAAAGACCCCTTTTTTCCAGCAGCTGGAAGCCCTCAAATGCTGTAATATATATCATGCGGCCAAGGATAACAGTGTGTATAGCCCGAGACATATCAGAGCCATTATCCCGTTTCTGAAAAAATATGACCTTGCCCATGTGCACCTTTTTCCTGCTCAATACTGGGCTGTGCTGGCAAAGAAACTATCCGGAGCAAATATTAAACTGATCTTCACCGAACATAATACGACGAACAGGAGACTGGAACACCCACTCCTGCGCAGGATAGATAAATTATTATACCAGTATTATGATCGTACAGTATGCATTACCTCCGGTATACGTGATGTGCTGGTCAAGCATACAGGATTACCACAGGCCCGTTTCCCGGTTATTGAAAATGGAGTAGACCTGGCTCAGATTAAAGAGGCTATGCCTATGTCTAAATCAGCTATTCAGGTACAATTAAAGGATGAAGATAAACTGCTCATACAAGTTGCCGGTTTTCGCGAACAGAAAGATCAGGCGACCTTGATACGTGCATTAACACATTTACCTCAGCATGTAAAATTACTATTGGTTGGAGATGGCATAACCCGTCCGACCTGCGAAACCCTGGTGGATACACTGGGACTCAGAGACCGGGTTTTATTTCTGGGTCAACGTACCGATGTAGCCCGCCTCCTGAAATCTGCCGATATGGTTGTACTCTCTTCTCATTACGAGGGACTCTCTTTGTCCAGTATAGAAGGTATGGCTTCCGGTAAGCCATTTGTGGCCAGTAATGTGCCCGGGCTTAAGGAAGTTGTCGGAGGGGCTGGTTTGCTGTTTGATCAGGGCGATGATGCAGGCCTGGCTGAAGTGTTATCAAAATTAATAGAAAACAAAGAATGGTATAACCAGGTAGCCGCACAATGCGTGCAGCGTGCAGAACAATACGATATTCAGAAAATGGTAAACCAACATATAGAACTGTATGAATATATCTGCTCCTAAGCCCAAAATTATTCGTACTGCGACGATCGCACTTTCCTTGGATTACCTGCTCAAGGGCCAGCTTGCCTTTTTGAATCAAAATGCAGCAGTAATTGCCGTTTCCGGTCAGGATCATCATCTCGATACTGTTAGGGAACGGGAGGGCGTACGCACTGTAGATATATCCATGCAGCGATCGATCAGTCCGCTGAAAGACCTGGTTTCTCTGATAAGATTATATAAATTATTTCGCAAAGAAAGACCCGATATAGTACATTCCATCACTCCAAAGGCGGGCCTGCTCAGTATGCTGGCCGCTAAGATGGCAGGGGTGCCGCTGCGTATACATACATTTACAGGGCTTATATTCCCTTCAAAAACAGGGATATTTCAAAAACTGCTGATTCAGATGGATCGACTGCTGTGCCGTGCCGCCACACACATCATACCGGAAGGACAGGGAGTGTTACAAGACCTAAGAACCTATAATATTACACGTAAACCAATGAACGTGCTGGCCAATGGAAATGTAAATGGGCTGGATACCGGCTTTTTTGATCCGGTAAAGATCACGGAGCCGGAGAGGAATGATTTAAGAAATGCTTTAGGCATACAACCCGGAGATTTTGTATTCATCTTTGTCGGTAGGCTGGTACGGGACAAAGGCATTAATGAACTGGTGGCCGCTTTTGAAGAGGTGTCCAATGCCGGAAAAAATATAAAATTACTGCTTGTTGGCCCTTACGAGGAAGCATTAGATCCCTTGCTGCCCGAGACCAGGCAGAAAATCGAACAGAACAGCAATATCATTACAGTAGGCTTTCAGAAGGATGTGCGTCCGTATATGGCTATAAGCCATGTCTTGGCTTTCCCTAGTTACCGGGAAGGATTCCCTAATGTCGTTTTACAGGCTGGGGCCATGGAGCTCCCCTCTGTAGTAACCAATATAAATGGTTGTAACGAAATTATCGAAGAGGGAGTAAATGGTTTATTGATACCGGTTGGCTCAGCTGCAGCCTTAGCCTCCGGAATGCTGCAATTATATAAAAACGAAGAGCAGTACAACAAGATTCGGCAGGAAACCAGGAAGCTGGTCGTTTCCCGTTACCGGAATGAAGAAGTCTGGCATGCGATACAGACATTCTACCAAAAACTGTTATCATAATGTAATCATATAGCCATAAGCAGGGTAGAATAGCGTCGAATATGTAAAAAAGATTACATTTGCAAAAAAGGAGATTATAGTATTATGTATATAACTGTGGGAAAAAGATTCATAGACCTTACGGTTGCATTGTTCGGTTTTGTGTTACTTTCCCCTGTCTTTGTACTGGCTGTTATACTCTTGTTTTTTGCCAATCAGGGTAAACCATTCTTTTTTCAGAAGCGGCCGGGTAAGAAAGGCGAAATCTTCAGCATTATCAAGTTCAAAACAATGAATGATAAGAAGGATGCGCAAGGGAACTTGTTGAGTGATGCTGAACGGATGACTGCAGTTGGCAGCTTTGTAAGAAAAACATCTATAGACGAAATTCCCCAGTTACTCAATGTTATTAAAGGCGATATGAGTCTGATCGGCCCCAGGCCCTTATTAGTAGAGTATCTGCCTTTATACAGTAAAGAGCAGGCGCGGAGGCATAATGTTCGTCCCGGTATTACCGGTTGGGCACAGGTCAATGGCCGAAATGCTATATCCTGGTCTCAGAAGTTTGCCTATGATGTTTGGTATGTAGACCATGTATCTCTTGGTCTTGACCTTAAAATAGCCCTGAAAACTATTCAGAAAGTATTTAAATCCGAAGGCATCAGTGCTACAGGATCGGTTACCATTGAGAAATTTAAAGGAGAGACTGAATAAATGGGACAGGCGTATATTCTATATGGAGCCAGCGGACATGGCAGTGTTATCCTGGATATTTTAGAGCAGGAAGGAAAGGATATCCTTTTTTTTATAGATGATAATCCGAATTTGATTATTTTTGATCAATTGAGGGTACGACCTTCGGTAGAAGCATTAGCAGATATCTCGATCGAATCCGTGTCGCCAAACTATATTATTTCTATAGGGAGTAATGTAATCCGGAAAAAAATAGCTGAAGAGACGCTTGCGAAATATACATTTGGTATGGGAGTGCATCCCAGAGCAATTATTTCTCCTAAAGCCAAGATCGGTGAAGGGACTGTTGTGGTTGCCGGTGCTGTAATCAATGCCAAGTCAAATATCGGTAAGCATGTGATCATCAACACGCATGCTTCCGTAGATCATGATTGTATCATTCATGATTACGTACATATAGCACCAAATGCGACATTGTGTGGTAATGTGACAGTGGGCGAAGGGGCGCATATCGGAGCCGGTGCAACGATAAAGCAGGGTATCTATATCGGAGCCTGGGCCATAGTAGGAGCCGGAGCGGTAGTCATTAAAGATGTTCCGGAAGGGGCCACCGTTATGGGCAATCCTGCAAAACAAAAAACTATTTAAAAACTATTAGAAAAAAATACTATCATCTACATGAGTGAGTATAGAACCATGAGAGAATATATTGAGGAATTTCCTCAGCATATTACGGGGGGATTGCAGGTCGGAGCAGATTATACGTTCAAGCATAAACCTACTGCTGTGAAAAATATACTACTGGCCGGCTTGGGTGGTAGTGGTATCGGTGCGGAGATTGTTACCAATTATATAGATAAAAAAATAAGTGTACCTGTGCTGACTTGCAAGGATTATTTCCTGCCCGGTTTTGTAGACCAGGATACGTTGGTGATTGCCTGTTCTTATTCGGGTAATACAGAGGAAACCTTATATATCTTTGAAGAGGCCAGTAAGCGTAATGCTCAGCTGGTTTGTATCACTTCCGGTGGTAAACTTGGTATTGCTGCTGCACAGAAAGACGTAGACCTGCTGCAAATACCAGGTGCTATGCCTCCCAGAGCATGCGTCGGCTACTCTTTTGTACAGATCTTATTTGTACTGAAGCATTATGGCATTATCGGAGATGAGTTTGTAAATGAACTGCATGCTGCTGTTGCTTTACTGGAGCAAACACACGAAGCAATCAAAGCGGAAGCAAGAGATATTGTTGCTCGTATCGATAACAGAATGCCTGTCATTTATGTGGACCAGCATATTGCTAGTGTAGCGACACGCTGGCGCCAGCAGTTTAACGAAAATAGTAAAATCCTTGGCTGGGAAAGAGTAATTCCAGAGATGAATCATAATGAATTGGTAGGATGGAGAGATCAGAATGAGCAACTGGCTGTTTTGTTTCTCCATAGCGGTGATGAGTATGAGCGTATCATAAAAAGATTTCAGATCAATAAAAGCATCATCGAACAGCATACTTCTGTTGTAATAGATGTTTATGCAAAAGGAAATACCTATTTTGAAAAAGTGCTCTATCTGATCCTCTTAGGTGACTGGAGCAGCTGGTACCTGTCTGAACATAGACATGTAGATGCTGTGGAAGTTAAGGTGATTGACTATCTTAAAAAATCGCTTTGCGAATAATATAGAAAATATAAAATACAAGAGCGGGCGTGTTTGTACACGCCCGCTCTTGTATTTTATGCCTGGCTTAATGACCTGATGCCAGTTTGTATATCGTAGCCGCCACCAGCTCAGATGCCATATGATCAGCCTGGAGCATTTGCTTCAAGGTTTTATAAGCCGCTTTCATCTCCGAAATAGCGTCATTATTATATAAAATAGATTCCAGTGCCTGCTGTAAATTGGGCACGGTATAGTCGTCCTGGATCAGTTCGCGTACTGCAGGGCGATCGAGAATCAGGTTCACCAGTGAAATGTATTTCACTTTTACCAGTCTCTTCGCCAGGTTATAGGTTATCGGATTGATCTTATACACTACTACCTGCGGCACTTCCAGCAATGCCGTCTCCAGCGTTGCCGTGCCGCTGGTTACAATTGCAGCATCTGCTATTTTCAGGATATCATATGTTTTATGCTGTACTAAACGTACAGAAGGATTGTTGCCGATAAATTCCTGGTATAATGCAGCATCCTGTGCCGGAGCCTGTGCAATAATGCACTCATATTCCGGGTAGCGCTGTGCACATTCCAACATGACAGGTAATAGCTTCCTGATTTCCTGGGTACGGCTTCCCGGAAGTAATGCGATTATTTTTTTGTCTTTTTTATCCAGAGAGGAAGGTTTGTTTTCTTCCGCATTGATCACCTCCATTAAAGGATGTCCTACATAGCGGACACGGTATCCATACTTATCATAATAAGCCTTTTCAAAAGGGAGGATAACCATCATCTCATCTACATATTTATTGATGTGGTGCACCCGCTTTTCTTTCCATGCCCAGACTGTAGGGGAGATATAATAAGCCGTTTTGTAACCCTGTAATTTTGCCCATTGAGCAATGCGCATATTGAATCCCGGGTAATCTATGAATACGACCACGTCTGGATTAAAGTCTGCAATATCTTTCTTGCACAATTTGATATTACCCAGTATCGTTCCTAAGTGTTTTACCACTTCAACAAAGCCCATAAAGGCCAGGTCCCTGTAATGTTTTACTACATGACCACCTGCAGCCTGCATCATGTCGCCGCCCCAGCAGCGGATATCCGCTTCATGGTCTGTTTGTTTCAGTGCCCTGATCATATTACTGCCATGCAGATCGCCACTTGCCTCACCGGCAATGATGTAGTATTTCATAATCCGTAAAAGATTTGTGCAAAAGTACTATAGATGTTTCAGATATACTGCTTACCGGTAAAAGTCCAGTACAGATTGCGGTGCCCATACCCCGGTACTTCTTGCTTTATCATCATTAAAAGTAAGATCGGCAGTCATCTTATCAAGGGTAGACCGGTTAAACGGGAATCCGGGCATAAAAGTGCCTAAGGTTGCCGCCAGTCGTGCCAGTATATATGGAATACTTAATGGAGGCTTTTTGCCCGCTTTTGCAGCCATAGCCTGGCTTAGTGCCGCAAAAGTAGGGTGCTGTCCGTCAGTAAGGTGATAGATGCCACCAATGGCAGATAAGGGTTTAATCGCATTAGCAACATCACTTGCCAGCACCATGCTTTTATGAGCCCTGCCTCCGGCGATATTATAATACCGTCCTTTCTTTATTGCTTCCTGCATTTTACCAAGATTGCCGGGAGCATTATTTCCCGCAAGAAGCGGCAGACGCAGGATCGTGCAGCGTACATAATGCTTCATGCACCATTGTTGTACCATAGTCTCGGCCATTACCTTGCTCTTACCGTAAGCACTGGTGGCTTGTAATGGAGTGTCTTCAGAAATATTTATACCCTGTTCAAGGCCGTATACCGCAACAGTACTGATCAGTACAAATGCTTTCGGTAGTGTACTTAACTGTTCCAGTGCTTGTAATAAATGCTTCGTTCCCTCTGCGTTTACCTTGTAAAATTCCTGTTCTTCGGTTTCCGTTTTGGGAATGCTATGCGCTTTCCCCGCAGCATGTATGATAGTCGAGATCTGTTCATCCGGTAGTAAGAAAGGCTTACTGATATCAATAGCCATACGGGCATCAGTACGGGATAAAGTACATAGCTCCGCAGCAGGTATTGCCTGGCAGATATGCTTTCCTAAAAAACCGTTTGCTCCGGTAACCAGTATCATAATTTATGGCTTATATCCTAGTAGGGATAATGTTCTTTGATTGATTGTACGACGTTCCTTATCCAGGAACCAGCCCCATTTATTAAAATAGTATACTGCCGACTGCATACCGATCCGGGTAAGTTTTCGGGAACGGTGAGAGCCTTTGGCAAAGGCATGATATATAGTAGCACCGGGGTGAAATATAGTCTGGTAGCCAGCCTTGATTAACCTCCGGCAGAGGTCCGTCTCTTCTCCGTACATAAATATACGCTCGTCAAATAAGCCCGTATCCCGGAGAGCAGTAATATTTAATAACATAAAGCAGCCAGACAGGTAGGGTACCTCCATAATATCCTTGTAGCCCGTAAATTTCAGTTCGAATAATTGATTGCGTTTCGCAACCATAGATTTAAAAGGATTGAAACGGCGGCCGATCCAGTCATATGGAGTAGGAAGCAGTTTGCATAAATACTGCAGACTACCATCCGGATACAAAACCTTCGGCATAATGTTACCTACTTTAGGATGGGCAGCAAGGTAGCTCAGTAATACTTCCAGTGTGCCTGCATCGAAATATACATCAGGGTTCAGCACCAGGTGGTACGGAGTCTGAGCCTCCATACTTTTTTGAAGAGCGATATTGTGACCGGCACCATAACCTCTGTTGTTATTGGTGAAAATATATTCGATCCGGTTATCTTCAAACGGTTCGGAAAACAGCGGTTGAGGGGAATTGTCTACAAGGTATAAATGCTGCACCAGCGGGCACTGCAATACGCTGCCGATAGCCTGGGCCAGCATATCCATACTGTTATTATACAGCACAATGCTGCAGGAAAGTACCGGAAGTGTCATTCCGTAAAAATACAATTAAACTACAAATATTTGCGCTTAAGCCAGAAGTATGTAATACTTAAAGGTATCATGATAATCAGTCCGGTTATGATGATATTCCAGGTGGTAAAGACAACCACAGCATTAACGGCAAGCTGTACAGAGGCATAAATGGTAGAGATGACCAGATGACTCTGCTTCCCCTCATTTGCCAGTCGCTGGTATAAGTGTTGGCGGTGGGGTTTGAAGATGTTTTCTCTTTTACGCAATCTTTCCAGGATCGTATAACCGGTATCGATTCCGTATACAGAAAGGAATAAAATATATTCGAAATGATGCTGGAGAAAAATGATATAACATAAGGCGGCAACGGTCCAGAATCCCAGACCTATAGACCCGACATCGCCCAGAAAACAGATGGCTCTTTTACGGAAATTGAAAAACAGGAAAACGATACAGGAAACAATACCATAGTTTACAAAGGCTGTGCTTTCCATATGCTCTGCATATTTGATCACAAACCAGAAAGAGGAGAAAGAGATCAGACTGTAGAGTGCTGTCATGCCATTAATGCCATCCATAAAATTATAGGCATTTATGATTCCCAGCATAATAAACAGTAAGCTGGTAGAGAACCATAATGGCCAGTGCTCGAATACACTGAAACCATGCATCAGCATCAGTACCGAGATGACATGGATCGGCAAACGTACATATACCGGCAGGCTGCGTATATCGTCAATAAAACTAATGAACGAGATGAGCATGGCCCCGGCAAATACATAAATAAAATGGGGGTAATACTGGGAAAAAGTAATTGTATACACAATCAGCGAAAGCGGAAATACGACTCCCGCTCCACGTACAATAATATGATTGTGCGAAGATCTGAGGTTAGGAATGTCTACAATATTAAAGCGCTTGGCAATAAATATGTATAACAGCATTAAACAAAATAAGGCAACGCCGTACTGCAGGTAAAACATCTATGACTCTATACTTTCTGATTTTTGAAGATGGAAATACATAAGGGCCGGCCGGTCTTTAGCTATACAACGCTAATCTACCGGAAACAAGTATCAAAAACGTCAAAAATACGGGCGAAATCGGCATCGGTAAGGTTAGAACCAGATGGCAGGCATAAGCCCTGCTCAAATAACTGCTCACTTACTTTCCCGCCATAATATGGTGCCTGGGAAAATATTGGCTGCATGTGCATCGGCTTCCACAAAGGACGGCTCTCAATGTCTTTAGTCAGCAAAGCCTCTCTGAGGGTTTCTCTGCTTAAGCCATTAGTCTTAGCCGGATCAATAACAATGGCAGTAAGCCATCTGTTGCTGAAGCTGTCAGGTTGTTCCTGGTGCATTGTCACGCCTTCTACTGTGCTGAAGTAATTCGAATAGCGGTCAAAATTGGATCTTCTTTTGGCAATCCAATCGTTCAGGACTTCCATTTGTCCTCTCCCGATTCCGGCTACGATATTACTCATTCGATAGTTGTAGCCAATATGTGAATGCTGGTAATGTGGTGCATTGTCTCTGGCTTGTGTCGCCAGGAAGGTTGCCTTCTGCGCCAGCGCTTCCGTTTGTGCTACTAAAGCACCCCCACCAGAGGTAGTAATGATTTTATTACCATTGAAAGACAGGCAGGACATCAGGCCGAAAGTGCCGCATTGCTGCCCCTTATAGGTAGAGCCCAGTGATTCTGCTGCATCTTCAACAACCGGTATATTGTATTGTTGCGCGATTTGCAGGATGAGATCCATTTTAGCAGGCATACCATAAAGGTGCACCGGCACGATCGCTTTTATATTTTTTCCTTTAGCTAATCTGTCTTTTATTGCAGCCTCCAGAGCAACCGGGCATATACACCAGGTATCCGGCTCACTATCAACAAATATAGGTGTGGCACCAACGTAAGTGATAGGGTTTGCAGAGGCAGAGAATGTCATAGACTGGCATATGATCTCATCTCCGGGCTGTACACCCAGCAATAAAAAAGCAAGGTGTAATGCTGCGGTTCCTGAACTTAAAGCTGATACAGATACATTTTGTCCCAGGTAGTGCTGGATGTCTTCTTCGAAGCCGTTTACATTTGGTCCAAGCGGGGCAACCCAGTTTGTATCAAATGCTTCCTTAATGTACTTCTGCTCTCCACCGCCCATATGTGGTGAAGAAAGCCAAATTTTTGTTGAAACCGACATTACTTATAGATTTTTAATAATTTTGCTTCCCGAATATCGTCGGAAAGTTGGGCAAATGTAATGATAATCTCCTTCTTCGACCATATTTTATCTGATTTCTTGAGGAGCATAATGAAGAGAATTAAGCGTTTAAGAAATAAATTAGAATTGCATGTTTTCGATTTTTAAGAAAAATAAAAAGGTCTCTATAGATATTGGCTCTATTGTAACACAAGATATGCACTCGCATATCTTACCTGGTATTGATGATGGTGCTCCCGATGTAGATACTGCGGTGTCACTGATAAAAGGAATGATGGCTTGTGGAATCAAAAAGTTCATGGGTACACCACATATCATGTCTGAGCTGCACAAAAACGATCGTACAACTATTACGCAAGCTTATGATCGCCTGAAAGAAGGATTGGCCCTCGCAGGCATTGACATTTCTCTTTCCTATGCTGCGGAGTATATGATTGATGAAAATTTTCTGAATGTGCTTAAAGAGGGTAACCTGCTCACGGTAACAGAAAATAAAATTCTGATCGAAACACCGTTCTACTCAGAGCCATTTGATATTGAAGAAGTGCTTTTCAATATCGAGGCGGCCGGCTATAAAGCTATTTTAGCGCACCCGGAACGATACCACTATGTAGATGATAAGTTAGCTGTGTTTACTAAATATCTCGATCGTGGTGTGGGACTGCAATTAAATATATTGTCTCTGTCTGGTTATTATGGATCAAAAGAAAAAGAAGTTGCGGAAAAAATGCTGCAGGAAGGAATGTATTCCTTTATCGGTACCGATCTGCATCATGAAAGACATTTGAAAAGACTTTCCTTTATGCAATTGGATCAGAAAATAGTGAAACGCCTGGAGCAAACAAACTGGCAGAATATTACCATATAAAATTTATCTCAATAGGAACAAAGGCAGGCAATACAATTGTCTGCCTTTGTTATATGATCATATTTCATCGTCTTTTGGTTGTTCTGCAGCAGCTTCTTGCAGTTTGTTGTATTTCCAGAAGTAAAGCTTCCTGATCTGGTCTGCTTTTTCGCCGATTATATTGCGGTCTTTTAATACCCTTCTTACCCATTGTTCTGAGGTACAGATGTCTTTATGTGCGGCTACCCATTTTACAGACTCAGCTTGGATCGCATCGTACTTTCTTGTATATTTGTTCATTTGTGCGGTTTGTTTCATTATTTACAACTGCAAAATAGGTGATAATTTTCGCTTATTCAATTTTTGTGGGGAAAATTTTCTTCAATTATGGATACGGTTTTAACTAGAATTAGCCAGTTGGCTGAAAGTGAGGGAATTACTATTACAGCATTAGAGCAGGTAATAGGCGCAAGTAAAGGTGTTTTGTCCCGTGCACTGGCTAAAACTACCGATATTCAATGTAAATGGCTGGTCAGAATAGTTGAAAATTATCCCGGATACGATGCCTCCTGGCTCCTCACAGGAAAAGGTACAATGCTTAAAGAGCATAGTAGAAAAACCAGTCTGATTCCTTTATTTAATGACCTGGCTTCTATTGGAGATGTATCTGATTCCGATGAAATATACACAACTGCCTATATTGATCCGGGAGACTGGTTTCCTGCTGCATCGGCTGCAATACGATATCATAACGTAGGGATGACGGAGTATCAGCCGGGTTGTGTACTGATCCTGCGGAAAAAAACAAACCCGCATGAACTGGTATGGGGAGAAGATTATGTAATCGGGTATGGCGACAACCGGATATTGAGAACCGTGCAGCCAGCAGAAGATAAAGACCATCTTTATGCCTATGCTACGGATGAGTCAACATACATAGATGGGAGGTCTAAATACCCACCGGTACATATCAGCATCAACCGTATAAAGCTTATTTTCCAGGTGCTGGGCCATATACATAAGCGGGAAAGTAATGACCGCATCTATACAAATCTTTAAAGGCCTGTTCTTAAACATTGGCACTATTTCACACAGAGTTTCAAGATTACTGACACATTTATTTATATTTGTTTTTGGTAGCTATAGTTTCGCAGTTTACAACTATGAAACTACGGCTGCCAAAAAAGATACTACATACCTATGGAAAATATTTTGAACCGAATTGACAAGATTGCCCGGCACGAGGGCATCACTATAACTGCACTGGAGCAGCGCATCGGAGCCAGCAAGGGAGTGCTGTCCAGAGCGCTGAAGAAAGACACCGATATTCAGAGTAAATGGCTCGTCAGAATATGCGAGACCTTTCCTCGGTACAATGCGGCCTGGATTATATCCGGACAGGAAGATATGCTGCGTAACGAGAATAGCCGGAAGGCAAACCGGATTCCCTTTTATAAAGATGTAGACGAAGTGAGGGCTGTTGAGGAGCCGGAGAATGAGTACAACCTGAGTTATATTGATCCGGGAGACTGGTTTCCCGGTGCAACTGCCGCTACATTGTATTATAATACCAGTATGAAAGAGTATGCTCCAGGCTGTTTGCTTGTACTGCGTCAGAAGCATAAGATCGATGAGCTGATCTGGGGAGAACACTATATAATCGAATACGGAGACAACCGCCTGCTGAGGGAAATACAGCCTTCGGAAGACAAAGACTATATTTATGCATACGCAACAAATGAAGCCACTTATCTTGATGGGCGTTATAAATATCCTCCGGTGAAAATAGGTAAAAAGGACATCCGCAGTATTTTCCAGGTGCTTGGCTATGTATGCAAGCGACAGGATAATGGTGCGATATATAGTACGGATTAAACACCTTAAGAAGGTTCTTTTATCCGCTCAATCATTTTCTGGTATAGTTTATGCCAGCCTTTATGCTCTCTTCCGGTGCCAAGGTTATTATTGTGAAATATACTTACAAACTGGCCCTGTACCTGTTTGGTAGCCATGATCAGGCGTTCAGCCTCCCGGTATGCTTCCGTTTTAGAACCATCATATACATTAATGGCTGTAGTTTCCATAAAGCAGAAAGGATGTACACGCAGACTGGTGCGCTCTTCCCGTGCCAGGTCAAACCATAAAAAAGGTTGGGAGGTTCCTGCCCGGAATCCGTTGACTGTAGGGTAGCCCATAGAATAATCTTCCTCGATACCGATATCAATCAGGTCTCGGTATGTATCCGGTAGTTGCAGCTTAATATAATGCTGTCTGCTGGATAAGATATAGCGGCCAGTAATATTCTGTAAGGTATGCAGCTCTTTTTGAACCAGCGAAGGCTGATTGAAGGAACCGTATGATGGATGCAGCCCCACATGATAGCGGCTGGCAGTATGTTTGATCAGCTCCTGCATAGCAGGGGTCTTAGGATCAATATTCCTGTCTAATGGGCCTGTCTGTCCTACAAGGAAGAAGTAAACCGGTTCCAGGTTGTAGAATTTATGCACATCGTCCATCCATGCATAGGCATCATAAGGGTCCTGCTTTTTGGAGGTGTGTACAATAAGCCGGTCTAATGCCCAGCCGATGCGCAGGCGCAGCAAATCCCTTACAGCGCCACCCCAGTTTTGCTTTTTAGGCTTATTCAGGTAGGCCCATGCAATGTCTATATCATAGGTGGGCAGAAATGTAAAATCATTGTGAGGAATAGCGATGTTGAATTTCCGCTCTAGTATCTTTTTGAATGCAACCACCCACTCGTCAACAACCGGTTGTTGCAGGAACGAGTATTGTACCGCAACAGAATTGGTATGCCAGTAGCGGCCGTGTTTGTCTTTTTTATGCGGGAGGTACTCTTCATAGCGCGAAAGCATATAAAAAGTGGCAGAAAAAATGTCGAAAGGGATTAATGCCCCCGGTTGGTTATAAAACAGGATGGTGCTTTTTTTCCAGCGGTTGACATTCAGTTGCTGAACACTCTCTCCTGTTTCAAAAATCAGACGGTGCGGGATAATGAGTATATCCTCATTATGCATCCGGGCTTCTGAGTAATTTATTTTGGGGCCCTGGTGTTGCATCCAGGTTTCCTTATCATAAGTGATCCGGTAATCGATACTCATCTGCTCCCTGAAGATCCAATCCAGGACATACTGCAGACGTGTAGTGATTTGTACACAGTATATCAGTATTTGGTGGGGAAACTCCATGGTTCGATGTTTTCGCTAAAATAACAAGGTTTGGGGGGATTGCCAACTCTTAAATCCGGGTCTAGCTATGTGTCAGCAACTCATTCTGCGCAGAAAGGTTAATCTCTGCATCATTGAGGATAGATAATACCTCTGCGAGGCTAGGGGCATTTACCAGTTTGGCGCGGAACTCTTTGGCTCCTCTCAGTCCTTTCAGATAAGTGGCATAGTGTCTGCGCATCTCCAGGATGCCCAGCTTTTCGCCTTTCCATTCTGCCGAGCGGGTAAGATGTCTGCGGCATACTTCAATACGATCTGCTACAGTAGGAGGCGGCAATATCTCCCCGGTAGCAAAGTAATGCTTCACCTCTTTGAAAAACCATGGGTAGCCAATGGCAGCTCTGCCGATCATAATACCATCTACACCGTAGCGGTTTTTATATTCCAGTGCCTTCTGTGGCGTATCAATATCTCCGTTTCCGAAGATGGGGATTTGTATGCGTGGGTTATCTTTTACTTTTCCGATCAGGGTCCAGTCAGCATCTCCCTTATACATCTGCATGCGGGTACGGCCGTGTATAGACAGTGCTTTGATGCCTATATCCTGCAGGCGTTCCGCTACCTCTTCAATATTTTTACTGCTATCATCCCAGCCCAGACGGGTTTTAACCGTAACCGGCAGGTCGGTAGAATCTACCACCGCTTTGGTCAGCTGGATCATTTTAGGGATATCTTTAAGGATACCGGCACCGGCGCCTTTACAAACTACCTTTTTTACCGGGCAGCCGAAGTTAATATCAATCAGGTCGGGATTGGTTGCCGCAACGATCTTGGCAGACAAGGCCATTGCTTCTTCATCGCCCCCGAAAATCTGTATGCCAATCGGACGTTCATAATCGAAAATATCCAGTTTCTGCCGGCTTTTAATAGCATCACGGATCAGCCCCTCAGAGGATATAAACTCTGTATACATAAAGTCTACACCCTGTTCTTTACACACTGCACGAAAAGGCGGGTCGCTTACATCCTCCATAGGAGCAAGCAACAGGGGAAATTCACCTAATTCGATATTGCCGATTTTTACCATAATATTGAGTGCAAAATTACAATAAATAAAATTATACGGTGTCAAAAGGGTCTTAAACTCCTGATGACACCGTATAAAATGAATTGTTTTTGTGTTTATAAGTGCTGATCTACCCAGGCATCGCTGTCTTTGATCAGCTGTATCAGTTCATTAACGGCCACTTCGCTGTCAACGTTACGTTTTACGACCTCCTGGCCTTTGTACAATGTTATTTTTCCTACACCGCTACCTACATAACCGAAATCGGCATCTGCCATCTCGCCGGGACCGTTTACAATACAGCCCATCACGCCAATCTTAAGGCCTTTGAGGTGATGTGTTGCTGCCCTTATTTTAGCGGTCGTTTCCTGCAGGTCAAATAAGGTTCTGCCACAACTGGGGCAGGAGATATATTCTGTTTTGGAAATACGGGTGCGGGTGGCCTGTAAAATACCGAAGGCAGCATCGTTCAGGAATTTTTCAAGATGATGCTCGCCGGTGAGTGCCTTGTAAGAATGAGGTTTCAGGCCCAGTGACAGTCCGTCGCCAAAGCCATCGATGAGTAAGGCGCCACATTCTGTAGCGAAATGAATCAGGTGTTCATCCAGCGTAGCCCAGTAGCTGTCATTCATAATGACTACCGGATTGTGGATCTGACGATCCATCAGTTCCATACACATTCTGCGGATGGCCTGCATTGCATTTTTATGTTCGCAGCTCAGGCAGAGTACTACCGTTTCATCTTCTTTAAGCAGGGCAACATCATCCATGTTCACCGGAAACTCATTATTGTAGCAGTCCACCATAACCAGGTTGATACGGCGGCTTTTCTGTTCGGGAGTTGCGTTCAGGTATTCTTCTAAGAGGAATACAGGGAATGTCTGATCTTTATGAGCACACTGTTGCCATTGACTGGCCCAGGTAAGTACCTTTAGAGTACCGGGCAGGGCAAAGCTAAGGTCTGGCTGTTCAGTAAAGATGTAGTCTGCCGCTGCATCTGCAATCTGCCACTTATCCAGATCCGGGCTATAAGTATATCCGATTGCCTGAAGGCTTTCCGGGCTGATGTCTTTGGGGAATTTAGAAAAATCTGCTAGGACTACCGGAACCTGTGCACCCCCGATATTTTCTACCGCAAAACTGCTGCGGCGCTTATATTCGAAAGGATTATAGGGCAGAGCGGCTATAGCCGGAACGGTGGCCTCTGTCAGATTGTATGGGTTGGTCTCATAGCGTTTAACCAGGTCACGGCATACCGGAATTTCAAGCTCTGGATTCTCGGTGAGCGATACGCGTACGGTATCTCCGAGTCCGTCTTCCAGCAAAGTTCCGATTCCTACAGCGCTTTTGATGCGGCCATCTTCTCCATCGCCGGCTTCCGTTACACCGAGGTGCAGGGGATAGATCACCCCGAACTCTTCCTGCATAGTTTTAACCAGTAGCCGGTAAGCATGTACCATGACCTGTGGGTTACTGGATTTCATACTGATGACCAGGTTATGGAAATCCTGGCTGCGGGCAATGCGTAGAAATTCCATAGCACTTTCCACCATGCCATTATGGGTGTCTCCATAGCGGCTCATAATGCGGTCGCTCAGCGATCCATGATTAGTACCGATACGAATGGCTGTATGATGTTCTTTACAGATATTGATCAGTGGAATAAACTTTTTGGCAATTCTGTCCAGTTCTTCCTGGTAGTCCTCATCGGTATAGGTAAGGGTTTCAAATTTCTTTTTATCTACATAGTTGCCCGGGTTCACACGCACTTTCTGGATCAGTTGTGCGGCAATTTCAGCGGCATTAGGAGTGTAATGTATATCAGCAACGAGTGGTACATTATAGCCCTGGGCTTCAATGCCCTTGCGAATGGCAGCCAGATTCTCCGCTTCCTTCTTTGAAGGAGCCGTAATCCTTACCAGTTCTGCACCGGCTTCAATGCAGCGGATCGTTTCCGCTACAGATCCTTCCGTATCCATCGTATCTTTGGTCGTCATCGTTTGCAGGCGTATAGGATGTCCGTTTCCTAATAAAAGGCCTCCGACATTTACCTCCAGTGTAGGGATTCGCTTGTACTGGGTCAGCGAAGCTGCATAATATTCCATAATACAAAAGTAAATACAATAATGAATATTGAGGGACTGATTTCAAAACAAAAACGATAGCCGGCAGCTATCGTTTTGTTAATCTTATTTAATCTGTTTAAAAAGGGTCTTTACTTTCCCCGATTTAATGACCTCGTTTATCTGTTTTTCCTTATCTGTATAGCTATAGGCAGCGCCACAGTTATACATACTTACAATAGGGTCCTTATCCTGTATCTGAGACCATAACTGCTCTTTCGATGGAGGGCTGCTCAATTGCGCATATGCTGCATAAGTCATCTTCAGGAAGGCCACATGTTCACCGATGCCCCTTCTGTCGAGCCAGTAGCCGTCTGCCAGTGCGACTGGTACAGACATTTCCGGGCTGATGTCCGATGGAGCAGGGTAGCTCGTGATCTTACTTTTATCTGCGGAGAGTGTAACGGCAACAAAGCGGGAGTAATCCTTTTTTGTCTTGTATATCACCACTGCCGGAGAAGCATCAAATTTAGGCTGCACCAATTGAGTCTGTTTGGGTACATTTTTATGGGCACAAGAACTTGTGCCCATAAAAACAGATGTGATTATTAAAAGAAATAATATACGCATAGTCTTATTTTACGATAGAAACCGGTTTGGTAACAATTCCGGCTGCAGTATTCATCTGGATGTAATACATGCCTTTTCCTAATGCAGAAGCATCAATGCTGAACGTATTGGTATTTACCGCTGCGTTCATATACGTTTTGCCTACAATGTCATATACTTTGTAGCCTGTAATCTTGCTGCCGAATTTGCCCCCGTCGATATTGATCAGGTTCATTGCAGGGTTCGGGTATATGTTGATCAGGTTGTTTTTGTCTACATTCTGAATGCTGGTAGGTGTTTTTACAACCAGTAACGGCAGGGTAGGTTCACCACTAACAGAGTCTGTAACAATATACATATCCTGGTTCTGATCTACATATAATTGCAGAACATAGTAAGCCGAAACCGGTAAAGTCATATTAGACACCGTAGTGATATTGGTATATGTGCCATGAGCAGGGATAGATAAAGTAGTTTGTCCCAGCATGTGGAAATTAGGATTACCACTGCTATTCGCTTCTGCAGTATCAATTGCCACAGTATATAATACGATGCCGGAGATGGCTGCCGGGCTGGAATTCTTGATAGGCGCAGTAACGGTGTATGATGTTCCCTGTGCTACTTCTGCGTACAAAGGACTTGGAGCAGCTGCTTCCACTAAATTCAGGCTAACCTGCTGGTTGTCCGGAGTCCATGGGTTAGGAGGTAATACACTTGATGTTGGTTCTATCATTACCAGGGCCTGTTGGCCATAGTTAAAGTTACCAGCGCCACCACCGGTACCCAGGGCAGAAGGACTCAGGTCATCTACTTCAAAATAACCGTTGCTTAATCCGTTCCATCCCCAGTTGATGTGGAACATCTCGGTAGCATCATATCCGTCAAAAACAAAGGCATGTCCGCCTACCTGGCCAAAACCTGCATACAGGATAGGACGACCGGTATTGATCTCGAACATCAACATTTTATGCCATGTAGTATCGCTAAAGTCGGCACGCTCATAACCTTTGATCGTGGTTTTGTACCCGAAATTATTTTTTAATGCATTTTCAGAACAGGCCCAGCCTGCACCACCGTCAATTACCTGGGCGCCGCTGCCTCCGTTATCATAATCCATTTCTACAGATACCCCGCAGTGGTACATCAGTGTAGCAACTGCAGATTTCTGCGCTGCCGTAGAACCGGACATTACCTGGTTAGGCATATTAGCCCAATCGTAGGTAGTTGTACCAAAGTTGGCAGACATGGTACCACCCAGGGTACTGCTGCTGTATGTATGCTGGCCGGTGCCCTGAGTAGGGTTATTCCAGAATTTCATGATCTGTGCCATTGCCGTAGCCACACAACCTGTAGGAGTGCCGGTAGGGCAGAGGGTGTTGTAATAAGTACCCTGGTCCCATAGGGTCGTCAGCATAGGGGCTACCGGGGTAGCTAATGTTGACGGAATGGTGATACTTTGTGTTTGAAGAAGGCGCTGCCATTGCGTGGTTACCCCTGCAGAAGCCGTACGGTTGCTGAGGGCTACAGAAGCGATCTGCTTGCTGTAGTTCTGTAACCAGTATTGTGCTTCAGGAGAAACACTATTGTCTGCTGCATAAAATTTGCTTTCTGTAGAGTAGCCTAAAACCGGTTGTACGCGGTCTTCTGCAGAAACGACAACAAAACCGTTACCCAACTGGCTTTCAAATACATATACGGTCGGAATGTTTGTATTACCGATGGTGTAGGTATGTGCAAGTCTCAGGTTGGCATTGCCACCTTTGTTGGTATAGAAGCTTCTGGCAGCTTTCATGGCCTGTTCCTGGTTAACCGTCTTAGCGTAGGAGCTGCTGAAAAGACCCAGAAGCAGGAACGCAGAAATAGATATTTTTTTCATTGAAATAATGATTGAATAAATAGTTGAAAAAGTTCATAAAGATATGTATTGTATTAATATGTTTCGCAGAAGAGATAACTATTTTTTAATAATGCGGTGTTATTGTGTTTTTCTGCGGAGAACAATTATTTTCTATACTTTTACATATAGATTCAAGAACTAATATGACTTAATTATTATTTTTTTGGATTATATTTAGAAAAAGGTGTACCTTTGCGAACATTTTGAAAAATCTGTTGCTGACAATCTAAAGTTCTTTCCTATACGTGGAACTGAACACTGTAACAGGTTAATTTTTTAACTTTTTTAATTTTTTAAACATGTCTCGTATAGGCAAAAAGCAAATCACATTAGCAGACAACGTAACTCTTACTGTTTCTGCATCTAACGAAGTAACGGTAAAAGGACCTAAAGGTGAACTGAAACAACAACTGGATCGCGATATGAAAGTTGAAGTTGAAGGTAACACTGTAACGATCACCCGTCCTACAGAACAAATCCGTCACCGTGCATTACATGGTTTATACCGCTCTCTGATCAACAACATGGTTGTTGGTGTAAGCGCTGGTTATGAACTGAAACTGGAATTAGTGGGTGTGGGTTACCGTGCTGCTGTTACCGGTCAGCAACTGGATATGGCTCTGGGTTATTCTCACAACATCATCATCGAATTACCTAAAGAAATTACCGCTACTGCAGTAATGGAAAAAGGTAAGGCGCCATTGGTTACACTGACTTCTATAGACAAACAACTGGTAGGTCAGGTAGCTGCAAAGATCCGTGGTCTGCGTAAACCAGAACCATACAAAGGTAAAGGTATCCGCTTCCAGGGTGAAATCATCCGTCGTAAAGCTGGTAAAACTGCTGGTAAATAATTATAATAAACTCATGCTGAATGTTTCCGGTTATACCTGGAGACATTCAGCATAATCTATACAAGTAACCTTCGGAAGCCTTCTTTATCCTGTGTATGGTGATGAGATGTACAAAAAAGGTATTCCTCTGAAACGGGGAACATACCATTGCCAGCATTACACACGTAAAGGGGAGCCCGTACAAATAAAAATAAAATGTCAAAAACAGCAAAAAGCGTATTGCGTCGTACAAAACTTCGCTTCAGAGTACGTAAAAATGTAAACGGTACTGCACAAAAGCCTCGTCTTTCTGTATTCCGTTCTAACAAAGATATCTATGCTCAAATCATAGATGACACAAATGGTGCAACTATTGTAGCAGCGAACAGTCGTCAAAAAGACATCGTAGCACAAACTGGTACTAAAACAGAATTAGCAGCTTTAGTAGGTAAAACAATTGCTCAAAAAGCTAAAGATTTAGGAATTGAGACTGTAGTGTTTGACAGAGGTGGTTATTTATACCACGGTCGTGTTAAGTCATTAGCAGACGGCGCTCGTGAAGGTGGCCTTAAATTCTAAATTAAATTATTTATCAAGCAATTGAGGCCTCAGAACCTCGCAATTCAAAAAAAATTACAATGGCAAATTCAAATAACAACCCAGCAAAAACTGGTGAATTAGAATTAAAAGACAAGGTGGTTTCAATCAACCGCGTTGTTAAAACTACCAAAGGTGGTCGTGCATTCAGTTTCTCTGCTTTAGTAGTAGTAGGTAACGGTCAAGGTGTTATCGGTCAGGGTTTAGGTAAAGCAAAAGAAGTTCAGGAAGCTATCCAGAAAGGTATCGATGATGCTAAGAAAAACCTGGTTAAAGTTCCTGTAATGAAAGGTACAGTACCTCACGATCAGTTCACTAAATTAGGTTCTGCTAAAGTACTGATCAAACCAGCTGCAAATGGTACAGGAGTACTGTCTGGTGGTAGCATGCGTGCGGTATTAGAGGTAGCTGGTTATACAGATATCCTGGCTAAATCTTTAGGTTCTGCTAACCCGCATAACGTGGTTAAAGCTACTATCAAAGCCTTAACTCAAATGCGTCAACCGATCGAAGTAGCTAAATCCCGTAACATTAACCTGAAAAAAGTATTTAACGGATAATTGTTTGTTTCAATTATTCTATTCAATTATCTTTTTAAATAAGCAATCATGTCAAAAGTAAAAATCACTCAAGTTAAAAGCGGTATCGACCGTTCTGAGCGTCAAAAACGCACTTTGAAAGCTTTGGGTTTAAATAAAATGAACGCTACTGTTGAAAAAGAGGTTAACCCTCAGATTCAAGGTATGATTACCAAAGTATTCCACCTGGTAAAGGTTGAAGAAGTAAAATAAATCTATTCCATATTGTGGCTGTATGTGCAGCCACAATATAATTTTTTATAACCAGCGAGCGGATTTGTTTCCGCGCAAGTAAACAAAAACAATTTCAATTATGCAACTGCACAATTTAAAACCAGCAGCAGGTAGTACCCACCACACTAAACGTGTAGGTCGCGGTGAAGGTAGTGGTTACGGTGTAACCGCAGGTAAAGGTAACAAAGGTCAGCAAAGCCGTACCGGTTATCAATCTAAAATCGGTCACGAAGGTGGTCAGATGCCTATCCAGCGTCGTATGCCTAAGAGAGGTTTCAAAACAATGAACCGTGTTGATTACAAAGTATTCAACCTGGGTCAGATCGAATATTTCGTTGAGAAATACGGTCTGGAAGATTTCTCTTTGGAAAACCTGTATATCAACGGTTTAATCAGCCGTACTGATGTTGTAAAAATATTAGGTACTGGTGAGCTGAAGTCTAAAGTAACGGTAAAAGTTAACGCAGTAAGCGCTAGCGCTAAAGTTGCTATCGAAGCTGCAGGCGGAACCGTAGAGTTAGCTTAATATCATATTGGAGAACGCATTTTATCAGACAAGATAAACCTGTTTCAGGTTTCTTAATATAAAAAAATATATTAAGGTTTGGTAAAATGCGTTTTTTGTTGTTTATTCGCACCTCGTTTAAATCTTAAAGTTCGTGAAAAAATTTATAGAAAAAGTTAAAGACGTTTGGGGTATCGAAGAATTGCGTAATCGCATTTTGCTTACTTTAGGGCTTATTTTGGTGTACCGTTTAGGTACGTTCATTGTACTGCCTGGTATCGATCCTAACGCTTTAAATCAGAATCAGAATCAGGATGGTTTACTGGGCCTGATCAACATGTTTGCAGGTGGTGCCTTCAGTAACGGAGCTATTCTGGCTTTAGGTGTAATGCCGTATATCTCTGCTTCAATCTTTATGCAACTTGCAGGTATTGTTATTCCTCAATTTGCCAAGCTGCAGAAAGAAGAGAGTGGAAGAAACAAAATTAACCAATACACGCGTTTCCTGACGATCATCGTGGCTGCGTTCCAGGGTAGTGCCTACATCGGTACATACCTGAGACCAATTCCGGGTGCTATCGTAATGGATAACCTGTTGTTCTACGTTTCTACAGTAATCTTATTGACTGCAGGTACATTATTCGTAATGTGGTTAGGTGAGAAAATTACAGATAAAGGTATCGGTAACGGTGTATCCTTACTCATCATGGTTGGTATCTTAGGTCGTTTCCCTCAGGCTGTTGCCCAGGAGTTTACAACCAAGATCGGTCAGGATAAGATCCTGTTCCTGCTGATCGAGCTGGCAATGTTCATTGCAGTACTGATCGGACTGGTTATGCTTACACAAGGTGTACGTAAAATACCACTGAACTATGCACGCAGAATCGTAGGTACAAACGCTGCCAAAGAAATTGGTGGTGCCCGTAACTTCATTCCGCTGAAAGTAAACTCTGCAGGTGTAATGCCTATCATCTTCGCTCAGGCCTTATTATTCATTCCTGCAATGATCGCAGGTCTGGTAGCACAGGACGGTAATGCAGCTGGATGGTTGAAAAGCCTTTCAGATCATACTACACTGTCGTATAACCTGGTTTATGCAGTACTGGTAATCGTATTTACATACTTCTATACAGCCCTGATCTTTAACCCTACAGAGATGGCCGAAAACCTGAAGCGTAACAACAGCTTCATCCCTGGTATTCAACCGGGTCAGCCTACTGCAGATTATATCGGTGCAATCATGGATAGAATCACCCTTCCGGGTGCTGTATTCCTGGCACTGGCAGGTATCTTACCTGGTATCGCAGCTTTATTAGGTGTAACCAGCGGTTTCTCTACCTTCTTCGGTGGTACTTCTATGCTGATTGGTGTTGCAGTAATCCTGGACACTATTCAACAAATAGACAGTTACCTGCTGATGCGTCAGTATGATGGTATGATGAAAACCGGTCGTGTTTCCGGAAGACAAGCAGTCCAACTGTAATACTATTGTAAAAATCATTGCTTTAAATAGCGAAAGAGTTCACTATCTTAGTGAACTCTTTTTATGTCCGGTACTCCTGTAATTGCTAATGCGAAATTTGTTAATCACAAGTACTTAACAAATTGTACATATATTTGTATATACATCTAATGTCATGAATCCGTAATTTTATCCAAACAAAATATTCAAATGAAGAAATTGATCGTAGCTTTCGCGCTCGTATCGGCCTTTGCCTCCTGTACTAAGGATAATGAGTACGACTTATCGCAAAAGAATAATAATACTTGCGACACAACTGCTGTATCCTATGCCAATACAGTTGCCAACATTATGGCTAATAACTGTAACTCCTGCCATTCCGGGGCCAATCCGAGTGGTGGTGTAGTCACCAGTACTTATGCAGGAATCGGCAATATTTATGATGTAGTGCTTTTAGGGGTTATCAAACATTCCAGCGGATACTCTCCGATGCCAAGCAATGCGCCAAAATTATCTGACTGCGATATCAACAAAATCCAAGCCTGGATCAACCAGGGAAGACTTAATAATTAATCTCCTTAAAATCATTCCATATGAAAAAGATCATCGCTGCCGCTGTGCTGCTGAGTGCCTGCTCCTACGGTGCCTTTGCTCAGAAGTACTTTACCAATAAAGGTGTGACAACCTTCTACTCCAGTACACTTGTTGAAGATATTAAAGCGACCAACAAACAGACTTCTGCCCTGATCAATACCAATGAGAACTCTCTTGTGTGTGTTATGGAGAATACGAAATTTGTCTTCCCTAAATCATTGATGCAAGAGCATTTCAATGAAAATTATATGGAAAGCGATAAGTATCCTAAATCATCATTCACTGGTACCTATAATAAGAAAATAGACCCGAATGTAGATGGTGAATATAGCGTAACCGTATCCGGTAAATTATCGATCCATGGCACGCTTAAAGATGTAAGTGTTCCGGCTACTATTAAAGTAAAGAACGGACAGATTACCGGTCATGCAGTATTTAAAGTAAAAACCAAGGATTATAATATCAAGATCCCGACCATTGTTGTTTCTAAAATTGCAGAAGAGATCCAGGTAACGATCGATTTTACTGCAAGCAAAATGTAATCCTTTTTTCAAAAATTCAAAAAATTATATGAATATAAAGAAATTGACTTTTGCCTTCGCTGCCGTGTTGGGCATGGCCAATGCTACATATGCGCAAACCGATTCTACTACCCAGGACAAGATGTTGTCTGAAATAGATCAGTTGAACGGAACTACAGCGCCACAGTCCAAACGTGTATATGCAACTTTTAAGGGTACTTATGTACAGAATTTTCAAAGTGTAGAGAACCTGGGCAAAGGTGTGTTCCAGACCATGTTTATGCACCGTTTCGGAAAGGTAAACCAGGGTGCGTACGAGTTTTTTGGTCTGGATAATGCGACAACCCGTATCGGTTTTGATTATGGTATCACAAACGATTGGATGGTTTCTATTGGCAGAAGCTCTTTTGGTAAAATGTTTGACCTGGCTACGAAGTATAAGATACTGGCGCAGACAGAAGATGACAGAATGCCGATTACACTGAGCGTGTATCCGGGGCTGACATTCAGTACCCTGAAACAGCCGGGCAAAGACTGGTATAAAGATGTACATCGCCTTACCTATTTTGCACAGGCACTGATCGCCCGCAAATTCAGTGATAACCTGTCTATACAATTGATGCCCACTTTTATACATTTCAACCTTGTAGGCGGACTTACAGATAAAAATGATGTATTTGCAGTAGGCATCGGTGGCCGTTACAAGCTGACCAAGCGACTGAGCATTAATGCAGAATACAGCTATATGCCACCTAAACAGGTTGTAACAACCAAGGTGTATAACGGCTTGTCAGTAGGTTTCGACCTGGAGACCGGTGGTCACGTATTCCAGTTTATCTTCTCCAACTCCCGCAGTATGAGTGTACCAGGCTATGTTGCCGGTACCACAGATACCTGGGGAGATGGTGGTATCTACTTTGGCTTTAACCTCTCCAGGGTTTTCTAAAGAACAGACCAATAGTAAAAAAATACATATTAAAGGGTGCATAACTTGCACCCTTTTTTGCATATATAACCATATACAGTTTGTAATTTTATACTGTAATGGAGGCGCAGCAAAACGATATGATCAGGGGCAGGGGAGCACAGTTCAACCCGCAAAACCGGTTTACCCGCAATGCTTATGAACAGGGTGTTTACGAGCAGGCCGAGGACTGGGAAGCACAATTGAGGCAGCCCACTCAGATACTGATCGATCAGAGTAAGAATATCGTAAATAAGCTGAAGATTGCGGATGTACCGCTGGATGCCGCTATCAATCCCTATCAGGGCTGCGAGCATGGCTGTATTTACTGCTACGCCCGCAATACACATGAGTACTGGGGTTACAGTGCAGGACTGGATTTCGAAACCAAAATCATTGCCAAGCAAAATGCTGCAGAACGCCTTAGGGCCACCTTCGAAAAGAAAAGCTGGACTCCTACCGTCATTTCCCTGTCTACCAATACAGATTGTTACCAGCCGGCAGAGCGCAAGATGAAACTGACCCGGCAGATACTGGAGGTATGCCTTGAATACCGCAATCCGGTAAGCATACTTACTAAAAATGCCCTTGTACTGCGGGATCTGGACCTACTGCAGGAGTTGCATGCCCGCAAGCTCGTGCAGGTGGCTACCTCTGTAACAACCACAGACGAATCGTTGAGACAAATGCTGGAGCCCCGCACCAGTACGATTAGAACAAGACTTAACATCATTCGTACCTGTCACCAGCATCAGATACCGGTAGGCGTAATGTTTGCGCCCATTATACCCGGTCTTAACGATCACGATATGTTTGCTGTTCTGCAGGCCGCTGCAGATGCCGGAGCTTATTGGGCCGGCTATACCATAGTACGCCTCAACGGAGCTATTGAAGGTATATTCAAAGACTGGTTGTACAAAGCGTTCCCCGACCGGGCAGATAAGGTGTGGCATCATATACAGAGCTGCCATGGCGGATCGGTACAGGACAGTCGCTCCGGGGTACGTATGAGGGGAGAGGGGGAGATCGCTGGTATCATCTCTCAGCAGTTTAAATTATACTGCAGAAAACTGGGGCTAAACAAGAGAGCACACCACTACGACCTTACCGCATTCAGGCGCCCGCCTAAGAATGGGCAGCTAGATCTGTTCGCGGATTTTGTTTAATCATCCTGAATGTTCTAATTTTATGCGCTAAGACAACGATTATCATTTCATAATCCCAATTAATGATCTACCTGGAATTACATCAGGCGCTCAAAAAGGCATTTGAGCAGGCCGGGCCGGTAATTGCGCTACCCAAGTTAGGCGTATCTGTAAGCCATCACGAGTTTATATCAGAACAGGCTGCGAGTATGCTGCCCGGTAGTAATCGTATGGGTTGTACGGCACATAATATAACCTTTGAGGAGCAGGAGCAGGCTATAGACCGGAAGGAGTGTGTACTCGATATCCCAGATTATGAAATCGAAAGCAACCGTAAATTTCAATACCATATTATCAAACCCTTATCTGTTCAGACGGCAGATGGGGCTATAATCTTTTTTCACGGGCTCAACGAAAAGAAATGGGATAAATACCTGCCCTGGGCTTATGAGATAGCCCGGCGCACCGGTAAGGCCGTCTTACTGTTTCCCATCGCTTTTCATATAGACCGTGCACCTGAGCACTGGAGCAATAAGAAGGAGATGGCCGCTATTGCACAATATCGTTCAGAACTTGCTGGTAACAGCGCCTGCTCATACCTCAATGCGGCCATTAGTGTGCGCATGGAAGCCCTGCCACAACGGCTGTTCTGGTCCGGATTACAGACCTACAGCGATATCGTACAGCTGGCAGAGATGATCCAGGAGGGTGCATTGCCGGAGATCAGCCCCAAAGCTACCTTAGATCTTTTTGGTTACTCCATAGGATCATTCCTGTCATCTATACTGATGATGGCCAATCCTAAAGGCATCTTCGACCAGGCCAGACTGTTCTGCTTCTGTGGCGGAATGACCATAGACCGCATGTTCCCTATATCCCGTTATATAATGGATGCCCAATCGGCCATTGCCATGCAACGCCGCTTTGCCGAGCTACTGAGCTCCGGCTTTGCTATGGATGAGCATATGGCGCATTACCAGGATTGTGCCCTGCACAAAGGCGAAAGCTGGTTTAAAACCATGCTACGGTTTAACTACTTCCAGAAAGAACGGGAAGAGCGGCTGGAAGTGCTTAAAGACCGTATCAAATGCTATGTGCTGCGCGATGATGAGGTAGCACCACCTGTAGAGGCACTGAATACCCTGCAGGGAGGTTATCGTAACATACCGATAGCCGTGCAGATTGAGCATTACGAGCATCCCTATTCCCACATCAATCCATTTCCACTTACCAGTAAGAATGCGGTGCAGATAGATGCCGCTTTTCGGGCATTTACCCGTTCTGCAGCAGCATTTCTGGGTAAGGTGTAGCTTTTGACGGTACATGTGGCAGACTGGCATACGAACCCTTGCCTGTGCCCACTTTGTGCAATGCTGTGCTGGTTTATTCACTGCTTTTATAGAAAAAGGGCGATCAGTATACTGATCGCCCTTTTTCTATAAAATTTATAGCAGATTATCGTGCTACGTTTACCGCTCTTTTCTCACGGATTACGGTTACTTTAACCTGGCCAGGATATTGCATTTCCTTCTGGATCTTATCTGCAATCTCGAAACTCAGTCTGTCGCTGTCTGCATCGGTTACTTTATCCGCTTCTACGATTACACGCAGTTCACGACCCGCCTGGATAGCATATGCTTTTTCAACGCCATTATAGGCAACAGCCAGGTTCTCCAGATCCTTGATACGTTGCAGGTAACTCTGCATGATCTCGCGACGGGCACCAGGGCGTGCACCGCTGATGGCATCACAAGCCTGGATGATAGGGGAGATAATAAAGGCCATCTCCATCTCATCATGGTGCGCACCGATAGCATTGACTACAGCAGGGTGTTCACCACATTTTTCCGCCAGTTTGGCACCCAGCAATGCGTGGCTCAGTTCTGTTTCCTCATCCGGTACTTTACCGATATCATGCAACAGACCAGCACGTTTTGCCAGTTTTACTACTTTCTGACCCAGACCCAATTCAGCAGCCATGATACCACAAAGGTTAGCGGTCTCTTTAGAGTGCATCAGCAGGTTTTGTCCGTAAGAAGAACGGAAACGCATTTTTCCGACCATTCTTACCAGGTCTTTATGCAGACCATGAATACCCAGTTCGATCACAGTGCGCTCACCGATCTCCATAACCTGGTCTTCAATTTGTTTTTTTGTTTTCTCTACTACTTCCTCGATACGGGCAGGGTGTATACGACCATCCTGTACCAGGCGTTGTAATGATAAACGGGCGATCTCTCTTCTCAGCGGATCGAAACAGCTCAGTACAATAGCCTCAGGAGTATCATCAATAACCAGGTCTACGCCGGTTGCAGCCTCCAGGGCTCTGATGTTACGACCCTCACGACCAATGATCTGACCTTTGATCTCATCACTTTCCAGGTTGAATACGGTAATGGCATTCTCAATAGTTTGTTCCGCAGCCACACGCTGTATGCTTTGGATCACAATTTTCTTCGCCTCTTTGCTTGCATTGGTTTTAGCTTGCTCCACAATCTCCTGGATATGGGCCATTGCATTAGTACGGGCTTCTTCTTTCATCGCTTCTACCAGTTCAGCCTTAGCCTCTTCTGCAGAAAGATTAGCGATTTTTTCCAGTCTTTTGATCTGCTCTTCCTGGTGTTTGTCCAGTTCTGCTCTTTTGATCTTAGCCGATTCAATATGGTCAGTCAGTTCTGTTTTCAGTTCTGTATTCTCGTTGATCTGTGTTTGTACCGATTTCAGTTTGTCGTTCAGGGATTGTTCCTTCTGTTTCAGTCTGTTTTCGCCCTCGCTTAATCTCTGCGTTTTTACCAGCACATCCTTTTCGTGTTCTGTTTTTAATTGAAGGAAATGTTCTTTGGCTTCTAATATTTTTTTGTCTTTTAAGGTTTCAGCATGAATTTTTGCGTCTTCTTTAATTTTCTCTGCTTGTTGTTCTGCTTCTTGTATTTTATGCGCCGTGTTTTTAGCAAAGAGGAACTTACCTAAGATAATCCCCGCCGCTACGGCAAATAAAGCTACAACCGCGGTCACGATTGCGATGTTGTCCATTGTATGTTAATTGTTCTTTTTGGGTTTGTAAATATGTTAAAATGACAGTCTTGTCCTAAAGATAAGCTGTAACCTGCGAAGTTAAAATATTTTTTACGTTTTTACTATTTCAGCGATGATAATTTGCGTTGATAAACGAGCCGTTAACGGGCATGAGACCTCATTATGAGCATAAATAGTTATAAAGCAGTATTTTTTAATGTGATATGCATCGTAATTGAGGTAAAAAGCCTTAATTGTTGTAATTTTGCGCCATGCAATTATTAGACGGTATTCATGTATCTAATGCTATCTTAGAAGAAATTAAAAAAGACGTAGATAGCCGTGTAAACAACAATCAGAAAAGACCCCACCTGGCAGCTATCCTGGTAGGCGAGAATGCAGCCAGCCAGACCTACGTTGGTGCCAAGGTAAAAACCTGTGAATATGTTGGTTTTCAGTCAACATTATCCAAACTGGGCACTGATGTTTCTGAAGCGGAACTGCTGGAGCTGATTGAAAAATTCAACCAGGACGAAGATATTGACGGTATCCTGGTACAATTACCTTTACCAAAGCATATTTCTGAAGATAAAGTGATCAATGCTATCAGTCCGCTGAAGGATGTAGACGGCTTCCACCCGGTAAGTATCGGTAAAATGGTACTGGGCCAGGAAACATTTGTACCGGCTACCCCTAATGGTATCATGATGATGCTGGATCATTATAACATCAATACCGCCGGTATGCATTGCGTGGTAATTGGCCGCAGTAACATCGTAGGTACGCCTATGAGCCTGCTCATGAGCCGCAATACACAACCGGGCAACTGTACGGTAACCATGTGTCACTCCAAAACCACTAACCTGAAAGAGATGTGTCTGCAGGCAGATATCATCGTTGCAGCGATCGGCAGACCGAATTATGTAACGGCTGATATGGTAAAACCAGGTGCGATCATTATCGATGTGGGTATCAACCGTATCGAAGATGCAAGCAAGAAATCTGGTTTCAGACTGGTCGGTGATGTAGATTTTGACAGTGTTAAAGAGAAGAGCAGCTACATAACCCCTGTTCCGGGTGGTGTAGGTAAGATGACCATCTGTGCCTTGATGAAAAATACCCTGCTGGCCTGCGCCCATAAATAATTAAGATTAAACTAGTATAGAAAAGAGCCGTTCCTGATCAGGAACGGCTCTTTTCTCTTTCTGGTGAATAATGTTTATTTTAGCCTTATAAACGCATCAGCATGAAAAGAATAAGTGTACTCCTCGTATATGTAATTTGCGCAATGCTTCCCTCTTACATGGGCTGGGCACAGGGCTTTGCACCATTAGGAGCAGAATGGACGTATCATGGATTTCAGGACGGGCCAATTGGTACTGAATACTTATACCGTTATAAGTGTGTACAGGCAGATACACAGTCCGGTAAAGTGATCAAAACAATCGAAGTCAGTCATTACAAGCAGCAGATTATCTATGATACCTCCGGATCGGTTACTTACCGTTACCGCGATACAGCAACCAGTACATTATTACTATACGAAGAGAATGATACCGTATGGGTATATAACAATGTGTTCCAGAAATATACTCCGCTGTATATCTTTAATGCACATGAGGGCGATACCCTGCGCATTCCGATACTGGATATACACCCTACCTACCCTAATGCTACACCCGAAGGGGATTCTGTATTTGTGCTGATTGTAGACTCAATCCGCACCGTCAATTATGGTGGGGTAAATGCTGAGACTTATTTTGTAAGCAATTACATGGGCGATACTACCGGTACTAACTGGCAGACAATGAACGGAGCACAGGATTTGCCTAACCCAATAGTTAACTGGACTTCATATGCAAGCTGGACCCCAGTTGGAGACTGGGCTTCGTTAACTATTCCTCATGGAGCTTATACCCGCCTGTTTGGTGGTACAGGTGAAGGCTTGCTTCCGGAACGTTCTTATATACCTCCGCCATATGTAATATTTGAAGGAGAGCTTCGGCTAAACCGAATCCATTGTTTTTCAAATGATACTTTGTCTTTCCGGATTTATCAACCGCAAGATGGTTGCGATACATTCAGGTATAATCGTCCCCTGGCGGTCAATTCGGTTAATGCCCTGAAAGGCGTAGATGTATACCCCAATCCGGCACGAAACACATTGGTACTACAGGCGCAGCAACCATTTGCAGCACATACCAGCCTTAGTGTAACAGATATGCTGGGCCGTACGGTATTGGATAAGACCTCCGTTGCCGGTAAGCAGCAATATAACTTATCTGTAACCGGTTGGACTGCAGGTACTTATATACTCATTCTGGAACAGGACGGGCAGCGCTACTACCGCAAGGTGCAGGTAGTGCATTAATCAATTATACATCCAGTAATCTTACATAGTCGGCAAAGGAGAATTGCTCCAGGCTTGGGATCAGCAGGTCGGCCAGTCCGAATTTAGGATTGTCGAACTGCTGCGGCTCCGGCACGGCTACCAGCAGCATACGTGCCGCTTTGGCCGCCACCATACCATTGATCGAATCTTCAAAAGCGACGCAACGCCAGGGCAGCGTATTCAGCGCCGCAGCACATTGCAGGTACACTTCCGGGTGGGGTTTACCCACCACACAATTATCCGCAGTATTGACACTCTGGAAATAATGCTCCAGCCCGAAATGCTGCAGCAGCGCCTTAACCATACGTGCAGGAGAAGAAGTAGCTACGCCCATCGGCACACTGTTCATCTTCAGCTCTTCCAGCAGCGGGTATACTCCCGGCATAATGCGGCCCTTGGCTATGGTGCGTGCAATAATATTGTCCAGCACATCTTCTGCCAGTTGTCTGGCTTTGTGGCTGTCATTCCATCCGAAGCGCTCGTTCCAGAACTCCGTCACTTCATAAATACGCAGTCCCTTGGTGTATTTCAGTAATTCTTTGGTAATGGCCACGCCATTGCCATGCGCTACTTCATGCATACTTTCCACCCATAAATGAGGGTCCGTATCAAAAAGCAGGCCATCCATATCAAATATTGCCGCCATGTATTGTGCAGGTAATCCTGTATGTAGTAAATGATTAATAATCGTCCCAGATCGGATTATCCGATGGGCATTTGTACGTTTTCAGCTGGAAAGAAAGGGTGATCTGTCCGATCAGGTACTGATCTATAGTCGCACGGTCACCTCTTTGTTTACCTGCCCGGCCTAGTTTCTGTCCGTCGATAGTGAGGGATGGGTCCTGTAACACAGAAGCCGTATTAGGCGTTCCGTTAGGCGTGAAATAGTTCACCCCGACATAAGTCTGGCTTACATCGTCCAGGTAATCGGTAAAGGCAAAGCGATGCACGATCTCTACACCCAGGTTCACACCCGGGGCAAGCCAGCATTTGATACCGGCACCAAAAGGAGCCATCACATTTACCTTATTGTATCGGCGATCGCGGTACGGAGTAGTATTCTGACCTTCTGTGCCCAGTGGCTGCAGATAGGTTTTGCGACCGCTGTACATCACGAAAGGATTGGAGTACAAAGCCCCTACACCCAATACCATATACGGGGTAAAACGACGGTCGATATTGCCGGTCTGGAAACGGAAGAAATTGAATTCCCCTATAGCAGAGACCTCCAGTATATTATTCTGAAAGCTCAGGTTGCGGGTCTTTTGATAGCTATTGTCGCTATAGCTGTCTTTATAGCCCAGCTGCGCATAAGACAGACCTACACGTAAAGAAATATACGGATTGAAATAATAACGATAGAAGGCGCCACCTGCCGGACGGATATGATTAAAGCCATACCCCGGATTCAGGTCGCCGAAGTATTGAGCCCCGCCGGCCATAATGCCGTATTCGTGCCGCTCAAAGAATTTTTGCGCGCTTGCTGTAATCCCGCTACCCAGTAGTGCCAGTATTCCTAATGTGAACTGTTTCAATCGCATAATGATTCTTTAAAAGTGTAAAACGCGAATTTACACTTTTAATTGTATAAGCCTATTTTGTATGATCAATATTAGTAAAATGATCGTAATTTCACGCGATTATAAAACGATATGGCTATGAACCTGCAAAAAAGCCTGGACTTTCTGAAGGCACTCGGCGAGCATAATGATAAATCCTGGATGGATGAAAACCGGAAATGGTACGAAACAGAGAAGAAAACCTTCGAAGCATTCGTGTCCGGACTCATCGGAGAAGTCTCCGTATTTGATCCGGCTATCGGGGATCTGGCACCCAAGGATTGCATTTTTCGTCTGAACAGGGATATCCGCTTTTCGAAAGATAAAAGCCCTTACAAAACCAATTTCGGAGCCGCGATGGCTATCGGGGGTAAGAAGAGCAATAAAGCAGCATATTATATCCATATCCAACCCGGCCATTCGTTTCTCGGAGGGGGTATGTGGATGCCGGAAGCACCGGTATTAAAAAGCATACGCCAGGAGATCGATTACGGTTTTGAAGACTTTCAGAAACTGATCAAGGCCCCGGCATTTACAAAGCATTTTAAACAGATAGACGGGGAAACCTTATCCAGACCACCCAAAGGTTATGAGGCGGACAATCCCGCTATCGAATACCTGAAGCATAAAAGCTTTACCGTAGGTAAGGCACTGAGCGATAAAGAAGTGGCACACAAAGATTTCCTGGCACATTGCGCAGAAGCCTTTGCTTCCATGAAACCATTTATCGACTTCCTGAACCAATCTACCGATTAACCAGACCATTCATGAACCTGATCTTATTTGATACGGCAGTAAGAAACCATTTGCTGCCCTTTACCCATACAAGACCTGTAGCCGACATTCGCTGTGGTATCCTTACCATGCGCGAGCGTTGGGAATTATACCTGCAAAGAGCCTCCTCGACAGCTTCTGTCCCGGTGCTGCAGGCCGCCTTCCCCGTACATTATAATGAAACGGAGAATTTGTATATCAACGCTGCTGTGTTTGCCACACCGGCATTAGGAATCGTAATCAGCAACCTGAAACCAGGACAGGCTTTGGTACAGGACGAAACGATCATTGCCATTTATACAGATGCTGCATTGGATTATGAAGCACTGAATGCAGCTTCTCTGAAAGATTATGAGCCGGTACTGTGCAGTGAACCATTTCAGCAATTGCAACAGGTATGGGATATTTTCAATCTGAACGATTATGCTATCCGCAGCGATTTTGCTATACTAACCTATCAGAAAGAAAGCCAGCCGATACCGGCGCATGTAACCCTGATCGGTGAGGCAAAGAACGTATTTATAGAAGAAGGAGCCATTGTATCGGCCTGCATCCTCAATGCACAGACCGGACCAGTGTATATAGCTAAAGAAGCCGAGATTATGGAAGGCTGTATGCTGCGTGGCCCCCTGGCCTTAAGTACGCATGCAGTAGTGAAAATGGGCGCTAAAATATATGGTGCAACTACAATTGGTGCCGGTAGTAAAGTAGGAGGAGAGATCAGTAATGTAGTCTTCTTCGATAATTCCAATAAAGGCCATGACGGCTTTGTCGGTAATGCCGTAATCGGCGAATGGTGTAACCTGGGGGCCGATACCAATGCCAGTAACCTGAAGAATAACTACGATGAAGTAAGCATCTGGAGCGAGGCAGAAGGTGCCATGATTAAAACAGGATTGCAGTTCTGCGGTTTGCTGATGGGCGACCATTCCAAATGCGGGATCAATACCATGTTCAATACCGGAACCGTAGTAGGGGTAAGCAGCAATATTTACGGAGGAGACTTCCCGGACAAGTATGTGCCCTCCTTCAGCTGGGGCGGAAAGAATGATATGACTACCTACCGCTTCGATAAAGCGCTGGATACTGCAAACCGTATGATGGCCCGCCGTGGCAAAACCTTGTCCGATGCAGAGATCGCCGTATTACAACACATTTTTGACCATAAAGAAAACTATATAAAACAATAAATTTCATCGTGATGAGCAGAAAAAAAATCGTTGCCGGTAACTGGAAAATGAATAAAAACATTTTCGAAGGCAAACAATTAGTAAACGATATTTTAGAAAGCGGACTGGAACTGCGTGATGACCAGGAAGTAGTTATTGCACCACCGTTTACCAGCCTGGAACTGGCTGCCAGCCAGCTGAGAGACAGCAAAAATATATACCTGGCTGCACAAAACTGCCATCAGGAAGCTTCCGGAGCCTATACCGGTGAGGTATCTGCCGAAATGCTGAAAGGTATCGGTGTCAGCTACGTAATCATCGGGCACTCAGAGCGTCGCCAGTATTTTGGAGAGACAGATGCTATCCTGGCATTAAAAGTAGATGCAGTCCTGAAACAGGATATGAAAGTAATCTTCTGTTGTGGAGAATCCCTTGAGATCCGTGAAGCGGGTACTCAGAATGCCTACATTCAGACGCAGATCGAAAACGGCCTGTTCCACCTGGACGAAGCCACATTTAAAAATATTGTGATTGCCTACGAACCTATCTGGGCAATCGGTACAGGCCTGACGGCAAGCGACGATCAGGCGCAGGAAATGCATGCACATATCCGCAGCCTGGTTGCTGCTAAGTATGGCGCAGCTGCAGCAGACAATACCTCTATCCTGTATGGTGGTAGCTGTAAACCATCCAATGCGGCAGGATTATTTTCCTGTCCGGATGTTGATGGTGGCCTGATCGGTGGTGCTTCTTTAGTAGCCGCTGATTTTGCCGGTATCATTAAAGCGAGATAGTAATCAGTATAAACAGAAAGACCAGCTCACAAGGCTGGTCTTTCTGTTTATTAAAATAGCTTCTTACAGATAAAGTAATCATTTTTATCCTTTTCCGGCATCCAAAGGAAATAGCCAAACCTCGATAAGTCGGGTTTTAAAAATCTGGATTGATCCTGAGGCATCTGAATCTTACCGACGATGTTTTTAACCTGTAGATTATAATCCATTATAATATTTGTGGTAACGCCATTTTCATCTGTTGAATAATAGGAAATTAATACACTGGGATATTGAACAACAATATCATTTATGGTTATATTTATATTCCTGTCATTGTTTAAAAGGTGCGCAAATTCATATTCCTTATTTACCGGTATATTTAAATCTACCGATTGCTCCGTTTCCAGATCATACAGTATATTGGAAATAGAAGTCATAAAATACCTACCCGAAAAGCTTAAGTCGAGATACCGGTATCCAACATTTTTATTAATGGCTGGTACGGTAAAAGGTAGCATTTTTTTAAATTGATATATTCCGCTTTCTAAGGCAAACTTTGCTAAAAAATAATTAGGTTTATCAGCTTCCAGCCGGTCTTTAACAACCAGCATATACATGTTATTGTGGTACATATGGAATCTGGGAATGATATTATATCCTGGGGGCAGATGCTCTTTACTTACTGCTCGGGACTCCAGGTAACTGCCGTCTTTATAGATATTTACCGTAGAGAACCCACCTAGTATAGAATCTGCCATATTGGAAATATAAGTATGGTGCGAGGAGGTGAATAAGGAATCATTCACGAATTGAAAATCTTCAAACCTGTCTTTATCCGGGATGTCCGTAACTTTTCTTACCTCACTCAACTTGCTTTTGGCAAGCACCGTATCCTTAAAATGTAGTTTGTATATATTGAGCAGTAGCTCATCTGTAAAGATGATTTTAAAAGCCTGATGTTTCTCTTTAAGATCAAGGTAATCAAAGGTATTAGTATACAGGATGTTTTTAAAACAAATCTGTTCTATATTTTTCACCCAGAGATCAAAAGTCGATTTTTTAAATTCGTAATTCCCCAGGTGCACTTTTTCCATTTTATCGAATGCCTCTAGATCGCCAATTAGTGTCCTTGCGTTATGGTAAATTTTATAGTTAGAGTCAGTGCCAAATTGTAAAACAAATGCTTGCTCATAAATGTGATATTTGTCAAAAATGGCTGATGAGAATATAAATTTCTGGTTTTGATGACCATCCAATTGGTATTTCTTTTTGATCTCCTCTAAATCATCAGAATAGTTGTCGGGTATTACATAAGAATAGTCAATTTTTTTTGCATCTAATAGATTTAAATTTTTATAAAATTCATTATTGCATTGGTGACAAGAGCCTGGCATAAAAGGAATTAATACCGTCGCTGGTCCGTTGTTTGTGTTTTTGGGTGCTTCTGACTGCGCAGTTCCGGTTGTGACAGACAGCAGCACAAGCATAAACAGTAAAATATTTCTAAAAACATTATTCATCTTGTAGCTTTAATGATAGAAAATAAAAGAGGCTAGATATATCTAACCCCTTAATAATGAGAAATTTATTTGTTATTTGATCCGAATGATACTATTCAGCATTGAAGGCAACTTCTAGTATGGTAGGTTGTCCTGTTGGCGAATTCCCTTCCTTAGATGATTCAGGGTATGCAAGGCATTTAATGATGGTACCCCAACCAACTATTCCATGTTCATTAAAAATCGCAACCGTCTGTCCTTCTTTAGGGCTATCTCCATTTGCAGCCATACAGGGATCAGAACTGGTGTTATGACAAGTCACAATTTTAGTGTTACCTGAACCTTTGTCCCAACTTTGAGGAGTGTAACTCATCCAGGCACCTGCAAAACTTGTCGTTCCTAAAACGGAAAGACATAATAAAATCAATTTTTTCATTGTAGTTGTAATTTTTATAGGTAATAAATATTCACCAACAACAGGCTTAAAAATTTTTGCAAATTCCAACCGGTATATTCTTTCTTACGCTTATTTGCTAAAGTGCCCCGAGTGTTCTAAGTAAATTGTTGGCTATACTACATTGTTCCATCACATGTAATACAATGTAAAAATGAAGATAATTTTCAACATTTGGAACAATTGAGGCTACATATTTGTAAAAAAATATATTAAAAAATGAGTAGCAGAAGAAAATAATCAATTATAGATATTATAAAAAGGCGCTGCAATATTCTTGCAGCGCCTTTTTATAATTCTTTAAAATAGCAAGATTACATCAATCCCGCAATAAGGTTGATCGAAAGTGCAACGATAAAGGTGTTGAACCCGAATGCCAGCAGGCAGTGAAACAATACCAGTATCCTCATTTTTTTATCTGTTACAGAAACATCAGATACCTGGAAAGTCATACCGTTGACAAAAGAAAAATACGCAAAGTCCAGATAGTCGGGATGCTCCTCTTCGGGGAACTGAAGCCCTTTCTGTATATGCCTGTCTTTTTCAGATACCGGCTGGTAATAGGCATGAGCATAGTGAATGGTAAATAGGGTGTGAAACAGCGTCCAGGACAGCAATAGACCACCGAAACCAATGATGATGTTCCGGGTATCCTGCTCCGGATTGGTGATCGTTTTTTGCGTAAAAAGAAGGAGTATAATAGCCAGGGAAGCCAGTATCAGCGCCACCGCCAGCATAAAGATAACGGGAGTGTTGGTGTTTAAAACCTGTACCTCCTGTCGGATCTGTCTGCTATCAATCGAGAAAAATGTAATCCAGAAAAGAACAATACTGCTCAGGCAGAATACATCCCAACCCACGAGAATATTAAATACCCAGGCTTTATTGGCCTGCCAGAACAGTGCAGTAATGAGGCCACCCAGTAACATGCCAAAGGCCAGTTTAGGGGCTATATGTATGCGGTTAAAAGGTTGGATCAGGGACATAGGCCGGTTGTTTCGGCTAAATTACAAAAATCCCAGTTCTAGTTTTGCCTCTTCGCTCATCATATCTTTGGTCCATGGCGGATCGAAGGTGAGCTGCACGTGCACATCTTTCACTTCTTCAATGGCTTCCACTTTCTGCTGCACTTCAAATATAATATCACCGGCAACAGGACAGGCAGGCGCCGTCAGGGTCATTGTGATCTGTACCCCATTGTTTTCATCAATACTGATATCGTACACCAGCCCCAGTTCAAAAATATTAACCGGGATCTCTGGATCATGTACCGTATGCAATACCTCTATAATTTTATCTTTCAGCGTTCCCATATCTTATTTGTTATACAGTGCTACTGCATATAATTTCATTTGTTTCAACATAGACAGCAATCCGTTGGAGCGGGTAGGCGACAAGTGGCTTTTCAGGCCTATTTTGTCGATAAAGTAAATATCTGTCTCCGCAATTTCTTTCGGACTATGACCACTCAAGACCTCAATCATCATACCCACCAGACCTTTGGTGATGATCGCATCACTATCGGCTGTAAAATCTATTTTACCATCTGTAAAATCAGCGTGCAGCCATACCTTAGACTGACAGCCTTTAATCAAATGATTTTCTGTTTTATACTGTTCATCGATCAGAGGTAATTCCTTGCCCAGCTCAATGATATGCTCATATTTTTCCATCCAGTCATCATAAAAAGCAAACTCTTCTATGATGGCGTCTTGTTTCTCGTTAATGGTCATATTGGTAATTTCAGAATGCAAAATTAGGTCAAAAAAGCGCTCAGTACTGATAAATTTATGTTGTAGGGCTATATTCAGGATCAATGTTTTTACATTTCCCTTAATTTAGCGTCAAATCTGGTACGATGAAGAAGATATTGATATTTGCCGCGGCCCTCATGAGTATTGCACCAATGGCCTGTAAAGCACAAAAACCGCAATACGAATATAAAGGCGATAATGCCGCAGGTGGTAATAGCCCCGGGGACAGACCAGCGCTGGTCGTACAGACAGGTGCAGAGCAGTTCAGTGCATACCTGCCCTTGCTGAAAGGCAAGCGTGTAGCTGTACTGGTCAACCAGACCTCAGCGGTAGGTGCAGAACTATTGCCGGATGCGTTGTTGCGTCAGGGCGTAAAAGTCGTTACCATCTTCTCTCCGGAGCATGGTTTCCGGGGCAATGCTGATGCCGGAGCACATGTCAAAAGTGGCATCGACACCCGTACCGGCCTGCCGGTTATCTCCTTGTACGGCGACAATAAAAAACCAAAACCAGAGCAGCTCAAAGATATAGACGTAGTTATTTATGACCTGCAGGATGTAGGCGTACGCTTTTATACATACATCTCTTCCCTTGAATACCTGCTGGAGGCCTGTGGTGAACAGCAGAAAGAAGTGATTGTTCTGGACCGGCCTAATCCATTGGGTAATATTGTAGACGGACCTGTATTGCAATCTAAATTCCGCTCATTTGTAGGCATGCAATCCATTCCGATAATTTATGGGATGACCCCGGGAGAATATGCAAAAATGCTCATTGGCGAAGGTTGGATGAAGGCTAAAAACGTACGCCTGACCGTAATTCCATGTGCTAATTATACCCATAAAACCCTGTACCGTTTGCCGGTGGCTCCATCTCCCAATCTGAAAAATATGGCTGCCATTTACCTGTATCCTTCCTTGTGTTTGTTTGAAGGAACCCAGGTAAGTGTAGGGCGTGGTACAGATGCACCGTTTCAGCAATATGGCCATCCGGCATTGAAAAATTACACCTACAGCTTTGTGCCGAAGAGTGTTGAGGGTGCCAGTAATCCGCCGTTAAAAGGGCAGACTTGCTACGGAGAACTGCTGGCCTCAGATGCCAATAGTGCTTACCGCCTTACTGAGAGCGGTTTTCAGCTGAAATGGTTATTAAAAGCGTATCAGAATTACCCGGATAAAGCAAATTTCTTCAACAGCAATAACTTCTTCAGCAAGCTGGCCGGCACGGACCAGTTGCAGGAGCAGATCAAAAAAGGAATGTCCGAAGAAGCCATCAGGAAATCCTGGCAGGCTGACCTGGATAAATTTCGTTCGATCAGAGCAAAATATCTATTGTACGAATCATAAGATCGTATAATGTTTTATTAATATTCAAGCCTGTCAGCCTATATATGCTGATAGGCTTTTTTGCTGTACCTTTGCAGCCAATCTAATGGTAAAACAATTTATGATGAAATCTCTGGCAGAACAGGTGAAAGTATTGGCAACAGGGGCATTGCAGTCCTTGTTTCCCGAAGCAAACATTCAGGAAAAAGATGTTTTGGTGAATGAAACCAAACCCGAATTCAAAGGTGACTACACCGTTGTATTATTCCCGTTTGTGAAAGCACTCCGACAAAATCCGGTGGCTTTGGGCAATGCTGTAGGCGCTTACCTGGTAGAGCATCATGAACTGTTTACAGCACACGAAACCGTATCCGGATTTCTGAACCTGAGCGTTGCAGATGATTACTGGGCGGGATTCCTGAAGTCTTATGTACTGACCGATGCCCTGAAAGCACAGGCCGCAGCGCAGAAAAAAGTTATGGTGGAATACTCTTCTCCTAACACAAATAAACCATTGCATCTGGGTCACCTGAGAAATAACTTCCTGGGTATAGCCGTAGCCAATATGCTGGAAGCAGCAGGCGAAGATGTGGTTAAAACCTGCGTGGTAAATGACCGTGGCGTGCATATCTGTAAAAGTATGATCGCATGGCAATTGTTTGGAGAGAACAGTACTCCCGAGCAGGCAGGTGTAAAGGGCGATCATTTCGTAGGTGATTTCTATGTGAAATTTAATGACGAACATAAGCGCCAGATCAAGGAACTGATGGCCGGTGGCATGGAAGAAAAGCAAGCCGAGCAGGAAGCGCCGATCATGAAAGCTACACAGCAAATGCTGGTAGACTGGGAAGCGGGGAAGCCGGAGGTGATCGAATTGTGGAAGAAAATGAACGGTTGGGTGTATGAAGGATTCGATATTACTTACAAGGCTATTGGCAGCACATTCGATAAAGTATATTACGAAAGCAATACCTACCTGCTGGGCAAGGATTTGGTAGAAGAAGGCCTGGCTAAAGGCGTTTTCTATCAGAAAGAGGATGGTAGTGTATGGATCGATCTTACTGCAGACGGTTTGGACGAAAAACTGGTGAGAAGAAAAGACGGAACTTCTGTTTATATCACCCAGGACATTGGTCTGGCAGTAGAGAAACAAAAAGAATACGGAATTGACGAGAGCATATATGTAGTAGGGGATGAGCAGAATTACCACTTTAAGGTACTGAAGCTGATCTGCCAGAAACTGGGCCTGCCCGCTGCAGATGGTATTTACCACCTCAGCTACGGTATGGTTGAACTGCCAACCGGTAAAATGAAAAGCCGTGAAGGTACCGTTGTAGATGCCGATGACCTGGTTGCTGAAATGGTACGCCTGGCACAGGAGCAGACAGAGGCTTCCGGTAAGACAGACGGTTTTGAGGCTGACGAGCTGGTAAGCCTGTATGAAATGATTGGGCTTGGCGCACTGAAATTCTACCTGCTGCGTGTAGAACCTAAAAAGAAAATGATCTTCAATCCGGAAGAGTCTATTGACCTGCACGGATTTACCGCAACCTTTATCCAATATGCTCATGCGCGTATCCGCTCCGTATTAAGAAAAGGGGAGTATACAGGACAGGACCTGAATTTCAGCATAGATAGCCTGCAGAGCGAAGAGCGTGCCTTACTGATCCACCTGGAGCAGTATGCAGCAGTGCTGCAGGAATCGGCAAGAGCCTTTAATCCTGGAGCCTTATGTAACTACAGCTTTAAGCTGGCACAATTGTTCAATACATTCTACGATAAGTGCAGCATCGCTAAGGCTGATACCGAAGCACAGAAACAAATGCGTATGCGTATGGCAGCTTTCACTGCAGATACACTCAAGCATGCACTGAGCCTTCTGGGTATTAATGTACCGGAGAAAATGTAATATCCTGACACATAATTTTAAAAAGCAGATAGGGCAGCTAACGGTTGCCCTATCTGCTTTTTGTACTTAATGCTAAGTAATATTTATCTTTTCTATAAATTTTAATATTTTTGATATATTGTAATTTTTATTGTATCATTGTATAGAATATTTTTATAGTGAATCTTATTTCTTATAACGATGGAAAATACTACGAACCACGAAGTACCACAAACGGATGCACCTAACGTTAATGAAACCATCTGGGACCGAATAGAATGTGACGGTAAAGATTTTTGCAAACTGGATGACAATGGAAATCTGATATTAGTTGCCTCTGCACACTTTCCCGAGCGCGTATTGGCTAGTGTCAATGATGATAATATCCAGACCGTTGTGCATGCCTTATCGGAAAAATTCAAAGAAGTGCTGAACAGGGCGGAGGAGCTGAAGAAAGAATTCGAACAACAGGAAGAAGTGGTAAAACTGCAGGGGAAAGTGCAGCGACTAAAAAGCTACCTGATGAATGCTAATGCAATCGGGAATTATACACCACTGTTTCAGTTCCTGGAGAGCAGGGAAGCAGAGATTGCACAGCAATTAAAAAATAATGAAACCATACGGCAATTGCTGGTGAACAAAGCGCAGGAGCTGAAGGAATCGGCAGAGTGGAAAACAACCACCGAAGCATTCCGCCAGATCATTGAAGACTGGAAGCATGCACCGTATATAGATAAAGAAATTAATGACGGTTTCTGGGATCAGATCGAACAGGCCAGGAATCACTTCTATGAGCGCAAACGCGCACACCAGGAAGACCTGGAGCGGGAGATGATGCAAAACCTGGACCTGAAACTGGAAATATGTGAGCAGGCCGAAGCACTAAGCTTATCAGAAGACTGGAAGCAGACTTCTGAAGTATATAAACAACTGATGGAACGCTGGAAAACCATCGGGAGAGTAGCCACCGTAGAGAAAAACGAGGAATTATGGAATCGTTTTCTGAATGCGAAAAATGCATTCTTTGACCGGAAATCCGGCCACCAGGAGCAGATCCACCATGAACAGGAAGCGAATTATGCTGCAAAACTGAGACTGGTAGAACAGGCAGAAGCCCTGAGAGAGAGCACAGACTGGAAAGAGACATCGGCCAAATATGCTGCCATTCTTGACGAGTGGAAATCGATCGGTAAAGTGCCTTATGAAAAAGCAGATGAAGTATGGGATCGCATGCAGGCTGCAAAAGACCAGTTCTTTAACGCAAAACGACAGCATACAGAAGAATTCAAAGTAGGGCTGGAAGATAATTACGCTCAGAAAAAAGCGCTTGTAGAACGCATTGAGACCATCAAGCAGTCTAATAACTGGCGTGATGTAACCGCGGAAATCAATGAGCTGATGAGCACCTGGAAGACCATCGGTCCGATACCGAGAGAGTACGGAGATTCTTTGTGGGAGCAGTTTATCGCAGCCAGACAATTCTTCTTTAAACGCAAGGATGATGACCGTGAGGTGCGTAAAAACCGATTCGTGCAGCAGATACAAAACCGACTGCAGCAAAGTCGCCAGTTCCTGGCTACAATCGAAGAGGAACTGAGAGAGGAAGAATCTAAACTGGCTGAGTTCAACGAGATCCTTTCCCAGAATACAGAGGAAGATGCCAAGGATGTAGAGATCAAGCAAAACCTGCGCAACCTGGTAGGACAGATCGAAAAACGCATCCCTGCCAGAAAGCATAAAATAGATGAAGTAAAGCTGCAGATCGAAGAACTGGAGCAAAAGCTGCAGGAAAACGAACAATAGCACTTTTTATATAATTTTTTAAAGGGGTCCGGTGATGCTGTCAGCATCACCGGACCCCTTTAAAAATATCTGCTTTATGGCCTTCAGATATAACATAAATCTATAGTACAGACCAAAAAAACACGTAATTTTGCCTCAATTTTCAAAACTATCATTAAAACACAAATGACCTCTTCTGAAATACGTCAACAGTTCCTGGATTTCTTTAAATCCAAACAACATACAATAGTTCCTTCTGCACCGATCGTGGTAAAGAATGATCCTACGCTGATGTTTATCAATTCCGGTATGGCACCGTTCAAGGATTATTTCCTGGGCAATAAGCCGGCGCCGCATAAGCGTATTGCCGATACTCAGAAATGTCTGCGTGTAAGCGGTAAGCATAATGATCTGGAAGAAGTGGGTGTAGATACCTACCACCACACCATGTTTGAAATGCTGGGTAACTGGAGCTTTGGTGACTATTTTAAGAAAGAAGCCATTGCCTGGAGTTGGGAATTGCTGACTGATGTATACAAACTGGACAAAGACCGCCTGTATGTAACCGTGTTTGAAGGAGATGAAAAAGAAGGCCTGCCTTTCGATCAGGAAGCTTATGATGAGTGGAAAAAATGGATTGCAGAAGATCGTATCCTGAAAGGAAATAAAAAAGATAACTTCTGGGAAATGGGTGATACCGGTCCTTGTGGCCCTTGTTCGGAGATCCATGTGGATTGCCGTACAGAGGAGGAGCGCAAGCAGGTAGATGGTGCTGGTCTGGTGAACGCCGATCATCCTCAGGTAATCGAAATCTGGAATAATGTATTCATGGAGTTCAGCCGCCTGAAAGACGGTAGCCTGCAGAAATTGCCGGCGCAGCATGTAGATACCGGTATGGGCTTTGAGCGCCTGGTACGCGTACTGCAGCAAAAACAAAGTAACTACGATACAGATGTATTCACCGGTACTATTGCCGCGATTGAAAACATCTCCCGTAAAAAATATGATTTCAGCGACAGCAAAGAAGCTATTGCCTTCCGTGTGCTGAGCGACCATATCCGTACCATTTCCTTTACCGTTGCCGATGGCCAGCTGCCATCCAATACCGGAGCAGGATATGTGATCCGCCGCATTCTGCGTCGTGCGGTAAGATACTATTACTCTTACCTGGACTATAAAGCACCACTGTTATTCCAATTGGTACCGGTAATCGCGACCCAGTTTGAGCAGGTATTCCCGGAGCTGAAGCAACAGGAAGAATTTGTAACCCGTGTAATCAAAGAAGAGGAAGAAGCCTTCCTGCGCACGCTGGAAAAAGGCCTGAGAAAGATTGATGATATCATTACCAAAGAGCAGAACAGCAAAGTGATTGGTGGTAAAGAAGCATTTGAACTGTATGATACATACGGTTTCCCGATTGACCTTACCCGCCTGATCGCTTCTGAAAATGCCATGAATGTAGATGAGCCTGGCTTTGATGCAGAAATGAAAGAGCAGAAAGACCGTTCCCGCAAAGCTACTGCTATAGATGCAGAAGACTGGACTGTGGTGAGTGAGGCAGAGAAAACTTCTTTCGTTGGTTATGATGACCTGAATATCGAAACACAAGTAGTTAAATACAGAAAAGTAAAAGCAAAAAATAAAGAGCAATACCAGATCGTACTGAAAAGCACTCCTTTCTATGCAGAGAGCGGTGGTCAGGTAGGAGACAGAGGTGTATTAACCTTCGGTGCCGAAACGATAGAGGTAAGTGATACCAAAAAAGAGAATGACCTGATTATTCATTTTACTGATGTATTACCAGCGACTATTACCGGTCCTGTTACGGCTAAAGTAGATTTTGAAAAGCGCCTGCACACGATGTATAACCATACGGCTACTCACCTGCTGCATGCTGCATTGAAAGAAGTATTGGGTAATCATGTGAATCAGAAAGGTTCCCTGGTAAATGAAGAAACCCTGCGTTTCGATATCTCTCACTTTGCCAAAGTAACCGATGAGGAACTGAAGGCAGTGATGAGTATCGTAAACCAGAAGATCCGTGAAAACATTCCGGTGGTGATTAAGGAAATGCCTAAGGATGATGCAATCGCACTGGGTGCAATGGCATTATTCGGAGAGAAATACGGTGACCTGGTACGAGTAGTAACCATCGATCCTGAATTCTCTGTAGAGCTTTGTGGTGGTACGCACGTTGGGGCAACCGGTATGATCGGTAGCTTTATCATTACTGCAGAATCTGCTGTGGCGGCGGGTGTACGCCGTATCGAAGCATTGACCGGTGGTGCGGCTTTCCGTTACCTGGCAGATAAAGTAGATCAGGCTAAATCTGTTGCCGAATTACTGAAAAGTAAAGATCCGATCAAGTCTATCGAAAAATTACTGGAAGATAAAGCCGCCCTGGAAAAAAGGGTTGAGGCTTTTGAAAATAAAGAATTGTCTGCCCTGTCCAAGACCTTGTCTGTACAGGCAGAAACCATCAATGGCATACAGTTCCTGGGGCAGCATGTTGATGTATCTAATGGCGAAGCCTTGAAAAAGGTAGCCCTGGATATGAAGCTGCACCTGCAAAACTATCTGGTGGTACTTACCGCTAATATTGGCGGTAAACCATCTGTAGCTATTGCTATTGAAGATGCTCTGCTGAATGAGAAAGGATGGGATGCCGGCAAGCTGATCAAACAGTATGTGGCACCATTAATCAAAGGCGGTGGTGGCGGACAGAAAGGTCTGGCAACTGCCGGAGGTCAGGATACCACTCAATTGCCAGCTGTAATCGAAGCGATCAAAAATATATTGTAACAGACAGGGGATGTTCGCATCCCTTTTTAAAATAATAGTGTATGTCAGAAGAATTAAGCGTTGTGTTTCCGGATATCGTACTGGAACAGGTTGCTCATGACGCGGTGCTTACTACAGTAGCACAGAAAGTAAAAGAAGGTAAGCGCATAACGGCTGAAGAAGGGATTTATTTATTTGAACATGCAGAGTTGAATTTCGTAGGGGCGCTGGCCAATTATGTGAACCTGAAAAGACATGGTAAGAAAGTTTATTTCAATAAGAACTTTCATATCGAACCGACCAATGTCTGCATTTTTACCTGTGATTTCTGCTCCTATTCCCGCACATATAAAAACCGTGATAACGGTTGGGAACTGGGTATTGAGGGAATGCTGGACATGGTGAAAAAATATGACGGACAACCGGTAACGGAAGTACATATTGTAGGTGGGGTACATCCTAAGATGAACCTGGAGTTCTTCTGCGAATTGCTGGAGAAAATTCATGCACATCGTCCTGATCTGCACCTGAAAGGATTTACCGCTGTAGAGCTGGATTATATGTTCCGCAAAGCCAAACTGACTACCAGAGAAGGTCTGGAGCGCATGAACAAAGCGGGTCTGCAATCGCTGCCTGGTGGTGGTGCGGAAATCTTTGCACAGGAGATACGTGATAAGATCTGCCCGGATAAAGTAGATGGCGATGGCTGGATGGAAATACATGAAACAGCACACCAGATCGGTATGCCTACCAATGCAACTATGTTGTATGGCCACATTGAAAACTATGCACACCGTATAGATCATATGGAACGCCTGCGTAATTCTCAGGATGCAATCGGTGGTTTTAACTGCTTCATTCCATTGAAATTCCGTAACGGAGATAACGATATGTCTCATGTACCGGAAGTGAGCCTGGTAGAAGATCTAAAGATGTATGCAATTGCCCGTATATTCCTGGATAATTTTGCCAATGTAAAAGCCTACTGGCCGATGCTGGGGCGCGAAAGCGCACAGCTGACCTTAGACTATGGTGTAAATGACCTTGATGGTACGATTGATGATACAACCAAGATCTATTCAATGGCTGGCAGTGAAGAACAAAATCCTGCAATGACTACCGAAGAGTTATGTACCCTGATCACTTCTGTTGGAAAAACACCTGTAGAGCGCGATTCAGTATACAACGAACTGGAAGTATATGGTAGTGCAGAAGCTGCAGTACAATAAGCACACAATAAATATTTATAAAATAGCAGGCCGGGTGATATACCCGGCCTGCTATTTTATAATACCCCACACTTACAACACTGCACAATGAACTACATGATACTACAATTAATGTTTAAATAAATAAGCCAGATCACTATGGCTTACTGTCAAATTTGAATACTTTTATTGCGATTCGTTATATCATTCATGACAACAGCATCTGTTTCCCCGCAATCGGGTATCCGCAAGGTTATCTTCATTTTATTAGCCCTGCTATGCCTTACACCTTTTATTTCCGCACCCGTAGCATTATTGCTCGGACTAATTGTTGCCAATACAATCGGGCATCCTTACCTGCAGCATAATGGCAAAGCCACTAAAAAATTACTCCAGATCTCCGTGGTCGGACTAGGATTCGGAATGAATCTTCATAGCGCGATTAATGCGGGTAAAGAAGGTATACTCTTTACCATAGCCTCTATTTTAGGTACTTTAGTGCTGGGATATTTCATCGGTAAACTGTTGAAAATAGAACGTAAAACATCGCACCTGATCGCTTCCGGTACTGCGATATGCGGAGGCAGTGCCATTGCAGCCGTAGGCCCCGTGATCAATGCCGATTCTAAACAAATGTCGGTTGCATTAGGCATTGTTTTTATCCTCAATTCCATTGCCCTGTTTATATTCCCGGCGATTGGCCATGCTTTGCATCTTTCCGAAACGCAGTTTGGGATATGGTCAGCAATAGCCATACATGATACCAGTTCCGTTGTGGGTGCCGCAAGTAAATATGGTCCGCATGCCCTGGAAGTGGCCACTACAGTGAAACTGGCCCGTGCATTATGGATCATTCCACTGTCACTGGGTACGGCCATTGTATTTAAAAATGGCTCCAACAAAATTAAAATTCCATGGTTCATTGGCCTGTTTATCCTGGCTATGATCCTGAATACTTATCTTCCTGCATTGGGCACTATTGCGCCATACGTCGTAAAGATTGCCAAAGCCGGTTTAACGCTGACGTTATTCCTTATCGGTGCAGGTCTGTCTCTGCCCATGATCAAGTCAGTAGGTGTTCGCCCATTCATACAAGGAGTGGTGCTCTGGATCATTATCTCCCTGGCTGCCCTCTGGGCGGTGATGAGTATCGTATAGTAAATTCAATACCTTATTAATATTATCTGAAAAGGCGACCTGCTCATCCGGGTCGCCTTTTACTGTGTGCTAGTGTTTTTCCTGCTGCGAGAAAATAAATTGCAGTATTGTAAAACCATTGTCATAAATATCTCGTATGTATCATAAATAGCTTTCATCGGCTTGCATGTTCACCTACAAAATCGAAGTATTATGACCATTAAAAAAGGAATCAAGTACACTGCAATAAGTCTGTTCAGCCTGGGCTTTCTCCTGTTTGCTACGCTGATCGTACACATTGCTGTTATGGTTAAAGGAAAGAAACCATTGGCTTCTGAGCATACCCAACTGGCCCGTATAGACTTCTCCGCTGCTGCCGACCCCAGGACCATTACTGAAATCGAACAATCAATAGGAACCTTGCCTGGTGTACAATCTACCTATTACAATCCTGCTACCCATACCCTTGTTTACGCATTTAATAACAAGTTGCAGAATGCTGCCGAGGTGTATCAGTCACAGGTCACATCACGTAATATTGATGCCTTGAAGTATACCGTTTCTGCAGCAGATGCGGCAAAAGGATGTCCTGCAATGGATAACAACTCTTTCTATGGGCGGTTGACGAAAACCGTCTCTTCTATCGTGAATTAATTCGGAATATAAACAGTTTACTCATCTTAAAAACAAACCAACATGACCAAAAGAACCAACAAATTATTATTTATCCTGCTGGCAGTATGTGGTATAGGCCTCTGGACTATTTCGGGGAGCTCCTGTAAGAAAGACAAGGACCCGATGCCATTGGCCACAACCCCTCTGTATGATACCTTAGGCTGGTTTATACAAGGTGCAACAGGCCCTGTAGCAGGGAATGGTACGAAGATGATTGATGATCCAGATAATCCTGGTCAGAAGATACAAGCCGGCCGTTTGGCGATCAGAACAGTGGTTGGCAAATCCTTAATGGTGATTGCCGGAGATACAGCCCTGGCAGAATATTTTCCTGTTTTGCTGGCAGAAGTAGGTGCGGGTAATACAACCGGTTATAATAACCTGTTGCAAAGCTTTACTGATTTTGTACAGCAGGCTGTAAGCACACAGACTGGTGTGTATAAAGGTAAAAGTATGAGAGACGCACATAATAACACGACTTATAATCGTTTTGGTAGTGCTGCAGTGCAGAAATCTACGGCTGCAGATTTTGATCAGTTTGTAGGAGATGTAGCCTCGGCTGCCACTTCTCTGAATGTGCCCAATAGTGTAATAGGCCAGTTAGGTACATTGCTGTATTCTGTAAAAGGAGATATTGTCTACTAACATCATTTATCCAATACCTGAGCTAAAAATAAAACAAATGCACAATTGTTGCATTAAGACTGTAAAGACGTAACACATATTATGAAGCAGCATGAGGGTCGGACATTTGTCCGACCCTCATGCTGTATAAAAACTAATTCCTTAAAGATTTCCTATATACTGATCTTTGGGATACTTTACAGAGTAGGTAAAGCGCACTTTTCTGGTTTCCCCCGGTTTGATGTTCAGTTTCCAGGTCAGGATACCCGTTTCTTTATTGATCGCAGCATTATCAGAAGAGAGTAATTCGATCTCCATATTGTTATCTGTACTGATCGGATACTGATCTTTCAGTAACAGATCTATAGCTTCTTTTTTGCTGTTTTTAATGGTCAGTTCGTACGTGAAGCTTTGCTTTTTATTGCTGCCTAAAACTTTACTGGCCGACAGATCGGTTACTTTCTCTCTTTTAATCGTGATGCGTTTGTCACGGCCCATGCTCAGGTTCAGCGTATCCTGCGTATTATAAGGATTCAGGAATGTTTTGCCTACATAAGTATTCTCAAAAACAATATTGGCTTCACCCGGAATCAGGTTTAATTTTTCGTAGCCGTTGACCTCCGCCAGCAGGAATGCATCCGGGTCCAGTTTCGGTACTGCATAGTATTTATAGCTGACCGGGATGTTCAGTTCTTTCAGAGAAACACTGTGCGGTTTATTGTTCGAGGCAATAGAGTAGGGGATATCAATATCAAATGTTGCATCCAGCTCCTTCTCTTCAACTTCCGTATGGTCGCTTACACCCTTGTTCGCTTTGGTTGTGATGAGTATAACACCATTGGCTGCTCTTGATCCGTAAACTGCTTTTGTTGTAGCGTCTTTGAGTATCTGCAAATCTGCAATGTCGTTAGGGTTAATGGAGTTTAAAGTACCAGAGTACGGAGCCCCATCTAGTACAATCAATGGAGTACTGGATGCACTAAGGTTACCCTGACCCCGTACGATAATATCTGGAGTAGATCCGGGTTGGCCTCCTCCTGTTGTGTATACGCCTGGTGCTGCTCTTTCCAGCATTGCTGCAACACTCGTCACCGGCATTTTCGATAACTGATCGGCAGATATCTGGGCCATGCTTGCATTGTTCTGATACTTATAAGACTGTATGGTATTGGCCGTAGCCTCATTGCGCATCGTCGGCTGATACACCTGTCCATAGCGAAGTAACCATGCCGTCAGGATTGGTGCATTGCTACCTACAGTCGGGTTCCCGGTAGATAAGATCAGTTTGACTTTCTTCCAGTCCAGCCCGGTTTGTTGTGCAACATTTGCTTTGTACACAATGCGTAAAGGATCACTTACTTTATCCGCTTTAAGATCGTAAGCTGCCGTCCAGCCTGCATTGCGACTGATGTAACTGATATTGATATTGCCACTCAGGACCGGAGTCGTAGACATCACCTGCAGTACCAGCTGCCCGCCGGTATTGCTTTCCTGACCATTCATATTGCCCAGCTGTGTCCTGTACTCTTGTACCAGTGCTACCTGCTCGGCTTCCTGCCCTTTGAGTGCCGATATCTGGTCATTAAGGTCAATCTGTTTATTCAGGTAAAAATCGGTCAGCTTGCTGAGCTCTGCAACATTTACATTGCTCTGATCTCCTTTGGCTACTTCGTTCTTTGCCAGTAAGGATAAGGTTCTTTCAATAGCCTGACGTTTATTAATTGTTTTCTGCAACGCCGCTTCTGCCGTTTTTAATAAAGCTTCTTTTTGCTTGTATTCCGGACTGTTCTGGTCTTTTTGCTGCTCTGGTTTATAGTTACGGGTAACCATTACCGACATGATGGTAATATTGGACGGGGCATTGATCTGGATGCTGCTTTCATCAATATTGGAGGCCACATTATTAATGATCAGTTCCGTATTGCCCTGAGGCAGATTTACCTTCGCTGAATGCTTCAGCTCCGCACCTACTTTATATACCGTTACACTGTTCAGTACAGCGTCTGCGTTCTGAATGTCCTGTGCCTGTATGGTATAGCTGCAGCTGATCAGCATGCCACAGATTAGAGATAATTTCCTGCTCATAAGTATTCTTCTAAGTATTAATGAATGATTCCGCCGGAACGGGTTGTTGATACAAAGTAAGGATGCAGCAGAAAGGTAAAAGGTTGGAAAGGGTGAAAAAAAAGCAGCTACTTTGTGAGTAGCTGTTTTGAATTGGTGAATGAAATATGCAGTTATTGAATTACGTCAAACTTTCTGATAGTTCTGCCTTCATAACAGATGAACAATGAACAAAAAAAGGGGCGACTATTCAGTCGCCCCTTTACGGTAATCTTATTGGATGATTATTTTACTTCTTCGAAGTCTGCATCAGCTACATCATCAGCACCGCCTGCATTTGCATTCTGGCCTTGTTGTTGTGCACCGTCTGCCTGGCCCTGAGCGTAGATATCTTCGCTCGCAGCGTTCCATGCAGCATTCAGTTTTTCGCTTGCAGCATCGATTGCAGCTATATCTTCAGCTTTGTGTGCTTCTTTCAGTTCTGCAACTGCAGTTTCAATTGCTGATTTTTTATCCGCAGGGATTTTATCAGCATGCTCTTTCAGTTGTTTCTCTGTATTGAAGATCAGACCGTCAGCCATGTTCAGTTTTTCAACTTTCTCACGTACTTGTTTGTCTGCTTCTTCATTAGCTTTAGCATCGTTTTTCATTCTTTCGATTTCGTCTTTGCTTAAGCCGGAACCTGCTTCGATACGGATGTTTTGTTGCTTACCGGTACCTTTATCCTTAGCGGTTACGTTCAGGATACCATTGGCATCGATATCGAAAATTACTTCGATCTGAGGTACACCTCTTGGAGCAGGCGGGATATCATTCAGTACGAATTTACCCAGAGATTTATTTTGGTTCGCCATTGGGCGCTCACCTTGTACTACATTGATTTCCACGCTAGGCTGGCTATCGCTTGCAGTAGAGAAGGTTTCAGATTTCTTAGTAGGGATGGTTGTGTTAGACTCAATCAGTTTGGTCATTACACCACCATAGGTTTCGATACCCAGAGACAGCGGCGTTACATCCAGTAACAATACGTCTTTTACATCTCCGGTCAATACACCACCCTGGATTGCAGCACCAACAGCTACTACCTCATCAGGGTTTACACCTTTGTTTGGTTTTTTACCGAAGAAGCTTTCAACCACTTCCTGGATTTTAGGAATACGGGTAGAACCACCAACCAGGATGATCTCATCGATTTCGCTGGTGTTCATACCGGCATCTTTCAATGCTTTACGGCAAGGCTCCAGTGTACGCTCGATCAGGCTGTCAGCCAGTTGCTCAAATTTAGCACGGCTCAGTTTGCGCACCAAGTGTTGTGGCACACCGTCAACAGCAGTGATATAAGGCAGGTTGATTTCTGTTTCCTGAGAAGAAGACAGTTCGATTTTTGCTTTTTCAGCAGCCTCTTTCAGACGTTGCCATGCCATAGGATCTTTGTGCAGATCGATAGTAGGCATATCTTTTCTGAATTCTTCAGCTAACCAGTCCATGATAACTTTATCGAAGTCATCACCACCCAGGTGGGTATCACCGTTGGTAGATTTTACTTCAAATACACCGTCGCCCAGCTCCAGGATAGATACGTCAAATGTACCACCACCTAAGTCAAATACAACGATTTTGCTGTCAGCATGTTTTTTATCCATACCATAAGCCAGTGCCGCAGCAGTAGGCTCATTGATAATTCTTTTTACGGTCAGACCAGCGATCTCGCCCGCCTCTTTAGTTGCCTGGCGTTGCGCATCGTTAAAGTAAGCCGGTACGGTAATTACAGCTTCAGACACTTCCTGACCCAGGAAGTCTTCAGCTGTTTTCTTCATTTTCTGAAGAATCATAGCAGAGATCTCCTGAGGAGTATACATTCTGCCTTCGATATCTACACGAGGAGTGTTATTATCTCCTTTTACGATCTGGTATGCATTGTGCGACATTTCACCGGTTACCTCGTCATAACGTCTACCCATATAACGTTTGATAGACATAATGGTGTTGGTAGGGTTGGTGATCGCCTGACGTTTTGCAGGATCTCCTACTTTACGTTCTCCGTTTTTCAAAAACGCCACTACCGATGGCGTAGTGCGACGACCTTCGTCGTTTGCAATTACAACCGGCTCATTACCTTCCATTACGGCCACGCAAGAGTTGGTTGTTCCTAAGTCAATTCCGATGATTTTTCCCATAATATTATCTATAAATTATTTTAGTTATTTTTATTTGAACAGTAGTTACGCTTCAATTTCTTTGCCAAAGCCGAAAATGTGCAAAATTGTCAGTTCGGTATGACAGGTTGGGATTAACGATTTTTAACCTTGGGCTTTTTTGCAGTCCTGGCCGCTGATACACTGACAATTAGGACAGTAATGGGGGTAAAATTGTGCCCCGAATGCAAATTCCCCCTATTGGGGTGATGGAATTAAAAAAATTGATAATTATCTTTGCTCCACATAAAATTAAATAATTCATATAGATTCCTTATGAAACGTATCATTTTAAGCATGTCTTTACTGGCTTCGGCAAGTATCGGGGCATTCGCACAAGAAAGAAAAATAAACTTTACAGAGTATGATTTGCCCAATGGACTGCATGTGATCTTACATGAAGACCACTCTACACCAATTGTAAACGTATCCGTAATGTACCACGTAGGTTCTAAAAACGAAGATCCGAAACGTACCGGTTTTGCGCACTTCTTTGAGCACCTGATGTTTGAAGGTACCGACAATATCGGCCGTGGTGAGTACTTTAAAATGATCCAGGCCAATGGTGGTGTATTGAACGCAAACACTTCTCAGGACCGTACTTATTATTTCCAGACCATGCCTTCTAACCAGGAAGAGCTGGCCCTGTGGATGGAAGCTGAGCGTATGCTGCATGCCAAAATCGACAGTACTGGTATTGAAACACAACGTAAAGTTGTAAAAGAAGAGAAAAAACAAAGCTATGATAACCGTCCTTACGGTCACCTGATGGAGGTTGTATTCCAGAATGCATATACTAAGCACCCGTACAACTGGATGCCGATCGGTTCTGCACAATACATCGACGAAGCGAAGTACAGCGAGTTCATGGATTTCTACAAAACATTCTATGTTCCTAACAATGCAGTACTGGTAATCGCTGGTGACATCAAACCAGAGCAAACTAAGAAATGGGTTGAAAAATATTATGGTTCTATCCCTAAAGGTACCAAAGCGATCCCTCGCCCTACCGAAACGGAGCCGGCAATGGCTAAGGCTAAAGAAGTATTCTATTACGATAACGTTCCTTTCCCTGCTATCATTTTAGCATACCACATCCCTAAAATCGGATCTGATGATGTTTATGCATTGGAAATGCTGAACAAATTATTATCTAATGGTGCAAGCTCCCGTTTCCAGAAAGAACTGGTAGATAAGAAACAAATGGCAGTTGGTGTTGGTGCATTCAACTTCCCTCTGGAAGATCCAGGTCTGTCAATGGTATTCGGTATCGCAGCTCCTAATGTAAAATACGAAGACTTACAAACTGCTATGGATGCTGAGATCGAAAAAGTAAAAACACAGCCGATCCCTGCTACAGAATTCAAAAAACTGCAAAACCAGGTAGAAAGCGAGTTCGTTGGTTCTAACTCTAAAATCGCGGGTATCGCAGAGAACCTGGCGACTAACTATACGTACTTCCGTAACACCAACCTGGTAAACACAGAGCTGGTTAAATATCAGAAAGTAACTGCTGCTGACCTGACCAGAGTGGCTAATAAATATTTGAATAAAGATAACAGACTGGTAGTATACTACCTGCCTAAATCAATGGAGAAGAAATAATTACTCCGCAATCAGTACATCAATATTCAATTTAATCAACAGTAAAAGTCAGCCATTCATAATGGCACAAACATATTCAAGATGAAAAAGATAACGCTTTCTATAGCTGCATTAGCCCTCGTTTCTGCAACATTTGCACAAACACTGGACAGAAGTGTACGTCCAAAACCTGGTCCGGCTCCTGAAATTAAACTGGGAGACGCACAATCCTTTACTTTACCGAACGGATTAAAAGTATTCGTAGTAGAGAATCATAAGGTACCTACCGTATCTTACTCTATCATGCTGGATATCGATCCTATCGAAGATCCGAACAAAGCGGGTCTGAGCGATTTCATCGGTTCCCTGATTACTGCCGGTACTAAAACTATGACGAAAGAGCAGTTTGATGAAGCTACCGATATGATCGGTGCCAATTTATCTGCAAGCAGTGGTGGTATCTATGGTGGTTCTTTGAAAAAACACCAGGACGTTTTATTAAAACTGATGAGCGATGCCCTGATGAACGCTAACTTCCAGCAATCTGAACTGGATAAATTAAGAAAGCAGGCACTGGCTGGTCTGGAGCAATCTAAAACAGAGCCGGATGAAATGCTGGACAACGTTACTAAAGTACTGAACTTCGGTAAAGCGCACCCATACGGTATCATCGCTTCTGAAAAAACAGTAGGTAATGTAAATCTGGAAGACTGTAAACAATATTACAGCACTTATTTCCGTCCTAACGTTGCATACATGGCAGTAGTTGGTGATATTACCCTGGCTGAAGCTAAAGCTGCGGTAACCAAATATTTTGCTTCATGGCAGAAAGGCGAAGTGCCAAAAACAACTTATCCTAAAGTAACTATTCCTAATAAAACTACCGTTGACTTCGTACCGCGCGACAACTCTGTACAAAGTGTAATCGGTGTTACTTACCCTATCGATCTGAAACCAGGTACTCCTGATGTGATCAAAGTAAGAATGCTGAACGAAATCCTGGGTGGTAGCGGTACAGGCCGTCTGTTCCTGAACCTGCGTGAAAAACATGGCTGGACTTACGGTTCATACTCTTCTTTCAAAAACGATAAAGAAGTAGGTGAATTCCAGGCATATGCCAAAGCAAGAAACGTAGTTACGGATTCTTCTGTAAACGAGATCATGGCGGAAATGAAACGTATCCGTGATGAAAAAGTAGATCCTACTACTTTACAGGAAATGAAAAACTATGTTACCGGTACATTCGCTATCGGCCTGGAAAGCCCTCAGACTATTGCGCAATATGCGATCAATATCGAGCGTTATAACATGCCTAAGGATTACTACAAAAACTACCTGAAAAACGTAGCAGCAGTTTCTGTAGATGATATCCAGAATACCGCTAAAAAATATGTACAACCAGGTGCAGCACACATTACCGTTGTAGGTGATAAAGCTGAAGCAGAAAAACTGAAACGTTTTGCTTCTGATGGCGTTATCCACTATTACGATAACTATGGTAACAGCATCGAAGCACCGGTAACTAAAGCCGTAGCTTCTGACATTACTCCGGAAGCGGTTGTAGCTAAGTATGTAGATGCCATCGGTGGTAAAGCAGTAGTTGAAAAACTGACTTCTCTGTACTCTGAAGCATCTGCAGAAATGCAGGGTCAGGCGATCAAGATCACTCAGAAAATCGTAAGCCCGGATAAATACTATATGTCTGTAATGGTTCCAGGTATGGGCGAAGTTCAGAAAATGACAGTAAGCGGCAATACCGGTAAAATCTCCGGAATGGGCCAAAGCCAGGATATGCCGGCTGATATGCTGTCTGCATACAAAGAGCAGGCTGACTTACAGGCTGATTTGCACCCGGAGAAATATGGTATCACCATGAAACTGAAAGGTGTTGAAAAAGTAGATGGTAAAGATTGTTACGTGGTTGAAAAAACCAACAAAGAAGGTAATGTATCTGTATCTTACTACGACCAGGCAACTAACCTGTTGATTAAAGAAGTGAAAACCGATAAAGAAGGTAACGGTCAGACCGTAATCTTAGGTGATTACAAAGCTGTAACCAACGGTAATGGCTACAAAGCTCCGCACAGCATTAAGATCCAGTCTCCGCAAGGACCACAGGAACTGACTGTACAGAAAATGGAAGCAAACAAAAAAATCAGCGACAGCGATTTTAAATAATCAACTGCATCCGCAGAATATATAAAAAGGCAGGAACTCGTTTCCTGCCTTTTTGTTTGTAAGTTTGCCGCTATAGCTGAGCCTGTCTTATTATGGCCCGGTATACCATAAATACGCTTATATAATTATGTTTGCCACTATAGTTAAAGAATTAAAACTGCTGCTGCGGGACCCTGTAGGATTATTGCTGCTGATCTTCATGCCGGCTATACTCATTATCGTGATGGCCGTAACGCAGGATAGTACCTTTAAAGATATGCGTGATGTGAAGTTTGAGGTATTCGTCATCAACAAAGATCATGGCAAGGTAGGAAAAGAGATTGTAGCTGCAATAGAAGCCAGCAGCATGTTCGAGACCAAAATATATACCGATGAACATAGCCTGCGTAATGATATTAATTCCGGTAAAGCAAAGATCGGTCTGATTATACCGGAAGAAGCCAGCAGCTCGCTGGTGAATACCGCAAATAAAGTAGTAAACGCCGTTGGTGCAAAATCAGGACTTCCGGCTTCCTATGCCCAGAATAAAGCCCTTGACTCCACAGAGATTGAGGTACTGTTTGATCCAACCTTAAAACCTTCCTTCAAGAATTCATTCAAATTTGCACTGATGCAGTATGCCACACAGTCAAAGATGAATACCCTGATGAGCCGCCTGGGCTCAATGAATGGTACTGAGATGGGCATTGATTCCGCATTGATACAAGAACTATACAGCGCCCTGCCGTTGAAAGAACACCTGGAAGATAAACATGCCACTTTTACGCTAAACTCTGTACAGCACAATGTGCCATCCTGGGCTATTTTCGGAATGTTCCTGATCGTAGTACCTATTGCCGGCAATATGATCCGTGAGCGGGAAGAGGGAAGTATGACCCGTTTAAAGCTGATTCCCGGTGCGCCGGTCAAAGCCAATATCGGTATGATCCTTTTCTATACCCTGTTCTGCTTTCTGCAGTTTTATGTGATGATGCTGATCGGAACCATGCTTATACCCCTGTTCGGTCTGCCTAAATTATATATGGGTACACACCCCTGGGCCACTGTGCCCTTAGTATTAGCCACTGCATTCTGTGCCACTACATACGGTTATCTTGTAGGTAATGTGTTCAAAACGGCCAACCAGGCCATGCCTGTTGGTGCCATATTTACGGTTATCCTGGCTTCTCTCGGAGGCATATGGGTACCGCTGGAGATCCTGCCGCCGGTAATGACCACTGTAGCTAAATTCACACCGATGTACTGGGCCTTTAATGGTGTAAGCAATATCTTCCTGAGAGGGCAGGGGATGCGTGATGTATGGATGCCTATTGTGATTATGCTATTCTCCGGTTGTGTCATGACGCTGATCAGCAGCTTTATCTCCCGTCGACGCATCGTTAACTGATTTTATGTAACTTTATGAGATGAAAATCAGGTTGTTATTCTGCATTTGTCTTGTATTCATCTCTGCTGTAGCTACAGCCCAGTTTACGGCTGTGCGTATAGGGGTAGACGGACTTACCTGCTCGCAGTGCAGCCGCAGTGTAGAAATGCGTTTGCGTAAGCTTGATTTTATCAAAGAGGTACAGATGGATCTGGCCAATACCCGGGCAGTTTTAAAATTAAAACCCAATGCGCCTATTGCGTTTAGCCAGGTGGCTAAGGCGGTAACAGACGCCGGATTTTCCGTACGATTTATAGATGCAGATTTTAAGCCAGGTGCCGGTGAGCAATTGCAGGCCTCATGCTTTACGTATAAGAATGCCTGTTACGAACTGGCAAAAGGAGACTTGTCCGCATCCGTTCCGGTCTGGAAAATGCGTTTTGTAGATAAAGGAATGATAGATCCGGTGAGTTATAAAAAATACCATAACCTTCCTGCCAAAGCAGATTGCCATTGCAAGGCTGTATACCGGTTCGTGCTGGCAGATTAAAGGCAATATTACATATACAAATGAACAAAAAACAGCTCTTGAGTATTGGATTGATACTGGGTCTGGCACAGACGGGCCGGGCACAGGAACTCTTCCCCAATACCGAGCCGGCCAGTAATATTCCTAAAGGTATCCTTGGCATTCGTCTTATGTCAGAGTTTTATAAAGAAAGTAATCAGCTGAGAAACTTTAACGGACTCCGGTTGATGTACGGCCTTACACCGAAGCTCTCCATATACCTTACTGCTGCTAGTTCTAACCATCATAAAGAAAAGCTACCCGAAGAGTTTCCCTATCATAATACACCCGAGCGTGGTGTATACAAGCCCTATAAATTTAATGGGTTCAGCCTGTATGCCAAATACCGTTTCCTGACCCGAGACAGGACCAATGAGCATTTGCGTATGGCCGCTTATGCAGAAGCCTCTTCCGTCAATACTGCGCATGATGAAGGAGAGCCCCGCCTGATGGATGACACCAAAGGCCTTGGTTTCGGGCTGATCTCCACTTACCTGAAAAATAAATTTGCCGTATCGCTTACTGCCGGAGTGATCCTGCCCGGGAAGTTTTCCGGAGTGCAGGTCGATCCTATAGCCGGACTGCCCGATATTCCCACTACGGTAAAATATCCGACAACAATTAATTATAGCCTGTCCTTCGGCTATCTGGTATACCCGCGTACCTATCGCAGCTATAAGCAGCCCAATATAAACCTGTACTGTGAATTTATGGGAAAGTATTACGGTGATGTGCGTGTATGGCTGACCCCTTACAATGCGCCGGAGTACGAAATACGTACATCCTATTTTCCGAAAGCCTTGCAGGCAGGGTTTTATGTAGATATAGTACCTGGTGTGCAGCTTATCTTAAATTCCAACACCCGTATCGATTTTTCTACACAATTGCAATTTGTTAAATTGTCATATGCCCGTTTATACCCCCAGTTTAACATCGGTTTGCAGCATTATTTGTACTGGAAATAAGCAATTTACGAAGTGCCATTGTCATGAAATAAGCGCTGTCATGCGCTCAAATGCAGGCCAATATAGGTTTTTATTTTTTTATTTCCCTTTGTATTTTTAAAAATTGGGTGGTATCTTTGCAACTAAATTTTTGACAGAAAAATTACATTTCACATTTCTCACTTTTTAGAATGAAAAACTTTTTAACATCTTCGATTGGTAAAAAACTGGTAATGGGTCTCACTGGTCTGTTCTTGATCGTCTTCCTGGTAGTCCACTGTTACGCCAATGCTCAGATCTTCTTAGAATGGCTGGATTACGGCAGAGGCTACAAAGCTTATGGTGAAATTGCCCACTTCCTTGGTTCCAATCCAATTACCCGTATCGCAGAGGTAGGCTTGTTTGCCTTCATTATCCTGCACATTGTACAAGGGTTAATGCTTACTGCACAGAACAAAGCCAAGCGACCGGTAGGCTACAACGTAGCTCCTGGTAACAGCAGCAGTAAATGGTACACCCGCTCAATGGGCTTACTGGGTACACTGATCCTGATGTTTTTAGTATTGCACCTGGCACACTTCTGGGCACCTAACCGTTACCAGCAGTTGACACAAGGTCATGAAAAAGACCTGTACCTGATCATGGAAGAAACATTCCAGCAATGGTGGGTTGTTATTATATATGTAGCAGGATGTATCTCCCTGGCATGGCACTTAGTGCATGGCTTCTGGAGTGCATTCCAGACTTTAGGTTTAAGTACACCTAAATACAAAGGTTTAATTAACTGTATCGGTGTAGGCTTCGCAATCATCGTTCCGGCTATTTTTGCCCTGATGCCGATTTCTTACAAATTAGGATGGTTGCCACCGGCAGCAGAGGTTGCTCAGTTTGTAAAAACAATGGCACACTAGTTTTTAAAGCCTAGCCTTTATTATCAATTTAAACAGCAAAAAAGACTTCATTAGATATGTTAAATTCAAAAATACCTGCCGGCGAACTTTCGCAAAAATGGTCTTCTTATAAAAATAGTTGTAAAATCGTCAACCCAGCCAATAAACGTAGCTTAGAAGTTATCGTTATCGGTACTGGTCTGGCAGGAGCTTCTGCTGCTGCATCTTTAGGCGAATTAGGATATAAAGTAAAAGCATTTTGCTTTCAGGATTCTCCGCGTCGTGCGCACTCTATCGCTGCACAGGGTGGTATCAATGCTGCCAAAAACTATCAGAATGATGGTGACAGCGTTTACCGCTTGTTCTACGATACCATTAAAGGTGGTGACTATCGTGCGCGTGAGTCCAACGTACATCGTCTGGCTGAAGTAAGTGCCAACATCATTGATCAATGTGTGGCTCAGGGTGTACCATTTGCCCGTGAATACGGTGGTATGCTGAGTAACCGTTCTTTCGGTGGTACTCAGGTACAACGTACATTCTACGCTGCTGGTCAGACCGGACAGCAATTGCTGATCGGTGCATACCAGGCCCTGGAGCGCCAGGTAGCCTTAGGTAATGTAACAATGTACAACCGCCACGAAATGCTGGACATCGTTATGGTCGATGGTAAAGCACGTGGTATCATTGCCCGTAATATGATTACCGGTAAACTGGAAAGACACTTCGGACACGCTGTCCTGCTGTGTTCAGGCGGTTACGGTAACGTATTCTATTTATCTACAAATGCAATGGGCAGTAACGTAACGGCAACCTGGAAGGCTCACCTGAAAGGTGCATACTTTGCTAACCCTTGTTATACACAAATTCACCCGACCTGTATTCCGGTTTCAGGAGATCACCAGTCTAAACTGACGCTGATGTCTGAATCCTTACGTAACGATGGTCGTATCTGGGTGCCTAAAAAACAAAACGATAACCGTAAGGCCAGCGAGATTCCGGAAGAGGAAAGAGATTACTATCTGGAGAGAAGATACCCTGCCTTCGGTAACCTGGTGCCACGTGACGTTGCCTCCCGTGCTGCAAAAGAGCGTTGTGATGCCGGTTATGGTGTAGGTACCTCCAAGCAAGCAGTATACCTGGATTTCGCAGCAGCGGTAATCCGTTACGGTACTATTGAGTGTGGTAAAGTAGGTAACCATAATCCGACTCCGGAAGAGGTGCGTACTCATGGTCTGGCTGTAGTAAAAGAAAAATACGGTAACCTGTTCGATATGTATGCGAAGATTACCGGTGAAGATCCATATGAAGTACCAATGCGTATATACCCTGCGGTACACTATACAATGGGTGGTCTGTGGGTAGATTATGAACTGATGACAAGCGTTCCAGGTCTGTACTGTCTGGGTGAGGCTAACTTCTCTGACCACGGTGCAAACCGTCTGGGTGCATCAGCACTGATGCAGGGTCTGGCAGATGGTTACTTCGTAATCCCTTACACTCTGGGTAACTACCTGGCAGATGATATCCGTACAAAAGCCATTCCAACTGATCATCCTGAATTTGTAAAAGCAGAGAAAGAAGTTGCTGATCGTATCAACAAACTGATGAGCATTAAAGGTACTCAATCTGTTGAGAGCCTGCACAAGCGTCTGGGTAAGATCATGTGGGATAAATGTGGTATGGGTCGTACTAAAGAAGGTCTGACAGAAGCGATCGCAGAGATCCAGGCACTGAAAAAAGAGTTCTGGAGCGATGTGAAAATCCCTGGTACTGTTGAAGGTATGAACACTGAGCTGGATAAAGCTAACCGTGTTGCAGATTTCATCGAATTAGGTGAGCTGATGTGTAAAGATGCCCTGAACCGTGCTGAATCTTGTGGTGGTCACTTCCGTGAAGAGTCTCAGACTGAAGATGGTGAAGCACAACGTGATGATGAAAACTTCATGTACGTAGCTGCATGGCAGTACGATGGAGACAGCGCATGGACTTTACACAAAGAAGACCTGAATTATGAAGTGGTTCACCCGTCTCAACGTTCTTATAAATAATATTATTCAACAAACATATTTCATTAAGTGCGTTGCGGCCGCTTAATGTACCCATAAAAGTTAAACAGATGGAACATTATAATATGAATTTGACGCTGAAAGTATGGCGTCAGCAAAATGCTCAGGTTCAAGGTAGCTTCGAAACCTATCAGGTGAAAGATATCTCTTCTGAAATGTCTTTCCTGGAGATGTTCGACGTATTGAACGAGCAATTGATTCATGAAGGAAAAGAGCCGATCACATTCGATCACGACTGTCGTGAAGGTATTTGTGGCGCTTGTTCTATGCACATCAACGGTAAAGCCCACGGTCCGTGGAGCGGTACCACAACCTGCCAGTTGCACATGCGTGCATTTAAAGATGGCGATACAATCGTTGTAGAACCTTGGAGAGCAGGTGCTTTCCCGGTGATTAAAGATCTGATGGTAGATCGTACAGCGTTTGACCGTATCATCCAGGCTGGTGGTTATATCTCCGTAAATACCGGTAATGCGCAGGATGCGAACAACCTGCCTATTGCTAAAGATAAAGCAGATGAGTCCTTTGCTGCAGCAACCTGTATCGGTTGTGGTGCTTGTGTTGCATCTTGTAAAAACTCTTCAGCTATGCTGTTCCTGTCTGCAAAAGTATCTCACCTGGCCTTATTGCCACAAGGTGAAGCAGAGCGCAAGACACGTGTGGTTAACATGGTTGATCAGATGGATAAAGAAGGTTTCGGTTCTTGTACCAATACCGGTGCTTGTGAAGCAGAATGTCCTAAAGAGATCTCTATCATGAACATCCGTCGCCTGAACTCAGAGTACATTAAAGCTGGTCTGAGTGGAAGCATTGCTAAATAAGATATAATCATAAATATATAAAAAGGGAAGTCTGTTTCAGGCTTCCCTTTTTATATATTTATGATTGAGTACCCTATTTTAGGAAGCATTCTAAAGTTCAATTAATATAAAAAGCGAACAGATAATCTCTGTTCGCTTTTGTTTGGATAATATATTTCCTGCTTAATCCTCAATCCACTCGGCATAAGACGTCTTGGTCTCATACAGGCGCATAGAGCGGATCACAATGCCTTCCGGAAGTATAGCCCTTAATTGCTTACGGGTATACAATAAGATATTTTCTGCACTTGGCTCATGTTCCCAAACGATCAGGTTCTCATGTGCAGCAATCTCCGGATGTGCCTCCAGGTAATTCTTAGAGAGCACCAGTTTATGATCAAAGTATTCTACAATCTCTTTTTTTACGATATTCTTGATATCCTTAAAATCAATCAGGAAACCAGGAGGGGCAATATAATCAGCTGTTTTTTGAGTAGCCGCTACGGTCACATGCAGTTCATAAGAATGCCCGTGAATATTGCGGCAAGGCCCTTCATAACCAAATACCGCATGGGCGGTTTCAAAAGGGAAAATCTTGGTCAGTTGTAACATATTATGTTATATAAGAAATATTTATAGCCTGCAAAGTTCCGATATTTTTTTAATTAAGCAGAATATTTTAGATTTGAGTATTAAGCAGCAGCTTTATGGAAACTAAAATGCACGAAGATATCGCACAATTTATGGCGCAACAGACCTGCGTCAATGTCTGTTGTATCGACGAGCAGCAGATGCCCTATTGCTTTACCTGCTTCTTTGTCTATGATGCTGCAAAGCATTGCCTCTATTTCAAATCCTCCTCAGATACACACCACGCACAGCTATTACTGAAAAATGGCGTTTGTGCCGGAACCATTTTACCCGATCAGCTGAATACGTTAATGATACAAGGTATACAGTTTGAAGGAACCGTGCAGAAAAATACCCTTTTCGATGTACTGCCTGCTATGCAATATCATACAGCATATCCTATAGCTATGGCCGTACCCGGCGATATGTGGACCATCACGCTTTTAAAAATTAAGTTTACCGATAATGCAAAAGGCTTTGGTAATAAGCAGCATTGGGAGCGAAAAGAAGAAGTATAAAATTTTACTATATCGACTAACTTATTATCAATTGCCAGGGAATATGATTGCTAAAGGAGAATGATTACTTTTGAATAATAGTTATCATTTGAGCAATGAAACAGATCATATCCGAACGATTGAAAGAGAAAGGGCTTAAGGTGACCCCGCAGCGTATGGCCATATTTGAAGCAGTACTGGAATTAAAAACCCATCCTACTGCTGAGCAGATTATTGCCTATATCAAAGAAAATCACCCCGGCATTTCTGTAGCGACGGTATATAAAGTACTGGATACACTGGCCGAGCACAATCTGTTGAAAAAAGTAAAAACAGAAAAGGACATCATGCGTTATGACGCGGTTGTCGACCATCATCATCATCTGTATTGCACCGAAACCGATAAGATTGCTGATTATCATGATGAACAGATTACGCAACTGATCGAAGCATATTTTAAAGAACATCCGATCAAATCATTCTCTATAAAAGACATCAAACTGCAGATCACAGGGCAGTTCAAGAAATAAATTAAAATAATCCCGTAACCCCAAAAAAGACAAAAATGGAAACTAATGCAAACAATGGGGGCAAATGCCCGTTTACCGGAGCTACAGCAGGCTCAAGACAACAAGGGGCTGCTGGAAGTGGCACCCGCAACAGAGACTGGTGGCCGAATCAGCTGAAAGTAAATATGCTGCGCCAGAACTCTTCACTATCCAATCCTATGGAGGCTGATTTCGATTATGCGGCAGCATTCAACAGCCTGGACTTTCAGGCCGTAAAAGAAGATCTGCATAAGCTGATGACCGACTCACAGGACTGGTGGCCTGCCGATTTCGGACACTACGGACCTTTATTCATTCGTATGGCCTGGCATAGTGCCGGTACCTATCGTACCGGAGATGGTCGCGGCGGAGCCGGAGCGGGACAACAACGTTTTGCACCATTGAACAGCTGGCCGGATAATGTAAGCCTGGATAAAGCAAGAAGACTGTTATGGCCCATCAAACAAAAATATGGCCGTAAAATCTCCTGGGCCGATTTAATGATCCTGGCCGGTAATGTAGCATTAGAATCTATGGGCTTTAAAACTTTCGGATTTGCCGGAGGTCGTGAGGATGTCTGGGAGCCTTCCGAAGATGTATACTGGGGTTCAGAACACACATGGTTAGGCGGAGATCTGCGCTATGCGCACGGATCGGACGGAGTGCCTAAAGATCATGGTGTAGTATCTGCCGATGATAAAGCAGATGGTGATATCCATTCTCGCAACCTGGAAAAACCGCTGGCTGCCGTGCAGATGGGATTGATCTATGTAAATCCTGAAGGACCGGATGGTAATCCTGATCCGATTGCAGCTGCAAAGGATATTCGTGATACATTCGGACGTATGGCGATGGATGACGAAGAAACAGTAGCCCTGATCGCAGGTGGACACAGTTTCGGTAAAACCCATGGTGCAGCTTCATCAGATCACGTAGGTAAAGAACCGGAAGCTGCGGGTATTGAACAACAGGGCATGGGCTGGCACAATAGTTTCGGAACGGGTAAAGGTGCAGATGCTATTACCAGCGGACTGGAAGTAACCTGGACCAATACGCCTACTCAATGGAGCAATAACTTCTTCGAGAACCTGTTCGGCTATGAATGGGAATTGACTAAAAGCCCTGCAGGTGCCCATCAGTGGGTAGCGAAGGATGCTGAAGATACCATTCCACATGCATTTGAAGCCGGTAAGAAAATAAAACCAACCATGCTCACAACGGATCTTTCCCTGAGACTGGATCCCGCATATGAAAAAATTTCCCGCAAGTTCCTGAACGATCCGGATGCATTTGCAGATGCATTTGCCCGTGCATGGTTCAAACTGACGCATCGTGATATGGGCCCGCGTGCCCGCTACCTGGGACCGGAAGTGCCACAGGAAATCCTGATTTGGCAAGACCCTATTCCTGAAGTAGATCATGAACTGATCAATGAGCAGGATGTGGCAGCCCTGAAAAATAAAATCCTGGGCTCAGGCTTAACTGTAGGCCAGCTGGTGAATACTGCATGGGCTTCAGCCTCCACTTTCCGTGGTTCTGATAAACGTGGCGGGGCAAACGGAGCACGCATTCGCCTGGCACCACAGCGCTATTGGGCAGCCAATAACCCTGCACAGTTATCCAAAGTGCTGGATATCCTCGAGGGTATCCAGAAAGAATTTAACGGCGCTCAAAGTGGTAAAAAAGTATCACTGGCCGATCTGATCGTACTGGCAGGAACAGCCGCTGTAGAAAAAGCAGCCAAAGACGGTGGGTACAATATTACCATGCCGTTTACCCCAGGCCGTATGGATGCATCTGCCGAGCAGACCGATATTGATTCTTTCGCTTTCCTGGAGCCGATTGCCGACGGGTTCCGTAACTACCAGAAAACTAAATTTAAAGCCGTTTCTACAGAAGAGCTGCTGATCGATAAAGCACAACTGCTTACCCTGACCGCTCCGGAAATGACCGCGCTGGTAGGTGGTATGCGTGTACTGAATGCAAACTTTGATCATCATCAGAAAGGAGTATTCACCAAACGTCCGGAAGTATTGAGCAATGATTTCTTTGCAAACCTGCTGGATATGAATACAGTCTGGAAAGCTACAGATGAGACCCAGTACGAGTTTGAAGGTCGTGATCGTAATACCGGCGACTTAAAATGGACCGGTACACGTGCAGATCTGGTATTCGGTTCTAACTCAGAACTGCGTGCCCTGGCCGAAGTATACGCCAGCTCCGATGCACAGGACAAATTTGTAAAAGACTTTGTTGCCGCATGGACCAAAGTCATGAACCTGGATCGATTTTAAATAAAGCAAAATATCAATTTATACAAAAGCCCCGGCAATTTGCCGGGGCTTTTGTATAATAGAAGGTTGTAAAATTATTCAGCATATTCTGCACCTACCTGTTGTCTCCACATTGCATAGTAGAGTCCTTTCAGGTCCAGTAAGTCATTGTGGTTACCCTGTTCAATGACTTTACCTTTCTCCAGTACAAAGATGCGATCGGCATGCATTACGGTAGACAAGCGGTGTGCAATCAGGATCGTGATCTGGTTACGCTCCTTGCTGATCTCCTCCATCGTTTCAGAAATCTCACTTTCCGTGATAGAGTCCAGCGCACTGGTTGCTTCATCAAATATCAGCAGTCGTGGCTGGCGCAGCAAAGAACGGGCAATAGATAAACGCTGACGCTCGCCACCCGATAATTTCAGACCACCCTCACCGATAATGGTATCCAGGCCTTTATCACTGCGGGCCAAAATGCTTTTACCTGATGCCTGGTGTACGGCATCCAGTACAGCCTCATCTGTCGCTTCCGGCATTACGAACTTCAGGTTCTCCCGTATAGTACCGGAGAAGAGCTGCGTATCCTGCGTTACAATACCCAATTGCTTGCGTATGCTATTTAAGGATACAGTTCTTTCATCAATATTATTATACAGGATATTTCCGGCACTAGGCTTATACAGTCCCAGTAAGAGTTTTACCAGGGTAGTCTTACCACTGCCAGAGGGCCCTACAAAAGCAATTGTCTCACCCTTGATTGCACTAAACGAAACTTTGTCCAGTGCCGGACGAGTGCTGCTTTTATGCTGGAAGCTTACTTTGTCAAATGCCAGCGTATTGATATCATCAACATTCACTGCATTAACCGGTTCTTTCTCCACTTCTTTCTGCATCAGGTTTTGCAGGTTCTGCAGAGAAGCATCAGCCTCACGGTAGCTCAGGATAATATTACCCAGTTCCTGTAATGGTCCGAAGATAAAGAAAGAGTAGAACTGCATCATCATAAGATCACCCAGTTGTATCCTGTCGTGGAATAAGAAATAGAACAGCGCAAACATGATACATTGCTGCAGGAAGTTTACAAACGTTCCCTGTACAAAGCTGATCGAACGGATGCTCTTCACTTTTTTCAGTTCCAGGTCCAGTATCTTGTTTGTATTATTGTTCAGACGGCTGATCTCCTGGTCAGTAAGGCCAAGGCTCTTCACCAGTTCAATATTGCGCAGCGATTCTGTAGTACTACCGGCAAGAGAGGTTGTTTCTTTTACAATATTCTTTTGAATCAGCTTGATGCGTTTACTTAAAAAGCTCGTGAGTAAGGATAATACTACTGCACCCACCAGGTAGATCAGCGGCAACATAGGACTGAGGCGATAAGCTACAATTGTAACGAACACGATACCTACCAGTGTGGCAAAAAGGATATTGATAAAATTGGTAATGAACTTCTCACAATCGGCACGGGCCTTGATCAGAACAGAGAGCGTCTCCCCGCTGCGCTGATCTTCAAACTCCTGGAAAGGCAGCTGCAGAGAGTGTTTCAGTCCATCGGTATATAATCTTGCACCAAATTTCTGGATGATCACATTTACGGCATAATCCTGGAAGGCTTTAGCAATGCGTGATATCATAGCAGAACCGATGATTAATCCCAGGCCCAGCAGGATACCGTTAAAATACGCCTGCTCTGCCCCTGCACGGAAAGCTTCAACTTTAGACGCATAAGGATTGATCAGGTAATTACCCAGGATATAGGGGGTCATTAAAGAAAATACCTGGTTGATGGCCGCCAGTAGCAGCGCCAGGATGATAAGCAGTTTGTATCTGCTCAGGTATTGATATAACAGTTTCATACAGTAAAATAAAAATTAGTCATGACATTCCATCATCAGCAAGTCTCCTGTTTCATAAGACACTTTTACGAAGCCGTCCTGCAGCACATGGTTAGAGCTGCCGGTACGGTATCCCGCGGTAAGGGTCTCATTTTGCAAGGTATATTGCAGATTCCGGGAGGTGATACCGGTTACGGTACCGATCGGTATGAGCGAAATAATCGTGTTGGCTGCATACCATTTTTCAAAAGAATAGGGTAAGGTATAGATCTTGGAATAGTCGTCGTAGAGTACAATCTTCAACTGATCCCTGAAGCGCACAATATTACAGATATTGGTAATCGTATGATCTGCTCTGCGGCCGGTAGCCCATACTACATTAGCGGCTTTAAAGTCACGGCCCACAAGGTAGCGGAAAGCCTTTTCCAGGTCTGTAGATTCCTGGCAGTGATCATGAATGATCTCCAGCGGGTATTGTTTCTCCTGGTAATAATGCGCATCAAAGCTGCGGTCAAAATCCCCGATCAGCACATCAATCTTAATCCCCAGCTCCATCACACGCGTTACAGCGCTGTCCAGTACTACTACCAGCGGCGACCATTCCAGCAACTCATTAAGCAGGTCCATGCTACAAGCCTCGCCATTGGCGATGATGAGTGCAGGTTCCTGATTGTCACGGATAATGTGGTGTGAAGACATGGATATGATTAAGCTTGCAAAAGTAACTTTTTTCACGCGAATGCTCCGTTAAATTGATGTGATATTGCTATAAAGCAGATTTATCATCAGGTAAGCTGTAAACAGGCGTAATTCACAGTGATTTCCGTTTCTATTATAAGCCACAAAGTTCTACCTTTGCACGCATGAGTCAAGCATACAACAGAATCCTGGTTACAGCAGCCTTACCATATGCCAACGGACCAGTACACATCGGGCACCTTGCCGGATGTTATCTGCCTTCCGATATATATGTGCGTTTTCAGCGTGCCCGCAAGCAAGATGTTAAATTTATCTGCGGCACAGATGAGCATGGTGTGCCTATCGCGATTCGTGCGATGAAGGAAGGCGTAAGCCCGCAGGAGGTTGTAGACAAGTATCATAAAATAATCGGCGACAGCTTTGCCGGTATGGGTATCTCATTCGATATTTTTTCCCGTACCACAACAGATGTACACCGTCAGACCTCACAGGCTTTCTTCCGTAAGTTATATGATGATGGTCTGTTTGAAGAAAGAGAAAGTGAACAGTATTTCGACGAGGAAAAACAAACCTTCCTGGCCGATCGTTATATCGTAGGTACCTGCCCGATCTGTAGCAATGAGAATGCCTATGGCGATCAATGTGAAAAATGTGGCAGCACCCTGTCTCCGGAGCAGCTGATCAACCCGAGAAGTGCCCTGAGCAATGCCGTGCCGGTAAAGAAAAAAACCAAGCACTGGTATTTTCCGCTGAATAAATATGAAGATTTCCTGAAAGAGTGGATCGTAGAAGGTAAAAAAGACGAATGGAAATCGAATGTATATGGTCAGTGTAAAAGCTGGCTGGATAGTGGTTTGCAGCCACGTGCCATGACCCGCGACAGTAACTGGGGTGTACCGGTTCCGGTAGAAGGTGCAGACGGAAAAGTGCTGTACGTATGGTTTGATGCACCGATCGGTTATATCTCTGCAACCAAAGAATTATTACCGCAGAGCTGGGACGATTACTGGAAAAAAGAGGATACCAAACTGGTACATTTTATCGGTAAAGACAATATCGTATTCCACTGTATCATCTTCCCTGCCATGCTGAAAGCACATGGCGGATATATCCTTCCTGAAAATGTTCCGGCAAATGAATTCCTGAATATTGAAGGTGACAAAGTTTCTACCTCCCGCAACTGGGCAGTATGGATCGATGAATACCTGAAAGACTTCCCGGATATGCAGGATACCCTGCGCTATGTATTATGTGCCAATGCACCGGAAACAAAAGACAATGACTTTACCTGGAAAGACTTCCAGACCCGCCATAACAGCGAGCTGGTAGACATCTTCGGTAACTTCATCAACCGCGCTATGGTGCTGATGCATAAATTATGCGACGGCAAAGTTCCGGCTTATCATGAAGCAGAAAAAACCGATCTGGATATCAACATTATTAAAGATATACAGGCGGCAAAACAAAAGATTGAACAATCTATTGAGCATTATAAATTCAGAGATGCCCTGTTCGAGGTAATTGATATTGCCCGTAAAGGAAATAAATATTTACAGGAAGTAGCGCCATGGACGTTGGCCAAGACGCCTGAGCTGAAAGCGGAAAACCAGGCTAAGATCGATAACTGTCTGCACATAGCATTACAGCTGACGGCTAACCTGGCCATTTTTGCCAATCCGTTCCTGCCGTTTACCACTAAGAAGATCTGCTCTATGCTGACGGTGGTGGATAAAATGCTGGAGTGGGAGAATGCAGGTAGAATGGATCTGCTCCGTAAAGGCTATCCTTTACGTGCACCGGAATTATTGTTCCGTAAGATCGATGATGCCGAGATTGAAGCACAGAAAGAAAAATTACAGGCCAATGCGAAGCAATCCGTAATACTGGCTCCTGAAGCACCAGCTGAGCCTGCAGCTCCGGAACTGAAGCCTGTTATCGAATTTGATGATTTTGCCAAAGTAGAACTGCGTGTAGGGACCATCCTGCAGGCAGAAAAAGTGAAGAAGGCAGATAAACTGCTGCAACTGGAAGTAGACTTGGGCTTTGAGAAAAGAACGATTGTGTCTGGTATTGCCCTGCACTACCAGCCGGAAGAGGTGATCGGTCAGCAGGTTGTAGTGGTGGTAAACCTTGCTCCGCGCAAGATGAGAGGCATTGAAAGTGCAGGTATGATCCTGATGGGAGAAGATGCAGAAGGTAAGCTGGTCTTCATTTCCCCGAAAAATATAGTGAACAGTGGTGTTGAGGTAAAATAGAAGCGCGTACAAGAAGAATAATGATTGCAACATTAATATCAGATTTTGGAAACAAAGACAACGCAGTAGCGATAGCCAAGGGTTTGATCCTGAAATCAAATCCTGAGTTAAGGCTTATTGACCTTACGCATGAGGTAGCCCCTTATGATTTGTTGCAATGCAGCTACCTGCTGAACAGTGCTTTCCGTAATTTCCCGGAGCGCACTGTTCATATATCCATGTTTGATATCATGCACCAGAATCCTTCCCGGATCCTGTTTGCATTGCTGGAGAACCAGGTAATCATCAGCGCAGATAATGGAATGTTCACCTTTACCTTTCCCCATAGCGATATTAAGATATGGGAGTACCGGGACAGTGAGTCTGCCAACTATATAGAATGGTTGCGGAAAGCCTCACAGCTGATACACGAAATGCATGCCGCCAATTTTCATTTCGAAATGCTGGATGCATCCATATGCACCCCGGAAGTGCAGACGACACCATTAAGAGCCAAGGTAAAAGAAAATCAACTGGATTGCCATGTGATCCATATTGACCGCTTTGGCAATGTGGTATTGAATATTACCCGTGAAGATTTTGAAGCTTGCCGTAATGGCCGTCGTTTCAGCATCCGTATCCCGCGTAATATACCTGTTACACAGCTGAGCCGTAATTATAATGACGTCATACCCGGAGAGCGGCTATGCCTGTTCAATAGTGCGGGATACCTGGAAATTGCTATCCGAGAGGGTTCTGCGGCCCAGTTGCTCGGACTTGAATTGTTTAAAAAAGACCAATTGATCTATAATATTATCCCTATAGAATTCTCATGATGATTCGTATTGTAAAGATGACTTTTGTGCCGGAACGCGTGCCGGAATTCCTGGAATTATTTGCAGCGCGTAAAGAACGCATCCGTAATCAGGAAGGCTGCAGTCATCTGGAATTGCTTAAAGATATCGCACAGGATAATGTGTACTTTACCTATAGTTACTGGGATGGGCCGGAATACCTGGAGCAGTATCGCTGCAGCGATTTTTTTGCCGATACCTGGAAGCATACCAAAGCATTATTTGCTGATAAAGCACAGGCCTGGTCGGTAAGTCAGGAAGTAGTACTTGATTAAGATTTTAATAAAAGATAAGGGGCGCCATTGGCGCCCCTTATCTTTTATACTACATTTCAAAGTATTCCAGGATATGCTCTTTGAGTAATTGCTCCTGGCCACCGAGTGTTGTTTCCGGTACCGGTATCAGTTCTTCAAAGTGCGGCCAGCCTTCATCATCAAATCCGGATAGCTGATAATAGCCGCTTTTACTGAGCAGGGTACATACTGCGATGTGCATCAGGTCCTGCTTCTGCTCTTTAGAAAATTTAATCTTAGGCAGTCTGCCATTATATTCATTTATACCGATCAGGTATAAAATCGCTTCCATATTGGGCAATTTGCCGAAACGCTCTGTCAGCATAGCTTCCAGGGCTGTCCAGCGTTGTGTTATCGTATTATCTTTATGATCCATTAAATATATGCTTATCCGGCAAAGATACATCATGCTGCATTATACGCGGGCGGGGATTCTGATCCGGGTTTTTTTGAAAAAAAGAGTTTAAATTTTTGTATTCTCAAAAGTGTGTATTATCTTCGCTTCAGATAATTGCTAATGAATCATCCTTGTTTGCTTCATACTACACATAAAAACATTTGAGCATTAGCATTATCGCCCATCTTACCCCCCTATGTTTATATAGTTGAAAAGAGAGTCGCTTGTGCCCCCTGCACAGCGACTTTTCTTTTTGTGTGCATACTGCGTAAGTGCCTTCCGCATATAACAACATACCTCTTCTGTCTCATATATGCATCATTTTAAAATATTTTATTCTCAATATTGTAAAATAAAATAAAACACTCTATATTGTGAAAAATAAGTCCATAGACCCGATAGTATACTGACGAAAAAGGGTAGGAGAGCGCCCGCTGAAAAATGGACTACAGATATTGTGCCTTGTAGGAACCGTGCATTACAACAGTAAAACAAACCGGTAATATTGCCGCTCTAATAATTAAAATTTAGTAGCAATGATGAAACAACACAACACTGTGCAGTCATTCAACATCAATGACCGGGCCACTCCTCTGTGTGCCACTATGACATCAACAAACCCTGCCTCCTCCGGACTCCGCAAGTGGTTGCGTAAAAGCCTTCGGCTTGGCCTGCTCGCTCTGGGCCTATGCAGTGCAGAACAACAGCTAAGCGCACAAGCCCCGAACTCCCTGAGCCTTCTCTACAATCCAGATAATTTAAAACACTATGCGACCAGCCAGATGCTCAACAAAGATGAGTATGCTATGGCCGGTACTGCATTTGACTATGCCGGAACAGTCGGTGATAATGCAGTACATCTGCTGGTATTCGACCCTGCCGGAAGCCCTATAGTCTCACAATTCTATAATGATCCGGGATATGATGAACGCGTAAAAGGCGTGCACTATCTGAATCCTAACGATGTGGCTATTGTGGCTACCCGAACAGCTTTACCCTGGACACCTGGTCCGAGCGGTATCGAAGTGATCCGTGCTGATGCAGCTAATGGCATGCAGTTTTCAACACATGTAATTGAGTCTCCTTTCCCCGGACAGGATTACTGGCCTACAGGTAGTATGCTGTATGGCAACGGCCGCATCTACATATGTGGTTATATGACACCATCCATGCCGCCGGGCGTATACCCTGACTTCTCTACCCCTAAAACGGCATTTGTACTGATCTACGATATAGCCGCCAATATGGTTGCTGCCATGAATACCTATGACTGGCCGGCCGGAGGTAATGATTATGATATCCCACACCGCATGAAGATCATGAGTAGTGGCGATATCTGGGTCGGAGGAATGTGTAATGATGGTGGCGGTGGCCAGGCTATGATGAACCTGCAGATCGATGGTGCACTGAATATGATGAAGGATGCACCGATACAGCAGGCTACACTGACCAATTACCTGAACACCAGTTTCGATTTCTGGGAAGATCCAACAAATCCGGCGGTGGCCTATGTATTCGGTAACTTCTGTTTTAACCTGAACGCCAGCCAGATGGACCTGTTCCCTACATTTTTAAATGTGACTACGATTGATATCGGCACCCTTATGCCACCTGCCGGAGCCAATAACCAGGCCTGGATGGGACAGATCGATTACTGCTGGGGTACCAATATTGTAAGAGGTAATTCCAACAATACGCTTATCCTGAGCGGCTTCCAGAGCAATTTTGCTTGTGGCGGTCAGGCTTTCCCTACCTCGCAGGATAATGTAAATCCTTACCTGGCCGAACTGATGCCGATAACTACATCTTCAGGAGATATCATCATCAATACCAATTACTGGGTAACGATAGAATCTGCAGCAGGTACCGGTTCCCGTTCAATGGACCCGAACAGTTATTATAACCTGGGCAATGCACCGAGCAACCTGGTATGGGGACCGGTTACGACCGTAAGGGATAATGGCATGCTCACAGACGACATCGTTTTAAACACACCAATATGGAATAAATTTACTAATGTACTGAACCCGAAATTCCTGCGTACCGATAAAAACGGAGATCCGGCTTGTAAGTTCAGTATGTGTATGCCATACTTCCCTAACGCACAAACGATGAGCCCGGGCAATATTGTATCGTTTTCAGGCTATAGCTGGAATGAGTATAATACTATGGTACCGGATGGTCCTTTGCCGCTGAGTATGAAACTGGATTGTAGCTCTGGTTACTTCAGTGATAACCGCAGCCTGAAACCTGTACCAAATGTACTCGCAGTATCTGTTTACCCTAACCCGGCACAGGATATCATCAGTCTGCAGTTTAATGGTACGGTAAATGATAATGATGCAATACAGGTAAATATCACAGATGTAACCGGTAAAGAGGCTACTGTGTTGTACCGCGGCACAAAAGCTGCGATGAACAGTCAACTGAAACTGCCTCAACTGGCTAAAGGTACATACCTGATTACAGTATATCAAAATACCATCAAGCTGAAATCGGTACCAGTTGTTATTAAATAACAATCATCACTAACAATAAACTGAACAGACAAGCCGGCAATCGAAGATTGCCGGCTTGTCTTATTCCAAACATTATATAGCCTGCCCTGGAAAGGGCAAGCCAGGTTATACAAACAAGGATTATATGATACGTACTTTTTTTACTTTAATTGCAACCAGTCCTTTCTTGCCGGTCATGGTATCAAAGACCACTTTGTCAGACTGTTCAATTTTATCGACCAGCCCTGAAGCATGGACGAAAATATCTTCATTACTGTTTTCTGGTTTAATAAACCCAAAGCCTTTCTCTGGGTGAAAAAATTTTACTGTTCCTTCTTGCATGATTTTTTGTTTTTAATTTGAGTAAATAGCAGTGTGTATAGTTGCGTAAATGATTTATTATGGTTTTAGAAAAGTAAAAAGCCCCTGGAAAGGAGCTTTTTAATCCCTACCCAAAAAACGCAATTGTCATGCGTCAATAATCGTTAAAAAATGCCGGCTGGTGCCACATAGAGTATAAGCATTGTATTTTGGTCAGATGCTTATCCGCTCTATTTCATTAAGCGGAAACCAATCGGCACTGTATAGATGTTGGTCTTTAGTTAGATAAATGTTTACAGTAAACCATAGCTCTTTATGTATTCATAGTGTATAGGTTGTAGATAGGTTATGGCTTTAGTTATATATGCTTTGTTTTGAGTTTTGCTGCACGTAGTTTTTTAGATTTATGTCCTTTTGCTCCACAAAGCGAAGAGGGCATAGATATAAGGTTTTGCGAAGGGCTGCGATTTTGTGTAGTCATAGCAGGTTTTAAATTTTAGAACTTATATATACCAGTGCCAATACTGTGCCAATGTGCTTTTCATTTGACTATCAATTAATTATAGGTGATCTGAAATCGGTAATGTGGAATTTTTATACTCAAATGGGGGAAAGGAGGCCTGCTTCTACATATTGTTATGTAAGCTGGTGAAGGATTGGCGTATCATAATAAAGGCACTCCTGGAAAGGAACGCCCTACTGAATTATTATACCTAATGAAAAAAAATGTACGTATGATAGATTACCACTGAGGTAAGTATTTTCGATAATAGTTATGCCAGAACAGAGAGCATAAATAATAACGGAATGCATAGATTCAGGATAATAATAAATATCCAGAATATGATCTCGGAGCGATCCCTCACTTTATACAGGATCTTATAGATAGCCGGCCGCTTGGGTAATGGGAAAAGCATATATTTTGCAAACTGTTTTTTGTTACTACAAACAACAGAGCCCTGGAAAAGGCCCTGTCATTTGCAGACATGATAGCAATCAATCACCAAACATGGTAAGTGTATGATGAGGTATATAGAGGAGGTCGGTTTTAGCAGTATGTTTTAGTTAAAGCAGGTGCAGCTATTGTTCAATATTATTATTCCGCCACAGAGGCATCTTCTTCCACGGCTTCAAAGTTGATCTGAGATTCCGCAATATCTGTAAGGTTATAGTCGGTTTCTTCTTCTTCATTCAGGGTTTTCTGCAGCAGATCTGCTGCCTTGTCATGACCTAAAGTATGTGCAATAGCGACTAAACCTCCATAGCTTGCAATTTCATAGTGTTCTACTTTCTGAGCAGCAATGATCAGTGTTGCATCTCTGGTAGCAGTTCCTTCAGGCGTTTCTTCAATGATCTCATCTGCTTCCTTCAGGATGCCTTCCATTGCTTTACATTTTTTAGGTTCCGGCTTTTCGCCTAACATAGAAAAGACTTTTTCCAGCCGGGAAATATGTTTTTTGGTCAGCAGTTCGTGGTCTTCGAAAGCATCTTTCAGTTCTTCGCTGGTCGCTGCTTTCTGTAATTTCTGTAAGCCGCCGATGATGGCATTTTCGGCCCAGAGCATATCTTTTAAGGCATCAATAAAAAACTTCTGCAGTGGTGCAGTATCATTCACTGATTGGGATGCTTTGGCAGTACCGGTTTGTGCAGTACTGCTTGTTTTGCTTGCATTTGCTTCGGTTGGCATAGATAATCTTTTTATAAATGATTGAAGAAATGAAGGGCTGTCACCGGCTGATAACAGCCCTTCAGAAAAAGAGTGTTTTAGTTATATGTCTCTGTTTTTGCGGCTGCCGAAACCATTGCGACCGCGGCTGCTGGTTTCAAAGTTGGAGCGTTTACTATTGTTGTAGTAATCGTCGTTTTGGCGGTCGTTAAAGCTATTGGTGTTGTAGCTGTCATACCCGCGATTACTGTTTCTGGAGCCGGGGTTATGTTCATTATACCCTCTGTTGGTACGGCCTTCATTGCGGAAATCATTACGACCGTTAGCATCGTAGTTTCTGCCTTCACGGGAAGAACCATAATTTTCCTGAGCAGAAGTATAAGTGTTGCCACCATAACGGCTGCTGTTATCAAAAGAGTTGTTGCTGCGACGACCATATTGCTGTCCCTGGCTGCTGTTGCGACCATGTTGCTGGTTGCCATATTGGTTACCGTATTGCTGACGGGACTGATTACCAGATTGGTGAGCATTGCGGCCCTGCTGGCTGTAATTGCCATAGCTGCCATATTGATTATCCTGATTATACTCATCCTGATCATTATCATATTCGTCAATACGATCGTATTGATAGTCATCGTCGTATTCTGCAGAAGTGCCGTAGTCGCCGTAATCTTCACTATCTACACGCTGAAATCCAGCCTGGTAACCGGCCTGGTATCCTTGCTGGTAGATATAGTCATCGTCTTCGTAATTATCTATATGAGTAGAGTTATTGTTGTCCTGACGAGCAGTGTTACGGTTATTGCGGTTGCTGCTGGTGTTGTTGCGGTTTGAGGGATTCTGATTTCCTCTGCGTGTGTTCGTTGCCATAATAGTTTAAGTTTTAATAGTTAAAATTTATAAGATTACAGGTACATATGCCAATATCATTCCAAATTGAATTTTATGTGATAATCAATTGATTATATATCATAATGCATGATTTGGTGTAGAAAAACAATACCCAATCTGGAATTTTCTACACCGTAAAATGTGGAAAGAAACAGGAGTAATGCTAATGAAGGTTTAACGAATTTGTTGCTCCGGACTTTGGTATCTTTACAAAGCATTTATATCAAATAATATTTCTACATGAAAAAGCTTTTACTCATGGCTGCTATCCTCATTTCCGGCTTATCTGCCGAAGCACAGCTGAAAGCGGTTCGCTATACCGATGGTACCCAGGCCCTGAAAGGAGAGGTGACCGTAAATGCCGGGAAGAAACTGCCCGGAGTATTGATCCTTCCTGCCTGGAAAGGAATTGACGAAGAAGCCCGCGCGGCAGCCTTGGCATTGCAGCAGCAAGGATATATAGCCTTTATTGCAGATGTTTACGGAGAAGGAAATGTGCCGGCAGATAATACTGCAGCATCAGCAATAGCCGGAAAGTATAAACAAGATTATGCAGCCTATCAGCACCGCATCAGTCTCGCGCTGGATCAGTTAAAGAAAGAAGGTGCCCTGCCTGAAAAAATAGCCGTAATCGGGTTTTGTTTCGGCGGCAGCGGTTCGCTGGAAGTGGCCCGTGCAGGCTTTCCTGTAGTGGGAGTGGTGTCTATACATGGTGGACTGGCTAAGGCTGCGGACCGTCCGAACGGACCTATCAATACCAAAATACTGGTAGAGCATCCGGCAGAAGATAAAAGCGTGCAGCCACAGGATCTGGTCAACCTGGTCACTGAAATGAACGAGGGTCGGGCCGACTGGCAGCTGATCACTTATGCGCATAGTAAGCATACCTTCACTGATCCTAAGTCTCCCGACTATAACGAAACGATGGCTAAAAGAGCCTGGCAGCACACCTTATTATTCTTAAAAGAAATATTGCATTAAGTAAAAAACTATGAACACCCGATCTGCTGTCTGCCCGATTGCGGCCCTGTAGTTATTACAGAGATACCGCCACAGATGAGTGGGAATATGTATATAAAAAAAGAATAACTTTGAACACTGCGCATCCATCAGGTAAAGCCGGAAATCTGTACTTTTTGAGGATCGGAGATGGAGCAGAACAATACAGACGAAGGCACATTGATCCTGTGCCCTAAGTCGCATCAGCAAAGGAATAAAAAGAAATAGTGAAGTATGGCGAAGCGCAAGCGTGCAACAGAATATGCAATAGTAGATATTGAGACTACCGGAGGAAATGCCCGCGGTAGCCGTATGACCGAGATCGCCATTATTATACATGATGGTACAAACGAACTCGAAAGATGGGAATCACTCATCAATCCCGAAAAAGACATTCCCTATTATATCTTTGCCCTCACCGGCATTAATAATGAAATGGTAAAGGATGCACCGGTATTCGGTGACCTTGCCCCGGTCGTTTATGCCTTATTGAAAGACCGGGTATTTGTAGCCCATAACGTAAATTTCGATTATTCCTTCGTCAAGCATCAGTTAGAAGAAGAAGGGTATGACTGGTCCGCGCCAAAGCTCTGCACCGTGCGCATGGCCCGCAAAATAAGACCGGGCCTGCCTTCTTACAGCTTGGGCAGACTCTGCGATAGCCTCGATGTACCTATCACAGACCGTCACCGTGCCGGGGGCGATGCCACTGCGACAGCGATATTGTTTCATAAATTACTGGACTGGGATACTGATAAGATCATAGAAGGCATGATTAAGAAAAGTGCCCCGGATCAGCGCCTGCCGCCTAACCTGGCCCCGGAATATGTACAGCAGTTACCCCAGTGCCCCGGCGTATATTATTTCCATAACGATGCCGGCAAAGCCATATATGTAGGCAAAGCCGTCAACCTGAAGAAAAGGGTCATTCAGCACTTTACCGGCCATAACATTAATCCTCAGCGGCAGCATTTCCTGCGCGAGATACATAGCATTTCTTTTGAACCCTGTGCGACTGAGTTGATGGCCTTGCTGCTGGAATGTATAGAGATCAAAAGGCTGTGGCCTGCGTATAACCGCGCCCTGAAACGATTCGAGCCTAAGTACGGCATGTTCCGTTATACCGCTATGAATGGCTATGAATACCTGGCTATTGGTAAACTGGCCAAGGGACAGCCCTCAATTGCTGTATTTAACCGGGAATATGATGGTGTAAAAATGCTGCGTACACTGGCCGAGACCTATCAGCTTGATTTTCGCTTCTGCAAATTCGGAAAGGCATCTTATGTAAAACATATGGTAGATATGCCGGAAGAAGAGGAACTGCCGGACATGCAGGAACATAATGAAAAGGTAGACTTGGCTATTGCAGGCTGGCACGAGCAGCAACCTTCATTTGCCATACTGGACAAGGGCAGGGCAGCAGGAGAACAAAGTTGTATATGGGTAGAACGCGGCCATTTTTATGCCATGGGCTATATCGATGAGCATGTACAGTTTACTACATTTGAAGACCTGCGTGCTACGCTGAAACGCTATTATGGCAATCATTACATGATGCAGCTGATTCATCTGCATGCAGCAAAACATCCCGCCAAAGTGAAAAGCCTCATACCACAGCATAAGGCTGCAGAAACATATGTTTTGCCAGAGCGCGCCGGCCTGTTATTCTAAATAAGTCCGCATTCAGGAAACAAGATTCATTACTTTAAAAGGGCACTCATCTCTCGGTACATGACCTCGCGTGTGCCGTACATCTTTACACCGTAAAAATACCTTCTTTATAAAATGCATAGCAGGTGGCCCCGGCTGGCATACGGCCCGTATCCAGACCGGTGAAGCGGCTGAAGGCCGGTAAGATCAGCTGGTGTGGAGTGACTACATAACAAGGGAAGCGCATACGCTGCCTGGTATGGAACATAATATCTACACCTGGATGAATATGGCCTGAAACTACAAATGGTACAGGGTACTGCACTGCATCGTGCGAAAAGGTAATGCCCTCTATATTCAGTTCATCATAGACTTCCTGTATACCTATAGCCCATAACTGATCTTCAGATAGGCGGTCATGGTTACCACGGACAAGGGTAAAGGATACCTGCTCGTGTTTATGCGTCAATGCCGTAAACAGCGGTACCTCTTTATTGGCCCCGGCATGTACCAGGTCGCCCACAACGATTACCTGCTCTGCCGCAAAATGATGAATCAGGGTATCCAGCCGCTCCAGATCCTGCAGGGCCAGCTGTACCGGCATGGCAATACCATTACGGCGAAAGTGTGCCGCCTTGCCCAAGTGCAGGTCCGACAGGATCAGTGCCTTTTGCCGCTCCCAGAAAAGTGCTGCCTGGTTGGTTAAAATAAATTGCTCCTGCAATACAGGAATGCTTTGCTCTATCAGTCTCATCTTCTTTTTTTCGGGCTGCGTACCCCGCTCTGTTGCAGCTTCTGTATACGGGTATTGAGGTCTTCGCTGGTCAGGGACTGGCGCAGGCTGTCTACCTTTATGGGAAAGCTGAGCGGAGAGTAACTGTTCATACTTTTATAAATAATGGTACTCTTATTGATCCGTTTGAATGTAGCAATGAGCCGATGCTCCTCCAGGTGCTGGTTAAATACTTCCATATAAGCCTGTCGCAATAAGAGATTGCCGGGATCGTGCTCTTCAAACACATTGAACATGAGACCGGAAGAGGATTGTAATGATTTATTGCTTTTCTGTGCACCGGGATAGGTTTGTATTACTAGGCCGGAGATCACTGCAATATCCCTGAATTTGCGCCGGGCCATTTCCGTCGCATTAATGCTGGTAAACACATCGTCCATCAGGTGATCGGTACTCAGTATCTCCCTTAGCTGATCCTCATCCAGTTTGATTTCCGAATCGGAAAACAATTCAAATCCGTAATCGTTCATCGCCATAGAAAAGCTGATCGGGTAGTAGCGGCTGATGCGGTAAGCCACCAGTGCGGCCATCACCTCATGGATCAGACGCCCCTCGAAAGGGTACATGAATAAATGAAAACCTTCTCTTGTCTTAATGGACTCGACCAGGAACTCATTTTCGGCCGGGATGTGCGACAGTGCGCTTTGTTTGTCAAACAAGGGTTTCAGGAATCTTAGCTCTTTTTCGCTGCGATCAGGATTGCGGGCCAGTGCCAGTTTCTGTCTCAGGAAGTAGCTCAGGTTAGAGCTTAAGGGCAATCGGCCCCCCAGCCAGCTGGGCGTAATGGCCTTGCCGGAAGAGGACCGTACATATACCGTCATTTCCTTAGAGCGCACCAGTTCCAGCACCCGGCCCGCCAGCCGGAACTTATCGCCGGCTTTCAGTTTGGAAATAAAATATTCTTCGATCATGCCGACATAGCCACCAGATACGAATTTCACCCGCATCATTGCGTCACTCACAATCACACCGATATTCATCCGGTGTAGCATCGCAATACGCCGGCTGGTTACCACCAGCATATTATCTTCTCGCCGGACCACTTTATGATACTCCTCATAGTTTGCACCAATAGTACCGCCAGTAGTGATGAAATCAATACACCAGCGCCATTCGCTTTCTGTCATCTCAGAAAAAGCGAAGGTTTGTTGGATAACCGGAAATAAATCCTCTTCCTTAAAACCACCGCCCAGGGCCAGTGTAATGAGAAATTGTACCAGCACATCAAAGGTCAGCACCATAGGATCTCTGTGCTCAATTGTCTGCGTTTTGACGGCCTCTTTGAGTGCTGCTGCTTCAATCAATTCCAGCGAATGCGTCGGTGCAAAATAGATAGTCGATACTTCAAAAGGGGAGTGGCCACTACGGCCGGCCCTTTGCATAAACCGCGCAACCCCTTTGCTGGAGCCAATCTGCACCACGGTATCTACCGGTTTGAAATCTACACCAAGGTCGAGGGAGGATGTAGACACTACAGCCTTCAGGTATCCGCTACTCAAACTATCTTCGATCCATTGTCTTAGTTGGCCTTCTATCGAGCTGTGGTGCAGGGCCAGCAGTCCCGCAAAATCGGGATAGGCATCCAGTAGTAGCTGGTACCAGGCCTCGCTCTGGCTGCGGGTATTGGTAAATATAATGGTGGAGCGGCTTTGGTTGATGATCGGTACCACCTGGTATACCAGCCTTGCTCCGAGATGCCCCGCCCAGGGCAGTACCTCTACCTCATCCGGGAATACCGGTATAATTTTTATCTTCTTCTTTTCTTTGGCCGTAATCTTCTTTTTGCGATCGGTATGTGGCAGCAATACCTCCATCGCCTCATCCAGGTTGCCTATAGTAGCAGTGATGCCCCAGGTGCGGATGTCCGGATAAACATGTCTGAGATAGGCCAGTGCCAGTTCCGTCATAACCCCTCTTTTACCACCCAGCAATTCATGCCATTCATCAACAGCAATACATTTCAGGGTTTTGAAGAAACGCTCGCGGCCCTTCTGTGCCAGCAGCAGGTGCAGGCTTTCGGGAGTTACGATCAGTATATCCGGCATCATGCGGCTCTGTCTTGCTTTTTGCTTAATGTCCGTGTCTCCGTTGCGCACCTCTACCGTCCAGTCCAGCCCTATCTCATTTATAGCCTCCTGCATCGCGCGGGAAAGGTCCTTGGCCAATGCCCGCAAAGGAGTAACCCATAAGAGTTTCAGTCCGTCTTTATACGCCTCCGGGTGATTCATGAAATCGATGAGCACACCCAGGAATACCGAGAAGGTTTTGCCGAATCCGGTTGGCGCCACAATCATACCACTATACCCATCGGCATACGCCTGCCAGGCCTCCTTCTGGAAGCTGAATGCAGTATTGCCTTTGGCCTGCATCCATTCGGCCACGATGCTGTAGCCCTGTGTATGGATTAAGCGTTTGCTCACTAACGGATCATTTTTTTGATTTCTTCTATATCATCAATCTCTGCGGCGGTCTTGTCTTTCCGCCATCGGGCAATCCTGGGGAAACGCAGGGCCACACCGGATTTGTGCCGGTTGCTGAAGCTGATGCCTTCAAATGCAATCTCAAATACCAGTTCCGGTTTTACCGTACGCACCGGCCCGAATTTTTCAATCGCGTGCTGGTTGATGTAGCGGTTCACTTCCTGTATCTCCTTATCTGTAAGTCCGGAATAGGCTTTGGCAATAGAGACCAGCTCATCACCTTTGCGTACAGCAAAAGTATAATCGGTATAGTATGCACTTCTGCGGCCGCTTCCTTTCTGGGCATAAATCAGCACGGCATCTATGGTGTATGGATCTATCTTCCATTTCCACCAGTCTCCTTTCTTTCTGCCGGTATGGTACGGCGAATCTTTATGTTTCAGCATCAGGCCCTCGCTGTTGACCGAACGTGATTCCTGGCGTATAGATTTCAGTACTTCCCAGTCGGCTGCTGCGATCGTATGGCATAGCATTAATGGTCCGCCGGGATACTGTCGCAACAACGCTTCCAGCATGGACCGCCGTTCTTTTATGGGCAGGCTGCGTAAGTCTTTCCCATCCAGCTCCAGCAGATCATAAACGAAACATACAACCGGCAATTCCTGCAGCATTTTAGCACTGATATTTTTCCGGTTCAGCCGCTGTTGCAGTGCGCTGAAATTGAGGACCTGTCCGTCTTTGAATACCAGTAATTCCCCATCCAGCACAACATTGACCGGCCATTGCAAGAGGGCTGCTTTGATCTCCGGGAACTGCTCTGTGATCAGTTCCTCGCCCCGAGACCAGATAAATACTTCATCATTTCTTCTGATCAATTGCCCGCGGATGCCATCCCATTTATACTCTACCTGCCAGTCCTGTACAGGCCCCAGTTCTTCCGGTTCTTTCTCCAGCGGATAGGCCAGGCAGAAGGGATAAGGCTTGGATAATTGTGTATCGGTATAAGCGCCCTGTACCAGCTCATCGAACGTTACTGTTCCCATCTGCCAGTCGCCCATAATGCTATGGGTAACGGCATTGGCCTCCATGTTATAATACCGGGCCAGGGCATTGATCAGGGTCTGGGCCGATACACCCAGGCGAAAACTACCGCCCAGTAATTTGTTGAAAATAAATCGTTCGGTATGTGTAAGGCTGCGCCAGGCCTCTGTTACAAAGGTTTTCTTCTCTGCTTCTGTTGCCTTGCCCAGCGTGGCAATCTGCTGCATCCATTCCGATAAAGAGCGTTCGGTATACTGCTCCGGTGCGGGTAAAATCAGGGATATAGTTTCTCCCAGATCACCGACAGAGCTGTAAGACTCCAGAAAGAGCCATTCCGGTATACCGGCAATCTCCATAGCCCACTGTCGCATCAAAGCTGTATTGACATTACGTTTGGGCCGCTTACCGGTGAAAAGCGCGAGTAGCCACATTTTATCACCCTCCTCTGCCTCTGCCAGGAAATGCATCAGCGCTTCCAGCTTAAGATTGGTCTTGTTTGTACTGTCAAGTGCATTGATCAGTGTTGCAAAAGTTTTCATAGCAGGCCGGTTATGAAGGTTCAACAGATTCCTTTTCTTCTCCGAAGCGGGTAGTGACTTCTTCCGCTGCGATCCCGGTTTCGTTGAGGTATTTAGTAAATACAGCCGTTTGGCCGTGGGTTACATATACTTTCTCCGCCCCGGTTGCTTTAACCGTATCGAGCAGGCCGGGCCAGTCGGCATGATCGCTGATCGCGAAACCCGCATCGGCACTGCGCCAGCGGCGTGCCCCGCGCACCTGCATCCAGCCGGAGCAGATCGCATTAGCCATATCCGGTATTTTGCGGGTTACCTGCGCATCCAGTAAGGATGGGGGCAGGATGACAATATCCTGTGCCAGGTGTTTGACATCCTCCTGCAGATCGGCGACTGTATAATCCGGTAAATGGATGCCTGCACTTTCGTAAGCCTGGTTTAGTACCGCAATGGAGTAATGTACATGTATAGGCGCTACACCCTCCAATGCTTTCATAATACGCTGTGCCTTGCCCAGTGAGTAACCAATGAATACCGAAGTCTTGCCATTGGCCCTGTTACCGGCTACCCATTCCTGCAACTGAGTATGCTGAGCTGCTACGCTCTGCCAGTTGTAAATGGGTAATCCGAAAGTGCTTTCTGTAACAAACTCATGGCAACGCAGGATCTCCAGCGGGTCGGACAGGCCATCATCCTGCACCTTGTAATCGCCGGAGACCACCACCACATATCCCTTGTATTCCATGCGTACCTGGGCCGAACCGATGATGTGCCCTGCAGGGTGCAGAGATACTTGTACACCATTGATGGTTACCGGTTCGCCGTAAGCGATGCCTTGCACAGCAATATCAGTGCCCAGACGGCTTTTTAGGATCGGTACAGTGTAGTGATGGCAGAGGTATTTTTTCATGCCCCAGCGGGCATGGTCTGAATGTCCGTGTGTGATGACAGCCAGATCAACCGGTTTCCAGGGGTCGATGTAGAAGCCTCCGGGAACACACAATATACCTTTAGGCGTGAATTGCAGCATATAGTGGTGTCGGATTAATTGTTGCCATGAATGTACTTATTATTTCTCATGGTGATAGGAATCCGGCACTTAAAATTATGATAAAAAGATACCGGCATACGATGGCTAATGATCTAAACTATTTCGGTATAAATGGCTGGTATACACCGATTTTAACATTAGTAAACAAATGAATTTTGTACCTTTAAAGACAAGCTGCTTAAACCTCACTTTGTCCATTTGTGCCGCCCGGTATATGAGTTCTATAGGTTGGATGATGAAAAGTAAATGATCGTATTTCATCACTTATAATATTATTTTTTATGAAAGCAGTACGCTATTTCGGACATAAAGATGTCCGTGTTGTTAATGACCTGGAAAAGCCTACCCCGACTGGAGATGAAGTGTTGCTGAAGATCGGAGGAGCGGGTGTTTGTCACTCAGACCTGCACATTATTGATGAAGGAATTGTTTCCGGCACAGTCTTTACCCTCGGGCATGAAAATGCAGGTTGGGTAGAAGAAGTCGGCCCGGCAGTAAAAGATTACAAGAAAGGAGATGCAGTGCTGGTCTATGGTCCATGGGGCTGCGGACACTGTAAGCCTTGCCAGCAATCTAAAGAAAACTATTGTGACCACCAGTCTGAAATGGCTTTTGGCGGCGGACTGGGCTTGAATGGCGGTATGGCGGACTATATGCTGGTTCCCTCTTCCCGGCTGCTGGTGCCCATCCATGACCTGGATCCCGTAATTGCGGCTCCGCTTACCGATGCGGCGCTGACACCATATTCTGCGATCAAACGTTCTTTACCTAAATTAATGCCGGATGAGTTTGTTGTCGTGATTGGTGTAGGAGGCTTAGGCCATGTGGCTTTACAGATCTTAAGAGAGATGACCGGTTCTACCATTATCGCCTGCGACATTACCCAGGAGCGCCTGGATTTTGCCAAAGAACTGGGTGCATCTTATACCGTAAACTCCAAAGACAGCGATGCGGCAGAGCAAATACAGAAGATCACAGGCATTCAGAAAGCGAAAGCAGTCATTGATTTTGTGGGTGCCACATCGACTATCGAGCTGGGTACTAAAATTGTAGGCCTGGATGGTGACCTGACGATTGTCGGCCTGGGTGGTGGACATTACGAGTACAATATGATGGGTATGCCTTTCGGGGTGAGTATGACCAATCCTTACTGGGGTTCCCGTGCCGAACTGATAGAGGTCGTAGGCCTGGCCCGTCAGCAAAAAATTCATATTGAAGTAGAGCGCTACAAACTGGATGAGGCCGTAGCCGTATACGATAAGCTGCGCAACGGTCAGATCAAAGGACGTGCTGTGCTGATTCCTTAAATGAAAATTGTGTTTTGGATTTTGATAAAAGCGCTGATGAATTTCATCAGCGCTTTGTTTTGGTAAGCACTATCGATTTGATCTCTTCCAGGGCATTCAGTACGCGATCCATGTCTGCTGTGCCTTTGGGGACCTCCCTGGTTGTATACGCATAGTATTCCCATATCTCCCTTACCTCACCTGCAGGAACAATATAGGGTTCATATAACTCGTTCAGGGAGCGGAATTCCAGATTACCCTCTTCGCTCATGGTGATGGATTTAAAGACAATATCCTGCGTACCGCTCAATACCACTATAGCCAGTGTGCCCGGTTTGAGTGTATGCCAGTCCTGTACAAAACGCCCGGTAATATCGGTGCCGTCCGGAAAGGGCAGCATAGAGTCACCTGTAATCGGGAAGGTGCGATAGGTGCCGGTCCTGGGCAGATTTGGAATATTGTATTTGGGCAATTCTGCTATATATTCCTGATCGCTGTAGCCTCCGGAAGCATAGCCGGCACGCGCTTTGATCGGTACGTACTCCACGTTTTCATGATCTGCGCGATCAACCGATACCGCCAGTACCCGCAGGTTTCCGCCTTTGATATAAATATCATTTCCCGCTTCCAGCTCCCTTACCTTAAATTCTCCCAGTTTGCGGAGGTCAATCTTCAGCAGGGTATCTATACTGATATGGAAGAATGCAGAAATATTAACATAGTCTTCGGGTGGTGGCGCCTTGGTCGTTCCGGCCTCCAGTGCGGCCAGCTTAGAGCGGGTAATAGCAAGGATCTGTGCCAGTTTTTCCTGGTTCAGTTTCTTGCGTTCCCGCAGATATTTCAGGTTGGTGTTGAAAAATATATTTTGCGTTGTATGATTCATTTGTTATTATTGGTATCGTAGTATTGTTATTAATAGTAACAAATGTAGCAAATAAAATTGATATGTGATGGACAGACATATTGTACACTGTGACCTGGATACCTTTTTTGTATCTGTAGAGCGGTTGCTCAATAGTGACCTTGAGGGTAAGCCGGTACTGATCGGGGGAGCAGGTGACCGGGCTGTGGTGGCCTCCTGTAGTTATGAGGCCCGTCAATTCGGGATACACTCTGCTATGCCTATGAAGCTGGCACGGCAGTTATGTCCCGATGCCATACTGGTACGGGGTGATCATGATCTCTACAGTACATTTTCCAATACGGTCACTGAGATCATTGAGGAGTGTGCGCCGGTAGTGGAGAAGGCCAGTATCGATGAGCATTACCTCGACATATCGGGTATGGACCGTTTTTTCGGCTGCTGGAAATGGACGCAGGAACTGCGTGCCCGTATTATGAAAGAAACAGGTCTGCCCATCAGCTTTGGCCTGTCGGTCAATAAAACCGTAAGCAAGATCGCTACCGGAGAGGCTAAACCCTGCGGGGAAAGGCAGGTAGCGGATGGGATGGAAAAACACTTCCTGGCGCCGCTTTCCATTCGCAAAATTCCTATGGTGGGAGAGAAGTCTTATACGGCCCTGCGTAATATGGGCATCTCTAAAATACATACCCTGCAGCAGATGGAGGTCTTTACCCTGCGACAGGTGCTGGGCGAGAACGGGGTGACGATCTGGAACAAGGCCAATGGTATGGACAATAGCATGGTTGTGCCTTTCCGTGATCAGAAGTCGATGAGTAAAGAAAATACCTTTGAGGCAGATACCATTGACATGGATCGCCTGCGGAAAACCCTGGCCGGTATGGTCGATGCCCTGGCATTTGAACTGAGGAGGGATGGAAAATTAGCAGGCTGTATAACCCTCAAAATCCGCTACTCTAATTTCGATACCCATACCCAGCAGGTGAAGATCCCGTATACCAATTCCGATAAGCATATCGCAGAAAAAGTACTGGAGCTGTTTAAAAAACTATATAGCCGACGTATGCTCATTCGCCTGATCGGAGTCAAGCTTAGTAACCTCATCACGGGCAGTTACCAGATCGATATCTTTAATGATACGATGGAAGAGATTCACCTGATGCAGGCTATGGACCAGGTCCGTAAGCGCTTTGGCACGGATTATATCCAGAAAGGCATCTGTGTTCCTGATCTTAAAAATCCGAAATATGCTCATTAATCTGCATAGCAATTTCAGCCTGCGCTATGGTACATTCAGCCTTGATGAACTGGTCGATAGAATCATTGCAGCCGGGTATGACAGTGCCGTGCTGACCGATATTAATAACAGCAGTGGTGTGGCCGATTTTATCATCAAGGGGAAAGATAAAGGATTGCATGTGCTGGCCGGAATGGAATTCCGTAACGGAGATCAGTTGCTGTACATCGCTGTAGCCCGCAATACATCCGGTTTTCAAGAGATCAATGCCTTTCGTACCGAGGCTAATAAACTGAATATACGCCTGCCGGAACGGGCCCCGGAATTCAATGAAGTATTCATCATCTATCCTTACGGAAGTATTGCCGTTAAAGACCTGCGAGAGTATGAATATATCGGCATCCGTCCCGAAGAGCGTAACCGCATTGTGCTGGAGCCTAAGAGTCATCATGAGCGATATGTAATCCTGGCACCGGTCACCTTTGCTTCAGGTGATTACATGCTGCACCGCCAGCTGCGCGCGATCGATAATAATATCCTCATCTCCCAGCTGGAGCCGGAGCAGGTAGCCAGTGCAAAAGAAGTCCTGATCCATAAAAATGAACTATGGGAATTATATAAAGAACTGCCGCTACTCCTCGCCAATACAAACCGGCTGTTGTGGCAATGCTCTTTTGAGATGGACTTTAAGCAAATCAAAAATAAAGAATCCTTTACCGGAGACCGCTATGCCGATAAGGAGTTGCTACTGAAATATGCTATGGAAGGAATGGAGCGGCGTTATGGTGCTTCTGATATGCTTGCACAGGAACGGATCAAACGGGAACTGGAGATTATCGAAGGACAGTATTACGGGGCTTATTTCCTGATTACAAACGATATCTGCCATCATGCGCGCAGCCGGGGTTTTCACTATGTTGGACGGGGCTCTGGCGCTAATTCTGCAGTGGCTTATTGTCTGGGCATTACCGATGTGGACCCGATCGCCCTGCACCTGCCCTTTGAACGGTTTCTGAATCCGAAGCGTAAGAATCCGCCGGACTTTGATATTGATTTCTGCTGGAATGAGCGGGATGAGATTTATAAATACATGTTTACCAAATATCCGGAAGGGCATGTGGCCCTGATGGGCGCCATGAGTACCTTTCGCTCGCGCAGTATCCTGCGTGAGCTGGGAAAAGTATATGGCCTGCCCAAGGGAGATATAGACCGGTTGGTGATGGAGCCGGAGCATATGCTGAACAAAAATGAGATTACGAATACCATACTGAGTGTGTACAACCGTATGGCCGACTTCCCGAATCAGCGTACGATTCATGCTTCCGGTGTACTGATCTCGGAGCAGCCGCTGACCTGCTATTCTGCCCTGGACTATCCACCCAAAGGCTTACCCACTGTACAATACGATATGTACGTGGCTGAGGATATAGGTTTCGAAAAATTCGATATCCTCAGCCAGCGCGGGCTTGGTCACATTAAAGATTGCCGGGAACTGGTGCGGCAGAACAAAGGAGTAATCATCAGTACCGATGATCCTAAACGCTTTTTTACTGATCCTGAAATTGTAGCGCAGTTAAAAAGTGCCAATACCATCGGTTGCTTTTATATAGAGAGTCCCGCTATGCGGCAGTTGCTTTCCAAGCTACAATGTGATAATTACCTGACGCTGGTTGCAGCCTCATCCATCATCCGGCCGGGCGTAGCCTCTTCGGGTATGATGGCCGAGTATATTAAGCGTCATCATGATCCCGGAGCGGTGCAGTACCCGCACCCGGTATTTAAAGAACAACTGGAAGAAACGTACGGAGTAATGGTATACCAGGAAGATGTGATGAAGATTGCCAATGCATACGGGGGGCTGGACATGGCTGATGCCGATGTACTGCGCAGGATGATGTCTGGTAAATACCGGCACTGGGATGAGGTGGTTAAAATAAGGGAACGTTTTTTTGAAAACTGTAGTGCAAAAGGATACGAGGAAGCAACCAGCCTGACGATATGGAAACAGATGGAAAGCTTTGCAGGCTTCTCTTTCAATAAAGCGCACAGTGCTTCTTTCGCGGTAGAGAGTTACCAGAGTTTATTCCTGAAGACCTATCATCCGCTGGAGTTTATGGTGAGTGTACTGAACAACTATGGTGGTTTTTATAACCGTAAAGTGTATGTAACCGAAGCCCGTCGGGCAGGAGCCAATATATGCCTGCCTTGTGTGAATAAGAGTGTGTTCAATACCACGATTTATGATAAAGATATTTACCTGGGTTTTGATGGCTTGCTGAACCTGGAGGCGCGGCTGGCCCGGAAGATCCCGGAGGAAAGAATCCAGAACGGACCGTATACGAGTCTGGATAATTTTGTACTCAGAACCGGTGCCTGGCTGGATCAGCTGGTGGTACTGATCCGTACAGGTGCATTTCGTTTTCTGGATGCGGGAAAGAAGGAACTGCTTTGGGAAGCACATCTGTTACTGAGCGGCAGCCAGAAAGAGCAGCAGAAAGGAATGGTACTGTTTGAGTCGCTGAGCCGAAAGCCTGTATTGCCCCAGCTGGAAAGTTCTGTGCTGGAAGATTATTATGATGAGCTGGAGTTGATGGGCTTTACCGTATCGGGCAGTATGTTTGACCTGGCCCGCTCTCCTTACCGGGGCGATTGCCGTGCAGCAGAACTGGTGGCCTTTGAAGGGAAAACGATCCGCATCGTGGGAGATTTTGTGGCTGATAAAACAGTACAGACGCGTCAGAAGAGTTATATGAAATTCGGTACTTTCTTTGATGAGGAAGGCACCTTTTTTGATACCGTTCATTTTCCGCAGACATTGGGCCATTATCCGTTAAGAGGAGCCGGTTTGTATTTGCTGGAAGGAAAGGTCGTATTGGATTTCGGATATCCTGCACTGGAAATATTCCGCTGTGCGAAGATGCCGCTGAAAGCCGATCCACGAAGTGAATAAAAAAAGAAAAGGCAGCCGCTAAGGCTGCCTTTATCATTAATCTGCACTTTTTACTCCACTATTTTATCACATTAAATTTACGGGAAGTACTTCCTTTATTCGTTTGAATATGGATCATGTATGTGCCCGATACAAAGTCTTCTACAGATATTTTGTATGAAGCTTCTTTAAGATTGTCGCGGCGATATACTTCCTGTCCAAGGCTGTTATAGATGATCATCTTCTGCACAAATAACTGATCGTTGCCGGTTTCTATAACCAGGTCATGCTGTGCCGGATTTGGATACAGTTTGATGGCATCTTTGTCCAGGCTCAGATCACGGGTGCCGGTACCTACGATGTATACCGTAGAGCTGTCCGTAATTTCAGCACAGGTACTGTTGATTTTTAATCTTATTGTATATACTCCACCGGTAGCGTAAGTGTGGCTTGGTGTAGCCAGGTTACTTACTGCAGTACCATCTCCGAAATCCCATTCATACGTGAGTACATTCTGTGGATTTACCGCAGAGAAATCAAAGCCCATAGGACTGTTGGCCAGGGCCAGGATACCGTTTACCGTAGGTGCATAACCGTTCTCTACAACTGTTACCGTATCGCTGGTCAGACAGCCTTCGTTGCTGGTTACAAATACAGTGTATGTACCGGCATGGTTTACAGAAAGCAGTCTTGTCGTGGCACCGGTAGTCCAGTAGTAGTCTCCTCCGTTCTCTCCGTCAGGGCCTGCATCCAGGGAAGTAGTAGCCCCGATACAGATTGAGGTGTCGCTGGCGCTGAGATTTACTACCGGGCGTAATTTGAAGTTTACATGTACAGTATCTCTGGCGGTACAGCCTTCTGTGTTCATAACTGTAACTGCATAAGCACCGTCCTGGCTTACTTCACGGGTAGGGGCATTAGAGTTGTCGTCCCATGCAAAGGTGCTGCCTGCAGGCTGAGTGCCTGGATCCAGGGTCAGGGTTGTACCTGCATTGATACAGGTATCAATGTCATCACCCAGGTCTACCAAAGGATTTTCATTAACCGTAGCCACAACAGGTATACGGCTGCTCTCACAGTCAGAGGAGAATTTCCAGTTGTAGAAATAGTAGAAGTAACCAGGATCAAAGTTATTGCTGATGATATTGATCACATTGGATGTATACGGATAAGATGCCCCACTGGTATTACGGTATAAAGCAATAGGATTTTGCTGTCCCATTTTATATGCCGTACCGGCAGGCAGGGTAATATTCAGCGGAATAGTCTGTGCTGTGTTGCCGCCGGTAACTGTAGTTGTGTAAGGTATAGTCGCAATCACCACATTGGTACTGTTCTGGATCACGATGCTGCTGCTGGAGCCGATAGCTGCTGTAGGATAAATGTCAACAGACAGCAGGGTAGTCGGTGCCAGTACATTGAAGGCCATGTGATAAGTAGTATAGGCAGAAGCCGTACCACCACCTGCAGTGCCTACGGCAGCAGGGCTTACAGGTCCAACTGTACCCATGCCACCTGCAGTAGCAGAGGTCACATAATAAGTCCTGGTCATATTTATAAAAGGTGTGGTAAACTGGTTTCCGGTGCCTAATGGCGTACCGCCTGTTGCCACATCATACCATTTGATCTGTGTACCGGCATTAGCAGTAGCGCCCAGGATAAGGGTTCCCGGTCCGCATCGTTCTGCTGCAGTGGTTGTAAGGATATTTACATCTTTGATCTCAATCGTTTGTGTATTAGAATAACAAACCACATTATTGTTAGTGATCTTAACCCGGTAATGTGTGGTAACCGGTATTGCAGATACTACATAATCTACTGCATTGGCATTGGTAATGCTGGTCCATGTAGCACCATCTGGAGACGATTGCCACTCAAGTGCACCGGCTGCATAACCGGTAGCAGGAGCAAGGTTGATGATCGTAGATCCGGTAGGACAAATCGTATCTGATAATGTGCTGGCTACAAAATCAACCGTAGTAAATGTCGTCAGCAGTGTATCATTAAGCGGGTTGGCATCAGCCACTCCGTTAGGCATGGAAGTCCATACGCGGATCGTATTAAGACCGGCTGCAAGGCTCGCATTTCCGATCACTACCGTATCCATAAACTGACCTGTAGCGGTACTTGGAACTAAGGTATTGTTGTAGGTGAATGGTGTTTGGGTAACACCGTTCAGGCTCCAGTTTACCTGCATGGTCGTAATATTATTCGTACCTGCATTGCGCAGTACAACTTCCAGCGGTGTTGTGGTAGCACACATATGACCCTCAGGGTGCAGCATGCTTACCATTGCTGCATCATTGGTATTGGTCGGTGGTACTTCAACCGCGCCAATAGTTGGTGCTGCAGAACGTGCAGTACCATTGATGTCTGCATCCACGTCTGCAAATACGTTTTTACCGGTTCCTATTACGGCATAATTTGATGGGGCAAAGTTACCCGCTGCTGGATTTACATAACCCGGATTTACCGTTGGCGATCCTACTTCATACGCAGGGAATGAAGCATGGAATGCAGTCTGTGTCGGGAAGTCTGTAGTCAGGAAAGAATATACCTGGTCTCCTGTCTGCGAAGAATTGAGGTAGATATTATTTTTCTGTGCATCTTCAAGACTAAGGGCAGTATTGAAATAAGTGCCATATTTAGTGCCGGTAGTACCACCGGTAATGGAGATATTATTGTTGTAGAATGTGGTACCGGTATTGGTTCCGATGGCATAAATACCCGCATTGTTCGATGTGCCGGTCCTGATGTCTGCGATGTCCACAGTATTGTGGTATACTTTGTTATAAGTACCGGTTGTGACATAGATTGCATAGATCAGGCCACCCTGGTTAACATTATACATAAGGTTGTTGGATACTAAAACAGGATTGGCCGCAGTACCATCACCCCCAAGGTATATCATATATACAGCAGAGATAGATCCGACCACTGTACCGCCCGGAGTATGTATCTTATTAGCGCTGAGCTTCAAACCTGGTGTAGTACCAGTGGTATAGATACCATAGAAAGTAGTTACATCTGTTTTTGTAGCACGGTTCAGTTCATTGCCTTCGATCAGGTTATTCTCTCCGCCATTGGTATAGATACCGTAGAAATGGTGGTTCTGTACGAGGTTGTTCTTAATGATGTTGTTATTGCTGGTGCCGGCAATCGTCATTCCATAATAAGGACCACCTGCAGCTGTATTTCCTAAAATCTTATTATTATAAATATAGCAATTACTACCATTGACACCTGCGCCTGTAGAAGAGGTCAGCGAACCGGTAAATATGAGACCCGCTGAATTGGCCAGTGCGGTGCTGGTTACCGAGCTGATGTCAAAAGTACAATTGGTTACACTATCATTTTCAGCACCACCGGTGATGGCAAGGCCTATACCGTATGTCGCATTCTGGGCAAGGCATTTAAGGCTATCCAGTCTCAGGTATTTAGTACCATTGAGGATAACCAGGTGGCGTTCTGTTGCTGTATTATTGTATTGCAGTGTAGCACCATTACCATTGATGCGGACGGTATTGGTGGCGCTGGATCCCGGAATATTGTTCAGGTAGAAATATTCTGTATAAGGTCCGGAACCTGCTACCACATTGATGGTTACCGGTCCGGTAATACCACAGCTCAGTGCAGTAGCAGCATCGGTAAAGCTATTGAAGTTGGTACCACCCGTAGGGTTGGCATTATTAATCGTATAGGTGCCGTTCAGTCCGGGATTTACATTTACCTGAATCGCATTGGAGTAAGCAGGAGTGCCATTGGAGCATACTACTGCACAACGGTACCAGGTAGTGGCTGCAGGGTTTACATTCAGTGCAGAACCGGGTTGTGGTGTACCAATGTTTGTATAGGTAATATTATCCGGAGAACTCTGCCATTGAAAGGTGATGCCGCTCCCTGTACTGTTACCGGTTAGGGAAAGGCTGACCTGTGTATTCGGACAAATGGTTCCGGTAGCATTGCTGCTGGCGGTGCCAGGCGTAGCCGGATTGACACAGGCGGTACCTGCATTAAATGTGATTTTAATATTCGGACGATGTTTATAACCGGCCACAGTACCGTTCAGCGTCGCGCCTGTTGCAGAGGCAACACCAATCACAGAACCGGCCAGGCCAGAAGTATATTCCCACTGGAATTTATCTGTGGCTCCGCCATTACCCACCATTGTTGTTTGTGTCGCAATCTCCAGTGATCCTCCGGTATAGGTAAACGGAGTGGTCAGGGTAATTGGTACCCAGCCTGGTGCAGAAGGTATGTTATAAGCCGCATTGGTATATACCTGTACATGAGATGTCATAATAGAAGCCCATGTAGTGGTTGTACTTAGCGGAGGATTGTTTGTGGTATTACCCATGTATACGGTGTATCCCGCCGGGGTAACGAAGTTTGCAGTATTTACTTTATTAAATGCAATCTCTGTAATGACCGCACCTGTGGTGATCCCTGCAGCTGCAAGCTCTGCCTGGGTATAGATAATATTGCTCCTGCTGCCATTTGTGGTAGAGGTGGCAGTATACCGGTACAAAGGACTGTAGAGCGTGTTCGCCGGAACGTCTGTCCCGGTCCCGATCTGCACAGTCTGCGCCTGCAGCTGCACACTAATCATGCTGAAGTACAATAGCAGTATGTATTGTATACTTCTTAAGCACCGTAAACGTAAATAATTCATAGAAGATAAATGACAATTTGCCTACTCTAAAATGGTTTTCGGCTTCCCCCCGTTATCAGTTTATGTAATTTATTTTTGGACATGAATACTCCGTCCGATATACTCCTGAAGAAGTATATCAGATACTGAGTTTCTGATTTTGTTTTGTCTTTAAGGTGCTTGCACAGGCAATAGAGAGGGCCCGCCTCAATATATTATTGCCCGGACAGGAAAAACATCCTGCTACTGTTTCATTTAAGCTTCATGTTATGCCGGTGTATGCGCAACATGGGTGGGATCGGTTATGGACAGTCATACTGCCTGCGGCGAGTATGTAAAGTGCATGGTAGGTTTGTTGTTGTCGGATACAGAAGTATCTACAGTCGCTTTACGATCTGTTCATATGCTCTTTGTCTGCAATGGTTACTTATATATTCTCGCTTTGCTGATCTCATCTCATCTTCCTTTTGATTGCTCATGAAGTAAGACGCCGTATATGATATGATAGTTGGTATTTTACCTGATTATTAACATATAAATAAGCGTCTTATGTAAAAGTTTCGCTATATTAATAAGCCCGTCCACACTCATACGGCAGACGTAAAATTAGGAAGTTTTTGAGGTATGATTTTACGGATTAACTATAATTAACTTAAGCAGGCTGTACACATTTCAGGGAGCCGTGTAATAGGTATAGGAACGATTGATCGTATATACAGTCTTATTGTCCGGGTCTGTATAGGTGCCCTGCAACATATTACCATATTGATCGTAAGTGACATTTTTCAAGGTCGCTTCAACAGATTGTTTTGTTTCCGTATCGGTAACTATAATTCTTTCCGGTTTGCCCTGTTCATCATAAAAGTAATCCAGCTTTTTAGTAGCTGCAAAGCGGTAGACTCTGCCGGAAGAAACAGATTGTGTGAAGCGGTTATGCTTGTTCAGGGTGAACACTTTTGTCATGGTATCCTTACCCATTGCTGCACTGAGGCAGTATTTCAGCGTAGTCGCATTCACCTTTTGCAGGGTGTAGAATTCTGTTGCGAACTTATTATCTGCCTGGATTTTAGTGTAAAATCGTTTGTCGCCTTGTTGCTTTTTGAAGTAGGTGATGTTTCCGATAGTGGCTACACCAGGTTTGTCTTCATGAAAAGAATTGTAAAACTCAATTTTGCTCAGATCTCCTTTGGGACTGAAGTAGTATATACTGTAGGAAGTATCTTTTGAATAAGCAGCCATATGCGTCATGTCTTGCCGCTCTGTCATCGTCTTTACGGGGCCACTGACTTCATAAAATATCTGATCAATGGTTTTTCGATCCTGTGCCTGAGAACAGGAAATTAAGGTGCACATAACAATAGTGGTACTGATAAGGCTGCGTCTGAAATACATATTTCAAAAATAAGTAAATGCCTTTATATAGGACATAAAAAAAGGGTGTCGCCACGAAGGCAACACCCTTAAGAATTATGAGAAATCAGAAAAGACTATGATTTGATGAATTTGAAGCTGGATGTTTGTCCGTTGCTTTGTTTCACCTGCAGTATGTAACTACCTTTTGCTAAACCGGATAAAGAGATACCCTGGCTTGCATTATTGCTGCTCATCAGCACGCGGCCCTGAACATCAAGAATAGTTACTGTTGTTACTTTTGTCCAGTCTGCAACATTTACATAAACATAATCAACTGCAGGGTTAGGATATACACTTACTGTATTTTCAGTAGTAAAGCTGATCTTTTTCACTTCGCTGTAAGCATAGTTGCCATCAGCATCAGTTTGTTTCAGTCGGTAATAGTTTACACCGTTTACTGGTGTTTTATCATCGAAGCTGTAAGACAGTTTAGCATTGCTGTTACCGTTTTCAGCAGCAGAAGCTACGAAACCTAAAGTATTCCAGTCACGGCCATTCTCACTGCGTTCTACAGAGAAGCCACGGTTTTGTGTTTCAGTGTAAGTGATCCAGTTCAGGTTTACTTGTTCGCCTGTTTTAGTCACATTGAAAGCACCCATCTGTACCGGAAGCGGAGTGTTCCAGGTAATAGTATATGTAGCATTATTCGGACCAGGTACGTTAGCGGCATCGCGGTAGTTGAACTGGAATGAAGTTCCTGTTTTACCTACAGTACTGCTGGTGATCTGGATCTGTAACAGTGAAGGGTTAAAGTTGTCGATACGCTGACCTACAGTAACGTTAGCATTGTTATATTTCAGGGTAGTGAACTGAGGTAAAGAAACTACAGTGAATGTTGCACCTGAAGCCAATGTACCATCTTCCTGGTCTGTAGCCGGAGGAACCGGTAAAGAAGGATTAGTACCATTCAGTGTCAGCAGTGTTCCTACTGAAGGGGCTGGAATAGTTGTGTTTACATTTGTTGCATCAGGAGCTTGTTCGATACCGAAGTTCTGGTTGATTTTGGTTGCATTTAAAGCTGGCAGTGAAATACCCAGGTTGTTTGTATTCAGACCGCTTGTGATCGTTCCGTTAGCATTAGTGCTTACACCAGTCCATTTAGTAGCCAGGTTAGCAGGAACAGTTGTTGCTGCAGCACCGGATACCGGAGCCGTTGTACGGGCTACGATACGGATGGTATAGTCATTACCGCCAGGTACGTTAGTGAAGCTATAGCCGGTAGTCGCATTTACTGCGGCAGAAGCCAGGATCGTTGGAGCACCAGAGTAAGTATTGTTTTCCTGAACCAGTACAGCATATAAAGTTTGTCCGGCATCAACAGGAGCCACCAGGTTTTCTGTACCACCTCTTTGTCCGTTACCGTTTGCATCGTTCCATACATTACCGCTTACGTTATAATAAGAAGTACCGATAAAGTTCAGGGTTACATTGCTTGCATTGCTCAGGCTGCGGCCATTATCCCATGCAGAGAAGTTGATTACTACAGAAGCAGTACCTTCCTGTGTAGGATCTACAGAGATTGCAGGAACCGGGTTACCAGAAGCAAAAGGAACCACTACACCACCAGCAGGCCATGCAACGCAGCTTGACTGCGGAGGACAGTTACCACCATTGGTATATACAGTAGAACCGATTTTGATATAGTTAGCACCGGTAGGGAAGCTGTTGATGATAATACTGTCAATCACACCATCAGCATCATTAGTTACGAAAGTACCGTTAGGGATAACATAACCATTGAAACCACCAGGGTTGGCGATATTGTTGATTGTGCTGTTGCTTGTAGTAGGAGGAATCTGTAAACCAAAGTTTGCGTTAGTAATATTCTGAGAACCGATTGTTACCGTCAGTTTACCATCGGTCAGGCCATCAGTACCAGCTGTAGCGCCTAAGTTTTCACCAGTTGCGATATAGTTAGTAGGGAATGTAGCTGCGGTGAAGGTAGTACCTGCTGTAGGGTTAGTTGTGCTTACATACAGGTTATAGTTACCAGGAGTTACTGTACCGAAAGAATAAGCACCGCCTGCTGCGATTGGTTGTGCATCAATAACCTGGTTGTTGGTAGGATTTACACGTACCACATACAGGCTGCCTGCTGTAAATTGTCCTGCAGTACCGGTTGCATTAACGGTATTATCTACCAGCGCATTTACATCATGGAATACATTACCGCTGATCGATACACAGTTCAGGGTAGCGGTCATGATTGCGTTAGGGCTCTGGAAAGCACTGTTACGTACATTTACCGTAAAGTTACGGGAACCGGAAGACGGTGTCGTTGCATTGTTATTATATTGCAGGGCATCCAGTAAGGCTTCTGCCTGTGCAATAGTAAAGTTCGTTTTGTCGAATACGATTGTGCGTACACCACTTGCAGTGGTAGAAACAACATTATAGGTAACACCACCTAATGCTACAGTAGTTGCAGCGATATCTGAACTTAATGCCAGGGTACCACCACTGGTCGCACCGTTTACAATCAGGCGCTCGTTAGTACCATTCAGGATTTCCGCAGTAGGGAAGCTTACCTGCATTCTGCTCAGGTTAGAACCGGTAGTCGGTGTAATGTTAGTCTGGCCGCTTGCGGTAAAGTTCATATTAGTACCACAACCGGTACCGAAATTGTTTACACCGATTTGGCCTGTATTCAGGTCTACGCTTGGTACGTCTGTTTCTACAGCAGTAGAAAATGCTGGTCCTGCACTGAAATCGATGAAGAAGTATGCAGTACCTGCACCACCTACACGTACACTGAAATCACTGATGTTGTTATACGTTACGCGGGCACGGGTAGGATCGTCGGTTACTACTGGCGAGTTGCTAGAGATAGAAGATCTGTATGTAGTAAGGCCTGTAGTAGCATTATATACTGCCGGCTCAAGCGTGGTCGCGCTACCTACTTCACTTGTAGTGAAGCCACCGAATTCGTTATATTGGTTAGAACCAGAAGTTCCATTACCATCGATATCGTATGTATTGATTTTTACATTCTGTAATACAACATTTGTACCTGTTTTGGTTGTAGTGCTGTAAGAACCACCAAGAATAAACTGGAAGTTATACTGGATACTACCACCACCGCTTGCACTGGATGGGAAAGATACTTGTGGTGAGAAGAATTTAGGATCATTGCTGCTGTAGTTACTACCCGATGGAGCTTCCTGATCGTAAGCAGAGAAGGTTGTTCCGGAAGTAACCGATACCGTTTTTACGATACAGTCAATTGCTTGTCCGCTTAATGTAGCTACGCCACGGTATACTATCACATCGCCTGCAGCAGTACCGGTACCCGGAGTGCTCAGGTTCGTAATAGCCGCGCCGGTAGTACCATTGATCACCGAAGTGTTGGTAAAGCTTACTACAGCATAGTTATTGTTGAAATAGTTGTTGGTAACCTGGATGCTGGTAGTCGTAGACGTGGTCTGCGATGCATTGGTACCGATTGCAGTAACTGTGTAGCTTGTTGCTGCACTGGCTGCAGTAGGGGTTCCGCTGATTACACCGGTATTGGTGTTGAAGCTTAAACCTGCAGGTAATGCCGGAGAAATGGTATAGCTGGCTGCATTTCCCGCGAGGTTGGGTGCCAGGTACACATTGCTTACATTGGCAATAAATACGTTTGTAGCCGGATAACTTAAGGAAGTTGGGGCTTGGGTCCAGGCCGTCTCAGCGGTACCGAAGACCAGGGCTCCTGCCAGTAATATGGCAGAGCCTGAAAATTGTAAAAGTGCTCTCTTCATAACTCTTTTAGTGATAAAAAACTTTTTTATAAATAGATATGCGTTTGTATAAACTGCAATTAAAATACATGTAGATGTATCTTTTCTATCACCATATCTGCCGCTCAAAACAGATATTTTGTCTTTCAGAAAGTAATTACTGCTCCGGAATCAAGACCAGGTCGAATCAGGTAAATGCTGAACCTTCCTTTTGGGCATGCCAGGTGTGATAACATAGTCATGCTATTCGTATACTGGAACAGTACACAGAACAGTTATGGTATGTTTGCACTACAGTCGCCTTAATATTACCTGCCTTTGCGGGTATTTTCAGGCTACTTTGTTAGAAAGTGGGAAATATTACTCAATTAAATCTTAATTGGCTTTTTCCGGTATAGGTGGTTGGGTGCAAAGCTATTCCTTTTATTTGATTCTGAGCAACTTATGGAATAGGGATTTTCTATTGGTCTATAAAAAGTGCAGATTTTCGTAATGTGTTACTACAAGGGTAAAAATGCTGTAAAATCTTGTTGGTACTGCATTTGAAGCCAAATGATATAAAAAGAGCATCCCGGGAAGAGGATGCTCTTGTAGTACAATTATTACACAGCTGTAGTAATAATTTACAATTTTATTTTGAAATAGCAAGCTTTTGAACGGATATTTTTCGCTGATGCTCATCTCTACATTGTATCCAACAGGTTTCAGGTGCTGCGTACTGATACAAATCTGCTGGCAGCCTTCATCATCATTGCTTTTTCCCCTATTCATTACTTTGCCCATTATATCTTCTTCCTTAATCGATACCACTGCTTAGCATCCGGGTATGTTTATATCATAGCCATCTGCAGGGTTAAGATATATTCTGTACAGATCATTGTTTACAGTCTTCAGTGCTGCTGCAATAGGCTTTAAGACCCTATGCAGTAATCACTTTATTTGCTTTTAGCTCTTACTTATCATCGGCTCTGCCATAGCAGAAGGTACATATACAATCCTCATTTGTAGCCAAATACTTTTATGGTAAAAAAAATAATGTGTAAGGAATTAAGAAAAGTGTAGGGTTCATACCATTAACGATTCTTTAATTCCTTATATGCGATTAACTATAATTCATGAGCAATTGAGTTGTATTATTTATATTCAAAAAAAACATAATAACATTTTGCTTACATACAGTTTGGCTGAAGTCATACTATACTACTTCTATCTTTGATCCGCTTAAGACAAGACATCCTATAGGAATTGTATGTAAATATGAACTTGTATTTTTTATCACTAAAACTAACACACTCATGATCAAAAAAATTGCCTTTGCCAGCGTATTATTCGCGGGCTTGTTCGGAGGCCAGAGTAGCTTCGGACAATGTCCTACGACCACACCGGAAGATTTTGATTTCTGGTTTGGAGTGCCCGTATGGACCACCGGGTATAAAACGCCACAAAAAATTCACCTTACCGGTGCAGGAGCGTCCAGCAATTGCTATGTTATTGACATGCCCGCAGACCCCACATTTGCGCCGATCAGCGGCACACTGGCTCCCGGTGTTTCGCAAACCATTGATATGACATCATTCATCTCCCAGATTGAGACCGCTCCTGCCAATGCAGTGCTGAACCGGGGCTTGCGCGTTCGGGTCTGGGGAGAAATGGTAGGCTATTATGCCGATGAAGCAGGTAATAACTATGGCTCCATTCCCTTGAAAGGTCCTAATGCACTGGGCACTTCCTTTATTGTTCCGGGCCAAAATCTATATGCTCAAATTCAGGCATCTTATCCGGGTTCAACAAGCCAGTTCGTCATTACCGCTACTGAAGATAATACAGTCGTAACCATTACACCTTCAGAAGCGATAGTAGGACATGGTGCGAATGTTCCCTTTACGATCACCCTGAATAAGGGCCAGAGTTACCAGGCGGCCAATACCATTTTTAATGGGGTGCACCTTGGAGGATCTACCATCACCTCGAGTAACCTGGTTGCCGTTACCTATATCGACGATTTAATGCGCAACGGGCTTGCGGCTGATAATGGAGGCGATCAACTGGTCCCTATCTCAAAGCTTGGTACCGACTATGTAGACATCAGGACCAATCTTACTAGTCCGGAAACGATTTTCCTGACCGGAACGCAGGACGGGACCACGATCACGGTATTTGACGGGACCACCACCACTACACTTGTTGTGAATAAAGGACAGATGGTTAAGTACATTCTTCCGGCAGGTAAGAACGCGGCTTATATTCATTCCGACAATCCCATAATGGCCTGTCAGCTGGGAGGAAGTACTACGGAATTGGGAAGTGCCGTGCTGACACCGGTTAAGCCTTGTAACGGTTCTTCTATTGTATCATTCCAATATCCTGTGAGTGCCACTACAACGTACTTTAATGCAGTAGTTCCTGCAGGAGCGGAAAGCGGTTTCCTGGTGAATGGTAATGCTGGTATATTAACTGCCGCTGATTTCATAGATGTACCTGGCTATCCCGGCTGGAAGTACTGCCGTAAAAACGTTACCGGTGTTTTTACCCCGGGAACTACTATAACCATAACGAATACCCTCGGCAAGTTCTCTTTCTATCAGAATATATATAGTAATGCCGGCGGTGGCGGAGATTTCAGCAACTTCTCCGATTTTGGCGATATCTCCACCTTCCCGAAAGCAGTACACACTTGTGGTACCGATTCCGTACGCCTGGACAGTCGTGCGCTGGCATATAATGCTTCGATTTCGTCCTATGCCTGGACCGGTCCTAATGGTTTTAACAGCATGGCAGAGCAACCGTTGTTGCCTGTTGTAAATGCTGGTAATGCCGGTTGGTATAAGGTAACGGTTAATGCTGCTAATGGCTGTTCTTATACCGACAGTGTATATGTTAATGCTCCGATCACGGATGTGAATGCTACTCCATATCCGTTGGTAGCCTGTGCCGGATCTTCTATTGTCATCTCTTCCTCAGCTGCCGGAGGGGCAGTCGCAGACAGTATCCGCTGGACCGGACCGAATGGTTTTAGCAGTACAGCGGCCAATTTCACGATCAATAGTGCCACTACTGCAGAGGCCGGTGCCTATATCTGTACGTACTACGATAAATACGGTTGTGCGGTATCTGATACCGTAAATGTTACGGTTAACAGTGGTTCTTCCGTACCGAACTTTACAATAGGAACTAATCCTGTAATGCTCAGCTGTGCGACGCCATCTGTCACCTTATCAGCAACAAATTATGTACAGGGATTACAATACAAGACCTTTGCTAATTATAGAGCACCTTCTTTGTATGCCAGTGCTGATTTTGATAGCGTAGTGACCGGTTTCTACAACCAGATGCCTAAGGCCACTGGAACGACCGGACAGATGAACCTGGCAGGACTCAGCGGTGTAACGGCCGCCACCAAAAATATAGGGGTACAGTATAGCGGCTATCTCAATATCACTACTGCAGGTGCGTATACCTTCTTCCTGAACAGTTATGATGGTAGTAACCTGTATATCGACGGCTCTCTGGTAATCTCTAATGACGGTACGCATGCCTTGACAGAACTGTCTTCGGCTGTGTTGAACCTCACTGCAGGATATCATAGTATAGAAGTAGATTATTTCAAAGGACCTGATGCCGGTAGTGCTGCTTTGGGCGTGTCTTATCAGGGGCCTTCGATCACTAAAACGGCTATTCCAGCTACGGCATTATTTATGCCGGGAGGCGCAGCACCTGCGGGACTGACCTATACCTGGTATAATGTAGCTACCGGCGCTCAGGTGGGCACTGGTCCAACCCTTAATGTGACTACACCGGGCCATTATCGTTTACTCGGTTCTAATGGTTGTGAATCCTATGCAGATGTTGAAGTGGGTCAGGCAGGAGCTTATGACTACTCCGATCTGACAGCACCATGGCCTTCGGCCCAGGCGGGTATCAAAGGTTGTCCTTCCGGCACAGGCGTACCTTCTGCTCCGGACGCTGTTTGGGCAGGTATGGGCATCAGTGCGGAACAGTCACCGGCGGCTGGTGTCAATGCCGATACCTATGATGATGGTCTGGGTAATCCTAATTCCATACTCCTGGGCGGTGTACCTGTACCTATGACGATTGCGCTGAATAGCAATACGCCGGGCAAAACAGTATACTATGGCCTGTGGATCGATTGGAACAATGACGGTGATTTTACAAATGATGTAGATCCTTCAGGAGCATATGCTTTCTACCATGGTAATGGTGTAGTGACTGCAGCGGGTGTACCATCTATTCAAAACATAACAGTTACACCGCCGTTAACAGGCTCTTCCAGCAATTACAAAATGCGCCTGATCGTATCCGATCAACCGATTGAATTTGCAGGTTACGATAATATCTACAGCAACGGAGAAGTAGAAGATTTTGATCATCCGGTACCATTGCCTGTGGAAATGGATCATTTTACGGCTGAAAAAACAAGTGAAGGAACAGTGCTGTTAGGTTGGGATGTACATTCTGAAATCAATGCGGATTACTACGAAATCGAATGGTCTGCAAATCAGGCTGTGTTTGAAACCGTAGCCACAATACCTGCTCTCGGTGCTCCGCGCCATTATCAGGTCATACACCACACACCACTGCAGGGCAATAACTACTATCGCCTGAAAACAGTAGACCGTGACAGGTTTAAAGAATACAGCGATGTACGTGTTGTAAACCTATCCAGAGTAGCAGAGCACTTCAGTGTCAGTCCTAATCCGATCAGTTCTGGTGATCAGGTCAGACTTGCCTTTAACCTCAACCAGCCGCGCACGGTAACTATACATCTGTATAACCAGTTAGGACAAGTGGTATATAGCAAAGAGTGCAATGCGATTGCAGGTAGCAATACCGTGTTGTTGTCTATACCGGAAAATCTATCTGCTGGGGTATACTTCCTTTCTGTACAGGATACAAAAGGTGGCTGGAGCCTTCCAAAACAAAAAATAGTACTAAACAGGTAATCCATCATTGCTTTGTTTTGATTATAAAAAATGCTGCACCGGTTTGGTGCAGCATTTTTTATCTGATCCTGTTGGTAATAAACATATCGCCTTTTCAATCATTTTACTGTCTCCCTTATTTAAGGAGATACTGTTATCGACAGGACTACATAGGACTACATGATAAAAGCGCCCTGTGATACAGGGCGCTTTTATTGTCAACACGATATGTTATTTTGAAATAGCAAGTTTCTGAACGGTTATTTTTTCACCAACGGTGATCTCTACATTGTATGCACCTGGTGTCAGATGCTCAGTATTGAGGCGTATTTGCTGGCGACCCTCGTTATAATTACCTTTTACTTCATTCAGTACTTTGCCCATCATATCTTTTACCTTAATCGATACAGTGGCTTTAGCATCCAGGTCCAGTTGTACCGTAGTATAGCCATCTGCAGGGTTAGGATAAATTCTGTACAGATCATTATTTGCAGTCTTCATTTCTGCTTCCGCAATAGCTTTAAGGTCCGGTATAGCAGTCGTTTTGGTTGTTTTGGCATCTTGCTTACGGTCCGCTCCGCTATAGCAGAAGGTGATGCAGGATGAACAAGCAATACCTAATTCTCCCGGACTCTGCTGCATTACACATACGGTATAAGATCCCGGAGTAGTATACAGATGAGATACATATGGTGTTGTGAATGCTCCACCATCACCCCAGCTTACTTTATAAGTTGAGTATGGGTCCATATTGAGTAAGCTCACATTTGCAGTAGCATCATTGCTTACAGAGCTGAATGATGTTTTCAGTTCGAAGTCTGTATTACAGCCACCGCAACGTTCCACACAGATATTATCAAACAGCACGATCTCTGTAGGAGAAGAGGTAATGTCCGGAGTTACGCTCAGTGTCTTTGCATTACTCAGTACATTATTAAAATCGGCACAAGTCATTCCCGGAGTCAGCATAGACCAGCTGCCATCACTGTTGCTCGGCATTGTGCTTCCCGTACAGAAAGTGATGGGAGCACAAACATGTATCCATCCATTGCCTTTAGTTACACCGGTGCTGGCGGTAAACATAATTTCATTTGTACCATCGCTCAGGATAATGAAGGGATGATAAACACCTCCATAACCACCATCATCCAGAAGGAAGAAATCAAAGCAGATACACTGTCCCGGAAATTTCTGGCCGATATTGGTAAAATCTACACTATTGGTATAACGCGAATATCCGGGCAGATCGCGTAAACGTACACAAGTTGTACCATCCAGTGGGTTGGTATCGCCAAATGATGCCGTCACACCTGTTGCCACCCAATTGGCTCCCGGAGTAGTAGGGTTATTGAAATTAGCACAAGGCTGTGCGTAAAGACTGGTTCCGGCGAAGAAAAGGCCGGCAAGTAAACTATATAGTTTTTTCATAATAACATCGGTTTTATACGGGAAAAGCCGATAAAAAATTTTAGTTATACCTACTCTGTTACAGGTTTTTCGGTAACCACCTTTATTGTATACAAAAAAAAGGTCCTGAGTGATCAGGACCTAGCGAGAAATGATAAGTGTGTACTATTTATTTACAAGTGTGTGAAATTTAATTTATTTACCGGAACCGGTCCAGGAAAGCATCCTTTCTTCTGACCGAAACCTCGATGGTACTGCCGTTTTCCATCTCTATGTAACCACCCCTTCCCTTATGGTAGGCCTTTACATACTGCAGGTTGACCAGGTGTGCATGATGCACCCGTATGAACAGAGCATCGGGAAGAATCTGTTCATATTCCCCGATGTTTTTCGAAACCAGCCAGGACTTTCCGTTGTTGCCGAATATCTCGGTATACGCACCCCTGGCCTCCATGCGCATAATATCTGATATCTGCACAAACAGGTATCCTTCCATATGCGGGATGGCAATTTTCTGGTCCGGTGCAGCCTTCTGCATATTGGAAAGTAATAATTCCAATTGTTGCATCATCTGTTTGCCGGCCAGGCGTTCTGCAGCACGGGATACCGCATCTATTATTTCCGGTATGGCGATCGGTTTCAGGATATAGTCCAGGGCGCTGTAGCGTATCGCTTGCAGCATGAAATCATTATGAGCAGTAACAAAAATTACTTCAATACGCTGATGCCTGATTTTGTCCAGCAGATCAAACCCGCTGCCACCGGGCATTTGCACGTCCAGGAATATCAGCTGCGGTTGTACTTCAGACAGCATTTTTTCGGCTTCCATAATATCGGCGCATATGCCTGCCACAGATACAGAAGGGCAGTAACGCCGCAGGATTTCAGAAAGGATTTCAGAATTTTTAGGTTCATCATCGACCAGCAATGCTTGTATCATATTGAATTTTTTAGAGGAAAGGAAATAATAACCAGTGTGCCACTTGTCGGTTCTGTATAATCAATGATGTCAAACCGTACATTGGATTGATGTATCTTATTATAAAGATCAATACGTTCGGTAATAAGATTTATGCCTTTGGACTGATGCAGGGACCCATTTCTGTTTTTCAGTGCCCAACTGTAAGCCCGCCCCGGTCCGTTATCTTCAATCTCCAGCCGCAGGATATTTCCGGCGAGTGTAATGCGCAGTGAAATCTGTCCCAGTGCATCACCTCTGTTTTGTATGCCATGCCTTATTGCATTTTCGAGGAAAGGCTGTATGACGAAAGAGGGAATGATGAGCTCTTCTGTATAAATATCCGGTTGTACAGAAACCGTATACGAAAATATTTTACGGAGTTTGGTCCGCTCCAGTTCCATGTAGGTGCTCAGAAAATCAATTTCTTTATACAATGCAATCTCATAGAAAGAGGCCGTCTCAAACAACTGCCTGATGAGTTTGGAAAAATCACTCATAAATTTGCTCGCACCTTCGAGGTCCTGATCTATCACATACTGGTAAAAAGAATTAAGGCTGTTGAAGATAAAATGAGGATTCATACGGGCCCGGAGTGCCAGCTGCTCCAGCTCCAGTATCTTTTCTTTCAGTTCTATTTTCTCCTGCTTCCTCCGTTGTATTTTACGCATGCGCTGCCATGTGATGATAAAAGCCAGACCGAGCAAGGTAATGGCCGCCATTGCCTGAAGCCAGCCGTATTCCCACCACTGCTGTTTTATGGTAAAGGAAAAAATAATCCTATTACTCCTGACTCCGAAACGATCAGTAGCATATAACTCAAATGTGTACTTACCAGAAGGCAGAGACGGATACTGGAGGTAACGCTGATCAGTTGTCTGCCATTGCTCATCCAGTCCCAATAAGCGATAGGTATATTGCACCTGGTGCATAGACAGGAAGGTGATGCCGGAGTAATTAAAACGAATATTGTTTTCGTCCGGGGCCAGTACAGCATTGTTGTCCGTTGTGATCTGTTGTCCGGAAACCATCACCTGATCCATGATCAGATTGAAGAAATGGTTGCGGGCTGCTCCTCCGGGCTCAATCACAGAAAGCCCTTCGGCAGTACCCAGCCAGACTTTACCATCCCGGGCATAAACGCAGTTTATATTATTAGATGGCAAACCGTCCAGTGTATAATAGCGGTTTACGGAAAACCCCTGGTCAGGGTCAATGATGTTCAGGCCATCTATAGTACCCACATACACCTTAGAACCGTCTGTAAACAAGCAGTTACAGATAGAACTGGACAATCCTTTTTCTTTATTGAAATGCTGTATCACCTGATCATTTCTGATACAGTAAATCCCGTTTTCCGGAGTAGATACCCATAGCAGGCCATTCTTATAGCTGTATGCCATAGAGTTGACTGCATCTGTAATGATCGGTTTCAGCTCGGTAATATGATCATGAGTATGACCTTTGGTCCTTTTATAGAGTCCTTTGAGTGTACCGGCATAATACTGTCCGTTCAGGTAATAGGCGCAGGTAATGCGCTCATTGGAGCCTACAGAATCCAGTACTGTTCCCGGAAACAAAAAACGATCGATCTTATTATGATAGGCTACAATCATAGTATCCTTTACATTCATAATAGATTTCGCATTGTGATGAGCCTTCAATACACCTTTCTGATTTCTGAAAATGGAGAGCAGGCCACTTTCCGGACTGTGCAGCAGATTGCCTTCCGGGGGTAAAATCAGCAAAGGATTCATCTCCTTTATTGTTCCCTGTCTGACTATGGAAGCCTTGTTGGGATTCAGTTTCCAGAATTGCCAGTTATTAGAACCCATCCATAATTCATCCTTGTATGCATAAAACTGGTATACTTGTAAGGAAATTTTGTCTGCGCCCGGCTGTTGTATATACGTGCCTGCCCGGTGTGGAAAATAATATAATCCGCCACCGTTTGTACCCAGCCATATACTGGAGTCTCTATCAATAATACTCACATTTACATTAATACCGGAAAGTAAGGTATCTGTGGTTTTTCGTGTCTTCAGGTCAAAGAATACACTACCTTTTATGCCATTGAGCAGCAGGTTCGAATCGCTCAGCACATCAAATGAATTCATGTATGGTGAGCTAATCCGTTCTGTGCCTTTTTCGGAATGTAAAACCAGGCACCGGTTTAGCCAGCTTCTTTCAGAGGTGATAACCGTGTGGGCATCCAGTACCATAAAGCCAGGATATACTATATCTGTACGATGTTGCGTCACTTTAAATTTCCAGAGGGAAGTATCAATGATGCCGATTGGTAAAGTATTATTGAGCTGTACCGGTTTGAAAAATGCAGGACCGCTATAAGGCATATTGTATTTGCGAACATGATGTTGTGTATCGACGTAGAAAATTTCGTCTTTACTCTTGATCACCATATTACCTGCCGCATCTTCGGCAAAAGAGACGCCGTCAAACTCATAGATGTTTTCATGCATGGTATACACTGCATTACGCTTATGCCGGGACAGTTGCCGGATTTGTTTAAGCAGTGTATCGTTGCTGCTGTTATGGATTGCTCCCTGGTAGTAATAACATATTTCATTATTAAAAGCCCCCATCCATACGCGGTTGCGCTTGTCTATAAACAGCCAGGGTACTTCGTTGGCGGGCAAGCCATCCTTTGTGGTAAACGTTTTGAAAGCCGTGCCGTCGAAGCGGCTTACACCTGTGGCGGTAGCGATCCATACGAATCCGTCTTTGTCCTGTTGCAGGCAATAAATATTGTCTCCCGCAAGGCCCTTGTCAGTAGTGAAACGCAGGTAGCTGCGTATCTGTGCAGACGTTGGGTGCTGCAGTAATACCAAAAGAAAAATAGTAAAGCATATCCTCAGCATAGGTTGTCCGTTATTCGGGAAGCATATCAGACAAGTTAAGTATTATTGCTTATTTCTCTGGTATTGGAAATGTATTTTTTCAAAGCGTCCTGAATCTGCGGGAGTGCTCTCATTTAATTATTTGTTAAGTTTAGTACTTTCGCTATGACAATCTTGTGACAAAGATTACTTTTAGGTGAATCAACTCATAATTATTATGAACATGCCCAAATCCATAATACTTGGCTGTATGGTATCGCTTACGATTGTAGGATGTTATCCAAAAGCAAGCCAGGTTATACGATCTCTGCCGGTAGAAAGTAAAGAGCAGATAAAAGCACAATACTCCCAGGATCAGATTGCAAAGGGAGAGACCTTATTCATCAATAATTGTGCGAAGTGTCATAAACTGAAACAACCGGAGTCGAAAACGCCTGAACAGTGGAACAAGACCGTTAAAAGAATGATCCCGAGAGCGAAGCTCACCGATGATGAAGGCAAGCTGGTAAGGGCTTACCTGATTGCACATTCAAAAGACTCATAAACCATAAAGACCAAAAACGATATAGAAAAAAGGAACAGACAGTACCGTCTGTTCCTTTTTATTTTGGTTTAAGTAACGGATCTTAAATATTGGACCGGTACACCTGGTGTATGTAAGCTGTGTATAGGCCCATGGGTACGGCACCCCAGAAGCAGGGATTTTTTGTGCGTGCTGCAATGCTGCGAAGAGAGAATATAAATGTGTTTTCCACAGCCAGTTGTAAGAGTTGATCGCCCTGTCCGTATATCTTATCCATTATTTTCATCGCCTGTTCCGCTAGTGCCAGGCGTTCATCTGCCACCAGTTGTTTAATCTTTTGGGTGAATAATTGTACCACTGCAAAAGCACCTTTGTTCAGGGCCGTCTGCATATCCTGTTCCGCCTCGGGCATAATGTTTATGATGGCAATTGCAGCTTCGTTCTTATGAATCATAACTAAGGATTTTTGTTTGGTTATGATCTGTGCCAGAAGTGTGCCTGTATTTTTAGTGTTTAATTAAGTTGTTTATAGTCAATTTGTTATGTGTTTTATTTTTGAAACAATCTCTTTAAATGGCCTATCAGAATGAGATGCATATTATCAGAATGGCAGGGTAGGCGCAATAGGGAGCATTTGTATCCTGATGTTTCATTCATGAGGCATGTTGATTTGAGCAGAAGCGTTACAGGCTGGGTATGCCATTTGGGGAATTCCCCAGTAAATCGTGGATTTTAGCTCTGGATCAAGAGCAGGCTTGATCATAAAGCAATTGGCGCATAAATTGATCTCTAGTTTAAGGCACTATAGAGCAATGTAGCTGCTGATTATACTTTTGATTAATTGACATCCATATGATACGAGAAATAGCTTTGTCTTATGCACTGCATGACCCGGGTAATATCTGTAATCCTCAGCTGTTCCGGAAATACCTGTTTGCAAACCTGATCTTGATCAATCAGTCTGTGAATCATGAATTATCCGGGCTGAGCAATATAAGTGGTACCCCTTTCACGGATATTGATATCCGGGAGATCTATACACCGCTGGAACATTTACTCATCCTGCGCATTGATATTGAAGCTGAGCTGTATATCATGAATTACCTGAAACGGCTGGATGATTATATACAACTGCTGGAACTGAAGTACCTGTTTACCTATAACCTTATGCTGATCAGTACTACCAGCGAAGGAGCAGTAACCCGGTTCGGCAATATTGATGACAGTACCATTGCCATCTCGCTCAAAGATTTTGCGCCGCTTCGTACCAATCTCCATAATGAAACGGAAGAGTGGGCCAAAGCAGACTTTGTGTTGAATTAGTGCACCTGTTTTAACCCTAAATATATGCCTGAAGGACCGTCCATATTATTAATGAAAGAAGAACTATTGCCTTTTGCCGGACAGAAAATAATATCAGTCAGCGGTAATGCCAGGATCGAATTGCAGTGGTTACAAGGCAAAAAGCTTTCTGAAATTAAATCACTGGGCAAGCAGCTGTTCCTGGTTTGTGAAGTTATTGTTGTACGCATACATCTGCTCTTATTCGGTTCCTATAGCGTTAATGAGAAGACCAAATCCGATAAAAGCCTTAGACTTTGCCTTCAATTTAAGGAGGGGAGCATATACTTTTATACCTGCTCTGTTAAGTTGCATGACCTTGCATTCCTGGATACCCTTCCCTGGGAGGCAGATGTATTGAGTGACAACTGGCTTCCCGCTCAGGCCCGCAAAAAGCTGAAAGCGCTACAGAATACTATGGTTTGCGATGCTTTGCTGAACCAGGATATTTTTGCCGGAGTGGGCAATATTATTAAGAATGAAGTGCTCTTCCGGATAGGGGTACATCCCGAAAGTATCGTGAGCGAACTGCCCGATAAAAAACTGACTTTACTTATTAAAGAAGCCCGGCAATACAGTTTTGATTTTTTGAACTGGAAACGTGATTTTGTATTGAAGCAGCACTGGCTGGTGCATACCAGGAAGACTTGCCCCAAATGCGGTACTACACTTACGAAGAAATATACCGGCAAAACACATCGCCGGAGTTTCTTCTGTACAACAGATCAGCAGTTGTATGATAAACACAATTGAGTATGCCCTCAACAGTCGTGAGCAGCTTTCATTATGATGCCACCAGGAAATCTCTGGTAGTCGTATATCTTTCCGGTGCGGTGTATGAGTATATGCAGGTGCCGCAGGAAGTATATGAACGCATGCAAAATGCTTTTTCAAAAGGAACTTTTCTGAATAAATATATCAAGCCGCATTACCGGTATCGGAAAATATGCGGGTAAAGCATATCCGGTATAATAAAAGCGCTCCCGTATACACAGGAGCGCTTCATTAACCGATATATCAGCTTAGTTGAAAATAACCAGTGAGGCATTAGCGGTAGCAGAACCCTGAGACCAGCTTGCTGTGAAATATGCAGCAGTAAGACATGGAGGAGTAGGCTGTCCTGCAGTGTTTGCGTAAGGTGAAGTGAGTCCGACACCCAGACCGGTATTGGCACCGCTGGCGAATACATAAAGTACTTTAGCAGCGTCAATGTTTGTACCGCTTAAAGAGTTGAATACATATGTTCCTGTACCGATAGTTGCATAACCGTATCCGGAAATACTCAGTGTATAAGGACAACCAGTCAGGTTAGTTACAGTTAAGGTATTGGCATTAGCGATACCTGCTGTTGCGATCAGGGCAAATGCACCCAGTAATAGTTTTTTCATAAAGGAATATTTGAGGATTAAATGAGGTTTAAAATGATTTAGAAGATAACCATAGATGCATCTGCAGTGGCGCTCGCTTGAGCCCAGCTTGCGGTATAGAAACCTCCCGGAGCCAGACATGTTGGTGTTGGCTGGCCTATACTGTTATGGTAAGGGCTACCGAATCCTACATTTACCTGTGTAACACCACCGCCCCACATAATTTTGATTGCAGTAATATGTACTGTACCAAAAGAGTAGAAGGTGCTGGTACCCGGTGGAATAATCGTACCGGAACCGCCAGATAAACTGATCGTATAAGTACAAGGTGTGAGGTTATTTACAGTCAGCATATTGGCTTCAGCAGCAATACCAGTGCCCATCAGTGCCAGTGCGGCTAATAACAGTTTTTTCATAAAGAACAATTTAGAGGAGTTTTTTGTTAATACTCAAATGTAGGAAATAAAAAATGTAAAACAAGATTTAGGAATAGATTATTTTTTTATTTTGTTTACATAAGTGAATGTTCATCAATATTTTATTTCTATTTTTGAATTTAGAATAATTCACCTTAATATGAAACATAATCCTTTACACTTCCTCTTTTTGCTTTCCGGTGCCTTGTGCACCGCAGGAGCAGCTTCAGCACAAAGTAATTACAGCACCGGAACATTACCCGCCGGTTTAGAGTATAACTCGGGTAGTGCCGGTATTTATACCGTTGCAGATTTCAACGGAGATGGAGCGGCAGATATCCTGTATCATTCGGGTATAGCTGCCGGACTCGTCTACCTGCAGAATAATGGCTCCGGTACCTTCAGTACACCAACGCCCAATCCTTTTGCAAACTTTACCGCGAGTACGCCCGCTGGTTTTGCATTAAGTGCAAGTTCTACTACCGCTGACTTTGATGGTGACGGCGATCTCGATATCTGGTTCCGGGTTTCCGGTGCCAGCAATGATATATACCTGCGCAACGATGCCGGAACTTATGTAAGTGCCGCAGTGCCTTCCGGCATGGAATTTACCGCCAGCAGTGTTCAGGCTGTTGCCGTAGCCGACTTCAGCGGAGACGGGAAAGTGGATATTGCTTATACCACAGGTGCGGGTGCGGCAATCATCTACCTGCTGAATAATGGTTCCGGCAGTTTTAGTACCCCTGGCAGTGGCAACCCGTTTGTAAACTTTGTGGCCTCTAGTCCTGGCGCTTTTGCGTTCACCAGTTCATCCAGTGTTGCAGATTTCGATGCTGATGGCGATCTGGATGTATGGTTCAGGGTCATCAATGCCGGTAATGATATATACCTGCGCAATGACGCCGGAACTTATGTGAGTACTACTTTACCCGCCGGTCTGGAATTTACAGCATCAGGAGGTGTAGGGGCAGCGTCAGTAGCGGATTTCAATGGAGATGGCTATCCTGATGTCCTGTATACTACTGCTGTGGGTACACCGTTGGTTTACGTACAGAACGATGGAGGCACTTTTTCTACTCCGGCCACTCATCCTTTCTCTGCATATGCCTCAAGCGGTATTGCCAACTTTGCATTGACGGTAAGCGCTTCTGTCTCTGATATTGATGCTGATGGCGATCTGGATGTATGGGTGCGCGTAGCCGGTACAGGCAATGATGTTTACCTGACTAATACCGGTGCTGCTCCTGCAGTAACCAGTACCGTTCCTGCAAATGGCGCACTGGCCGTAGATCGCAATGCAAATATTGTGCTCAACTTCAGCGAAGCAATGTTTAAAGGTTCCGGGAATATCTATATTCGTAAACTGAGCGACAATAGTATTGTAGAAACCATACCGGTAACGGGTGCCCTCGTAACGGGCAATGGTACTGCTACGATCACCATCAACCCTGTAACGATTCTTGCTGCGAACACAGCATATTATGTAACCTTTGATCGTCAGGCCCTGCGCGATAATGATGGTATCATCATGGGTAGTCTAGATCCCCTTACCCGGACAAGAGAGCCGGAAACCAGTCCGTCTTTCCTGACCTTTACTACGGGTAGCACAATACTGGCTATTAAACTGATGGGCATTAAAGCAACAGCTACAGAGCAGGGCAACTGCGACATCAGCTGGACTGCAGTAGGGGATAATGCTACAGATAAAATGGAATTGCAGCGCAGCCTTGATGGCAATATTTTCCAGACCATTTATACTACCGCATCCCGTATCGGTACACATCAGTATACTTATACAGATGAAGGTGTGAACGGAAAATTATTTTACCGTATCAAAATGGTTACAGCTGATGGATCATATGCCTACAGCGAAATCGTAACCGCAACCATCAAATCTGCTCTGCAGTTTGAAGTGTATCCTAATCCTGTTACGGATAAGGTGATGCTTGTAAACTCCATGCCTGGTACAGCATGCCTGTACGACATCAGCGGAAGATTGGTGCGCAGCTACACTTTGCCGGTGGGCAAAACAACAGTAGATATGCAGGCCTTACCTTCCGGTACTTATTTCCTGCAATTCAATACCGGTGCAGCACAGCGCAGCAGTACAATTGTGAAGCAATAATTCAGATAGATATTGAAAATAATAAAAGGGCCTCCTGCACATATGCCGGAGGCCCTTTTATTGATCACGGTATAATGATCAGTTTCTGCTCCTGTTATAAATTTTACAAGCAATGTCCGTAATTGTACACAGGTTAGGGCATAGGAAGCCAGTACTTTTGTAAATGGTTATAGCTATGAATTGCAGTGGCTGTACCGGAATTATTAATCTGGATTCTACATGGAACAATCGACCGTAACGCGCAAAGAATTTATCAGGAAATCAGCATGGATGCTGGCCGGGGCTACTTTCCTGCCGGGCATGCTCTTTGTTGAAGATGCCGGACTGAAAAAAGGTGGTCATGCGCATAAAAATAAAAAATACACCCTGAAGAATGTTCGGCTGGAGACTGGATTTGTATACCATGATGGTGATGTAATCGCCACAAAGACCGAACTATTTATGGTAGATGTAGACCACGGTAAAATCAAAAATGTACGATCAAACCAGGCCGATGCTCAGGCAATAGATGCCAGGGGAATGCTGATGCTGCCTGCATTTAAGGATATGCACATTCACCTTGATAAGACCTTTTACGGTGATGCCTGGCGTGCAGTAGAGAGGAGAACAGGAGGGCTTAAAGGAATGATTGCCCTGGAGCAGCAGATACTACCCGGAATGCTGAAAGACTCCGCACATAAGGCAGAAAAACTGATCGGGCTCCTGCAATCAAAAGGCACCGCCTTTGCCAGAAGTCATGTAAATATAGAACCCACGTCCAAACTGGATTCGCTGCGTCATTTGCAGATGGCACTGGACAATAAGAAGCAGGTATTCGGGGCCGAACTGGTAGCCTTTCCGCAACATGGTGTGTATTATACAGACTCTGCCCCATATATGAAAGAGGCGGCACAGGCAGGTGTTGACTTCATCGGTGGGGTAGACCCTTTCACCGTTGATGGCGCCATCGAAAAAACGATGGACTTTACCGTACAGCTGGCCCTGGATTATAATAAAGGCATTGATATTCACCTGCACGAAACCGGTGCATCCGGATTGAAAACGGTAGAATACCTGATCAATAAGGTTAATGAAAATCCTGTATTGAAAGGAAAAACCTATCTGAGCCACTGTTTCGTACTCGGCAAACTGGATCAGGCAAAGCAGCAGGAGATGGCCGAAAAGCTGGGCGCAGCACAGATCGGCATCGTGTCCACCATTCCTTTTGCCGGACTCATCATGCCTATTCCGACTTTGCTGGAGCATAATGTGAAAGTAATGACAGGCAATGACAGCATCGTCGATCACTGGAATACTTTCGGTAGCGGCAGTGTATTGCAGAAAGTAAATACCGCCGCCCAGGTGTATGGCAAAACCACCGAATTTGGCCTGTCCAGGATGCTGAAACTGGCCACAGCGGGACCTTTGCCTCTGGATGATAAAGGCGTGCAGCAATGGCCTAAAGCCGGAGATGCTGCCGACCTGGTATTCCTGGATGCAAGCTGTTCGGCAGAAGCCATTTCCAGGATCTCTCCCGTTACCTCATTGATATACCAGGGTAATATTGTTTTCTGATACGATTAAAATAAAGATAGCTGAGATGATACATACTACATATGCCGAGCCGGTACAGGGCCATTATACCTTAAAGAATGTACGCCTGGAAACAGGGTTTGTTTCGGATGAGAAAGGTGCACAGAGTACACAAACCGGGCTGTTCTGCATAGATATTAAAGACGGCAAAATCGCAAACATTTATGCTACTGACACGCCGCCCGCAAATGCTATAGATGCCAAAGGTTTCCTGATGTTACCGGCATTCAGTGATATGCACGTGCACCTGGATAAGACTTTGTACGGCCTGCCCTGGCAGGCACTTTCACCAAAGAAAAGAACCGTTCTGGACATGATTGCCTACGAGCAGGAGCTCATTCCTGAACTACTGAAGACCTCTACTGAAAGAGGAGCGCAGCTGATCGACCTGTTGCAATCATATGGGACCACATTTGCCAGAACCCATTTCAATATAGAGCCCACATCGGGTATGCGTTCCCTTGAAAATCTGCAAAGAGCACTGGATCTGAAAAAGGAACGCTTCAGTGCCGAATTGGTTGCCTTCCCGCAGCATGGGGTATTCTATACAGAATCTGCAGCACTGCTTCGCGAGGCAGCACAGCTGGACAGTGTACAGTTTATCGGTGGGGTAGATCCATATGGTATAGATCGTGATATTGAAAAAGTACTGGACTTTACGGTACAGCTGGCCGTAGATTACCATAAAGGAATTGATATCCACCTGCATGATGGTGGAAAAGAAGGCATACGGACCATTGAGTATCTTGCGGAGCAGGCCGTGCAGCATCCTCAATTGCAGGGGCGCACCTTCATCAGTCATGCCTTTGTGCTGGCCCAGCTTCCTGCAAGTGAAGTACAGCGCATTGCAGAAAAGTTAGCGGCAGCTAAGGTGGGTATTGTGTCTTCTGTACCTTTCGGTGCATTAGTAATGCCTATTCCTGCACTGGTAAAACACGGCGTAGAGGTACTGGTCGGCAATGATAATGTTCAGGACTACTGGAGCACCTTCGGTTCGGGTAATATGTTACAGAAGGCCAACCTGATGGCCGATATGTATGGATGGAGAACAGAATTTGAATTATCCAGGACATTACGCTTTGCGACGAATAATGTATTGCCGCTCGATGATAATGGAAAAAAACAATGGCCTGTAGTCAATACTGGTGCTGAATTTGTACTGATTGATGCCAGTTGCTCTGCAGAAGCAGTATCACGTGTGTCGCCGGTTATGGCATTTGCACATAAAGGGAAGCTGTACCGGAAACAATAGTGCGCACTTTACCGGGTATGCTTTAGCCTATTGATAAATGTCTGAATACACGGCTGACCATATTGTTGCAGCGATCAAGGTGGAAAGCATACACATGCTCCTGCATGTAGGAGTGCAGGTGCGCACGCAGCATCGTTTTGGCCCTGTTAAGCCGGACCTTTACATTAGACGCTTCAATGTCCAGGGTTTCAGAGGTTTCTTGTACAGATAGGTTTTCTATCTCCCGGAGTATAAAGACCAGGCGATATTTGTCTGGCAATTGAGCAATGGCCTGCTCCAGCACATTCCCCAGCTCTTTATTGATCAATTGGTTTGAAGGCGTATTCATAATGATATAATGCTCTGGTTGTTCCGGACTGGCCAGTCTGCGCTGCAGCTGGCGTTTCTGTTCATAACACTGATTCAGCATAATCCTGACGAGCCATGTGCCGAAAGCAGACCTGTTTTCAAAATCGGCCAGGTGCAGGTATGCACTGACATAAGCAGTCTGCATGGCATCCTCTACTTCTGTCTCTATTTCCAGTATAGATACTCCTATGCGAAAGAGCCGCTGATTGTATTTCCGGATCAGCAGTTCAAAGAGACGCTTTTCTCCTGCCAGTATCCGGCCAATGATTTCTTCATCTGAAAGCGGGTTAAGGTGATGCTCCATGCTTGTCATGTTCATTAGATGATTAAGCCCTTAAAAGGTTACAGTTTTTCCGGGAAATCTGTACTTAAAGTTACAGGATAAAAATTTGTAACCTTTTTGCCCGTAGTTTCTCTAATAGACAGATCAACATTAAACATCATGGCAACTATTAAAAGTCTTCAGACTACTTTGAAATGCACGTATGGCCTGGTTCCCATTGTAGCCGGACTGGATAAATTTACGAACCTGCTGACCAACTGGGTCGATTATTTAGGCAAGGCAAAATCAATGATCCCTTTTGAACCGGAAACATTCATGAGGCTGGTCGGGATCATAGAGATCATTGCCGGTATACTGGTACTGACCCGTCCTAAACTGGGTGCCTATATCGTTATGGTCTGGCTTCTCTGTATTGCGCTGCAACTGATCTTCAGCGGTCACTACTTCGACGTAGCGGTAAGAGATATCGTAATGGCCATAGGTGCATATACCTTAGCCTCACTGACTACAATGCAGGACCAGAAATAAAAACACAATGAAGAGCAGCTAAGATTGATTTGAGCGGGAGATTATATACAGCCTGGGATAACTGTTCTGAAATTTGTATTGCTTAACCGGCGAAAATCATTTCGATTTTCGCCGGTTTGTTTATGGAAGTATCACTTATTTGTCCCGAAATTCGGAAGGACTTATGCCCAGGTGATTTTTGAAAAAATTGGAGAAATAAGCATGGTCTACAAAGCCCAGTTCAAAGGCAATCTCTTTAATGGAAAGGTCTGTAGATTGCAGCAGGCGCTTGGCTTCCAGCATTACCCTTTGCTGGATCAGCTGTGTGGCCGATATATCCAGGTTTTTCTTACAGAGAATGTTCAGGTAGTTGGCCGAGATATTGAGTTGCGCGGCATAAAAAGCCACCAGTTTCTCCTCTTTGAAATGCTCATCTATGAGTATGCTGAAGCGGGTTAGTCTCGGATTAGACTGGTATATTTTTGCTTCTGTCAGTACTTGTTCTGCTTCTTTGCTCACCACAGATGCAATTACGGCTGCACGGGCTATAATGATATCCTGCAGCGGATCTGCAGCATTCAGTTCATCTTTGATGGCGGCAAATTCATACTTCAGTAACTGGAAGGTATGATCGCTCAAGGGGATGACGGGCTGCTTCATATAGTTGGTATATGCAAAGCGGAAATAAGGGGCAAAGCGCTCGAAGAAAATACGGTCGATCATGAGCTGGTAGCCGGTTGTAGACAATTCTATATCCCATTTATGCACCTGGTCTGGGAATAAGAGGTGGATCTGTCTGTCACCGATAGGGTAGTCTTGGAAATCTATATTATGTACCCCTCCCGCGCGGTCAAACAGGATGATGATAAAGAAATCATGTTTATGCGGCTTGTCGATATGCCGTTCTCCTTCAAGCTCATTATAGAGCAATTCTGCACTTCCGGCAGATTGTCCTTTCCTGAATTCGTGGAGCCCTATAAGAGGGACATAAGCTTTTGGATTATGCACCTTCATCATCTGCAATATATTTTGCGTTCCATTAATGTATGAAATTTATGAAAAAACATGAATTAACCGGCATATTCATGCCGCTAATTCATGTTTTTATATTTATTACCTCTGATTAAACAGTTCAGTGGAGGAACTGTATGCTATGTTGCAGCCGCTTATGGCTCGATATGCGTGGTAGGGGTATGAATGATGTCGAAGTATACCGTCTGGTCATTGCTGTTAGGATATATCCTGTAGGTAAATTCTACTTTGTTCAGTACCGTAATATCCACCACGCGGGTAAACAATACCGTGCCCGCATCATTCTTGGCAACGATGGTACGTGTTTTGCCATCGGCCGATACGCTCCAGTCACCATGCATTTTAGGAGTGTCATCAAGATTGTACATCGTGAACGTACCATCTTCTTTAAAATAAGCAAAGCCAACAAAGTTGGATACATTAGCATCCGTCAGCGCAACATCCTGTCCGTTGTTATTTTGGGCATTGGTGGTCTCCCACGGGGTTCTGGACAGCAGCTGGCTCGGGGTCAATACAGTATCCGGTGTCGCATCATCTTTGCTGCAGCTAAAGATCAGGGTGCTGCATAAAGCCAGCAGGATAACCATTGAAATCTTCTTTAATACGTTCATATGTAATTAATTTATTGTCTGATAAAATTACGCGGACCATATGCAATTGCTTTGCTGATATCATGCCATTGCTTGAAGAATTTATTACAGGGAAATCAATTGCAGGTGTACATCTTAAAGAATGTATACTGAGGTACTGATACTGCATTGAGGATATCATAAAAGAGGGACAGGCATTTCGGCCTGTCCCTCTTTTATGACGATGTATTTATGCATTAATTTGTTCCCATTTTTCGAAGGGCATCTCAAACTTAATTTCTCCATTTCCATGTGTGCCCACTTCTGTCCAGCCGGCCTTTCTGTAAAATGAGGCTGCACGTGTTCCTGGTGCAGTACCCAGCCATATTGTTGCAGTACTTTGGCTGAAATACCATTTCAGCATAATATCATGCAGCTGTTTCCCGATGCCTCGTTTATCATAGTCCGGATGTACAAATAGTGCCCAGACATTATTTTCCACAAGGTCTGCAATAGAAAACCCTACGATTTGATCATCTGCAATACAGACCCATCCTTTGCCCCGCAGGGTTATAAACAGTTCACAATCCTGGTCCGTTACCAATGCCGGATCAGAAAGCATATTTTCCTTAACTGCATTCCGTACTATTTGTATTGAGGGTATATCACTTATATGAGCTTCTCTGATGAGCATGGGTTGGTGTTTTAGCATTTAAAAGTATTATTAAAACTTGAAATGCATTAACAATACTGCATAAAAAAAGTGCCACTAAACAGGAGTGACACTCTATCAGATTATTTGTATTCAGATCGGCATTGCTGATGTATGCAGCCTGTTAAGGGTTGGTAGACCATAGGCCCAGATCCTTAACAAAAGCGCGTTGTGGCAGTTTTAGATTATTGACAACCAGGAATGCAAAGTCCTCCGGCTGCAATACTTTCTCTTCATTACCGTCCGTGAGGTTTGCATTTAATGCCATGTCGGTAGCGATGGTACTCGGGTTTAATGTGCTCACCCTGATGTTCGATTTGCGCAGTTCCTGCATCATGCTTTCGCTGAAATTAATTACGGCTGCTTTCGATGCACCGTAAGCACTCAGTTTAGCATTTCCTTTCGTACCGGCAGTGGAGGCAATGTTGATCACATCACCCTGGCCTTGCTGCAATATAAATGGCAGTACCTCGCGTACTACATAATAAGTGCCCAGTACATTTACATTGAAGACCTGTTCCCACTCTTCTACCGGAAGTTCCAATATCCCTCCCGCTTTGAAAATGCCGGCACTATTGATGAGCATATCTACGGTTTTAAGATCAGCAGTAATGGAGGCGACTGCTGATTTTACTTCATTATATTGCGCGATATCAGCTGTGGCATAGGCTACGGTAATGTCAGGGTTTATAGCTTTTAAGCTTTCAGACAGTGTCTCCAGGTCAGAAGCCGTTCTGGCGATCAGTCCTAAATGGACGCCCTCAGCAGCTAAGGCTACAGCCATAGCTTTTCCTAAACCCTTACCTGCACCGGTAATAATTGCTGTTTTTCCTTGTAATGATTGCATATGATGATAAATCTTTAAGCTGCAAAAATCCCAATATTTACGTTGTATACCAATAGATTTTGCCAATCATAACATTTGCCTTTTAAGCGTAGCCTTACAAACAAAAGCGCTATTGTATCACAACAGCGCTTTGTTTTAAATGCATCGGGTCAATTATTATCCGCTTTGAAATAGACTCAACTTAACTCGCTGACGTATTTAACTGGCAATAGAAGGTTGTCCAGTTTCAGAATAGGCAGCTTATTTCCGGAAGCGTCATACAGCTCTATAATCCATTTCAGGCAACCGTTATTCCGCGACGGATGATTGTTCGCAAACCAGGACAGCACTGTAGTCGTTATGTTACAGGTAAAGCTATTGCTATCCTTACAGTACTCCCCTTCAGTTCCGATATTCCAATCGGTTTCTAAAGTGAATAATGTAGGAGTGGCCAGTAATACCGGTATTGTGATCTGATTAAAATCGTCAATCCCTTTCAGGTTATATTGATACAGGCATTCTACCTTGATCATCTGGTTGAGGTTATTGCTGTTACTCAGCAAAGTTCTGAATAGGTTTTGCAGATGCCTGGCAAGGTTGAGCTGTTGCGGTTTACCGGGATTGGTAATTTCAGCAATATAAATACTTTCATTACAAACGAGTAGAGGAACCAGTTCATTATAGAACCTCACCAGTGGCGTTTTGTAAATAAATGCGTCCATTGTCTTTTTATACGTACCATCTGTTTTCCTGACGAGGTCTTCATTCCTGGTTAGGATAACACCAGACCAGGCATTCTGTACTTCCAGTATGCTCTGGTTGCAGAGGCTCAGGTCGCGATTGGCAACAGTCGTTTTATCTGCGTATTTAAGATAAACCTTTTTATTGTTGACCATTTTGTAGAATGTGCCACTGCCGTCCGTTTCGGCTGTATATCCGGGTAAGTCCATTGTCAATGCCGGTGCGGTTCCGGATGGCAATACTTTGATGACCAGTTTGGCTTCAGGTGTATTGTCTGAGGGAGATTCAATGATGTCGTAATCATAGGTAAGAATGGGTAGGGCATTTTGCTGCATTAGTCTGAAGCCATCCTTAACCTGTTTCCATTGTTTCCAGGCCGTACCAACATTATTGATCAGCTGAGCAAAGGCAGTTACCGCTTTGGCCGCTTTTGGATCGGTCGGTGATTGCAGCAATACCGAAACAAGATCTTTCTTAATCTCCGGATAAACGGAAATGAACTGTGCTAATGTTGCAGGGAGCAAAGTCGGGTCATAATTACCGTCTCCATCCTGGAAGTACTGATGCTTCAACTGGCCCTGCCCGCCGGTATTAAATTGCAACTGCGCATGTATCTGGTCCTGTCCGGCTTTTGGCGGAAGGTAACTGAATGAATAGTCCCATAATGCTGCTTGTTCAAGAGTCGTTTGGGTATCGGGACCTCCCGATGCGGCATAAACGATCTGCTGGTCGGTAAGTGAAGGAGGAGTAGGATAACTTCTCAATGCAACCGGTATCTGCACCGGCCCTACTGCGGTCATAGAAGACTCCAGCGGAATAATCATCGTGAGCCAGGATGAGGCATGGTAATCGCCCATGTTGTCCACCTTGTCTATCTGATGCTCAATATAGGACACCTTATAGGTCATATCACTGAAGTTAAAGCTGCTGTGTTTATCCGCTTCTTTGGCATCGAACAGATAGGTGAGGTAGGACTTGCCATTACCTAAAGGTATTTTTGCAGTCGACAGCGTATACTCTTCAGAGGGTACTTCTGCAGCACCCAGAAGAGCATGTTTGGCAATAAGGGTATCGCTCAGGGTACCGGACATTGAGCCATATAGCTGAGGTACAAACGGTCCCTGGGCTACCGGTTCATTGCTGCCCTCGAATCCATGTTTCACCGTCACTGCATTTTGTACAATCGTATTGATCCTGTAAGCATTGGATAACTGTATCAGCACCTGTTGTTTCAGTTTTTCGCTGGCTTGCTTTCTGCTGCTTTCATCCGGGTTTTCCGGTTGAATGATGATGTCAACATTTCCGGCAATGCCTTCTGCAATCAGTTCTTTGGCATCCAGTACTTTTTGCAGGCTGATGCCATTATCAATCAGGAATGCTGGCGTCGCATATTCAGCAGTGAGGAAGCTGTCAATTGCCTCCAGACAAGTTCTGCCCCAGTTGTCCAGGTCAATATCAGAGAATGTCTTTAATTGTGGTGTACCGTAAGGGTAATTTTCGCCGGATTTGTACTCGTTGATGCTTACTTTGTCATAGGTTTCCAGGTTATTCGCTAATGGTACCGGAGCATAGAAATATTGCTGTGTATTGTCGATGGTGTAATAGATACCATCCTGCCCGTTCGTGTCAAAATGCACTACCCATACTTTATTATCCGTATCCTCGCTGTCCAGCCTGTCCAGGCCTGTGGCTATTTTAAGGAAATTGCCTGCAGCCGGAAGGTCTTTAAATGTACCTTCGAATTCTGTAGCAAATGCCGTAAGTGAAGTGACTTTATTGTTGTCGGATGAGTCGGAACCGCTTGCCCGGGTAACCGGTTTTAAGGCAATAGCCGCAATGCTTACCGGCAATACTGCGGCAAACAACGGATCTACATGAGCGGTTCGCTTAATCGTTAGATTCACGGTCAGTTCAAATATCCGCGCGCTATTTTGTAGTGCTATTGGATTTTTAAAAGAGATGCATGACGGAGCCACAGCTGTTTCCGGGTTCAATACTACCGCATTCAGATACGCCCATATATCTCCGGCATAGCCGGACAAGATACTGGCCTGCACGGCGAACGCAGGTTGCACCGCTTCACTGTTGATGCTGCTTTCCAGTGTGATGCTAATGTCTTTCTGAATAAGCTGGAAGTATATTTTCTGATAAGTAACCAGGTCAATCTGCGCATTACTGATGGCATCCGCCATAGTTACTTTATCCGAAATCGTGTATCGGTAAGGGTCCAGGATGATATCGACCAATAACTGCGGTACATTGTTCGTAGCAGGGAAAGAATAGTAAGCAGTAACACTTGGCCATTGGGACAGGGTATACAGGTTATCGGTATATAAATTGTCTAAAGTGATATCATGTGTACCGTCGGACAATGGCGTATTGATGGTATTACCGAACATATCCTGCCAGTTCAAACGCGCTTGCACACTACTGCCGATACCGGCATATGGATCATCTATAGCAGCAGGATAAGTACTCTTTGCCGGTTGTATGCGTTTGGCGTCTTTTACATTTTTGGCCAATGGAATAATACTGTTATATTTCCAGTTCTCCTCGGCGAGTGCCTTATCTGGTAAGGCTTTTAATTTGTTGAGTTGCTTGTCTCCGGGTTCGTGGGTTGGGCCAACAGGCAGTAAAGAAGACACTCCTTTAAACGTATCATTCTCTATCAAACGATACCCAACCAGGTTGAACTGGGAATTGAGGTAATTGGTATCCTGTGTTTTCGCATCCGGAGTTGCTGGTATCGGGTATGGGTTGATCGGTACATAATCATCCGGTTTAGTGCGCTCCAGAATAAAGCCTGCATTGCCCGGTGTCGTGAGGGCCGTCAGTGTACTTAATTTATCCGCTTTCACATAAACCGTAGTATTGGAGGTATCGATAGGGGTAGCAATAACTACACTATTTACAAAGTTTACAGACAGGCTGTCCTTATACGTAATCAGCACACTGATCTTGGCCGTGCGGCCTTTACTGAAAATAGTTGTGGGCAAACCATCTCCGGTACCTGTTTTGTAATACAGATAGTAGCCACCGGTACGTACAATGCTGCATTGCCATAGATAGCTGATAAATTGTTTAAAGCTATTGAGCGTATTTTTAGATTCCTCCTGCATCATCAATGGTGCCCCGAATACAGCCGGATTAGTTTCCGTAGACAGGTTGGCCTGTATCAGTGCAAGGGTGATGTTACCATTGGCCGCAGATTGCATGCCGGTCGGGGTATTGCCCGTATTATCCGGCGGATATAATACCTGTATCTGTTGAATGAAACTATCATTACCCGTAATATTCATGTATTGTATCAGGCGCTCCAGCAATACAATACTGGTATCGTTGGCGCCAATCACTTCATAAGTATTGCCCGTTTGTGTGCCGTCAGAAGCGGTGATTTCCTGTATCGATACTTCCAGTACGGTTGAGAATGCATAATTCACCGGCTCCTGTTTGAAACCACCTTCTGCGCTTTCTCTGACCAGTCTGATCACTTCAAGACCAAGATTGCTTTTATCTGTAGGGGCAAGCATCCTGCTCATCAGCGCATCGGAGCATCCCCAGATAGAAGGCTGCCCTGCCAGTTGTACCGGAGCGGTGCCGATCGGTAAAGTCAACTTGCCGGGATATTGCCAGCTGAACCCCGGTTTCAGTGTAAAGGTCTCTTCTGTTTGTTTGCCTAATGGCATCGCCTGTGGCGGTTTAGGCGTAGTATCAGGGTTCAGTGAAATGGTGGCCAGATCCTGTATACGGCTTATGGTATTATCGTTTATAGGTATGCTGAGACTGGTCGTGGTACAGGAATTATTCAGCTGCAACCAGCAAGGATCAGCCGTATCGCTGGTCTTGGTCAGCTTGATGCTTAATTTGTCTCCGATCTTCAGTGCCGGCAGGCTGAACTGTTGTCCGGTCAGTGCATAGAGTGCCGAAACAGTATTCATATTGCCGGGCACTGGCAGGCGCATACCATGCAGGAAATAGCGTGCTGCCATACCGGAAATACGGGCGATATTATCTGTGGTGTCAAAAGTATCTGCCACATTTTCTACATTCAGTACTTCCAGTTCCGGAATCGAAAGACTTGCTGCCGCAAACAGGTTTTCGATCTGGGCATTTGCAGTATCATTTGCCAGGTCCTCAATAGAGATACCGTACAGCGTAGCCAGTTGCTCAAACGAGTCATCGCCTTTGGTAGTATAACTCAGGTCCGGCAATTGCAGCATGGCCAGGCTCAGCAGTACCGCTTGTGTAGCGACAGCATTCCATACCTGCTCCGTTGAGGGCTTCGCGGAACCAGAAGTGGCGGTCATGCTCTGGGTAATTTGTTCAATTGTTTGTCCTGCTGCAACCGGGTAGTCTGCAAAACCGGTTATTTGTATCTTAGTATTTTCCGCAATCAGCCCTTGTATATTGTTGTTCTGTTTATTGTTTAATTGCGCTACAGAGATCTGATACAGATCAGCAATGATTTTAGCCGTATCTCCATGCTTAACCTGGTACTTGATTCCGGCAATATTGAGAATACGGTCTTTGTTGAATAATACTGCACTATTAGCCGCAGCAATTATACCCGGAGTCAGTTCATTTTTAACCGGATCGGCTGGTGAGGGCGGGGTATAGCTGAGCCTGTTAAAGTAAGTGACTATATCTTTCAGGCTTTTGGTTGTCGCGTAGGTATATTTATCAAATTCGTCTATCGCATCCTGCAATGCAGCTTTAGCTACCAGCAGAATATAGTCCTGGAATACAAGTGTGGGCATGGATTGTGTTCCGGCAGTCAGCAGTTGTTCATGAGCGGCACCATGAGCCTGTTGTTCTGCGCTATCGGTATCCTTTTCCAGTTTGTTCCGGTAATTTACCTGCAGTTTTGCGATCTCGTCTGCCACCGCTTTCATGTACGTGTCATCTACTGTATAGCCAGAGAGCTTAGTATCCTTTCCATTCAGCTGCCAGGATAATTCCAGCAGCGGGAACATAGGGAAGATACTGGCATTAACGGTAAGCAGCATTCCGGAAGCGTTTCTGGCTACTGCAGCATCCGGATCCATGAGGTTGATCGTAAAGTATGCTTTCAGGAATGCTTCAATATCAGTATAGGTAACAGGACTTGGATTGGTTGCTGTATCGGAAAGATAAGCATGTAATTGCTTTAGAATGTCTTTGGTAACCGTTGCCTTTCTCAGGTCATCCAGTGTCGTATTGCTCTTGCTGCTGTTGATTGCCGCATTGATACACCAGTACAGTACACCTTTGACCAGTTTGTTTAAAGAAGCATCCTGGGTACTGCCATCTTCCGGTGCATCGATGTACAGCATATTGGCAAATTGTACCGCCTGGGTGCTGTTGTCGGTGGCAACCGTGAGTTGCGGGAAGAAGTATAAAGATATCTGCTCATCCTGCTTTTCGGCAGCGGTTAATATCAGCGGCTGCCATTTCAGATTGACTGGTGCGTACAGCTGATCCGATAATGTACCGGCAATATGCTGGCGCAGTCTCTTGTCTTTAGGTGCAGATACATCCCATGGTGCCTGGCTGTCCGATCCTATCGTGAAGGATGCACTTACGGTAGTAGAGAAGTGCAGGTTGATGTGTATTTTAAACAGGCCGAGGTTAATCGATACCCGCAGCGATACTGATACACCGGCTTCCAGGTAGATCGGTATCTTGCGATAAGCTTCCACAATCATCTGCACATAGGCATAGACTGTAATGTCCAGTGAGGCAGAGATAATGGCAAAATTAATCTCACCATACAACCTGCCTACAATACCTACTGTAGCAGACACTTTATAATAGGTTTCGTCTTTGCCCAGTGTACCGGTATTAGGACTGTAAAATGCAATGACCCCTTCGAAAATACCAACTACTGTAATACTGAAACCGGCTTTAAGGATGCCTTTATTAATAGACTTCCCTATACCCAATTGCAGGCCCAGACCGAATTCTATAACAGGGTTAAACTTACCCAGCGTGGTTTTGGGGACATTGTCTGAGGGTACATTATTAAGGTAGGCAATGTAGAATCCGCCGGAACCGGTAAAGGGGAATGCCTGCACCGTAAGGGATCTGGAGAAGTCCATGTTATAGGGAAATCCGAAATCAAGTTTGAAGCTGCCGTTGGTGTATATATCAATACCAATGATCGGCAGGGTGATAGAGATGGCACCAAACTGCAATTCCCGTACAGCGTCCGGTAGTTTTAACTCTACCTGATAGACACCTACAGAATCGGTTACTTTTTTGTACAGGATCTGGAATTTGAGGCCGTTAAGGGCTTTCATTTTATCCCCGTCCAGTTGTACCAGCAATCCGTATAAGTTAGGGTCATTAAAAATGATGCCCAGTTTTATCGCCTGGATAATGGTAAACCTGGACGCGATAAGCCAGTTGCTCTGCTCACTGAAGATCAGCGAGGGTTGCGGATTAGGATCCTTTGGTTTCGCTTTGATAGGCAGTATCGGAGGCTGACCCGGTGCAGGTTTCACTGGCGCTTTGAAGACGTTTTTTAAAGCATCTGTAGCCTGTTCAACTGTCTTCAGGTCTTTATATGGATATAAGGCTACGCGCTGGCCGAGACCGAGATATTCAAGATCGAAGTACTGTGCCCCCATACCCGGTACCGGTATGCTGCCCATATCCCGTACATCTGTTCCCTTACCGGCAAGTTTTTGTACTTCAGGGTCTGTGGACTCAGAAGTGATCTTCATGCCCAGGAAGGTGCCGTCAAAACCCAGGAATACCCCCGTATTATCTTTGGTGATGGTTACTGTGTTGATCTGGATAAAAGTAAGGTCTATCTTTTTAGTATAGGCAATGACGATTTTATTCTTGGTCGCATCTGTTTTATTCTGAGTATAGATGAGCGAGAGGCCACTCAGGTTGATAGAGTTTAAGGCATTCCACGGAGCTGGTAATGTAAAGCCCGGCTCGAAAGAGGCAATCAGGTGTGTGATGATCTCTCCCACCGACATGTTGGCGAAGGTGATACTGATGGTATCGGTCTGGGTAGTGCTGTCGTGTTTGTAATCGGCCTGTATGCCCAGCCACTCCAGGTATACCGCTGTATCCGGGGTGCCGAATTTGTACCCTACTTTAAATGGTAATCCCAGCAGAATAGCATCTACGGCTATATTACCCGTAGCTTTGCCGTTGGTATAATCCATGGCTACGGTCGCCGTCAGCGTGGGCAGCACAAAGCTATTTACATTAATGGCCCATTTTACAGAACCTTCTACATGGTACTTTTTATTCTGATCCTTAGCATCAGCCGTAGGCATATATACAGAAAGCTTTACTCCTGAAATATCCAAAGAAGCCTTATTGACCCAGTCGGGCAGCGAAGTGATATTTAAGGTCTGCAGGAATTTTTTAGCCAGGTCCAGCAGGGGAATAGATGTCCCGGCCGGCATGGCAGCAGAGAAGGTCCATCCGGTATTTGCGGCTGGTTTGTTGGCCAGTACATCGAAAGGTATACCCGCCACTTCCAGTCTGCCACCTACCTTACCCGTTATGGTACGTTGTGTACTCAGACTGGGATTGGTAATGTCCAGTGCCGCATAGGGGTTCTGTACTTTCAGCAGGTCAAATATATTCAGCTCCAGTATACTGGTTACGCTAAACCTTACTGCTGTAAGTGTTTTGGAGGATGGGTTAAAAGCAATGGTCAGGTAGTCGAGGGTGATCTGCTCCAGCGAAAGGCCGACAGGGAATGCAGGCATAGGCTGTCCGCTGTTTGTGGGCAGGGAGGAAAACACCGTATCAAAACCATTGTTATTGATCGATCCGCTGATGGTGGCAACCCAGTCATTACTACCACCGGGTATAGACATCTCCACATTCAGGTATACCTTAGTTGAAGACTCCGGCTTACCGATCAGGAATTTACCAAAAATAAAGGTCGAGAGTGAAAAGCCTGTATCCTGTTTGTCCAGGCTGAATGTAGCACCGGCACTTAAGATGGTAAATCCATCCACTACCTGCCAGGGTTTGTCCTCCGGTCTGTTAATGCTGACTTTTATGTATTTAACCTCTTTGGTGTTTAAAGAGAAAACGATCATCAGTTCTGAAATGCTGAACTGCAGAGCATCCTGGAAGCCCGGGGGTAGAGAAGCAAACAGGTTATTGCCGAAGGCAATCTGTGTAAGATCAGCAATACCATCGGCCAGTGTAGACGTAGATTGGAGGCCGATCAGCCATTGCCCTCTGGGAGTACTTATACTGACCGGAACCTGTACCGTAATGCTCAGGTTTGATTTACCCAAAAGGAATGTTCCTTTGAGTGAAAATGATGTATCATATCCACCTTCCAGCGGGTTGGGCGATCTTAAGATGGAAAACCCGATGCCACTTAATTTAAGACCGATAGTGCCGATCAGATCCATCGTGTTTTTGGAATTGGCAGCCGTCCAGGTTTGTACGCCCTGTTCCGAACTGATGCTCATCCCTACCGTATCGAAAGGCAGCACGGGCAGCACAGAGGGATCGAATACCATAGTAGGAATAATACCCCAGCTGCTTAGTCCGCTGAATGTAATATTGGTAAAGTTGGTATTATAATCGCTCCGGATGCTGTCATCATCCTTTTGCGTAAGGGTTATGGTTACATTGGTGCTCAGGTTATACTGAGATTGACTGGCTGTAATGGTCAGTATACTATCCTTTACCGCAATCTGTTTATCAGGATCGTTGATACCTGTAAGATTAATGATATTATTAGTGAAATAGGAAAGCACAAAAGCAAAACTGTCTTGCTTGATAATGCTGTTGTCCAATGAGAGTTGTTGGTTACTGACCTTTTTCTTAAGATCAGAAGCGATTTGTTGCAGGCTCATAATACGATTGTATTCATGGTTTTGAAATATGGTTTTCCAGCTGCTATTATCGCTGGTGGCAACCAATTACGGTAAGCAATGGGCTTACATTAAAAGCATCATCCACGGAGACAACTCCATAGGTGCTTTTTTTACTGAAGTCGATCACGCTGTTATTCAAAGCGACGATTACCTGATAACTTCTCTTGAAATTTCCCGTTGCATTGCCATATTGATACCCCGTTTTATTGCGTGCTGCAAAAAGTCCATTAGCAACAGTAAGAGAATTATTTCCACCAGTAAAATTGAAAAGATTGGTAAAAAAGAACCCCTGGGCTTTTGTAAAGGATGGAGCATAGGTAGGTATATCCGTAGCGGGGGTTAGGGGAGTTGTTGCATTCAGCCTGTTTAAAAAGTCAATAGAAGGTAGATGCCATCCATCATTACTTCCGGCAGAGGTTACACACACACCTGGTTTCATGCCATTTAAGAATGTACTGTTATTGCTATGGGCGCTTCCATGATGGTTGGCTTTAAAGCCGCAGACATGGCCATCATAAGCCACTCCCGGATTATAATACGATTTTGCCCCTTTATACAAATATTGAAATCCTCCGGCCAGTGTTGTTTCCTGGTCTATATAGCTTCCTGATGGATCTCCTCCCATATCTCCTCCGAAGAAATAGCGGAATTCTCCGCATTCCAGCACAAATGCAATACATGGATCGTTTTTACTGGCGCCCTTCTTCCAGTTGTCTACAGCAGTACCTGTGCTACCCATGGTAAACCCCCATAGGGCTACACACCGCATACTGATGGGATATTTCTTTGTTCCGATCACAAAAGTATCTATGGGTACTACTACACCGATAAGGTCACTGATTTTGTCAGATGCAGTAGTCATAGGACCGTAGCGCTTTAATCCGAAGTTATCTGCAGCCTTACCTACTGCAGTAATATAGTCGCTCATGGTACCACCGAATATGCCGGTTGTATCTGTCCATGGACAGGTATTGTCAGCAGGTTGAATCTTGGATAAATTTCCGCCAGACACAAATCCATCCATGTTATATCCGCCAAGGTCTATATAATAGTCTCCACGAATCTTACCGTTTCCTAAAGCTAAAAGTCCATTGTAGTGATCATTGTGATAGTGTGTAAGGATAACATATTTGAAACTGACATCCTTGAACATCGCATTACAATATGGGATCAGTCTTTCGTCTGCAGACATTTGACCCCCATCGATCAGCACTTTGGTCTCTGTTCCATCTGCATGAATGATCCTTATCACAGAGGCATCGCCATTGTTGATATTGATATGATGAATTTCTAATTTAACCGCAGGGCTACCCACCATCAATTTACCGGAAGCAATGCTGGCCTGTGGCGGCGTAGCTACCGGTGTTTTGGATAGCTTCGGACTACAAGCTGTTATAGAGAGGATCAGCGCAGTGGCTATGTATAAAAGCCACATACTGCTTTTATACTCACTGGCCCTTGACGTAAATGCGGTATTGTTCATAATAGGGAGATGGTTTATGGCATTGATATTTATTTCGTTTAGCTTTTCTTCTGGTATGCACCGTACCAGCCCAGGCTCGAGGGCTGGGTAGTGGTATCAGGATCGCCGAAGAGATAGAAATCTATATTGCCCCCGGAAGGAAAGGTTTTGCTTAAGAACTTCAGGGTGATATTATTCATCATCAGCAGGAATGCCGTAGTAGCATTGGCGCTGTCGTCTGTTTTGGCCATGAGCAGTTTTATCGTTCCGATATCCAGTTTTAAAACACCCTGCAGGCTCAGTAATTTGCTCTGGGAGCTGAGTCCCGGCAATTTAATTCCGGTAAATATTGTACCGTCACTTACAGACCAGGCTATCATCATACTGGATTTAAAACCCGCACTACCTGCCAGGGCACCGGGTGTGCCAAGATTTAAGTCATAGATAAGTCCGTACCATTTACCCGAGGGTATACCCGATGAACTTACGTCTGGAGTAGCGATCGGAATAAAGTTCAGCTTGGCTGGAAGATTGTCAGCATCGCCGCTCACCATACCGGTCAGCTTAATAGGGAAGTGATTGTACAGGCTGGTCCTACGGGGCAGGCTGGAAGGAATGTCGAACGTGATCTGGCTTATGTTGAACTCGAATTTTTTTATGGCGGGTGTATCCAGGCTGAAATTCATATTAATCAGCAGCTGAGAATAGGCCAGCCCTTCCTGGGCCTTGGCCGGCGTACCTGGAGAGCCAAAGGACAGTACGTCCATTCCTGATGGATTGCTGAAGTTTATATAACCCCACAAGGAAAATTGAGCAAATACCAGCTTCTCCTGCTGGCTGATCAAGGTTGGTGTCAGCGTACTGAAGTTGGAGCGTGATACTTCCACCGCACCGAATACCGGGTTGTCTACCGGTATCAAATCATCATCAAAGCCATTGAAAGTATAAGATGGAGCACCGTTATGGTCCTCATAACTACCAGACAGGATCAGGATATTATCCCTGCCGGGTGTTTGTTTCGTTGGGCTGCCAAAGAGCTCATAAATACTGAGCTGGATATAACTTTTAAAACTTTTTATTTTCGAATTTTCAAAAAGCACTTTCAGCATCAGGGTCTTAAAATCGAAGTTGCTGACGGGGTTGAAATCGAGTGTTTGCTTATAGGCGTTGATGTCATTGGTATAAGGTGCAAATGCCGGATCTACGTAATAGATAAGACAGAACATAGAGCTCCGGTTATCCATCGTAATGTCTACCAGCTTTGTGGTATCATTAATTGTCGCAGATACATGGTTGGCATTAATACCGAAATGATGTGCATTAAATTTGGACAGGTCTATGCCTGCAAGCAGCCCCTGTAGCGCTTCCGGAAAGTTAGACAGACTTATGTCTGTCTTCAGCGCCAGGATACCATTCCAGTCCGGATCAGTGGCGATTTTAGCAAAATTGACAAAGTCAGGATCAGGATTAACCTTATCCTTACCACGATTCACACCATCCTGTACATAAGCGGTAAGCCAGTCTGATAGCGTGCTCAGCTCGTTTTGCCCTGTCTCGTTGAAATCGTTGCTATTGGTCCATAAGGCCGGATTCTGTACACGATCCATTACCGTTCCGCTACAGAATTTAAATATCAGTACATTGTTGTATTGACCATAAGTATTGGCTTCCGGTACATTCAGCATAAAGGGCCAGCCCTCCAGTTGAATGGTGTTGTTGAAGTTGCCCAGTATCCCTTCTGCAGGAGATTCCGGCAATGGTTTATTAAAGCTGATCACGAGGAACTGCTGATTGGTCTGGAAGGCACTCTGCAATCGTGGATTCAGGTCCGTGAAATCCATCGTGAGTACGTTTTCAGGCTTTGGATTAGGATCAGTTCCCTTATAGTTTTTTGCCAGGATAAGGTCTGTCCATCTCTGGCTTCCCTCATCAACATATACCATTAATCCCTGTGGTGTGGTGGATGGCTTCCCGGGAACGGTTTTGAGTTGTTTGCGCTTTTGGTGATTTGCAATAAGCTGCGGTAATGCAGCTGTTTCAATTGTTTTTTTACGCCAGGGATTGATGATTTTATTTTCGAATTGAGCAATGTCTGCACCATTTATAAGGCCTTTATCAAAAGAGCCGTAAAAGGCCATAGGAAAGCTGGTGTACTTATTGGCCTGCTGCAGGTAAGCGGTGACCGGAGCATAAAAGCCCAGCAATGGCGTACTGGTTTTTGTGCTGATGGCCCCTGCTCCATACAGTGAAGAGCCCTCTGGTTGTGATTGATAGCTGATCGCAACATTATTACTGTCGACTGCAGTGCCGGAGGTAAACGGTACTATCGATGTCCATGCCGTTACATAATCATTAGTCAGTAAGGGTTGGCCTGCTGTATCCTGACCATCCTGGATAGGGAACAGGGGTGCATAGGCCGGTTGATTAATGGTAAAGAACAGCAGATCGCCCGGATAGGTGGCCGTCTGCGGATTACACAGAATCGTTTCTATACCGGATAAGCCGCAGAGCAAGTTTACCGGCGGATTAGTGGCAGGAGGTTTAGCATCAGTAGTACAGATATGAAAGCCACCCTGCATCAGCATATAATTGCTGTTAACATTGGCTTTATCGCTTTTACTGAATACTAATAATGCCGTATCCGGTAGGGGAATGTCAAAAGGTAGTTTGTCCGTATTAGGCGTAAAGCCGATACGGGGTTGTATATATAGGGCATTCCCGAGGCTGGTATTAAGTCCTGTCGGGAATATAGTATTGCCGGAATTGAAGGCCAGGAACGTTCTCTGGCGGTTATCTGTATTCAACTGGTTGACCGGGTCCAGGCTGGCCTGGAAGGGAATCTGTGGCAGATAATTCTTACTCAACAAAGGGAAAGAAATATTCTGTATGCTTCCGGAATTGTAAAAATATTGCAGTCCTGTGTTATAGGCTTGCCAGTCTGTGGCACCGTTGAAATTAAGTCCGAACCGGATACAGCCAAGGCTGGCGCCGGTCATGGAAAGGTAAATCTGTTTATTGAGAATCTGTGAACTGGATGTCGCAACTTTGTTGGAAAAGGTAATCGTTCCCTGACTGATCGTAAAAAACTGGCCGCTGCTGTCCAGCCGTACCAGGCAATTGACACTGATCGATAAGTTGATGTACTTGCCGAACAGGATATTGGCTGTCTGCGTGAACACCTGGCCGGTAAGCGTAATGGTAGCCAGTATCGCATTGACCGTCTGCGCAGTTATATTTCCGGTATCATTAAACCAGAGAAATGCATTATCGTAGCCAAATGATTTTAAGTAAGCTGTAAGCTGTTTGATAAAATCGGCTTCACTGGCCGGAGCATTGGCTGCGTACAGGTACACCGCATTGTTATTGCTTTTCCAGGTCTCTGTAATGGTCAGCGTTTCTTTGGCCGGAGCAATAAGGAAGCAGGCGCACCAGCCGCTGTTTGCCGGTGTATCGTCAGCAGTATACAGTCTCTTGTCTGCTGATCTGGTGTTGGAGAATGATATGCTGGACACTGGCTTTGGTTTTTAGTAAATTAAAGAACAAAAAAAGCGCTGCAAACGGGGTTTGATCTGCAGCGCTTCATTGATAGTTACGCTATGCTTTACAATATCATGAAGGAGGATTTGTCCAGTTAGCGATAGGACCTGTATATTGATAATTGCCGGAGCCATTCAGATCTGTCCATGATCCTGTAAGAGATACACTACCTCTTGTGTCAGGAGTTGGGGGCTCAAAGCTAATGATATCAATCATTAAGGTCATAAGGCCTGAAGTCAGTTTTGCATTTTTTACGGTGGTGTTTTGCGGATTCAGGAAGATACCCGAAACAGGGAATAACTGGCCGGCGGAGTTGGCAAAAGTAATTTTAGCCTGATCATAGTTATCACCGAACACAATCACGGTCGCGACCAGGTAACCTAAGCCGTAGCCGATTTGTTTGGTATACGTTGCAGGGCCGCCTTCTTTTTGCAGGGCCTGGTAGTCAAGCGTTTCATTTAGTTGTGCAATGTGGTTGCTCATGTTATATTGATTTAAATGATGAAATGAAAAATTTTATGAAGGAGGATTGGTCCAGCTTGCGATGGCACCATTAAAAGCAGACTTGCCTGTACCGTTAAGATCCGTCCAGGTGGCACTCAGGGATACACTCCCTTTTGTATCGGGAGTAGGTGGCTCAAGGCTGATGGAGGCTATCGTTAAGGTCATCAAACCAGCAGTCAGGATCTGGTTTGTAGCAGTTGTATTCTGCGGACTCAGGAAAATGCCTGAAGTCGGAGATAACTGACCTGCAGAGTTTGTAAACGTCACTTTTACCTGGTCGTAATTATCACCAAAAACAAGTACCGTTGCTGCCAGGTAACTCAGGCCGTAACCGATCTGTTTAGTATACGTTGCCGGGCCGCCGAGTGCCCTCAGAGCCTGTATGTCTAAGGTCTCGAATTCTTGTGAGATGTTGTTATTCATTTGGAATTGCATTTAAGAAGTTATAATATTTAGTAAAGCACGGAAATAGTACACTGCTCAGCAAGGGTATAAAAACGGGTTCTCATATGGTATTTTTCCCGTTATTGTGTGTTTTTGTTGACCGTCCTTCTCTTAGGTTAATGGATTACATAAAAACCAAAAGAGCAGTCGTCAATGGCTGCTCTTTTGGTTGTATAAATAAGGGAGGGCGTAAATTACTGGAGTTAAATTTTGATTCGATAGTGAAAATTATTCATGACCATCCGCCATGTACCAAGCTATTTTATTCGTCCTTTTTATCCGGCAATAAAAGGATTAAAAGATCTTTTGCATCAAGGCAAAAGGTAGCAATATTAGAAAATGGAAACCCAATGAGCAATGTAGGTCTCTGTTTCCTGAACGAAGATCTCAATGGAATATTTATGTACGGGCCTTTTGTGTGCGCGTAGCAAACCAGCACAACACCGATCCAAGGCAGACCATGACCGCACCCTGCCAGAATGCAATGCCCAGTGCTGTCTGTAGTAATACCGAAGAGATTGCCGAGGATAATACAGGAATGAAATAAGAGGCGCCGGCCAGCACCGTCGTATTGCCTTTTAGCATGCCCACGTTCCATGCCGCATAACCCAATCCCATAGCGCAAGCGGCCAGTACCAGGAATATGCAGGAGCGAAGATTGAAGTCGAGTACGGTTGTCTCTTTTACCAGTAAATACTTAAACCATAATACCAGCGCCACCAGAATGAAAAATAAAGTAATGCCATTGGTGCCCCTGGCCATGCGCGCGGTGATCACGCAATACGCCGACCAGATGATTGCGCCGATAAAGGCCAGCCCATAGCTGAGCGGATTAGTCTGTATATTGGCAATCATCTCCCCGATATACAGTCCCTGCTCACCACCCAGTACCCATACGATACCTGTCATAGACAGTAACACACCAGGAACAATAAGCCAGTTGGTTCTTTTTTTATGGAATATAATGAGGGCTACCATAGTCAGGCTGGGCCATAAATAGTTGACCATACCCACTTCTACTGCCTGCCGGCTAGTGGTCGAGTAGCCGATCGATAAAGCCAGGCAGACCTCATACGCTACCATCAGTAAGGAACCATAGATGAGGTATTTTCGGGGAAATTGCTTTAAAGGTGTCCAGCCCACTGTAAGGAGGAGCAAGACAGAGGCAAGGGTGTAAATCAAGGCAGCACCGCCTGTAGCACCAAAGTAATGACTTACTTCTTTAATCAGGCTTACGATCAGGCTCCATAAAATGATCGCACACAAGCCCACAGCAGTACCTTTATTTTGATGGTTCATCTTCATACACTTCCCGGAGATTAGCTACAGGTGAGGCTGTTTTTTGAGTAAGTAAAAATAGGGTTTTTAGCAGTACGCATAACAGGTGATCATTGATGGGGTAGTCTAATCCCTGGTACAGGAGCTACTTACAATTATGTAAGCCCTTTTTTGTGTATGCCGTGCAGGCTACTTTTGAACAAACAATCTGATACTATGCAATTACAGGATAACATTATCGGCTTCCATCACGTATCTATTAAAGCACAGAATTTCGAGGAGACACTTGCTTTTTATCAGCACCTGGGCTTCGAGCCCGTGCACCATTGGTCCTTACCAGAGTTCAACCTGGAGCGCTGTGCGATGTTGTATCATAAGGCCATCAAGTATTATATAGAAATCTGCGATAAAAATGCCCTCATTCCCACACAGGGCCGCCCGAGAAGAGCTGGTGATGAATATATCGAAAATGCACTACTGCACATTTGCTTTGTCGTGCGCGATGCAGATGCAGCCAGGATTGCCGCATTACACTATGGTGCAACAGATCTGAGTGAAGGTTCTTTTGAGTTGGCCCTCAGTAATGATACCAAAACCGTACAGGTGAAAAATAGCCTGGTATATAGTCCGAACGGAGAGGTGATCGAGTTTCTGGAGCAGGTAAATTTTAATTAAGGCTGATGAAGAAACCCGGACAAGGCAGATAGCACCGGCCCGAGGCTATGGCCGTATGGGCTAAGGGTATAGATCGATTCAGTCTTGGTTTTCTCTTTTACAATGACGCCATCGGCCATCAGTTCATTTAATTGTTTAGACAGCGTGCGGTCGCTGACTGCAGGAAGCAATTGTTTAAAGGCTGTATAATGACTGGGCCCTTCCTGCAGATGGAATAAAATTGATAATTTCCAGCGTCCCTGAAATAAGGCCAGTGTTTTGGCCGCATTGCAGAATTGCTGTAGCGTTTGCTCGTTTATCGTATTGGTAGAATGCTCTTTACGCATAATGAGGTCAGGATAGGCCAGCAGGCTAAAGCCCTTTCTGCTTTTGTCTTAATACATACAAGTACAGGCTCTCTACCTTAGCCCTTGCCCAGGGAGTCTTCCGGAGAAACTTTAAAGAGGAATTAATGCTTGGGTTACTCGTAAAGCAATTGATATTGATTTGCTCACCTAGTCCTTCGAAACCTTCGTAATATTCTACCAGTTCTTCCAGGATGGTGTCGAGTCTTATGCCGTGCAACGGGTCTTTGGATTGTTCCATAATATTGTTGTCCTTAATGGACGATATGATTATATAATACTGCAAAAATACGGCAGGATTTAGAAAAGAGGTTCAAATAAAAATTAAGGAGCACTGAGTGCTCCTTAATAATAGATGTGTGTTTATTCTTTCACGATTTTTTGCTGATAAGTAATTTTTTCGGTGGATCGTATTGTGGCATGATATACTCCTGCGGGTAGCTTACTGATATCGATTGATGTGGTATGATCATTCAGCCTATAGTGTGAGACCTCCTTACCGGTAATGTCTGTAATGATAAGGGTGCTGTTCTGATCTCCAGCATTGATGTACAGCATGCCTCTTGTCGGGTTAGGGTATATTCTGGACAGACCAGTGGCTGGTATATTATTCTTCTGAGCCATAAATACAGCCTCAGGCATGATGTATTCCGGTTCGTAGCGATATCCCTCATACTGTGACAGAAGCGATCTGGCGATAGCGCCGGCCTGCATTGGATCTGTTTTTTCATATTCATAAACCAGGTGTTTTAGGCCAGCTGGTAGTGTTGCCCAGTTGCCTTCGTTTTGGAGTAACCATTTTTTTACCTCATAGATGGCTGCAATATGGTTTATTTCCAGTTGCTCCGCTTCATTGAGTTTATATTTACCCTCTATGTTATTTAATACATTTATAGCATCGTCATAACGTTCCAGGTCCATGTATGTCGAAGCGAGATATAACTGGTATGGATAACCCTGGGTTACTTGTTCGTATACCAGTGCCACGCTATCGAGGTGACCCCGTCCGTCTTTAAGCATCTGTTCTTTAGAAGCCGGAAACAGATACTGTGCTACCATTTTGTCAATGAGCTGTGCCTGTGCGGTTAATAAGTGATCCAGTTCGGTATTGCCCTCATCAATGTACTGGCCCTGGTTTTCCAGTGAAGCGATCTTCTTTTCTATTACCGACAGGTTGTTGATGAAAAGAGAGAAGGGGAATGGCGCCGATGGCGCACCGATATTGTGTACAGGGCAGGTATTGGTATTCATATTGATAAGATTGCCCGGCAGGATATTGGTATACACAGGTTGCTCAGCCGCCGTTGCAAAATTGTACCCATATCTGAACTGACTGATGTCATTTGTTGCACTACCAATATAGTAGCTGGGATAATTAAGGCCGATGCCCGGTTCTGCCCCATTGTGGAAGCGATTACCTGCAGACAGATTTGGCCCCGACGAGCCACCCTCGACATATTGTATTCTTGCCACACCACTCTGTGGTACCGAAGCATCTTTCATAATCGATATTTCATAACCCAGCCCGACCGGATAACCAGAAGTAGAACCAGAGCTGGCATATAAATCATTACACAGCATTTTAAGGCCGGTAGTATTGCCGACATTTGTATTCCGGCCAATGGACTGTATGCACATCACATTAGCCGCATTGCGGCCTATGCTGTTGCGGTATATTTCATTGTATGCCGTGCCTGAGTTTCTAACCACAATTCCCGGAGGCCCGTAATCTCCATAAAGGCGATTGCCCTCTATCCGGTAACCGGTGCAGTTATTAAGGAATAGATCCACATTGTTACTTTGTGCAAAGTATGGTGGCGTAAAGACACAGTCCATAACCCAGGGCATGAAACATCCACTCATATTTACGCCATTCGGCGTATTGAAGTCCGTTCCATAGATTAAGGAAACACGATTGGTTTGTAAACTGTTTGTGATAGAGATGCCGGTTTTCATACCATTAAATAAAGGCCTTACATCAGAATAGGGTTGCATTTTGATGCTCGAGTTGACGGCTACTACACCGGTACATACAGAATCGCAGCCGCTATATACAGGCCAGCTATTTCCTTTGAAGGAACAGGATAAGAATGTTATGTTATTGCAATTATCCAGGTATACCATATCGGGTGGTGGGGTACCGGGATTAAAGTCATTAGTGTGTATAAAGTTGTCATATTGGAAAAAGGCAGCGGGGTTTAGACCGCTTGTATTATTTGTCGGATCTGTAATCGGGTTACCTCTTAGTTCGTTATATAAGAGCAGTGAACGTTTGTTATTTTTAAACGTAGCAAAAGCAGCCCATATTCTTCCGCCGCTTGTGGTGTTGACTGCATAATCTTTATCATAGTTGCGGATGGCCACTTCTGCATTTTCAATTGTATTGTAACTGATACTTTGCGGACCAGAGGTAGCACCACCTATAGTGATGTGGCTTTCTGCATCAGTAGCATTAGGCCCTTTCATGATTTCAATGCCGGACCAGAAAAATGGAGGCTTGGCATTTGATATCAGAGAGTTGTGTTCTACCGATAGAAATGCGCCGCTGACCGGGCCGCCACGCAGGATAATGCGGTTGCCATCACCCATCCTTACGATACCGGAATCCAGCTTCATGTCTGCCTGGTTCATCACTATAATATTACCGTAGACAATTGCAATACCACCGCCAACTATGTTTAATTCAGCATTGGGCTGGACAATAATGTTGCCGTAGAATGTGGCCGTAGCGCCATTAGTGATGGTCAGGGAAGCCCCTGATTGAATCGTACAGTCACCCATACAATTATCTGGGCTGATCACTGCCACTGCGGTTGTAATACTATTGGGAATGATCGCATGTAATGGCAATGATAATGTTGCCAGACAGCAGATAAGCAGGATGCGCTTAAATGTTGAACCAAGAGTTTGTTTTTCCATTGAAATAATTTTTACAGTAAAATAAAATATTTCACATAACTGCAAATTAATCAATAATGCAATACGTATATAGATCCTGTCAGGATATAAATCTATTTGTTGAAATATATATATGAAAAAGAATTGTTCAATGGAAAGAATGGGTATTATTGTTCCATGACAGGGCTGCCAATTGAGGATACTTCGGGAAAGCCAGCAGCGAAATGTTTTGTCCTGTACAATAAATCGGGTAATCGAAAATAAGCCTCAAGTGTAGTTGCCTGGCTTTGTGGAATCGGAAGGGTTCGTATTGTAATATTCGCTATCTCCATTATTTGCGAACACAATTTTTGTTTTTTATCTATGAGTTTTTACGTGATAAAAGAAATAAGCGCTACTAAAATATAGTAGCGCTTATTTCTTTTATTTTAAATCTTCACCCTGATGATCTCTATTTTCATATACTAATGAATACTTTGATTAAAATAGGACTTATTAGACCGAGCTATAGAATCTACTTTTCTCCCAGCACCAACAGGGTTAAATCCTAATTCAATACAAGAACGAGTTAACATTTCTCCTGCATATCCTGAAGCATACATATCACCTGTTTCACTATTTGCATGAGATACTGCAATTTTTTTAAATTTTTCAGATTGATTTAATGCTAAAATTTTATGTACTTGTTCTATTGTAGCAATATTTGGAAGAAGTTGTAATTCATTCAGATAATTCTTACTGTAAAATGTGTATCCAAACACATCTTTATTCTCAACTGCAGTTGAATATACTTTGTTTGCAGATTCAATATCAGTTATGAGTTGTGTAATAAAGTTGTACTGTATTGTTTTATTTTTATCAATACGCTTAATTATCCAATAACCTTCATGATTATTTTTATTCAAGTCGGTATTAATTACTTTCAAAAGATATGTTTCACTACTGTTTTTAATAATCTCAATTTTACTTTTTAAAATATCTGCTGCCATTGCATTGTCGCAATCAAAGTTGATATTACCATATAAATTTCTACATCTGTAGTGAAGAAATAATATGGTTGTTCATAAATCATAATATTTTTTACTTTACAGGAAATTGGGAGCAGGTAAGTACTTCTGGGGGCACACGGGTATGTATACGTGTATTAATTTCTGATTAGAATTTATATGATGAGTATAACGGCCTAGTCAACATTCATAAGTGCAGTACATAGGATGAAATATTTTTTGAAATGATGACTGAGAAGACAACCAACTAAATAGTTAAATATATATACCGTATGATTTTAAGAAAAAAGGAAAATTGGTTCAAAATGCTGTTTGTTTGGCACGGATCTGTATTACCCCGACTATTACCCCGACTATTCCTACTATTTCTATTATCTGTTGCAGTCGTATACTTTCATGGTAATATCTTTTCGTTTAAGATTCCGCTAAACCCAGCTCCTTTTACTTTGTTTGGGTTCGTTTTGGCACTTTTTCTTGGGTTCCGAAATAATGCTAGCTATGACCGATTCTGGGAGGCTCGTAAACTTTGGGGAGAATTATTGAATGTATCCCGGTCCTTAACAAGACAAGCAGTTACTTTACTTAATCCCAAAGCGGATGAAACAAAAATTACTGAATTTGTACAACTGCTCAGCGCTTTTACATATGCCTTAAAACATCAACTAAGAAATACTAATGCCCAGGAAGATTTATCTAAAAAATTGAGTAATGAATACATGATCATTGTTTCTGATGCACAATATAAACCCATTGTTATTATGAGGCTTATTGCAGAATGGGTGCAGAAAGCAAAAGAGGAGAACAAAATAGATTCAATTCAGCAAATGAGTTTTGATAAAAATCTGGATAAACTCGCGGATGTTGTTGGGGGATGTGAGCGAATTGCCTCTACACTAATACCATATAGTTACAGCGTATTATTGCACCGAACTGTATATATTTATTGTTTCCTATTACCATTTGGATTAATAGATAGCCTAGGATGGATCACCCCCATTATGGTGGTATTTATTGCATATACTTTTGTTGCCTTTGAAGCTATTGCCGATGAAATAGAAGAGCCTTTTGGCCTGGAGGACAATGATCTAGCATTAACGAACATGAGCCAAATGATTGAATCAACGATTTCAGAGTTAGCAGGAAAGAAAATATCAAAAACAGAAGCATCAAAGAAGCGATATATTGATTAAGGACTTCTCATTGGCACCTGTCGAACTCATTTATTAAGCATAACCAACTGCAAATAAATCATTTAAATAAAAAGGCGCGATATTCTCTGAAGAATATCGCGCCTTTTGTGGAATCGGCGGGATTCGAACCCGCGTCCAAACACCGATTGAAGAAGTTTTCTACATGCTTATTCCGATTATTAATTGTCGGCGAATAACAGGAAACGAACAAACCAATTATAAGCTTAGCTGGATAGTCTTATGCAGTAATCACAGCCTGGTACTGCAGCATCTCGCGTTTTTTGTTGAGTCGGCGGCGGAGCTTGGTAGCGAAAACACCTGCTCGGGCGGCCCTAATGACTACATAATCACTGATTACGCAGCCATGGCATACTGAGTATTGCCATATAAAGTTCGAACCTTCATATTTACGTGCTAATGGTACAACGCACGGCATGCTTACGCTTCCCCCGTCCTGTGCTGTCAAAACCAGTCGACCCCAATTTTGCGCATCAAGCCTTACGGGCTCAAAGAACTGGATACAAAGGTACAATTTGTTCTGCTAATAAAAATTAAAAAATAATTTGCAGCCCGGGCAACCTTTTGCCCTTAATATGCATTTATATAGTAAAGGCGTTAAGGAATTAAATCATTCATGCAGCATCACTACGCGAAAGACGAGTACAAAGTATACCAGGATAGCAGGAGCGGGAAACCGGCAGCACAGCAATGGCTGTATACTGCATATTATCCCATGGTGGTTGCGGTATGCCTGCGCTATATCGATACCCGTTCCGATGCAGAAGAAGTAGTCGCCGATAGTTTTATCCGTTTTTTTGAAGCGGTGAAAGATTCCTTCCTGTATAAAGGAGAGGGTAGCCTGAAGGCTTATCTGAAAAAGATCACGGTGAATCAGGCATTAATGTTCCTGCGTAAGCAAAGACTGGTATTTGAAGAAGTGGAGGAGCGGCATGAACAGCTGGCAGATATAGACCTTGATGCATTGGGACAACTGGCTGCAAAGGATATCCTTAAAGCCGTACAGCAGTTACCAGCCGGATATCGCACGGTATTCAATATGTATGTTATAGAAGGCTATACCCATGCAGAGATTGCGGATGCCTTGCAGATTGCCGAAGCGACTTCGAAAACCCAGCTGATGAAAGCAAAATTGCAATTACAAAAAATACTCACGAGGTATGAAAGATATGTTTGAGGAAAAGCTGAGCAGCCGCCTGCAGGAACTGGAGCAGGATGACAGCATAGGTGATATGCTGGATAAGGAGGCCATCTGGAAGCGTATAGAGGCCGGGCAGCCACCTGTAATCAAGCGGAGCTGGAGGCCGGGAATCATGCAACTGGCTGCAGCATTGGTCTGCTGTCTGGGCATTGGTCTATTGATCAAATATCAGCGACAAACAACAACTGTAGCCTATACCCATACAGTGGCAACCGTAGCCCCTGTTCCATTGCCGGAAGCGGCAATTGCAGTGGACAAGGACATTACTCCAAAAGAAGAAACAACGGTACTTCCGGGCAAAGTAATGAAAACAGCCCGCGGACCTGAAACAACACTCGCTGCTGTGCCGAAAGAACAGGTTCCGGTTCATAAGACTGGACCCCTCCCTTCAAATCACAAAGCGCCAGGTGTAATCACGGAGCAACCCGTTACACAACAGGCAGAGGCCCCACAGCTGGCGGTTATGTACCTGAGTGATCTGGATAAGGAAAGTCCTGCAGTGCCAATGCCCCGTAAATCCCGTGAATCGGGTCGGGTAGCACGATATGTAAAAAGTAACCTGGAAGAATATGCATCATCCCTCCCGCCAAGGGTCGTTATAAACCAAATCTTAAGCAAGTAAACCATGAAGATGAAAATCCTTTTAGCCGGGCTGTGTTGCAGCCTGCTGACCACAACTATGTCTGCACAGGAACAAGCCGGACGCTTTAAACTGGATACCGTACAGCGAAGAATAACACTGCAAAAAGACTTACCAGGTAAAGGTAAGGTCCTGGTGCAGATGGCCTATGCTGCGGACTGGCAGGGAGATGCAGAGATGCAGCACCTGGCTGCAGTAGCCGCGACACAGCTGGAGCACCTGAAGCCTTCTTTTAAAGATGCCCTGGCGCAAAAGAAAGTGTACCTGGAATTGCCGCAGGATGAGTCTTATACTAAGATAGGCTATGAAGAGATTCTGCCGGAACATAAAGAGATGGTCTATGCCAATAACAGCTATCATCCTTTAAAGACTGTACAGGACACGGTATTTATCCTGAAGCATTACGGACAATACAATAAGGCCCTGACACTGTCGGACAATACTGACACCTTTAAACGCAGTATCCTCTACACCTTTGTGCTGAATGATGTGGCTGCTTTCGATGCGGCACCAATGAAAGAAAGCATAGCAGAGGTCGCCCCATTCTTCAGTAATTACCTGAACGATCCGCGCAGGAAATATGAACTTAAAAACCAAAGCCGCGGCTGGCGCACTTTTATGGATTCGGAAGTCGGTCTGACTTATTTTAACGATCGCCTGGGACTGGCTATGGATTTGGGTTATGGCGTTTTGTTCAACAAATACTCCCGCAGGTCGTTTTTTGTAATGGCCAAGGCGGGCTTTATTGCCAACTTCCGCTATCCGATAGGGCAGTCCAACACATACCTTAATTACAATGTAGAATATGGTATAGCAGATATGAGTACAGAGCGTGGACTGTGCAACCGCTACTCCGTTGGTTTTGGTTTTTTCCAGGGTACGTTTAATCCTAAGCGGGGAACGCCAAGTGCATTGCAGATACCGAATATGTTCCGTATGTACATAAATATTCCTGTAGCACCAAAGCTTAACCTGGGCCTGGATCTGTATACCAATTTTATCCTGAAACAAGACAATCCCAATCGTGCAGGCATGATCGGATTATACCTTAAATATAACCTTTAGCATTTTTCTTTATCCCCTTGAGAAAACAACAGGGTGCCGCTTTCGGCACCCTTAATAATTAATGCGCTACAGGCGTACACAGTTCAATCAAAAATCCATTGAGATCTCTTACATAAGCAACGGTCTGTCCCCAGGGCTTTACTGCCGGGGCGGCATACAGACGGGCACCTGCTGCAATGGCTTTCTCTATCATAGCAGACACATCATCCGTCACAAAACCCAGCTCTATCGCAAAAGGTTTTTGCGCTGCATCAGCATGCGCAAATCCGTTTGGAAGATTACTCCCGGCCAGGGTTTCCGAAGCAAAAGACAGGGTAGTCGGCCCCGTTTGCAGCTCCCCGTAATCATTGTCCGGACTGATGAATGTGCGTTCGAATCCGAAGGCCGCTTCATAAAAGGTAATCGCCTTCGTAACATCAGGAACATATAAAATAGTATACTTGAACTGGATCATTTTTTTGATCAAATATACTTCTTCAAAAGCAAAATGGAGACCATTCGGTCTCCATTTAAAATGTATAATATGAACCTTAGCGTTTAAGATGCTTCAGGTTGATGATCTCTTGTTTGGTCAGGAAGCGCCATTGTCCGCGCTTCAGGTTTTTCTTAGTCAGCCCGGCATACATCACACGGTCCAGCTTCTCCACCTCATAACCCAGGTGTTCGAAGATACGGCGTACGATACGGTTTTTACCGCTGTGGATTTCTATACCGATCTCATTTTTCTGCTCCAGGTAAGCCAGTTGATCTACTTTAGTCATTCCGTCTTCCAGTTCCAGACCGCCAAGAATCTTCTCAAAGTCATTCGCTGCAACATTTTTGTTCAGCGTTACCTGGTAGATCTTGCGGTTCTCATATTTAGGATGCGATAATTGCTGCGCTACATCACCATCATTGGTCAGTAATAACAGACCTGTTGTATTACGGTCCAGGCGACCTACAGGGAATACGCGCTCATCAATATTATCACCGAATATATCCATTACTGTTTTACGGCCTTTAGGATCATCAGTTGTGGTAATAAATCCTTTTGGTTTGTTCAGCAGTACATATACCAGGTTCTTCTGTACCTTCAGTTCTTTACCTTCCATCTGTACAATGTCGCCAGAATTGATCTTAAGGCCCGGCTCCATAACCACTTTACTGTTTACTGTAACCTTACCTTCTTTGATCAGCTCCACAGCATCTCTGCGGCTGCATACACCACAGTGGGCAATATACTTATTCAGTGGCATGGCTTCTGTTGCTACAGATGGCGTTTGCTGCTCTGTAGTCACCCCTTTGTTGCCATTGGTATCATAGGCTTTTGCCTGCGGATGCTCATAGTCAAAATGCTCTTTGAATGCATCTTCAGGGCGCTTATGCTCTCTTTTGAACGGACGATCTTTAGGGCCGCCTTTTTCTCCTTTGAAATCACGATCTCTTGATTTGAAATCTTTTCTGTCTCCGCGATCGGAATCTCTGTTGCCAGATTCGCGTTTAGGACCAAAGTCTTTGTCTCTTGGTTTGAAGTCTTTTCTATCTCCGCGATCGGCGTCTCTGTTACCAAACTCGCGTTTAGGGCCAAAGTCTCTGTCTCTTGGTTTGAAGTCTTTTCTATCTCCGCGATCGGAGTCTCTGTTACCAAACTCGCGTTTAGGGCCAAAGTCTCTGTCTCTTGATTTGAAATCTTTTCTATCTCCACGATCAGCGTCTCTGTTGCCAAACTCACGTTTAGGGCCAAAGTCTCTGTCTCTTGGTTTGAAGTCTTTTCTATCTCCGCGATCGGAGTCTCTGTTACCAAACTCACGTTTAGGGCCGAAGTCACGATCTCTTGGTTTGAAATCTTTTCTATCTCCGCGATCGGAGTCTCTGTTGCCAAACTCACGTTTAGGGCCAAAGTCTCTGTCTCTTGATTTGAAATCTTTTCTATCTCCGCGATCGTCTCTGTTGCCAAACTCACGTTTAGGGCCAAAGTCACGATCTCTTGATTTGAAATCTTTTCTGTCTCCACGATCAGCGTCTCTGTTGCCAGATTCGCGTTTAGGGCCAAAATTGCTGTCTTTTGACTTGAAACCACCTCTGTCGCCGGAGTTAAAGTCTTTTCTTCCCGGTTTGAAATCTTTTTTCTCCCCGTCTTTACCACGGAAGCCACCATCGTCTGCTTTTTTGCCATAAGCTTTAGCAGGGCGATTGATTACATCCTTATTATTGGCTTCAAAACGACGGGCACTCTTTTCGCTATTGCGTTTAGGATGTGTATTGTCCTGGTCAAAGTTTTTCCAGAAGTCCTTACGGTCTTTTTCAGAAAACTTTTGGCGGGCTGCATCACGTTCCTTTTGAAATTCGTCCTGAATAGAGGCGCTATCCGTGTTTTTACTCGAAAATTTTTTATTCATATAAGAAATATACAAAGGCCTGTACGTTTATCGCACAGGCAATCCTTTTTGAAAATTATGCATTTGGTTGTTCGTGATCGATATTGGCCAGCTGACCACAAGCGGCATCAATGTCCTTGCCACGGCTCCTTCTCAGGCGGGCATTAACTCTGTGCTTGGCCAGGTAGTCCATGAAGCGGTCGGTAACCGCTTCATTTGGCTTTTTGAAATCAGCCATTTCGATCGGGTTATATTCAATGATGTTCACCAGGTCGGCAGGGATCTGACGGAATACTTTTACCAGATCAGCGGCATCTTCCAGGCTGTCGTTAAATTCTGAGAAGAGAATGTACTCCAGCGTGATTTCGCTTTTGGTCTTCTGGTAAAAATAATTCAGGGCCTCGATCAGCGATTTAAGGTCATTCGATTCATTGATCGGCATGATCTCGTTACGTTTTTGATCATTGGCAGCATGCAGACTCAGGGCCAGTTTGAAACGGACGCCATCATCACCCAGCTGACGAATCATTTTGGCCACACCGGCTGTAGATACCGTAATACGGCGCGGACTCATGCCCAGACCTTCCGGTGCGGTAATGCGTTCCACTGCCTGCATCATGTTTTTATAGTTGAGCAAAGGTTCGCCCATACCCATAAATACAATGTTGCTGAGCTTGCGTCCGAAATGTTTTTCAGATTGCTCGTTCAGAAGCGTTACTTCATCCACAATCTCATCCCAGTCCAGGTTACGCATACGCTTCATATATCCCGTAGCGCAGAACTTACAGCTAAGGCTGCAACCCACCTGTGAAGATACGCAGGCAGTAGTTCTGGTGTCGGTAGGGATCAGAACCCCTTCTACATAGCGGTTATCGTGCAGGCGGAAACGGCTTTTTACCGTACCATCTTCACTGAATTGACTATGATCGACGCTGACTTTAGGAATATAGAAAAGCTCATGCAGTTTGTTTCTGAGCTCTTTGGAAATGTTGCTCATTTCCTCGATTGATCCGATATTTTTTTGCCAAATCCATTCTTTGATCTGCTTGATCCGGAATTTTGGCTCCCCCCACTCCGTGAGGGTCTTTTCGAGCACCTCTATGGGTATGTGTCGCAGATTTTCCATCTGTGATAAATTAAATTTTTGCAAATGTACGACATTTCCTGGTTTTACCGCATATCTATCCTCTATTAAGCTGTTAAAATATTAAACAGGTTATTTATATTGCTGCAAAGCATCCTGTAAGGCCTGTTTTACCCTGTCTACAAGGGCTGCGGGCTGCAATATTTTTACATATGCCCCATGAGACAGGAGCTCGAGGATAAAATCCTGGGTAAGGTGCACTTTCAGAGAGATACGCAGTTCCTCCTCCGTATCGATCAGTATCTTTTGAGAATGGTGGAAGGGCATAGTCTTTACATAATTGCCCGATACCGCATTGAAGGATAGGATCGTTTCTTCCAAAGCCTCATTATTCGGTTTCATAATACCAAATGCATGCTGGAAATAGGTTTCCGGCAGTAGCTGTTTATCCTTTTTGTACTTTTTGGTAGAGATCAGCAGGTTGTCCATACGATCCAGGCCGAAAGTGCGTATATCCTGTTCTACGGTATCCAGTGCCAGCAGGTACCAGCGGTGCTTGTACTCTTTCAGCAGCAAAGGCTGGGCATTGCGGCGCTGGGGTTTATCTTCATAGAATTTTTTATAATCAAATGCGAGCTCTCTTTGCTGTGAAATGGCCTGTAATATGGTACGGAAAAACTCCAGACCCTGAGGGCGCCGTTTTTCAAACTGTACTTTGTTGGGTATATCCTGGGTAAACTGCAGCGCATTGAAGGTGCTGAAGGCCTCCAGCAGCCGCTGATGCACATCTTCCGGACTATCATCCTCGCTGATGTAGTATTGATTCTCCTTGTTGTTGTACTGGATGTCCAGTTTGAACAGGGAGAAGATTGCCTCCTTGTCCCTCAGGAAGGTACGGTTCGATACAATATAGTTCAGGCCGTCCTGCTCCGATTTGATGGAGAGGTAATCATTAATCTCATCCAGCGATGCCGGTTTTTTCAATAAGAAATTAACGATATGGAGGTAGCGGTGAAAGACGTCGAGTTTAGCCACAGATGAATGTTTTTTTATCGGTGTTATAATAGGATTAAAGATAAGAAAAGCAGATGGGTTCTACCATTCCAGTGCCTGAAAATGTGGAATGCATCTGTCGGCCAGGGCATGAATGCGCGGGTCTGCAGGCTCGGGTTGCAGGGCAATCACCCTCATGCCGGCGCGCTTTGCAGCGGTAGCCCCGAAAAAGGAGTCTTCAAAAACCAGGCATTTTTCCGGTGCGGTACCCAGCTCGCTGGCTACTTTCAGGTAAATAGCCGGATGCGGTTTCCCCTGCTCCTCATCCTCTCCGGATGCACAATAGTTAAAGTATGCAGCCAGTTCCAGTTTGTTCAGCACAATAGGAATCAGCTGTGTAGGAGCATTGGTAGCCAGTCCCAGCCGGTAACCTCGGGCATGCAATTGCTGAATGGTATGCTGTATGCCTTCTATGGCCTCACCTTTAGTATGGATCAGCTCACCCACATACCGGATTACCTCCGCTGCGACTTCATCCAGTGTAGGGCCGGTCCAGGGAGAGGTTTCATACCAGAAGCGGGTCACCTCGGTGGTCGTCATAGCAGCTGTACGGGCGCATAGCTCGGGGCTGAGGGTGATCCCTAAGCTGCCGAAAATAGCCTCTTCTGCCTGTTGCCAGAAATGCATGGAGTCTATGATAACCCCGTCCATATCAAAAATAACCGATTCTATATCCTGCAAGAGTGTGTGCATGTGCTTATCTGTTTATAGGGTGCATGACCTGCGGGTCAAAAAAGTGATTGAGGCTGCCCTTGCCTCTACCGATGTGTACGCCTTTTGAGGCCAGTATCGCCTTATGTACATATTCCTGTGCGGCCTGTATGGCTTCGGTCATCGTATACCCCATGGCCAGGAACGTTGCTATAGCTGCCGAAAGGGTACAGCCGGTGCCATGTGTATTGATACTGTCCACACGAGACTGGGTAAATATATGTTGTTCGCCTTTTATGGTACCATAAACAGCATTTAATGCCTCACCTTCCATATGTCCGCCTTTGACCAGGACAGCCGGACAGCCTTGTTGCAGGATAATTGCTCCCGCACGTTCCATATCTGATACAGATTGTACAGGGATTCCGGCCAGTATTGCGGCCTCGTCCATATTTGGGGTAAGCAGTGCGATGGCGGGAAACATCAGGGACTGCATCGTTGCTATGGCCGATTCATCCAGCAATCTTTTGCCCGAAGTGGACACCATAACCGGGTCCAGTATGACAGGGATATCAGGATAACCTGATAGGGTCGTACAAATCACTTCGATATGCGCTTTTGTATGCAGCATACCTATTTTGATGGCGTGTGGTCTTATATCTTCCAGTACGGCTTCCAGCTGTGCCGCCACGATTTCTGTCGGGATCGGATACACCTGTTGTACGCCCATCGTATTTTGTACGGGCAGAGCCGTCAGTACAGTAGTGGCATATGCGCCTAGCGCAGATATCGTTTTGATATCGGCCTGTATGCCTGCGCCCCCGCTGCCGTCAAATCCGGCAATGGTCAGTACAGTGGGAAATGTATGTTTCGTTTCTTGCATGGAATATCTGTGTAAAGACAGGGTATTGTTCCTCAGCCTTGTTACACAAAGAAAAGCAAAGGCACGGACAAGATATGTCGTATGCGCCGGGATGCTTTTTCCTACGCCGGTATCAACCGGATCAGGTACTGAGGGACTCTCTCAATTCCAAAATGGAATACCCCTAAAGCGTATACAAAGGTACAAAAAAGGAGCAGCGGTTATGCTGCTCCTTTGTGATTAAATTATGGTCTTTACCGGATTAACCTTCCTGATGGAAAGCGTAACGATAGTTGGTAACCGGTACAAAAGTTTCCTTAATGGTACGGGCACTTAACCAACGGTACAGGTTCAGTGCAGAACCCGCTTTATCATTCGTTCCGGATGCACGGGCACCGCCGAATGGCTGCTGGCCTACTACCGCACCGGTAGGTTTATCATTGATATAGAAGTTACCTGCAGCATTAACCAGGCGCTTGGTCAGGTATTCGATTACTTGTCTGTCTTTAGCGAAGATAGAACCGGTCAGGGCATAACCTGAAGTACGGTCTACGGTATCCAGGATGCTGTCCCATTCTTGCTCATCATAAACGTAGATGGTCAGTACAGGTCCGAACAGCTCTTCACACATCGTTACGTAATCTGCTTTTTTAGCTTCGATTACAGTTGGTTCGATGAAGTATCCTTTGCTCTTATCATAGCTACCACCGGCAATAATTTCAGCATCGCTGCTGTTTTTTACACCATCGATATAGTTAGCCAGTTTGTCAAATGATTTCTCATCAATTACCGCGTTTACGAAATTGGTGAAATCATCTACAGGACCCATTTTTAGGGTTTTCATTTCGGCCAGTAATTTGTTTTTTACAGCTTCCGCGATATTAGAAGGTAAGTATGCTCTTGATGCTGCAGAACATTTTTGTCCCTGGTATTCAAAAGCACCACGAAGCAGGTTAGCGGCCACTGCATCAGCATCAGCACTTGGGTGTGCGTATACGAAGTCTTTACCACCAGTCTCGCCTACGATTCTTGGATAAGATTTGTAATGAGGAGCATTTTCGCCGATTGTTTTCCACATGGTATTGAATACACCTGTAGAACCAGTAAAGTGTACGCCTGCAAAATCTTTATGTTTGAAACAGATATCACCGATAGTTGGTCCGCCTGCATATACCAGGTTGATTACACCATCAGGTAAGCCTGCTTCTTTCAGGATCTCCATAAATACGCTCGCAGAGTATACCTGGGTGTTAGCCGGTTTCCATACGATAACGTTACCACACATAGCTGGAGCAGTAGGCAGGTTACCACCGATTGCTGTAAAGTTGAACGGCGTAATCGCCAGTACGAAACCTTCCAGTGCACGGTATTCCATACGGTTGTTCACACCCGGAGCAGAGATCGGCTGTTGTGCATAGATCTGGCTCAGGAAGTGTACGTTGAAGCGTAAGAAATCGATCAGCTCACAAGCACTGTCAATCTCGGCCTGATATGCGTTTTTACTTTGACCCAGCATTGTTGCTGCGTTCATTTTAAAACGATATTTATTGGCCAGCAGGTCAGCTGCTTTCAGGAAGATTGACGCACGGTGCTCCCAGCTGGTAGCAGCCCATTGGTCACGGGCTTTCAGTGCCGCTTCGATAGCTTTGTTGATATGCGTTTCATCACCCATGCTGAAGTGACCCAGCAGGTGTGCTGTTTCATGCGGGGGGTGAATGCTTACTTTGTTATCTGTACGAACTTCTTCTCCGCCGATATACATCGGAATGTCTCTTACCTGGGCCTTCAGGTCGGCAATAGCTGCTTTTAAGTTTTTAGCATCTGCGCTGTTGGGCGCATAATCGCGTACCGGCTCATTCTGAGGCATCGGGAAAGAAAAATATGCGTTATTCATATAAGGTATTTTTGAACAATTTTGGAGCAAAGGTAGTAAAATTTGCTTCAAACCTAGAGGCTGGCGAAAAGGCCTATAAAGGATATTTATAGATGCTTTGCCAGTCCTGATAGTTACCCTCAGGATTGGCGGTGGTTACCAAGGTATTTATTGATCGCCTCCACCCGGTTGTTAACCTGCAGCTTCTGGTAGATACGATAGATGTGGCCTTTCAGGGTTTTAACAGAGATGAACAATTTGTCTGATATTTCCTGGTAGGTGAATCCCTTAGACAGCGATTCCAGTACTTCGTGTTCTTTGGGTGTAATGCCATAATCCGATCGTTGTGGCTTATGTTGCAGTACACTGATCATTTTACGGGCAATGTCCCCATCCATGGGGCTACGACCGGCATGAACCTCTTGTATGGTGTTGATGATTTCTGTAGCTGCACTGTTTTTGAGCACATAAGAGCTGGCACCGGCAAGTATGGACTCGAATACGCTTTCTGCGGTGTCCATTATCGTACACATAATAAACTCTATTTTCGGACAGCTGCTTTTAAGCCTGCGTACACATTCCACTCCGCTGATATCGGGCAATCCGATATCCATCAGAACCACATCCGGCTGAAGAGAGGGGATCAGGCTAAGGCTCTCTGTCCCATTTACTGCGGTACCAATGCAATTGATACTGCTTTCATTCATGAGCATGGTCTGCAGCAGAAAACGGGTGTCCTCCTGGTCTTCAACAATAATAACAGAGATCATAGGATTCATTTTACGGATTCAGGCTGTACTCATACAAAGTAACTGAAAATATAGCATTATGGCAAAGGAACCTCTATAGAAACTATAGTGCCCTCCTGTTCGATCCAGGAAATGGTACCTCCGATGGCTGTAATATTATTACGGGTATTACCTAACCCGTTACCATTGTTTGGATATACCTCTGGTTGCATGCCCGTTCCATTATCTGCAACCTGTACAGTGAGCTGCTGATCATTTATCTGTACCGAAACATTGATTTTATCTGCCTGGCTATGCTTTACTGCATTATTCACAATTTCTTTTATGGTCTGGAAGATGTAGCGGCGTTTAAACCCTTCAATGTTCATATCCGGTATATCTTCCGGTATGGTAACCGAATGATTGAAATTCACATCTGACAGGAATTGTACGCAGTAGTGGCGTATGCGTGCGATCAGGCTAGCTAGGTTATCGTTACTGTCATTCAGGCTCCATACAATCTCTTTTGCCTGTAAGGTTAGTTTCCTGCTATTCCGTTCAATGATATCCAGGGCAGGAACTGGTCCGGTTGTGTTCTGTTTAAGTACCTGTACGGCAAGACCAATAGTGGTCAGGGTACTGCCTATTTCATCATGCAGTTCGCGGGCTATACGTTTACGCTCTTTGCTTTCTACTTCTATCAGCAGACGTGCACGTTCCAGCGCAGACCGTTGCTCCAGCTCCTTTAGTTTTTGCGTTTCCAGGGCCTTTTTATTGCGCCAGTAAAGGTAGCTGACAAGGATCAGGATCAGGAGCAGGATGCAGCCTGCAATCAGAAAACGGGATACTAGCGTTTGCCTTTCTATTTTTTGTTCTTTTATGGCAATGGCTCTATCTGCTGCCTCCTGTTTTCGCTCCCGTTCGTAAGAGGTAAGCCTATTATCAGTATCCTGCTGGTATAATACATCGCTGTATACATTTCTGCGCTCGAGAGCCTTTAACGCACTGGTTGTATTGCCTTTTTGCTGATATACGCTGTAAAGACATTCAAAATATTCTTTTTGAATCGGCGGATCGCCCAGGTCTTCGGGATCAATTATAGTTGCTGCCTGTTGTAAGAGCAGCAGGCAGGAATCATATTTTTGTTCGGCAAACAGGACCTCTGCTTCATATAATCTGGGGTAAAATAAATACTCATCCTCATAGTGTTCCCGGATAATCTGTTCGAAGATGCTGAAATATTGCCAGGCTTGTTTTGTATCGCCTTTGTTCAGGTAATATTTGCCCATGTTCTGGTATACGTTACTGAACATGGAGTGGTCAGCAGAGTCTTTGTCCAGCTGTATGGCTTGCTGCAGGTAACGGAAAGCCTGCGCAGTGTCTTTGCGGCCTTGTTCTATAATATAGAGATTGTTGAGGGTAATCACCTCACCCTTCAGTTTTTTTGCAGGATCTTTCCTGGTTTTATTCTCTTTGAGATAGTCTATTGCATATTCATAGGCCAGATCGTAGTTTTTTCTGGAAGCAAATAAAGTGCTCAATGTAGCTTTGGCCAGTAACTTATCTTCCTGGTCCAGCAACTGTGGGTTATCTAGCGATTTTTTCAGAAAGTAGATGGCCGAATCTGATACATTATACACTACACCGTAACGCAGGTCGAGCGACACTTCCATTTGCGGACTCAGAGAAATACCCAGTCTGCTGATACTGTCCAGTTGCGCTTTTGCTCCTTCGAAATTACCCTGCTTATTAATGAGGGCCATGGCAGAAAGGCAATAAGCATCAAAAAGTACTTCATCATATTTCTTTTGCCGGGCAAGCTGTTTAATTAAGGCATAATAGGAGAGCGCACTGTCGGTTTGACCTGTATGCTGTGCCTCAGTTTTGAGACTGTCTATCAATTTCAGATCGGCCGGTGCAACAGGGAGGGGTTGGTCCTGGTTCGGTGATCGTCTGCAGGAAAGCAGAAGAAGCAATACGATCAGTATGCCGCTTAACCATGTATTCAGGAGCTTACCTGACTTAAGCTTTTGGGGAGACACAAGATCATATGTAACTATCATAGAAATATTTTAGTGTATAGCTAAATACCGGACTATCTATACTACGTGTAAAAGTAGAAAAAGTTAAGCGCTCTCGCGGCCGTTTACTGCCATCTCAGCTACTACTTTTGTAGTAACAGGGTACTACTACAGGTAGTAATTATTGTTAATATTAATATCTTTGTTTCGTATATCTGAGCTACTGCAAATGTTTTTTTTCCGGAGTGTGTATACTCTTTCTCGTATAAAGAGTTATTTAAAATTGATGTGGTGCATATTGCTGATCAGCTTATGTACCGCTGTACCTCTTTATGCGCAGACTTTCTGTGATACTTTAGGAGCTCATTTTACCGGCATTGCAGAACAGGGCAATGCAAGCTATGCCCTGGGTGACCTGGTTATTCTGGATGGGAATAATGATCCGAATAACATATTTACTGCCGACTGGTACCTTTCCGCAACCTCGAACGTAACTGTTTATGCTTCGTTGACGATACATCCGGGAGCGATTGTGAGACTGAAATCGGGATCTGTACTGAGCATTTATGGATCTGTAGATAACAAGGGGTCTCTGTTTATAGAGCCCGGTGCCACAATTATTTTCTATGGTACTGTATGGAAGAATGATACAGATGCGATAGTGGGAGACGGGGCGCCTTTTCCCGATACTATTGCAGGCGGCACGATACAGTTCGCAGCACCAAGGCCCGTAATTTCTGCATCGGTACAGGCTTCGGCCTGTGTTATGGACAATTATAGCGGAGGTAATTTTGAACAAGTCCTGAAGGGTGGTAATGTGCCCATGGATATTATATTACAGGTAGCGAATCCAAACAACATTCGCCTGGAAGAAACCGATACCCGCCTGAGTGGTATGCTGGACTTTGCTGTACCGGATGGAGATATAATCTTAAATGACCGGGATTTTGTATTTGAAAAATATGCAGGCTATGACTGGTCTATACCAGATGCCCGACAGGCGTTCCTGATCACTAATAATAGTATCGATACCCTTAACTGTAAGGGAATGGTACAGAAAGAGCAGGTCGCTGCCGGTAATAATTTTGTGTTCCCGATAGGCCTTTCTGAAATGGGCGGCGACGGCGCACGCAACTTTAGTCCTATAGCGGTGGAGAATCGAAGTGAGCAGATAGAAATCATCCGTGCCGATGTCAAATCATATGCCCAGGTACAGGCTATAGGGTATACAACGGGTAGCCCGTCCGATCCAGCCCATGATCATCTGTGGAGGGTACATACTACAGGTGGTGGTGAAGTAGCGATTACCATGATGCATCGTACGGGTTTAACTAATGATATTGATGATCTTTTTGTTAATCCGTCAGGAACCTTCAGTACCATTATGCAGTTTAAGGACGACAGGGCTACAAAGAACGGAAAGGGCGGCCCCCGGTCTCTGGGGACCGGTCTGGGCAATGCTGGTATTGCGTCTGCTGCACAGGGTGCCTATATCTTTGATACTACTGCCGCGGGTTGTGATAATAAGAATGCCTGGTTCCGTAAAGATACCGTGAGTACAGACAGTTTGTTACAGTTTAGTATAAAACGTAAGGGCTGTACAGTCGATCTTGATCTGCAACTCCTGTTAGACGATCTTGCCATAAATCGTATTGAAGTATGGCGCAGCGCAGACAGTGCGGGCAGTACCAGTGAGTTGATTGGTCTGATGGCCAATACAGCCAATGAGGCAAACAAATATCATATGAATGATGCCTTTCCGCTACAGGACCTGAACCGCTACCAGCTGCGTATTGTTTTTGAAGACAGTACTGCTCTGGTTAGTCCTCCGCTATTGATATATATAGACTGCACTCAGATACATGCCTTCCCTAATCCGGTAAGTGATGGCTGGGTATATGTAAACGGGCTGGAAAAGGGTCAGGTGTTACAATTGTATACTACAGACGGAAGACTACTACATACTACTGATGTGCAAAAGATCTGTGAACCTATTGATATGAGACCTTATGCTTCAGCACCATATTATATCGTCGTTATGCAGCAGCAGCGCCGCAAAGCAGTGCTTAAAGTCGTACGTTACGGACCCTGATAAAGAGTATAACTACACAATTTACTACTAAAGTAGCGTTTGCCGAAAGTAGATATCGTCAGACCTTTGCATCCTAATAAAAACATGAAGAGTAAAAAATTTAAAAACATGAAAAAGTTTTCTTTATTACTGATCGTTACAGCAGGATTATGGGCTAAGGCTGACGCACAAGTAAAATTCGGTAACAATCCGGTTACTATTAATGGAGGTTCCTTATTGGAACTGGAGAGTACTAACAAAGGTTTCTTACCTACCCGTATCACCCTGACAGATCGCCTGGTATGGGGTCTTGCCGGTACACCGGTTACAGGTATGATTGTTTATAGCAACGCACCGGGTGCAAATGGTCTCGATACCGGATTGGTAGTATGGCAGGGGCAATGGAATCTGCTGACGACCACTACAAAAACAGATGCGAGTTACTGGAAGCTGAAAGGCAATGCAGGAACAGTGCCTCCGACCACTTTAGGTACACCTGTAGGTGCGTCTAATTTCTGGGGTACTACAGATACTCAAAATCTGGCGGTGGGCACCAATGGCATCACCAGAGCTATTTTTAGTCAGAATGGTAGTCTTTTGGGTGGCGCTGGTAGCTTCGATGTTAATTCTGTACCGTTAAACAGCTTCGTTTGGGGTAATTTCAATAGAGACTCGGCTGATCATACTATTGTAAGTGGAAGTGGTAATGCATTAAGCCCTGGGTCATCGTATAGTGCAGTATTTGGTTCAGATAATAACCTGGCAGGTATGCAACACGATGCAAACGTCGTAGGCGGGTATAGCAATACACTCAATGCTGACGTAGCAACGGCTAATCTGGTAACCGGTATCAATAACTCCGTAAGTGGTAGTAGTGGAACCGGCAATACATTATCCGGATCTATGAATACTATTGTTAACAGCGCTTATAGCGTATTGAGCGGCTATGGTAATAGTATTGCAAATAATAGTGTTGCAGGTGTGTATCAGGCTTCGGTTTCCGGTTTTGGAAATATCGACTCAGCCAGCTATACCCTGGTTGCAGGGCAGAACAATATTGTAAGTCCTGCAGCAGCAGCGGCAATCGTATCTGGTGTTAATAATACAGTTGCGTCCGGAACTACGCTTACTATAGGTTCTTCAAATACGGTTGGAATTAATGCGGTTAATTCGGGTATATTTGGTTATAATAATACCGTTAACCGTTCCGAGGGATCTTTAGTACTGGGTGGAAATAACTTTGTAGGCGGACCATTGGCATCTTGTAATAATAGTATAGTTGGTGGTAGCACCAATATCCTTTCTGGAGGAACCGGTTCGCTGGTAATGGGAAATTTCAATAAAGATTCTGGTACTGCCAATATAGTAGGTGGGGAGTATAATACGGTCCGTTCAACAGGGTATCAGAGCATTGTTGGCGGTAGATTAAATAATGTGGAAACACCTTATACTATTGTTGTCGGTACTGGTAACAGAACGGTAAATGGAAATTCTGGTTTTGGCTCAAGCGCAGTATTTGGCGATAACAATATCGATTCTGCACGTTGGACACTGATTGCGGGATTTAATAATATGGTAACTCCTGGTATGGCATACGGAACAGTAGTGGGCAGACAGAATCAACCAGTAGACGGAGCACTGTTTACTGTCGGAACAGGAACAGGTTTACAACGAAAGAATGCACTGACCGTCCTGTCTACACAAACTCAAGGGGCAGCGGTCAATGGTAATATTGTGTTTGCAAACCTGCCTAAATATAATACGCCTGCAGATGCTGTTGCTGATGCATCATTGCCTTCTGGTGCCATGTACTTCTTAACCACTGGGGGTCCGGTATATGTGAAGCCATAAGCTTTCTCTACATTGGGTATACATGATCGATAATCCGGCACTTTTTGCCCGGCTAGTCTGAAAAACCATCATGTTGATCTGCCCTTAATTCAAAAATTTTTATCCCTTAAACATTTTTGCCGGTTTTCGTTCGAGCATGACATAGAACGAAAACCCGGTACAGGGGATCGTATGCCATGTAATATGGTTAAATACATGCATACACTTCTATTTTCTTATTTTAAAAGCAATCAAAAATGAATCAAATCATAAAATGGAGGCCGGTTATTTATAGCCTGTCATTAATGACCATTCTTTTTGCTCATAAGGCCAGTGGCCAGCAGGGGGCCTGCACTACCGGTGGGGCTATAGGCTACAGCCAGTATGTAAATTATACAGGCGCTACAAGCGGCGACCAGTCCATATCGGCTGCAGGCAGCATAGAGATTGGCCCTGCGGGTGTATACGATGTATACGGTGCCCTGATCAATAATGGTAATATTACGGTACAAAGCGGTGGTGTGCTGAGTGTATATGGTGATTTTGTTAATAATGGTACGCTGAAAGTATCGCCCGGAGGGACGATTAACTTTTATGGAACTACCTGGACTAACGCCACTACCGCTGTTGTATCAGACAATGAAACTATGGCCAATACAACGCCTGGAGGAAATGTACACTTTATAGCTCCGCGGCCTGCAGTGCCGGCCAGCTACCTCAGCAGCTCACCTTGTCTTTCAGCTTACAGCGGCGGCAATTTTGCTCAGAATATAGACGGGGGAAATGTGGCTATGGATATCTCCATGCATATAAAAAATGCCAATAATGTAAACCTGGTCAACAGCAATACCCGTTTAGAAGGTACATTGGTGTTTGACGCGGTAAGCGGCGATGTAAACCTGGGTAATAATAACTTCGATTTTACGGCTAATGGTACCTGGAGTACGACTGTAGCACCTGATGCTGCCTACTTCCTGACCAATGGTACAACGGCCTGTGCCGGAGCGGTAGAAAAGACAGGACTGGCCAGCGGGGCCAGCTTTGTATTCCCGATCGGACGTGCGGAAACGTATAGCGGCGGGCGCGATTTTACCCCTGCTATCCTGCGCAATGATGGTACCGCAACCGATAACTTCCAGGTACGGGTTAAAAACTATGCTGATGCACAGAGCATAGGAGGTATAGTGATTCATGCGCCTGAAGAGGGTATGGACCGCGTATGGCAGATCACCAGTACTAATGGTAGTGGTGTAACCATGAACCTGCAGCATAATAGTGCAACGAACGGCGGTACATATACAACCGTATTTGGCGGCGACCCGAATGCTTTTATTACGCAATACCAGGGTAACGGAAACTGGAATACAGGCCCTTCGGGTACCGATATTACGGGTAGTGTTGGTGGCTCTGTAATTCATGTTCGTGGTTTCTCGCTGACCAGTACAGCAACTAATTGCGGTGATGCAGGCAGCTGGTTTACCAAGTCTCCGGATGCGAACTCTCCTTTACCGGTAACGCTTGTGAGTTTTACAGGGAAACCAATGGCCTGTGCTGCACAATTGAACTGGCTTACCGCAGAAGAGCAATCGCTGGACCGTTTCGAGATAGAATATAGCAAGGACGGAAGCAGCTATAAGCTGGTAGGTAGCACACCAGCAAAAAATATTGCCGGAAGTGCATATGAATTCGCCTATGAGCAACCAGCAGGTTCGGGTTATTATCGCCTGAAGATGATTGACCGGGATGGTCAGTACACCTATAGCACTGTGGTACTGGTACGCACCAATTGTGGTGATCTGCCTATAGTACTCTATCCTAATCCCACCCCTGATGTGGTGCATGTTAAAGGGCTGCAAAGCGGATCATTGATACAGGTATATGATATCACCGGCAAGCAGTTGATACAGCAAAAGGCTGTGGCTGATGTAGCCGATCTGGCGCTTGGCGCTTATGCAGCGGGTACATATACGGTGATTATTACAAACGGAACGGAACGACTGCTGAGTGTTAAAGTAGTGAAACAATAAAAGCAACATACTATCTATGAAAAATATCAGGTCTGCCATTGTCCTTTAAGGGTATATGGGCAGGGCAGATCCTGATCCCTACACCTATAATTAATACCTGCTAATCCTATACAGCTATTACACTACACCTGATGGAAAAAAGCAAGTATACTTTGTATACTTATAATGATATAATCATTTCTCTTCACAGCTCAGGGATCGCATGTCTATGCGATCCTTTTTGTTTCTCCTTCTCCACAGATGCAGCAGAAATGAGCTTATCTTTAAATAGCTAAAAAAAGAGTAACTTACGCCCCGAATTTATCTATATCTGAACATATTATATTATGAATTTAGAATTCAATAAAAATGAAGATGCTATGCGCCTGATCACCAGCCAGGTGAGACAGCGTAAAGCAGTGATTGAAGAGGGTGGTGGAAAGAAAGCAATCGAAAAAGGAAAAGCCAAAGGCAAAATGTCGCCTCGTGAGCGTATCGAATACCTGACAGATAAAGATTCAGACTTCCTGGAGCTGGGTATTTTTGCCGGTTATGAGATGTATCCTGAGCATGGCGGTTGTCCTGCTGGTGGTACGGTAGCCGGTATCGGTTATGTAAGTGGCCGTCAGTGTATGATCATTGCCAATGATTATACGGTTAAAGCCGGAGCCTGGTTCCCTATTACGGGTAAGAAAAACCTGCGCCTGCAAGAGATTGCGATGGAAAACCGCCTGCCGGTGATCTATATCGTGGATAGTGCCGGTGTTTATCTGCCCATGCAGGACGAGATTTTCCCGGATAAGGAGCATTTCGGACGTATTTTCAGAAATAATGCACAGATGAGTGCTATGGGTATTACCCAGATTGCAGCAGTAACCGGTAGCTGTGTGGCTGGTGGTGCTTACCTGCCGATCATGAGCGATGAGACGCTGATGGTAAACGGTAATGCCTCTATCTTCCTGGCCGGACCATACCTGGTAAAAGCGGCGATCGGTGAAGATGCAGACCAGGAAACCCTGGGTGGTGCGACTACACATACAGAGATCAGCGGTATTGCCGATTATAAATTTGATACCGAGCAGGAATGCCTGGATCAGGTAAAAAGAATTGTAGATAAACTGGGTAAACCGGAAGAAGCAGGATTTGACCGTGCAAAACCGGCGCTGCCATTGAAAGATCCTAAAGAGATCTGTGGCCTGGTGAGTGCAGAGAACAATAAACCTTATGATGTTGTTGAGATCATTGAGCGCATTGTAGATAATTCACAATTCGATCAGTTCAAACAAGATTACGGTAAAACCATTGTATGTGGTTATGCCCGTGTAGACGGATGGGCAGTAGGTATTGTGGCCAACCAGCGTACGATTGTAAAGAGCGGTAAGAAAGAAATGCAGCTGGGTGGGGTAATCTATGGTGACAGTGCCGATAAAGCAGCCCGTTTTATCCAGAACTGTAACCAGAAAAAAATACCATTGGTCTTTTTGCAGGATGTGACCGGCTTTATGGTAGGTACGCGCAGTGAGCATTCCGGTATTACTAAAGATGGTGCCAAGATGGTGAATGCTGTAGCAAACTCTGTAGTGCCTAAGATCACGATCATCATTGGTAACTCCTATGGTGCCGGCAACTATGCTATGTGTGGTAAGGCTTACGATCCACGCTTTATATATGCATGGCCTAATGCCAAAGTTGCGGTAATGGGTGGCGAGCAGGCCGCAAAAACGCTGTTGCAGATCCAGGTGGCTTCTCTGAAAGCAAAAGGTGAAACCATTGATCCGGAAAAAGAGCAGGCACTGCTGAAAGAAATTACGGACAAGTATAATAAACAAACTACTCCGTATTATGCAGCTTCCCGCCTGTGGGTAGATGATATCATTGATCCGCTGGATACGCGTAAAGTGATTGCAGAAGGAATTAAGGCCGCTAACAATGCGCCGATCAACAGGGAATGGAAAGCCGGAGTATTCCAGGTATAAGTCCATCTCTGATATACAAAACAATAAAGGCTGCCCATGGGCAGCCTTTATTGTTTTGTATATAGCTTTTGTTTGCTGTAGTACCTTTTGCATCAAGGCTAAGGGGGCATAAAAAAATAGAATCGAATAGAGCAGTGCGCGTCTTTGTCTCCTGAAAGCAGGGATATTCAATAAATAAAATAGGCTGCTCTATAAGCAGCCTATTTATAAGAAAATGTCTTTTTTATGCAGTCTGACCTACTACTTTCAGGTATTGCAGGTGAGATCCCAGTGCGCCGATCAGTGTTCGATGTTCGTGATAAGGTACATTATATTTGGCACATACCTGCTGTACGATACGGTTGATGGCAGGGTAGTGGATATGGCTGATTTTAGGGAACAGGTGATGCTCTACCTGGAAGTTCAGGCCACCGGTCATCCAGGATACTATTTTACTGCGGGTAGAAAAGTTAGAAGTCGTTTGTAACTGATGTATAAACCAGTTCTGCTCGATTTTGTGCGTGTCTTCGTTTGGCATAGGGAACTCAACGTCCTCAACTACGTGTGCCAGTTGGAATACTATACTGATAATAACTCCGGTAATACCAGCCGTGATCAGGTAACCGATCAGGGCGTGTTGCCAGCCTACCACTACGATAGGTACAACGATGAACATAACAAGGTAGAAAACCTTAGTAGCCCAGAAACCGATATGGTCTTTAGTCGCCATCTTAGGCACCTTTTTATCCATGATCTTACCTGTAAAGTACTTGGTAAAATCATTAAATCCGATCCAGGTGATGTATGTTAAAGAGTAGAGTACCAGGCTGTAGATATGCTGGAATCTATGTAAAGGGTAGTGCTTTTGCTCTCTGTTGGTGCGGATGAATGGTTTGATATCAATATCATCATCATGCCCCTCAATATTAGTGTAGGTGTGGTGGATTACATTGTGTTTCACCTTCCAGAAATAGGTGCTGCCACCCATAATGTTCAGGGAATAGCCCATAATGTTATTCAACCATTTCTTATCTGAATAGCTGCCGTGGCCGCCATCATGCATTACATTAAATCCGATCAGGGAGAACGTCAGTCCAAGTAATCCGCACATCAGTACATTGGCCCAGGTAGGCAGGCTACCGAACACCAGCAGTACATAAAGCGTAATTAACGCAGCAATCAAAACGATCGTTTTGTGATAAATGCGCCAGTCACCGGTCTGCTTTTTTTTGCTCTCTTTGAAATAGGCATCTACTTGTCCTTTCAGTTCTTTTGTGAACTCTGGGTTGATGCTATTGATAAATGAAATGTTTTTTGCCACAGCACTAATTTAAAATGTAATGGGCAAATTTACTATATAAATCCGGGTAATGTATCTTTCGTCACGGATATTTTACAGGCATTAACCACTTTTTAATAAATATTTTGCATATTTATATATGTTTGTAGTATTCTTTAAGGGGCAAAATAGTATAGAGTATCCTTTTAACGGGTAGCAATGATGCATTCAGAACAAGGGAGAAATGGGCTCCGTAACGCTACTGCAAAGCATTCCTCAATGCTGAGGTAATGGATTATTGAATAGCTTTTTCAAGAGCTTCAGCTTCTTTCTGTAACGATTTGATCGCTTTTTTCTGTTTGCGGGTCGCCCTGTAGCGGTCATATGCTTTTTCTACGCCCCAGCAGGCAAGATTGAATAATTGCCATTTTACAAAGGAGATCGCAACCTTCTTAACCAGGCTTTTTTTCTTCTTGGCCGGCTTGCCGGAGGCTACTGCAGCCAATGCGGTTTTTTCTTCAGCAGGACGGGCTGCTTTCGGTTTGCGCTTAAAAAGAGAGAGAATATTACCCAGGCTAAACATGCCTTTGGCATTGGGATCAAGCAGGGAAGAGGCTATGTTCATGCCAATAGAAGTAGGGTCGAATATGTATGAAAACATATTGTCCTCCATATCTCTATAGCTATCCTTAACCTTGCGCTGGTCGGCCAGCAGCTCGCGGAGAGAATTATAGGTTTTGCGTGGTTTTCTTGTTTTTTTAGGTATAGTCTGGGTCATAAGCATCGTCGGTTTGAGGGTTTATGCATCACTTTTTACAGGAGCATCGTCATCGTCATCATCTCTTGGTTTGGTCAGTAACCAGATAAATTTGCCGGCTAAGAAGCGCATAATATTCTTTTTGAAGAAGAACATGATGCATAGAAAAAGGAGCATGAGTCCTGCAATGGACAGATAACCGGCAGTCTTGCTGTCGAACAGGGCGCTGAGAAATTCAGCGAGACCCAGTGCGCTGAAGCAGAACATGGCAAAAACGATTACGAATGCAATAGAGGCGTATACCAAATAACCCATTACATTAACCACTCGTTCCAGGGCTTCTAAACGAACTTCCTGAATGCGAAGGCTGATGTAACGGGTTATGTATGCTTTAAGAGCGGATATAGGATTTTCCAAAAGAATGCTTGAGTTTGTTGAAACAAAAATAGTTTTTTACTTCCTAACAATCAAGCCTTACTTATGATTCGAAAATCTCTTGCTCCAGATCTTTAGTCTTCTTAGTTACCTTGTTTTTTAATTTGGAAACAGAATCTTTCAGCTTTTCGATTTGTTCATCGCGTTTGTCTTTATCCGTTCCTAAGATGTAGCCCACTGCTGCGCCTACTGCTGTTCCGATCAAAAGTGTAGCTAAGGTTTTTCCTGTACTGTTTGCCATAGTGTTAAAATTTAATGGTTAATTGGTTTTCGTTGTGTTTATATCACAAATCTAAGTTACTTTAGTCATGAGACCAATTCAGATTCCGAAAATTACAAAATCCTTAATAAATTGGGTACGGCTTTTCTTAAATAATTTATAATTTGGAACAAATTACTGCTTATGGATGCTATTAAAAACAATGTGATCAGGCAAATCGTTATCCTGCTATTGATTCTTTTTCTGGGAATCGTTATCATCTGGAAACTAACCTACTTTATTCCTGGCTTTTTAGGAGCCACTGCTTTGTACATTATGTTCAGGAGCTGGTATTTCAAACTGGTGGAGCAGCGAAAATGGAAACGCTGGATGGCTGCCACAGTGCTCATCATCGGACTGCTGATCGCTATGGTCGGACCGGTATATGCAATGATACAGGTACTCACGCCAAAGGTGAATGCGGCACTGAGTAATACAGACAAGATCCGCGATGCGGTATTGGATGTATATCATTATGTACAGGAAAAGGTACCACAGGTAAATATATCTCAGCAGCAGGTACTGGGTTTTGTACAGAAAGGAGTGGGTTTCTTACCTATGATCCTCAATGCGACAGCTAATCTTTTTGCCAACATTTTTACCGCATTATTCATCTTCTACTTTATGCTGATGGGCGGACGCAAAATGGAAAGCAGTTTCCGTGAGTATGTACCCCTGGCGCGTAAAAGCCGTAATGAAGTCTGGAAGGAAACGCATAATATGGTTGTCTCCAACGCGATTGGTATTCCGTTTCTGGCCCTTTGCCAGGGTATCGTAGCCATATTTGCGTATTGGTTCTGCGGTGTGGAAGGTGCTATCCTATGGGGTATTCTTACAGGTATGGCTACCGTTATCCCGGTGATCGGAACCATGATTGTCTGGGTTCCGGTGTGTATATACCTGCTGGCAAAAGGGGAAACCTCTTACGCTATTGGGCTCGCCCTGTATTGTTTTATCATTGTAGGGTCTACAGATAATGTGATCCGCTTCCTGTTTCTGAAGAAGTTCGGAGATGTGCATCCACTGGTTACCGTATTCGGGGTTATCCTGGGTCTGAACCTGTTCGGAATTGTCGGACTGATCTTCGGACCGCTGATTCTGTCCTACTTTATGATGCTCATTCGTATATATAAGGTAGAGTACAGTGAACCGGAAGAGCAGCAGGATGCGGTGGTTTAAGTACCGGTTACTATATTAATGATATAAAGTTCATAACAGGAGTCGCTTATACCGGCTCCTGTTTTTTGTCCGGGATAATGCATATTTGTTTACTTTTGTAGCACTAAAAAATACTTGCTCCCCTTACGCATATGCCCGATATTATTCAACTGTTACCCGATCATTTAGCCAACCAGATAGCGGCAGGCGAGGTTATTCAGCGACCAGCATCCGCAGTGAAAGAATTGTTAGAAAATGCTATTGATGCCGGTGCAACACAGGTGCACCTGGTGTTAAAAGATGCCGGCAAAGAGCTGATCCAGGTAGTAGATAACGGGAAGGGGATGAGTGCTGTAGATGCCCGAATGAGCTTTGAAAGACATGCAACCTCAAAGATCAAAAAGATAGATGACCTCTTTTCTATCCGTACGAAAGGCTTTCGGGGCGAAGCTTTGGCCTCCGTTGCGGCTGTGGCACAGATCAGCCTGAAGACCCGCCAGCAGGGAGAGGCATTGGGCACACAGATCGAGATCGCTTCTTCAGAAGTGGAAAAGCAAGAGCCGGTTGCCTGTGCGGAGGGCACAAGCATATCCATCAAGAATCTATTTTATAATGTACCGGCCCGCAGGCATTTTCTGAAATCAAATGCTACGGAGCTGCGTCATATCCTGGATGAGTTTACCCGTATTGCGATGGCGCATCCCGATATAGCGTTTAAATTTACCCATAATAATGTTGAGCAGTTTAATCTGGGTATAGGCAACCTGCGTCAGCGGGTAATGGCCCTGATCGGTAACCAGGTAGATAAGCACCTGGTGCCCGTAGAGGAGCAGACCGATTTGTTGAATATTACCGGATTTATCGGCAAGCCCGAGGCAGCAGCACGCACCCGCGGCAGCCAGTATTTCTTTATCAATAACCGTTTTATCAAGAATGCTTACCTCAATCATGCAGTACAGCAGGCATATGATGGTCTTATCGCTAAGGAATCGTTTCCTTTATATGTCTTATTCCTGGAGATTGATCCCCGCAAGGTTGATGTCAATGTGCATCCGACCAAACAGGAAGTAAAGTTTGATGATGATAAAATGATGTATGCCTACCTTCAGGCTGCAGTCAAATATGCATTGAATAAGTTTAATGTAGCCCCTTCTATTGACTTTACACTGGATCCGGAGATTCAGAACCTGACAGCGGTTCAGTTGCCAGGCAGCAATACCCGTCAGGAATCCGCCAAATCGGGCTATCTGTTTGATACCTTTTCCCGGCCAGGACAGGCACATTTTATTGCGAAGCAGGAAGATCGTAAAGCCTGGAAGGAGCAGCAACAGGTCTTTTTTCCGGAGATGCCTTCAATGGGCATCCGTGATATAGTGCCCGACGATGTTCCGATGTCCGTACAGCCATCATTACTCAGTAATGATATACCGGATGATGCAGGACATAAATCCATTATTCAGTGGAACGAATACCTCATCACAACAATGAAATCCGGAGTCGTTATCCTGCATCAGAAACGAGCCCTGGAGCGGATTATCTATGAAAAGCTGGAAACCAGCCTGGCACAGAAAAGGCACGTATCGCAGCAGCTGCTGTTCCCGATACCCCTGCAGTTTGCCCCTTCAGATGCGTTGATCCTGGCAGAAGTGTTGCCGGAGTTGTATGCACTGGGTTACGATATTCAGCAGGAAGATGATGCGGGTTTTACCATTCAGGGAGTACCGGCCGATATTGCTGCAGGTCATGAAGCACAGGTACTGGAAGCAATTGTGGAGCAATTGAAGCATGAACAAGGTACAATACAACATAGCCGTCAGCTGGCTATATTAAAAACAATGGCCAAAAGAATGGCTGTACCGAAGGCCATGCAGCAGGAGCAGGCACAAGCCCTGGTCGACGAATTATTTGCTTGCGGGCAACCGCAGTATGCACCAGATGGAGCGTTGATTTTCAAGATATTAGATAAAAATAGTATAGAATCATTGTTATGAAATTGTGATATTTTTAACGGCAAATGCAATAAATTAAAGATTGTTTCCGTTGATAAATAACTGATAAGCATATTCTTGTATTAAAAACTGTGCTGTGGAACCAGTCTCGCTTTCACGGTAGTTGTAATTTTTTTTTCAAGGTATTGTTTATTCCAAGCGAACCAATATCTTTGCTACTACATTTTTATAGACAGAAAAATAAAAACACAAAATCGTAAACAACAAAAAATTGAATTATGGCAGAAGTTAGAAATGCTCCTAAAGCAGCAGCACCTACCAAATCCAACAAATCAAACAACTCAAATGGCTTTTGGGTGAATCTTGCAATCGTTGCATTATGTATCGTAGTAGGTCAACTGATCTATCACATGGTACTGGGAGATCCTTCACACTTTATGGATGCGGAGAAGCACAAACCAAAACCTGGTGATTTCATGGGTAACATGTACCTGGGTGGTTTTATCGTACCACTGCTGATGGCAACCTTCCTGGTTATGTTGGCATTCGTTATTGAGCGTGCAGTTACTATTATGAAAGCTAAAGGTAAAACCAATGGTGGTGAATTCGTTCGCAAAGTACAATACCACTTGGCTAATAAAAATATCGATGCAGCAATCGCTGAATGTGATAAACAAAGTGGTTCTGTAGGTAACGTAATGCGTGCAGGTCTGTTAAAGTACAAAGAAATGACTGTTAACACTGAGCTGACTCACGACGAAAAATTATTATCTATTCAGAAAGAAGTTGAAGAAGCAACTGCACTGGAAGTACCAATGTTAGAGAAAAACTTAGTGTTCTTATCTACTATCGCTTCTGCAGCTACCCTGTTAGGTCTGATCGGTACCGTAATCGGTATGATCAAATCATTCTCTGCAATGGCGAATGCAGGTGCTCCTGATGCTACTGCACTGGCTGCAGGTATCTCTGAGGCCCTGTACAACACTGCACTGGGTATCTCTACTTCATTCTTCGCGATCATTTTCTACAACTTCTATACAACGTTGATTGATGGCGTAAACTACAATATTGACGAGAGTGGTTTCACTTTAACACAAAGCTTTGCAGTTAACTACAAATAATCTTTGTAAAATTTTCTGAAAAAATTTGTGGAAAGTTTTTCCAATTACGTCTAATATTTAAAACAATAGAAAATGCCAAAAGTAAAAATGCCCCGTAAAGGGAGTCATGTGGACATGACGGCAATGTGTGACGTTGCGTTTCTGCTGTTGACGTTCTTCATGTTGGCTACTAAATTTAAGCCGCAGGAACCAGTGGTAATTCGCACTCCGGCATCAACTTCAACGATGCCGATCCCGAACGACTACATGTTGTTGTCCTTATCTAAAGATGGCAGAGTATTTTTCTCTATCGATAACCTTAACGTAAGAGAAGAGTTGATTACAGAAATCAGCCAGTCAAAAGGCCTGAACCTGAGCCCTGCACAGATCAAAGCTTTCAAAGAAGGCGGTTCGATCGGTGTACCGTTCAACAAACTGGGTTCTTACCTGGCACTGACTCCGGCTCAGAGAAACGAGTATGACAAAACGGCTCCGGGTATCCCGACCGATACTACCGCTTCTTATGAGACTAATGAGTTGTCTTACTGGATCAAAACTTCCCGCTATGCTAACCCTAAGTTACGTATCGCGATCAAGGCCGACGGAGATGCAAAGTATCCTGAAATTCAGAAAGTGATAGCCACTTTAGGACATGAGAAAGTTTTCCGCTTCAACTTCATCACTGACGGTAAAGCAGTACCTCCGGGTACAGCCCTGGCAACTGAAGTAGCTGCAGGTAAAAAGGAATAAGTTCGATCTATCTTATTTAATAATATTAACCCCAATAGCAAAAGAGCGTACCCGCTCTTTTGCTATCAAAAAAGCTGAGTTATGGCTGAAATGGAAGTCAAGGGTGGGAAAGGTTCCCCCCGAGTAGATTTAACGCCGATGGTGGATCTTGGATTCCTGCTGATTACTTTCTTCATGTTCACGACGACCATGTCTAAACCAAAGACTATGGAAATCCAGATGCCTTTCAAAGAGGACAATATGAAAGAGGATGAGAAAAGCAAGGTTAAAGAAAGCACCGCAATGACCATCCTTTTGAGTAAAGATCACCGTATTTATTACTACTACGGTATCGGTTCTGATGCAACCAAACCACCTGAGCTGAAAGTAACCAGCTTTAAGGATCAGGATGGTATCAGAGACGCGATCATTGCCAAGAAAAAAGAAGTACAAGGCCTGATCTCTGCCGGACAGTTAAGTGCAGACGATAAGTTAACCATCATGGTTAAGCCTGCAGAAAATTCTACTACAGATGATCTGATCAATGTACTGGATGAAATGACCATCAATGCAGTGCCTATTTATGCGGTAGTTGATATTACCCCTGTTGACCTGGAATTTATCTCTGCTACAGAAAAGGCAAACGGAATTCAATAATTCCACGAAAACAAATTTTAAATTATGGATGCTAATAAAATATTAAAAGCCAGCTATTTAGATATACTTTTTGATGGTAAGAACAAGAAGTATGGTGGATACGAGTTGCGTAAGAAATATCCGCGTCGCGCTTTAGTAGCCGGATTGATCAGCATTTTCGTAGTAGGAGGCGTTTTCGGAGCTACGCTGATTAAGCGTAAACCTAAAGACGAGGGTCTCGCATCTAATGTGCCTGTGGTTACAGAAATGAAAAACCTGGAACCACCGCCGCCACTGAAAGAAAACGAGCCACCACCACCACCACCACCGGTAGCTCCGCCACCGGTTAAGCCTTCTGTGAAATTTACCGTTCCGGAAATTAAGAAGGACGAAGAGGTGCCTAAAGAAGAAAAACTGGTAGAACCTCCTAAAGAAGAAAAAGTGGTTGTGGGTAAAACAACCCAGGATGGTTCAGATGACCCGAATGCATTAGACCCATCTTTAAGTAACCTGCCAAGCGGTACAGGCAAACCTGAGCCGGTAAAAACAGGCGGCGGAGATGGTGACGGTCCTTCTAAAACGGAGATTTTCCGTGCAGTAGAAGTACAGCCTAAAGCTCCTTATGACTGGAATAAGTATTTGGCTAACAACCTGAGATATCCTAATGCTGCCCGTGAAGATGGTATTCAGGGTAAAGTATATGTAAGCTTCGTAGTAGAAAGAGATGGTTCTATTTCTAACGTACAGGCTACAAAAGGTAAAGAGTTGGGTAACGGATTACCAGAAGAAGCAGTTCGCGTGGTAAAATCAATGCCGAAATGGGAACCAGGACAGCAGAACAAACAAGCCGTTCGTTGTTACTTTACAGTTCCGATCAACTTTAAATTACAATAATCTTTCTTACAATAGAAAAAGACCCGGTTTATCCGGGTCTTTTTTTGCATACAATTGATGAAAATCTGATGTATATAAAAAGAGGCCCGGAGTGATCTTCCGGGCCTCTTTTATAATATTGGTAAACTTTAAAGTAATTCGCCGATATCAGACATGATACGCTTGGCTATATTCTCTGCAGTTGTCTTGCTATTGCTTTCACTGTAAATACGGATGATAGGCTCTGTATTAGATGTACGCAGATGTACCCAATCCATATCAAATTCAATTTTCAGACCATCTTCAGTATTGATCGGTTGTTTTTTATAACGATCCTGTATGCTGGCAAACAGATTCTTTACATTGATCTCCGGACTTAATTCGATCTTGTTTTTAGAGATGTAATAGTTCGGATAGGTATTGCGCAGCGTCTTGATGCTTTTGCCGAATTTGGCCAGGTGTGTCAGGAATAGAGCGATACCGATCAGGGCATCACGACCATAATGCGATTGAGGATCAATGATACCACCATTACCTTCACCACCAATGACTGCATCTACCGCTTTCATTTTGGTTACCACATTTACTTCGCCAACAGCACTGGGATAATAAGTACCACCATGCTTCTCCGTAATATCACGCAGTGCGCGGGTAGAGGACATGTTAGATACTGTATTCCCTTTCTTATGTTGTAAGATATAATCTGCTACAGCAACCAGGGTATATTCCTCGCCAAACAGGCTACCATCTTCACAAACAAAGCACAGACGGTCTACATCCGGATCTACGGCAATACCCATGCTGGCATTGTTCTTTTCTACATAACTGCACAGTTCTCTCAGGTGTTCCGGTAAGGGTTCAGGGTTATGAGCAAACTGACCGTTTACTTCTTCATTCAGTACTTTGATCTTCTGAACACCCAATGCCTCCAGTAATGCCGGAACAAATATCGCGCCGGTAGAGTTGATTGCATCTAGTACTATATTGAAATCTGCAGCGGCAATCGCCTCCTTATCCACCAGTGGGTGTGCAAGGATAGCCTCAATATGCTTCTGCATATAAGTATCATCTTCTGTAATCGTACCCAGATGGCCGATTTCAGCAAAAGTATATTTATCATCCTGTGCGATAGTCAGCAGCTGCTGGCCTTCTTCTGCACTGATGAATTCACCTTTCTCGTTCAGCAGTTTTAATGCATTCCATTCTTTCGGATTGTGGCTCGCGGTAAGGATAATGCCCCCTGCTGCCCCTGCCATAGTCACTGCGACCTCAACAGTAGGAGTAGTGCTCAGGCCCAGGTCGATCACCTCGAATCCCATAGCCTGCAGGGTAGAAGCCACCAGGTTTTTAACCATCTCGCCGGAAATACGGCCGTCTCTACCGATTACAATCTTTTTGTTTTCTGCTCCTTTCTGTTGTACCAATACGCCGAATGCCGCCGTATATTTAACAATATCGATAGGAGTTAATCCTTGATCCGGGGCGCCACCGATGGTACCTCTGATGCCGGATATGGATTTTATTAAAGCCATTTTATGTTGATTTTGCAAGCAGCAAATGTAACTTTTTTTGCAGACTAAACACGGTGGAAATTTTATCTTAACATATTAAAAGCCAGTTATCTGCTTATTAGCTACTACATTTGCAAACGAATAACAATTGACAATGGAACAAGAAAAGAAAGAATGGTTTGAGAGCTGGTTTGACTCCCCGTATCATCAATTACTGTACCGTAACAGGAATACCGAAGAGGCACATGCACTGGTAGATCGCCTGTTTGACTTTTTGAATATAAAGCCGGAATGTAAGATACTGGATATCGCCTGTGGTGATGGCCGTCATGCATATTATATGCAGCAAAAAGGGCATGATGTGACCGGGATTGATCTTTCTGAACAAAGAATAGGCCGTGCACTGACTTTGGCTAATGATAAGCTGCATTTTTATCGCCATGATATGCGTAATGTGTTTCGTGCCAATTATTATGATTATGCATTCAACTTCTTTACCAGTTTTGGTTATTTTCAGCAGTACCGTGATAATATTATTGCTGCAGATGCATTTTCCAAAGCATTGAAGCCGGGTGGCAAACTGGTACTGGATTATATGAATATCGAAGTGGTAGCAGCACAGCTGGTACCGGCGGAGCAGAAAGTTATTGATGGTATTTCCTTCAACATCCGTCGTTACATGGAAGGCAATAAGGTGGTTAAAGAAATTAAGGTTACAGATAAGGAAGGGCGTGTACGCCAGCATGAAGAGCGCGTGTCCGGTTTCGGGCTGGAGGCCTTTCAGGAGATCTTTGCAGATTCAGGCTTAAAGATCACCCATGTCTTTGGAGATTATGCATTGAGTGCCTTTGATAAACATAGCTCCCCACGACTGATCATGGTTTTTGAAAAGAAATAAGTACGTTAAGTTATAAATGTTTCGGGCTTCCCTCTGGGAAGCCCGAAACATTTATAGTAATAAGATTTATGATTTAGGAACCGGTTTGCTGCGTTTCCAGCGTCTGTGTGTCCAGAGCCATGTTTCCGGTTGGGCAATAATATCAGCTTCCAGTACCCGGGTATGCAGCTCCGAGATCATACCGTCCTCTTTATACAGCTGTGGGTCCTCAACCAATATACGGCTTTCCACATTATAATAACCTCTTTTTATTCTTTTGATATCCGCGTATACGACCGGCAGATCCAGTTGTATAGCCGCCCTTTCCGTGCCCCGGAAAACAGGCGTATCCTGGTTCAGAAAGCGGGTCCAGTATACATTCTTACTGGAAGGAGTTTGATCTGCCAGAAACACGGTAGCCGTCATTTCCCCCTTACGTTTATGTTCCCGCATACCGCCAATAACATCACGGTCAGTCAGCAGACGCGTGTTAAACCGCGTACGGATACGCATAATCAGGTTATTGAAATGCTTGTTGTGCAACGGACGAAAGATCGCATATAATTGCTGCGGAGAAACCAGTCCGAAACGATTGCCGCCCCATTCCCAGTTGCCATGATGCCCCATGACGATAATGATCGACTGGCCTTTATCGGCAAAATGTTTGAACGAAGAAATAGCTTCTTCCGTCATTACAAAACGTTTGCTCAGCTCCTCGTATGATATGGTAATACTTTTGACCGTCTCCAGGAGTAAGTCGCAGAAATAATGATAAAACTTCTTTGTAATAGCTTGTATCTCCTGTTCACTCTTCTCCGGAAAGGCATTACGCAGATTCTGTACCACCACTTTTTTGCGGTAACCGATTAGGCCAAACAGCAGGAAGCAGATCACATCCGACAAGGCATACAGCAGCCGGAAGGGTAGCAGGGAGATGAGATACAGGATCGGGTAGACCAGATAATAGGCTATCATGCGCTTAGATGCTTAGGGCAGGAATTTAGTAACGATCAGGGAAGAGTTCGTGCCACCAAAGCCGAATGAGTTGGATAAAAAAGTATCAAATTTTCCCTGTAGTGTTTCTGGTATAATATTGATTTTGGCCGTATGCTCATCCGGATTTTCAAAATTGATATTCGGAGCCATAAAATCATTTTGCATCATCAATGTAGAATATACAATCTCACTGGCTCCCGCCATCCAGCATTCATGCCCCGTCATAGACTTGGTAGAGCTTACCGGCACCTTGCCGCCGAATACTTCATAGATCGCTTCTGCCTCCACGCCGTCGCCGGCAGGGGTAGAAGTAGCATGTGCATTGACATAAGCAATTTTACCGGCCTCAATACCCGCATCAGCCAGGGCCTTATGTATAGAACGTACCTGTCCGTTAGTGCTCGGGTTAGAAATATGTTCGCCGTTAGACGAGAAACCATAACCGACAATCTCTGCCAGAATAGTCGCCCCTCTGGCCTGCGCCGATTCCAGGCTTTCCAGTATTACCGTAGCCGCACCACCGCCGGGTACTAATCCGTCGCGGTCGCGGTCAAACGGGCGGGAAGCTTTTGTTGGCTCTTGCTCACGGGTAGAAAAGGTTCCTAATGCATCAAAGTTGGGCATAGAAAAGTCATTCGTTTCCTGCGCACCCCCACAGATCACACGGTCCTGCAAACCGTTTTTGATAAACAGGTAGCCCATGCCTATAGAGTGCGATCCGCTGGCGCAGGCTGCACTCAGCGAGAAGTTTACACCCGTAAGTTTAAAAATTGTAGACAGGTTCATCGTTACCGTAGAGTTCAGTACCTGGAATACAGATCCCGATCCTACCATCATAGTATCTTTCTTTTCCCGAACGATATCGAAGCCCTCGATAACGGGTTTCGCACAACTGTCATTTCCGTATATAATACCTGTCTCATGCTGATGCACATAGTCGATGTCCATGCCCGCCTGTTGCAGGGCCTCCAGTGTGGCGATATAGGCATATTCAGCCTGTTCCGGCATCATGATGCGGGAGCGCCGGTCCAGTAGCTTTTTCAGTTCCGGTTTCGGTACCACACCCGACAATGCCGAACGGTAACCCATAGTTTTCCGTTCAGGGATAAATGCAATACCGGACTGCCCTTTGAATAAGGAATCTCTTACCGCTTCTTTACCGATACCCAGGCAGGAATAAATACCCATACCTGTAATCACTACACGATGACTCATCTGGAGGAAATTTTGAGCAAATATAAATAAAGGAAATGACAGGGCAATATAGATAGGAAGCAGGGGCTTATAAGTGCTGTGAAGAAAAATTTTAAAATTGCTTAAAAAAAATTTGCAGAATCGAAAAAGTCTCTTACCTTTGCAATCCCAAAGCGGTCAAACAAACGATCGCAGACAGAAAAGGACCGGTAGTTCAGTTGGTTAGAATGCCGCCCTGTCACGGCGGAGGTCGCGGGTTCGAGTCCCGTCCGGTCCGCAAAGAGCTTCACAGAAATGTGGAGCTCTTTTGCTTTTTGCGCTATTTTTCAATTAGTGAAAATGTAAATGCATAGAAGGTAATTCTTGTCCCGCATTCCCTTTAGATTGATCATCTACTTCCTCTTCAATATAGTTACCTATATGGTCTTCGGATCTGTATAGTACAGATCGCTTAGAAAGGCCTTATAAATCCGGCGTCAATAAAATCATTGGCTCGGTCGATAAAGTGCATCAAGGTAAAAGGTAGCAAAGGCTACAAATAGAAACCCAAGGAAAAATGCAGGTCTTTGTTGCTTAAAAGTGGATATTCAATTTAGTCTTTATGTCTTTAAATAAATCGTATTGCATGATGAGTTGTTGATAATGAGCTGATTAAATGCCGTGAGTGACTAAGATATTGGTCCCTCACTACGTCTTATCCTATAGATCAATAACGGTATTACATCATCCAAACCATAAACCATAAATCCATTTCCGTGAAATTCAAAACATCCATTATTCCGGCACTGATATTCTTTTCTATCATGCTGATGCAACAACGCTCCTATGCGCAAATTACCCCATTACCCTATTACGAAAACTTTGATACCTTGGCTAATGCCCGTTGGACAGCCTACCGGCTTGGTACGAATGAACCCGATGATTTCCCCTGGTACATCACCATACATAATCCCTACAGCGCACCCTTTTCGATGATGCATACCTGCAATGTTACAGGTACTGCCCAGGCCAATAACTGGACGGTGAGCAAGAATGCCTTTTCCTTTGTCTCAGGCGGCAAAATAGACTCCATCCGCAGCTGGATCACAGCGACTAATCCGCCTGCAACAGGAGATACCATTGGTATTTACCTGCTTACCGGAAATCAGGATCCTGCCCTGGCCAGTTCCGTAACGTTATTACACGATTTCAGAGGAGCTGATTTTCAGACAGGTGCCTGGATAAAAACAACAGATATCCTCATTCCGCCGACCCCGGGGCAGAGTTATATTGCCTTCCGGTATAAAACAGCAAACAACTGTATCAGTATCTTTCTGGATAATATGCAGTTATCTGGAAATAGTCCAAGCGGTATAAACCCTGTATCCAAAACCGGTATAGATTTTAAGGTCAGTCCGAATCCGGTTACAGACAATCTGACGATCCGGAGCGAAGCGACAATTGAAACGATTACTGTATATGATATCGCAGGCCGAAAAGTGCATATGCAGGCCTATCAGCCAACAATCAATATTTCTTTTTTATCTCCTGGTACCTATATTCTGGAACTGGTGGATAAAGATCATAAGAGAGGCATTCAGAAAGTGCTGAAGCAATAATAGTATCATTTGGGTAGAGGCCGCAGGGCAATAAGTATCTGATCTGGATCGGATACTTGTTGCCCTGTGGTATTTATTTGTTTTATATTTGAACTAAAATAGCTTAAGTACAGAAACTATGACCGTTAAACATAATACAACCTATTTTGCCCCGGAGCTGCACATCCCGAAAGGCACCTTCAATATTGATTTTTATACCAGGTTTGGTGCGACAGAGCATTTTTGTTTGCGTAATGATGATGGAAGTATTCATGTGGCAGAGCTGGAAATAAACGGCGCTGTGTTTCACTTGCATGAAACCATGAGAGCAGCGCTGGAGCCGTTAAGTGCAAACGGAGTAACCGCCACTATTGGTTTGTTTGTACCCGATGTAGCAGCAGTCATGGAGAAGGCAATCCTGGCAGGCGCAATCGAAATAAATCCGACTACAGATCATGAGTACGGCTACCGGCAGGGAATGTTTAAAGACCCTTTTGGGCATTACTGGCAGATACAAAAGAAAATCTAATGGAGCTTGAATTCAATTGATGCCATATGAGAAAAGTAATTGCAGCATTTAATATCACCCTTGACGGTTTTTGTGATCATACTGCGGTCACTCCGGATGAGGAAATACACCAGTATTATGCCGATTTGCTGCGTGATGGTGATACCATCCTGTATGGCAGAGTGACCTACCAGCTCATGGAGTATTGGCGTGCGCTTGAGGCCAACCCGAGCGGTACTAAAGCAATGGACGATTTTGCTTTGGTAATGAATAATATTAATAAAATCGTTTTTTCACGGACACTGAAAAGTCTGGACTGGAGCAGCGCACAGCTGGCAACCCGCTCTCTTGAAGAGGAAGTGCTGCAACTCAGACAGCAACCCGGTAAGGATATATTAGTCGGCAGCAGAAGCCTGATTATAAGCCTCATGAACCTCGGTCTGATCGATGAGCTAAGGCTTATGATTCATCCGGTAATAGCAGGAGGCGGTTTGCCCTTATTTGATCATATACAAGGCAGGACAGAACTGCAGCTTGTCAACACACAAATATTTAATGCTGGCGCAGTGATGAACTGCTATAAGCCCGCTTAAGGCTGATGGCAATATGTAATTGCGGTATCATTGCCCTAACCGATACCCAGTTTTACGGCAAGCTTCACCAGCCCCACAGTACTTTTGCAGCCAGTCTTTTCCAGCAAATGCTGACGGTGATTATCCACCGTTTTTTTGCTGATAAATAATTGCCTTGCGATATCGTCACTGGTATATTCTTTTACAATAAGGCTTAGGATTTCTTTTTCCCGCTCAGTCAATTCTTTCAGTTGCTCATCCTGTATCTTCTGTTGGTTATACTGCTTATAGATAATAGGGACAATGTCGTCTGCGAAATAGGTGCCCCCGTCTGTGATGCGGTGCAGTGCTTTCAGGAGCTCCTCTTTTCCTGCATTTTTCAGAATATACCCGTCCGCCTCGGCCAGGATAGCTTCTTTTATAGCCACCGCATTATTGTACATCGACAGGATCAATACCTGTATTGCAGGAAACTGCTCTTTGACCATCTTGCATAACTGCGTTCCGCTGAGCAGCGGCATGCTGATGTCCGTAAGCAATAACTGGAACGCATCAGGACGTTCTGCTATCATTTCATAAGCAGCCTGTCCGTTATTCGCCTCAGCAATGATATGATATTGAGGTGTACCCAGCAGCATATTCCTGATGCCGTCGATCATCATTTGATGATCATCTGCAATGATGATATTTATTTTTTCCGTGTTATCCATTTTGTGGTAGTGTAATGATGATTTGAGTCCCGGTTAATTGTTCCGATTGCACTTTCATTTCTCCGTCCAGTAAATTGACCCTTGCCTGGATATTTTTCCAGCCTATTCCGCCGGAGCTTCCTATACTTTCAGTATCCATTCCTTTTCCGTTATCCCGGATAGAAAAAAGAATTTTTTGACTTTGCAGCGTGGCATTTACCTCAATACTGTTTGCACCCGAATGTCGGACCATATTATGGATTACTTCCTGTACAATTCTGTACATCGACAGTTCGTTTTCTTTTTCAAACTGGTGATGCAATATAGGCTCATCAATATGTACCGTCATTTTAGTATTCCCGGAACTACTGACCTTTTCGGCCAAAGACTGTACTGCAGGGAACAGGCCAAAATGAAGATCTTCAGGAATCAGGTTGTGGGAAATATTGCGGACTTCTGAAATGGTTTGATCTACGATATCCTGCAGCTTCTTATTTTCCGGGTTTTGCTCCCCTGCAGAGAGATTCATTTTTACAAGAGACAGCATTTGTCCAACACTATCGTGTAAGTCACGTGCAATACGGATGCGTTCATTTTGCTCCCCTATAAAAAGCGCCTGGTTCATTTTTTTATCCTCACTCCGCTTTATCCTGCTGAGCTTCGCATGGTATAGCAAATAGGCCAGAACCGCCAGGAATAAGAACAAGACAACAGCAGTAATGACAATGATTTTCTTTTCTGCAACAGCCCTGTTCTTTTCAATTGTTTTGAGCTGGTTGGCAGCCTGCAGATCTTGGTTTTGCTTTTCCTTCTTTGCCGTTTCATACCGCTCCTGGGCATCATAAATGATCCCGGCTTTCGCAACATTATCCAGAGAGTCTTTCAGCGCTATATATTGTCTGAGAAAGTGCACCGAATTGCTGAAATCACCGGTTTTTTCAAACAGAGTCGCATTGTACTCATAAGCATCTTTTCGTTTCTCCGGGCTTCCGGAAGCTTCAGAGTAGTGAAGGCAGGAATCCAGGTATTTACGGGCGAGCGTATATTTTTTTTGCTTTAAAGCCAGATCGCCCAGGTTGCCATAAATCGTGGCAAACTGATAATTGTCCTGCAATTTTATAGCATAGGAGAGGCTTTGGTGAAAATATATTTCCGCATTGGCAAGCTGGCCCTTCTTTTTATACGTATTGCCCAGGTTATTGCTGGTGGTACACAATTGCAGGTCATTGCCGGTGGCCACATGCAATGCTTTGAGGTGTGTGGCTATGGCCTGTTCATATTCTTTGTGGTCATCGTAATTAATACCCAGGGCATTAAGCAGCCACCATCGAACAACCCGGAGCCCTTCAGATGCTTCAATGATGTGCAGTCCTTTTTGAGCATATTCTTTTCCCTTATTATAATCGCCGAAATCGTGAAAGGCATGAGCAATGTTACTGTATGCGTAAGCCAGTTGTGGCGTATCTTTTGCCTGCTCAAAATAATGAATGCTCTTGTTTAAGTAGCCAATCCCCGATTCAAAGATGTATTTGTTGCATAAGATAATGCCGTAATTGAGATTCAGGTAACCATTCCATAAATAGTTATCAGAGCGTTTAAGGTACAGCTGTGCAGTATCATACCAGTCCTTTGCTTGCTCCGGATGAAGCATGATGATGCCCATATGCACCAGGCAAGCGCCTTTGCCTGTATATTCATCATTATGAAGTGCCTTGGCTTTATAGAAATATTCCTTTGCCAAAACATCTGCGCGTTCCGGATCTGCATTAATCGACTGATTGACTTTATCTGCTGTTTCCGCAAACCAGGTAGAGTCGGCTGTACTGATTTTTTGCCCTGAAGCAGAGATAGCGTACAAACAGATGAAAAGCAGGAAGATGAATCTCATAACATTCAATATAGTTTCAGAAAGTTACACATAATATTTAAGTGTAATAATTCTGGCAATATTTAATTTGAAGAGCAGGTTAGGGTAGGGTATAGACAAATAGGTTATACTATGTTTTTTGCCCACGGAAAAATGACAGGCATTGATTATTGCATAATCGGGATGTCCAGACTTAGACTGAGCGAGCGTGTTTTAGCAGTACCATTGTTTCCTGTTGCCAGGTTTGCCAGGCCCAGTTCATACTGGATTCTGAAAATAGAGATATTCATATGGATGCCTATCCCGTAATCTATGCGCTTTAATTCGTTCCCGAAATCAATCTTTTCAGTGGCTCCATTACCAACCCTGTATTTTTTCTGACCAGATACAGCATAGCCCACATATGGCCCGATACCAATTCCGTACATGCCGGAGGTATAGGATAGGGGTAGGTTCAGCTGTAAGAATCCGATTTTAATATCGGCCACAGATGGCCCCAGTATGGTAGATTTTACCGTTCCTTTTTTGATGTATTGCAATGCCGGAAAGAAACCGTAACCTCCATTATCACTATCGTACTTTTTGGCATTAAAAGGAACAAATACTGAGAGTCCAAAGTGGTAACCGATTTTGCCACTTGCATCCTGACGGTTGCCATCAATCTGGTGGCGAATGCCGGATGGATTGATGCCCCCGAAAATGTCGATTTGCTGAGCCATAGCCTGTGTCGCGAATATGCAGCAAAGCAGTAATGCAGTCCAGGACTTCTTACCTGTGAGAGAGGCAGTATAGAAACAGAGCGTTTTCATAATAAGTCGTTTTATGTATTTATAGATAAGGAATTTTATTTGGTCTCACTTGTTTCGTAGACCATGATGATAAACTGGTTAGCGGCAGGAGCATTGTCCTTACTGTTTTGTACCGATGCAATTTCAAAAACAGGAAAAGTCAGCATGGTTACGGAAGTGATCTTCATTCCCGTGGCTGCATCCTGGCTTGTTTTAATCTCATAAAAAGGATTGTTGCCGTATTGGCTTTTGAGATAGGCTTCCGCATCGGCCTGCAGCTTTTTTGACAAGACCAGTGGCGCTTTCCAGGCCAGCCAGTGCGTACCTGATGATTGTTCCAGGCCAATAGTAATCTCACCCGTTTTGGGATACATACTGGATCTGTAATAGGTCACCCCGTCTTCTGTTTTAATGGTCCCGCTTAAAATGTCTTTAAATCCTCTTTCTGCATGCTTTACCATTGCAGCCAGGTCCGTTGTGTAATTATGGGTGAGATAGGCGTCTCCTAATGGGCCTGTACCGTATATCGTAATAATACATTGACTATTGGCCGCATTTTTTTTGTCTGTACGGTTGAGCACAGACATTATCGGAGCGCCCTCAAACCCATCCTCTTCATAAAGTATTGTTGCTTTATTGCCCAGCTCATCAGTATCCTCCTGCAGGTAATAAAATATGCTGTCCTGTGCAACGATTGCTTTCATTAACTGGCCTGCGTCAAGCTGTATTTGCTTCGATTGTGCCATGGGAATGATCCATGTAAAAAGACCTTCCAGATTTTTGTTGGCCACGATCTGGGCCGTACCCACCGGAGGTTTCAGCTTCGATTGATAATAGGTATCTGCACCATTGGCACTCATCCCGGTTTTGGCACCTGCAATGGATAAGAAGTTGGCAGAAGCATGTACAGCAATATCGTTGATAAATGCTTCAGTGCCCTGCTGTGCTTTTGCTGTAGTAAAGGCCAATGAAAGGGCGATGAGCAGAAAGGGTATGATTTTTTTCATTTTATAATCCGGTTTATTTTGATGGATAGATGATGCATAGGATCTTATCATCCTGTTGCTACTGCAAAGTAATTGCGGAATCGGACGATGGGCAATAGGGAGAAATCATCTATCTGATAGGTATAAATACCTATTAGCCTGTTCGGTAAAGCAGGTCCCTGACCATATTATTTGTATAATGATTTTTTGTATTTTCTTGAAAACATATATCTTTGTTGCTAAGATACTTTTGTAATGAGACAAAATAATAAAGAAGAATTGCTTTCCGGTTTCAGGGCCGCAAGTAGACAATACTCCGATGCATCTATCTTTATGCATGAGGCGATTGCCCGTAAGGCAGGATTTTCTGGAGCTGATCATAAATATTTGGGACTCATACTCCAATACCCTTCTATCACGGCCGGAGCAATATCAAAACTAACCGGACTGACGACCGGTGCTGTAACGGGATTGATAGATCGCCTGGAGCAAAAGAAGCTGCTTAAAAGACAGTTCAGCAAAGAGGATCGGAGGAAAGTAATCATAGTACCCAATGTAGAAAACAGTATGAAACTCCTGAAACCGCTCTTTGAAGAACTGCAGCAGAAGACGGCAGCATTGCTTGCCACTTTTTCAGAAGAGGAGATACATACTATTGAACGTTATTTCAGATCGGCAACGCTTATCATGAACGAAACAGCAGATCACTTAAATCAAAAATAATATGACGAGTTTAACCCCACAGTATATAAACAGGGCCGAGATCTGGCTCTGCATCACTACGCTCATTTATTTTCTAATGAATGGTGCACAGATTTTTGAGACCATTGTATTTGTCCCCAAATGGGTACCTTCCCCGCCGGATAATTTTAAGCTGCTACTGGATGGAAAGGGCACAAGCCTGAAGACATTCTGGATTGTATTCCATTCCCTGCACGAGATCACATTTATCCTGGCTATTATTTTCTGCTGGAAGATAGATGCAGTGCGCAGCTGGCTCTTGATCTTATTTGTAATCCATTTTGCAGTCAGGGTATGGACATTGTCTTTCTTTGCACCCAACATTATTCATTTTCAAAAAATGGCAGCCACACAAACGTTTTCCGAAGAGCTGGTCCGTAAAGTATCGCTCTGGCAAAGCCTTAATTATGTTCGCGTCGCTATTTTTATAGCCATTTCCTGCGGAATGATTCCTTTGTGTATGAGAGTATTTGCCCAGCGCCCGTAACAGCTCTGGTGATATCATAGCATTAATATTTCTTTAGTGTAATTTTAAGTAATGGAGCAGATCAGAAAATTCCTTAATGGCTTTGTAATGCTTAACGATGAGGACTGGAATGTGTTCTCTTCAAAATTGAGGAGGGTAAGCTTTCCGAAAAAGACGCTTATCCTGGAAAAAGGCAAAAAAGAAAAGCACCTTTCCTTTATCGAAAAAGGTATCGTCAGGTTTAATATTCCCCGGCCCGATTATGATTTTACCTTTGCCTTCGCCTTTGAGAACACCTTCTTCAGTGCATATGATGCCTTCCTCACACAAAAGCCTTGTCAGTATAATGTAGAGGCGATTACCGATTGTGTATTATGGCAGATTGCTTATGAGAAGCTGGAAGAGGTGTATGATTCCACATCGGTCGGAGACCGCATCGGACGTAAAATAGCAGAGGAGTTATTTCTTAAAAAGACCAGAAGAGAAATGTCGCTGCTGGAAGATAATGCAACCCAGAGATACCTGGATCTCCTGTCCGAGCAGCCGCTACTGATCCGGTATATACCACAGAAATACCTGGCATCCTACATCGGCATACGGCCACAGTCGCTGAGCAGGATCAGGAAAGCAATTAAGTAACATTTGTTCATTGATCGGGGCAGGGGACCATGCTACCTTTGCAGGTATAACCATCTCAAAATGTACAAATGAAACCACTGTTTATATTGCTCGGCACCTTCGTCTGTGCCCTGGCAGGCACCAGGATTTTCAAATCCGACATTGATTATACACTGGCCGGGATCATTGCCCTGTCTGTAATGCTGCTGTTTACGGCTTTGGGGCATTTTATGTTCACCAGGGGAATGACCGCAATGCTACCCGATTTTGTACCCTTCAGAATGCAACTGATTTATCTCACCGGTCTGATTGAAATAGCCGCCGCGATCGGTATGTTTATTCCGGGATTCAAAAAAGTTACCGGCATACTGCTCATCATTTTCTTTATCCTTATTCTTCCTGCAAACATATATGCAGCCATAAAACACCTGAACTACGAAACCGGCAATACAGATGGTAAGGGCCTCTCTTATTTATGGTTTCGCGTTCCTTTCCAGTTATTACTGATATGGTGGGTATACTACTTTGTCCTTCGTTGATATACTTAAAGATGCTTCAGGTATTGTGTATACCAGGCAGCAGCAGTGAGATGAAATGGCTGGTCCCGCAAAATGCTTTCCGTCCATATATAGTAAAAGGTATACATCTCATGAAACTTGTTCAGCCCCGCGTGGGCAATAATAGCTTCGTGCAGTATTGATTTTACCTCAGTGATAACCTTCTGTCTGGTTGCCGTTTTGCTGTAATCAACATTTTTCATGAGCATAGAAGCAATCCGCAAGCCCACATCGTATTTATTGCGCTCATTTTCGACCTGCTTATACTGCCGGCCGGCTGCAGCGGCCATAGACGGTACTATAGCATAATCCTTATTGGCCAGGTGCGAAAATATCCGGGACAGAAAGAGGTCATTATAGACATCTTTACGCACATATTTAGACTCTTTGTATAAGAGCATATCCAGCAATTTTTCGGCCTGCTCATGATCTCCTGCCGCAATGCAGGCATTCCTCATATTGCCGTAAATAACCAGTTTCATTTCTATAGACAATTGTGCATTGAATTTGAGGAGCTGTATATTGGCATCTTCAATTGTTTCCTGCAATTCTTTTAGTGCACCCTTATACATATAAACGATCAGCCGGTAGCAGATCCTGAAATAGAATACCCGTAACAGGAAGAAGGTTGAATGCTGAAACCGCTTCTGTGCAATGAAAGCATCGGCAAGTAGCAGGCCATCCAGGGTTTCCTCAAAATAGCCCAGCCCCATACAGGAAGTTACATGTTGTAGAATACCTTCCAGGTACTCATTCGGAGAAATCAGCTGAAAGTCCGGCGCCAGCAATTTTTTACTGTATTGGTAGGCCTTCTTATGATCCAGGGTGAGCCAGTTGTACAGTGAATGAATGAAGTTGAAGTAATAGATTCCCCTTCTGGATTGTATTTTGTGTTCAGCATCCAGCTTGTGATTTTTCAGTACGATCTGGTCCAGGCTCTTTCGTGCTGTACCCTTTACATACCCATATTTCTTTTTAATGTCAATCACCTTGCTGAAAATGCTTTCCAGCGTATTGACCTCATCAAAGTTTTCAAATATTTTTCGCTCCTCTGTGGTAATGTCCAGTTTGTTCCTGGTAGGCGTATCTGAAATGATATTGATCTTTCGCTCCCAGGTCAGCAGCTGCAGCATCAATCCGAAGTTTTCCTGTCCTGCCGCTATTTTCTGGGCTTTCCGGAGCAGGATAATGCTTTGTTCCGGCAGCCCCCTGTCATACAATATCTCTATTTCACAGATCATATTCTGGATAGAAAGTTCTGTAGAACTGTTCTGATGATAGATGCTCAGGCTCTGCATCAGTTGCTGATACAGGCGTATTTTGGCATTTGAAAATGCTTTTCGGGAAACCATTTCAGGAAGTTGAGCGAGTTGACTTTCCGGGCCTGATAATGCCTTAAAGAGTTCCAGGTAATATGGTGATTCCTGATGGTTCTGCGATTTCAGATATTGGTAAAAATGCCTTTTCTCTCCTATAGATAAGGATTCTATAAGGATTTTTAGATCATCTTTCTTTAAGTACTTCTTTTCCATAGTCTCGGATATGCTCTCCCTTCCAAGATAAAAAATATTGACGAGCAGATTGACTTTTAAGAGGAAAAAGATTTCGGATAATAGAAAATTTACATTTATTTCGGTAACGACTATTCCCAGAGTTCCCAATTGAACATGCCGGTTTAAATCCTAGTGTAAATCATTAAAACATTTAAATTATGGCTGTTTCTTATTTATTACAGACGTTTCGCGGTTACTGGTCCCTTGTCCTTGCTCCCAACGATGGCAAGAGCTACCAGAAGAAAATGCGGAGTATGATTGGCTTTGCCGTATTATGTGCTGTCTTTTGTACAGGCAATGTGCAATCTCATGCACAAGGTCCCGTGCTGGAGTGGGCCAGAAGTATGGGCGGAAGTGATTTTGACAACGGATATGCCGTTTCGGTAACCAATGACGGAAACGTGTTCACCACAGGATTGTTCAGAGGCACGGTTGACTTTGATCCCGGTCCGGCTACTTACAATTTAACGGCAGCGGGTACGGCCGGCAATACCCTTTTTGTATCCCGCTTAGACAATGCCGGAGCGTTTGTATGGGCAAAATCATTCGGTAACGCCAAGTTCAACTATGCCTATAGCATCGCTAACGATAGAAGTGACAATGTTTATGTGGCGGGTTACTTCTCCGATACCGTAGATTTTGATCCGGGACCGGGTGTGTACAACCTGATCTCCACCGGTACAGCTTCCGCTTCTGATATTTTTATCCTGAAACTGGATAAGGCAGGTGGTTTTATATGGGCCAAAAGAATAGGTGGTACGGGTATTGTTGATCGTGCATTTAACCTTAAGATAGATAAGTCGGACAATGTGCTGGTTTCAGGTTCCTTTATTGGTACTGTTGATTTTGATCCGGGTGTAGGGGTGTATAACCTTACCCCATTGAATGCCGCTGCTAATGGATTTGTATTAAAGCTGAGCAAGGACGGGGACTTTATCTGGGCTAAGGATATTGGCCAGATGAGCCGTACCAACAGTTCCGCTACAGCTTATGCAATCACCGTAGATTCGGCTAATAATGTCTTTACCGCAGGATACTTCAGAGATACGGTAGACTTTGACCCTGGTCCTGGTCAGGCTAAGTTAGGTGCAAAGGGTACAGCTGTTAATGATGATATCTTTGTATTGAAACTGGATTCGGCCGGTAACTATGCCTGGGCCAGAAGCTTTGGATCCAAAAAACTCGATCAGGGTTTGTCTGTCGCTGTAGATCCGATGAATAATGTATACTTCACTGCAGCTTTTAATGATACCATCGATTTTGATCCCGGACCGGGCACAACAGAATTGATGGCAGCCAGTGCTGCCGATCAGTCCATTGCTATCGTAAAGCTGGATAATAACGGTGATCTTATCTGGGCTAAAAATGTAAGTGGTTACGGAGCCTGCACATTAGACAAAAATTTCTCCTTCTCGATCAAATCTGATCATTTGGGTAATACCTATACCACAGGTTATTTCTGCGGTAGTGCGGATTTTAGTCCGGGTACACCGGGAGCATCCATTACCTCAAGCGGTTCGACCGATATATTCATGATGAAGCTGAAGCCTACTGGTGATTTTGTATGGGTAAGGCAAATGGGTGGATTGGATATTGACGTGGCCAGGTCTTCTGTTCTGGACAATTCGGGTAATGTTTATACCACTGGCTGGTTCAGAGGGACCTCCGATTTTGATCCTGCTGTAGCAGGCACCTCTTTGCTGACGTCTACAAATAATAGTTTCGATATTGTAGTAATGAAATTCAGTTGTGGAGATACAACAGTAGCAACAATTACAGATACCACCGACTGTTTAGGATATACGCTGAATGGAACCACGTACACCAGTACAGGTATGTATACAGTAACAATGCCAAACAGCCTTGGTTGTGACAGCATGATTACCCTAGACCTGACTGTGATGCCGGTAGGAGATATTACTGTTGTGGTGAATAATAATAAGCTGGAAACAGTAGAGAGTTTTGCCACTTATAAATGGATGCGAAACGGGCAGCTGATCAGTGGAGCAGTAGATAGTACCTATGCCTATACACAGAATGGAGACTACCAGGTAATCGTCACCAATGCGAATGGCTGTACCGATACCTCAGATATTTATGTGGTGAATACGGTATCGATCGATGAGGCTACATCTATGCTGGCCAATCAGATCAGGGTATTCCCTAATCCGACCAGCGATATGGTCAATGTACAATCGCCCGTAAATGTGAATGTAACCATCATAGATATTAAAGGCAGAACGGTTAATCAGGTTAAAAATGCAAGCCGTTTCTCTATGAAAGAGTTGCCTGGAGGGCTGTATTTACTGCGCATTACAGACAAATACGGGCAACTGATTAAGACAACCAAAGTCACTAAGCAGTAATCAGATAAATACATGCCTGTTGTAGCATAATGTTACTATCTGGCTGAATATTAAAGGGGTGGTTCAAATGTGAACCACCCCTTTAAATTATTGATCTGTTGTGTTTATTTACCTGCCAGCTTTCCGCCGATATAGGCCATAGGAATATAAGCGGCTACCAGGTCAAGGATGGTATACCATACCGGAGAAGGGAGCATCACTACATTGGCAATACCACCCACCAGGAAGAATATGCCGATCACCATAGCGAAACGCATCTTACGTCTGCCTGCAATCAATGCAGCTATCCAGGCACCTACAAGTGTACCCAGGGCATGAGCCAGGAAAGGAAAAATAAAATGTCTGGGTTCGAACAGGTGCATAGAGGCTTTCAACCCTTCTGTAGTTGTTACATCTGCTCCGTTTGGAGGAGGAATAATGGAACCACTGATCATAATCAGGCCCATATTAACCATACTGCCTATAATCAGGCCGGCTACAATAGCCAGGATGTTTCGTAAAATCGGATGCATGTTTTTTGTTTTAAGTGAACCGTAAAAATAATACAATAGTTTATAATCTTTCATTGCCGGATAATATCCTGGGGAGCATTGATGGGGGAAGACCGTTTGTTTTCGTTTTCCTATATTTGGGAAATCGTTCAAAACAATTATACATGAAAAAACTATTGCTCCTGTCAGCAATTACCCTGACCGGTAGTTTGCTGCACTTTAATGCCACAGCACAACAGAATAACAGCCATATTATTGATGCCGATAAATTTACGGAGCAACAATTCAACGCACTGGAAAAGAATGTTCCGAATGATGGTTGGGTACAGATGAACTATCAGGGTAAAAGTTATCTGCTGAACTGCTCCAATAAAGATTACCGCATGAATGTGGGACTGAACTGCGCTGAGGGTAATCCTGTATTTGTGATTGAATATACAGGCAGCTATCGTGATGGTGATTATGAAGGTATTGATTTTGCCAGTTCCCGCAATCAGTCATATGCCGATCTTAAAGTACTGGTAGATGGTAAATCGTTCGGAAATCCTTTCTCAGATAAGGGCAAAGCTAATGCAGGTCCGTTTATAGAAGCATTAAAGAAGGGAAGTAAGCTCACAATGTCTTTTTATAATACAGAGTTTAATCCGGAAACCGGTAAAGATGAGCTGAAACTAAATCGCTCTATCGATTTTAAAACAGCACATCCCGAATTACTTGATGTCAAAGTAGATTGTAACTCCTAAACAGAACAGGGGTTAACGCTTTAGAAAGCATTAACCCCTGTTCTGTTTTTTGGAGTATTGGTTTTTAGCGATAAATATTATCCCGTCTGCCTTAAGGCATCAATAGGGTGGATGCTGGACGCCCGTATAGCAGGGTACAGGCCCGCCAGCAGGCTAATGATAATAGAGAATAAAACAGAGCCACCAATCAGCCACCAGGGAAAGGAGAACATATCTACAAATTCATCTGCATTTTTCATATACTGATTGTTGACAATCAGGTTGGCAATGCGCGTAAGGCCATAGCCTAAGGAAATACCCCCCAGCGCGCCGACCAGGCCTATAAAGCCCGCCTCAAAGAAAAAGATCATACGGATATCGCGGTTCTTTCCGCCCACAGCCTTCATGATGCCGATCTCCCTCTTGCGTTCCAGTATACTCATGAGCATAGTATTGATGATGCCGAAACCCGCAACCAGTAAGCTGATCAGGCCTATGATGCCCAGTACACTATCCAGGATCAGGAATGCTTTTTTCATTTCGGCCAGGCCATCGTCAACCGCAAAGTAATTGATCTTCTGTTTGTCCAGGAACTTTTTGAGTTTGCCGAGGTCATCCATGCTCTTTGTTTTGACATAGATAGAAGCATATTGATTCCCCTTGTTTTTATTACTGATCATATCACTGATCCGGTCAAAGCCCAGTGAGGGCATTTTCTTCGCAGTGGCAATCGGTAAAATTATTTCCTCTCTCATCGCCGGGCCGGAGAATTGCTCTTCTTTCAGGATACCGACAATCTTCACCTTTGTTTCTTCCTCACCAATCATATTTTCGATACCACCCATCATGGCAAACGGAGAAGTGCTTTTAAGAGAGGCACTATACAGAGACAACTCTTTACCGATAAGGGTGTCGGAAAGGGCAAGGGTCAATGCCGTATCTGTTTGCTGATAGTGGGCCAGCTTATCTTTAGTACAAACCTCAAGACCCAGCTGGCGCAGGAAGTCAAGGCTGACAATAGCTTCCAGTGCAGAATCGCTGGAGAAATAACGCCCGTCATACAGCTGATTATACGGTGGGTATTTGGCCATAGACATCGGTAGGCTGCCTAAATTGGTTTCTGAAGTATCATGATACAATGCCGCCCGTACCGGGATTGTTAAGCGAGGGTAGGCGATCGCTACTTCCGGCCTTTTCTGTATGACGGTAATCAGTGAGTCATTCAGGGGTACTGCCGATTCTGTTTTTTGTTCCGGTTTGTTCCGGCCTCTTGGTCCGCCTTTAAAATTGAAGGCTTTGGTAGAGATCGTCAGACTGGTAAACAGGTCGTTCGACTTGAATTTGTCTGTTATATTCCGTTCCAGGCCTATGCCAAAGCTGACCATAGAGATCAGGGCGCCGATACCGATAATAACCCCGATCAGTGTGAGCATCGTTCTTAAGCGGGTACGCCAGAGGTTCTGGCGGGCCATGGTGATTAGATCTGAAATGGTCATGGGTAATAAATTATAGTTCAGGAAGATTGTTTAGTGTTTAATCGCTTACTCACTCAGCAAGCCATCTTTTATAGTCAGGATGCGGTCTGCAACCTGTGCCGCAATTTCCTGGTCATGGGTAATCATAATAATCGTTTTGCCTCTTGTCTTTAAGGAGAGCAGAATATCCAGTATTTCCTGTGTAGTAGCAGAGTCCAGATTTCCCGTTGGTTCATCTGCCAGCAGTACTTTGGGATCATTGACCAGGGCCCTGGCAATAGCTACCCGCTGTGCCTCACCGCCGGAAAGCTCATTGGCCTTATGCTGCATCCTGTCACCCAGTCCGACCATCTCCAATGCCTGTTGTGCCTTTTGCTTTCGCGCTGCTGTTGAATAGCCCGCAAAAATCAGCGGTAACATTACATTCTCCAGTGCCGTTTTAGAAAAAATGAGGTTGAAGGATTGAAATATGATGCCGATATTATTCAATCGATGCTGCGCATACTGATTGGCATTGAAAGAGCTGATGTCCGTCCCTTCAAACAGGATTTTGCCAGATGTTGCGGTATCCAAACCCGCTAGCAGATTCAGCAGTGTTGATTTTCCTGAACCCGATTTGCCGACAATCGCCACGAATTCCCCTTCCTGTATCGTACAGCTGATATTGTTGGAGGCAGCAATCTGGTGCGGCCCTTTACTATATATTTTATTGACCGAAACTAATTCTATCATGTCGAGATTTATATAAATGTCCAAAGCGTAAATGCCGCTTTACTTAGTTATTGACACCCCGCAGTTCAGGATGTGTTTTGTTGCGCAGGTCATGCCCATACTCGTATACCGATTTCAGGTTGGTCAGGTAAAATGTCCAGCCTTCTACACAACCAATGCGTATACCGAATTGTGACGCCTCGTCTGTAGGAATATTATGCTGACGCAGGCGTACCAGTGTATAGTCACCGGCTGGCTCAAGTTGTACATCGACCAGGCAGTTGCCGGCAAAGGAGAATTGCAGGAAATTAGTACCATTGGCCTGGCGGATTTCTCCATGCTCTGTCTCATCGTAAAAGTACCAGCGCCAGGCATATGTATCGCCAGTCTGCACCGTTTCCCCGGGCACAAGCGATGTGCCATCCTTCAGGTAGGTACATGCTTGCAGAAACCATTTTTCTACCTGTTCTGCCTTTGTCCAGGCATCATACATATCCTGTATCCCGGCTTTGACGGCGATTTTCAGTTCAAAAGAAGTCCAGTCTTTTGCCATAATGTGATCATTTAAGAAATCAGGTTATTTTGAATCCATTCCTGTTTCAACAGGGAATAGCAATCAGAGTCCTGGCTGATGCCATCAATTACATAGTCTTCCCGCATGGTGCCTTCGAAAGTGAAGCCATAATGGCGCAGCAGTTTTACAGAAGGTGTATTCTCCCGCCCTACCAGCGCCGCAATACGATGCAGTCCCAGGTGTTCATAGCCATATTTCAGTACAGCATGCAGCGCTTCTTTCATATAGCCCTGTCTCTTATCTTCCTCATGATGTAATCCATAAAACAATTCGGCGCGGCGATGTGTACTGTTCCAGGTATGAAAGCCGCAATCACCAAGGGGCAAGCCAGTCTGTTTAGAGATCAGCAGGAAGAAGAACAGCGATAAGCGATTGGTTTCCATTCCGCGCTCATGCATGTTCTGATAGTGCGGTAACCCCGACTCGTCTATACCCAAAAAAGCCATGATCTCTTCCGGTGAATGGTGTTCAAATAACTCGTGAATCTTTGCAGGATTTACGCCTTTGAGGATCAGACGGTCTGTCTGGATAATAATCGGTTCGTTCATCTTCTTACGCTGGTATTTTGTGCTGCATAAAATTATCGCATTTAGTCCAATAATACGGCTTTTTCTTTCCTGTAGTGACAGGCGTTCTGGTATAAAAACCGGCTGTAATTCAGTGCTGTATTGAGGGTAGTGCTGGAAAGGCAATCTGGGTAATGCTCTATACTATCTGCTCTGAAATATTTGATTATCAATGAAGAGCGCATGAAGTAATTTAATCATTTTTTAAGAAAAATAAAAATGAATGAACGTTCATTTTTTGAAATTAAAAGGTTAGATTTGTTAGGACTATGGTGCAAGACAAGAAACAGGCGATTTTGAAAGGCGTATTGAAACTGGTGAACCGGGTAGGTTTTTACCATATCAGTATGAAGATGGTTGCAGAGGAAGCAGGAGTGGCTGCAGGTACCATCTATTTATATTTTAAAGGGAAAGAAGAGCTGATCAATGAGCTGTATACGATGATCGTTTCTGAGTTTAATGAAAGTGTGCTGGGTGCTTACGATCAGGATAGCCCTATTAAGGAGGTATACCGTGCTATGATGTCCCGTGCGGTACTGTTCTATCTGAACAATAAAGACTATTTCAGTTTTATAGAACAATACACTTATGCCCCTTTTCTGTTTAAGGAAAACCAGGAACAGAATTTTATGCTGCTGTTGCCTTTATATAAAATGATGCGCGCCGGCAAGAAGCAGAAGATGATCAAGAACCTGCCCGATGCAGTATTACTGTCGATGGTACATGGACCTATGAATACGATGCTGAAGATGCACTTTGCCCGTAAGACCGACCTGACGAAAGCAACGGTACAGAACAAATTTTATAATGCCTGCTGGGAGGCCATCGCAGCACATAATTAAGCAAACAAATAAACATATATAACAATGACGAACAGAACCATTAAAAAAGTAGCCGTACTGGGCTCTGGTGTAATGGGCAGCCGTATAGCCTGCCACTTTGCCAATATAGGGCTGGAAGTATTGTTGCTGGATATTGTACCAAAGGATGCTCCGGAGGGCGATACAAAAGCCAGGAATAAGATAGTGAATGATGCACTGACCTTCGCACTTAAATCAAATCCTTCGCCGATTTACAGCAAGAGATTTGCACAGCGCATTACGACGGGGAACTTTGATGACGATATGCAGCGCATCGCTGATTGCGACTGGGTGATAGAAGTAGTCATTGAACGACTCGATATTAAAAAGCAGGTATTTGAGAAAGTAGAACGTTATCGCAAGCCCGGTAGCTTAATCACTTCCAATACCTCTGGTATTCCAATCCACCTGATGTCTGAAGGACGCAGTGAGGATTTTAAACAACATTTCTGCGGTACGCACTTCTTTAATCCCCCGCGTTACCTCAAGCTTTTAGAGATCATTCCGACCAGGGATACCTTACCGGAAGTGACCGACTTCCTGATGCATTACGGAGAAAAATTTCTGGGCAAGACTACCGTGCTGGCCAAAGATACACCAGCATTTATCGGTAACCGTATTGGTGTGTTCAGTATTATGAGCCTGCTGCAATATGTCGTAAAATCGGGTATGACCATCGAAGAAGTGGATAAACTAACCGGTCCTGTTGTAGGTCGTCCTAAATCGGCCACCTTCCGTACAGCTGATGTAGTGGGACTCGATACGCTGGCATTGGTAGCGAATAGCCTGGTGGAGAATGTACCGGACGATGAAGCCATTGAGGCTTTAAAGGTTCCGGACTTCGTCAATAAAATGATTGCAAATAAATGGCTGGGTAGTAAGACCGAACAAGGTTTCTTTAAAAAGGTAAAAGGTGAGGGCGGTAAGAGCGAGATTCATGCACTGGATCTGAATACCATGGAATACCGTCCATCCAACAAAGTGAAATTCGCCGCACTGGAAGCCAGCAAACCGGTAGACGACCTCAAACAACGATTGAAGTTATTGGTGAATTTTAAAGACAAAGCAGGTGAGTTTTACCGCGCCACTTTATATCCATTATTTATATACTCTGCTAACCGCATTCCTGAAATTTCAGATGAACTCTATAAAATAGATGATGCCATCAAAGCCGGTTATGGCTGGGAGTTAGGACCATTCGAGACCTGGGATGCCCTGGGTGTAGCGGATACCGTTAAAGCTCTGGAAGAAGCGGGACATGCTGTTCCTGCCTGGGTTACAGAGATGTTGAGCGGAGGCCATACTGCTTTCTATAAAATAGAAAATGGCAAGCGCCTGTATTATGACATCCCTTCAAAATCGTATAAAATCATTCCGGGTACAGAAGACTTCATCCTGTTGGATAATATCCGCGAGAGCAGTACGATCTGGAAAAACAGTGGTACCACTATTACTGACCTGGGCGATGGTATCCTGAACCTGGAGTTTCATACCAAGATGAACAGCATCGGGGGTGAAGTGATAGAAGGTATTAATAAAGCCATTGACCTGGCAGAGCAACAATACAAAGGACTGGTGGTATCTAATAACGGTGCCAACTTCAGTGCCGGTGCTAATGTGGGTATGATTTTCATGATGGCTGTTGAGCAGGAATTTGATGAACTGGATTTTGCCATCCGTCAGTTCCAGAACACGATGATGCGCATTCGTTACTCTTCCATACCGGTAGTCGCCGCGCCGCATAATATGGCGCTGGGCGGGGGCTGTGAGCTTTGTCTGCATGCAGATAAAGTAGTCGCACATGCCGAAACGTATATGGGATTAGTAGAGTTTGGTGTAGGATTGATACCAGGTGGTGGCGGCACTAAAGAATTTGCTTTACGCTTGTCCGATGACCTGAAAGAAGGTGATGTGGCACTGAATGCATATAGAGATCGCTTCCTGACCATTGGTCAGGCCAAGGTATCTACCTCCGCAGAAGAAGCTTTTGAACTGGGCTACCTGCGTCGCGGTAAAGACAGGGTAGTGGTTTCTTATAATCGTTTACTGGCCGAGGCTAAGGCAGCTTGCCTGGAACTGGCCAATGCGGGATATGTAAAGCCACAGCAAAGAAAAGACATCAATGTACTGGGGAAATCTGCTTTAGGGCTGGCTTATCTAGGAGCCAACTCCATGATGAGCGGAAACTATATCAGTGAGCACGATGTAAAGATCTCTCAGAAATTAGGCTATGTACTGGCCGGAGGCGATCTGTCACAGCCTACAGCAGTGAGCGAACAGTATCTGCTCAACCTGGAGCGACAGGCTTTCCTGAGTCTTGCTGCAGAACGCAAAACCCTGGAGCGCATACAGTCTATCCTGAATGGAGGAAAAGTGTTAAGAAATTAATCTTTAAAACTGAATTGTAATGAATGCATATATAGTAGCCGGATACAGGACCGCAGTAGGTAAAGCACCCCGTGGTGGATTCCGCTTTACTCGTCCAGATGTACTGGCATCAAACGTAATCAAACACCTGATGGCTGCTTTGCCACAGATCGCACACGAGCAGGTCGATGATCTGATTGTGGGCAATGCCATGCCGGAAGCAGAGCAGGGGCTGAACTTTGCCCGCTTTGTTTCGCTCATGAGCTTTGATACAGATAAAGTGTCTGCCATGACGGTTAACCGTTATTGTGCCTCCGGTCTGGAAACCATTGCCATTGCGGCATCCAAGATACATGCCGGCCAGGCCGATTGTATCGTGGCCGGTGGGTCTGAAAGTATGAGCCTGATCCCTATGGGTGGCTGGCGCGTAGTGCCCGATGCCGATCTGGCACTGGCACATCCCGATTATTACTGGGGCATGGGGCTGACTGCAGAAGCGGTAGCCAAAGAGTATAAGGTAAGTCGTGAAGATCAGGACCAGTTCGCCTTTCAGTCACATCAGAAAGCGATCAGAGCACTGGCTGAAAATAAGTTTGCAGATGAAATCGTTCCGGTAAACATCATCGAAAATTATTTTGATGCGGCAAGCGGCACTAAAAAAACACGTGAATTTACGGTAGCGGCAGATGAAGGTCCGCGGGCAGATACTTCTGTAGAGGCCCTGGCTAAGTTAAAGCCGGTATTCGCAGCAGGCGGATCGGTAACAGCCGGTAACTCTTCCCAGACCAGTGATGGTGCTGCTTTTGTCATGATCGTCAGCGAAAAATTTCTGAAAGAAAATAACCTGACTCCGATCGCCCGCCTCGTAAGCTTTGCTACAGCAGGCGTACCGCCACGCATCATGGGCATCGGTCCGGTATTTGCCATTCCCAAGGCGCTCAAGCTGGCTGGTCTGAGTCTGAACGATATCAACCTGGTTGAGCTGAATGAGGCCTTTGCGTCGCAGTCTCTGGCCGTGATCCGTGAGCTGGGCCTGAATCCCGACATCATTAATGTAAATGGTGGTGCGATTGCCTTAGGGCATCCATTAGGTTGCAGCGGTGCTAAGCTGTCGGTACAAATCCTGAATGAGCTGAAAAAAAGAAACCAGAAATATGGCCTGGTAAGTATGTGCGTCGGTACCGGACAAGGTGCTGCCGGTATATTTGAAATGCTGTAACCCTAATCTGTAACAATTTAAACTAATTATAGTCATGAGCAACGAAGCAAAAACAGCCTTGAAAGGAGGCGAATTCCTGATCAGAGACACTAAAGCAGAAGACATTTTTATTCCGGAAGACTGGAACGAGGAGCAGCATATGATCGCTGATATGTGCCGCGAATTCCTGGAGCAAAATGTATTTAATCAGTTAGATAAAATTGATCAGCAGGAAGAAGGCCTGATGCCCTCCCTGCTGGATAAAGCCGGAGCACTGGGCCTCCTGGGTATGAGTGTACCGGAAGCCTATAATGGTTTCGGAAAAGATTTCGTTACTTCTATGCTGACTACAGAAGTGCTGGGTGCAGGTCACTCCTTTGCTGTAGCGCTGTCTGCACATACCGGTATCGGTACGCTGCCGATCCTGTATTATGGTAATGAAGAACAAAAGCAAAAATATGTAAGTAAACTGGCTACCGGAGAATGGAAAGGCTGCTATTGCCTGACCGAACCGGATGCGGGCTCTGATGCCAATTCCGGAAAAACAAAAGCAACCTTGTCTGCCGACGGAAAATTTTATATCTTGAATGGGCAGAAGATGTGGATCACCAATGGTGGCTTCGCAGATGTGCTGATCGTGTTTGCCAAAATAGATGATGATAAAAACCTGAGTGCATTTATTGTAGAAAGAACATTTGAGGGAATCACATTTAACCCCGAAGAACATAAAATGGGGATTAAAGGCAGCAGTACCCGCCAGATCTTCTTTACAGACTGTAAAGTGCCGGTTGAAAATTTGTTATCTACCCGTGAGAATGGTTTCAAGATTGCTGTAAATATTCTGAATCTGGGTCGCATTAAACTGGGAGGAGCTGCAATCGGTGCTTCTAAAGAAGTGATCAGTAAATCGGTGAATTATGCCAATGAGCGTCAGCAGTTCGGTCGTTCTATCTCAAAGTATGGAGCGATTAAGTATAAGCTGGCAGAGCAGGCCATTCGTACCTATGCCAGTGAAGCAGCAACATACCGTGCCAGTCAGAATATAGAAGATGCTACTAAGTCGTATATCTCAGAAGGTATGGACGAAGCGCAGGCCAAGCTGAAAGGAACGGAACAGTTCGCCATTGAAGCGGCCATGATTAAAGTACATGCTTCTGAAACGCTGGATTATGTGTCTGATGAAGGTGTACAGATCTATGGTGGTATGGGCTATAGTGCAGAGGCACCGATGGACAGAGCTTATCGCGATGCCCGCATCAACCGCATCTTTGAAGGAACCAATGAGATCAACCGCATGTTATCTGTAGATATGATGCTGAAACGTGCGATGAAAGGAGAACTGAACCTGATGGGACCGGCACAGAAGGTAGCCGGAGAGCTGATGAGCATCCCGGATTTTAATACGGTAGAAGAAGGTGGCTTTGCTAAAGAACATAAATACATCGGCGGCTTTAAAAAAGCGGTACTGATGACCGCAGGAGCAGCCGTGCAGAAGCTGATGCAGAACATGGCGAAAGAACAGGAAGTGATCATGTACCTGGCCGATATGCTGATCGAAACCTATGTTGCAGAATCAGTACTGCTGCGGGTAGAGAAAGTAACCCTGGAGCATAATGATGAGCAGGCAGCACTGAAAGCAGACATGGCAAGGGTATATATCTTTGATGCTGCAGAACGCATTTTCAGCGCGGGACGCAATGCCCTGAACTCATTTGCTGAAGGTGATGAACGCAGAATGATGATGATGGGACTGAAACGCTTTACCAAAGTAGACGATTTTAATACCGTAGCTGCACGCAGAAAAGTAGCAGATAAACTGATCGAAGCGAATAAATACTGCTTTTAGCAGATCAAAAATATTGCAGTATGGATGACTTTCATCCATACTGCATCACCCAAAACTAAACAACAATTACTCACATTCTCAATTTTCACAGCATGAAGAAAGGATTTATTTTTTCCGTTGCAGCAGTAGCCCTGTCTTCGGCCACCCTGCATGCAGGCAGCTTTCAGCTCAACCTGCAGGGACTGAGACAGACCGCTATGGGCGGTAGTGGCGTCGCTTTTCCATGGGATGTTTCCACTATATTTTATAACCCTGGCGGACTGGCTCGCTTAAATGGTATACAGGCTTATGCCGGTGTATTTGGGGTGTCTCCGACCGTCCGCTATGTACCGGATAATTCCGGTGAGACCTATGCGGAAACCAAAAGACATTTGTCTACTCCTTTCGCTGTGTATGCAGGTGGTACTTTGTCTAAAGACAGCCGCTGGGCGCTGGGACTGGGTATTTACACACCTTTCGGCAGTAGTGCCAACTGGAGCAATGACTGGACCGGTCGCTTTATCACCCAGTCTATTTCTTTACAGAGTATTTATTTCCAGCCGACAGTCAGCTATCGTATCAATGACCTGATCTCTGTAGGGGCAGGATTTGTATACGGTACCGGTTCTGTTACGATTAAAAAAGCCCTGCCCGTTCAGGATATGAACGGAACGGAGGGACAGGCCGTACTGGATGGTAAGGCTAATGGGGTAGGCTTTAATGCAGGGGTGCATATCAAAGCGTCCAATAACCTGCAGTTCGGTTTATCTTACCGTTCGGGAGTACGCATGAAAGTAAATGGCGGTGATGCCAGCTTTAGTGTACCTGCTGCACTGGCTGCGAATTTTCCAAGAACAGCCTTTGATGCTACCTTGCCTTTACCCGGCATTCTGACCCTGGGTGTGGCCGCTAAAGTAACGCCAAGACTGACTTTACAAGGTGATCTTGTTTGGGCAGGATGGAAAAGTTATGATTCCTTAAAATTTGATTTTGTACAAAACACAGCTTCGCTGGCTGATTCTAAAGAGCCAAGATTATACAGGAATACACTGGCTGTAAGAATTGGCGGACATTATGAAATCTGTAAACAATTTGCCGTAATGGTAGGTGGTGCATTTGATCCGACACCGAGTAATGCGCGTTATGTATCTCCAGATGCGGTAGATGCTGACCGCTTCTCTTTATCTGCCGGTCTGAGCTACGCGGTAATCGATAAGCTGAGTATAATGGCAGCAGTCAACTATACCACAACTGCAGGAAGACAGGTGAAATATGAACCGGCTAATTTTTCCGGTGAGTATCAAATCAAGAGTCTGGTACCGGCAATAGGTATTACGTACAAATTTTAAGTGAATCCCTAATTAATTCAGAACATATGAAAGCTTCATATATACCTTTAATCGCAGCGGCCGCTATGCTGGCTTCCTGCAAACCTACCATTAAAGGAGTGACTCCTTCCAGTGGTGAGGCCAATTTCTCTTACTATGTAGCCATTGGTAACTCGCTAACGGCGGGCTATGCCGACGGGTCATTATACCGCAGCGGACAGGAAAATTCTTATCCGGCAATGCTGGGCAAACAGTTTATGACTGTAGGCGGTGGCGAATTCCGTCAGCCATTATTGCCCGGAAATGCAGGCTGGCCGGCACCTAAGCGCGTGTTGGGCTATACGACCAGTTGTGATGGTGTAACCGGTCTTGGTGTAAAGTTATATGCCGGAGCCTCTGATACCAGTGGCAGTTCGACCAATATTTCCGGACAGGGACCATTCAATAACCTGGGTATACCAGGTATCCGTTGTGTAGATTATACCGTTGCCGGTTATGCAGCATTTGCGCAGGCACTGGCTGGTGTAGGCTATGCGGCGCGTATCTATCCGCATCCGGCAACCGATCGTCCTATCGATATCGCAGCGGCTACTAATCCTACATTTTTCACCATGTGGCTGGGTAGTAATGATGTACTGGGCTATGCAACAAATGGTGGAGAAGGTAATGGTACCGGAGGGGCAATGCCTACCGATATTTCTACTACAGCAGCCTTCGAAGCTTCTTACAATGCAGTGGTAGATGCTATGACCCTGAAAGGCGCCAAAGGTGTGCTGATCAATATTCCTGATGTGACTACCATCCCTTACTTTACGACTATTCCGGGCAGAGGGCTGGTGCTGAGTACCCCGACGCAGGTAGCTGCATTGAATGCGGCATATGCACCGCTGGGCATTACGTTCGCTCTGGGTGCCAATGCATTTATCATACAGGACCCTGCCGCACCGGGAGGTCTGCGCCAGATCAAGAATAATGAATATCTGCTGCTGACTTTACCACAGGATTCACTGAAGTGTGGTGGCTGGGGTAGTGTTAAGCCTATTCCTAAAAAATATGTGCTGGATGAAACGGAGGTAGGATATGTACGATCTGCAACCAACACATTCAATGAAATTATCCGCGCAGCCGCTATCCGTAAAGGTTTGGGCTATGTTGATGCACATAGTTACCTGGGTACACTGCAGTCTGGTATCCGTTTTAACGGGGTTACGCTGACACCGACATTTGTTTCCGGTGGGGCCTTCTCCCTGGACGGTGTACACCTGACTCCTAAAGGATATGCACTGATGGCAAATGAAATTATCAGAGTGATTAACAGTACTTATAAATCTTCGGTACCTCAGGTAGATATCAATAATTATAATGGCGTACTGTTTCCTTAAACAGATACATTAAAGTCACACCGGTAGAACAAACATGCAGTAGAAGACTGCAATACAATATTGCAGATTGATAACAGAAAAATCGTAGATTATGAATACACCACACAGACTGTTCGATTGTATGGAGTTGCAGGCAGCAGCTCCCAAACCCGATCTCCTGGCCGGAAAAACGGCTGGCAGATATGTGACTTTAAGTACTGATGAGGTGCATGCTGAAGTGAAAAAGCTTGCTGCCGGTTTGCTGGCCAAAGGCATATCTGCACATGATATGACTACTGAGGGGCGCGACAAGATCGCGATACTCAGCAACAGCAGGCCTGCCTGGCTGATCACCGATCTGGCTGTGCAACTCACGGGGGCGATACTGGTTCCTCTATATCCTAATATTACGATGGCCGAGATGATCGGCATCTTCAATGAATCCGGTGTGAAGGGCTGCTTTGTACATACAGCAGCCCTGTACCGCCAGATTATGGAGCAAAAAGATAAAATGCCGATGCTGGAGTGGGTATATACTTTTGAGGAAGAAACCGGTGTGCCACATTGGGAATCCTGTAAAGTACAGCCATCTTCCGATCACCTGGCTACGATGGATCGCATACGGAAGCAGACTACCGATGCTGATATTGCAACGATCATTTACACCTCCGGTACCACCGGTACACCAAAAGGAGTGATGCTGAGCCATAAGAATATTGTCAGTAATTTAAACGATGTGCATCCGATCATTGAAGGTGTGGGCCTGGCAGAGCGTAAGGCACTGAGCTTTCTGCCACTGAATCATATCCTGGAAAAAATGATCTCTTATGTCTATCTTTTCAACGGCTTTTCAATTTATTACGCCGAGAGCATGGAGACTATAGGGGATAACCTGAAAGAAGTGCGTCCCAGCATCTTTGTAACCGTGCCTCGCTTACTGGAAAAGGTTTATGAAAAAATTATGGCTACCGGTCATCAGCTGACCGGAATAAAAAAACAACTGTTCTTCTGGGCGGTAGATCTGGGTAAACAATATGAGCCGGGACAACCCCGTAGCTGGTGGTATGAGTTTAAATTGTCTATAGCCAATAAACTTATTTTCAGCAAATGGCGTGCTGCATTAGGTGGCAATGTGAAAGCAATTGTTGTAGGCGGAGCACCTTGTCAGCCAAGGCTGACGAAGATCTTTACCTCAGCAGATATCACTATTATGGAAGGTTATGGTCTGACAGAAACCTCTCCGGTAATTGCGGTAAATCACTACGAAGAGGAGAATCGCCGTGCAGGCACTGTTGGCCCTGTCATTAATAATGTACAGGTTAAGATTGCCGATGATGGTGAGATACTCTGTAAGGGAGATAATGTAATGGTCGGCTATTATAAAAAGCCGGAGGCTACAGAAGCTACTTTTGTAGATGGCTGGTTTGCTACAGGCGATATTGGTGAGCTGGTAGAAGGGCGCTTCCTGAAAATTACAGACCGTAAAAAGGAACTCTTCAAAACCAGTGGTGGTAAATATGTTGCCCCGCAACCCATTGAGAGCAAGCTGAAAGAAAATCGCTTTATGGAGCAGGTCATGCTGATCGGGGAGAACCGCAAATTTGTAAGTGCGTTGATCGTGCCATCCTTCAGTAACCTGGAGCATTGGATGAAAGAGGAGCGCATTCCGTTTACGACACAGGAAGCAGCGGTCGAAAGTCCGGAAGTGATTAAATATTTTCATCAGCTGATAGAAGGATATAACAAAGACTTCAATCATATCGAGCAGGTGAAAAAATTTGTATTACTGCCTCGTGAGTGGGGTATCGAAACCGGAGAATTAACGCCTAAGCTAAGTCTCAAACGTAAAGTCATCCTGCAGAAATATGCGCAACAGATCGATGCGATGTATGAAGGTGCAGATATAGATCATATTTAATACCGGCACTATATGGAAGATAATATTGTATTAGAAGCTAAAGTAATGTGGAGCCAGCTGGATGCGAATATGCACCTCAGACATTCTGCCTATGCTGATTTTGCAGCGCAGGCAAGACTTGAACTGATGGACCATATGCAGTTCGGATTTAATGAACTGGCCAGACTGCGCATAGGCCCGGTTTTATTCCGCGAAGAATTGAAATACCTGAAAGAGGTAAGGCCCAATGAACTGATTAAGGTAAGTTGCCTGTTGAAATCCTGTTATGAAGATGGAAGCCGCTGGTCCTTTCTGCAGAAAGTATACCGGCATGACGGGACAGAGGCAGCCATTATTTATGCCGATGGTGCGTGGATAGATCTGGATAAAAGAAAGCTGACAGGCTTGCCTGAAGAGGCTATGCAGCGATTTATGCAGATTCCGAAAACACCTGATTTTATATTGCACCCATCCAAGACACAATTGTAAAAAGAGCAAGATGAATAGCGTTTCAGAAACATTTAATAAAGCCGTGGCAGACAGCCGCCTGTTACCGGAGAAACCCGATAACGATACCCTGCTCCTGCTGTATGCATTGTTTAAACAAGCTACAGAAGGAGATGCACCGGAGAAAGGCGATTATGGAATGTTTGACTTTAAAGAAAAGTTCAAGCATGAGGCCTGGCTTCAGAAAAAAGGCATGAGCAGCGAGATGGCTCAACAGGAATATATAGACCTGGTACAAAAACTGTCCGGGCAGTAAAAGCATATTGTTAACCTCAAAGTAATGTATCATGAAGAAACAAACCGTTTTAAAAGTACTGGCCTTATGTATACTGGTCTTAGGCTTCGGATTAAGGGCAATGGCCCAGGGTAAAGATCCTATCGAAGGATTATGGTATAATGCAGAGAAAACTGCTAAGATCAATATCTTTAAAGCAACAGATGGTAAATACTGGGGCGAGATTGTCTGGCTGAAAGAGCCTACCCTGAATGGTAAGCCGAAGACAGATGTAAATAATTCAAACGCAGCAAAAAAAACGCGACCGTTGCTGAAACTACAGATCCTGCGTCACTTCGAAAAAACAGGTGCTAAGACCTATGACAACGGAGAGATTTACGATCCTAAAAATGGTAAGACCTACGATTGTAAGATCACCCATAATGGCAATACGCTAAGTGTAAGAGGCTACGTCGGTATCTCTATGATCGGGCGTACGACTACCTGGGAGCGGGCCCAATAAAAATCCTCATCTTATATTCCTGCCTGGTGCCGCCGGCACCAGGCATTTTTAAAATAATAGCTATGACATTTTTTAAGAATAAGACCTATTTTATTTCCGGTGCCAGCAGAGGCATAGGCAAAGCCATTGCGCTGAAACTGGCGGCAGAAGGGGCCAATATAATTGTTGCTGCGAAATCGGTTGAGGCTCATCCTAAGCTGGAAGGGACAATATACACTGCTGCTGCGGAGATTGTGCAGGCTGGAGGCCAGGCGATTGCCGTACCCTGTGATATCCGGGACGAAGCCATGATCATTGAAGCTGTGGCCCAGGGTGTAGCCAGATTTGGGGGTATTGATGGCGTAATAAACAATGCCTCTGCTATTTCTCTGACCAATACGGAGCAGACACCGGCAAAGAAGTTTGACCTGATGCATGAGATCAATGTAAGAGGTACCTACCTGGTTACACAGCATTGCCTGCCTTATCTGAAGCAAAGCAGTGCGGCTCATATTCTTACACTCTCTCCTCCATTGGACCTGAGACCAAAATGGTTCCGTCATTCTGTGGCCTATACCATGTCTAAGTATAACATGAGTATGCTGGCCATGGGCTGGGCTGCCGAATTTAAAGATTATGGTATTGCGGCCAATTCATTATGGCCGCAGACGACCATCGCAACAGCGGCAGTCAATAATCTTTTGGGAGGAAGCGAGATGATGGCCCATAGCCGTACACCGGATATCCTGGCCGATGCTATTCACTTTATCCTGCAGCAGGACCCTAAAGCATATACCGGTCAGCAATTGCTGGATGAGCAGGTATTGGCACAGGCAGGAATTACAGACCTGGAGTCTTATGCCGTAACACCAGGCGCCACCTTGCAGAAGGATTTATTTATCGACTAATGCCTGATTTCAGGGTTTGAAAAAAAACTTTCAACAAAAATTTGTTTGAATCAAAAACGCATTCTATATTTGCACTCCCAAAGCGGTCAAACAAACGATCGCAGACAGAAAAGGACCGGTAGTTCAGTTGGTTAGAATGCCGCCCTGTCACGGCGGAGGTCGCGGGTTCGAGTCCCGTCCGGTCCGCAAAGGTCTCACAGCAATGTGAGACCTTTTGCTTTTGTAATACATGTACATAATATTGTTGTTGAACGGTCTATCAGATCATATAGGAATCGGAAGATTCGAAACCTTTCGATCCATAAAATGCGATACCCTTATCATATGGGCTGTCGCATTTTTTGTTTAAGGATATGGACGAAATAGGCTGTTTGAAAATTAGGCGATTGTCCGCTCGGGAAGTTTGATCTTACGGTAAATTTTTTTGTTCGTTTTAATATATTAATCGTAATATTGCAATATTGCATTTATTCACACAAAAAAATAAGTCTATGAAACTTTCAGAAATTAAAACAATCCTGGCAGGCGCAGAAAGCGTAAATTTTCAATTGCCTGATGGCGCTATGGTGCCGGAATATTTTCACGTGACAGAAGTGGGTGTAATCACTAAAGATTTTATTGATTGTGGTGGCACTGTCCGCCATGAGAAAGTGGCGAATTTTCAGCTTTGGGATGCAAATGATTATGAACATCGCTTGAAGGCAGGTAAGCTGCTCAGTATTATTGCCCTCTCCGAAAAGGTACTCGGAATGGAGGATCTGGACATTGAAGTGGAATACCAGGCGGAAACTATTGGTAAGTATGATCTGGGTTTTGATGGGGTTCATTTCCAATTATTAGCTAAGCAGACGGCTTGTCTTGCTATGGATAAATGTGGCGTACCAAACGAAAAGACAAAACTGAATTTATCGGAACTTCCCGTATCTGGACAGAATAGCTGTACACCGGGCGGGGGCTGCTGCTAGTCCCATATGACATAGAATATTGTATCCTGTAACTGCCGGAAAAGACCGGACAAACGGATGGTCTTTGGTGTAAAACCTTATTATTAGCAAGAAGAAGTAAAGCCATATAAAATGAAGAAAATATTAGTACTCTGTACAGGCAACAGCTGCCGTAGTCAGATCGCAGAAGGGTATTTAAGACAATTTTCCGGCGACAAAGCATTGGTGTATAGTGCCGGAGTCGAAACCCATGGTGTCAATCCCAAAGCTATTGCTGTAATGGCAGAAGATGGAATTGATATCTCCGGACATACTTCGAACAACATCACTGAGTATCAGGGTGTAGACTTTGATTATGTCATCACTGTATGTGATCATGCCAAAGAGCGTTGCCCCTTCTTTCCTTCGAATGCGAAAACGTTTCATGAAAACTTTACTGATCCGGCCAAGGCAACCGGTACTGAGGAGGAGATCAATGAAGTTTTTCGGGCAGTAAGAAATACCATTAAACAGTATGCACAGCAATTCGTAACAGATAACCTTTAATACATGTCAGCAGATCATTGTGCCCCTGCACACGAACGGAAAAAACTTAGTTTCCTGGACCGGTATCTTACGCTCTGGATCTTTATGGCAATGGCAGCCGGGGTGGGGATCGGTCACTTTGTGCCTTCCTCTGCTTCCTTCATCAATTCCTTTTCCAGCGGCACCACCAACGTGCCCCTGGCTATTGGACTCATGCTGATGATGTATCCTCCATTGGCTAAGGTGCGTTATGAGCAAATGGGTGAAGTATTTAAGCATACCAGGGTACTGGGCACATCTCTTTTTCTGAACTGGATCGTTGGTCCGATCCTCATGTTCATCCTGGCGATCGTATTTATGAAAGGGCATCCGGAATATATGGCCGGATTGATCCTGATCGGGCTGGCGCGCTGTATCGCCATGGTTGTGGTCTGGAATGAACTGGCAGAGGGTAACCGGGAATATGCAGCAGGATTGATTGCATTGAACAGCATCTTTCAGGTATTGCTATACAGCGTATATGCCTATGTTTTCATCACTGTACTACCTCCATTCTTTGGCATAAAGGGACTGGAAGTAGATATTACTATTGGTGAAATAGCCAAAAGTGTAGGCATATACCTTGGTATTCCTTTTGCGGCAGGATTGATCAGTCGTTATGTCCTGATCAGGTTGAAAGGATTAGATTGGTTTCAGCGTAAATATGTTCCTTTTATTTCGCCAATAACCCTCGTGGCACTTTTATTCACTATTGTGGTCATGTTCAGCCTTAAAGGAGCACTGATGGTACAAATACCGATGGATGTGGTGCGAATTGCGATTCCATTGGTCATCTATTTTGTGATTATGTTTATGGTCAGTTTTTTTGCCGGTAAGCGGATGGGGGCAGATTACTCGAAAAGCACCTCAATTGCGTTTACTGCGGCCGGAAACAATTTTGAGCTGGCGATTGCAGTAGCTATAGGCGTATTCGGTATCAACAGCGGACAGGCATTTGTAGGCGTAATCGGCCCATTGGTTGAAGTGCCGGCATTGATTGCCCTTGTCAACCTGGCTTTATGGTTGAAGAAAAAATATTTCAATCCTTCTCTTCTGAAACCATAAATACAGAAACCGGCTTCAGGTAACAATTCATTCGTAACATAAAAAGCAAAAGGCCTCACATTAATATGAGGCCTTTTGCCTTTGGGCTAATCTTAGATAAACAATTCGGATAGGTTCTTTAGATTAACTGATGAAGCGGAATTGTTACAACAATTTCCGTTCCCTCCTTATCTGAGCTTATGCCAAGCTTTGCCTTAAGTTCTGTGCATCTTTCTTTGATACTCGTCAGACCAATTCCCGATTTTGATCTGCTGTCAAGTCCTCTGCCATTGTCTTTTATCCGGAAAACCAGGTGCTCAAATTCCTCATATATGAGGAGCATAACCTTTGTACATCTTGCATGTTTGAGCACATTGGTAATAGACTCCTGGATGATGTACATTAATTCTATTTTGGTGGACAGTGGTAAGGTATTCAAGTGATACTCGTCAATAGAAACCTCCTTTTGAAACAGCTCATCCGGCAGCGCATTCTGTACTATACCGCTTATCTTAGCTGCATAAGATGTATCCTCTTTGATTTTGTACCAGTCATGACTTTTGTCCCGGGTCGTTTCGTAAGCCGTGTTTATTAATTCATTTATTTTAGTAAGGGTGTTTAAGGTGCCGGGTTTGCCAAGATCTAAAATGGCTATTTCACTGAGCATTTTCAGGTGTGCCAGCTGGTTGGCCAGGCCATCATGCAGCTCCAGCCCCAGCTTTTTCTTTTCTATTTGCTGCTCTATCCTGTTCCTTTCTTCCAGTTCTGCTATCTGCAATGCAGTCGCCCTGTTTAAACCATCAATAGATTGTTTAGCCTTTCTTTCTTTGGCCTTGCCACGATAGTACAGCAAGGTGATGATCAATATAAGTACTATGGCGCCGAGCGTTGCGAATGCGATTAATTTTCGTTTTTCTGCAATGAGCAGAGCTGTCTCTTCCTTCTTATCCTCTGCAAGTGCCTGGGCATACATATTTTCAGAGATCTCTACCGTTTTTCTTTTTAAAAGGGTATCCGTTTTCTGAAAAATGGACTCCATTGTATTGAATGCACTTTTATAGTCGCCGGAGAGGGCCTGTATCTGGCTTCTGCTTTTAAGCAAGGCAAGGTCATCTTCGATAAAATCAACACCTGATAGTTGTTCCGCGATTGCCTGGTATTTTTTTGCACTGTCTATATTTTTTACGGATATATATACATCCAGTAATTGGCCGGTAACATTTTGTAACAGATGTTTCTGAAGAATGACCTGCCTGGTCAGGCTAGGGTCCATCGGAAGGCTTGCATAAGCGATTAACTCTTTTAATACCTTTTCTGCTGAATCTGTTTTCTGCTGCTGCCGGTAGCCAAAGCATTTTGCAGCCTTTACGAATGCATAACACATCTGCCGGTCCCAGTCCGAAATTCCTTTGACCTTAATGAGGTTGTTATAAGTCTGATTAGCCAAGCTGAGCATGCGGAATAGCCGTGCAGAGTCTTTTAAATCGAAAAAAACGGGTGCCATCTGGTAGAATATAAACTGATCAGACTGAGGGTCACCTTTATAAGTTCCATCGGCGATTTTACGGGGTATATTATTGTAGTAGGGGGCATCAGTGTCAAACATAGCAGCGGCATTAATATTATCACCCGCAGCTACAAAGAGCTGCATTTTTGTGACATTACGGAAGTGGTTTGGATCATTGCTTCCCGGTTCTTTCACAAACTTCTCAACATAATATAGTTCCTTGCCGCTCTGGCCATTGACTTTTGCATTAGCGATCAGGAAATAATAATATTTCCTGCGCCGCATCTTTGTCGGATCATTTTTCCAGACCAGCTCTTTGTACGGTTGTAAATGCTCTTTTAAATGAGGGTTTGCCGCATCTATTAGGGCAAGGCTGTCCACCATGTCCATGTACCGTGCCGATTTTATAGCCCCTTTTTTATACTGCTGGTTGAGTTTGTGCCATTGCTGATCAAATGCCGTTGGCTGCTGGGCATACACGCCAGATGGAAGATAGCAGGCACAAGTAAACATACACAGTGCCCATAGGAGCATGTAATTATATTTCATAAATATTGTAGTATTAAGTTGTTTTGTAAGCCGCTAGATAATCTTATGCTCATAGGCATATTTTACCAGGCCGGATGAGGTATGGATGCCCAGTTTATTCATGATGCTTCGGCGATGAGCAGAGACCGTATGCGGGCTTATATGCAGGATTGCCGCCATTTTATCAGTATTGTGTCCGGCTGCGATCAGACGCAGGAGGCCCAGCTCCTTAGGGGTTAAGCCCGATTCTTTTTCGAAAAACATGCTGGATACCAAACGGCCACTCAGGTCGCTGCTTATATAAGTCTGGCCTTTATACGTTTTTTCTAATGCCATTTTGAACTCAGAGAAGTTTGTCCCTTTACTCATATATCCGTTTATATTATAGCTGAAGAATTTCCGGACTGTATCTGTGTCAATCACACTAGTCAGCATGATAATAATCAGATCAGGATAATGCTTCCGGCAGTACACAATAAACTCTTCGATGTTATCGCCCGGGACAAGAACATCACAAAGCAGAAAATCGTATGCACTGATCTTCATTGCAGCCTTTGCCAGATCTACTTGTGCGTAAGCATTGATCTCTGCAGTTGGGATAATCCGCTTTAATAACTCGATTAAGCCTTCCGTTAAAAGTAAGTGATCATCTAATATAATGACCTTCAATTCATTAAGCTTGCTAAAGAAATCTGTCATCCGTTTTTACAAAGATTTATTGATTTTAAGAATATGGAAATAGCATAATATAAGTATACACCTACTAGTATTATGGTATAAAATATACAAAATCGGGGGATAAAAAGTTTTTTTTCAGCCCGATAATTTTGTGGCCGTATAGAAGAGATAAATTATTTGCAAGACTTGTTACTATAAATGAAGAGATAGTAACAGTCATAAAATTACCGAAAAAAAGTAATTCCCTGCAAATATTCATTAATTATTAATTGAGCAGATTTAGATGAGCAATTTTACCAAACACAGGTTTGAGCCCACCATGATGGTTCAGACTATTATAGGTATACCCCTAAGGTCAAGCATGGTAAGATGGTCTGTATTATGTGCTGTGCTGGCCATTCCTTTCAAAAAAACATTTGCAGCGGCTGCTGCACCATGTGCTACGACCGAACTCATGGCCGATACCAGGTTTATTTTTACGAATATTCCCAGTGGTACCGTTAGCATAACATCGCTCAACTTTAATGGCTGGGTGGGTTCTGGGAGTGGTATCATAGATGTCGGATCCAATGATACCTACATTCATGATAATTCTAATACGCAAACATTTACCCATGCTTTTACAGGAGTAAATCCGCTGGGCTCAGGTGCTATTGTTACCATAAGCCTTGGCGTCAGAAATGGTATTGCAGGTGTTCCTACTATTAACAATTACGGCAAGGCAAGTGTACTCTCCATTAAGTATGGAGGGCTTACCTATGCAACCGTTACTACTGATGGGACCACTGCTACGGACGGACACATTGCAACGGTTAATTATCTGAATGGTGCAACAGGGAGTGTCGCGAATGGATACACTTTTGACTATGGGGCAAGTCCTCAGGGTTTTGGCATCATTAACCTGGCCAACTGGCAGATCTTATTACCATCATCTGTGCCCAATAATAGTAATCTCGTTATAGAATTTGATCCGGGCGGTACCTCATCCGGCGATGCAGCTGATGATTTCGGTATTGCCGCGGTAAGCTTAACGGCATGTCCGATCACTATTTCCGGCCATGTGTATAACGATGCAAACGGACTGCAGGGTACACCCACCAATACTGTAGACGGCACCGGTACCAATGCCGGAGGATTAAATGCCGTTTTATATGATTTCACTACAGGTAAGGTGGTGGCCACTGTACCGGTAAATGCCGGCGGTGCTTATAGCTTTAGTGTAAAAGCAGAAAATAATTATAGTGTATACATTACTTCTAATACAGTTTCAGTAGGACAAACCACGGTACCGGTTATGGCTTTGCCGGCGGGCTGGGGAAACACAGGTGAGCAAAACTGTGTGGCCAGTGCAGGCTGTGCCGGTAACGATGGTGCTCCTGATGGAGTGTTGTCTTTAGGGACGGTATCGGGCAATATTACCCAGGCCAACTTTGGTATAGAGCAACCGCCAGCCGCTACGGCAAAATCATTTACGGTAGCATCGGACGCTTTTGCAAGTTTACCACCAACGGGTTATCCGGTTGTTGCCGGATATGTATCTATTGCCACATCCAGTACAAACCTGACCGGGTATAATAATACCGGCGGACAACTGTCTGGCAGTGATCCAGAAGACTGTCTTGCGGCGAATGCCTGTAATACAGGTAAAACCTTTACTGTCGGGGCGATTAACAGTAATACAAAATTGTATTACAACTTCGGAGCTGGGCCTGTACTGCTTACCGGCAATACAGTAATCAGCAACTATGACCCTGCAAAACTGGTGATCTACGGACAAGTAGGCAGCGGTATTTCTGGTAGTCCGGTTGGATTTACATACTCTATTACAGATGCTGCGGGAAAAACAAGTCCACTTGTTCCCTATACGATTACCACATCAACACCATTACCAGTATCACTCTTGTCCTTTACAGCACATGCAGAGGATTGTAATACTATGCTGAACTGGATAACAGCTCATGAGCAAAAGCTTAGTCATTTTGAAGTAGAGCGAAGTGCTGATGGAAATGATTTCTATAAGGAGGGTACCGTATTATCTGCTCAGAATAATATTGAACCTGACTATCATTTCAATTGCGCGCCGCAATCGACTACCAGTTATTACAGATTGAGAATGGTGGATGAAGATGGAGCATATACATTTAGTAATACCCTTAAAATAGGGGCTCCATGTAACCGTGAACGGAACATAAATATATACCCAAATCCTGCAAAGGATAGACTACACATAACGAATCTTCATAAAGGGGAGATGATTAAAATCTTCGGAATAACGGGTCAGTTAATCCTGCAACAAATGGCAGCAGGAAGCAATGAACTGCTGGACCTGAGCAGCCTGGCCACCGGTACTTATCAGGTCATTGTTACCGATGGTACGGAACAAATCATCAATATTAAGCTGGTAAAAGCAGGATCGTGAAGTGAGTGTTATTATTCAATGTGGCTGGCTAGCGTAATAGTCAGCTACATTCTGACACTAATACATTGTGTATAGTCGACAGGACTAGACACGATCCCTGCCTTTTTATTTATAAACTAAAACAATACATTGATATGAATGTAAAACAAAATCGCACTATGCTGATGGCAGTCCTTGCACTACTGCTTTCATTAATCAATATGCCAGGCAGTTATGCCCAATGCCCTGCAAGCATCAGTATTGGTTCCGTAAACGTCACTACGGCCTCGTGTCCTTCGAACGGAGGCTTTACAATTAACGCCACTGCGGGTACCGGAGCCACTTACCAGATCACGAGCGGCCCTGTTGGTTATCCGACTTCGGCACAGAATAACAATACATTTGTTGGTTTGTTGCCTGGATCGTATACCGTTAAAGTAGCCTGTCAGGCAGACCCCGGTATATTTGCGACGACGAGCATCACTATTCCCAATAGCTATACTCAAGTGGCAGCCAATTCTACAGTGAATAATGTGTGTAGTGCCAGTGCGCCGGGTGGTACCATAACCACATCCGCAACAGGAAGCAGCACACCATTTACATATGCCTATTGGCAGGGAGATCCTGCTGCTACAGATGGAACATTAACATACACTGCGGCCAACACTTTTACGGCTCCCGCTTTTGGGACCTATAATGTACGTACCAAAGATGCCTGTGGCGTATTTGTGACCCAGCAGGTGACAGTGGCTAATCCCTACCCGGATGTTTGTATCAGTCAATTTTACCTGGAGTTCGGAAATTTAACCTGTGCTCAATTACAGGATTCTATCTTCGCAACCTTTTACATGGGGCCAACCGGGGCTACACAATTCTCTACGCTTCCATCAGCAGGTATTGATCTGGATATTTACGAGAATAGTGGTACCTGTGCAAGTCCCGTCCAAGGTACATTTGTAAAGACATATCATTACAACAATACTTCATCCGATAATAAGGTCAAAATACCGAACGGTAAAAATTTGCTCTTAGTAATGCGCACACCTTGTGGTACAGCTTGTACTTATTGTTATACTTACAATGCTGCCAATACGCAGTTTCTCCAAAATACCTTTATGATCTCAAAAGGCTGTGTTGCACCAGGCAACCCTGTTACACATTCAATTAGCGTGAATGTTAATCGATATTACGTTTTTCCTGTGACCTGGGTAATAAAAAACAGCTCTAATGTAGTTGTAGGGACATTTACAGCAAATAGCCTGGCAGATATTCCGCATAGTTTTGATGGGCTGCCATCTGATACTTATACCTCGACTGCTACTGACGCATGTTCTTATAGTGATGTGCTGACATTGACGCCACCCTCAGGGCCTCCAGATCAGGTAGCTGTAACTTATGCTAGTTCATTTGCAGGTTGTTCAAGTACTGAAGGTCAAACCACTTTGGGAGTAATAATAGGGGGTACAATGGCAAACTTAAGTAATATCATGCCTACAATAATTGCGCCAAGCCCCAATAATGTTGGTGTAGTGGGTACGGCGATAGGGTTTGGTACCTTTCATTGGGCAAATGTAATACCAGGTGCCACTTATTATATTAAGATAGAGAATGGTTGTGGACAATCTGATACAGTGAACGTGACTGTGCCGACTGATCCTGGCAGCAACCTCATACAACATACCAATGCATCTGTGCAACAGCTTTGCGGAGGTACTGGAGATATAGTTGTTGAAGCAGCCTATAATGGATACGGAGCATTCGGTTATACCATCACGAACAGTGCAAATACCGTTGTAGGAACAGGATCTGCACCGGGTGGGATATATAGTAATTTGCCTGCAGGAATCTACACTGTCACAACTAATGTGTTCGGTTGTGGCCCTTACTCTTACTCATCACAGGTCAATGTGTTGCCTGGAGGCTCAGGGCCTCAAATTGTCAAAAAACTTGGTGTGGTTTGTGAAAGTGTAGCTGGTACTCCACTCGCAACTGGCAGTGCAATATTTTCATTTATAGGAGCAGGTCCGCTGAAGGTAGATTATAAAAAAACTTCGCAGCCTGATGCCAGCTATGTAAACCTGACCAATAACTCCGATGGAAGTGAGACCATAACAGGCCTTACCGCAGACACTTCTTACACTGTAAGAATAACTGATAACTGTGGTGCCGCTACGGTTACAGAAATCACTATTGGTCAACTCAGCCAGCTGCATAGCGTAAACACGATGCAACCTTGTGTCGGAATTCCATATACACTTAGCGTTCCGGATATGGTAGATGCTACTTATACCTGGAAGAAGAACGGGACACTTATCTCTAACAGCAGGGAGATTATTTTCCCGAATTATTCTGCCGGAGATAATGGTACTTATGTATGTACTGTAGTTATTGCAGGTGGCTGCGTTACACGCAATGTGGCGGTTACTTTAAATTCTACACTTTGTAATACACCGCTGCCTGTCAGCCTCCTTTCCTTTGCTGCAACTGCAATAGATTGTACAACTGAATTGAGCTGGATAACGGGCTATGAGCAAAATCTCAGTCATTTTGAAATAGAGCGCAGTACAAATGGTGGTGATTTTTATAAAGAAGGTACCGTTATGGCTGCCCGAAAAAGTACAGGGAATAACTATCATTTCAATTGTGCACCGCAATCGACTACCAGTTATTACAGATTGAGAATGGTCGATGAGGGTGGTGCCTATGCCTATAGTAATACCCTTAAAATAGGTGCTCCGTGTAACAATAACCGGAATATAAGCGTATACCCTAATCCTGCAAAAGATAAGATACAGATTGCTAACCTGCATAAAGGAGAGATCATTAAAATCTTTGGAATAAATGGTCAGTTAATCCTGCAACAAAAGGCAACCGGAAGTAATGAACTGCTGGATCTGAGTAGCCTGGCAGCCGGTACTTATCAGATCGTTGTTGCCGATGGCACAGAACAAATCATCAATATTAAGCTGGTAAAAGCAGGATCGTGAGGTGAGTGTTTGTATTCGATGTGGCTGGCTAGAGTGATAGTCAGCTACATTTCGATACGGTTATATTTTGTATAGCTAACAGCAAACACGATTCCTGTCCTTTTTATTTATAACTAAATAGTACATTAAAATGCACGTAAAACAAAATCGTACCATGCTCATGGCAGGTATTTTGCTACTGCTTTCATTAATCAGTACGCAGAGAAACTATGCCCAGGCACCCACAATCAGTTACCCCACTGCAGCCCAGGATCTTACCCGGGGCTACAGTCAAGGCAATCTTACAGTTAAGGTTGTATTTAATGGTGCCTGCACCGGTGCTACAACCGTAAAGGTAGCCTTACCCGCATCAGTTACTTATGCAGCAGGTACCGTAATCAAAACAGGAGGTACAGCAGCAATCAGTATTGCGGAAAGTAGTATTTCCGATCCGCGTAATCCGGTCTTCAGCATCAGTGGTATTGCAGCCACCGGTGATCATATAACTTTTACCATAGCGCGCAGAGCAACCTGTGGCAATCTTGCTACAGCTAAGGATAGTGTGTATGTATTTACAAGTGGTGGTTGTAGCAATGGCAGCGAGCTGGCGGCTATGGTAAACACCTATAACCTGCTGTCGCCATCGCTGGCACTTACGCCACCGGCAGCACTTACCAATGCAGTAATCGGTACCACCGCCACCCGCACCACCACTATTACTAATGGTGGTAACGGTGCTACCGATACTGTACGGTATTACATTGTATACCCTGGTGGTGGCATGATCAACACCAGTGGTACCAATGCGATTACTGCCAATGGTGTATCGTTCACACCCAGCAGTACGAGCGGCGATACGCTGTTTTACAAAATATACGGCACGACAATATTTGGCGGCGACAACCTGCTAAGCAATGGTGAAACCGTAATTATTGCTGAACCCATTAATGTGGCAAAATGTAATGCCGCCACTGCTTATGGTGCAGGGTGGGGCAAAACGAAAGCTTCACAATGCCAGATAGCAACCGCCACCAGTGCGGTGACCATGGCCACAGGTGTACCCAACTTAAGCATAGCTACCAGCGATGTTACCCTCTTGGGCGCCTGTGCTACTGCACCAGGTCTTTCAAAATCGGTGTTTACCAACAATGGCAGCGGCGGCAATGCCGGGGCTATGTACAATGTAATTGCCAACCTTGGTTTTACCGACTTGGGTAACCCTCTGTTTGTTAGCAGCAATGGCGAATACCTGAGCAACTTTACTTTTGGCACAGCACCGGGCACAGGCACCGCATTAGTGGTTGACACCCTCGGTACCGCCTACACGACCAATGCCAGCGTACGTGCCCGCCTCAGCCAGTTTGCCACCGACCCTGATGGCGCCGGTGTAGGGCTGGACGACCTGGATGGCGATGGCCAGTACGACGACCTTGCCCCCGGCAAAAGTTTTACCATTTTCTTCAACCGAAATTATAAGCCAAGCACACTGTGCCCAAGAGCACTTTACAGTAATTCTGTAGGTGCTACGATTACATATACTGATATGTGCGGTACTTCGGCTACCAGCCTACCCGCAAATGGCATCGGCGGTCAGCGTTCTTTATACACATCAACCGTTCGTAGCATCAGCACCGTACCGCAAATTTTTAATGGGGTACCTTTTACAGTCAGCATTACCCATAGTGCAGCATATATAACAGCAGTCAACCAATCGACAGATAGTTTAGAACTGACCCTTACATTGCCAGCCGGCCTTAGTTATGTGCCCGGCACCTACAAATTTCGTGGTGGGGCTTTGTCCGATGCGGCGAATGTCACCGTTTCAGGTTCCACTCTCCAGTTCCGCACCAAGCGCAATGGCACTAACAATCTTACCTATCCTTTTGATTTTGCTTTTGACTTGGTGTACGATTGCAGCGGCGGCAGCCCGGTAAGTTTCTCTTGGGAAATGGATTATGTAAACACCCGTAGCTGTGGCGATATCGTAGAGCGGCTTTATTGCGGTTCACAAACCATACCTGCCGTATGCCCTAGCCCATGCCCCGGCGGCCTGGCCAATATTTTTACCAAGGCCGAACGTGCTTCGCTGGGCTTTACCGATGCCACATTGGCTACAAGGATAAGCCCAAGCAGCATACCTGCCTTGCAACTGGCTACGGTATTGCCTTACGATACCGTGGTGGTGACCAACAGTGCACAGCAATCGTCGGTAGCATACAATAACGTACATTTCAATTTTGAGTTGGATAAGGCAAACGGGCAGAATACCCTTGTATTTATCAGCGGCACTTACAATCATAAAGCGGCGGGCAGCGGCACCATTACCAGCGTGGCCATGCCTTCGCCAACCGACCTGAGCACTGCCACACATACACAGTGGGACTGGAACCTTACCGGCCTGAGCGGATTGCCTACTACACTTTCGGTAGGCGATAGTGTATGGGTAGCCGTTACCTATGCTGTTACCAATGCCGGTGTACCTGGTACCTATTCGCTTTATGGTGGGGTTCCCACGTATGCACCCAATGCCAATTCATATTTTTATAGTAATGATGCCAGTGCTGTAAAGCAATATTGCCTGAACCTGATCCCACGTATCCGTTTTGTAGGTTTTGTAAATGGAGGAACTACTTACTGGGGTGGTGGACCCAATACATTGGTGGGTTGTGCTTCAGCAGCACCCCGTTCTTCTTATCAAAGTGGATATAGTGTAACCTACCGGGTGTTCAACAATGAATTCCGCCCCAATCACCGGATAGATTCTGTAGTGATCATATTGCCCACGGGCGTACAATATGATGCCAGTGTTACCCCCACGATGAATTATACCGGGTGGGCGGATGCATATACTAGTACTGCTGGAACAATTACTATTGCTGCGCCGATAATCAATGGGCAAAGGCTTACGTTTATCAACCCCGGAAATTGGCCTTTGAATGACGTTGGTTATAATGGAAGTCAGAGTGACAGTCGCATAAACTATAGCATCAAATCTACCTGCGAGGCGGGCACCACCACCGGCCCATTGCCTTTGCTGGAACAGTATTATGGTAAGAATTATTATTACAATAATCCCGGTGTGGCCATGGCCGTTAACACTATTTATTCTAACAATGCATTCTTTTTGGGTATTGATGGCAGCAAGCGCCCCAGCGTAACGGTTCAAAATAATACTGGTGCGGTGCAGGGTATTCAACCGCAGCATTACTGGGATGTGCAGGTAGCCAACCCCAGTACACAAACAGCGCCTTATCTCTGGCTGGCACTGGAAAAAGCTGCTGCTAGTGGCATTACTATAGACAGCGTTGTGTTGAAGCCAAGTAATGTGGTGCTTCCTGTTGCATCTATCTATGGTACCGGCAACAAATGGTACCAGGTAAGCACAGCAGGTTTAACCACCGGAAGCACACAACAGGCAAGAGTATACTTCAAATATACCAACTGTACATCAGATAGTATTTTGCTGAAAGCAGGATGGAACTGTAGTGGTTATCCGGCCGGAGATCCTTCTGCCTATGCCTGTACTGCAGCACAAACATGGTTGAACGTTGATCCTCAGCCGAGCCAGATCCAGTTGAGTGTTGCCCGTCAGCCAGGCGCAGGCAACAGTATTGATCTGTGTACTACAGACAGCACCTTACTGATCGTAAACAGTGCGCAGGCAGCTAACCTGATAAATCCTTATGTAATCTTCTATCCACCAACAGGTATAATAATGGCCTCTACCATACAGGTAGAATACCCATTGGGTAGTGGCAACTATCAGCCAGCAGCGATCAGCTCAATTGGTGGCGGTGGTTATAAAATAGACCTTACTGCTCATACTGCCATCGGTGTAAACGGCATGTTGGGTACGGCTCTGGCCAATCCTGCCTTCAGCCCGCTGGGTGGGGACAGACAAGCAAAAATTAAACTGGACTTTACAACGACCTGTGGTTTTACCTCGGGCTCATCCTTCACCTTTAATGCCTATGGTAACCAGCCTTGTGGCTCCGTTGCAACAGGTAATGGCGTTACGGCTACTACCGCAGCATTAAATATTAATGGTGTTACCGTTTCCGGATCGGCTGGTGTAACCATTGGTTTCGGCAGTGCCACCAGCGCTTCTTGTGGTACTACCATTCCCGTTTCGCTTACGACGACACCTACCAGTGTCGGTACCGCAGCCGGTGATACAATGATGTACACCCTGCCTGCAGGTATGAACTATGCAGGTGGACTGACCTCTGGATTTACTGCTGATGTGACTACAGCTGGAGCAACTACTATTGTGAAAGTAGCCATGCCCGTAGGCGTAGCCGCCAGTACACCTATTAATTATAGCTTTAATGTGGTACCCGGTGGTAGTGGTTGTGGCAATGTAAACATTACAGGAGCCTACAAGCGCGACATTGCACCCCTGAGTTGTAATGGCACCCCTTGTACCGGTAGTAGTGTCGTGATCGCATCAGCAATGTCACCAGCTATTACCTTGAACAAGCCGAGCCTCAATATTACCGGTATGAGTACCGGAACAACAGGCTGGACCACCAGCACAAGTCAGACGATACACCTTACGTATAGCAACACCGGTACACAAGCATCAGTTGCCAATATCGATACGGTAGAGTTTTTCTGTGGCAGCAGTACCGTACCATTTGCCAAACGTGCCCTTACCAAAGGTGTAGCTACTGGTGGCAGTGATTATGATGATTTTACCATTACAGTACCAACCGGCGGATTCTGTACTACCGGTGCATTGGTAACTGCCAGGATACAAACGACTACAGCAGCGGGTACAGCACAGTGCTTATGCGCACCTGGTAGTTATACCATGTCTGGCGTACCATTACCGGTTACGTTTATCAAAACAGGAGTTACTGCTGATAATTGTGCCGTAAACCTCAGCTGGGAATACAAGTCCGATAATAACAGCGTACTGCAATTTATTATAGAGCGCAGTAGCAACGGGCAGGCGTTCAGTAATGTCGCTACACTTCCGGCCACTGCAACCAGCTATATAGATGTTGTGCCTTCATCTGGCAAATGGTTCTATCGTATCAAAGCCACAGAAGCAGGCGGTAGTGCAGGTTACAGTCCTGTTATGAATATAAATGCCGTAAAATGTACCAGTAACAACATAAGTGTGTATCCTAATCCTGCGAACGCTGAAGTGCATGTCGTACTCCAGGGTAATAGTACCAGCAATGTATATGAGTTGCGTGATGCCCTGGGTCGTGTGCTGCTGCGTGGTAAGTTACAGGACAATGCTAACAACATGATCAGCCTGCAGGGTATTGTATCGGGTGTGTATATGCTCAGTATATGGACAGATGGAACCTTGCGTACACAACAGATAAATGTTATTCAATAATGCTATTAAGCTCCCTTCATAACTCTCTTCATTAGCTCTCTCATAAAATCATGGACTAAGCAGATTTTTGGTTAATCTATGAGGAGAATGGCCGGCTATTTCTATAGCCGGCTTTTTTGTGTTGAAAATTAGCAGTAAGTATCCTGCGTATCTTTTGTGGTTCCAAAGACAACAGAAAATGTCTTCACTGCTGCTTATTTGATGAGGATCGGTGGAATAAATGTTAAAGTATCTTTTTAAGTCAGATGTATGTTAGTGATTTACATATCTTTGCTGCCAAGATTTTTGTCCCGCTGTTAGTATTTAAGAGTGTTTACAGCATACAAACTAAGCAAAAATCTTTGGGCATAGCCAGCAGGCTATGCCCTTTATATTGCTCCTGTCCTAGGGCAATATGGAATCTGTAATCTGGTTACAGTACATACATTTTTATATATAATTCACTTTTTAGTGTAATTATTTTTAATGATAATCACCTAAAATATTTGCCAGTATTTATTTTATTGTCTCTTATTAACCTTCGTTAATCTTTAAAAAATAATTATGTTTTACATATTTGTGTGAAATATTGTTCTATTGGCTACCTTTACCCCGAAACAATTAACCACTAGCAAATTATGAAACAAAAGTTTATCCTTTTGTCAGCCTTAGCCGGGCTGACATTCTCCGCCGCGCGCGCGCAGGTAGGTATCGGAACCCCAACACCTAACTCCACTGCCGCATTAGACATTCAATCCACAACAAGAGGTATGCTGATTCCTCGTATGACCGCCACACAGCGTACCGGTATCACTACACCGGCACAGGGTCTGATGGTGTATCAGACAGATGCCCCTATTGGTTTATGGATGTACGTCAATTCTCAATGGTTGCGTATGACCACTACCGCAGACGCAGGCTCCAGCTCTTTAGCAAAAGCTTCAGCAGCCAATACCAGCAGTTCGGTAATTGCTGTTATATTGGGTGGTACGAATGTTCCGCTGCCCGATGCTCAATACTTGAGCGGTATTACGGTTAATGGTGGCAACACTTCCTTTACCGTGCCTGCTGCAGGTGCATATCGCATCAGCTATAACGTGTCTACAACAGCCTCATTGTTGTTAAGTACACGCGTTACTGTAAATGGTTCCGGTATTGCTGCCCTGACAATTTCTCCGACGATTTCATTGAACAACTTCCGTTCCGAGGCTATCGTGACGCTTGCCGCAGGAGATGTACTGCAGTTGCAGATGTTCGGCCTGCTGGGTGCAGCCACATTAAGTGGTGGTGCAAGTAATTATATGACGATTCAGCAACTGTAATGGCTGCCAAAAAGAAAAACTATTTGAAAATCATTAAATAATTACATTATGCACAACAAAATATGCAGCCTGTTGCTGGCGGCAGTTTTGCCTGTATCCTTGCATGCACAACTGAGCGTCGAGACTTCGGGTATGACGATATTGAGTGGTACAACCTTAAGTGCAGATCAACTGGTGTTGGTTCCTTCTTCGGATCTGACCCTTACATCAACTGTACTGACCAGGACAGCTACTCCTGTTGTCGGCACCAGCGGAGCTACCAGTATTGGAAGGGTATTTAACTTTTCCAGTCCGGTGGTATATAATGGTAATGCCGGCTTCTTTTATAATATTTCAGAACTGGGTACAAATACAGAAGCCTTAATGCAGGTGGCATTTACTTCTGCAGCACCCGGCTCTACCTGGACACAATGGACCACTACAACGGGCAGTACGGTTAATACGGGTTCCAGCTTTATCAGCCAGGACTTTGCCGGAACTACGCTGGGTCGTGTGACCAGTACTTCCAGTGCGCTGCCATTGCCGTTGCATCTGCTTGCATTCAATGCAGAGAAGGGTAAAGGGCGTACTGCTGTCCTCAACTGGACCGTAACCGAAGAGGGTTTTGTACCGGTATACCAGTTAGAGCGTAGTCGCGACGGCCGTACCTTTGAGCTCATTGGTGCACAGAAGGGTATCGGTAATGGTACGCAACAATATGCATTTACAGATATCAGCCCGGCAGAGGGTAATAACTACTATCGCCTGCTGCTGACCGACGAAAATGGCGGCCGTACCTACAGTAATGTATCAGTACTGCAGTTTAGCAGAGCTGATGCAGCGTCTGTTGCACCAAACCCTTTCGATCAGTCGTTTGTAGTGTCGGCTCCTGATGCAGCCCTGGTAGGTACTAAAGCAGTATTGACTGATCTTTCCGGAAAGGTTATACGCCAGGTTACCCTGAGCAGTAATGCTGTTCAGGTAAATACTGCAGGACTGGCTTCCGGCCTGTACGTCCTGACGTTTGAAAATGGTACTGCAATTAAAATGATTAAAAAATAAAACCTGTACCTTTTATCTTAATGGCACTGCTGTACAGCAGTGCCATTTTTTATGCAGACGGGAATGCAGAAGTCAAAATATTTTTGTTATTCTGAATCTTATCCTATACCTTTGCAATCCACTTTTTTATGGTGTGAGCCCAGATGGCGGAATTGGTAGACGCGCTAGACTCAAAATCTTGTTTCGGCAACGGAGTGCAGGTTCGATTCCTGTTCTGGGCACCAAAAGTAATTTGAAAGAATTATTTTAATCAAAAAAAGGGAAGCATAGCTCAGCTGGTTCAGAGCATCTCGTTTACACCGAGAGGGTCCGCGGTTCGAATCCGTGTGCTTCCACACAAAGGCAGATAGCATTCTATCTGCCTTTTTTTATGCCCGCTATGTTCTATAACATGTTGCGCTTGGCACCTGCGTTGCTTTTTCCTATTTTCGTTTCCTAAACCGGATTATCCTTGAAACAGATTTACCTTATCCATGCACATAATCACCTGGAGTACCTTAACTACCTGATCGATTGTTTGTCTGGTCCGCAGTCAGTGGTGTATGTCAATATAGATAAGAAGTCTGCTATGGACTGCAGTAAGATCAATCCTAAAGCAGTACAGGTTAAGCAACGTGTATCGATTAACTGGGGCGGCTGGTCTCAATGCGAAGCGACCATAAATTCGCTGAGGCAGATCAAGGCAGAGCAACCACAGTACGGCCATGTTATTTTCCTTTCCGGACAAGATCTGCCGGTGTACACTACAACAGAGATTGCACAGCGCCTGCAGGAAGGGCAGCAGTACATCGATTATAGCAGCATTGATGAAGATTGGCCGGAGGTTAAGAAAAGGGTAGGGCACTTTCACCGTAGTGAACTGACGCGCCTGTATATCCGCCGCAAAGGGCTTGCAGGTTTTGCGGGCAAGGTATTGTATAAAAGCGTTTACTACCTGGTCAATGGTACTTACCGTCTATTTAAGGGACGCTGGCGTGTGCTGCCTCTGGGGCTTAAAGCCTATGGCGGATCGCAATGGTGGATGCTCGACCAGGCCTGCATTAATTATATCCTGGACTATATAGATCAGCATCCTGAGCTGATCCGGTTTTTCCGCACCACATTTTGTGCAGACGAAATATTTTTTCAAACCGTCATTCTCAACAGTACATTCAAAGACCGTATAAATCCGATACTGCGCTATATAGATTGGGCCAATTCTCCGGATGGTAAGAGTCCTAAAGTACTGGACCTTGAAGACTATGAAGTAATAAAGGCTTCGGGAGCATTGCTTTGCCGCAAAGTAGACCCGGTAAAGAGCCTGGCACTTATTAACCATACTGCATCAGTAAATGGATGGCCCCTATTTAATGCAAATCAGATTTAAGAATTGTAGTAAAAAATTTGGTTGTTCGGATTTCAGAGTTTACCTTTGCAATCCATTAGTGAAAACAGTATGTCATCATACAGTTATTACAAGGAAGCATAGCTCAGCTGGTTCAGAGCATCTCGTTTACACCGAGAGGGTCCGCGGTTCGAATCCGTGTGCTTCCACTAAAAGTTCTTTATTTCCCGGAAGCATAGCTCAGCTGGTTCAGAGCATCTCGTTTACACCGAGAGGGTCCGCGGTTCGAATCCGTGTGCTTCCACTACTTTCTTTTATTTCAGGAAGCATAGCTCAGCTGGTTCAGAGCATCTCGTTTACACCGAGAGGGTCCGCGGTTCGAATCCGTGTGCTTCCACTACATTTTTTTTAACCCTGCATATTGCAGGGTTTTTTTATGCATGTATTTTTCTGCATCAGCAGCTTGTGTCCCACCCGTAAATGCAGTAACTTGGTAGCCCAATCTGTAAGCCATCATGAAACAGGAGCATTACGAAGTATACAAATATTCGGAAGATGAAGTCCGTAGCAATATTGCACGGTATGTATACCTGGACAATCCTGAAAGTTACCCCTTCGACCATTATCACGGACATGAATACAATGAGATTATGGTCTTCCTCAAAGGTGGAGGTACACACAATATCAGCTTTAAAGACTATAGCATCGAAGATCAGTCGATACACCTTATTGCTGCGCGCGATCTGCATTGGGTAGAGCGCAGCATGCATTCTGAAGGATTTGCTATTGTATACAAAGATCAGTTGCTGGACAAGCTTTCCATCCTGAATTCAGAAATAGACTTCCAGGATATATTTAACCGCTCCCGCATTATTAACCTCAATGAAGAAGATCAGGTGAAGTTTGCCTTGCTCTTTCAGGAAATGCAGGCCAATAAAGGCGATAAGCTATATATGCTTCAACTCATCGGCGCTTTCCTGACCAGGATCGCAACTGTTTTTCATGATGTACCAGGTACTTCCCGCACCAATGATCCTTTGCTGAAGCAGGTAGTCTCGCTGATCCATAAACATTTTAAAGACCGCTGGACACCCGATCAGTACGCCGCTGCACTACATGTCACTGCCAGAACATTGCAGAACCGTATCAAACAAGCGTCCGGCAAAAGCCTCAGGCAGCTGGAACAGGAACGCCTGCTCAAAGAAGCACGGCAACTGCTGATGACTTCAGGGCTGCCGGTCAATGAAATAGCACTGGAGCTGGGCTTTAAAGAAACTGCACATTTCAGTAACTGGTTTAAAATGCAGTCAGGACAGAGCCCTTCGGAGTATAAGGCCTGATGTGTTTTTTTGCAATTTTATTACGGGTATTTGCAAACAGTGTACACCGATACTGCGGACCTTTGTAGGAGTAATTATAACCCTATAAATTCAGCGATCATGAAAAAGTTATGCCTCATCCTTTTATCCGGGATACTCGCGCTTAACGCAAATGCCCAGTGGGTCATGCGTTCCCCTTCCTTAACCAGCGGTATCACAGACCTCAATGTACTCAATCAGGATACCATCTTTGCCAGTTCTTCAGAAAGCATGGGATTGCTGAAATCGGTAAACGGTGGCCAGACCTGGGACACTATTACCTTTGGTACAACGACAGCGCTCAAAGTACATTTTACAGACCAACAGCACGGATTCGCAGCAGGCTTTGCCGCCTTTGCGGTAGGCCCCACCTGTTTCAAGACCAGCGATTGCGGGCAGACCTGGCAACCAATGTATGATACGATCGGTGGCGGTGCTTATTTTTATAAAATCCGTTTCCTGAACAAGGATACCGGTTTTATCAGTAATATGGGCACACTGTCCCGTACTACAGATGGCGGGGCTACCTTTAGCCGCCAGGAGCTGATACCTGAGTATCATTATATAACCAATATTTATTTCATCAATCAGACGACCGGTTTCGTAAGCCTGGCCCAGTACGGAAATGTCACCAACCTGGATCGCATTTTTAAAACGACCAATGCCGGGGTGTCCTGGACAGAAGTATACAGTGATACCACAGAACCTCAGCAGGTATTTGTATATGATGGCATCAGCCAGATGCATTTCTCTGATGCGCAGCATGGATGGGCTGTAGCTACCGGTATGCCCGGCAAAATATTACGGACAACCAATGGCGGAAACACCTGGACAGAGCTGACCGGCCATACCTTTACAGATATGTCGCTTACAGATATTCACTTTACCAGTCCCCTGGAGGGATATATAGTGTATGCACAATCTATATATAAAACAACGAACGGTGGGCTATCATGGACCAAGCAACTGACCAGTCCGCAGGATATGCTGATACTGGAAATAGAAATGCTGAACGGGCAGGTTGGCTTTGCCAGCGGACACGGGCTGTTTAAAACCATTAATGGCGGTGCACCGACTTCATTAAAGGGTATTCCTGCATCAGAAGGCGGTTTTCGTTTTTATCCCAACCCATCCCGGGATATCGTGTATATTCAGAATGAGCAGCAGAAGGAGATTCAAAGCCTGAAACTTTATGACATGACCGGCAGAGAATGCAAACGCTACGATCAGCAGATACCGTCTGCGCTTTCCCTGGCAGATATGGCAGATGGCATGTATTTTATGATGATACAAACCAATAAGGAATTGTATACCGGAAAAATACAACTGACGAAGTAATATTATTGTCTCAATCCATGTTTAAAAATTGTATATTTATCCCCGCAATAATGCGGGGATATTGTTTTATTCATTTTTAATATCAAGTCAGGTGAAAAAGCTTTTCTTATTGTCGTTAGTGACTGGTGGTTGCCCTGCTTTGCTGCAGGCACAACAAGCCATGGTTGCTCTGGATAAAATGAATATCCTGTACGCCGGCGTACCTAACCCGGTAAGCATATTGGTATCGGGTTACAAACCGGAAGATGTAAAAATGGAAATGGATAAGGTGGTGATCAACAGAGTTGATCCTGTGCATTACATCTTTACGCCAAATGCTCCTGGTTCTGTTACCTTAAAGATATATGGTAAGGAAAAAATAATAGAAAGTTATACTTACCGTGTGAAAACGATTCCTGCGCCTACGGTAACGCTGGCCGGTATCAGTGATGAGGGCAAGATCAGCCGCCAGGAACTGTTGGCCCAGATAGGGCTGGTGTCTTCCCTGAACGGATTTGACTACAATGTACCGCAACCGGTGAGCCAGTACAGGGTAAGGGTATTCCGGGACGGACATAAGCTGGCAGATCAGTCTTTTGCCAATGGTCCTAAATTTACTGCTGAGTATAACAGAATGGTCAATGAGGTGCAGGTGGGGGATGTTATTGTTTTTTCTGAAATACAGTGTTTAAATCCTCAGAATGGACAGCAGAAAAGCCTAAATCCTTATATAAGTGTAGAAATTAAATGACAATCCATTTAAATATGAATTAAATCAGAATAAAATTTTATTTTTTGCTAATAGAGTCATACTTTTGCACCCAAATTGAAATATTACAATTCTTAATAATTAAATTTTAGATATGCCAAACGTTGGTAAAATTAAACAGATCATTGGTCCAGTTATTGACGTACATTTCAGTGCTGAAAATAAGTTGCCAGAAATTTTCAACGCCTTAGAATTAAAGCGCGAGAATGGAGACAAATTAGTTTTGGAAGTGCAACAGCACTTAGGAGAAGATAGCGTTCGTTGCGTAGCGATGGATGGTACAGAAGGTCTTGTACGCGGTATGGAGGTTGTTGATACCGGAAAAGCAATTGCAATGCCTATCGGACCTCAAATCAATGGCCGTTTATTCAACGTAACTGGTGATGCTATTGATGGTCTGCCTCAGCCTAATAAAGAGAATGGCCGTCCTATCCACGCTAAACCGCCTAAATTCGATGAATTAAGTACCTCTACAGAAATCCTGTTCACTGGTATTAAAGTAATCGATCTGATCGAGCCATATGCAAAAGGTGGTAAAATTGGTCTGTTCGGTGGTGCGGGTGTAGGTAAAACCGTATTGATCCAGGAGCTGATCAACAACATCGCTAAAGGACACGGTGGTTTATCAGTATTCGCCGGTGTAGGTGAGCGTACACGTGAAGGTAATGACCTGATGCGTGAGATGATCGAAGCTGGTATCGTTAAATATGGCGAAAAATTCCTCCACTCTATGGAAAAAGGTGGCTGGGATCTGGATGCTGTAGATATGGAAGGTCTGAAAGAATCTAAAGCAACATTCGTATTCGGTCAGATGAACGAGCCTCCAGGTGCACGTGCTCGTGTAGCATTATCTGGTCTGACTATGGCTGAATATTTCCGTGATGGTGAAGGCGATGGTAAAGGTAAAGATATCCTGTTCTTCGTTGATAACATCTTCCGTTTCACTCAGGCTGGTTCTGAGGTATCTGCCCTGTTAGGTCGTATGCCTTCAGCGGTAGGTTACCAACCAACCCTGGCTACTGAGATGGGTCTGATGCAAGAGCGTATCACTTCTACTAAAAACGGTTCAATTACCTCTGTACAGGCGGTATATGTACCTGCGGATGACTTAACGGATCCGGCTCCTGCGACAACTTTCGCCCACTTGGATGCTACTACCGTATTGTCTCGTAAAATTGCCGATCTGGGTATCTATCCTGCGGTAGATCCATTGGATTCTACTTCTCGTATCCTGTCTGCTGCTATCGTTGGTGATGCACACTATGATTGTGCTGAGCGTGTAAAACGTATCTTACAACGTTATAAAGAATTACAAGATATCATCGCTATCCTGGGTATGGATGAGCTGAGTGAAGAAGATAAACAAACAGTATCCCGTGCTCGTCGTGTACAACGTTTCTTATCTCAACCGTTCCACGTAGCAGAGCAATTTACCGGTCTGCAAGGTGTACTGGTACCAATCGAAGAAACGATCCGTGGTTTCAACATGATCATGGACGGTGAAGTAGATGAGTATCCTGAAGCTGCATTCAACCTGGTAGGTACTATCGATGATGCAATCGCTAAAGGTAAAAAACTGTTAGAGCAAGCTAAAGCTTAATTGTAAAGTAAAAGGTCAGTGCACATATTGACTTTTGAAATTTTAAACTTGATCAAATGCAATTAGACATATTAACGCCAGAACAAAAAATCTATAGCGGAGAGGTGTACGGTGTACAGCTTCCGGGTGTAGAGGGTTCTTTCGAAATTCTGGAAAACCACGCAGCCATGGTTGCCGCGCTGGGCGAAGGAAAAATGAAAATTCTGAAAGATAAAACGAATACAGAATTATATACGATCAAAGGCGGCTTTGTAGAAGTACTGAATAACAAAGCAACTGTTTTGTTGGAAGGCGCAGCTACTGCTTAATTTACAGTATCGTAAACAATACAAAGAGAGGAAATCCTGTTAAAGGATATCCTCTCTTTCTTTTTTTAAGGAAAATTAGGTTACTTACTAAGCAAAGTACTGAATTATCCGTCTTTATTAATACGGGAGCAGGAAGCAGTCCCGATCCCATAATAGTAATTAAATCATGAAGAAAACAGGTATAATATTTTTATGTATAGCAACATCCTTACTTTCCTGTAGTAAGGATATGTTCCGGGACCCGGCAACGGTTACACTGAGCGACGGGACTTATGTTGGGACTTTTCAGCGCCAGACACTGGCTTCAAGCCTCCCGTCAGCAGTAAGCCTTACCTTATCCAATGGTAACTGGACCGGAAACGCTTCTATGGAGCGCTATCCTGCACTTTGCTCCGGTACATATACCATCGGCAACAACCAGGTACAATTTGAAGATACCTGCACATGGAGTGCCAATTTTGACTGGACATTGATCCTGGATGGAACTTATGAAATAACCCAGTATGATGATACCCTGGTGCTTACCCGCCAGCAGGGAAATACTACAGTTGATATCTACAAATTGAAAAAGCAATAAACATTATCCATATTGTCACACACATCTAAACAATATCGTCATGAAAATTTCTAAAAAAGTATTGGGAGCCCTGGTGGTTGGGCTGGCCGTACAAGCAAGCAGCAGTTCCTGCGATAAGGTGCAAACCAAGCCGGAAAAAGCGAAAAAGGTTGGGACTGAAAACCCTGCCAATCAACAGCCGGATACAGCATATAACTGCCCGGCCTGTGGAATGGGATAAAAAATTACTATGAGCAGAACGATTTTACCCACTATTGCTTGTAACCTGGATGCCGATATCTTGTCGGCATCCTTACCTTTATTAGAAGAGGGTGTAGTAGGCGCATTGGAATGGTCTTTTGATGCCCTGTTCCGGCAGGATCATGTGATACCGGAATGGTTTTATGATCTGCTGACTGCGTACAGCAATGAAGGCCGGCTTATTGGGCATGGGGTATTTTTTTCTCTGTTCTCCGGAAGGCTGCTGCCGGAGCAGGCTGCATGGTTGCAGCGCTTGAAGCAGCTGACCAGACAATACCGTTTTGATCATATTACAGAACATTTCGGTTTCATGACCGGCAGTGATTTTCATAAAGGAGCACCAATGAGTGTTCCCTATACTTCAGGCACAGTAGCCATAGGCCGCGATCGCCTGCAACGTATACAGGATGCCGCACAATGCCCGGTAGGACTGGAGAATCTGGCGTTTGCCTACAGCCTGGATGAGGTAAAACGACAAGGAGCATTCCTGGAGCAGTTAATAGAACCGGTAAACGGATTCATTATCCTTGACCTCCACAATGTCTACTGCCAGTTACACAATTTCAATATACCATTTGAAGTCCTGATACAAGCCTATCCGTTGGATCGGGTCAGAGAGATTCATATCTCCGGAGGCAGCTGGGAAACCGCTGTGACCGACCAAAGCCGTAGCATACGCAGAGATACGCATGATGGCAGGGTGCCGGAATCGGTATTTGAGCTGTTGGAGCGGACCTTGCCTTTGTGCCCGCAGGTAAAATATGTGGTGATGGAACAGCTGGGTGCCGGCCTGCAAACTGAAGCAGCTAAGATCGGTTTCAGAAATGATTTTCAGCAGATGCAAAAGATCACAGAACAATTCCTGGAGCATCATCCCCGAATGGCTGCAGTTCCTAATAATTTCCTGCCGGAGCAAAGTCTGCCTCCGGGACAAATTATCGAAGATGAGTACCTGTACGGAGAACAGCAGATCTTATCCTACATCCTCGAACACGCGGCTGGACATGCAGAGGCAATGGAGCAGCTGCAGCATACCGCTTTACGCAACAGCGTTTGGGATATAGAAAAATGGCAGCCCGATATGCTCGAAACTGCCATTCGTATAGCCCGGAAATGGAAATAATTAAAGCCTGGTCAGGATCACAAAATCAGCCAGTGATTGATGTTCTGCTGCGGTATACTGATCTGCCCTGAAACAGGAAATCGTGTATACTTTCTTCTTTTTATGCTGCTGGATTACCCGGTATGCAGTACCCAGGTAGCGGTCACTATGAAAGCGTCCGTTCATATGCAGTACCACTTTATTTTTCATCGCACGGGTAATGGAATAAGACATGGTCGCATCCCATAAATTCTGAGATTGATACAATTGCATATTAGGCACCGTATGTCCGCCCATTACTTCCAGGAACTGATCATAATAAGCACCCGTTAATGTGTCAACAGGCATTGGGGGCAGGTATGCTTTTTGCGTAGCCTTAGGGAGCTGCAATAATGCCGTAAGCCCTTTACGGGTGACCATATTGGTATACCGTGCAGGAGCATTGGCACAAACTACCTGCAGATGCTTTTCCTGTGCATATTGTACCATTGGACGGTAATCATTATAATTGTTCCATGACCTGCTTTCTTTTTTGAAATTCTTCTCACTGATCCATCCCGCCAGGTATTCATCCATAATGCCCTGTACATCCGTTTCGAACATCTCCAGCGATAAGGTCAGCTTATCTCCGTGCTGCTGATGCATGCGCTGCAACACATCCAGTTCCAGCATATGACCAATACTGTCATTATGCTCTTCGCCAAACAGTACTGCATCTGCATTGCCCAATGATTGCATCATGTCGGCAAAAGAAACTTCCGCACCTGTTTTAGTATTGTAGATTGTATAGTTGGCCGTCGGGGTTTGTGCCTGTACCAGTGCACTAATGCCCAGTAGACAGGTGAATAATATATAACGAAGCATAGTATAATTGTTTGGATGCAAATATACTATGCCTTTTGTCAATACTCCGTAATATTCAGCCGCTATAAGGTATCCAATGCCTGTGATATTGTCTGGTAAATGTAATTGAGGTCCTCATTACTGATGCAGTATGGAGGCACCAGGTATAGTATATTACCCAGTGGCCGTATCAGTATACCCCGCTCCCAGAAATACCCGTACAGTGCAGCAGCAAACTGGTTAAAGTACGAGGTGTCCTCACCTGTATTCCATTCAATAGCCAGGATTGTACCGGTATACCTTACCGTTTTAACCTTCGGATGCTCATTAATGCTTTGGGCGAATACAATATGCTGCTCCGTGATGGACTGTATCCGTTGCAGTGTTTCTTGCTGTAACAGTAAGTCCATACTGGCCAGGGCCGCAGCGCAAGCGAGTGGATTAGCTGTAAAAGAATGGCCATGAAACAATGCCTTATAACGATCTTCAGACAAAAATGACTGGTATACCTTTTCCGTGCAAGTAGTAATGCCCATAGGCATAGTACCACCGGTCAACCCTTTAGAGAAGCACATAATATCCGGTTGGGTATGCAGGTGATTGGCTGCAAATAATTTGCCCGTTCTGCCAAAGCCCACAAACACCTCATCCTGTATTAAAGGAATGTTCAGCGTACGGCAGAAAGATAGCAGCTCATCCAGCTCTTCGGCGCGGTGCATGAGCATACCTGCAGCGCCCTGTATCAGCGGTTCATATACAAAACAGGCAAGCTCCTGTGCATACTGACTGATCGTATCCTTGATGGCCGGGAGATTGTCTGCGTTCGGTGGATCGATAAACAATACATCAAACAATTGGTCCTTAAACGGAGCGGTCCACACGCTGCGGCCGCTTACCGACATAGCGCCGAAGGTATCGCCATGATACGCATCTGTGAACGCCAGTATCTTCGTTTTCGGCAGGCCATTATTATATGACTGCTGCAGGCACATCTTTAAGGCTACCTCTACAGCAGTAGAGCCATTGTCAGAATAGAAAACCTTGCTTTGGTTTGCGGGCAATAACTCCAGTAACCGCTCCGATAATAATATGGCCGGTTCATGGGTAAAACCCGCAAAAATCACCTGCTCCAGCGTATGCAATTGCTCCGAAACCTTTTGAGCAATATAGGGGTGGGCATGACCATGCAGGGTTACCCACCAGGAGGAAATCGCATCTATATAGCGATTCCCTTTATCATCATACAGGTAAGCCCCCTCGCCACGAACAACAGGAACAGCCGGAGCGGCAGTCTGCATTTGCGTGTAGGGGTGCCAGTTTACCTTCCGGTCCCGTTCACTTAATGTGCACATGTTGCCGCCTCTTTTTGCAGTGGTTTCAGACCCAGGTTTTGCAGCATGAGCATGTCTTCTGAAATGCCCGGATTTGGTGTAACCAGTAGGGTTTCTCTTTCACCCGTAAAGATAGAGTTGGCCCCGGCCATAAAGCACCATGCCTGCTCCGTTTCGGTCATTTCGATACGGCCGGCACTCAGTCTTACCGTAGCTGCGGGCATGATGATGCGGGCCGTCGCAATCATGCGCACCATTTCCCAGGTATCCACTTTAGGATTATCTTCCAGCGGGGTACCTTTTACACGGGCCAGTGCATTTACCGGAACAGATTCCGGATGCTTAGGCATAGTTGCCAGGGTGAGCAGCATCGCAATACGGTCCTGATGCGTTTCGCCCAGGCCTATGATGCCACCGGAGCATACGGTAATGCCCGCCTTGCGTACATTATTAATCGTATTGATCCGGTTGTCGAAGGTGCGGGTCGAAATGATCTCGTTATAATACGCTTCCGATGTATCCAGGTTATGATTATAGGCATGTAAGCCGGCTTCTTTCAATCTTTCTGCCTGGTCTTCTGTAAGCATACCCAGGGTACAGCATACTTCCATACCCATTTCATTTACCCCTTTTACCATATCAATAATGCGGTCAAAGTCCCGGTTGTTGCGTACTTCGCGCCATGCCGCAGCCATACAGAAGCGGGTCGATCCGGTATCCTTTGCCTTTTGGGCATGCTCCAGTACTTTTTCTGTAGGAAGCAGTGCCTGTACCGTAATGTCCGTATGATAACGGGCAGCTTGTCCGCAGTAAGAACAATCTTCAGGGCAGCCGCCGGTTTTTACAGAAAGCAGCGTACAGACCTGTACGGCAGCTGCATCATGCCATTGACGGTGAACAGTCGCTGCCTGGTAGATCAGTTCCATCAGCGGCTGGTGATAGATAGCATGGACTTCTTCTTTGGTCCAGTCGTTACGAATTGAGGTACTTTGTATCATGTTAGTTTAAAAGAATTTGATTTGTTGTGCAGCAGCAGCAATCGTTTCGAGATTGATGTCTGTCAGTTCTGGTATGTGAATCGCATGGGCGCCTCGCGGCAGGTGCCTGTACAGGACCCTGAACGTATCAGGATCAAAATTGCCATTGAACACCATATAGTCCAGCGGAATATTGCGCTGCTTCAGCGTTTCAATAGATAGTAAAGTATGGTTGATGCAACCCAGGTAATCCCTGGCCACCAGTGCCACAGGTGCATTGCATAATTGTATGAGGTCGATCATAAAATGATCGTCAGACAATGGAACCCATAGTCCACCGGCACCCTCGATCAGCAGTTTTTTTCGATAATCCGGTATGGTAAAGTCCGAAAGTTTTATGCAGATTTCCTCCGCTGCAGCTGCATTATGCGGGGATGCTGCTTTTTGCAGGCGGTACCTTTCGGGATGCGTATGTATTTTGCCCGAACAAAGGGTGGATACCGTTATGCTGTCGGAGCAGTGCAGATCACCTGCCTGTACCGGCTTCCAGTATTCTGCTTCAAAATGCAGGGCCAGTATCGCGGAACAAATAGTCTTTCCTACGCCGGTACCGATACCGCTGACGAATAAGGTCTCTCGTGTCATGTCAATATTTTATAAGAAAGCCGACACCGTTGTAGCCAGCAGCTCAATTTCATGGGGTAGGTTATAGCTGTGCAGGCATATCCTTAATCGCTCAGTACCTGCCGGCACTGTAGGGCTGCATACGGCATAGCAGTTTATTCCCTGTTTCTGTAATGTCTGTTTCATTTTTTTGACTTCCTGTACGCCGGGGCAGTTAATTGTTTGTATAGGTCCTGCCTGGTCTTGAGCGCTTAGTTTATACCCCTTCCAGTGCAGGATATTATCTTGTAATTGTTGTTGTGCTGTGGCATCTGAAGACAACAGTGTATAAGCGGCCTTTATCGCGAGCCACTGGCTGTCAGGCGCAGCAGTGGTATAGATCAGCGGACTGGCTTTGTTGATCAGGTATTGCTTTACCGGTTCGGGACACAGTATAGCTGCACCGTGGCTGCCCATAGCCTTTCCATAAGTAATAGTAGTAGCCAGTACCTGCTCCTGTAAGGCAAGCTGGTGTACCAGTCCCAGGCCGAATATGCCCACCGCATGTGCCTCATCTACGAGCAGGGCCGCACCATACCGGGTACATAACTCCGCTATATCCTGCAAGGGAGCCAGATCGCCGTCCATAGAATACAGGCTTTCGATGCCCACAAAGCAACCGCCGGAGGTCTTCTTAAGTTTGGATTCCAGGTCATTGCAGTCATTATGCCGGAACTTCCAGCGGGTAGCAGGGGAGAGGCGGCAGCCATCATGTACCGAACGGTGTATATACTCGTCCAGGATAAGGGTATCGCCCCGCTGCGGTAAGGCCGACCATAAGGCCAGGTTAGCCATATAGCCCGAAGGGAATAATAATGCCGCCGCACTTTTATGCTGCGCCGCAATGAATGTTTCTGTATGCTCAGCCAGTAAAGAGTTTCCGCTAATCAGCCGCGAGCCCGTACTGCCGGAGAGTACTGCCGGATCCTTTTGTATATCTTGTGCCAGCTGCTTGTGCAACTTGCGGTTCCGGGCAAAACCGAGGTAATCATTAGAACAAAAATCTATCCCCGTTGCCGGTTGCTGCAGGCTTCTTAATGTCTGCAGACTGGCCGCGGTATCAAGGTATTGGTCTATATGCCGGAGAATATTATGCATATACCGGTTTCACCTCCTGTTGCAGGCGCTCTATCCATTGATTGAACAGGGTCTGTTCTATAGCTGCAACCGCAGCTGCATACTCCTCCCAGACAGGAGAAAAGCGTTGTAATTGCTGGATCATTTCTTCAAGATGCCCCGCTTCTTCCAGGATAATGGATTTCACCATTACCTTATGCCCTTGTTCAGTCAGTACCTGCTGGTACACCGGATATAATTCATCTGCACGGACCTCGATCGCATAAGTAACAAAAAGGTAGGCAGCATATTTAAGCGCTTTCCGGTCCAGTTCAAAGTGTTGCAGGAGATATTTACAGGCCAGAATGTCCAGGCGATGCAGGTATTGGCGGGTAGCCACCGGGGCCAGCAGGTGATCGGCATGGTAGTCCGGGCAAAGTGCCGGGTCGATCTTGCTAATCTGCTTTTTCAGATAGTAAGCATGACGATGCTCTTCTGCAGCGTGTTTCAGCTGAATGATGTCCACCTCCGTTTCATGCTCACAGGCCGATATTTTGCGGGCACCGGCATTCTCCATAAAGGAGAGTGTGTTCAGCCAACGGGCGTGTAACTCCGGATTTGACGCGACCTGTTGCAGCAGTTCATAAAAGCTCATAAGCGTATTTTGCGCCAAAAGTAGTATATTGCCGGTCTGTCACGATGTGCCAGTTTTTATATTATGAGTAGTCCGGTTGAGATCCCATATAAGAGTTTTGTACAAATCGTTCGTGACCTGGAGACCCCGATCTATATGCAGGTGACCCACCAGTTAATACAGGCGATACAGCGGGGGTACCTGCCTGCCAACACCCGGCTGCCGGGTACCAGGGCGCTAAGTGCCCTACTGGATCTGCACCGGAATACCGTTGTGGCAGCTTATGAAGAACTGCTGACACAGGGTTGGGTAGAAGCGAGACCCAATAAAGGGACCTTTGTTATAGGTACACCGGCCGGTAAAGGGCGGAAATTGTCCGGACTATCTGGTGGTGTTATGTCCTGGTCCGGATATCCGCAGGAAACCGGCTTCACATTTCAGAAGACCAATCTGCTGGATAATCCTTTTGAGCATTCAGAATGCACCCATGTCTTTAATGATGGTATACCCGATATCCGTTTATCGCATATCGATCAGCACTCCCGCTGGTATAGCGCGCAGTTGAAACGAAGAAGCACTAAGAAAATGCTGGGGCACTATAACCAGGACGGTAGTGAATTTTTTAAAAAGCATTTAGCTAATTACCTGAACCTGTCCCGGGGGCTGCATATCTCCCGCGAGAATCTGCTGATCACCCGCAGTACAGAAATGAGTATTTATATAGCCTCAGAAATATTGCTGAACAAAGGAGATATCGTACTGGTAGGGGAGTTAAGCTATTTTGCCAGCAATATGATTTTCCAGAAATCCGGTGCGGCGATCAAAACCGTATCCATAGATGAGGAGGGAATTGATGTGGCGGCAGTAAAAGCCATGTGTGAGCAATACCCCGTGCGTATGTTATACCTTACACCGCATCACCATTATCCCACGACGGTTACGCTTAGTGCTCAAAGGCGGCTTGCCTTGCTGGAGCTGGCTAAAACCTATGGCTTTATTATCCTGGAGGATGATTATGATTACGACTTCCACTATGATAAAAATCCGGTATTGCCGCTGGCCAGTGCCGATACACATGGCATGGTAATCTATGTAGGTTCGTTCGGCAAATCACTGGCGCCGGGCTTTCGTACCGGTTTTATTGTAGCACCGCAGAACCTGATGGTGGAGATGCGCAAACTGCTGGGCATTATAGACCGGCAGGGAGATATCGTGATGGAGCAGGCCCTGGGTGAAATGATTGCCGAAGGGGAGATACATCGCTACCTGAAGAAATCACTTAAGATATACGAACAACGCCGTGATGATTGTACTGCGCTGTTACAGCAGTATCTTGGAGGCCATATACGCTTTCAGAAGCCTTCCGGAGGCCTGGCGATCTGGGCTGAATGGGCCGCACCTGTCAACCTGAGCCAGGTCAGTAAAATCTGTGCCCGCAGCGATTTATTTATTCCCAAAACGATATTGTACCAAAACCGTAATATTACCGCTATGAGGCTGGGTTTTGGAGACCTGAACGAGACGGAAATGGAGAAGGCAATCGCTATTCTGGCGAAGGCAGTAAGTGACCTGGCTCAATAGCTTATGGTTTTTTATCAATCCTGACATTTTAAAATCATTACCGTAATTGAATTATATGATCATTTTACCCCCACATTTTACCCGATTTCCTGATGTATTCCATGCCGACCCGGATGGTCTACTCGCGATTGGCGGCAACCTGGAATGTGAAACCCTGAAAAAAGCCTATCAGCATGGGATATTTCCCTGGTATAGCGAGGGGGAGCCGATCTGCTGGTATGCTCCGCCCGAGCGTTGTGTGATTGTGCCGGAGCAGGTGAGGGTAAGTAAAAGTATGCAGAAATTGCTCCGGAGCGGGCGTTTTCAGGTCACCTTTGACCAGGCCTTTGAGCAGGTGGTCAGGCAATGTGCGCAAATAGAGCGACCGGGACAGGATGGTACCTGGATCATACCGGAAATGCAGGCTGCATACCTCCGGCTGCACCAGGCTGGGCATGCTCATTCGGTAGAAGTATGGGAGCATGGATCGCTGGTAGGGGGCATGTATGGTGTGGTGGTTAAGAATGTTTTTTGTGGTGAAAGTATGTTTAGCGGTGTTAGTAATGCTTCCAAGATGGCATTGATCTGGCTCTGCCGGCAGGGGAAGTTTAGTTTGCTGGACTGCCAGATACCTAACGATCACCTGATGAGCCTGGGGGCCATTATGATACCACGGGACGAGTATAGACGATACCTGGAAAACTAAAGGCTGCTCCTATGGGAGCAGCCTTTAGCAAATGAGATACTATGTCTATTTTAATTCCAGCAGCACCACATTCTCGATATGGTGTGTATGCGGGAACATATCTACCGGCTGTATTTTGAGTACTGCATAAGCCTCATCCAGCAATTGCAGGTCACGGGCCTGTGTGGCAGGGTTACAACTTACATATACCACTCTCGGTGCGCGCATTTTCAGCAATTGCTGCACCAGTTTCTCATGCATACCGGCACGTGGAGGATCGGTAATGATCACATCCGGACGGCCATGTTCTGCAAAAAAGGCATCAGTAGCAATATCTGCCACATCACCGGCAAAGAAAGCACAATGCTCCAGGTTGTTCCAGGCTGCATTGATCTTGGCATCTTCAATAGCATCTGCTACGACCTCAATACCCACTACTTTTTTCGCACCTTTAGAACAGAAGATACCGATACTTCCCGTACCGCAGTACAGGTCATATAGCACCTCTTCTCCGGTCAGGCCGGCAAAGTCGCGGGTGATCTGGTACAGTTTTTCTGCCTGTTTAGTATTGGTCTGGAAGAATGATTTCGGCGATATTTTGAAACGGAAGTCCTCCAGGTATTCCTCGATATAAGCCTTGCCATGATAATTGATCACGTCCAGGTCATAGATCGTATCGTTCTTTTTACCGTTAATAGTATAGTTCAGTGAGCTGATCTCCGGGAATTGATCCTTCAGCGCATCCAGCAGTATAAACAGCTCCGGGCGTTTATGGTGTACGATCAGGTTTACCATAACCTCTCCGGTAGTGGCTACCCTTACGATCATATTACGCAGCCAGCCTTCCTGTTTTTTGAAATCATAATAAGGAAGATCGTGCTCCTTGGCCAGCTGGCGCATCAGGTTTTTGATCTTATTAGAGGGCTCTGGTTGCAGATAGCAGGTTTCGATATCCACCACTTTATCAAACATACCCGGTGCGTGGAAACCAAGAGCTGGTTCCCGTTCGATCACCTCTCCCTGGGCTGCATCGATCTGCTCCTGGGTCAGGTAATGTTGGGTAGAGAAGGTGAATTCCAGTTTATTACGGTAAAATTCGGTGCGCTCACTACCACAGATTGTCATAATCTCCGGTAATGCTACATTACCGATACGGCGCAGTTGATCGGCAACCTGTTGTTGTTTATATTCTGTCTGTTTATGATAAGGAAGCATCTGCCATTTACAGCCACCACATACTCCGAAATGCTTGCAAAAAGGCTCAACGCGCTCCGTTGCAGGGCTTTCAATTTGCATCACTTTAGCCTCTGCATAACTTTTTTTATTTTTTAACACTATCAGCTTTACAGTGTCTCCCGGCACACCACCCTGTACCAGCAAGGTTTTCCCGTCTTCCAGGTGTGCTATGGATTTACCCTCGGCAGCATATCGTTCCAACCTTATGCCGCTGAGGATTGTCTTTTTATTTTTACGTCCCAATGTATATATTTGTAAGGTTAAACCTTTGCAAATTTAGGCTGATTTTTCCGATGGGAAAATTTAGTTTTTTAGATTTGAAGGATGTATGCTTAATACAGAAGACTCATAACAGTAATTTTCAACAATGAAGAAAATCTTATCCGTACTTACTGCCCTGGTGGCCATGACAGGCGCCGCTCAGGCACAAAAAAACGGTTATACCGTAAAAGTCAATTTTTCAGAACCGATCACTGACAAGTACGTTTACCTGGCACACTATTTCGGGAAAGGACTTCCTACCATTTATAAAACAGACTCCGCCCAGGTGCAGAATGGCACCAGTGCTACGTTTCAGCATAAAGATAGCATATTAGGCGGTATTTATGTGGTGATGTATAAGGAGCGCGGAGCCTTCTTTCAGTTATTGCTGGACAATGGTTACGATGTAGAAGCTACCGTTGGAGCAGACCACAGAGCACACTTTGCTAAAAATGAGATCAATAAAGATTTTGAGGCCCATGAAACCTTTATGGTAGGACAGGCGGCTAAGCGTAAAGCACTGCAGGATGAGGCCTCCAAAGCCAAAACAAAATCCGATACCACTAAATTGCAGGAAAAGTATGAAAAGCTAAGCCAGGAAGATAAGGCCTATCGCAGAAAATACTTTGGCAGCCATCCGAAAAGCTTGCTGACACAGATCTTCAGAGCTATGGATGCTCCGGATATAGATAAGAAAAAGCACTACATGGCCGACGGTAAGACCGTAGATTCTATGTATGCACTGAATAATTACAAAGCCCACTTCTGGGATAATTTTGACTTTACCGATAACAGGCTGGCCAAAACGCCTATTCTTGATGGCAGATTGAACGAATACTTCTCCCAGCTGGTATACCCGGTACCGGATACCATTAATATGGAGATGGACAAACTGCTGAAGAAAGCGGAACCGGCCCAGGAAGTATATAAATATATCCTGCACTGGTTGGGTAATTATACTGCCGAGAGCAAAATGATGGGTGTGGATGCCTCCTTTGTACACCTGGTAGAAAACTATTTTGGTAAAGGAAAGGCTTACTGGCTCGACACTGCCGGTGTAAACCGCTACCTGGACCGTGCTGCTAAAATTGCACCGAATGTATTGGGCAATCCGGCGCCGGATGTAACGCTGCAGGATTTAACGACCTTACAGGATGAGAGTATCCGCAGCGGGAATTCACCGTATACCTTACTGATCTTCTGGTCTCCGCAATGCGGTCACTGTATGGAAGAGATGCCTAAAATCATTGACCTGTACAATACAGATCTGAAAAAATATGGTGTTCGCGTGGTATCTGTACCAACCGACGGCGATCGTTCTGAATTACTGAAGTTCAATGCAGATCACAAGATCACAGAATGGAAGACGCTGGTAGATGCAAAAAATAAGCTGGAATACAAACCGCTTTATGATGTATACAGCACTCCGAAAATCTACCTGCTGGATAAGGATAAAAAACTGGTAGGCAAGAGTCTTTCGAGTGGTACTATCCTGAAAGTAGTAGAGTTTGAAGAAGAAAAGAAAGCCAGAGCAGCAAAAAAATCATAAACGATAAAAAGCGAAGTCCACGGATTTCGCTTTTTATCGTTTATATAAGGTAAGATTACCTAAATTAGCACTGGATGAACTGGACATACTGGAAATATGGTTTAATAGCTGCAGCAATGTGGTTGCTGTCGGTACCGGCAATGGCACAGAGTACCCTGGAAGCAGAGCGGAATGCACAGATGATGCTGAATAATAAAGAGTATGATAAAGCATTACCCCTGCTGAAGGAGCTGTATGTGTCTGCACCTTTCGATAAACGATTTTACGACAATTACCTTTCTGCATTACTGCAGACGAAAAATTATGATACCGCAATAGCCCTGGGGCAATATATGAGCCGCATCCGCCGGGAAGACCTGAGTATTATGGTTGATATCGGAAATGCATTTGAATTGAAGGGAGATGCGAAATCGGCCCGACAGTATTACGATCAGAGCCTTACCATGCTGAATGGCAATGAGTTTCAGGCTACGGGCCTAGTGGGTGCTTTCCGGTTTTATAAGAATGCGGACTATGAGCTCAAAACAATGGAAGCCTTCCGGGATAAAGTGCGGAATCCATACATTTTTAGTTACGAACTGGCATTACTGTACGACCAGAAGGGAGAGACGGATAAGGCCGTGACACTGCTGCTGGAATCCATCGCAGCACAGCCATTCTCCATAGAAAATGCGAAGAACTCCATAGACCGTATCATACAGGGGAATCCTAAAAAGGTCAAAAAGTTTGAAACGGCTTTGTCGAAAAAGCTGAATCAGGAATCAAATAATTATTTGTGGAAAGAGTTGTATGCCTGGTTGCAATCCGGTAAGGGAGACAAGTCTGAGCAGTTGAAAGAAATGATACAACTGGATGAAGGCCAGCAAAGGCAGGGTGGACTGGTGATGAACTGGGCCAAAGAACAGTATCAGAAAGAAGAGCATGAGCTGGCACTGCAAGGTGTACGGTATGTAATACAGCTGAGTAAGATCAGTCCGTCTTATATGCAGGCACGACAATTGTACCTGATCATTATGCAGGAAAAGCTGGAGCATAGCTATCCCATAAATATGGCCATGTTGCAGCAATTGCAGCAGGACTATAGCTCATTTATACAAGAGTATCCGCAGTACAGAAACAATGATCTTGTACTGGACTATACCGGAAATATGGCTTTATATGAGCATCAGCCAGAGATCGCTATAGATACTCTGGAGCATATGCTGGAGCAGCCCTACCTGGCGCCCGATCTGCAGGGAAAGATGAAACTGGCTCTGGGTGATTATAACATCCTGACCGGCAAGATCTGGGATGCCGCACTACTCTATGCACAGGTAGATAAAACCTTTAAAGAAGATTACCTCGGAGAGGAAGCCCGCTTTCGCAATGCCAAACTTTCTTATTACCGTGGAGACTTCGATTATGCACAAGGGCAGTTATCTGTATTAAAAGCGTCGACATCCGAATTGATCGCCAATGATGCCCTCTACCTTTCAGTGCTCATCACAGAGAATACACCGGAAGATAAAGATTTTACGGTGCTCAAACGCTTTGCCAAAGCAGATCTGCTGTTGTTTCAGCATAAATATGATGAGGCAGATGGATTGCTGGACAGTATTGCAAAAGCCTATCCAGATAATGACCTGCAGGATGATATAGCCATGCAAAGGGCTAAAATCGCCATGAAAAAACAGGATTATTACAAAGCAATCGACTATCTGCGCATCATACAGGACAAGTACAGTGATGATGTGCTGGGCGATGATGCCACGATGAAACTGGCCGAGATATTTGAAGAACAGATAAAAGATAAGGGTAAGGCAAGGGAGCAGTACGAACACCTGATCACCACTTACCCGGGCAGTACCTACATACAACAGGCCCGCACCAGATATGATGCTTTGAAAGGCGACACACCTTAAACTAAACCATTGCGGTAAATATAGGTCTAAAAGGCCATATGAATGTTTGGAAGGAAAGAATGAAGAAAATACTGATCATTATTGTTTTACTCCTTGGGTTTACGATCGGGGAGAGCAAAGCCCAAAATGTCTTTTGCGGCTTAAAGAACCGTGTTGTCAAATCCGGGGAGACGGTGAACTTTACCGTTTATTATAACCTGAGTGCGGTATGGGTGGCAGCGGCCAAAGCCAGCTTCAGTACCAAGCTGGAGACCCTGGATGGACGTCCTGTTTTTCATGTGACCGGGCTGGGCAATACCATTAAGTCTTATGACTGGATATTCTCTGTAAAGGATAAATACGAGACCTATATTGACACGACAACCATGTTGCCGATGAAGTTTGTCCGTGATATTCATGAAGACGGATATAAACTGTACCAGTATGTACGGTTTAACCAGGCGCAGAAAAAGGCCTATACACTTAATAATAAAGTCTTCGATGTGCCGGCCTGTGTCCAGGATGTACTCTCAGCGGTATATTATGCCCGTAATATAGATTACAGCCGTTATAAACCCGGCGATAAAATACCGTTTGATATGTTTCTTGACGATCAGGTATATCATCTGTATATCCGCTACATGGGTAAATTTCAAATCACAACAAAGTACGGAACTTTCAACACCATCAAGATTAAACCGCTGCTCGTAGAGGGTACACTCTTCAAAGGTGGTGAGAAAATGGAGGTGTATGTGAGTGACGATGATAACCATATCCCGGTTCGGATCAGCAGTCCTATCCTGGTGGGTAGTATTAAGGTAGATATGATGGGCTACAGCGGACTGAAGTATCCCTTATCCTCACTGGTGAAAAAGAAATAATAAAACAGTAAAGATTGGACGTAATAGACAAACATATTTTCGACAAGTATCCGATAGATCACTATGGCGCAATCTGGGACAAACTCGTTCCGGTGCATTTTGGCCGGAAGACTGTATTGCCTAAAGATATCCTGTGTTTCCTGCAGAAAGGTTTGATACGCAAAGCAATAGTAGATAGCACTTCAGATCCTGAAATCGATATTTCTGTTGATTTTTTTCTTGAGGGAGATATTTTTACCGCAAAAGCTGATAATGAGGTCGAGCGCCAATTTAGCTACCAACCGATCAGTAAGGGTGTATTATGGTACGTTGCTATGGATGAAGTCCGTAAACTGTTTTTGGAATCAAAGCTGTGCAGTGCCACGCAAAAAGTATTTTTAGAAGAGCAGCTGCGGGCGAAAGTGCTTCGGGAAATCCAGTTGCTTAAATCAACTCCGGAGGAGATGTATCTGTTCCTCCTGAAACATACACCTCTTTTTATACAATACGTCCCGCTTAAATACTTGTCCTCCTATATAGGTGTAACGCCACAGGCGCTGAGCCGCATCCGCAGGCGCATTTCTTAACCAGGGTTCATTGTTTGCTTATAGCATTTTACCGTTCTTCGTAGTAAAATCAGCTATATGAAAAAGCAGGAATTAATTGCGGTTTTTGTCGCGAATCATCAACAGGTAGTTCAGTATATTGATGGCCTGGAGGATAGTAAATTCTCTTATCGCTATCAGGATAAATGGACCGCTGGGGCGCATTTAGCGCATATCTTACTGACTATAACCCCTTTTCCTAAGGTCTTGTCCTCTAAAGAATTTATCAGAGCACAATTCGGGACGGTTGACCGGCAGACCTGGGATTATGAGACTGTTTTGCATCACTATGCACAAACCAGCTTAAAAGCGCCGGAGTCATATCTGCCCAAAGGCGAGGTGCTGTACCAGCAAAAGGCAGCCATTATTTCTGGTATTCAGCAACATCTTACCGATATAGAGAATCTGCTGCGCAATTATTCCGAAGAGGAACTGGATACCCTTAGTTTACCACATCCCTTGCTCGGAAAATTAACGATACGGGAAATGTTCTACCTTATGTCCTATCATCCAGTACATCACCAGAGGCAAATAGAACGAATACTGGAAATGTACTGATCCCTCAAATGCCAATTAGAGGGCATAGGCTTGATTTCGATTAAGGCGAAAAAGAAATAATCTATATCATTTCCTTTTGCGAAGGCTTATCTTTGCAGGATGGAAACTATTGTAAATAAAGTTGCTGAGAGTGGTATCCTTACCCTCAACCTGGAGCATTTATTACCTGCTGCAGATACACTGGCAATATTTGATATAGCCCCTTATTTATTTAAAGGCATGATCCTGCGTGAAAAAGATTTCAGAACCGCATTGCAGGAAATGGATTGGGCACCTTATGCTCATAAAAAAGTAGCTGTCTATTGCTCTGCAGAGGCCATTATACCTATGTGGGCTTATATGCTTATCTCCTCCTGGTTATACAAATGTGAGGCCGCGCCTTTTCATGGCAATGAAGCGCAGTTAAAAGAACAATTGCTGAACCAGGCCATTGATGCACTGGACGTACAACCCTATACTGATGGTCGTGTAGTAGTGAAAGGTTGTGGTGATGTACCCCTGCCGGAGAGTGCCTTCCTCAGAATAAGTGCACGCCTGTTGCCGGTTGTTAAAAGCCTGATGTATGGTGAGCCTTGCTCGACCGTGCCCATTTACAAGAAAAAATAATTCAGCAGATTATACCGTTTTCAGCTTTCATGAAATATACATACCAGCATTTATACGATTTTGCTTATTCCGTATTTACAAAGATCGGTTGTCCGGAAGCCGATGCCCATACTGCAACCAAAGTATTACTCAGCGCCGATCTCAGGGGCGTAGACAGTCATGGCATTGCCCGGCTGATCGGGTATGTACGGCTTTGGGAAGTAGGCAGGGTAAATGCTACTCCAGAGATAAAGATCGTGCATGAAACACCCTCTACCGCAGTGGTAGACGGAGATCGGGGACTTGGGCTTGTTGTTGCACCATATGCCATGCAGGTTGCAATCGAAAAGTCGCGTAACGCCGGTACCGGATGGGTAGCGGTTAAGAACAGCAATCACTTTGGTATTGCCGGCATTCATGCAATGATGGCGCTGGAGCATCAGATGATCGGTATGGCTATGACCAATGCCAGTGCGCTGGTTGCCCCCACATTCTCTACAGAACGGATGCTGGGTACCAATCCTATCGCTTATGCGATTCCGGCAAAGGAGCAGCCCCCTTTTGTAGCTGATTTTGCTACAACTACAGCAGCCAACGGCAAGCTGGAAATATTACAACGTAAGAAACAGGATACGCCTGCGGGTTGGGTGCAGGATGCAGATGGTAACCCTTCTGTAGATGCCAATATATTAAAACAACAGGGGGCACTATTGCCCCTGGGTGGAGACCGTGTACATGGTAGCCATAAAGGTTATGCCCTGGGTAGTATTGTAGATATACTATCCGGTGTACTCAGCGGTGCCTCTTATGGCCCCTGGGCACCACCATTCCCGGCCTATGTGCCTTTGCCGCAGAATATGCCCGGCGAGGGGTTAGGGCATTTCTTCGGCGCTATGCGCGTAGATGCATTCCGTCCGGAATCAGAATTCCTGGACCAGATGGATAACTGGATCGGTCGTTTCCGTAATGCAGAAACTATACCGGGCGAAGAGCGGGTACTGATTCCCGGTGATCCGGAACGCGAAGCGGAAGCTGACCGACTGCAAAACGGTATTCCTTTACATGAAGATGTAATCGCAGACCTGCAGCAGCTTTCTGATAAGTTTTCCGTAACCATGATACAGGCCATATAGGCCTATTTACTCCAGCGTTTTAAGCCATAGACACTATGTTAACTGTTCAACAGAATATAAACTTACAAAGCCTGAACACCTTCGGGATGCCGGCGCATGCACCATTCTTTTCCGTGATCCGTTCTGCAGCAGATTGTGAGCAGATACAGCAGCATATACCGGAAGGCTATCCTGTGCTGCCATTGGGCGGGGGCAGTAATATGCTCTTTACACAAGATCCGCATGCTTTCATCCTCAAAAATGAGATTAAAGGCATAACGCTGGTTAAAGAAGATGAAGGATCAGTATGGCTGGAAGCCGGTGCCGGAGAGGTATGGCATGACTTTGTATTGTACTGTGTGGCGCATGGCTATGCCGGTATAGAGAACCTGTCTTTAATACCGGGCACCGTAGGAGCCGCGCCCATACAGAATATCGGTGCATATGGAGTAGAAGTGAAGCAGGTAATAGAATCCGTTACCTACTGGAACTTTGACAAGCAGGTATTTGAAACCCTGACTAATGAAGCCTGTAATTTTGGTTACAGAGACAGCATATTTAAAGGAGCCCTTAAGGGAAAATTCCTGGTTACAAAAGTATTATTCCGTTTATCCAAGGCGCCATACTTTAATATTTCATATGGTAATATAAAAGAAGAACTGGAACAGCAGGGTATTACAGACCTTAGCCTGAAAGCCGTTTCTGATGTGGTGATCCATATACGCCGTACCAAACTGCCCGATCCGGCAGTGATCGGTAATGCCGGTAGCTTCTTTAAAAATCCGGAAGTACCCAAAGCAACTTATGAAGCCCTGAAAGCCGATTGTCCGGCTATTCCGGGATATGTAGTGTCTGATACGGTTACGAAAATACCGGCGGCTTGGCTCATTGAGCAATGCGGCTGGAAAGGCTTCCGTGAAGGTGATTATGGTGTACATCAGCGTCAGCCGTTGGTGCTGGTCAATTACGGACAGGCAAAGGGTAAGGATATTTACCGCTTGTCTGAGCGGGTGATCGCATCGGTAAAAGATAAGTTCGGCATCAGCCTCGAGCGTGAGGTACAGATTATATAATATTCAGCATATCTGACAATAAATAAGGGGCTTCATGTGAAGCCCCTTATTTATTGTCAGTCATTAATACTGCAATCTTGCAAAAGATAGTTTCTTGTTTGATTTTACAACCGGTATCACCAGTTCTTTATTGTCGGTCTGTACACTCATTTTAGGTAACCATAAACCATTTCCTTTCATGGTTGCTGCGATATCTTTTTCCTGTAGCTGACCGTCCATATTCAGTGCAGATACCTGCAATTTGATGCTGTTGCGCTGAATGTCATTGTAGGTAAATACCAGCTGGGCGCCGCTGTTCAGCATATTGTAAGAAGAGTAGGTGCCGTAATCGTCAATAGTGCGCTGCTGTTTGCTGATGGCATTATACCAGTTGTTGACAAAGGTATTATTGAAGTCCATGATCAGGATGTCACCGTAATTGTATTCTGTATAGCTGGTGCTGGCCATACCCATTCCACCGAATCCCATACTGTAAAAACCACCGTTATACATACCATTATTGGTGGTACGTGTAATGCTATAAGAGGCCTCTGCAGTGAGTATGCAGCCGCCATCATTTTTGATCACGATATCTTTAACACGGTATTCATTCAGCAGGCGGCGGTCGCGGCCTTTGTAATTGCGCAGCATGCTGGTGTCAAATGCGGTGAATGTTGCCGATACCGGATCTGTGCCGGATTGCAGGCCTACTGTACCCATATAGGTACCTTCAATCACACCATTACTGTTGCTTTTATAAAATCCGGCAAAGTACAGCTGATCGCTGTGCGCCAGGTCTTCTTTAAGAAACACGCCGCTCAGAAACTGGTTTTTAAGTTCTAATGGTTTGATGCTTACTTCGTTCTTTCCTTCGCTTTTCCGGATGGTATAGATCGCTGCGGAAGAGATAGACTGGTCGCGGCTCGAGCTCAGATCGCTTACGTTCAGTACTATGGTTCCGTTGTCCTGCAGCAGGATCTGTTCTATATCCATATTGTTTTTGCATTCCGCTTTGCCCGAAAGGCTTTGTGTTGCCAGGTTCGGGTCAATGAGCATGATATGGTACTGCAATTTATTATCTCTTACCTGGTATCCTACAAGAGCCATTTTCTGCCGATTCTCAGAAATCACAAACTGGTAGCGGGTTTTGCTGACCCCGAAAAAGTTTTGTTGCTGCTCATCCAGGTTTTTAGGTTTGCCGATAAGGCGGGCCTGCCCGTCCAGCTGGGCGGCATAATAATGTTCTGTGCTTCCGGACATGGCACTGTATAACAGGATAATCTTATTTTCCATGGGGACCACCGAGATCTGTTTCGGTTTTTCCGGCATAAAACTCAGCGAGACAATCGCCTTACGATTCATCTGCTCATCATACAGGTCAATGAATGATTCATTCTTCTGCGTGTAAAAAATGGCCAGGCGGTCACCGCTCCATCCGCCGATTTCAAACAGGTCTTTAGCCACATTAAAATCCTGTGGGTTGGAGTAAAAAATAGTCTGTGCCTGAACCCCGTTGAGGGAGCCGATTAACCAAAAGCAAAGTGCTAATATTCTTTTCATAACCAATCTGTCGATTTAATTAAAAGTAATGAACTATTCACAAAAGTAATGATGTTGTTTAAATTAATCCCATGTCTATGACCATGCATATCCATTGATTTTGTTATTTTTACCCAAATATTCTCTTCATGGTACCTCAATTATTACAAGGGAAGAAAGGCATCATCTTCGGTGCACTGGATGAGCGCTCTATTGCCTGGCAGGTAGCGCTTAAGGCAGTGGCACACGGCGCGGATATTATCCTGACCAATGCCCCGATTGCCCTGCGCATGGGCAAAATCCATGAACTGGCAGCTTTATGTAATGATGCCCCGGTGATCGGTGCCGATGCGACCAATATTGCAGACCTTGATGCACTGTATCAGCAGGCTGTGGACCATTTTGGAGGGAAAATTGATTTCGTGCTGCATTCTATAGGTATGTCTCCGAATGTGCGCAAAGGCTTTCCTTACGAAGCCACCAATTATGATAATTTCCTGAAGACACTTGATGTCTCTGCATTATCCTTTCATAAGCTGCTGCAATCGGCCCTGCAACAGGATGCGATTAATGAATGGGGATCGGTGGTAGGATTGAGCTATATTGCAGCCCAGAGAGCATTTCCCGGGTATAACGATATGGCCGATGCCAAATCCATGCTGGAAAGCATTGCCCGCAGCTTCGGTTATATCTACGGTAAGCAGAAGAAAGTAAGGGTCAATACCATCTCTCAATCGCCAACGGTGACTACAGCCGGCAGTGGGGTGACGGGTTTTGATAAGTTTTTTAATTATGCAGCAAAAACGGCACCTTTGGGTAATGCAACTGCTGATGCATGTGCCGATTATTGTATTACCCTGTTTAGTGACCTTACCCGGTATGTAACTATGCAGAACCTGTTTCATGACGGCGGATTCTCCTTTACCGGTGTGAGTACCGATATTATTGACGCTTTGTACCCATAAATTTCAGCTTTTGTTTATCAGTCGGGCGTATACACTTTACAGCCTGTTTTTCGTTTCCTTATTATGAATATTAAATACTGTACATATATCTCTCTTGCCTTACTAACCGGACTGAGCACTGTTGATGCCTCGGCACAGGTAGTAGGAGGGGCGAGGGCATTTGAATTTTTGAATATGTCCAACAGTCCGCACGTCTCTGCATTAGGAGGTCTTGCGCCGGCCAATCCGGAGGCTGATGTCTCTCTGGCAATGCAGAATCCATCTCTGTACAGACCCGGTATTCACAACCAGCTTTCGGCAAATCATAATCTTTATTATGCAGATATCGGGATCACCAATCTGCAATATGCATATCATTCCCCTAAACTGCAGACTACCTTTGGGGTGGGGGTACAGAGTATCAACTATGGTACCTTTCAGGCAACAGATATTTACGGAAGCTACCTGGGTACGGTGAGGGCCAGCGATTTTGCCTTAAATCTGTCTGCTGCCCGCCAGTATAAAGAACACTGGCGCTATGGGGTTACTCTAAAATGGGCACATTCCACACTTGCCGACCGTTCGGCCAGTGCGCTGCTCGGAGATGTTGGGGTTACCTATTTTGATACAGCCAGGGGCATTACGCTGGGTATTGTGGCCAAAAACATGGGCGTTACCCTGAAACGGTACAACCCGAATAATCCGGCAGAACCATTGCCGTTTGATCTGCAGATAGGGCTGACCAAATCACTCAAAAATGTACCGCTGAGGTTATTTGTGGTTGCACACCACCTGTACCAGTGGGATATCCGTTATAACAACCCGGCAGATAAGAAAAGCAATATTTTCGGAGCAGATACCACTGCAGATGATAAAACATACTTTGCTGATAAGCTGTTCCGCCATCTCACGATCGGCGGAGAGCTGACTATTGGTAAGCGCCTGGGTATTTCCGTGGCTTATAATCACTTGCGCCGTAATGAACTGAGTACCCTGGAAACTAAGGGTCTTGCCGGTTTTTCTTTTGGTGCAGGGCTATACCTCAATAAATTTCAGGTGCATTATGCGCGCTCTTTTATGGCTACCGCCGGAGCGTATAATGAGTTTGGCCTGAATATTGCTTTGGATAAACTGTTTAAGGTCGGTTCCAAAACAGAACCGTGGCACTGGAACAATGATTATCCTAATTGGTAATCATTTATTTTGATGGTGGTGTTAGATATTTGGCTATTTTTGGGCCCTAAAATCTTTATATGGCAGAAGGTAAAAAAAATAATGAGGTTAAGATAGGCTTGCTGGCCCTGGGTGCCATTGTCGCATTATTCCTGGGTTTTAATTTTCTGAAAGGAAACAGCTTGTTTGCTAAAGATAAAGAATACTACGCCTATTACGAAAATGTAGAAGGATTGACTACCGGTAGTAAAGTGCTGGTAAATGGTTATAAAATTGGCAAAATCTCAGATATTGAGATGACCGAAGATCAGAAATTCAAGGTTAAAATTACCGTTACAGATGAATTTAAAGTTCCGGTTGGCTCCTTATTACAGGTGACTTCATCAGGCTTATTATCTGAGGTGAAAAACCTGGAATTGATTGCCGGCAAGAGTGCGCAGATAGCACCGGAAGGCGCAGTGCTGAAAACAATGGCCGGTTCCGGTATGATGGATCAGTTGTCTGAAAACATGCCTTCTGTAATCAATAATGTAAACAGTGTAATGGCTAATGCAGATACCCTGATGGCCAACCTGAAAGGTGTGGTAACACCAAGTACAGGACAGCATATCGATCAGAGTGTAGCGGCACTGGAAATCACGATGAAGCAGCTGGAAGTATTGTCCAGAGCTTTATCTCAGCAATCCGGTACCATTACTACGGTTATGGAGAATGCCAATATGACCATGAAAAATACCAATGCACTGACGGCTAATCTGGCTAATAATAATGCTAAGATTAATGCAATTCTGGAGAATGCACAGGTAGCCACCACTCAGTTATCACAGGCCAAAATCCAGCAGACGATTGATAACCTGGAGGCAACGACTAATAAGCTGAATGGTCTGATGACCAAACTGGATAATAAAGACGGTACAGTAGGCATGTTGCTGAATGATCCGAAACTGTATGAAAACGTGAACAAGACGGTTAAAGAATTGGGCGAACTGTCTGCCGATCTTAAGGCACATCCATCACGCTATATCAACATTTCGGTATTCCCGTCAAAAGCAAGGAAAGACTAAAGAACTTAATAATATAAATGGAAAGATCTCATACAGGCCGTATGAGATCTTTCCATTTATAAGCTGTTGTAAAATGTACTATTTTAGCAATTAAATTAAAACGGTATAACCATGAATGTGTACTCTATTGGCATCCTCTACGAAGAATTTGTAATGATCATCCTATCCATTGTGATCGGGTTGGCCATTGGTGCAGAGAGAGAGTATAAAGGCAAGTCTGCCGGCCTGCGTACATTTATACTGGTCTCTTTCGGGTCCTGTATGTTTACCATTCTGTCTATAAAGATAGGGGTACAAAGCTATGACCGTATTGCGGCCAATATCATAACCGGTATCGGTTTTCTGGGTGCGGGGGTAATCTTTAAAGAAGATAACAAGGTAGGGGGTATTACTACTGCGACTACGATCTGGGCTACGGCCTCTCTAGGTATGTGTGCCGGCTCCGGGCATTTGTACCTCGCCATCCTGGGTACGATCATTGTGCTGGTAGTACTGGCATTCCTTTTTCCGTTACAAAAATTAATCGATGATCGTAATCGTGTGAGGTTGTATAAAATCAGTACCGCTAACCTGGATGATGTTGCCTATTGTCAGCAATTGTTTGAGCAGCATAAGCTACGTTACATGCTGGAAGGACAAAAGAATACAGAAAGTGTGCTAAACAGCAGCTGGACGGTAGCGGGAAAGCGCTCTGATCATGATGCCTTTACCCGGGAGCTGATTGTCAGTCCTAAAATCAAGGGATTTCAATTTTAAATATAAAAGGCGCTGTGTACAGCGCCTTTTTAGTGTCATTTGTATTTAATCTTTCTTTGCCTTCAGTTTTCTGGCCAGTTCTTCCTGGCATGGTAGGGTATCGTCCAGCAGCTTTTTCATTTGTTCCGCGTCCAGATTCTCTCCGATTACAGCCAGATCTTCGTATGAATACTTCTTTAATAAGCGTTCCAGTGTACAGTTACAATACTCCTTAGCCAGTTTTTCAGAAATCGTGCCTTCTTTTGTTGCAGAGTTGACACAGGCATCTATATAGGATTTTTTAAAGGCCTTCTCTTCTTTCCTATTCTGGGCAGACAAGGTAAAGGGTAGCAGAACCAAGGCTGATAATAAGATCTTTTTCATATAAAGCATTATTTAGGTTTATGGGATAGGATTGCTCGATTTCAATGAAGCTTATTAATCTTTATTTTTTTTCAGCTTCTTGACCAGTTCATCCAGGCAGGGCTGTGTCGCTGCACGCATAATTAATGCTGATTCTTCCTCGCCTTTCTCCGAAATGGCGGTTACTTCATCCATGGTATACTTTTTAGACAGGAGCTCAAAAGAACAGGCACAGTATTCCTTTGCCATCTTTTCGGAAATGTCACCACCTTCTGTGGCAGAACCGACGCAGGCATCCATGAATTCTTTTTTAAACTCTTCCGTGTATGTTTTTTGTTTATTCTGTGCCAATACTGAAAGGGGCAGAAGGGCTAAAGCTGAAAGTAGAATTATCTTCATAAAAAATGATTGTGTTTAAGTGAATATGCAGAATGAAGGTACAAAAATTAGTGTGTTTCTTGATACCGGAGCGATGGATTTGCCTGATTTATATGTTTTTTGTATTATATATACCCGGATTGAATACAATTATTGCTAATAATTGGCTAAATCCCCTCTTGTCCCTTATGTAATATTTATTTTGCATACCTTTGCACAAATTTTCATTCACACCCATTAAATTTTTTATAAAAATGAGTAAAGTAAAAGTGGCCATCAATGGTTTCGGTCGTATCGGACGTTTAGCTTTTCGTCAAATCTTCAACCTGGAAGGTATTGAGGTAGTTGCCATCAACGATTTAACCAAACCAAATGTGTTGGCGCATTTATTAAAATACGACACTGCTCAGGGTCGTTTCAACCAGGACGTTACCAGCTCTGAAAATGCAATTACAGTAAACGGTAATGAAATCAAAATATATGCAGAGAAAGATCCTGCAAATATTCCTTGGGGACAACATGAGGTAGATGTGGTATTAGAGTGTACCGGCTTCTTTACTGATGCTGATAAAGCTCAAGCTCACATTACTGCAGGTGCTAAAAAAGTAGTAATTTCTGCTCCTGCTACCGGTGATTTGAAAACTGTAGTATTCAACGTAAACCACGATATCCTGGATGGTTCTGAAACAGTAATCAGCTGTGCATCTTGTACAACTAACTGTCTGGCTCCAATGGCTAAAGCGCTGCACGATAACTTTGAAATCAAAGTTGGTCAGATGACTACCGTACACGCTTACACTAACGATCAGAACACACTGGATGCTCCTCACTCAAAAGGTGATCTGCGTCGTGCTCGTGCTGCTGCAGAAAACATCATTCCTAACTCTACAGGTGCTGCTAAAGCAATCGGTTTAGTATTACCTGCTCTGAAAGGTTTACTGGATGGTGGTGCACAACGTGTTCCTACTGTTACTGGTTCCCTGACTGAATTAACTACCGTTCTGGGTAAAAAAGTAACTGCTGAAGAAGTAAATGCTGCAATGAAAGCTGCTGCTAACGAATCTTTCGGTTACAACGAAGATGAAATCGTTTCCAGCGATATCATCGGTACTTCTTACGGTTCTCTGTTCGATGCTACACAAACTAAAGTGATTACTGTTGGTGATTACCAAATGGTAAAAACAGTTAGCTGGTATGATAACGAAATGAGCTATGTATCTCAACTGGTTCGTACCGTTAAATACTTCGCACAACTGATCTCTAAATAAGATTTAGTCTGACGATAAATGCAAAGGCCGGTTATAAAACCGGCCTTTGTCTTTTTATTACCCTAACTTTGCAGCAATAATTTTAATTTTTTCCCGATAAATACCCGATTAAGCATATATGAAGTTTGAACAATACCAGATAGCCACAGAACTGAAAAGAGGCCTTGAAGAACTGGGTTTCCGGAAACCGACTGATATTCAGTTTAAGACCATCGGACCAGTACTGCAGGGCAATGATGTGCTGGCGGTAGCACAGACCGGTACCGGTAAGACGGCTGCTTTTGTGATACCGATATTGCACAAACTGATGTATGTAAAACATCCGCCACAGGAAAATGAAGCCAAATGCCTGGTGATGGTGCCTACGCGCGAACTGGCCATCCAGATTGCCAGCGTATTCCGAAGCATTGGAAAGTATACCAGGATGAAGACTACTGTCTTGCTGGGTGGGGTAGAGCAGGATCACCAGATCGAGCAATTGCAGAATGGTACCGATATCCTGATCGCTACTCCGGGCCGTATGTTTGACCTGATCTACCAGAAAAAACTGAACCTTAACCACGCCGAGATACTGGTGTTGGATGAGGCCGATCTGATGCTGGATTATGGCTTTATCAAAGATATACGTGATGTGATCAAGTTTCTGCCGGATTACCGTCAGACGCTGTTCTTCTCTGCTACGATCAATAGTGAGATCAAAGAGATTGCCTACAGCATTGTGCGCAACCCGATCCGTATACAGATCTCTCCGAAAGATCCTGTATCGAAAAATGTTACCCACTTCGTGGCACATATCGAGAAGGACGATAAACGCTTCTTCCTGGAGCGACTGGTAAGAGAACATCCTGAAGCTAAAATATTGATTTTTGTGCGTACCAAAGTACGTGCAGAGCGTGTTGCTGCAGCAATGGAACGGGTAGAAATCAAAACCCTGACGATGCACAGCGGCAAAGATCAGAAAGAGCGTGCAGAAATTATGGATGCGTTTAAATCAGGTGAGGTGAAATTACTGATTACGACCGACCTGAATGCACGTGGAGTAGATATTCCTAATGTGGATTATGTGGTCAATTATGACCTGCCAGATGAGTCTGAAAATTATGTACACCGTGTTGGACGTACCGGTCGTGGCATGGCTAAGGGGATCGCTTATACCTTCTGCAGCAAAGATGAGCTGGCTATACTGAAAGATATTGAGCAATACCTGGGTAAGAAGATCAACCAACTGGAGATAGATGCAGCCACCTATTCAGACACTATTGTATTTACAGAAGATGTAAAGGACAATAACTGGAAAGCGCTGATGAAAGCAGAAGAGGAGTACCTGGAAAAGAAGAAAAAGAAGAAATAAAAGAGCATAAAAAAAGGAGGGCAATCGCCCTCCTTTTTTTATGCTCTTTTATCAGGATCTTTACAGTCCGAAACCGACACCCAGTTGGATATGCTGCGTTCTCCAGCGTTCATCTACAGTAGTGTTATTGCGGTCAGAAATGCCGAATGCATAGCGTGCAGATACGTTAAGATGCAGCGGCAGTCTTATTTTCAGGCCTACAACACCAGATACATAACTTTCTTTGTAGACATTCTTCACTTCAGTAAGGATATTATCCTTGTCACTCATGTCCACCACTTTGGTAAACTGCGGACCAAATTCCAGCCAGGTAGCCGGGAATACTTTAACTCCCAACAATACCGGTACAGATAATTCTGTAAAATCAAATGCTGCATTGCGCACTTGCTCCTTGCCATTCTGGATATAGGAGTGGTAAATATCATTAAAGTTATCGCCGGTAATCATGCGTGTCTGGGTAAATAAACCTTCTGCCACCAGGCTCATTTTCTCGCCCCTGATGCCCAGGTATACTCCGCCGAACGGGAAAACTTTGTAATTATTTTCAATTTGATCGCCGGTCGTTCGGTAAACGTTGGCTCCGATTTTAATTCCGGCCATAGGCTCTTGTGCTATTGCTGTAAGCGACAGACAAGCTGCACCAATAGTAGCCAGGAATGTACTTATTTTCTGCATAGTTCTTATTTTTTTAGTTTATCCAAATAGTCCAGCGCCTCACCAACTATGAAGAAGCTGCCGGTAATTAAAATAGTGTCTTCTGCCTGTGCATGGCTCAGTGCTGCAGCTACAGCTGCGGTTACTGTATCATATGCTGCACCTTGAAGATGCTGTTCTGCTGCGATTTGGGTAAGGGTTGCCGCAGGTAAGGCACGGGGTACCTGTGCCTGTGTGAAGTAGTACCTGGCTGTTGCGGGCATGATGGACAGGGCTTGTGGAACATCTTTATCTGCAACAAATCCGGTAACGATGTGTAAGTTACCACTTTTAAAGACAGCTTGCTCCAACTGACCGATAATTGTATGAATACCACCGGGGTTATGGGCCACATCAAGAACAATATTCGGTCCCGTCTGGATCCAGTCCCAGCGGCCTCGTAAACCTGTCGATTTTTTCACGGATTGCAGCGCATCAATACAGATCTCTTCAGATACATTCCAGCCTTTTTGCTGCATCAGGCGAACTGCGGTCAGTGCTGTCATAATATTCTGTGCCTGGAAATTGCCCAACAGATCGGTCTTCACGTTCAGGATACTCATCTGCGCCTTATCAACGATCTTCAGCTCTTGGTTACTGGCCGATCGGCCGGCGTATACGGCATCGAATAATTTGTCTGCAAACACAAGGCTGGTCTGGTTTAAGATCGCCACTTTAGAGAACACGGGTTCTGTTTCCGGCTGGCTCAATCCGATCACTACGGGTATGCCGGGTTTGATAATGCCAGCTTTTTCACCTGCGATTTTCGCCAGCGTATCGCCCAGGATCTGCGTATGATCCAGGCTGATATTGGTGATGACAGACAGTTCCGGTATAATAATATTAGTACTGTCCCAGGTACCACCCAGCCCGGTTTCAATAATAGCAATGTCTACAGCTTCGTCGGCAAATACCTGGAAAGCCATAGCCACATTCAATTCGAAGTAGGAAGGTTTGATCTCTGTGATTAGCTCCGTATGGTCATTGATAAATGCAGCGAGTTGCAGCTCAGTAATTGGCACACCATTGATGCGAATGCGCTCACGGATATCTATGAGGTGCGGAGAGGTATATAAACCGGTTTTATAACCTGCATGCTGAAAGGTTGCAGCCAGGATATGGCTGGTACTGCCTTTGCCATTAGTACCGGCGATATGAATGCTTTTGAATTTTTGTTCCGGGTGGCCAAGGTGGGCTACCAATGCTTTAATCTTGTCCAGGCTTGGGTTTAAAGCCTGTGCGCCTATTTTAGAGAACATAGGCAATTGATCCATCATAAAGGATACCGCTTCGGTATATGATAATTGCTGCTTCAACGAAAATAATTATGAAGCACAAAAGTATTGTAACAAAACATGTTATGCGTCAAAATAAACAAATTGTAAAAAAAAATATTTTTTTATTAGCATTTTTTGTATAATTTCATCTTCTATAATTTAACCGATTATTAAAATAGCATTATTTAACTGTTAAAAAACACGTTGTTGAAAATGAAAAGAAGTTTACTATTATTAGGTACATTCCTGACTTTAGCCGGAGTATCTAATGCGCAAAAATTAGCATTATACGAAGAGTTCTCCGGTGAAAACTGTGCTCCTTGTGCTGCTCTGAATCCTGCATTGATGACTTTAATCAATGCTAACCCTTCAAAAGTACTGTTACTGAAATATCAGTCTCCGATTCCTTCTGCGGGATCTATATACCTGACTAACACTGTATTTACTGATAACCGTATGGGTTATTATTCTGTACCGTTCGCGCCATATGGCCGTATTAACGGTAAAGTAGTAGGTACTGGTTCTAATGCAGGTAACATCAGCATGACTACACAGGCGATCATTGATGGTGCTGCTGCTGAGGCATCTAACTTTACTATTGCAGTAAGCAATCCTACTTACAATGCTGATGGTCAAACCTTCACTGCAACTGTAACGGTAACTGCTACTACTGCTAACACTACAAATAACTTAAAATTACGTTTTGCATTAGCAGAAGAGCTGCAATATGCAACTGCTCCTGGTAGCAATGGTGAAACGCACTTCCAGAATGTAGTTCGTCAGATGTATCCTAACGCGGATGGTCAGACTGTAGATGCTGCATGGACTGCTGGTCAAGTAAGAACATACACTGTTACAGGTTCTATTCCTTCTTACGTAAGCGCTACAGCTCCTACACGTATGTTCGTTGCTTTCCTGCAAAACGAAACTACTAAAGAGGTCCTGCAAGCAGGTAAAACAGGCAACATCACTATCACTAAACCAGCGGCTGATGCATCAATCACTGCGGTTACTATTCCAAGTGATCTGACTTGTCAGTTACCAACTTCTTTAAACAACGTTACTACTACCATTAAAAATACGGGTACTGCTGCGTTAACTACTGCTACTGTTTACTACCGTGTTGGTACAGGTGCATGGCAAACAGCTACCTGGAATGGTAACCTGGCTGCTGGTGCAACAGCTAACTTCACTTTACCTGCAATCAGCGTAACGACTCCTGGTCAAATCTCTATCCAGGATTCTATCGCATTGCCAAATACAAAAATTGACCTGAATGCTTACGATAACAGCGGTTCTGGTGTAATTACTGTATTAGATCCTGCTGCTGTAAACATTCCTTTATCTTACGATATGGAAGCTGTTAACGCTGCGTGGGTGAGCTATGCAAGTGCTGATAAAGCACCAATGGTTCGTGCATGGTCTGGTAGCGCTAGCCAACCTTTAGGTTATAACAACTCTACTTACTTCCTGTACTACCCGGCTCCGTACACTGATGCTGGTGATGTAGGTTTCTACATTTTCCCTAAAACAACGCTGCCTGCAGGTGCTAAAGCTGTAGATTTCTACCTGAGCTATGCAATGAGAGCTACAGTAGGTGATAAACTGGAACTGGTTTACTCTACTAACTGTGGTACTTCTTGGACTTCAGTTTGGTCTGCACAACAAGCTAACCTGGCAACAACAACGCCAACTGCATCTAACACATTACACCTTCCAACATCTGATACATGGAAATTACGTTCTATCGATATCAGCTCTGTACCTACTGATGCTTACTTAGCATTCCGTGCTACTTCAGGTGGTGGTAACTATATCTTCGTTGATAACATCAATGTAAGAACTGGTGAACCAACTGCTATCGGTGATGTAGTTGCAGAAAACAGCATCAAAGTTTATCCTAACCCAGTGGTTAATGAACTGAATGTTGAAATGGAAATGACTAAAGCTACTAAAGTTACTTTCACAGTAATGAATGCTTTAGGTCAAGAAGTAATGGCTCCGGTTGCTCAGAACATGAACAATGGTGTTCAAAGCACTAAACTGGATGTAACTGCTTTACCAGCGGGTATCTACTTCCTGAATATTGTAACTCCTAACGGAAAAACACAACAAAAATTTGTTAAAAAATAATATTTTTTAATATAAACACGACGAAAGGCCAATAAATTTTATTGGCCTTTCGTTTTTATATAGAATTTATACTTAAATTTGGTAATAAGTTTTTAAAAAAATTGATATAATATTAAATTATGAAAAAAGTTTTTACACTGTTGTGCGCTGGTTTTGGGATAGGATTGACATCCGCTTCAGCTCAGGTTTTTGAATTGGCTCGTCCTACGATGACTGCCTCTACTCCAGGTTATGCTGGTTCCAATTGGGATGATGGTGCAGTGAAACTGATCAATTACGTAAGAAATCTTGGTGCAGCGCCAATCACTGATTTGAAATGGCAGATCATCGAGAAGAACTTTCCGTTTGCCTGGACTTTATACACGTTCTGTGATAATGAAACCTGTCTGACAGAAGGCCAGATTCCACAGTACACTACTTCTCCTAAAACATTCCAGCCGATTGCGGTAGGAGATAGCTCTCTGTTTGAGCCTGCTTACAAAATCCCTACAACTGCAGATAATGGCGTAGGTACTTTAAAAGTACGTGTATATAATAATGCGCAGTCTGACACGGCTATTTTCATTGTAACAAAAACACCAACCGGTATCAACTCTATTAAAGTAAATGATAACCGCGTAACTGTTTATCCTAACCCTGCTGTTCAGGATGATGTTACAATCTTTGTAAACAAAGACCTGAAAGCTAAGTATACTAAAGTATACAATGTAATCGGTGCTGAAGTTGCTGTTGCAAATATCAATGGTGAATTAGCTCAGATCAATACTGCTGCCTTTGCAAAAGGTACTTATATTGTACAGGTAGTAGCCGCTGACGGTTCACTGGTTGCGACCCGTAAACTGATCAAAAACTAAGATTAAGGATTTCGATATAAATAAAGAGGGATGCGTTGTAACGCATCCCTCTTTATTTATATCGTATTGTAACTACAATTATTTCTGCAGTATTACTTTGAATTTTTCTTGTCCTGCCTGGATATAATAAGTACCGTTTGACAGGTTGCTCAGGTTCAGGTTTGTTTGCTGAGCACTTTGCTCAGATGCAACCTGTTGTACCTGGCCCAGGTTATTATAAACATATACCTGCTCTGTATTGCTTAAGCCAATCAGGCTGATATTGCCGCTTGTTGGGTTAGGGTAAGCCGTAACAGTAGCTTTAGCAGTTTTGCTGCCTTCTACAGAAACGATAGCAGAGTATTCATATGCTGCATTCATATCCATTTGCTTTAAACGATAGTATGCTTTTTTACCAGTATTCAGTTCAGAGTATTGATATGATAAAGCTTCTTTGCTATTACCTGCTACAGCTTGTGTTGCCACAAAACCAACAGTTGTCCATGATGTTGCATCATTGCTGCGCTCAATTTCAAAACCTTTATTGTTTTGCTCACTTAAGGTTTCCCAATACAGTACTGTATGCTGTCCTTTAGCTGCAACGGAGAATTTGCTTAAGGTTACTGGTAATGGAGCAATAGGAGTAGGCGTTCCTGTAGCGGTTGTATTTACACCCGGTGCATTTACAGCCAGTTTTACGCCATCCACGATATCATTAATTACATCATTGTCAGTATACAGTCCGGTTCCATTAACTTTTGCAGCTGCACCATTATTAGGACCATAAGAGGTCATGGTACCATTACGGGTTGCAACGGGAATGGATGAAGTGCTTTGTGCACTCTGGAAGTAGTTGTTATTTTTTGCAAAGAACACCTGGTAAGAATAAAAGTTACCACTATTACCCGTGCCGGTTACTGTATTCTTGTACGATAATTTAATGTTGTACTGGAAGTTACCTGGTCCGTAGTAGTTTACTACATCAATACCTGTAATGATGATCTGTGTGTTTACCGTATACCCGTTAGTAGAAGCGATCGGACTAATGGTGTACGCTACATCTGCACGTGCAGAGAGAGAGAAGGAAGTGATTGCCGTCAGGCATAATACAGCTCTTTTGAAAAACGATGTTTTCATGAATTTTGTTTGAGGGGATTAAACAAATGGTTAATAAATCTGGAGTACTCTTTGTTTTCATAGGGTTGGGTTGGTGTTCATAATTACATACTTAATTCATTATTAAATAACTGTTATGTAATTATTAGGCCGCAAAAGTAATTGTATGTACAAATAAATTAAAGCAAAATATGGTATATAACATCATATTAACTTCGGTTAACATAATCGCTATTACATATATTTATCAATAGTTTTTTTCTATCATACCGCTTTGTTTACCGCTAAAAAGCAAAATGGTTTTACGCATTCTTCAATTAATACTCAATATCTAAATCTGTAAAGATTGTTTGGGGGAGTATATGCCATAACCGTGCCAAAGAAAATATGTGTTGATTTTCAATCGATTACGCGTGTATTTTTGAATTTTATGTTCCATTTTCCGGAAAGGCATTCTGGATGCTGGAATGATTGACCTCAATTGTGCATCATTAACCCAATAGAACACCGGAATACTGATCGTTATAGGAAGCTTAAAATAGGGAAGTGGCAATATTAATTAATTGTTACCTTTTGATTTTCTTCGTATATTTATATTGTGAATTGCTTATGGAAAACAGGATATCAATGGGCGTTAAGCTGTATGCTGCTACTGGCGGGCTATAGCAGTTATGCGCAGACTATTGATATTTACAAAGAAGCATTTCAGATTCCGGCCATTGAGGTCGATTATCCACAGGTGCAAGGCCCGATTACTGCAGATAAGGTTGCAGTGTATGCAGCTGCATTTGATAACAGTAGTTTCCGGCAGGTGGCCACCGCGTTAAAAGAGTATAAAACAGCTCATCAGCTGAGCGACTGGATGTACTACCAGATGGTACGCAGAACAGCCAATTATTTCTATCACAAACCAGATAATTACGAAGGATACACTTTACTGAAATGGTATCTTATGCGTGCATCGGGCTATGATGTACGACTGGCGGTAATCGGAGAGCGGTTATTGTTTTATGTGCAGAGCAATGAGGAGGTATATGATATCCCTTTCTTTATGTACGAAAACAAGGCATACCTCTGTCTGAACAAACATGATTATAAAGATGTTGATTTTGAACATCAGCAATTATATAATGTTCCTTTACCAGCCAGTACAGTAGCATTAAAATCATTCTCTTATAAGATAAACCAGTTGCCGGATTTTACGGACGATAACTTTACCAATAAACTGATCGATTTTACATTTAATAATGTGGAGTATCAGTTTGATATTAAAGTAAACAAGTCTATAGATACCTTATTTGTCAACTATCCTGTACTGGATTATGATGCCTACTTCAATATTCCTTTGAGCAACAATACGTATGCTACGCTGATTCCTAAGCTGAAACAAGTGACTAAAAAGATGTCGCAAAGCCAGGGTGTAGAGTACCTGATGGAATTTGTGCGGAATGCTTTCCAGTATGAAAGTGATATTGTCGCCACAGGCAAAGAACAGCGCTTCTCTCCTGAACTTACGCTGATCAATGACAAAAGCGATTGCGATGACCGCATAGCCTTGTTCTATTTCCTGGTAAAAGAAATTTACAATTTACCTATGGTTGTCGTGCGTTATCCGACACACGTGATGCTGGCTGTGAAGCTGGATAAAACGAAAGGGAAAACCGTGTCTTACAACAACCAGGAGTATGTGATCTGTGAGCCGACGCCACAGGCCCGTAATCTGAAAATTGGACAGATGGCAGAAAAGTACAAAAACCAGCCATACGAAATTGCTTATGCCTACCATCCTTAGATAAGCATAAAAAAAATGGTGACAGAAGAATCTGCCACCCTAATACACCTACTATATGTAGAACAAAACGTCTTTATATTGGTACTGCTATTGCAGTACCATTTCATTTCTGTTATTTTTGGAAATTTCAGTACCGATCTTTTCCGGGGTTTCTTCTTCCTCACCTTTCTTACGGATTCTCAGTAACCGGTTTACAGATCTTATTTTATACAGGTCATACACAATTACAAACAGCAGGAACAAGCTCACAATATAGAATACCTTAAACTTCAGGAAACTGTACCCCATACTCGATACCAGGGCTCCTGCCAGGTACGAGGCAAATATGCTGACGAGTAATTTGGCCTTGTCTATGATATGCTGTTTATTACGGTATTCTTTATGGGTAAACATAGAGAAGAGTATAGCCAGGTCCGTAGTAGCACCGGTAAGGTGGGTTGTCTTCACTGCGAAGTTGGAAATACTTGCAGTAAGGCCATTCTGCAGTCCCATAGCAAAAAGCATCAGCAATAGCAGTACCTCAGTCTCCATAAGCGTATCCTTATAATAATAGCTGCCGTAGACACCTACAAACAATAAACACGCCATCTCCAGTATGATGGGCATAGCATGCGCCAGGTAAGCATTACGCTTGTTGAAGTGGATGACAATAAAGTTGGATAAAAAGCTTCCGAAAAAGAAAGAAGATATCCATATGGCTACAACCGCAAACTGGTACAGATTGCCCTTGATCAGTTCCGACATCATCACCGCGTAATAACCGGTAACGTTAGAACTGAAGGAAAAAAACAGCAGGAAGGAGGCTACATTCACCATACCGGCTACGAAAGCCGTAAGGGTGCCCAGTTTGATATTATCACTCAATGTTCTGCTATTGCTATATTTCCGTAACATAATTTCTTTCTTTAAGTCTTCTCAAAAATTAATTTTGCTGATTCTTTTATATGCATGTCTGATAAATAATTCAGTTCGATCTTATCTTGCTCTACTGTCGAGATATCATAGTGTTCTGTCACCTCCCCGTCGGTAATCTCCAGCACATTGCCCCTTCCTTTCAGCGACCACCTCATGGTCTTGATCGTATCGTCATGTTTGGTCAGGAGCAAGACACCATTCTTTTTGAAATTCCAGGTTTCTCCGGTATGGATGCGAACGCCTTCTTCATTGGCAGTGGCGATCCTGTTCTGTTTATCCGCCAGCTGGTGTAACAGGAAACGGTCTGCTTCTTTGTATTCCCAGGCGGCCTCTTTCCAGATACCTAAAAAGTTTTTCTCCGGAGTCTTCAGTTTTGCGAAGAGCAGGTATGCCGGACTCAACAGCAGCAAAAAGGCCAGGGTGTATATTACTTTTCTCAGTATCATAATGTTCTGTTTTTAGCGGCTCAGGGCCACGTTATTATTGAATAGGGAAGAGATATCTGCCGTATCTGCGTTCTTAGGAATTTCCTGTTCACAGTTCAGTTTAGTGACCGGCGTTTCAGCCCTAAGTGCATATCTGGTGATGTCGAAACTCTTCTTGTTATGGGGTTTAAAGGGCAATTGTTCCGAAAGGATAATCTCATCGATCCTGTTACCGGTAAGGTAGTTCTCAAAAGCACTCTGGTTATGCCCGGTGAAAATGTCGATATGGACATTGCGTAATTTGCTGTCGTACTTATTCTGCAGAATTTTCACAGCATCTTCAAAGTGCTCAATATTCAGCTCTTTCAGTATGCGGTATTTAGAGAAAAAAAGCAGGTCGCTTATAGAATCAGACAAGGTTTGGCCATGTACCAGGACAACATCCAATACTGCTTCCTTACTACTTTTCTGTAAATAATGCTTTAATACATTTAAGGATTCAATTGAGAAATCGGTTGGCAATAAAATCTTGTGCGCCATAATCGAACGTTTTTTTGATGTACAATGCAAAAGTAGTTCGGGCACATTAGAGGCTCCTAAGAGCCATGTAAGAATCAGATTAAAATAAACGGGGTGAAATTAGAATCGGATTAGAATCCGTTTCTTAACAGTTCTGTAGCAGATTTGACATTTAGTTACCATTTGCAATAGGCAGGTCTATCTGTACGGTAGTACCTTTGTTCTCCATAGCCCTTACGGTTATCTTGCCGGAGTGCATCCGTATAATATTGCGGGTGAGGGGCAGGCCTATACCATAACCCTCATAGTTCTTCGTATTGGATGCACGGAAGAACGGATCGTAGATATACTTCAGTTCATCATTCGGAATGCCGATGCCGGTATCTCTGATGATGATAAATACTTTTTCATTAGAAGAACCAATGGATACATGCACCATCTGGTTGTCGGAATATTTACAGCCATTACTGATGATGTTGGTAAAGGCCAGGTGCAGCAATTGCTCGTTGCCCACCACCCTTAGCTTCTTGGAATTTTCAGGCAAGAGGCTGGTATCGAAATACACCTTATTCTGCTGATCCAGTTTCTCGATTGTAGCGATACAATCCCATAACAACTGATCTATGCGCAGTTTTTCAAACTTCTGTACTTTTCCGTCAAACCCGGTCTGGGCCAATGACAGCAGGGCTTTGGTCTTACGGTCCAGCTTTCCGGCTTCGTCCAGAATGATAGAAAGGGTCTCGATATATTCTTCCGTAGACCTGATCTTGGAGAGGCATACATCAGCCGTACCGATAATGCCCGTCAGGGGAGTGCGCAACTCATGTGAGGCGTTGCTGATAAAGTTATTCTGTGTTTCGAAAGATGTTTCGATGCGGTTAAGCATATCATTAAACGTAGCGATAAGCTTATTCAGTTCATTGTTATACTTCTCCTCATCCAGGCGTAAGTGCAGGTTTTCGGAACTGATCTGTTTTACCCTGTTGGTAATCCTGTTGATAGGTTTAAATATATTCTTGGATACATATACAGAAGCGATCAATGCAATCAGTGTAGCAATTGCAATGGACACCAGCAGGGTACGCTGCAGGTATTTGATCAGCTTGTTTTCGAAATAATTCTCCGCAGAGGCGATTACATAATAGGTTACACCCCTGTATCGGTACAGAACCCCCTTGTACAGAATTTTATCGTGGATATATTCGGCATCTCCTGTTTTGTATAGTGTGGTGAAAAAGCTCAGGGGAACCGATACAGAGTCGGCCAGTTTCTGTTGTTGCGGGACAACGGGTTCTGAAACTTTGAATACATAGTCATTCTCGTTTTTCAGTTTCTCCGCAACTTCTTTATGTATGGCATTGTAGCCCGATACGAAAGCAGAGTCCTGGTGTGCCGCATCGATGCTGATCTTTGCAACCGTATTGGCCCGGATCTTAAGGGTGTTGAAAAAATCGTCATACATATAATTGTTGATCGAGATATACACGATCACACCAAGAATAATGGTCAGGCCGATGATGGAGAAGAACAGCATCATGATTGCCTTGAATTGTATGTTGATTTTTGCCATGCGGGAAAATTAAACTGCTATTCACTCTTTAGTACATACCCCATACCGATAACGGTATGAATCAGTTTGTCCTGATTGTATCCCTCAATCTTTTTGCGCAGGTAATTGACGTAAACATCCACTACATTGGTAGACATATTGAAGTCTACATGCCAGACCTTCTCCAGTATCTCCATACGGGACAGAACCTTGTTTTTGTTTTGGAGAAAGTACAAGAGCAAGCGGTATTCGGTGCTGGTCAGCTGTATGTCTATACCGTCGCGGGTTACCTTTTTAGTATAATCGTTGAGGATCAGGTCATCTATAGTATATATAGCTTCCTGCTCTTCTGGGTGTATGTGCTCCTGGTCATTATTGCCGGTGCGGCGCAGCAGGGTTTTGATGCGGGCTACCAGCTCTATAAACTTAAAGGGCTTCACCAGGTAATCATCTGCGCCGGCCTCCAGGCCAATCACGACATTTTCTGAAGTGCCCAAAGCCGTAAGGAACAGGATAGGTACTTTGGTATTTTTTTTACGAATGGCTTTACATACTTCCAGACCATTCATTTCCGGGAGCATGATGTCCAGGATAATCAGGTCAAAAGCATTCTGATCTGCCATAGACAAGCCCGTTTGGCCATCCAGTGCAACACTGACTTCATAACCATCCTCACTAAGTCCTTTTGTAATAAAAGAGACTACATGGGCTTCATCTTCTACCAGTAATATTCTGTTCATCTATTCAAAATGTCTTGGGTATACCGTATTGCTGCAGCTGCAGACTATAAGGCCGAAGATAAAGAAAATCTGTATAAGCTTTTCCTTTTTAGGGATTTATGACTAAGCAACGACTTAAAATATAAAGGCTGCCCTGAGGCAGCCTTTATATTTTAAGTCGTTTTATTTTTCTGGTATTCTTTCCAGATTTTAGCAAAATTCTTTTTCGGGAATACCGGTGTAACCCTCGATTCGCCCCACATCGGTGCAAACAGCTTTGTGAATATTTTATTCTTCATATTGCTGCTCGCCATATTCATCAGCGGACGGTAGGAAACCCCTGTGCGGAACAGCTTCCAGCCCAATCTCTCTTTTACCTCACTATTGCCCTCATCTACAAAAATACTGCGGTTCTCCAGTAGCATTTCATGGATGTTGATCTTAACCGGGCATACCTCGGTACAGTTGCCGCAAAGGCTGGAGGCAAAGCTCAGGTGACCGTTTTCCTGCATACTGGTCAGGTGTGGCGTAATCACCGCACCGATAGGACCACTGTAGGTTGTGCCATAAGCATGGCCACCGATATTTTTATATACCGGACAGGCATTCAGGCAGGAGCCACAGCGGATGCAGTACATACTCTCCCTTACTTCTTTACGCAGCAGGTTAGTACGTCCGTTATCCAGCAGGATCACATACATCTCTTCCGGGCCATCCATTTCATTGGCGGTCTTAGGTCCGAAAAACAAGGTGTTGTATACCGTTAATTTCTGACCTGTACCGAATGTAGATAACAGCGGCCAGAAATGAGCAATGTCTTTTAAAGAGGGGATGACCTTCTCAATACCCACAATGGCAATATGCACCTTGGGTAAGGTAGTCGTCAGTCTGCCGTTACCCTCATTTTCTGTCAGGGCAATGGCACCGGCATCAGCAACAATAAAGTTGCCACCGGTAATGCCGATATCAGCAGTTATAAATTTAGAGCGTAATCGCTCCCTGGCAATAAGGGTCAGTTCTTTAGGACTCAGGTTAGGTGCCACGCCCAGTTTCTGGTGAAACAGTTCTGCGATATCCTCCTTGCTTTTGTGCATGGCAGGAGTCACGATATGGTATGGTGGCTCATCATCCAGCTGCTGTATATATTCACCAAGATCTGTCTCTACAGACTCAATGCCCAGCTTCTCCAGGAATCGGTTCAGGTGTATCTCCTCCGTTACCATCGATTTGGATTTCACCACACTTTTCGCCTTCACCTTATCACAGATAGCAGCAATAGCGGCCAGTGCCTCATCAGCATCTTCCGCCCAGATTACTTTTCCGCCTTGTTCACAGAATTTCTTTTCGAAGGTCTCCAGGTGCCTGTCCAGTTCTTCAATAGCTTTCCATTTAATGTTTTTGGCCCTTTTACGCGCCATCTCCAGGTCGGCATACTGTTTCTTTCCGTTAACTACCGCCGTATTGTACTTGTCAATATTAAACGCAATGGTTTTGCGATGTTTGGCATCATTAACCTTCTCCTTACTTTTCTCCAGGAATATATCTTTAATCTCACTCATAAGCAGTAATCCTTGCTATTCAGGCACTAAGATAAGGCGATTATGGTAAAATATGCCGACAAGCTTGTGACAAGTCTCGAAAAAGGCAGGCCGGTATAAGATATAAGCAGAATATTTATGCTGTATTTTGCTGATATTCATTCGGTAGGAGCAGTTTGGGCATAAATTTAAAGAAAATGTGAAACTGCATGCAAACAGGCAGGCATAACCGTTATTAATAGTATCTTTGACGCTTAATCAATACCATATTTTTTTTAATGGAGTATTTCAAAAAGGTCAGAGAGAGAGATTGGACAGAACCTAAAGCACATTCCAGCTGGCAGATTTTTAAAATTATGGCCGAGTTTGTTGAAGGATTTGAAAAGCTGAATAAGATTGGTCCTTGTATTTCCATCTTCGGTTCGGCAAGAACGAAGCCAGAAGATAAATATTATAAATTAACGGTAGAGATCGCTCAGAAGTTGTCTGAGATCGGTTTCGGAATCATCAGTGGTGGTGGCCCGGGTATTATGGAAGCCGCCAATAAAGGTGCCTATGAGATCGGTGGTAAATCAGTGGGACTGAACATTTTTCTGCCTCATGAGCAACACCATAACCCATATTTAGACATAGATAAGAACCTTAGCTTCGACTATTTCTTTATCCGTAAGCTGATGTTTACCAAATACGCTCAGGGCTTCATTATGATGCCGGGCGGATGGGGTACTATGGATGAATTTTTTGAAATTGCTACCCTGGTACAAACGCAGAAGTCTATCAACCTGCCCCTGATCTGTGTAGGCAAGTCCTACTGGCAGGGCCTGTTTGACTGGATGAAGAGCACCATGCTGGAAACACACCATAATATCAGTGAGCAGGACCTGGACCTGATCAAGATATATGATACTGCAGATGAGGTAGTAGATTATATCAACGAATTTTATGCCAATAATAAACTGGTCCCTAATTTCTAAGCATGGAGGCACAATATCAGATCACTTCAGAAGCGATCAATACATATGCAGAGCAATATTCTACACCGGAAACACCGGTACTGAAGGCGCTCAATGAAACGACCGTGGCTGAGGTAAGGGGCGCACAAATGCTGTCCGGTGCCCTGCAGGGATCGTTCCTCAGCATGATCAGCAAACTGATTCGTCCTGAAAATATACTGGAACTGGGTACCTATACCGGTTATTCTGCAATATGCCTGGCACAGGGATTGCAGGATGGCGGGCAGCTGCATACTATCGATACAGATGATCAGCTGCAGGCTATACGGGATCAGTACTGGAAAGAAGCGGGACTGGAGCAGACTATAGTACAGCACATAGGGCCGGCAGCAGAGGTATTACCACAAATCAATACAACCTTTGATTTGATCTTTATAGACGCCGATAAGAAAAACTACGGCGTATATTTTGATATGCTGATCGATCAGGTACCAGTAGGCGCCTGTTTTATAGCCGATAATGTTCTGTTCCATAGTGAGGTGGTACAACCCCTGGAAAACCAGAGCAAGTCCGCTAAATATATGCACGAGTTCAACGAGAAAATAAAACATTCAGACCGTGTAGAGCAGGTGATATTACCTATCCGTGATGGGATTACCCTGATCCGTAAAATTAAATAAGTAACTAAAAACTAACATAGAGTATGATGAGCAGACCATTTTACGGACTACTAGCTGCAGGCTTACTATTCACTTGCAGCACCGTTAAGGCCCAAACTCAGAATAAAGATATACTGGATTATATTGCAAAATATAATTCGGTGGCTATTGAAGAACAGCAGAGAACCGGTATCCCGGCGGCCATTACCCTGGCACAGGGTATACATGAGTCTGCCAGTGGCAAAAGCGAACTGAGCCTCAATGCACACAATCATTTCGGTATTAAATGTAAAAACACCTGGACGGGTGAAACATATACCTATACCGATGATGCAAAGGATGAATGTTTCCGTAAATATGAAAGTGATATGCATTCCTATAAAGATCATTCTGATTTTCTGAAAGGGAATGCCCGTTATGCTGCTTTATTTGCACTGGAGCAAAGCGATTATAAAGGCTGGGCTTTCGGGCTGAAGAAATGTGGTTACGCGACCAATCCGCAGTATGCCATAAAACTGATCGACCTTATTGAACGATATGATCTGCAGCAATACACCCTGGCTACTAATTACAAAGCAGTCAGCAGTACCGATGGTGCAATCGCCTCTACGGATAAATACTTTGGGGTGAGCAGCAGTACACAGGATACCGTACCACGTAAGACCAGACGCCGTACTGATGATGGTAATGTGTTTGCCAATGTACCGGCTGAAGAGGATGCCGCACCAGCTGCAGCGAAATATACCATGGCTCCTGCACAGCAGGGCAGTACAGGATTTTATGAGCTCACTACCCGTAACGGACTGAAAGGTTTTTATGCCCCTAAAGGCGAACTTTTATTAAGTGCTGCTAACAAGTTTAATGTACGCTATGCCAAACTGCTGGACATCAATGACCTTGCAGATGCACCATTGCCGGAGGATATGTTTATCTACCTGAGTCGCAAAAATAAAACCGGTTATGAGCCTACGCATACCGTAAAATATGGTGAGACGGTAAGCATTATTGCACAGGATCAGGGTATACGTATGAAAGATTTGCTGGCATTCAATCAATTATTGCCGGGAGAAGAGCCTGCTGAGGGTAGTGTACTATACCTGCAGGGTATGGCTCCGCAAAAACCAGACCTGAGCCGTCAGCAATTTAATACCTCTAAATATAATACAATTGAACGCAGTACACCGGCATCAAGCCAGGAGTACATTGCGACAGGCAATAAGCCTAAATATACCAGCGAACCGAATGATCCTAAAATGAAAGCATTGCAGGAACAGGAAATGCAGGCGCTGGATAAGCGTACTGCAGAAGCAACAACTACAGAAGAATTTAATATTGCCAATGAGCCAGCTGTAGAAGAACAGATCGCTGCAGAAAGAGGAGATGAGGAAGAAGTAGCTGCTCCAAAGGGAACATCGGCTACCGCTAATGCGGAACTGTCTTCTCTGGATAAATTGAAAGCTAAATTGGACAGATCGGTATACGGAAATACCCCGCCGGCTGAGCAAAATGTAACTACACGACCAGCTGCAAAAAATAAACCAGGCGTAGCGGTAAATGCAAACCCGGAAGTGAATCCGGCGGCATCTATTGATACCCGCAGTGCACATGCCAGTCTGAAAAGCAAAATAGATCAGCATCAGAAAGAGCTGCAGGACCAGCCTGCACCGGTAGTGGAGCCATACAGAGCACCGCAGACTTCTGCCCCGGTACGCACTCCGGCTCCCAACGTGGCCAAAAGTAACAATGGCGTTCACATTGTGAAAAAGGGAGATACTGCATTCAGCATTGCCAAAAATTATGGTATCAGTCTGGATCAGCTGATCAAATGGAATAAATTGCCATCAAGTGGTGCCGTGACTGTAGGTTCGAAGCTGAAAGTTAAATAAGAAACCAAAGAATTCATAACAAGAATGGGTGCCGCAACTTGCAGCACCCATTCTTTTGTTTTATAATCTTTATTTAAGCTCTTCTGCCAAACAGCAGGCTTCCGATCCGCACCATATTAGCACCTTCATCAATCGCCAGCTGGTAGTCGCCGCTCATACCCATAGATAATGTATCAAAGGTAGACTGGCCCAGGAAGGCACTGCCTTTCATGATTTCGAAAATCTGTTTCAGCTGACCAAACTCTGCCCTTACCAGTTCAGTGTCTTCAGAAAAGCTGGCCATACCCATAAGTCCGCGAACACGCACATGACTCAGGTTCGCTTTTTCGATTTCAAAATAATCACTGAAGTGGCTCAGGTCTGTTTCGTCAAAACCGAATTTAGTCTCTTCCTGCGCAATATGTACCTGCAGTAAGCAATCTATCACGCGGTTGTTCTTTTTACCTTCCTTATTGACCTCTTCCAGTAACTTAATACTGTCGATACCATGTATCAGGTGTACAAACGGAGCAATATATTTAACCTTATTGCGTTGCAGGTGCCCGATAAAATGCCATTGTATATCTGCCGGTAATTCGCTTTGTTTTTGTACTAATTCCTGTACATAGTTCTCTCCAAAATCTCTCTGGCCCAGATCATACAATTCCCGGATATCGCTTGCAGGCTTGATCTTGGATACTGCAACAAGCGTAGTGCTTTTAGATTTTAATTCAGAAATAATTTCCTGGTAAGCAATCTTATTGACCATCCCTTGATTAGTATTGTTCTTTTTCGTTAGGGAAATCGCGACTCTTTACATCGGCAATATATTGAGCCGTCGCATTATGGATATCGTCTCTGAGGTTGGCATAACGACGCAGGAATCTTGGAGAGAAATCCTTTGTAATGCCGAGCAGATCATGCATCACCAATACCTGGCCATCTACATGCATACCCGCTCCGATACCGATAACCGGGATATGCAGCTCCTCGGCTACGCGCTTGCCTAACTCTGCCGGAATTTTTTCCAGTACCAGTGCAAATGCTCCCGCATCCTGTACAGCATGCGCATTTTTGATCAGTTCTTCTGCTTCCTCTTCTTCTTTAGCCCTTACTGTATAAGTCCCGAATTTGTAAATCGATTGCGGTGTAAGGCCCAGGTGGCCCATTACCGGAATGCCCGAAGTGACAATACGCGTAATGGAATCGCAGATCTCAATACCGCCTTCCAGCTTTACCGCATGGGCACCGGCTTCCTTCATAATCCGAATGGAAGAGTTGAGTGCTTCTTTACTATTGCCCTGGTAGGTACCAAAAGGCATATCGCATACCACAAAACAACGTTTGGCGCCACGCACTACAGAGCCCGCCATGAAGATCATCTGATCCAGGGTGATCGGCAATGTAGTCTCATGACCTACCATTACATTAGAGGCCGAGTCGCCCACCAGGAGAATATCAATGCCCGCTTCATCGAAAATACCGGCAAAGGCATAATCGTATGCGGTGATCATGGATATTTTTTCCCCTTTTAATTTCATCTTCTGAAGGGTGTGGGTAGTTACTCTTTTGATTTCGCTATGTACTGACATCGTGGTTAATTTTAGAGAAATGATTTTTCAAAAGTAAGGCTTTATTTAAACTTGCGGATAATAATTGTCTATACATATTATATGGGAAAAGCATGATTCACCCGGTGAAATATTGCATTTAATGTCTTTTGTTTTTATCTTTGGCCTTAATAATAGATGATATTGTACGTTGGTATAATATCATCATTAAGCTGTTACATGTTTGAGATTTAATTGATGTATAAACAATTTGTTTATGCATTAGAATTTACTTTATTAAATCAACAAAAAACACAAATATGAAACACGCTTTACACGCCATGTTCCTCGGTGCCGTAATTGCAGGTACTGTACAGCAGGCTACCGGACAGCAGTTACTTACTGCCAAAGGAATACTCCCGCTTCAATCCAGATCAGCAACACAATTTTTAAGTACCCGTACCATAGATTTCGGTACAAAGGAAAAGCAGTATGTCCTGCTGTCTTTCGATCATATGCTGTCTGCCGAAGAGCGTGCCCGTATAGAAGCCGCAGGCATACAGCTGAAAGACTGGTACCCTGGTAATAGTTACATTGCGCAGGTCAGCAACTTGTCTCAGAATCTGGCCGCATTACAACAAATGGCCAACAATCGCCTGCTACCCCTTACCGGAATCAATGACCTGCCGGCTACGGTGAAAATAAGTGCAGCATTATCAGCGCTCAGCAACCTCAAAGGGCAGGAGATCATGGTTTCGGTTTATGATAAGACTGACATGCCCGCCCTGTTACAGTATCTGGGTACTGCTGGACTGAAATATACCAGAACCGATTACTGCGGTGATAATGAAATCGTACTTACCGGTATGAGTCATAACCAGGTAGAAACCCTTGCAGGCCTGTCTTTTGTCGCTTCAGTTGACCTGTACGCAGGAGCACCGGAAGAGGAATGGGCATTTAAAATGTTTTCCAACCAGGTATTGCCGGCCAACTATCAATATCTTTCCGGAGCTGCCGGAAATGGAGTTTATTTTGGTAATTATGAAACATTCGGCGTAGATACCCTGTATGATTTCAACATGAAAGGACGTCAGCATCCGCAATACTTCGGAACGGGTGTAAACGGTCACGGAACCTCCTGTGCTGAGATTGTGGGCAATGGCAACAACTATGATGAGTATGAAGATCGGGGTATGGCACCCGGCATTACCTCCCTGTATGTAGGATGGTATAATACTGCAGAAAATTATTACCTGAACAATAATGTCAAACCGATGGTGAGTAACCACTCTGTGGGTTGGGGCGACGGTCAGGTAACCTATAATAATGATGCCCGCGAACTGGACCGCATAGCCCGAAACCTGGGCGGATACCTGCACAGCTACTCGGCAGGTAACAGCGGAGGTTCTGGACCTTTCCTGGGATATCCTGCCGGATGGGCCAATCTGACGGGGAATATTAAAGTCAACAAAAATAATTTTGTAGTACACTCAGCCAGCAAGCCGGGCGAGCACCACGACTGGACCAATAAAGGCCCTGCGGCAGATGGGCGCCTGAAACCGGATGTCTGCGCCGAAGGGGGAGAGGGTAGTTCCTATGCTTCGCCTGGGGTCATGGGGCTGGCTGCACTGTTGTACGAAGTCTATAATACTACCTATGGAACCACTGTACCGCGTAGCGATGTGGTCAAGGCCGTTATCCTCAATACAGCTTATGATATTGACAAGAAAGGGATTGATTTTAAAACCGGATTTGGTACCATAGATCCGGTACGGGCAAAAAGAGCCATCGAACAGCAGCACCTGATGACCGGCACCATGCCGCAGGGTGCCGGAGGTATGTTCTTCTACAATGTAGCCGTGCCGGCAGGAACCGCTGAAGCCAAGATTATGCTGTACTGGCACGATTACCAGGGTGCGGTAGGTGCAGCAAAAGCGCTGGTCAATGATATGGATATTTTTGTGATCACCCCGGTCGGAGATACCCTGCACCCCTGGGTACTGAACCCGACACCGGCAACCGTATACGATCTGCCACAGAGAACAACAGATACGTTGAATAATGTGGAGCAGGTTACTATTGATAATCCGGTAGCGGGTAATTACAGTGTGTATGTCAGGGGTACAGCAGTGCCTCAGGGACCACAGAATTACGCACTGACTTACGATATGGTTCCGTACCAGATCGAGATCACCAGCCCGGTGCCGGCTTACCATATGCCTAAAGGCAAAAGCCTGATGATGACCTGGAATATCAGTAATCCCTTAGCCATAACCGCAGATAGTCTTGATGTGTATCTGCAGCGTAACAGTGCCGAGTCATTTACCAAACTCGCAACTGTGGCATATAATAAACGATATTACGAGTATACCATACCCACCTCTTTCCCCAACAGTGCTACAGCGCGTATCGCTGTGACACAGCGGAATACCGGGCTCACCGACACGAGCGATAACTTTTATGTAATGGCTACGCCAGCAAATCTTGCTCTGACCCGCATTTGTACCGATACCATAGGCCTGCGCTGGGATACAGTGGCCGCTAATGCCGGAGGTAAATATATAATCTACAGACTCGGAAATAAATATATGGAGCCGATCGATAGTGTAATGCACCCGGCCAATAAAATCCTTTTGTCTGCCACGACAATACTGGGTGCAGGGCAGCAGTGGAACGAGACGCAGTACTTTGCGGTAGCCGCAAGACATAGCAGCGGCGCGCTTAGTGTGCGCACATTACCCATCAGTACTGTGCTTAACGATCCGCTGATGGCTACCGCTACGCCATCTGTCACCACCCTCTGTTACGGAGAAGTCACAAAATTGAACTCCGGTGATATTGAGCATGATAGTCTTCAATGGTTCCGTGCCAGTAACAATGCGTTTCTATCCGGTGCCGACACCTTATCCAGAACCATGCAGGATACCGGTACCTATTATTTCAAAGCCTTCCTGAACGGATGTATCTATACCAGCCCTGTGTATACGGTGAATGCCGGTGCTGCAGATATTGCCGACACAGCATTATGGGGCAATTCCCAATGGCTGATCTCTGCCTACAACGGTGGCAATACTTCGTCTACCCCTTACTACGGAGCCAATCCAAAGTATTACGGAAAGTTCAGTACAGACAGTCTTGGGTTTAACAGTAATGATTATTATGCATGGTATAGTTCAGGTCCCAGCAATGCTCCGGGTTACCAGGGCTGTGCTTTTTCTTCCGCTTCTGATGCCACAACCGTGTACAAACGCAAAGGCTTTGCGCCCGGTACCTACCAGATCAATCTGCGCAGGGCGGCGGGCAGAATGAAAATGACCATTAATAATGGAACAACGACACAGTATGTAAGTCCGAATAATGCATTTACCATAAACAATATCTGGACCGGAACATTGGATGCCAACAGTACCATAAGGGTAGAGGCTTATGGTTCGCATAATTATATTGAGCTTGTACCGATCTCGACCCCATTGCCGGTTAAGTTTAAGGCGGTTAAAGCCACTGCTACAAAAGAAGGCACCGTGGTGCTGGATGTTGATATTGCTGTTTCTGAACACGGATCATCGCTGTATGCGAGCCGTGCAGGCGATGCGCACACATTTGATCATTCGTTACCCACTGTCACATTATCTCCCGAATATCATAACTACCGCATCACAGATGAATACCCGCTGAGCGGTACGAACTATTATCGCCTGTACTGGAAGAATGCAGATGGTAATGTGCAGTATAGCCCGGTAGTGAATGCTACAATAGGGGGCGAGGCCTCCCTGAAAGTATACCCTACAGTAACCGCAGATGGCCAGGTTAATGTACTGCTGGGCTCCGGTTGGGAAAACGCAAAGATTGATGTAATTAACCTTTTGGGTCAGCAGGTACCGGTACTTCAGAAAGGAGGGGGAGCTGGCAGAACAATAGCCCTGAATGCCCTGACTCCGGGTGCTTATCTGATCAGGATAAAAGACAAGGAACGTATGCAGACCTTTAAAGTGGTTTACCAGCCATAGCAATACATGCTCCTGAGTACATAAACTTTAACCCGGCAAGTCTGTATAATTATGTACTTTTGCGGGACAATTTTAATTGGTACACAAAATAAAACTTATATAAAAGTATAATCATGAGCAAAGGTCCTGTTTCTCAGTTTATAGAACATCATTACAGACACTTTAATGCTGCCGCACTTGTAGACGCAGCAAAGGGATATGAAACCCACCTGAACGAAGGCGGTAAAATGCTGGTATCTCTGGCTGGTGCGATGAGTACCGCAGAGTTAGGTATCTCTCTGGCCGAAATGATCCGTCAGGATAAAGTGGCTATTATTTCCTGTACCGGTGCAAACCTGGAAGAGGATGTAATGAACCTGGTAGCACACTCTCACTACAAACGTGTGCCTAATTATCGTGACCTGACGCCTCAGGACGAATGGGATCTGCTGGAAAATCACTACAATCGTGTAACGGATACCTGTATTCCTGAAGAGGAAGCATTCCGTCGCCTGCAGAAGCACCTGGTAAAAGTATGGAAAGATGCAGAAGCTAAAGGCGAGCGTTATTTTCCTCACGAATTCCTGTATCAGGTAGTGAAAAGCGGAGAACTGGAGCAGTATTATGAAATTGATCCTAAAGATTCATGGATCGTTGCCGCTGCAGAAAAAAATATTCCTATCGTTGTACCAGGTTGGGAAGACAGTACTACCGGTAACATCTTTGCAAGCTATTGCATTAAAGGTGAATTACAGGTAAGCACGGTGAAAAATGGTATTGATTATATGATCTTCCTGACAGAGTGGTACCGTGCAAACAGCGGTGGTAAAGGCGTTGGCTTCTTCCAGATTGGTGGTGGTATTGCCGGCGATTTCCCAATCTGTGTTGTACCGATGATGTACCAGGATCTGGAATGGCATGATGTACCGTTCTGGTCTTATTTCTGCCAGATTTCTGACTCCACTACTTCTTACGGATCGTACTCCGGTGCTGTACCTAATGAGAAAATTACCTGGGGTAAATTAGATATTCATACGCCTAAATTTATCGTAGAAAGCGATGCCACTATTGTTGCTCCGCTGATCTTCGCTTATATCTTAGGACATTAATACATTGCTTTTAAACAGAAAGAGCCGGAGTCATTTGATTCCGGCTCTTTCTGTTTAAAATTGTGCAACAATGATGAGAGAAAATATTTTCTGATTATGTTATTTCACTATATTTGACCCCCATAATCATCGCCTTTATAATTTTTGTAGCAGCAGAACGTTTGGTTTGAGGATGATCAGGCCTGCATAAACACATGCCGTCTGTATACTGCTGATTAAACTATGAAATATCAAGAATCTGTATTACGCAAACTGAGCCTCGCAGGAGCCATTGTATTAATTTTATGGGTATGCTGGTATAACCTGGGAGGACTGACGATCAGGTTATGGGACGAATCCCGCATGGCTATAAATGCATTGGAAATGTATGAAAGCCGTCATTACTGGGTAACTACTTTTGAACACCAGCCAGACCTGTGGAATACCAAACCACCACTTATGATCTGGTTACAGGTGTTATCTCTGCATATTTTCGGAGTACATGACTGGGCATTGAGGATTCCGGCTGCACTGGCAGCAACAGTAACATTTACAGCCATATTCCATTTCTGCTACAGGAGGTTGAAAAATTTCTGGTTGGGTATATTCAGTGTAGTTATACTGGCAACGTCTGTTGGTTATATTCGGGAGCACATTACCCGGACAGGCGACTTCGATCCTCTGCTGATCTTATGGCTGGTACTGGCCTCGCTTAATTTTTTTATTTTCCTGGAGCATAACCGAACACGTTCTTTATATGCCACTTTCATTTTCTTTGGCCTGGCGGTATGTACCAAAGGGATTGCAGGAGTAATGTTTGCACCGGGCGTATTACTCTATACTATTTACCGCAGGCAGTTAAAAAGAGTGCTGATCAATCCGCATACCTACATGGGATTGCTGTTATTCCTGGCGATTGCGCTGCCATATTATTTTATCAGGGAGCATTATAATCCCGGCTACCTGATGGCAGTAAGAGCAAATGAGCTTGGAGGACGGTTTTTGAAAGCTATAGAGGGACACAACCATCCATGGTATTGGTACCTCAATCTTGTAGCCACTGAATTATATGTAGAATGGTGGCCTGTATTTGTACTTGGCCTGGTTTTCTTATGGATAGAAAGACGCTCTGATGCACTAATGAATAAGGGTATCAGTTATGTCGCAATATTGGCCATTTCCTATTTTACAATCGTATCAGCAGCCCAAACAAAGCTGGTATGGTATGTGTCACCCGTGTTCCCTTTTGCCGCAATTGTAGTCGCCTACGCCATCTGTTTTATAGGAAGAAAAGTATACGTGGAAAGAGCAAAGATTTGGTGGATCGCCCAGCCCGTGTTACCCGTTTTGATCCTTTTTGTTGTAGGGAATAATATATATAATGAATTGTATCTGGCAGACAGGCATAATAATTTAAGCGATATCAATTATTATATCCGGGACAAGTTCATGGCTGAAAAGGATAAGCGCAATATGTTTGTATTGGTACCAGGTTATCAGCCCCACGTATGGTGGTATACACGTGTAGCTGCCAAGCAGGGACAAAAAATAGTGCATGATTCTTCTGTAAAAATAAAAGTAGGAGACCGTGTTCTGGTCTCTAAGGGTGAATATATGGATACCGTTACTTCCAGGTATGAGGTAGATACCTTGTATCGTACTAACTTTATCGGCGTGTTTGATATTAAGTGCAAGAAACAATTATAAAGTATGAATATAAGTATAGCCCTGTTGAGGGGCATCAATGTAGGGGGGAACAACATTATTAAAATGGAAACCCTTCGTAAAGTACTGACAGATGCTGGTCTGGAAGAAGTAAATACTTACATACAAAGCGGCAATATTGTATTCCGGCATAAAAAGAGCCTTAAGGATACGGACTGTGCTGCATTGATCGCTGCTGTAATCAAAGAACATTTTGGGTTGAGCATACCCGTAATTGTACGAAGCGTCGCAGAGTGGGAACAGATACTACACTCCAATCCCTTCGCTACCGGCGGTCGTACCGATGCTGAAAACTGGCATTATATGATGCTCAGCCAGGAGCCTGCAGCAGACCTTATTCCTGCAATTGATAAAGCCCTTTATGAGCCCGACCTTTTTGAACAGGTTGGTAATAATGTATTCCTGCATATTCAAAAATTCGGTAATACTAAGCTGTCTAATACTTTGTTCGACAAGAAATGGAAAGTCATCTCTACAGTGCGCAATCATAAAACAATGCTGGCCATAGCAGCATTGGCAGACAAGCTGAAGTAAGAAAAATTCCTTTGACAGAGAATTTGTATCTTTGCGGATTTCCCCCTATTTACAAATTTATGTCACTCAAAACAGAAGCTAGAAATACTACTAAGCTGGCACTGCCTATCATATTTGGAGAGCTGGCACAAATGGTATTGCATATAATCGATACCGCAATGATCGGGGCTACAGGCCCGGACAGCTATAAGCAGGTGGCCGCAGCGGCCCTGGCTTTAAGCGTGATCAACATTCCATTTGTATTGGGTATCGGTATTACCATATCCGTATCGCAGCTGGTGTCTATGGCCAAAGGCCGCGGAGATGATAAGGCAATATCTCACTATTTATATAACGGATTCTGGATCTGTGCGATTAGCGCAGTGCTTATTTCATTAGGCATTGAGGGCGGGCAGAACATATTGTTTCACCTCGGACAGGACGAGGAAGTAGCCCGTTTGGCCCTTCCCTTCCTTAGGATTATGGGCATCTCAATCGTACCGATGCTGCTGTTCATGACACTGAAACAATTTACAGATGGCCTTGAGTACACCCGTACAGCCATGGTATTATCCCTGCTTGCTCTGCCGATCAATATTTTTATCAACTGGTTGCTGGTTTTCGGCAATATGGGATTTCCCAGGATGGAAATGTTAGGTGCAGCATATGGTACACTGATCACCCGTACCCTTATTTTCGGGGTACTGGCCTATGTAATCCTTACCCATCGCATCTATAAACCATATATAGGTTTACGCAAAGAACAATGGAGCCTTAACCTGCAAAGCATTAAGGAACTGTTGCGTATAGGCGTACCCAGCAGCCTGCAGATCGGCCTGGAGGCCGGAGTATTTGCTGTTTCAGGCATCATCGTTGGTACGATGGGCGGTGGTGGCAAACAGCTCGCGGCACACCAGATTGCACTACAATGTGCCTCCTTTACCTTCATGGCTTCAATGGGTCTGGCACAGGCAGGCTCTATTCGTGTGAGCAACGCATTCGGGCAGGGCAGCTGGGCCAAGATCAGTGCAATCGGTAAAAGCACATTTTTATTAGCTTTGTTCTACGGGATCTTCTGCGCCATTTTGTTCATGTTGTTCCGGAATGTACTGCCAGAACTCTTCCTGCACAACCATTCAGAAGGCAATGCAGAAGTGATAACCATTGCAGCTAACCTCTTGTTGCTGGCTGGTTTGTTCCAGATTTTCGATGCGACACAGGTAATCAGCGCCGGCCTGCTCCGGGGTATTAAGGATGTAAAGTTCCCTACTGTACTGGTTTTTATCGCCTACTGGGTGCTTGGTTTGCCAATGGGTTACCTGCTGGCCGGTGTATTTGATATGCAGGCTTCCGGCATCTGGCTGGGCTTTATCATAGGTTTAGCCTTCTCTTCCTTATCATTAACCAAACGATTTTTAAATAAACTGAAAAGACATGTATAAATATTCTAAAATACTGCTGAGTGTACTGAGCACCTTATGTATCGGACCCGTTTGGGCGCAGCATAATGTTGATGCCAATGCCATTATACCAACGGATACCCGCATTTCAGGCTGGGCAACCGGCTGTACAGTGCAGCGTGGCTGGATGGATATTGCAGACCATAGCCAGGGAGTTGTGACTTTTGGTATAGAAGCAAATGCAACAGGTGCGCCAGGTGCAAGCACGCAGGTGATCAGTCTGGGAGACAGTGGGGTAGCAGTACTTACATTTGCCACACCGATCCAGAACCTTGATGGTCCTGACTTTGCAGTATTTGAGAACGGTTTCCTGGATCCGGAAAATCCGCAGAATGCATTCCTGGAATTTGCCTTTGTAGAAGTCAGTTCTGACGGACAAAACTATTTCCGTTTCCCTGCCCAATATACCGGTGCAGATACTCCTCAGTGCGAGAACAGCACTTATGTTGATGGAACAAAATATCATAACCTGGCGGGTCGCTATATCAACGGTTACGGTACACCATTTGACCTGGAAGAGCTTAAAAATACAGCAGGATTGAATGTGAACAGTATTACCCATGTGCGTCTTATTGATGTAGTAGGTAGTATTGATCCGCTGTACGGATCTGCAGATAAGGATGGCAAACTGGTTAATGATCCATATCCGAGTGCTTTTGCATCGGGCGGATTTGACCTTTCTGCAGTAGCCGTTTTAAATCATAGAAGTAATGGAATTAAAGATCTGAAAGGAGCACAACTGTCGTATATAATACCGAACCCTGCTACAGATAACATTAAGATCGAAGGATTTGCAGATAAGAATTTTTACTATAGAATCGTTAATGTTTTAGGACAGGAAATGCTATCCGGAAATACAAGCGGTGCCGAGAATATAGACGTGTCAAGACTTACAGCCGGTAACTATTACATATGGATATCAGGTAACAGTGCAAGAGGCACATTGAGATTTATAAAGCACTAAACTTTTGGAGCTCATTTTGCGTCTATATAAATAACAGTTTTATTGAACTTTTTTATTTAAGTTTGATTATTCTTAAGCAGAGCATTTATAGATAATTAAAAGGATAAGAACATGAAAGTTGCGTTAGAAATTAAGCCGGCCTTTATCATCATAACCCCGGAAGGGGCTGTGTTGAACAACGAGTTTGTAGCAGCGATAGAAAGTAAGACGAAAGAAGGGAGTGAGGCCAATTCCGGACAGTGCTATATTGTTGATTTGTCTTATGCTGAGTACATGGAGAATGAAGCCCTGGATGCCTTATTGAATATACATGAAAATGTATACGAAGATCAGGGGTCTATCGTCTTCACTAATCTCCAGGAGTCTGTAATGCAGAAAATGAAACAGGAACGCCTGCACTTAAGCATTAATATTGCGACCACCATGGCAGAAGCCGTTGACTTCATCAACCATGAGATCATGGAACGCGGGCTATTGAACGAACTCTAATTTTGTAACATCTTGAAAGTAACCATACTGGGTAATAATTCTGCTATACCGGCACATGGTCGTAATCCTAGTGCCCAGATAGTGGAGGTGAAGGATCATCTTCTCCTGCTGGATTGCGGCGAAGGCACGCAAATGCAGTTTATAAAGTATGGTATCAAGAGAAGTAAAATACAGCATATATGCATCAGCCATTTACATGGCGATCATTACTTTGGCCTCATAGGGCTCATCAATAGCCTGGGTTTACTGGGCAGGACTGATCCTCTGCATATTTATTGCCCCGAAAAGCTACCCGCAATTATACAGTTGCAACTGGATGCATGTGGCAGTATGATGCCTTACGAGATCATATTTCATACGATCAGCGATGAGGGAGAGTACAAGCTTATTGTAGATACCCCTTCCTATTCCATTAGTTGTTTTCCTGTCGATCATCGTATACCCACGCATGGCTTCCTGGTTAGGGAGAAGAGCAGCGGCCGTAAGATAGTGCCGGAGGCATGCAGGGAGTACCAGATTCCGCAATCGTTTTATTACCGCTTAAAACAGGGAGAAGACTACCTGAGAAAAGACGGTACACTGGTGCAGAATGATTGGGTTACAGAAGTGGGCAAACCGGATAAGGTATATGCCTATTGTGCCGATACCCGCTATACAGAATCGTTTGCAGAATACATTCGCGGAGCAGATATGGTTTACCATGAATCTACCTACCTGGATGCCGAAAATGACCTGGCTAATATGCGTTACCATAGTACGGCAAAGCAAGCAGCTCAACTGGCTATTGTAGCCGAAATAAAGCAATTGCTATTGGGGCACTATTCCAGTCGTTATAAAAACATTGAAGAATTTGAAACAGAGGCGAAAACTTTGTTTGTCAATACCAGAGCGACTTTCGAAGGGATGTCGATTGAATTATAGAAAAAAGTTCAAGAAAAAATTTGGAAAATCCGGAAGTGAATCCTATCTTTGCACTCCGAAATGGAGGCTATAGCTCAGTTGGTTAGAGCGTCGGTTTGTGGTTCCGAAGGTCGTGGGTTCGAGACCCATTAGCCTCCCAAAAGGAAAGTCAGTATTGACTTTCCTTTTTTTTATGTATACCAGTTTTCATCTGCTTTATAGATCCAGAGTCTGCTCCGGGGGGGGCGCTTGATTCTTTTAATATAAAACTGGCCTTGCTTTAAGATTCCCTGTAATTATACTTACCTGAAAAAATGAAAGCTCTGACTGGAAAATCAAAGCTTTTAAAAACAAAACAAAATCCTGAAAAGGAGTTAATAAACATCCGGAGTCTCCTTGTTTGCAACAATGAAACCCTTCATCATCTTATACAATATTAGCATTAATCAGACTTTTGTAAACAACCTGTTCGGGAATCGTTTGTTGAGTATCAATAAACGATTTTTATTGACATGATAAGTTGCTTAATAAAAGAGCTATACCAATTGAGATTGATTTGCATATGATCCCACTTTTTGGTGACAGATGGGTGCTTTTTGGGGCAAAACCATATGCTGAAAAGTTCTCTGTGGAGTGAAATTAACTTTGGTTAACCTTTTTTAACATAAGATTTTCTGCAACAATGCTTTAACTATTGCGTAAATACTAATGTCTAAAATATTGAAATTGAATAATTATATATATAATTATTCGCGTTATTTCATAATTTGTCATCCTACCAGGAAATAATTTTTTCGCGTATAACATTCTGTTATCATATTTTAATATGCACTACCTTATTTTTACCATAGGTTGTACGGAGTTGGAAAGTTGAGAGTGTTGCCTTACAGCCTTTATATAGTTTGTGTTTTTCATTTTAATACAGATAATGAGACCGCTTTGTTGTATAAATGTATGTGTCATACAGAGCAAAGTAAGAGCGCAAAATATTCAACGGTTTAGCCTAAACTTGATTGATCTTATTGTTGTATTGAATGAATGTAAAAACGGCTCCTGTTCAGGGGTCGTTTTTCTTTAACTGACTATCAGCGTGTAGGTAACTATTTTATTCGTCCTTTTGTCCGGCAACAAAAGGACCAAAAATGCCTTTGTTTTCATCAAGGCGATTGCGGGGCACCGCCATTCTGTACCGTTTCGTGCACTGATCGTCTGAGCTTAACGTGCGACGCGTTCGGTGCTCAACGATCGCAGCTCCACTACAAAATGGCTATCGCTGTGATGAAAACAAGTAAGCGATCCGTACAGAACAGATCGCTCGAAAGGCCTTATAAATCCGGCGTTCATAAAATCATTGGCTCGGCCGATAAAGTCGGAAACCACTGTCTGAGCGCAGCGTTCTGGTTTGCGACCGGCCGACACATTGATTTTTAGCCAGGGATTTATACAGCCTTGATTTTTTGGCGGTACCTTTTGCATCAAGGCAAAAGGTAGCAAAAGATATAAATAGACTATTTAAATCATAATATTAGTTCTTGTTTCCTTTAAGCGGATACTCAGTTTTCTTTATATATACTGTTCATTATCCGGATGATTTCTTTTATATTTACAAGTTTCGATTCCTTACCTTTACACCCGTATTGTAAATTTTTAATGCAATGAAATACTTACCGATCGATTCAGGTTTATTTAAGAAGAACAGAGAACGTTTTGTGAAGGCGATGAAGCCTAATAGTATTGCTATATTCAATGCCAGCCCTGTAATAGCAGAAAATGGTGATGCTGTGTATAGCTATAAAGCCAACTCCAACATTACATGGCTTTCCGGTATTACACAGGAACAAACCATGGTGATTCTATATCCGGATAACAAAGACGCATCTGCAAGAGAAGTGCTGGTCATTCAGCGCCCTGATGAGTTACTGGAAAAATGGAATGGCCATTTACTGCGTAAGCATGAGGCAACGGAACTGTCTGGTATTAAAAATGTACAATACGTAGATAGCATTGATGCCATGCTGCAGGTATGGATGCATCATGCAGAATATGTATACCTCGATACAAATGAAAATGACCGCAGAGGTGCTGTACTCCGTACCGATCTGCAGTTTGTCAATAAGATACGCGAACAATATCCATTGCATAAATATGAGCGTGCTGCTGTATTGATGAAGGAATTACGTGCTATCAAAACAAAAGAAGAAGTAGCCATAACACAAAAGGCGGTTGATATTACGCATCAGGCTTTCCTGAGGGTGATGAAGTTTATTCGTCCGGGTGTATTTGAGCATGAAATAGAAGCAGAAATTACACATGAGTTTATCCGCAACCGTGCGACCAGACATGCATATGGATGTATCCTGGCCAGCGGCGATCGTGCCCGTGTACTGCACTATGTAGACAATAACCAGGAGTGTAAAGACGGAGAGTTGATCCTGATGGATTTTGGTGCAGAGTATGGTAACTATTGTGCCGACCTGTCCCGTACGATCCCGGTGAATGGTAAGTTCTCCAAAAGACAGGCTGAAGTATATAATGCCTGCCTCAATGTACATAATTACTGTGTATCTATCCTGAAGCCGAAGATCAATTACGCTGATTATATAGAGAAAGTAAATGCTGAGATGGAAAAGCAACTGATGAAAATCGGGCTGATCTCCAAAGCTGACATCAAAAATCAGGACCCTGCTAATCCTGCATACCGTAAATATTTTTATCATGGTATCGGTCACCACCTGGGGCTGGATGTACATGATCTAGGTACCCGTAATGAGTCTGTCAAAGAAGGTATGCTCTTTACGATCGAGCCTGGTATCTATATAGAAGAAGAGCAGATGGGCATTCGTATAGAAAACAACTACTGGTTGACTAAAAGTGGCAGTGTAAACCTATTCAAAGGTATCCCGATCACTGTAGAGGAGATCGAGCGTTACATGAAGCGCAAATAATTTCAATATTCAATTAACAGCCTTTAGCATTTATATGGATCAATACAATCCTTATGATATTAACAAGCCCCGTCAAAAGAAAGGGGCAGACAGTGCAGTGATCGGATTGCTTGCCGGACTGGCTTCGGCCTTGGTAGGTCTGGTGCTGGTATACTTTCTGATGTATAACAGTGTAGGCCTGAGCTTCTATCTGAATCTTTTTAAAGGACAACCAACTTTTTCAGCAGCATCCAAGCCCATAAGCCTGGCAATGATTGTAAACCTGGTTCCTTTTTACTACTTCCTGAACCGTAAAGCGTACCAGAGTACCAAAGGGGTAATCATTGCTACTGCTTTACTGGGCGTACTGTTCGTACTGTATAAATTTGTCTGGTAAACAGATATTTTTCTTCAAAAATATTTGGAAGTAAAAAAAACAGTTTGTACTTTTGCCATCCCAAACGGGAAAAGCGGATAGTTCTATGGTGTAAAGGTAGCACAACTGATTTTGGTTCAGTTAGTCTTGGTTCGAATCCAGGTAGAACTACAAAAAGAAAAGGTACTCTATTGAGTGCCTTTTTTATTGCCTGTAAGTCCCGTCAGGCTTTACTTTCAGGTATTTTTGAAAAAATACAGAAACAGATTTGGAAGTAAAAAAAACAGTTTGTACTTTTGCCATCCCAAACGGGAAAAGCGGATAGTTCTATGGTGTAAAGGTAGCACAACTGATTTTGGTTCAGTTAGTCTTGGTTCGAATCCAGGTAGAACTACAAAAAGAAAAAGCACTTGCAATATGCAAGTGCTTTTTCTTTTTGTGTATGATCTATTATCCTTTCAGGAAAAAGATCCAGGACCAGCCATCGGGCTCCGTGCCACCGGCACTGGGTCTGTATAAAAACATCTTTACTTGTTCTGAGGGATGATGCTGCAGGAACGATCTGACTACATCCAGTTTTTGTATGGCGAACCAGGCCGGGGTATAATCATAAGTGTGCTGGTACGGATTACATACATCTGCAAAGCCACTGATAGGGTATACCGTATCGGATACCGGCAGGTAGCTGAACTGGCTGGCAGGGGCAAGCTGCGGGTAATGTATTTCACCGGTGCCCATCCACATCAGGCTAGCGTCAAATACAGTGGTATTAAACTCTCTATAATTGATCTTTACATAACCATTATCAATTGGCCAGTCAAATTCATTTTCCAGGGTAAATGTGGTATCAGTATGTGTAAAGCTAAAGATATGCGCTCCCTGGAAGGCATTGGTCTGGTAATCGACTTTCAGCACCATCAGCTTTTGCGGTGCTGCATAGTTAGGACTGTTTGCGTTCTTCTTATTACAGGAAGCCCATAAGAGCAATGCAGAACATAAAATGATGATGTTTTTCATGGACGGGAATTTTATTACAAAATAATGGAAAAAATGGAATAATAATAATTGATTATCCGCTTACAGGAAACAAAGATTTACCTTTTTTTCCGAGTTCCTTTTATGGCTACCTTTTACCTTGATGCAAAAGGTAGCACCAAAAAATCAAGGCTGTATAAATCCCTGGCTAAAAATCAAGGTGTCGGTCGGTCGCAAACCAGACTCACTTCGTTCAGACAGTGGTTTGCAACTCTATCGACCGAGCCTATGATTTTCTTAACGCCGGATTTATAATGCCGGGTTGAGCGATCTGTTCTGTACGGATCGCTTGTTGTTTTCATCACAGCGATAGCCATTTTGGAGTGGAGCTGCGATCGTTGAGCAGTGAACGCATCACACGTTAAGCTCAGGCGATCAATGCACGCAACGGTACAAAATGGTGGTGCCCCGCAATCGCCTTGAGGAAAACAAAGGCATTTTTGGTCCTTTTGTTGCCGGACAAAAGGACGGATAAAATAGTTGACTACAAGCGGCTAGTCAGTTAATAATATTTGAACTTAAAGCAAAACACCTGCATTTGCAGGTGTTTTGCTTATTCTGGTTTAATCTTTATTTCCTCATAATGTTTTAAAGTAGACAAAAGCTCTGCTTTGTATGAATACAAGTCATCTAAAGATGCAAGTTGCTTACGTTCTCCGTTATCTTTTCCGTTATGGAATAATTCTATATATTTATTTGTAGCGTTGAAATGTAGCCTGCACAATGGTTTACGGTTATTGTCATCCAATAAAATGCCAAAATAGGATTGGGTGTCCCGGAATGCAATTCTCGAAGCCGGAAGAGATTCTCTAAGTATTGCCTTCACGATTTGAGAGCCCTCCATTTCCTCTTCTGTTGTAATGAATCTTGGGGTCTCCGTGTTTTCATGAATAGGCGTAATCTGCTCAAGCTCTTTAGAGGGAACACTTTCATTTATATGAAGTGCATTTTTTAGCCTGAAACTTATTGATTCATTGATGGAATTGGAGAATGCTTTTCTAGTATATTCTTTAAAAGTTGCTAAACGAGAAGAGGTGAGTGGTCGGTCGAAAAAGCGACTCACTAAAAGTTTTACCATTTCATCTGATGGCTCCTGTAGTTCTTTCTCAAATTCATTCCTTATCGCTTTAATATATTTTAATGCCTCAGCAGAATCAAGAATGCTTTCTAAGTTATATCCTTGTTTCGTAAAGTTCTCTAAAATCTTCAGGCTAGATGTTTTTAGATCAGATAAGTCTAATGTAAAGAATGGCTTTTCGTCCATAATGTTAGGCTTCTCCAGGTCAGCATAGAAATTGTAGGTATGCCCGTTTGTGAGCACACCAAAGCGAGCCTTGGAAACATGATAATACCGATGCAGTTGAGAATTGTGTGCATCTGCATGCTCTTTCCAGTGCTTGCATTCGATGATTAATATTGGCTCTCCGTCTTTTTTAATTACATAATCAACCTTTTCTCCTTTTTTGGTGCCAATGTCGCAAATGAATTCAGGTATAACTTCCGTCGGATTAAAGATGTCATATCCTAATATCTGGATAAAGGGCATAACAAAAGCATTTTTAGTTGCTTCTTCAGTATTTATCTGATCTTTGAGTGCATCGACCCTTTTATGTAGCTGCTCTAGCTTTAATTTTAAATCTGCTTCCATTGTCTGTGATTTTTTGAAGATTTCAACGCACAATTTAAAATTCTGATTACGCAAATAAAATGGGTGTTTTTCACCTTTTATTTAGGGTGTTATTTTCTTTTTAACACGATTGCTGACTGAACTGGATGTCATTTTCTTATATTCGTTAAAACAACACCAATGAATACGCGCCATATTTATTCCTGGGGCTGGAAAGCATTACTGGTCGGTACTGTCGGCTTTGCCTCCTGTAGTTATTATACACAGAAGCGGCCGTTGAAGCTCTATAACCAGACCATAGAAAAAGGGTTGAGTTATGATGCCGCCATCGTACCTGGCTACCCCTTCGACGGGCAGGTATGGGATACCCTGGTAAAGGCGAGGGTACTCTGGGCAGTGCATCTGTATCATAAAGGAATTGTGCGCAATATTATCTTTTCCGGTGGTGCGGTGCATACACCCTATGTAGAAGCACAGGTGATGGGCCGGTATGCTGAGGCGCTGGGTATTCCTGCACAGCATATCTATTACGAAACCCGTGCGGAGCATAGTACAGAGAATATATACTACAGCTACCTCCTGGCGCAGCAAGAAGGCTTCAAGAGTCTGGCACTCTGCACTGATCCTATACAAAGCATATTGCTGAAACGATTCACCAACCGAAGGTTTGGTAGTCCTATTGCACATCTTCCGTTTGTCAGAAGTGTTCTGGAATCTGTACATGATGCAGATCCAAAGATTGATACTGCCGGCCTTAAAGTCGATAATTTTACACCGTTGAAATCCAGGGAAAGCCGCTGGCAATCTGTCAGAGGTACTATGGGTAGCGGAATAGACTGGAACGGCCAGCGGGTATTGCCTCCGCTCTGATATTTTCATGCTTATTAATTTATTAACAAGTATTCATTCCGGTATAGGTTATCTTTAAAAGAAAAATGACTACAGAAAACCGACACATTGCATTAGTAACCGGGGCTACCGGCGGACTGGGAACGCATATCTGTAAACGCCTGAGTGATGATGGTTATATCGTTTGTGCCAATTACCGCTCTGAAGAAAAGGCCAAAGCCTGGAAAGAGAAGATGGCCGAAGAAGGTTATGATTTTCAGTTGTACAAAGCAGATGTATGCAGCTATGAAGAAGTGGGGCAAATGATACGTGCTATTGAAACAGATCATGGTACTGTAGATATCCTGGTCAATAATGCAGGCATTACCCGTGACGGGGCATTTCGCAAAATGACACCCGATCAATGGCATGAAGTCATCGCCACGAACCTTACCAGCGTATTTAACTGCTGCAGCCATGTTATCAATCCTATGATTGGTCAGCAATATGGCCGCATTATTAATATCTCCTCTGTAAATGGTCAGAGAGCCCAGTTCGGGCAGGTAAACTATGCTGCTGCGAAAGCCGGTATGCATGGCATTACCAAAACACTGGCTATTGAAGTGGCAACAAAAGGCATTACGGTAAATACTATTTCTCCGGGTTATGTCGCTACTGATATGGTTATGGCCGTTGCAGCGCCGGTACGGGAGCAGATTGTATCTGGCATACCGGTAGGTCGCCTGGGTGGTACAGGAGAGATTGCACACCTTGTATCTTTTCTGGCCGCACCGGATACGGCTTTTATCACCGGTGCCAATTATGCCATCAATGGCGGGCAGCACGTGTATTAAATCTTAAGTCAAAATAAAAGAGCCGGTCGCTTCCAGGAAGCGACCGGCTCTTTTATTTGCCTGCTGTTTTATTTTTTATCCTGACCCATTTTTGCTGCCTTGCGCAACCACTCGCTGCGCTGGGTTTCTGTTGCTGTTTTGATAATGCTGAAGTAGGTTACTTTCACTGGTTTAATGCCACAAAATTCCAGGGTTGATCGTTTGAGTTGATTTACACTTGGCCTGCCGAATCGTAAACGGTAGTACCATCCCGGCTGATCCAGCGTCGTAATGACGCGGGCTGTCTTTCCGGCCAGTAATTTATCCCACCATACAGAGTTGGGACGATATTTAAAGGCCTTTCCGGGAAGAAAAAGCCGGTCTATAAATCCCTTCAGTAAAGCCGGAAGCCCTCCCCACCAAACAGGATGCACCCATACCATGTGCTCAGACCATTGCATCAGTTCCCATGCCTTAATCAGATCAGGTTCCCATTCCGTACGCTGGCGATAACCATACTTAAGATTAGGGTCGAATTGCAGTTCATATAGATTCAGCACCTGTACCGATGCACCGGAAGCGATAGCCCCCTCAGCATAAGCCTGTGCAAGGGCTGCATTAAATGATTGTGGATTGGGGTGTCCGTTTAGGATAAGAATACGCATACCTTTTTATTGTTGAGGATACAAAGGTAGGGGTAGCGTATAGCCGGATAAAGGACAAATGTCTAAATCGCGATTTCTTTGCGGATGCGGCTGAGGTGTCGCTGGCTGATGCCAAGATAGGAGGCCAGATACTGCAGGGGAATCTTCTGTAAGTATTCCGGTTGCTGTTGCAGCAGGGTGGTATACCGCTTTACCGCATGATCTCTCTGCAGCTGTATATATCTGCGTTCCATTTCCAGAAACTGCTGTTCCGCAATGAGGCGTAATAATTGTACCCATTTAGGGTTGGTGGCGGCTTGCTCATCAACAGCCGATTTCGGTAGGGTCCAGATGCAGGCAGTACTTATGGACTGGATATATTCCACACTCGGATTGCCCGTAATGAAAGAAGAGTAGGCTGCAATAAAATCGTCCGGAAACCGGAAGCAATAGGTAAACTCCCCACCTTGCTCATCTGTATAGAAAGAGCGGAAAATGCCGGATTCAATAAAGGCAATCTCTGTACAGGGCATGCCTTCCCGCACCAGGTACTCATCTTTCTGTAGGCTACGGGGCGTAAACAATCCGGCAATGGCTATTGCCTCCGCTTCAGAAAAGATATGCAGTTGCTGCAAAAAAAGAATAAGTGTGTTGGGTGTATGCATGCTTTAAAACAGATTGGCTGAATACGGAAGGTACTCAGCCAATACTTTGAAGATGATTATAATTATTTCAGTGCATTCAATGCTGCATCGTAATTTGGTTCTGTAGTGATTTCCGGAACCTGCTCTGTATACACCACTTTTCCTGTTTCATCCAGTACAACAACTGCACGGCTCAGTAAGCCCTGTAGCGGAGTATCGGTCATCGTAACACCGTAATCAGCACCAAATGTACCGCGGAAGTCAGACAGGTTTTCTACATTATTTAAACCCTCAGATGCACAGAAACGGTTCAGCGCAAAAGGAAGATCTTTAGAGATATTCACGACTACAGTATTGTCCAGGTTGCTGGCCTGCTCGTTAAATTTACGTACAGATGTAGCGCAAATGCCGGTATCTACACTAGGGAAAATGTTCAGCACTACTTTTTTGCCCTGGTAGTCAGACAGACTCTTGTTTTCCAGGCTGGAAGAAGTCAGGGTAAATGGTTGTGCCGGGCTACCCACTTCAGGAAGTGTACCGATAGTGTTAGCCGGATTGCCTTTAAATGCTATTTGTGCCATAATATATTTGTTTATTTAGGTTAATTGAGTCTCAAAGATAATGCATCAGGCGCAGCAAATAAAACAGGCACAGAAAAGTTTACCATAGTTTTATATTTCATGGCTAATGCAAGCTGGGCCTGTCTTATAAATCAATAATCCTTGTATTGGGCTTATATATATGTGTGGAAAGTGAACGGCATCGCGTCCTATGAAATACAGGCCGATATTACGGCGTTTGCGTTAAATAATAGTTATTAAAAATAAAAAATCCAATGATCAAATATGTAATTTTGCTATTATTGCAAAGCAAAAGCATGAAAAAATACGTTTTATTCTCCCTTTTCGGGATTGGCGCAGCCATGTTATGGGCTTCCTGCGGGGGCAATACACAGCCTGCGGCCACTACAAGTAAGAGCACCGACACGCGCACATCTGGCAGTATCAATATTGCAGTAGATGAGAGCTACAAGCCGGTCATCACACAAGAAGTCAATGTGTTTGACTCTTCTTATCCCAATGCCAAGATCAATCCATCCTATCTGCCGGAGAGTGAGTGCTTTGCACAGCTGTTCAGCGGCAAGGTTCAGATGATTATGACTACCAGAGAACTGAGTCCGGAGGAGATAAAATCCTGCGAATCCAGGAATATCTATACCCGTTCTGTGGCTATCGCCCAGGATGCTATCGTTATTGTAGGTCATAAAGGCACCCAGGATTCATTAATGACTTTGGGCCAGCTGAAAGCGATTCTGACCGGCGGTTTTGCCCGTAAGTATACGGTTGTTGTAGATAATAAAAACGGTAGCATTGCCCGTTATATTACAGACGTTCTGATACCCGGACAAAAACTGTCTGCACAATTATTTGCGGCAAATAACAGCGAAGAGGTGATCCAGTACGTAGCCAAGACTCCTGATGCCATCGGACTGATCGGTATGAGCCACGCCTTCGATCCGGAGAGCAATGTCGGGTACGGAACTTTCCGAAGCGATGTAAAAGTTGTATCCTTGCAGAATGATACCTTACAGCGTTTCATTAAGCCATACCAGGCGAGTGTAGCCCTGAAAGAATATCCGATGGTGCGTAAACTGTATTTCATTGTACGCCAGGATTCTGAACTGGGAGCAGGCTTTGCCAACTTCCTGACCAGCGAACCCGGACAGATGATTATCGGCAAGGCCATGATGCAACCTTTACAGGTACAATTAATCATTCGCGAAGCGGAGATTAAACCTTAGGTAGGTAAAAAGCATCTATAGAGTATCAATTTTTAAGTAAACAAGTAAACGTAAACATAAACAATGAGAACATTCATCACAGTATTGGCGACTGCCGCTGCATCTGCAGTTGTGTACGACGTTAATGCGCAATCATTAGAGAACGGAAAGAAATTGCTGAGCTACGAACGCTATAGTAGTGCGCACACAACCCTGGAGCCCCTGGCGGCTTCCAGCCCTGAGGCAAACTATTATTTCGGTCTGGTACAATTGGGAGAAGGTAAGGTAGATGCGGCAAAAGCTACTTTTGCTAAGTTTCCTAAAGACTTCTACAATCAGGCTGGTACTGCACGTGTACTCTTTACAGAAGGGAAAGGCGATGACGCGATGAAGATTTTAAATGAAATCGTAGACGGAGCGAAAAAGAAAGACTGGGAAAAGTATAAAGTTGCAGCAGATGCGATTACCTACAGCAAAACAGCTACACAGGTAGATCAGGCAGTAGCTTGGTACAGAATAGCAAAAGAAAAGAAAAACGATAATGCACAGTTACTGATCGCTATGGGTGATGCCCTGATGAGACAGAATACCGGTGCATCTAACGGTGAGGCTACACAGGTATTTGACGAGGCGATTAAACTGGGTGGTGCAAACTCCCTGGCTTATTCCCGTAAAGGTCTGTTATGGTTGAATGCCCGTCAGTATAAAGAAGCCCTGGAAAACTATAGCCTGGCTAAAGATGCGGATAAAGAAAACCCAATGCCTTATGGTGACCTGGCTGAAGTATACTACAGAAGTGGTAAATACGAGCTGGCTAAGCAAAATATCGAAGAGTATCTGAAACTTTCTGATAAAACAGTTCAGGATCAGCTGCGTTATGGTAACATCCTGTATTTAACACAAAACTATAAAGAAGCATCTCAGAAATACCAGGAACTGATCAACAAAGGTGAGGGTGAGAAAACACCAACCCTGTACAGAGGTCTGGCTTATGCGCAATATCAGGATAATAACTATGTTGATGCATTGGCTAGTTTCAACAAATATCGCGGTCTGGTAAAAGATGCTAAAGAGTTCACTTACGAAGATGATCTGTACTATGCATATGTAAACAATGCTATGGCTAGTCAGGACACTGCAAACAAAGCTAAGTATGCTGCTGTTGCAGAAGAGTACTATGTGAAAGCACTGGAAAAGAATACAGAAGAAGATAAAACGGCATTATACCGTAAAATCGCAGACGGATACAAAGAGACTAAAAACTGGACTAAAGTATCTGACTGGTATACTAAACTGGTAACTGCATATCCTGAAGCATCTCCACTGGATTACTTCAACTCTGGTTACTATGCTTACTTCGCTAAAGATTTTGCAAAAGCAAAAACACGCCTGGAAGCATTTAATGCGAAGTATCCTCAGGAAACAATTGGTTACTTCTGGCTGGCACGTACTGCTGCTGCACAGGATTCTGAAGCGAAACTGGGTACAGCTGTTGAGCCATTCAAAACATGGTTAAGCAAACCTTCTAAAGAAGGCGATACCCGTAAAAAAGAAGACGAAATCTTTGCATACGTATACCTGTCTCTGTATTACTACAACAGTAATGATGGTAAAACAGCAGTAGACTACGCTAAGAAAACATTAGCACTGGATGCCAACAACGAAACGGCAAATCAGATCATTAAATATTTCAAGGCAAAAGGCATTAATTAATGCTATATTGATCGAAAAAGAGAGGCTTAAAGGCCTCTCTTTTTTTGTTTGCATGAATGGGTGAAATGTATATGTGTTTGTCCCGGCAAACTTTGTTTTGGGGCTCACATTAAAAAATTGTAGCTTTTGTATTTTTTTAGGCATTCGTTCTTTAAAAAACTTGTTAAATCATAGCACTTATCTTATTTTTGTAGGTCAGTTTGCGGCATAAATAAGTGTACAAACAATCTTTTTATTCAAATCAACTGTCACGTATGTGTAATTTTTTGTGGCTTGCATCAACAGAAGGTATCGGATCCTATGCTCCGGTGCTCATTCAGCTGCTTATTGCCGGAGCAGTAGTATCGTTGCTGATGTTGCTGACCCATATGTTAGGGCCTAAACGCAAAACCAAAGATAAGCTCATCAACTTCGAGAGTGGTATCGAACAGATTGGTAATGCCCGTAAGCCAATGGGGGTTAAATACTTCATTGTAGCGATCCTCTTCGTGCTGTTTGATGTAGAAGTGATTTTCTTCTATCCTTACGCAGTAAACTTCAGAGAGCTGGGTACAGAAGGTTTCCTGGCGGTACTCATGTTCGTAGCACTGTTTGTCTGCGGCTTTGTGTATGTGATCAAGAAAGGTGCCCTTAAGTGGGAGGATTAGAAACGGATCTATGGCTGTGCCATACAATAATTAACTGTCAAATTAATGTCTTGTGAGACCAGTACAATATAATGAAAACAGTAAGGTAACGCTTGCCGAGATCCCGGAAGGGTATTGGGGCGAAGGCTTTATGACGACGATGTTTGATAAGGCGATCGGCGCGGCCAGGGCTAACTCTATGTGGCCTTTGCCATTCGCGACCTCCTGTTGTGGTATTGAATTTATGGCAACGATGGGTGCTAACTATGATCTGGCCCGCTTCGGGTCTGAGCGTATGGCCTTCACTCCGCGTCAGTGTGATATGTTACTGGTAGCCGGTACCATCTCTAAAAAACTTGCGCCGATATTGCGCCAGGTGTATCTGCAGATGGCAGAACCGCGCTGGGTAATAGCAATCGGGGCCTGTGCCAGCAGTGGCGGTATATTTGACTCTTACTCTGTACTGCAGGGTATAGACCAGGTCATACCGGTAGATGTTTATGTACCAGGTTGTCCGCCAAGACCGGAAGGTATCCTGGATGGTGTGATGAAACTGCAGGAAATTGTGAAGAATGAAAGCCTGAGACGCAGAAACAGTCCGCAATACAAAGCCTTATTAAACGAATACGGAATACAGTAATCATTAGCCTCAACAGGCTGCTGAAGCATATAATTTATCATGACGAAAGAAATCATACAGGAACGATTGAACCAGGCTTTTTCCGGAGCAGCGCTGCAATGGGCAGAACCATGGGGCATGCTTGAATGTACTATTCCTGCCGATCAGAATCTGGCTATCGCGACCTTCCTGTTCCAGGAGCTCGGGTTTCAGTTTCTGACCGATATTACCGGGATTCACTACCCGGAACAAGAAGGTAAAGAACTGGGTATCATTACGCACCTGCACAATCTGAAAGATAATATCAGACTGCGCCTGAAAGCATTTGTACCTGTTGCAGCACCGGATACACATTCACTGACCAGCGTTTTTTCCGGTGCAGACTGGATGGAGCGTGAGACATACGATTTCTTCGGAATTAACTTTGTCGGTCACCACAATCTGAAGCGTATCCTCAATGTGGATGAGATGGATTACTTCCCTATGCGCAAGGAATATCAGATGGAAGATCCGACAAGACTCGATAAGGACGATGAAATGTTTGGTAGATAAAAGCCCGGTTAGGTATGCAGTACAGCATGCTTGATCCGGCTTTAATTTTATGTTGATTTAAAACAAAAATAAATTCAACTTTTATGGTTGAAAAACATATACAACTTGCGGAAAATTCTGTAGAAAAGGAAACGACGACCATTAACCTTGGTCCTACGCATCCGGCTACACATGGTATTTTCCAGAACATAATGGAGATTGACGGCGAGCGTGTGATCAAAACAGAAATGACGGTAGGGTATATCCACCGCGCATTTGAAAAGATCGCGGAACGCAGACCTTACAGTCAGATTACTCCGCTTACCGATCGGCTGAACTACTGTTCGGCACCGATCAATAATTTCGGTTGGCATATGACCATCGAAAAACTGGTGGGTCTGGAAGTGCCTAAGCGTGTAGATTACCTGCGCGTAATCATTATGGAGCTGGCCCGTATCGCAGATCACCTGGTATGTAACTCCGTAATCGGGGTAGATACCGGTGCCTTGACTCCGTTTACTTATGTATTCCAATGGCGCGAAAAGATATATGAGATCTACGAAGGCATCTGTGGCTCCCGTCTTACGACCAATATTGGCCGTATCGGAGGCTTTGAGCGCAACTTCACGGACGATACCTGGAAAAAAATTCATGATTTCATGGAAGGATTTCCGGCAGTGCTGAAAGAGTTTGAAACCCTGCTTACCCGTAACCGTATCTTCATGGATCGCTGTATCGGCGCAGGTCCTATCAGTGCAGAGCGTGCGCTGAACTGGAGCATGACTGGTCCTAACCTGCGTGCTGCAGGAGTAGACTATGACGTGCGTGTACATAGCCCGTACAGTTCTTACAACGAATTTGATTTTAAAATTCCAGTGGGAAGTGCCGGTGATGTATATGATCGTTACCTGGTGCGCAATGGTGAGATGTGGGAGAGTTACCGCATCATTCAGCAGGCATTGGATAAACTGAAAGGAATGGACAGCAGCATTTTCCATGCTGATGCTCCTGAATTTTACCTGCCGGAGAAAGCTGATGTGTATACCAAAATGGAAGCACTGATTTATCACTTCAAAATTGTAATGGGTGAAACCGATCTGCCTCCGGGCGAGGTGTACCATTCGGTAGAAGGCGGTAATGGTGAGTTAGGATATTACCTGGTGAGTGATGGTGGTCGTACTCCGTACAGACTGCACTTCAGAAGACCATGCTTTATCTACTACCAGGCATTTAACGAAATGGTTGCCGGCGGACTGTTCAGTGATGCTGTTGTAACGCTGAGCTCGATCAATGTAATTGCCGGTGAGCTGGATGCTTAATGGCTCCGCTATATAAAAAGAAAAAGAATAATACTAAATTAGAGAAATGATACAGTTTTCTCCGGAAAAGATAAATAAAGTAAACGAGATCATAGCCCGCTATCCGGAAGGAAAGCAAAAAGGTGCCCTGATCCCATTATTACACCTGGCACAGGAAGAATTTGGCGGTTGGCTGGATGCGCCGGTAATGGACTATGTCGCTTCTCTGCTCGATATCAAACCGATTGAAGTATACGAGGTAGCTACATTCTATACCATGTTCAACATGAAACCGGTAGGGAAGTATGTGCTGGAAGTATGTCAGACCGGACCTTGTATGTTGCGTGGCAGCGATCAGATCATTGATCATATCAAAAACAAACTGGGCATTAAAGCCGGTGAGACTACCGCGGACGGACTGTTTACCCTGAAGCCTGCAGAGTGCCTTGGCGCTTGCGGATATGCACCAATGATGCAGCTGGGTAAATTCTATAAAGAAAATCTTACGATCGAAAAAGTGGACCAGCTGATTGAGGAACTACGTGCGGCAGCGGCTACTGCGAACTAAATTACAAACTGAACCCTTATGAAAAAGCTTTGTATCTTATTATTGGTCTTCGGTTCGGGCCTTTTTGCTGCGTGTGGAAATGAGGAATCCGGAAAAGAAGGACATGCCGAACGGAAAACAATGACTACTGATAAACCAATGTTGGATGAGTCACTGGTAGGTACTTATGTAGGACAATTACCCTGCGCTACCTGTGATGCTATGCTGACCAGCATTATACTGAGAGAAGATAACAGTTATGCGATCAGTACCAAAGCGGTAAATGATACCAATCTGATTGTACCTGCAGTAGACAGTGGAAGTTTTGTGATCCGTAACGAGATCCTTGAACTGACCGATGCCGGTGGTGAAAGAACAATGTACCGGATCAGTAAAGACCAGTTATGTCAACTGGGAGAAGACGGAACGCAATTAACCGGTAACGGTAAACAAGATTATATATTTAAGAAACAACATTAAAATACTTAAACAAACAATACTATGGAAGCTATCGTACCTTATCTGAATTTTAAAGGCACTGCAAAAGCAGCTTTTGACTTTTATGCAAAAGCATTAAACGGGGAGATCCTGTTTGCACAGACTTTTGGGGAAAGCCCGATGGAGGTTACAGAAGAAAATCGTGATAAGATCATGCACGCGACTTTGAAAGCAGGCAATCTGACTATTATGGCTTCTGATGTAATAGACGATAAATTTCCGGTAATCGAAGGTACGAACGTAAGCCTGTCAATGAACTTTACAAAAGTAGAAGACATTGATCGCGTATTTGCCGCAATGAGCGAAGGTTCTAATATTACCATGCCATTGCAGGATACATTCTGGGGTGCGAAATTCGGTATGCTGACCGATGCTTTCGGCATCAACTGGATGTTCAACCATGATTATGAGCAAAAAGACAAATAGCCTGTTCGGCTGCCTGCTGTTGTTATGCTGTCTGATGCAAATTACAGGTACAGCCCAGCAAAAGGCAATTGTTGGTTTTTACAAGGCTTTGCCCAAAGGCAAAACATATGTGACCGATAAACAAACAAACGAAGTTCTTTATTATAATCCCGATAGTGCAATTGTTACGAATAAGGACATTGCAACTACCCGGGCAGAAAGTACCGAATACACAGGAAGACCTGTTGTCCGCGTGGTGCTTACACCTGCAGGCAGAGCGGCTTTCGGTAAGGCTACCCGGGAAAGCATTGGTAAGAAAATACTCGTGCTCATGAATGGACGGCTGCTTATGGCACCAATGGTGCTGAATGAGATTGCCGGAGGGGAAGTAGAGATAGACGGGAACTTTTCGATGGCAGAAGCCAGGGCTTTGGCCGTAAATCTGGCTCCTGAAAGAGCAAGAGATATTGAGGAAACTGCGGTTTATCCGCCCCGTTATTTTGCCAGCCTGGATAGTGCTTTAGTGCACAAAGATATCAGCAAGCTGGAGCGGTTATTGCACCGTAGTGCAAGTATCGGCCACTCTAACGGATGGGTACAGAACAAAAATGAACTGATCGATGACCTGGAAACCGGTAAAGTCAGTTACCAGTCTATTGATCAGATAAGTATAGAAGAAAAAGACATAGAGCAGGATTTTATCAGGGTGCGGCGCAAACTAAAAGTAGAAGGCCAATATGAACAATACCCTTTTGAGGTAACGCTATCCGTAATGGAAATATGGAAAAAACAGTCTGGCGGGCAGCTGCAATTGTGGAGCCGGCAGGCAGTAGCAATAAAAGACTAAGTAAATTAGAAAGCGGCGTGCATACATACACCTGCTTTTACATTTGAACTGTATAAGATGAAATTATTATTAGAAAAAGCACATATTGAAGGTATCCGTTACTATGATACTTATCGTAAAAACGGTGGGTACAGCAGTGTGGAGAAGGCATTGAAAATGTCTCCGGACGAGATCGTGGAAGAGGTGAAGAAGAGTGGTCTTCGTGGCCGTGGAGGAGCGGGTTTCCCTACCGGTATGAAATGGAGCTTCCTGGCCAAACCGGAAGGCGTGCCGCGTCACCTGGTATGTAATGCCGATGAGTCTGAACCGGGAACATTCAAGGATCGTTACCTGATGGAGTTCTTGCCCCATCTGTTTATCGAGGGTATGATTATCTCCAGCTATGCTTTAGGATCTAATACATCTTACATTTACATTCGTGGTGAATATGCCTGGATTCCGGATATCCTGGAGCAGGCCATTGCAGAAGCAAAAGAAGCCGGCTGGCTGGGTAAAAATATTAAAGGCACAGGATTTGATTGTGAGATCTACGTACAACGTGGAGGCGGAGCCTACATCTGTGGTGAGGAGACTGCATTGATCGAATCGCTGGAAGGTAAACGGGGTAATCCGCGCATCAAACCACCATTCCCTGCGGTGCAGGGTTTATGGATGAGACCTACCGTGGTAAACAATGTTGAAACCATTGCTGCCGTAGGACCGATCATTACTATGGGAGGCGATGAATACGCTAAACTGGGTGCTGGTCGCAGTACCGGTACCAAGCTGATCTCTGCCTGTGGTAACCTGAATAAACCAGGTGTTTACGAAATCGATTTTAACCTGTCTGTAGAAGAGTTTATCTACAGCGACGAATATTGCGGAGGTATCCCGAATGGTAAAAAGCTGAAAGCCTGTATCCCGGGTGGTTCTTCCGTGCCTATCCTGCCTGCAAATCTTTTATTACATGAGTCTAATGGTAATAAACGCCTGATGAACTATGAAAGTCTTTCTGAAGGTGGTTTCCAGACAGGTACCATGTTGGGTTCCGGCGGATTTATTGTATTGGACGAAGATCAGTGTGTGGTGCGCCATACCATGAGCCTGGCTCATTTCTACAACCATGAGAGTTGCGGACAATGTTCGCCTTGTCGTGAAGGAACCGGCTGGATGTACAAAATTTTGAAAAACATTGAATACGGAAAGGGTAAAATGGAAGACATCGATCTGTTATGGGACATCCAGCGCAGAATCGAGGGTAATACCATTTGTCCGCTGGGCGATGCTGCTGCATGGCCGGTAGCCGCAGCCATCAGGCACTTCAGAGATGAGTTCGAATGGCACGTACTGCATCCGGAAGAGGCACAAACCCGTAACTATGGCCTGGCACATTATGCAGAGCCTAGAACGATTGTGGCAGCACAATAATTCAAAAGTAAAAAAGCAAAACGCAGATGGAGTTTGAAGAGTTTGTGATGGAAGGAGGAGGAAAGCCATTTAATATCAGGCAAAGATGTTTTTACTTTTCAAGAACAGTATTGGAATTTGTAAAAACAGCAAGGTTTGATATGGTCTTTGCTTCTGTATTTGACCAGTTGGTCAGGGCAGCCACTTCTATTGGTGCCAATGTTATAGAAGGTAAAGCAGGCATAAGCAAAAATGACTGGCTGAAGTATCTGGGTGTCGCATTGAAGTCTGCAAACGAAACAAAGTACTGGCTTTGCTTAATAAGAGATACTTTTGAATGTAATAAAGAAGAGATTAACCAGATGGTGGCAGAGGCTGATGAGATTTCGAAGATCATCGCTTCAATAATTATAAATGCTAATAAATAGAAGAGTTTATAGTAAAGACGAAATGTGAAGTTTTTAATTTTCATTTTGCCTTTTAACTTTTTGACTTATATATATCATGTCAGAAAATTTTAAAGTAACAATAGACAACATCACCGTAGAGGTGGCTCCCGGAACAACCATTCTGGAAGCAGCACGTAAGGTTGGGGGAGCAGTAGCACCACCGACTATGTGTTATTACAGCAAACTGGAAGGTAGCGGTGGTAAATGCCGTACCTGCCTGGTAGAGGTAAGTAAGGGTTCTGAAAAAGATCCCCGCCCGATGCCTAAACTGGTCGCCAGCTGCCGTACTACCGTAATGGACGGGATGGAGGTGAAAAATATTACTTCTGAAAAAGTACCCGATGCCCGTGCAGGCGTTACAGAATTCTTACTGCTGAACCACCCGCTGGATTGTCCGGTGTGTGACCAGGCAGGTGAGTGTGACCTGCAGGATCTGGGATATGAGCATGGCAAGGAAGGTACCCGTACCGAATTCCCGCGCCGTACCTTTGCTCCGGAAGATATTGGTCCGTATATACAATTGCACATGAACCGTTGTATCCTGTGCTACCGTTGTGTGTATACTGCCGAGCAACTGACAGAAAGAAGAGAGCATGGTGTACTGGATCGCGGAGAGCATTCCCGTATCAGTACCTGTATCAAAAACTCGCTGGACAATGAATTTATCGGTAACGTTATTGACGTATGTCCGGTAGGAGCACTGACCGATAAAACATTCCGTTTTAAAAACCGTGTATGGTTTACCAAGCCTTTAGATGCACACCGTAACTGTAGCAACCCTAATTGTTGTGGTGAAGTACGTTTATGGATGCGTGGCGATGAAGTATACCGTGTAACGGCACGTAAAGACGAATGGGGTGAAGTGGCTACAGCCAGCAATGGTAAGACCGGCTGGATCTGTAATGAATGTCGTTTTGACAAGAAAGATACCAAAGACTGGGTGATCGAAGGGCCTACTAATATCAACCGCCACTCTGTAATATCACAAGGGCACTATGCCGGTACTGAAGGTACTGCCGGTAAAGCAGAGAAGCTGATTGATAAAGTGATCGGACAGGAACCTAAGTATACACTGGATATACATAGTGTAAGTGAGGTGAACAAACCAAGTGTACACCTGGACCGCATTCCTGGACCAGCACACTCCAACGATTTCAAATAAGCCGCAGACGCATCAAAACGATATAATTAAAATAAAAAGATGAGTATAGATACTTTCTTGATTTTAGAGAAAATAATTCTGGTGGTGATCATCATCGCCGCATCAATGGGTGTTGCAGCATATTCTACCTGGGCAGAGCGTAAAGTTGCAGCTGTTATGCAGGACCGTATCGGTCCGCTGAGAGCAGGTCCTTTCGGTTTATTACAACCGCTGGCCGATGGTGGTAAACTGTTTTTTAAAGAAGAGATCGTTCCCGATAACTCTACCAAATGGTTATTCATGCTGGCCCCGGCCATGTTTATCTTCACCTCCCTGATGACCAGTGCCATCATTCCATGGGGTCCTGATTTTGTCATCAATGGATCAGAAGGAGCAAGAACCGTTGCTTTACAGGTAGCAGATATTAATATTGGGATCTTATATGTGTTCGGTGTAGTCAGTATAGGTGTTTATGGTATTATGCTGGGTGGCTGGGCTTCCAACAATAAGTTCTCCCTGCTGAGTGCGATCCGTGCGGCTTCACAGGCTATCAGCTATGAGCTGGCGCTGGGTTTAAGTCTGATCGCTTTACTGATGCTGACCGGTACCTTAAGTTTAAGAACAATTGTAGAACAACAACACGGATTCTGGGACGGTAATTACTTTACCTGGAATTTCTTTAAGCAACCTTTAGGCTTTATCATCTTCCTGGTGTGTTCTTTTGCAGAACTGAACCGTGCGCCTTTTGACATGCCGGAGAGTGAGAGTGAGCTGAATATGGGTTATCACCTGGAGTACTCTTCCATGAAGCTGGGTATGTTCCTGTTTGCAGAGTACATCAATATGTTCATCTCCTCAGCAGTGCTGGCAACATTATTCTTCGGAGGGTATAACTTCCCGTGGATGGATCAGGTGCAGGCAGCAGTGCCTTCTGGTATCTTCTCGCTGATCTGTGTAGGAGTACTGATGGCGAAAGTAGTGGGCTTTATCCTGTTCTTCATGTTTGTAAGATGGACCCTGCCTCGTTTCCGTTTCGATCAGCTGCTGAACCTCGGCTGGACTAAACTGATCCCGCTGGCCCTGTTCAATATGCTGGTGACCGGAGCGGTAATCCTGTTCTTTTTTAATAAAAAATAAGCAAGGCGCAAGCCGAATCAATATCAATGGAATCATTAACGAATAGAGCACAGTCGGTAGACCGAAGTCCGATGACCTTTGCAGAGAAGATATACATTCCTGCATTGATGAAGGGGCTGAGCATTACCCTGAGCCATATTTTTAAGAAGAAAGCAACCATTAACTACCCGGAAGAGACACGTCCGTTCAGCCCCGTTTTTCGTGGACTGCACGTACTGAACCGTGATGAAGAGGGTCGTGAAAAATGTACCGCCTGTGGACTGTGTGCCCTGGCTTGCCCTGCCGAAGCTATCACTATGGAAGCTGCAGAACGCCTGCCGGGTGAGGAACACCTGTACCGCGAAGAAAAATATGCAGCAAAGTATGAGATCAATATGTTGCGCTGTATCTTCTGCGGATATTGTGAAGAGGCTTGTCCTAAAGATGCCATCTACCTGTCCGAAACGGTAATGCCGGCCAACTATCAGCGCGATTATTTTGTATACAAGAAGCAGGATATGCTGCTGACCGACGAGCAGGTAAAACAGAAACGTTTAAAATTACAGCAGAAAGGCTAATCCCATAATTGAAGATCATATGAGTTTACACGATATTATATTTTGGATTTTAAGTTTATGGGCTATTGTCTGTGCCATCTTTGTGGTGATCAGTCGTAACCCGGTAAACAGTGTACTGTTCCTGATTGCAACATTCTTTGCGATCAGTGGTCACTATATCCTGATGAATGCACAGTTCCTGGCTATCGTAAACATTATTGTTTATGCAGGAGCCATTATGGTACTCTTTCTGTTCGTGATCATGTTAATGAACCTGAACACGGATACAGAGCCGCAGAAAAGCAGACTGGTGCACTTTGCTGCGCTGATTAGTGCAGGTTCCCTGCTGCTGGTTGTATTATCTGCTTTCCGTAAGGCAGAGCTGACACAGATCCCGGTTACAGATGCAGGAGATATTGGTCTGATCAAAGTACTGGGTAAGACCCTGTTTGACCATTATGTATTACCATTCGAATTAAGTTCCGTATTATTCCTGGCGGCTATGGTAGGCGCTATGGTGATCGGTAGAAAAGAAGTAGTAGAAGAAAAATCAACTAAGTAAGAACAATTTAAAACTATTTAAAGTGCCGATACAATCTTATTTATTTTTAAGTTTCAGCCTGTTCGCCATCGGTGTAATGGGCGTGCTGATGCGTAGAAATGCGATTGTCATTTTCATGTGTATCGAACTGATGCTGAATGCTGTGAACCTGTTGTTGGTGGCATTCTCTAAAGTGCACGGAGATCCTGGTGCACAGGTATTCGTATTCTTTATCATGGTAGTGGCAGCAGCCGAAGTCGCGGTAGGACTGGCTATTATTGTAATGATGTTCCGTAAAGTGAACTCTGTCGATATTAATATCCTCAACCGCCTGAAAAACTAATCAGCATTCTAGCACAAGGCTTAAGCAAATAATTTATGACACAACTTGTATATTTAGTTCCATTATTTCCTTTGATCGGGTTCCTGTTAAACGGATTATTCTGGAAATCTATGCCTAAAAAGCTGGCCGGTATCATCGGCAGCACAGCCATCCTGGCTTCTTTTGCCGTGTCTTTAGGCATCTTTTTTGAAGTGAAAAACGGCGCTGCCGCAGGGCAGGGCATCGTTCACCTCTTTGATTTTATCACCGTTGGTAATTTCAAAATTCCTTTTGCCTTTATGGTAGATCAGCTCTCCGCAATGTTCCTGCTGATCATTACCGGTATTGGTTTCCTGATTCACCTGTACTCTACATCATACATGCACGATGATGAAGGCTTTACCAAATACTTCGCTTACCTGAACCTGTTCGTGTTCTTTATGTTACTGCTGGTATTAGGCGCTAACTATGTAGTCATGTTCATCGGATGGGAAGGTGTAGGTCTGGCCTCATACCTGCTGATCGGATTCTGGTATAAGAATAAAGAATACACCAATGCCTCTAAGAAAGCGTTTATCATGAACCGTATAGGTGACCTTGGTTTCCTGGTAGGGATGATGCTGACCGTGTATCATTTCGGAACACTTTCGTACAACGACTTCTTTGCACAATTACAGGGAGGTATCGGAGCGCAGACACAGAATGGTTACATGATCGGCAGCGGTATGACTAATGCGATTGCGATCTGTTTCTTCATCGGTGCTATGGGTAAAAGTGCGCAGATTCCGTTATACACCTGGTTGCCGGATGCGATGGCAGGTCCGACACCCGTTTCGGCCCTTATCCACGCAGCAACGATGGTTACCGCAGGTATCTATATGATTGCGCGTAGCAATGCCCTGTTCAACCTGGCCCCTATGGCGCAGAATATGATTGCGATCATTGGCCTGGCTACCGTACTGCTGGCAGCATCTATTGCACTGAAACAAAATGATATTAAAAAAGTACTGGCTTATTCAACAGTGAGTCAGTTAGGATATATGTTCCTGGCACTGGGTGTTGGTGCTTATGTGGGCAGCTTGTTCCATGTAATGACACACGCCTTCTTCAAAGCCCTGTTATTCCTGGGCAGCGGTTCGGTTATTCACGCGATGAGTGGCGAGCAGGATATGCGCAAGATGGGTGGACTGGGTAAGTATATGCCAATCACTAAATTTACCTTCCTGATCGGTTGTCTGGCGATCTCCGGTTTCCCGTTCTTCTCCGGTTTCTTTTCTAAAGATGAGATCCTGGCTGCGGCTTATGCTAAGAACCCAATGTTCTACTATTTAGGTTTACTGGGTGCTATGATGACCACGTTCTATATGTTCCGTGCATACTTCTATACCTTCACGGGTAATTTCAGGGGTACAGAAGAGCAGAAGCATCACGTGCATGAAAGCCCGGCAACAATGACAATTCCACTGATTATACTAGCCATATTATCTTTAGTTGGTGGTCTGGTAGGCTTACCGGAAGTGTTCTCACACCATCACCTGCTGAATGAATATTTAAGTCCTGTTGTACAGAACTTCGATATCCATCACCTGGATCATACAATGGAGCTGACCCTGATGGGTATTGCATCTGCAATTGTACTGATCATGATGTATGTAGCCAGAGTGATCACCCGTAAAGAGCAGTTTGGCGAAGCCAAAGGCCTTGCTAAAGTTCTGGAGAACAAATGGTATGTAGATGAAATCTATGATTTCCTGATTGTACGCCCGCTGGCATGGAAAGCCCGAATCCTGAACAATATTGTAGAACAGAAGGGTATCGACGGTGGTGTCAACGGTCTGGGTCAATTGGTACAGTGGGGTAGTACCCGTCTTAAAAACCTGCAGAGCGGACAGGTAGGTTCTTACCTGTTTGCAATGGTTATCGGTATCATTATCATATTTGCAATCGGTATCTTCGGATTGCTGTATATGTAAACAACAATAAAATAGTTATTGAATATAGCCTCGGCTATCAGAAATTATAAATCAAACAGATGTCACTTATTTTACTTTTAGTTATTCCTTTGATTACCGGACTGGCAAGTTTTGCCTTCCGTAAGGCACAAGCCGTAAAGGCATGGGCATTATTCGGAAGCCTGCTTACGCTGGTTGTTGCAGCCTTAAGTCTTTGCGGGATAAAAGAACAGACACATACAATCAGTTATACCTGGTTGCCTACACTGGGGGCTTCTTTTGCTCTGCAGGGATCTGTAACAGCCTTGTTGATGACTTTACTGACCGCAATCGTTTTTCCGCTGACCTTACTGGCACAATGGAATAAGGATATCGAACAGCCGCATCGCTTCTATGGTCTGATGCTGCTGGCTCAGGCTGGTCTGATGGGCGTATTCCTGGCACATGATTTATTACTGTTCTACTTCTTCTGGGAGCTGGCGCTGATACCGGTATATTTCCTTGCCGGACAATGGGGTGATAAAGACCGCATCAAAAGTTCCTTTAAATTCTTTGTATACACTTTCCTGGGTAGCTTGCTGATGCTGGGTGGACTGATCTATCTCTATCTGCAAACACCAAACGGAAACTTTGACTATGACACAATCTTAGCGACTGGTGCCGCATTGCCAATGGCCGTGCAGAATACTTTATTCGTTTTATTCTTCATCGCCTTCGGTATCAAAATGCCGATCTTCCCTCTGCACTCCTGGCAGGCCGGTGCTTATGAGCAGACGCTGACTCCGGTAACGATTGTATTGAGTGCCCTGATGGTGAAGATGGGTTTATTCGGGGTAATCAAATGGCTGTATCCTGTATTCCCTAGTGGTACAGAGCAGTTCGGTAACATCATTATGATTCTGGCACTGATCGGTATTATCTACGGTTCTATGCTGGCGATTGTTCAGAAAGATATTAAGCGCCTGATTGCATACTCTTCTCTGGCCCACGTTGGCCTGATGATCATGGGTATTTTTGCCGACACGCATAATGCCTCGGTTGGTGTAGTAGCCCAGATGTTTAACCACGGTATCACCATCACCGGATTATGGCTGGTAGTAGACATGATCGAGCGCCGATATGGTACCAGAAATATGAATGAACTGGGAGGTTTGGCCGGTGCTGCACCGCAGATGACGATTGCCCTGGTGGTTATTACCTTCTCCAGTATCGCACTCCCATTAACCAATGGCTTTGTAGGAGAGTTCCTTTTGTTCCTGGGTATTTTTGAGAGCACTAATCCTAACCATATTATTTACATGGCGATAGCCGGTCTGGGTATTATTCTCGGCGCCATCTACATGCTAAACATGGTACAGAAAGTAGCTTATGGCAATAAAAAAGAAATGGCGATTGCAGATATGAGTATGAATGAACGCCTCAGCATCTACCTGATCCTTGCCGTTATTATCATATTGGGTGTATATCCGAACCTGTTATTACAATTGCTGTAATACCGTTTGAAACCGAACAGAAGTACTAACATAAACAAATTGCTTATTGCCCTGCAATAAATTTTATACAGAAGAATGAAACCATTAATAGCTACCGCAGTCTTTGCCATCCTGATGATGTTTGCCGCATTGACTGTAAAAGAAAAGAAGAGTTTTACGCACTTTGCCGCCATCCTGATGCTGGGCCTTGTAGGGCTTAACGTTTGGGAACTGGCAGACTATAATCGTCTGCTGGCCAGCGCACAGGCATCTCCCGATTTGTTCGGTAAGATGCTGCGTGTAGACAATTATGCCTTATGGTTTAATGTACTGATGAGCTCCTGCTCTTTCTTTTACATCCTGCTGGTAGGCCGCAGTATTGAAAAAGTGGGTGTGCACGTTGGTGAATATTACGCCCTGCACTTCTTCATCCTTTGCGGCGTATTCCTTCTGTCTACCTATAACAACCTATTGATCCTGTTCCTAGGTATTGAAATTCTTTCTATTCCTCAGTACATCCTTTCCGGATCTGATAAACGTAACCTGAAGAGCAGTGAGGCATCCCTGAAATATTTCCTGATGGGTGCTTTCTCTACCGGTATTCTGCTGATGGGTATTGTATTACTGTATGGTGCAATGGGTACCTTTGATATACACGGATTTAATTTCTATGCTACCGGTACTTTGAATATAATGGGCGTAGTAGGTGTATTGTTTATGCTGGTTGCTTTAGGATTTAAAGTGAGTGCAGCACCAATGCACTTCTGGACACCGGATGTATATGATGGTTCGCCGACACCATTCACTGCGTTTATGGCGACTATTGTAAAGGTATCTGTATTCTTTGCATTCATGAGATTGTTTATGGAAGGCTTTGCCAACCTTGATCCTTACTGGAAAGTAACTGTACTGGGCACCATTACAGTGCTGACCTTACTGATCGGTAATATTACCGCGGTATACCAGCAGAGCGTAAAACGTATGCTGGCGTACTCTTCCATTGCACAGGCAGGTTTTATGATGTTTGTGGTGATCGGTAGTAATGCAATGGCAATGAAAGGTATGATCATCTATGCGGTTGCCTATACACTGGCTACGGTAGGTATCTTCGGAGTATTACTGAAGCTGAAAGATTATACATACGATGGCTTTAACGGGCTGGCGAAGAAGCATCCTTTCCTTGCACTGATCGCTTCTATCTGCCTGATGTCCCTGGCCGGCATTCCGCTGACAGCGGGCTTCTTCGCGAAATGGTTTGTGATTGCAGCAGCACTGGAGCAGCCGGGTACATTCTGGCTGGTGATCTTTGCCCTGGTAATGGCCGCAGTGAGCTTATATTACTATTTCAAAGTGATTATGGCAATGTATTTCAAAACCGGGGAGCCGGAATTGATTACACCGGTAACCACAATGGACAAAGTAGTTATGGCGATCATTGGTAGTGCGGTTATCGTTTTTGGTATAGCACCGGATATGTTGCTGGCATGGATTTAATAAAAATATAGCGTATAATAAACGGCAGCGGTATACCGCTGCCGTTCTTGTTTTCAGGCTTTACGCCCGGTTGTATAGGTAGAGATCTGACTAGAAATTAAAATTAAGTTCGAGGCTGTAGGATGATGCGTGAAAGCCATCGCTGCGCTGGTAATATCCGTAACGGAACGAAGCAGAAGCCAGGCTGAATACATAATCTGTGTTCTGCTCATCTCTGATGCCTGTGATCGGCTTCAATGGCGATAAACGAATGGCTCCGCCAACCTTATGGCTACTGAAAGATGAAAGATCATAATCGCTGGTATAATAACTACCCGGAGTATATACATGTGCCGCATATGGAGCAAAATATCCCGTTCCTTTCTGGGTAGAAAAACGGTAGTAAGGCATTACAGAAAATGCGCTGCTAATCTTAACCGGGAGTTCAATCTGAGCAGTAAGGCCAGAAATGCCCCAGTTATCCATATACCATCTGGCTTGTGTACGCAGTACAAGATTGGATAGGACATGATAATTATACCTTCCATACAAAGCTGCCCTTAGTCGCTTACGCGGCAGCTTTTCAATTCGTACCTCCTTATCCAGTTCATTCGTAATGCCGTCATTAAAGTACACACGGTAAAAAGGCGTAGATAATAAGCCTGCCTGGTAAGTAAGATCAAGCCCCAGAGAACCATTCATGCGTTGGTTGATGACGAAATTGAGCTTATTCGTCATGTTTACTGAATAACGCCAATCGATCGGGTAGCTTTTGCCATCCTTCATGCCGGTTTTACCGGTAACCGGTATTGGTGTTGCGTAGCCTGCAGGTACCTGGTTGTACGTACTGTCTGTACCACTGGCACCGGTACTGCCGCTCAGCAGAATACCTCCTGCCGGGCGGTGTCCGCTGGAACCATGATCATCATCGTCGTCGTCGTCATCACCGGAATGCCCGCCGCTATTGCCACCGCCACTGTTACCACCACCACTAGTGCCGCCACTATTACCACCTTCTTCTGCATTGATCAGGACCTGATTCCGAAATTCGCCGGGATAAACCATCAGCCAGCGATCCGCCACAATGCCCAGACCGAACTGGTACACCAGGTTCTGCTTCGGCAATTCTTTACTCCAGCCCAGGTTCAGGCTGTATGATTTTACATCGTATTCTTCAGAATATCCTACACCAACAGAGGTGATCGTCTTCCGCAGGCGATTGCCAAAATCATAACCAAAGCTACCAAAGTAACGCGTCTCATCTCCAGAAACATTGCCCTGTGCAGCAGATGCGGATGTCTTGTACTTATCAATAAAGCGGAGCGACTCAGAAGTAAAATGATCTATGCCGGTATTGATCTTCATCCCGGATAGCGTATGTTTAGGAATGTAAATATGTGCCTCCTGCGTAAAGCTCTCCAGGTCCTGAGATCCTTGGCCACCGTCGACAGCTCCGTGCGCTCCTTCCTGGTCGTAATAGTTGTTGAGCAGGCTTAAGGTCACCGGTCGTTTTTGCTCCTCCTTTCCGGATGCGCTTTCCTGCGGTACTGCCTGGCCAAAAGAGTATGCCACACAGGTCAGTAGCAGGAAAATGGTTAAAATAATACCCATTGATAATGTTGTTTTGTGCTGATAAGTGTATATAATTTATGTGGTTAATTGCAGCCACAGCCACCACCGGCTTTCCCGTCCGTGCCACCCATCATTCCCTCGCGGTAACTGTCTGCTTCATTTTCCAGTTTTTCATTTGGCAGAGAATTTGTCTGCATATAATGATCATTCAGGAATTGCTTCTGGTAAGGTTTTACAGTCGTACAGGACTTACAGAGTAAGGCCGTCAGCAGTAAACCCAGGTAGTATTTAAAGTTGAATTTGTTCATTGAATTAATTTGTATAGTGTACGGATTTAAGGTTGTCGGAATAATGGTATGCACCTTCATCATCCACAATAAAGCATTTCAGCTCCGGATGCTGGTTTACAAATGCCAGTCCCTCCTCCTTACCCAGCAGAAATACCGATGTAGCAATAGCATCGCAAAGTTCCACATCAGGAGATACAATGGTTACACTCTTCAGGCCACTAACCGGGTAGCCGGTTTGCGGATGAATGATGTGGGCATAACGCTTACCATCGATCAGGGCATAGCGTTCATAAGAACCGGAAGTCGCAATACCACCTGAGGTTAAAGGCATCCAGGCAATAAACCGTTCTTTCTTTTCCGGATCGGCCACTGCAATTTTCCAGGTTTCGCTCTGTTCATTTTTACCCCATGCCGTAAGGTCTCCGCCTGCATTCACTATGCCACTATGTACACCTTTACTTATCAGGTATTCCTTCATCTTGTTGGCAATAAATCCCTTTCCGATAGCGCCCAGTTCAATCTTCGTTCCTTTGTTACGGATAAATACAGATTGATTGACCTCGTTTAAATCAATAAAGCGGTAATCAATATTCCGGATAGAATGCATGATAGCTTCAGTTGTCGGAAGGGTCGTCATAGGCCGGTCGAAATACCATACCTTATCAATAGAGGCAAAGGTCACATCAAATAGTCCTCCTGTCCATTCGGAGATCCGGATACTGCGTTTCAGTAAATCAAAAAGGGCCTTGCATACGCGTACAGGAGCAATACCTGCCTGTTGATTGACCTGGTATAATTCAGTGCCTTCCTGCCATGCAGAGATAATGCCGATCCAGTGATCGGCGATCGCATAAGCACCTTCCATAAGCCGGGCTACCGTATCATCCTCCTGTTTTGCGGCAACAATCGTAATGTCCAGGTAAGAGGTCATGGAAGCAATGCTTTTATGATAAGCTTTAAGCTGCATAAGAGACAATACTATTTTGCTTTAAGATTAGAATTCAATGTTTGCAGTGCACTTTCAAACGCAATGCCATTGCGGATGGTAGCCAGTGGGTTCAATTGGTCATCTGCAATTACCAATAACGGAAATATGCCTTCCGGATTCAGTTTCTCTGCCAGTGCCTCATTCATTGCCGTTTCTTCTTTCGATAATTTTTTACGCTGGGGAAAGTCCGCAATGTAATACACATAATGATCCTGTAAGGTCTGCTGTACTGCAGACTGATCCAGGTATTTCTTTTTAAACTGGTGGCAGTTAGCACACCAATCCGAACCGGAGAAATATACTGCGATGCGCTTTTGCGATTGTGCCGCCATCTCCGTCAACTGTATATATGGCTGATCCGGAGCAGGACTGGACGCACTCAATAGCAATACTGTGCTTAAGGTAAAAAAGAGTTTCATGATAGATTATTTAACCAGGTGAATAGTGCTGATAAATTGATCGCTACGTACAGTAATAAAATACGTACCTGCAGGCCATGTTACTGCCGGAATGCTTATCTGGCGTGCATGAGCTAACTTTTGTGCATAGACGATTTGACCAATCAGATTGGTCACCGTGAGGGTGATGTTCTCTTGTGTAAATGCAGTATGGGAGAGTTCCAGGTTAATTGCAGTGCTGAACGGATTAGGATAGACAACGATTCCGGAAGTTGCAGCATCGAGTTCCTGAACAGCTGTAGGATTGGGATTACTGCCTGGTTCATATCTCAATACAATCCCGTCATCTCCTGCAATGAAACCACTGGTTTCCGTAGGGAAATACACATCATTCAGGTCACTGGTTACAGTACTGATATTCTCTGCAGTCCAGGAACTGCCACTGTTTGTCGTATGTTGTATACGACCTTCCTTACCTACAGTCCAGCCGTTTGTCGCAGTGACAAAGAATATGCTGCTCAGGTCTTTGGAGGTCGCCGCGGTTACCGAGGTAAAGCTGCCGGAACCATTTGTTTTTCTTACACCGCCGGTCTGATAACATACATAACCTGTAGTCGCATTATAAAAGTGCATACCCTCCAGGTCCGCGGTTGTGCCTGAGGCTTGCTGTGTCCAGGTATGGCCACCATTGGTAGACATAGCAAAGTAACCATCCTTTCCGGAGATATAGGCCGTACTGGTATTGGTCCATTGCACATTCAGCAATTCAATGCCATCATCATCACTGCCACTACCACTGCCTGCAGCAACGAGTGAGTAGTTGGTCCAGGTAGTACCCCCATTGACGGTAACCAGCACCAGGCCCTTATCTCCTGCCGCAATACCCTGGTTGGCATTAATGAAATGAATGCTGTTTATATCTTCATCAGTACCGGTGTTTTGCGCCACCCAGGTACTGCCGCCATTACTCGTCTTTTTTATTTTGCCGTCTTTGCCGGCAATCCATCCGGTATTTTCATCAGTAAAGAAAATGGTATTGATATCTTCACCGAAAGAGGTAGACAGGCTGCTCCATGAGGTCCCGGCATTACTCGTTTTCAGCATCACGCCGTCTTTACCGGCCACAAATCCCAGGTTATTATTCAAAAAATGAATCGTATTCAGATCTTTAGTCGTAGCCGTATTCAGTTTGGTCCAGCCGGCTGATACGCTGAGCGGGCTGAGCATTACAGCCAAAAGAGATACATGTTTCCAGTTCATACAGTAATTGTTTTGTCTATTGTTTGATAAATGTATTAGTCGATTTTTTGTTGTGCAGATACGTAACCAGGTAGTACATGCCAGCAGGGTAGGCGCTGCAATTCAGTACAGTACTGCCATCCTTCAATTGTAACATCCCTTCGGTATACAGCGATCCGTTTATAGTATAGATAGCGTAGCGAAGTGCCGTAAGGTGGCTTTCAGTATAGATATGTAAGATGTTGGTAGCCGGGCTGGGGTAGCATGCAAGTACTAAAGGCTGTTCCGACTCCTTGTTGTCCACTTCATCGCAATTACAACCCAGTGCCATCAGCTCTTTACGGAGGCTATTTCTTCTTTTCTTCCAGTGACTGATCAGCCCAGGCAGGTATACTGGTTTGTCCACACCTCCCCTTTGCATCGTTACGGTTACGGCATCTTGGTAATTGGTGTTAAAGTCAGTATTGGTATAGAATTTTAATGAATCAGCCATCACCGCATCTGCGATCAGGGCACGTTGTCTCGTAATGCGTTCTTCCAGCGGATAGTCGGCTGCGGCATAATTAATCGTACGGCATAGCGTTTCGAGGTATTGCCGCTTCAGGTAAGGATTATCATATATGCGCCAGATCAGGGGCTGGTATCGGTCATTCGTGTATTTAGGAAAGGGAGGTAAGTTTTTCTCCCAGAAGGAAAGATTATAATCCCAGGGTACCCAGTTCAGCTTTGTCGTTTCAGGATGCTCATAAACAAAAAAGTTACGGCCGTTTGCCGCATAAGAATCCCAGTTGTCTGTAAATACATCTGTTGCCAGTACTTTCAGGTAAGCCTCTGTCTCAAATGTTTTGTACAACTGTTGCTGAAAGTCGGTCTGATAGTAGTTGTTGAACAAGTCCATCCAGGAGATCAGTTTATCCCAGGCACCATCTTTATCCTTTGTTTGTAATTTCAGTTCTGTATAAGCTTCGGGATCATGGCCCTTCCAGTGCAGGTCTGTTGTAAGGTCCGCTTCAAACAGGTTACCGGATTTGGTGCCGAAATTTCTTTCGAGAAAGTAATTGTCCTCCGGCTCTTCTACGATCAGGTAACAACCCCAGTAAATATCATTAATGTACAAACGGGTAAAAGCAGTACGGGATGCGGGAATGCCCTGGTATCGCATGAAGTCATACGCGATATACTCCCGGAGGAAAGACGGGTCACCAGCCAGGTTATGCAGGTTGAATTTTTTGGTGCCATTCAGTTGCTGCTCCTTGTCACTCTTTGATACATTGAGCCGGAACGGTTTCTTTGGGCCCGGGAAACCTTTGTAGGAATATTCTCCCTTAAACCTGATCGCAACCGGGGCAGGCAGGGCCACCTGATCTACCTCGATGAAAGCATTCAGCGTTTTTTTATCATCAGTATTATTGGTGGCATCATAATATGCTGCTAGGGTATCGTACCAGTTTGCTGTAGGAAATGTGATCTTTATTTCATGCAGCACCGTATCGTTAAATAGGCGCTGGGCACACACCTTATCAGTACAAAAGAGTATGATCAGTAGCACCGGAAAGCGGCATATTTTTATAAATTTATGGAATGCAGTTTGCATTATATGCGGATTGAAAATTGGGTGCGAAAGTATTTAAGAGATTTGTCATTAATTGTCATATACTTAGATATGACAATTGTTTTACGATGTGCTGACAATGAGCAGCTTGGCATCGCAACCTAAAAGATCAGAAAGAAGTGTAGGATAATTATAGCTGCCTGATTATATTTGTTGTTCTTTTTATTAATAAAACCTGCAATGTCTTTCGGGACCGCCATCAGTAAACCGGGCATGTTGTATTAAATATGTAGCCTGTAAATGGCTGAATGAGTATGAGGAGTAATTATCGGAGTATCTTTTTGCTGTGCCTGTCCATGCTGACTGGCATAGGTAATATATTATGGGCCGGAAAGCACATTGATGATTTTCACATCCGGCATTTTACCACAGAAAACGGATTGCCGCAGAGCAGCGTAAAGGGAATTGCAGTAGGCAAAATCGGTTTTGTATGGCTGGCTACAGAAGCAGGCCTGGTCCGCTACGACGGGCAGCGCTTTATGGTCTTCAATAAGACCAATTCCAATATGGTGAATACGCGTATTATTACCTTTCAGCGTGCCACCACAGATAATTCTTTACAGGCTTTGATGGAAGAATCTACCTTCCTGCAGATCGTAAATGGCAGACCGTCTACATTATGTTTTGATGAGCAAAAGTTGTTTCCTGCCCTGAAAGGAACGCCCAAAGATTACCAGCTGTTACCGTATATGTGGGTACAGTCCAATGCTTCTGATGCATTTGGCTTCGGGAAAATCAAGCTGGGCCTGGATAGAGATAATGCTCTATGTCTCGATTATCCGCAGCGAAAAATTCTCTGGTATAAGCAGAATAAAATCGCCCGGGAGTATGCTGTGCCTGTGTTACAGCAAGCCAGCCCTTTATTTTTTATTAATCAGAATGTATATATACCCATTGTACAGCACCGGAAGTTGAAAGCCATTCGGTTCAATGCAAGTCACCTGGACACCGTTCAGCTGAAGGGAGATATTTTGAAAGATCCCGATCACCTGAACAACCTGGCACTGATCAATGAAGCCATGCAGCAGGTATTTCTGCGTACAGAAAAAGGACTATACCTGGTCAGCGCTTTACCGGACGGCACCCTGCAAACGACATTATTGCTGCAGGGGTTTGATTTTAAAGACAGCCAGATTACCGCGGTGTATTATGATGCACGGTACAATCGTATCTTCCTTGGCAGTGCATATGATGGGCTGTTCATATTATCGCCGAAGATGTTTAGAACCCTGACCAATGAACAGACGGCTTCTACCATATCAGGCAATGTATACTACCATCATATTCCCCTGAATGATCATGCAATTATTACAGGCAAAGGCATCGCTTTCAGTATAGAGCCGGAAGCAACCTTCAGGCTGCCATTGCTTGAGAATATTAAGGACCGGACCAATTTCGGCAGCATGCTATATCGCGATCATGAAGACAGGGTTTGGTATGCTGGTGCCCGCGTCATCGGCTATACCGATCCGGATATACAAAAGATACAGAAGGAGTGGTATATAGAGGGCAGGCCTACGGCAATATTACCCATAAGCCCAGACTTGTACTGGATCGGAATGAGCAATGGCAAAATATATACCATCAATCCCAGGTTATCGACCCCTCCCGCGCTGCTGAGCGATGCCGGAGCACATATATATTGTATGCTGCAACAGGGCGATAATATATGGATCGGTACCCGTAAAGACCTATTGTGCTACAACACGAAGACGAATACGCTTGAAGCAGTACCCAAACTAAAAGGAAAGGTGGTACGTAACCTGTATGCAGAGCCGAATGGTGATATCTGGATCTGTACTTATGAGGGAGGTCTTTTCCTGTATCGTAACGGAGATTATGTCTCTTTTCCAAAAGACCGGCAGAAAGGAATGAATGCCGTGCATGCTATCGTTTCCGATAAGAATGGATTCTTCTGGTTAAGCACCAATGCCGGCTTATACCAGATCCGTAAGCAGGACCTGATCGACTATGCAGACAAAAAGGTACGCACGATCTTCTTTATGAAATATGATAAGACCAATGGCTTTAATACCAATGAGTTTAATGGTGGTGGGCATATGGTATCCTCACAATTGGAAAATGGTTATGCAACCTTTGCTTCAATGAATGGCATTGTATTTTTTAAACCGGATTCTATACTGGCAGAGCAACCCGATGCTGATATTATATTCGATTATATAATGCTCGATAATGAAGTGTTGAATATTGCAGATACGGTCAGCATCAGCAGGGACTTCTTTAATATGTCCGTAAACCTGGCTTCCCCTTATATGGGCAATCCTATAAACCTTCATATAGAATATCGTCTGGATAACGCCTCCTGGCTTCCGGTAGATAATATGCAGATCAGTTTCAACCAACTTGCCGCCGGTAACCATACACTGGAGTTGCGCAAGCGTTCCGGTTTTGACCATAAGTATAATTACAGTAAGCGACTGGTGCTATATGTACCCCCGGCATATTATGAAACCCTGGCATTCAGGATTGGTGTCATACTGGGCGTGTGTTTCCTGGTGGGCCTGGTCTTTTACCTGAGGATATTGTACCATACAAAGCGAAATAAAGCATTGGAGCAGGCGGTGACAGAACGCACGGCAGACCTGGAAAAATCTATAGGGGCATTACAGCAATCGGAGCTGAATATGACGCAGCAATTACTGTTTCAGCAGCAACTGTCCAATAATATAGCACATGATATCCGTACACCATTAAAGTACCTGATGATTGCTTCCCGGTATTTGTCTGATAAAGTACACCGCTCTGAAATGCCGGATAAGGAAGATGCTTCAGGCTTATTCTTATCTGCTGAGCGTATTTTTAATTATACCGACAGCCTTACACAGTACCTGAAAGCAAAATCCATGATTGGTCATGCTCCGCAACCGGTACATGTACACTCTCTGATAGAGCAGAAGAAAGAAACATTTGAACTGGCCGCAAAAGAAAGGCGTATACAGATTCTGAATAAGGTATGCCCGAATTATGACCTGCATACCTATCCCGAGCTGTTCGATATTCTCCTGCATAACCTGATGGATAATGCGGTGAAGAATACCGTAAAGGGATATATTGAAATAAAGAATGAAATGACTGAGCATTACCCGATCCTGGTGATAGAAGATAGTGGTATAGGGATGTCTGCCGAGCAGATACAGCACTATAACAGCTTCCTTCGTTCTGATCACAGCGCTGCCGTGACCAGCTATGTAGGTTTCGGATTTCTGTTTATGAAAGATGCACAGACCCTGCTGGACCTGAAGATAGAACTGGAGCCCGCTCCTTACGGAGGATTAAGGGTATTGCTACATCTGTATAACTGTACATCATAAAACAATAAGGGCCGGTGATCACCGGCCCTTATTGTTTGAATATTATATATCGGGGTTCTGATAAGTCCTGATCAGGTTAAGCAGATCGGCAATATTGGAAATATTCAGCTTCTCAAACACCCTGTTTTTATAAGTACTTACAGTACTCGAGTGCAGGTTCAGCGTGTTGGAGATCTCCAGCATACCTAGTCCCTGAGACAATAGCAATGCTACTTCCATTTCCCTGTTGGATAATTGTTTGAGCGGATTATGCTCTACACCTTTTTTATGAAGGCTTTTATCCAGGAAATAGTTCATCATATTCTGGCTCACAAATCGGCCTTTATCCAGCACATCTCTCAGTGCCTTATGAATCACGTGCAGCTCAGCATCTTTATGCAGATAACCATCTGCACCATCCTGCAACAAGCGGGGCGCATACAGTTCCTCAGCATAGGCAGAAAATACGAGCAGCTTGGCCGTACTGCTTTCTGCTTTTATTCTCTTTACCAGGTTAACATTATCACAGCCTGGCATATTGATATCAGAAATAATAAGATCTGGCTGAAAAGATTTAATAGTAGTCAGCATAGTACTGAAATCTACAGCCGTCAGGATTTCTGCATTTGGATACACGTTTCTCACTATCTGTCCTACTCCAAACCGTACAACAGAATGATCATCAGCAATAAGAATTTTCATTGGGTATTATTATAATTCTAGGATCGTAGAGTACGAAGATATTGTTTTCTGGATATTACCGAAATGTTGAGTTAATAAAAAAAGCATAATTGAATCCTAGTGAATTGTTAATGTATTTGATTTTAAATGGACATAAGCATTGCACTGTATAAAAAATGACAGTTACTGTAGTAAAAATACTACACTTTTTGACACGGCTTACTACAAATTTAAAGGAAAGAGGGTTCTATCTTTGCACCCGCTAAAGCACAAAAAAGGTATATATAAGCCTGTTTAAATATGAGCTGTTTTGATAGCTATTATATGCCACTCAACCCTTAACCGAAACAACACTTAGGCATCACATTTTTCAATGTAATAATGCAGGTAATTCGGAAGTTTTCTATGATTGAAAACTATCGCATGAATTTATGTTATATGATTATGCTAAAGACTGAAGAGCTGTTCAGTACTTTACAATAAACATGTATAGCAAGTACCCATTATTATTTTTTCTCCTGGTAACAGGAGCATATAGTTCTTGCCATAAAACGTACGGTATTTCAGTCATATATTAAATAATGCATTTAAATATGAGCTGTATATGAAGAGTACACTTATCTCAAAGGGATTCCTATGCCTATGTGCATCGTTAATGGGTCCCATCCTTGTTGCACAAACTCCCCTCACTGATGCAACCACCACTAGCACCGCTATCACACTCAATTCCGGAACCAATGGAGCTAATGTTGTTGATAATGCCGTGAACACTTACATTAGCCTGAGCAGCAGCGGCACCTGTCGTATAGACCTCGGTAGTGCAAAAACGATCAAAGGTTATGCCTTGTCGAACACTACAGAAACCGGTTTTAACCCCTCAAGCTGGCGTATTGAAGCCTCAAACAGTGCTAACAGCGGTTATGTAACCTTAGACACCCGATCCGGAAACAGCTGGGAACAGCAAGGATCCCGTAAATTTTTCAACCTGACCAATACTACAGCTTATCGCTATTATCGTATTGTCAATACTACATCATCCCAGAAAATGTACCTGGCTGAAGCAGAATTGTTCGAAGACTTTTCTATCAGTGGTAGTGTATTCCTGGACTATAACCTGAATAATAAAAAAGAAGTTACAGAACTGCCCGTAGTCGGTACCAAGGTATGGCTGAAATCGCTGGCTGCTGCAGACCCTGTTGCCACGCGCACTACAGGACTTACCGGTGCTTACCAGTTCAGCGGATCAGAGCTTGATGGCCTGGAAATCTTTACGGTAACGGCGAAGCCTTCTTTAAACCTGCAACCAAGAACTGAGCCGATGCCTCAGTCGGGCCTGAGCTTTCCTGCACTGGCTGCAGATGGTAGCTATCTTTTTTCTAATGTACTGGCAAATCAATATGGCATTGGTGGTGTGATCAATTTCGGATTTTTACCTCCGACTACCACCGCTGCAGCTGCACAGCTGTTGGAATATCCTAACCTGATTACCAATGCAGCTAACGGAACATTTGGTGTGAGTGACACCAGTGATAATGCTTTCCTTAAAAATCATCCAAACACAAAATACTTTTCCTTAACCAATAGTCATCCGGAATTATATTCCAATGTGACTGGTTATGCTACAGGGACTAACTATACCTATCAGAGTGGAAACTACGGTAGCAGCGGTTTTCTGTGGGATGAAGGTAAATACCTGGTAACCGATTTTCTGGGTACCGTATTCCTGGAAACAGCAGGACCAAATCTGGGCCTGAAAGGTATCCTGAATAATATGAGTTACGGTTGGCGCGTATCCACAGGTGCGACTACCGGAGCCTGGAACGACCGCTTCCTGGCAGTGAATGGCAGCGGCCAGCAGGATAGCAGCATGAATGCTGTGATATTTGCTGATACCGTTTCATTAGCAGCCGGTAATACCTACTCAATGGGCTTCTTCGGGAAGTCTGCCAATAAATGGCAGCAGGGTGCAAGCGTTGCAAAACCTTCAGTAGTTAAGTACTTTGTAAAAAGATTATCTACCGGAGATACTGCAGCTATGGGATCTATTACTGTAGAGCCGACTACGAGCGATGCTACGGATAGCATAAACTTTGGCTGGAACAAGGCATTTACCGATTTTATTGCGCAGTATAATGGAGATTATGGGGTTTACTTCCTGGTAACTTCTTCTGATATTGCCGGTAATGATGCCTATTTTGATAACTTCTTCCTGAAGAAATCTTCTTATAAAATCAGTGGTAGAATTTTTAATGATGCCAATGGGTTGACCAATGACCTGGTAGATGGTACACTGATCAGTTCCTTAACGAATAATCCGTTATATGCTTACCTGTTAGACCCATCAGACAATCATATCCTGGCACAGAGTCCTGTACAGGCAGATGGTAGCTATGTACTGTTCGCACCGGAATACGGATCTTATAATGTTGCCGTAAGCACAAAAAAACAAATGAATGGTTCCGTATTCTCTGCGGCTACTGCAGATAACTGGTCCTTCACCGGAAGCAATACCGGAATAGGAAATCTATTGGGACAATTATTGAATACCATTGCCAGTAAAGTAGGCGTTACGCCATTAAGCATCCTGACAGATATTACTGAAGTAAACTTTGGTTTTCAGAGATTACCGATGAGCTATAACCGTACTAAAAATATAAGCGGTGCACCAGTTAAGGGAACAAATTATAGTCTCTCTGATCTGCCATTACAGGGATCTGATATGGAAGATAATAATGGTGTGCAGGCCAACTGGAATAACCGTGCTGCGGTGATCAATACCTTACCTACCAACGGATTTATATTGAAGTATAATGGTAATGTAGTACAAGCCGGAGATACCGTATATAACTACAATCCGGCACTGTTGTCTGTAACACCGGGTAATAACACTCCTGCAGGTACCTTGCAAACAGTCTTTACTTATTCCGCTGTAGATGCGGCAAAACAGTCAAGTACTGCACCGGCTACTTATACCGTAAACTTTACACAGCCATTACCGGTAGAGTTGATATCATTTACCGCTACTGTAAATAATGAATGTGCAGTGACCCTGGAATGGGCATCTGCAGAAGAGAAAAACTTCAGACACTTTGTTGTAGAACGTAGTGAAAACGGACGTGACTTTACTGCCATTGCTACCGTAACCGCAACAGGATCTTACAGCGATTATACGTATAAAGATGCTACAGCTGCTTCCGGAAAATCATACTACAGATTAAAACTGGTTGATCATGATAACAGTATTGCTTACAGTGGTGTAAGAACTGCCGTGTTGAGCTGTAACAGCACACTGCAGGTATTCCCGACGCAAACAAATGACCTGGTACAGGTACAGGGCACACAAGCCGGATCTGTAATCCGTGTTATGGATATGAGTGGCCGTGTACTGATGCAGGAAACTGCTAAAGGTGCTACTGCTCAGATCAGTTTAGCTAACCTGCCTGCGGCACAGTACCTTGTTGGTATTATCCGTGACGGACATGCCGAATGGGTAAAAGTAATCAAGCAATAAGAGACTCCTCTCAGGGGGTGATTTGTATAAATAGAGAGTGCGAGAGGTGCCGGTTTTCCGGCACCTATTTCGTTTTTAGAAATAATACTCAGCCGTTAATCCATAGGTGAAAATGAAATTTTCCCTCTTCGTGCGACTGATCTTATTATAGTTTGCAGTAGTCGTAAAATTGAGCCATCGCCATAGCTTTACATTCAGGCTGGCATTGGCATTAAGGATATAATCATTCCGGTATTCAAGTGAAGGCTGGTAGAATCCGACGCCTCTTATTTTGAATATTTCTTTGTAATTATAATTGAATTGTATCCTGAGCGAATTACGTAAGGTGGCATAATTCAGTATACTTGAATCAGTCTGGATAATGCTGCTGGTTTCATAAATAATGCCATTACTGATGCTGACCCGGAAATGAGGTTTGTCCCACACACGATAGGCAATACCCAATCCGCCCTGGAGCTGATTCCTTATTTTTAAGGAATAGCTGGAGGTATGCGTCAGCAGGCCCCAGTAATAAAAATGAGGAAGCGTTTTATACAGGTTGAAGTCCAGTGCGGTGTTCCAGTCATTATTACTCAACTTAGCAGGTGTCTTGCCATAGATCCAGCTGCTATTGGCGTTCATCACAAAGCTGTTGAATTTCATGCCGCCCCTGATACTGTTATTGAACAGCATTGTAAGTCCGTCATTAGTCTTGTTAAAAGTGCCACTGGCCTGTGCCCCGGTCATGTAATGCGTGCTGTCATTGTATTGTGCATACGCCTGTGTTACCATACCAGAGAGGAGAAGACTACAGCATTGTAAAACCTTTATACCATTCATTATCATCAATATAGTTCAATGCTGCAAAGATAACTCATTGATTGACTTTGGGTTTTAATAAGGTTAATGCCTTCGGACACATCTATTTTTAGCCATAGATTTATACACACTTTATTTTTTGCGATACCTTTTGCATCAGGGTAAAAGGTAGCAATCAGGACAGTAGGAAACCATACTTGCGCTCTAAAAGAGAAGACTCAATTTGAAAATCAAAACGCCCTTATCATTGATAAGGGCGTTTTGATTTTTAGTGTGCCGGCATAACTTCTTTACCGATCTTACCTTTGATATATTTTATACCGCGGAAGTAGTGCAGATCATCCATGATCTTCTTCTTCTGCAGAATGGTTTTTAGTTTGGCCATGCTGCCCGATACCGGGGAAAGAATAAAGATGGAAATAAATAAAACCACCTTAAACTTTTTCAATACCTTCTGCCTTGCTGGATCTCCCGGCAGGCCTAGCTTACGTGCATTTGCAGCCCAGTTGGGAAATAATCTGGCACCATTTCCTTCCATAACAATCAGGTTAGGACGCAATTGTATAGCCCCTTCAGCCAGTAGTTGCGGTTGCAGTGCATCATCTGCCTGCTGTTCCTGCAGCCAGTAAAGGATTGTATTGCCAAAGCGTTTGCTGGCTTTAATATCCGTCATCGATACACCTGCTTCAGGAGACTTTTCAGTCGCTTCTTTCTGGCCCTTCAGCATCCAGCGTACGATAGAAAGCGTAGACGCAATATTAGGATGTTTATCATCCAGCGCAATATTACCTACCAGTCTTGCATTCAGTTCCTGTAATCTGTTTTTGACACGCTCTTGTGCATTCAGCCACATATTGCGGCAACCGATTACCGTCACCACAGGCTTACCTTTCAGCACAGCAGACCATTCGCTTTGCAGAAAACTGTTGAACGGAATGGACGGAGAGAGGAACCAGGGTTGGTAGCCCAGGATCACCAGGTCATACTCTTTTTCCATGATCTGCGGCATCGGATTTACGGGGAAAGTAATGCCCAGCACCGATTCCGGCATCGCATCAAAAAAAGTATCGTATTGTGCCCAGGGAAAAGGGTAGGGGTTCACAAGTGATATTGGCGCAAAGTCAATCTGCGCTTTATCTTGTATGTCTGCACATAAGCCGGACAGGATGTCTTTCATCTGTCCGCTTTGTGTAAAGTACAATACCAGTATTTTTTTCATACAGTTTGTTGTGGTTATACCACCGTAAGTTGGATATATGCGTAGATAAATCGTGCACTTTCAGGGATCATCATCAGTATCTTATCCCCTTTCTTCAATTTGTCTGAATGGAAGATTTCTTCCAGCATCAGGAAAGGAGAAGCAGAGCCTACATTACCTACACGGTCGAGGTTTGTAAACCAGATTTCATCCGGGATTGCCAGTCCTTTAATCGCCAGTCCTTTGTGGATTTCCTGGCGGAAAAAGTTAGAGGACAGGTGGGGAAGGAAATGCTGATATGAGGAAAGATCCAGACCTCTTTTGGCAATAATATCCTCCAGGAATCCTACACCTTTTGCAACAATAAATTGTCCCAGCAGTCGGGTATCCTGTTTTACCGCAAACACGCTCTGTGCGCGCCATTCGCGGGCATCCATATCTTTCCAGCTCACCACATTTCCATGCTCATCTTTATCACTGCCGGCATACATACAAGTCTCCAGTTCATTGCTGTAGGAGGTCATATCAATCCAGTCAATACGAAGAGAAATGCCCTCTGTATTTGCCTGGTCGGAAAGATAAGCTGCTGCTGCACCATCGGAAAGCATATAACGCAGGAAATCTTTTTCGAAAGCAATATATCCGTTCTGATCAATCGCATCTGTTCTGTCAAATTCTCCGTCAAATTTCGGAGCATCCATCATATTGGACAATTTTTCAGAACCGGTAGCAACAGCATTGTGTGCATCTCCGCATTTGATCGACAGGAAAGCATGTTTCAGGCCCTGTATGCTGGAGCAACAGGCACCGGAAGGACTGTATATTTCAGTCGGATGCGTATCCAGTAAACCCAGTGTCATCGCCGCGTGGGAAGGCAGGATCTGATCCGGGAAGGTTGTACCGCAGGTCAGCAGATCAGTGTCTACAGGACCATCCGGAAACAGTTGCTTCACTGCTAGTGCCGTCAGTTCTGCATTGTTATGGGTTGATTTTCCTTCTTTAAATGCATAGTGGCGGCTTTTGATACCGTTATTGCGCAAAACAATCGTTTTTGCACGCGACGGTTTGCCGTTGATATATCCTAATACTTCTTCAATATCGCTGTTCGGAATGGGATCGTTCGGTAGATACTTTGCCAGTCTGTTGATATAAACTTCTTGCATAAAATTCCTCTTTTCAAAATGGAGCCCAAATTACATAAATATGTGCAAAGATCACTATTTTATATTGCCAATAATAGATTTTTTGCATATATAAAGGCCACTTTTCTCAGATACCTTTTTATGTGGGCAGATAAGACTCAAAAAAAAACGAAAAAGTTTGTTAAAGACAAATATTTTAGTAATTTGGCAGAAATTTAGAATTTTTTATCTTAATAATAATTATGAAAAAAAGAATTGTACTATTATCTGCGTTAGCTGCAGGTATGTTTTTCGGAAGTTCAGCCTTTGCGCAACAAAATCCTGAAATGATTGCAGTATACCGTTGGTACAATCCTACGGATAAGACCTATGTGACTTTGGCAGATAATGAGTTCCAGGAAGGTCAGTTGTTAAACTGGAAATATAAAGATAAAACTTTACTATTCTATGCTTTTCGTGAGCCTGGCGTGAACAGAGTAGCAGTATACTCCTGGTTCAACCCAACCACTAAAGATCAGGTTTCTGTTACTGAAGATGAGTATACAGACGATCAGATGCTGAAAATGGGGTATAAAGAGAAAAGACTGCAATTCTATGCATCTAATACCCGTATGGCTAACCGCGTAGACGTTTACCGTTGGTATAATCCTAAGACAAGAGACTGGATTACAATGCCGGAAGAAGGAAATACTGATGTATACTTCAAGAAAGGATATAAAAGAAAATCTTTCCAGTTCTACGGTGTACGCCGTGTGTCTGATGAGTCTCTGTATAACGCAGAACTTTAATCCAGATCATGTGCATAAATATTACTTGTAAGTGCGCCCGAGAGGGTGCACTTTTTTTGGCTCTGCTAGGAAAGAATCGTAATTTTGTGCTTTATATAATATACTAATTTAGAATCTATGGCTTTAGAAGTAACGGGTAAATTAATTGTGAAACAGCCTACCCAGCAAATAAAGGAAAACTTCTCTAAAAGAGAATTTGTGATAGAAATCTCACAACAAACCAATACGGGCATGACTTTTACTAACTTTGCTTCTTTTCAGTTAGTGAACAATGCCTGTGCGATGATCGATCAGTTCCAATTAGGACAGGACGTTAAAGTAAGTTTCGATATCAGAGGTAACAAATGGGAAAAAGACGGTCAGGTGCGTTATATCACCAACCTGAATGCATGGAGAGTAGAACCTGCTATGCAACAGCAGCAGCAAGGCGGCTATCAGCAACCACAGCAGCAATATGGCGGTGGTATGCAGCAAGCACCTTCTCAACCATCTTATACGCCTCCTCAGCAGCCTCAGGGTCCTTCTTTTGATCCGGGTGTTGGTGACGATCTTCCGTTCTAAGAAAACACAATATATTTATACAGTAGATATACTAATAAAGGCTTCCGATCGGAAGCCTTTATTAGTAGTATTTATGCAAGCAATATGCTTTATTTCTTTTTCAGTTCATCGCGGATTTCCATCAGCAGTTTATCTGTTGCACTTGGTTCTGCAGGAGCTGCAGGTGGCTCCGCTTTCTTCATTCTATTAAATGCTTTTACGATCAAAAACAGGGCAAAGGCAATAATAATAAATGAGATGATCTGAGAGATGAAATTGCCGTATTTTATGGCAGTACCCGGAACGGTAAGCTGGGCAAGGTCAGATAAATTAGCTGCTTTCAGTGCCGGAGTCAGAATGGCCGGGGTAATGATGTCATCAACCAGAGATTTAATAATGCTGCTAAAGGCACCGCCGATAACTACACCGACTGCCAGATCAATAACATTGCCTTTTATGGCAAACTCCTTGAATTCTTTAATAAATCCCATAATTTTTGTTTTTTTCGAGTGAATGATCCGACAAATAAAATTATTCGGGCCTAATTACCCAACAGATATTTAATTGTTAACAGGGTTATAACATATTGTGTTGCAGTTCCATCGCCAGGAAATGCCCGGTATGACTGCCTTTTTTCTTGGCAATCTGTTCTGGTGTGCCTTTGGCAACAACCTGTCCGCCACCGATACCACCTTCCGGACCAATATCGATAATGTAATCGGCAACTTTTACAATATCCAGATTGTGCTCAATGACTACTACCGTATTGCCCCGATCTACCAGCTTGTTCAGCACAGACAGTAAATGATTGATATCTTCGAAATGCAGACCGGTAGAGGGCTCATCAAGAATATAAATTGTTTTGCCGGTATCTTTCTTAGATAATTCTGTAGCCAGTTTTACCCTTTGTGCTTCGCCGCCACTCAAGGTCACGGCACTTTGTCCAAGTGTAATATAGCCCAGACCTACATCCTGCAGGGTTTTAACCTTACGGTGCAGAGATGGCATATTTACAAAAAAGTCAACCGCATCTTCAACAGTCATTTCCAGTACATCGTAGATCGATTTTCCTTTGTAGCGGATCTCCAGTGTTTCACGGTTATAACGCTTACCCTGGCACTTTTCGCAAGGCACGTATACATCCGGCAGGAAATTCATTTCGATCACCCGCATACCACCTCCCTGACATTCTTCACAACGACCGCCTTTCACATTGAAACTGAATCTTCCGGCATTATAACCGCGGATCTTTGCTTCCGGGATCATTGTAAATAACTGGCGAATATCATTGAAGAAACCGCAATAGGTAGCCGGGTTACTGCGTGGTGTACGGCCAATAGGGCTCTGGTCAATCTCAATTACTTTATCTATATGTTCCAGTCCGCTGATAGACTTGTACGGCATTGCCTGCATTTTGCTCTGCGGGTAGCAATGGCGCGACAGGATAGGGTAGAGCGTTTCATTGATCAGGGTTGATTTACCGCTACCTGATACACCCGTTACACAAGTAAGTGTACCCAGTGGAATGTCCACACTTACATTCTGCAGGTTATTACCGGTAGCTCCTTTGAGCTGCAGTTTATTTCCATTGCCTTTCCTTCTTTCTTTAGGTACAGCAATCTCTCGCTTATGGTTCAGGTATTGTGCTGTTACGCTACCCGATTGTAATACCTCCTGTGGTGTACCCTGCGCCACAATGCGGCCGCCATGGATACCCGCTGCGGGCCCTATATCAAACAGGTAATCAGATGCCAGCATAATGTCTTTATCATGCTCCACAACCAGGACTGAATTGCCTCCGTCCCGCAGATTTTGCAGGGCGGTGATCAATTGCTGATTGTCTCTCTGGTGCAGACCGATAGAGGGCTCATCCAGGATATAGGTAATGCCCATTAGTTTAGAACCGATCTGTGTAGCCAGTCGAATACGCTGTGATTCGCCACCACTGAGGGTTTTGGTAGGACGGTTCAGGATGAGGTAATGCAGGCCCACCTCGATCAGGAAGCCCACACGATCTCTGATCTCCTTCAGGATATCCTTTGCAATAGTGTTTTGTTTATTGTTCAGATGCGGCTCAACTGTAGAGAACCAGTCATGTAATGCACTTAAAGGCATGTTGGCCAGTTGTGCAATATTCTGGTCGTGAACCAGGTAAGAAAGACTCTCCTGTTTTAAGCGCTGACCTTTACATTCAGGGCATTTATCCAGTTGCATAAATTGCTCTGCCCAGTCCCGCACATAATCAGAAGGTGATTCATTAAACCAGCGCATCATCATATTCAGTACACCTTCATATTCTCCCGTCTCCAGGTAGCTGTAATTGCCCCCTTCTTCCGGAACATAAGTAATGGTGCCTTCTTCATTGCCATACAGCATCAGGTTCAGTTCCCGTTCGGTAAGCTGGCCTACAGGCTTGTTGACATCAATTTTATTCTTTTTGGCAAACTTCGCAGCGATCTGGTAACTCTGTGCTTCACGAGCCTCTTTCATAGGAGCAATACCACCGCCGGCAATGCTCTTCTCCGGATCAGGAGTGATGGTACTACGGTCGATCGTATGTACCGTACCCAGACCCTTGCAGGACGGGCATGCGCCATATGGAGAGTTGAAGGAAAAGGTATTCGGCGAAGGATCTTCGTAAGAAATACCACTTTCAATATCCATCAGGTGTTTGCTGTATTGCAGTATTTTATTGGTTTCATGCTGCTGTACAAAGAGCAGGCCTTTACCCAGGTGCAGGGCCTTCTGCAGGCTCTGGCTTAGGCGCGAACGGCTTTCTGCATCTACTTTCAGGCGATCTACCACCAGCTCAATGTCATGGATCTTATAACGGTCAACCTGCATTTTAGGCTTCAGGTCTACAATAACACCGTCCACACGCACTTTCAGGTATCCCTGCTTTTGCAATTGCTCAAACAGTTCGCGGTAATGCCCTTTACGGCCACGAACAATTGGTGCGAGCAATACGATCTTTTCTTCCGGAAGGTTATCGTATATATGTTGCAATATCTCCTCTTCAGAAAAGCGGGTCATGGCCTTGCCGCTCATATAAGAGTAAGCAGTGCCTATACGCGCATACAGGAGGCGCATAAAATCGTATACTTCTGTAACCGTGCCCACAGTAGAGCGCGGATTACGGTTCGTTGTTTTTTGTTCGATGGAAATTACGGGAGACAAGCCTGTAATCTTATCTACATCAGGTCGCTCGAGGTCGCCCATAAACTGGCGGGCATAAGCCGAAAAGCTTTCCATATACCGGCGCTGGCCTTCAGCAAAAATGGTATCAAATGCCAGTGACGATTTACCACTGCCGCTCAACCCGGTAATAACAACCAATTTGTTTTTAGGAATGGAAACATCAATATTCTTCAGGTTATGTACCCTTGCTCCTAATACTTCTATATGTTCAGACATAAATATTTAATGCTACGAAAAACAAAGGTAAACCTAATTTGGCTGAAATAGAGATCAGGCATTTCTAAATGTATTCTAAAAAAGGGAAGGCTGTAAACCCATCAAAAAAACTTAAAATAAGTCAGGGCTTTATACCGGCATATTGCGTGAAAGATGTTAATAATTTTAAAAAATTAATCCTTAATTATTTGATAACTATATGTAAAACACATGACTATATCAATATTATTTATTTTGCGATAAGTTAAAGTGCTATTGTAAAAGACCGGATACGGCTACCTTTGTCGCTCTTTCTATTTATCAAGAAAATCTATTTATATTTTTGATGTTTAAGTATTATCTCAGGCTGTTGTGTTTTGCTTGTGGCGTAACTTCCGTACAAGCTCATGCACAACAAGCCGCTACTCCATTTACGGATAGTGCTACACTGGATCAATGTATTGATTATGCTATGAAGCATAACCCGGTGTTGAAGCAATCTTTTCTCGATGCTTCTATTACAGAATCACAGGTACAGGGCAAGCTGGCGGACTGGTATCCGCAGATAGGCCTCACTGCTAACTACCAGCGTAACTTCCAGTTGCAGACCATGGCCAACTCCGCAGGGGTAGTCCGTATCGGACGCTATAACCAGTCAGCATTACAATTGGGACTTACCCAGAATGTATTTAACAGTGATGTCGTATTGGCCAGCCGTACAGCAGATGATGTGCGCACACAGGCACAGCAACAAATCGTATTAAGCAAGATCGATCTGCAATCCAGCCTCAGCAAGGCTTTTTATAATGTACTGCTAACGGAGTACCAGATGAAAGTGCTGGATGAGGATATTAACCGCCTGACTTTAAGTCTGAAGGTGGCCAGGGATCAGTATGATGCGGGTATTGTAGACAAGGTCGACTATTCCCGTGCTACCATTGCACTGAATACATCCAAGACCCAGAGAGCCAATGCAGTTGTGTTGCTGGATGCCAAGTATGCCCGGTTAAAAGAACTGATGGGTTATCCCTCCAAAGAGCCACTGATACTGACTTCCGGACAGATTAACCTGGAGCAGGAAGCACTGGTCGATACCCTTGTAGAACTGGCACCACAGAAACGTGTAGAGTATCAGCAATTAGAGATCACACAAAATCTGAATAAAGCCAATGTACAGTACCGTAAAATGGCTTTATATCCTACAGTATCCTTGTTTGCCAACTACAATGTCAATTTCCTGAACGATGAGCTGGTACAATTGTACAACCAGGGATATCCTAACTCCTTTGCAGGATTACAGGTAGGTTTCCCGATATTCCAGGGTGGTAAACGCCGTCAGAATATCAAGCAGGCAGAATTTCAGTATGAAAAGACTGGTTGGGCACTAGAGAACAGCCGCAATGTGATCAATACCGAATACGAAAATGCATTATCCATTTACAAATCAGACTGGAATACCTACCAGATGCTGAAAGATAATCTGGGACTGGCTCAGGAAGTATACCGTGTACTGGATGCACAGTATAAAGCCGGGATCAAAAACTATCTTGAAGTAGTGGTCGCACAGACTGATCTGCAAAAAGCAGAGCTGAATTATGCCAATGCGGTATACCAGCTCCTGATCGATAAAATTGATGTATTAAAAGCCCTGGGCGATATTCAAACCAAATAGTATTTAAGCAATATTTCAAACATGAAGACCAATATATATATTACTACGCTGGCTGCCGCTACCATGAGCACTGCATTATGGTCCTGCGGTGGTAAAAAGGATGATGGTAAGGCTGCAGCTAATGCGCCTGCACCGGTGGCTACACTTTTGGTAGAACAGAGTCCGGCTGTATATTATGATGAATACCCGGCTACTGTGGTCGCACAGAAAGAAGTGATTCTTACGCCACAGGCCAGTGGCACTGTTACCGGTATCTATTTCCAGGACGGACAGGTAGTACAGCAGGGACAGCGATTATACAGTATTGATGTACCTGTATACAATGCCAATTATGATAATGCGGTAGCTAATTACGAAGTGCAGAAAGCAAATCTGGTAAAAGTCGAAAAAGATGCGGCACGTTACCATCAGCTGGATAAACAGGATGCGATCGCCAAGCAGCAGGTAGATTATGCGGATGCTGCACTGGCAGCGGCCCGTAAGCAGGTGCAGGCAGCGCAGGCCAATATCAGCAGTATGAAGGCGAATGTAAACTTCGGTATTGTTGTAGCACCATTTACAGGAACTATCGGTATTTCTAAAGTGCGTGTGGGTGCAGCTGTTGTAGCGGGCCAGACACAATTGAATACCGTATCTACAGACAATCCTATGGCTGTAGACATCAACATTAACCAGGGTGATGTGTTCCGCTTTGAACAATTAAGAAAACGCAATACTTCCGACCAGATATTTACACTGGTATTCGGAGCGGATGAATACCCTGTGTTCGGAAAGATAGATATCATTGACCGTGCGGTAGATCCTAACACCGGAACGGTAAAAGTGCGTATCGTATTTGATAATAAAGATAAGATACTGCGCTCGGGTATGACTGCCGTAATGCGGGTGAAAAATGACCATCCGGAACCGCAGTTCATCATCCCTAACAAAGCACTGGTAGAGCAATTGGGTGAATTCTATGTGTATGCAGTAACCGATAGCAATACCGCTACTCAAAAGCATGTTATACCAGGCCGCCAGCTGGGTGATAAGATTATTATCAAAGAAGGACTGACACCAGGCACCAAAATCGTGATCGAAGGACAGCAGAAACTGAAAGAGGGTGCTAAAGTGAAATACTAAAACACACCACCGGATACACTTTACTATATTTCATTTTTATGATTGCAGAAACTTTTATTAAAAGACCGGTCACCGCGATTGTGGTATCTATCGTGATCGTACTTACCGGTTTAATAGCTTTGTTCAACTTGCCGATCGCGCAATATCCGGAGATCACACCACCTACGGTATCGATCAGTGCAAACTTTACCGGTGCGGATGCAGAGACGGTGGAACAGACAACGACTACCGCCATTGAATCGCAGATCAATGGTACCCCTGGCATGACCTACATGACCAGTAACAGTACGGGTAGCGGTAGCAGTAATATTACAGTAAACTTTGAAGTAGGTACTAATATTGATATTGCAACGCTGGATGTACAAAACCGTGCCAGTGTAGCTACGCCGGCATTACCGGATGCGATCAAGCGTCTTGGTGTTACGGTAAAAAAGAGAAATCCGAGTATGTTGATGGCGATCTCTTTGTATTCGCCTAAAAACACGCATAACCCGGAGTTCATAAATAACTATACCAACATATTCGTAAAAGATGCCCTTTCCCGTGTTGCTGGGGTGGGCGATATCATGGCACGTGGTTCAGACTTCAGTATGAGGGTCTGGTTGCAGCCGGAGAAACTTGCCGCGCTGAACCTGACGACCAAAGATGTCTCTAATGCGATTACAGAACAGAACTTACAGATTGCCGCCGGTTCTATTGGTGGTAGCCCGCAACCGGGCTCACAGGCATTTGAATATTCTGTACTGACCAATAGCCGACTCAATACGGTTTCTGAGTTTGAAGATATCGTTGTGCGGGCCAATCCTGCAGATGGTAGTTTTGTGCGCCTGAAAGATGTGGCTAAGGTACAACTGGGTAGCTTTGATTACTCCAGTGGTGGTTATCGCCTCGAAAATCAGGCCGCCTTTATGCTGATCTATCAGTCTCCGGGATCTAATGCCCTGGATACCTATGACCGTATTCTGGCGAGAATGGAAGAGCTGAAAAAATCTTTCCCTAAAGACCTGGACTACGCCGTAATGACGGAGAATGCTACCGTGGTAAAAGCCTCTATTGAAGAGGTATTGCACACCTTCGTAGAAGCCCTGTTGCTGGTAGTATTAGTAGTGTTCCTTTTCCTGCAAAACTGGAGAGCAACCCTCATCCCATTACTGGCGATCCCTGTATCTATCATCGGTACCTTCCTGGTCTTTATCCCGCTTGGCTTTACAGTCAATACCCTTACCATGTTTGCCTTCGTACTGGCAATCGGTATTGTGGTGGATGATGCCATTGTGGTCGTCGAAGCGGTACAGCATAAGATAGACCATGATAAGATGAATGCGAAGGATGCAACGCGTCAGGCCATGAGCGAGATTTCCGGTCCGGTTATCGCCATTGCATTGATCCTCGCAGCAGTATTCATTCCGATCAGTTTCGTTCCGGGTATCTCTGGTAAAATGTACCAGCAGTTCGCCCTGACTATTGCCATATCAGTATTGTTATCCGCATTTGTGGCCCTGTCCCTGACCCCGGCCCTGTGTTCTATCATGCTGAAACCAACACCGATTGGTGAGCGCCGCAGAAGCCTGATGAATCGCTTCTTTGACTGGTTCAATGCACGCTTCCTGAAACTGTCTGACCGCTATACCAATGGCGTATCCAAATGGATCAAGAAAACACCATATGTGGTTACGCTGATGCTGGTACTGACCTTTGGTCTGGCCTTACTGATGAAGGTGAAACCGACAGGATTCGTACCACTGGAAGATGAGGGTAAATTATATGTCTCTTACGAAATGCCGGAAGGCTCATCTATAACCCGCAGCCGCGCAATGTTCCAGGACCTGGTTGGTCGTGTGAAAACTATTCCGGGTATCCGCGTAGTAGGCGGTCTGCCGGGATTCAATATCCTGAATGGTTCCGGGAAATCCAATGTGGGTACGATGTTCATCCTGCTCGAACCATGGGATAAGCGTAAAGGGAAAGAACTGCATGTCCAGTCTATCCTGAAAGAGATCGTCAAACGAACCCAGGATATTAAAGAAGCTAATGTACGTGTTGTGGCACCACCGGCTATTCCAGGTCTGGGACAAGCCAATGGTTTTACCATACAACTGATGCAGACGGCAGGTTCTGATGACATCAAGACATTTGAGAAGATCGGACAGGACTTCCTGACTAAGCTGCGCAGCCGTCCGGAAATTGAAAATGCCTATACCTTCTTCAATACGAAAACACCGGCTTATAAAGTAGATGTGAATCGTGAAATGGCGAAGAAATTGGGTGTGAGTATCTCTGATGTATATTCTTCTATGTCGGGTTTACTGGGTAGCCAGTATGTAAATGACTTCAATATTTACGGGCGTAACTTCCGCGTGGTAATGATGGCGGACAGTAGTTCCAGAACCAATACCAGCGACCTGAATAAATTCTATGTGAAGAATAATGAAGGGAATATGATTCCATTGGGAACGATGGTGACTACAAGACTGGTAGAGAACCCTTCGGTGATTCCGCACTTTAACATGAACCGCTCTATAGAGATCAATGGTACTCCTAAAGACGGGTATAGCTCAGGACAGGCCTTGGAGGCTTTAAAAGAGGTAGCCGCAGAAGTATTGCCAGCCGGTTATAGCTACGAATTCTCCGGGATGAGCCTTGAAGAGATCAAGGCCGGAGATAGTACTATTTATATCTTCGCTGCATCGATCATCTTCGTATTCCTGTTCCTTGCAGCACTGTATGAGAGCTGGAGCATTCCTTTCAGCGTATTATTTGCCGTTCCGGTAGGTTTATTCGGATCTATGCTGACCCTGTACTTTATTCCTAGTCTGACGAACAATATCTATGCACAGATCGGTATGATTACCCTGATCGGGCTTTCGGCCAAGAATGCGATCCTGATTGTAGAGTTTGCCAAAGAAGGCGTTGATAAAGGGCAGGAAGTAGTCGCGGCAACATTGCATTCGGTACGCCTGCGTTTACGCCCGATCGTGATGACCTCTATGGCCTTTATCCTTGGCGTAGTACCGCTGATGAGGGCATCAGGTGCGGCTTCAGAGTCTCGCAATACCATGGGCTGGACCGTATTTGGCGGTATGATTGCAGCCACAACACTGGCCATCTTTATTGTACCGGTATTCTATGTTGCGATTACCAAACTGACCCATAAGCGCGCTGCCCGTAAGGCACTGGCTAATGGTACGGAAACAACAACAGAATAAATAGTTTTATTACCTTAATAAGAATCGGGCTGCATCTCAGATGCAGCCCGATTCTTATTAAGGATAGCCGATAGATTATTGACCTGCTTTTAAGGCGAATAATTTCATTGTATAATCCAGTAATTCTTTGCCTCCCCATTGCCCGTGACCGGGAATGATGAACTGTGCATCGGCGTAGGCTGATTTTACTTTTTGTACAGTGCCAGACCAGGCCAGCGTATCGGCATCGCCCAGGAAACCCTTGGTAGCATCGATCTCTTTGATAAGGCAACCGCCGAAGAGTACCTTATCTTTCGCGAAATAGGCCACTACATTATCTTTGGTATGACCTGGACCGTAATATGCTATGCTGACTTTTTCTTTGCCTACAGGCAATTCCAGTGTGCCGGTAAACGGATGATCGGGCAAAGGAAATTTATTGTCCGGTTGCTGTTGCAGCAGACTGATTGTTTGCTCGGTTGCATAAGACGGGATATGCTGATCCTGGAATACTTTTAATCCTCCTACGCAATCTCCGTGAAAATGAGTAGCGACAACCGCTGTGGTTTTTATATGCTGTGCTTTCAGGTAATCGATCAGCTCAACAGCACTGCTGTCATTGGCCGGAGTATCAAAAATTGCTGCATCCGTTCCGTCCACAACGACCATGCCGTTGCAGGGTACTTTCCCAAAATCATTCGTTTGAAGATAGGAAGTGTGCACATAAGTCTGCGGTGCAATACGGGTAATGATCAGTTTGTCGGATTGATACACTACGGAATCTTTGGTAAAAGAGGGCTCTTGCCCGGTAGATGGCGATTGTTGCTTACCTTCTGATGCACAGCCCGTACTATACAGGCTTATGGCCGCACAGGCAGCGATGGTGAATATTGTTTTTATATCTGTACTCATTTTATAATAATTTAAGGTATTGAACCGGGACCTGCTCCGTCAGCCAGACGCCATTTGCGGCACAATAGAATAGATGTCCGTCCTGCAGCATCTGTTTTGTGTCGATAGACAATATAGACGGCTTACCATGTCTTTGTCCCACCTGGCGCGCGGTTTCGGTATCTATGCTCAGGTGCACATGGTGCCTTTCTCCTTTTAATAAGCCCTGTTGCAGGATGCGCTCCAGGTATTGCTGTGCCGTGCCATGATACAATATTTCCGGCGGAGGTTGCGGTATATAATTCAGCTGAACAGAAACGGAATGACCCTGGTTGGCCCGGATTTTATCTTTGGTTTCATTAAAAGCAAAACGCTGTTTGGCATTTGTATCTACAATATGCTCCAGGAATGCCCGATTCATTTCCGGATTGCTGGCCTGCATTTGCTCCAGTAGTGTTGTTACTGATGTCCAGCCCTGGTCGTCTAATTGTATGCCCAGTTGTTCCGGATGATGTCTCAGGATATAACTCAGGTATTTGCTCAAACGCTTTACTGCTTTATCATCTGTCATACGGGCATCTTTAAAAATATATGATTTGGTGTTCACCATTTGCGCTATAGGCATATTCCCGGGCACAGTGGTTCAGTGCTTCGAAAAAGGTTTTGGAACAACCCGGCTCCAGCTAGTTTTGTTCCGCTGCTGCAAATACTTTCTTCTCACTGGTTGCAATATCAAGCTTCAGCAGATCCACTTTCGGGAGATTATATTTACGGATGAGCGTATCAATGCTTACACTGTTCGGTATCGGAGGCACTTTACACTCCCTGGCAAAACGTTCATCTTACTTGGCTATAATGGCTAAGCTTACAGTTGATCTATTGTATTATTTATGAATATTTGTAGGTTTTGTATCTGCTCTTCCAGCTGCTGGATCAGTACGGGTTTCTGACTTTCGTCTGTTCCATGCTCCAGTGCGTTCAATACAATGGTATTAGCCCCTATAAGACTGAAGGAGGAGCGAAGCTTATGTGCTTCCTGTGATAAGTCTGCCGCCTGCTTATTATTGTAATACTGCTGTATCAATATCATTGATTTGGCGCTTTGTTCTATGAACAATCGCAGCATCTCTGCTTCAAATATTTTATCTCCGCCGGAGAGTTGTCTTAAACGATCCAGGCTGAATATGGTGCTTGCTTTAACTGGCTCATCGGTATGCTTGGTCGGGTGTTGTAACCAGAAGCTGACTTTATCCAGGAGCTCTTTTTTATCAAATGGTTTGGATAGATAATCATTCATGCCCATAGCCAGGCACCTGCCTTTTTCTTTGATCATTGAATGCGCAGTGAGTGCAATGATAGGGACTTCTGATTTCAGTTCTCCGCGAATAGCCTGTGTCGCCTGATAGCCGTCCATTTGCGGCATCTGAATATCCATGAGCACGAGGTCGTATTTACCTTTTTTCAACAGCTCAATACCTTCCAGCCCGTTAGCGGCAATGTCCAGACTCCATCCGGTATTTTCCACGAGCTTTTGTGTAAGGTACTGTATCGTCTCATTATCCTCACACATCAGTATACGCCCTGATGTAGCCAGCCGTTCAGCCGGCTTCTGCTGGGTAAGCAGGGTACTGATCTCTGATGGAGTAGCAAAAGTAAGAGAGAACGAGAATTCAGATCCTTTGCCCTCTGTACTGCTTACAGATATAGAACCACCTTGTTTTTCTACCAATAGTTTACAGATGTTCAGGCCCAGGCCTGTGCCACCATATTTGCGGGTAGTATCTTCTTCTGCCTGTGTAAAACGGCCGAAAATAGATTGTACTTTATGTTCAGGAATACCTATTCCGGTATCTGAAATACGGAACTCCAGTGTTACCTTGTCTTCCTGTTGTGACGATACGCCAATAAATAATTTAACGGCGCCTTCTACGGTAAATTTCAGTGCATTGTCCAGCAGGTTCAGTAAGATCTGGGTAAGCCTGTGCTTATCTCCGGTCAGGTAGGCCGGCACATCACTTTCAATGCTGAAACTGAATTTTAATTGCTTGTGAGAAGCCTTAAGCTTAAGGATGGAGAATACATTCTCAATCACTGGTCTGAACTCAAAATCATCCATGTCAAACTGGAACAAGCCCGCTTCGATCTTACTCAGGTCCAGGATACCGTTTACAAGGTATAACAGGGTATCGCTTGCCAGCTTGATCGCTTCTATTTGTTTTCGCCGCTCGGGGTCCCATTCGTTCTCCAGCAATATATCGGTAAAGCCGATGATGGCATGGATCGGTGTCCTGAGCTCGTGGCTTATATTGGCAATGAAATTGTCTTTTTGCTGATGCAATGCTTCCAGTGTATTGCGTGCCATTACCTCGCTGGTAATATTCTGAGCGATCATCGTAATGCGCACCAGTTCATCTTCCATATCCAGTACCGGATTGAAAGAAGCCAGTACCCATGTCTGGGCATTGTTTTTATGTATACATTGGTAAGATCCTACAAGCGCCTCGCCTTTGACCAGCCTTTGCCAGAAAGCCCCGTCTCCGTTAATGAGTTCATCTTTAAACAGGAATTGATAATTTTGACCAACCAGTTCATTTGGCTGGTAGCCCAGCAGGTGCTCAACAAGATCATTGGTGCTGAATATCGTTCCATCAGGAAGAAACTCTATAACTGCATTGGATTTGGAAATAGCTGCAAAGAGGTTATTGTATGCTGCTTCCTGTAATTCCAGCTGTCTTTCTGTAAAGGCAACCTTCTGACGCAGAACTGTTTCCAGCTCCATGCCCATGTTTTTATTGTGCTTTGTTGTTTCCAGGTGCAGCATCACCTGCTTGGCAATAATGCGTATTGCTTCTTTCTGTGCACTGCTCAGTTGCTGCGGTCTTACATCGGCAGTACATACGGTTCCGATATTATAGCCTTCTATCGATTTCAGTGATATGCCAGCATAAAACCGCACGCCGTGCTCATTCTGTACATTAGGGTTATTGATCAAACGGGCATCTTCAACAGGATTGGTTATTTCCATGATATCATCTTCCAGCAGCGTGAATTGACAGATCGTCTCTTCCAGTAGCACCTCATTATCTTCAGTGCCTACTTTTGCTTTGTACCATTGTCTCTTGTCATCAATAAAGGAAATAATCGCTATCGGTGTATTACAGATAATAGCGACCAGCTTGGCCAGGTCATCATAAAAAGCTTCCGGGGGAGTGTCTATGATACCATAGGACAATAAAGCTTTTATACGTTTAATATCGTTGATCAGCGTTGTCAATGTGACTAGTTTTGAATAAGTGTTCTAAAAGTACAAAATATTTGACATTGACTAAAGGGAAACCGAAATTTAATATAAACTATCCCTCCTGTGGTCAATGGTATTCTAATGGTATTCTCTATATACCATAAGACAAAACCATAACCTTTACAGTTATGGTTTTGTACTGATATAAAAGGTTCTGTAGTGTTTACTTTTTATCTACGCTGATGATACTATACAGGCAGGTAGTAAAGAAGTCTCTCAGTACAGGTATAGCCTGTATGAGCCTGAATTGTTTTCGTGGTTTAAGGCCGAATTTTGTCTGATAATTCGGGTTGATCAGGTAATAAGTTTGCAGGTCAGTTTTGTACCCGTTCTGGCGCGCAATCCGCTGAAAGCGGTTAATGCTGATGCCGGTTTCCTTAATTTCTATCAGCTCCTTAATCGTGCCATGACTTTCTCCGAAAGTCTTCAGCATACCTTTGTATATGCTTTTCGGCAACAGGTGATAATAAGGTAGTTTGTTGAGCAGCTTATGCTGGCATACCTGCTGATGTCCGCCGAAAGGCATACACCATGGCGGGAAGCCGAAGAAGACTTTGCCGTCCGGTTTCAGGAACATCTTCAGGTGCTTCATAAACGTTGCCTGATCGGGAATATGCTCAATTACATCCCTCAGCATAATCACATCAAATGTGCCGATCTGTTCAGGAGTAACATTGTAAATATTTTCGTCGATAAGGGTGACCTTAGTATTGTCAGAACAGTGTTCTGCGATAAATACCCTTGCATTCGCGACCTGTCCTTTATTGATGTCCACGCCCACTACTTCACATTTACGTTCAATGAAAGGAACGAGGTTGCCCCCTTCTCCGCAACCGATCTCCAGCACACGGCTTTCCTGGGTTACCGGAATCACCTGTTCAATATAAGGGATGACAAATTTTGCCGTTGTATCTGCCTGTTCCAGGAAATATTGTTTCCTGTTCGTGTGTCTCTCTTGCATAATTAAATAATAGCGAATCGATATAAGACAAGGTCATAAGTGCCTTATTGCCTTAAATTACATCATCCAAAAATAGTATAAATAATGGAAAGTATGTTGCCTGTGTACAGACGCTTATTTGTATTGTGGAAAACGTCTTAAAAACATTATTTTGCGGTATGAAAGGCCTTTTTAGGCTCAAAATCAGATATTAATACAAAAAAAATGACCTTTTTGTATTTAAATGAACTTAATTATTATTTTTGCAGGTCGAAAACATAGTAATCCATGGCAAATACAGGAGACATCCGTAATGGGATGATTTTAAAATTAGATAATAACTTATATTCCGTAGTAGAATTCGGACAAAATAAAACTGCCCGCGCTGCTGCTAAAGTATGGGCTAAACTGAAAGGCGTAGATAATACACGTACGATCGAGCATACGTGGAACTCTGGCGATACCATTCACCCGGTACGTGTAGAGCGTCGTTCATTCCAGTTTTTATATAAAGACGAAAGCGGTTTTAACCTGATGGACAATGAGAGCTTTGAGCAAATCGTTGTTGGTGAAAACATGATTGATCGTCCGGGTTTATATAAAGACGGTCAGGAGTGTTCTGTACTGGTAAATACAGAGACTGAAATGCCTATGGGTGTTGAGTTACCAGCTTCTGTAGTACTGCGTGTTACCTACACTGAGCCAGGTTTAAGAGGTGATACCGCTACCCGTACGCTGAAATCAGCTACACTGGAAACCGGTGCTACTGTAAACGTACCACTGTTTGTTGATACAGACGAACTGATCCGCATCAATACCTCTACCGGTGAGTATATGGAGCGTGTAAAAGGATAATTAAACCATATCACCTGAGTATCTACACATATCTATTTAAATTTATTTACAATGGAGTATAAACAAATCCAAGAGTTACTTAAAGCAGTAAACAAATCTAATATCAGCGAATTGTCTATAAAAGACGGTGATTTTGAAATCACAATTAAACAAGCAACTGCAGAAGCGCCGATTACTGCTATTCCTGTTGCTCAATATCAACCTATGCCACAGGTAGCTCCTGTAGCAGCTGCGCCAGTTGCAGCACCGGCTCCTGCAGCACCAGCTGCACCGGTTGCTGAAGCTCCTGCAGCAGGTGGTAAAGTGATCAAATCCCCGATGATCGGTACTTTCTACCGCTCTTCATCTCCTGATAAACCACCATTCGTAGGTGTTGGTGATGAGATCAAAGCCGGCGATGTAGTATGTATCGTTGAGGCAATGAAACTGTTCAACGAAATCGAAAGCGACCTGGGTGGTCGTATCGTGAAAGTACTGGTTGATGATGGTACTCCTGTAGAATACGATCAGCCATTATTTATTGTAGAATAATCCAAACAAAGGTATAGGGTAAAGAATAATGCGGCGAAATGACCGCATTTTCTTTACCTGTGTTTTATCAATTATTCAAAGCGTGAAAATGTTTAAAAAAATACTTATTGCCAACCGCGGTGAAATCGCTTTACGTATCATCCGTACCTGTCGTGAAATGGGTATCAAAACCGTTGCGGTTTACTCCACAGCAGACAGAGATAGCCTGCACGTACGTTTTGCTGATGAAGCAGTATGTATTGGTAAGCCACAGGGTACTTTTTCGTACCTGAATGTACAGGCAATCATGGCAGCAGCCGAGATTACCAATGCTGATGCTATTCACCCTGGTTATGGATTCCTGGCTGAAAATGCCGACTTCGCAGAAATCTGCTCCCGTTATAATATTAAATTTATCGGACCCACTCCGGAGATGATCCGCCGTATGGGTGATAAAATGACTGCCAAAGAAACCATGATTGCTGCCGGTGTACCGGTAATTCCTGGTTCTGAGGGCCTGCTGGAAAGCGTAGCTGAAGCTAAAAAACTGGCTGGCGAAATGGGTTACCCTGTAATCCTGAAAGCAACTGCCGGTGGTGGTGGTAAAGGTATGCGCGTAGTATGGCAGGAGTCTGAAATCGAAAAAGCATACGATACTGCTAAGGCAGAAGCCGGTGCTTCATTCAAAAACGATGGTATCTATATGGAGAAATTCGTAGAAGAGCCTCGTCATATTGAAATTCAGGTAGCCGGTGACCAGTTTGGTACTGTATGTCACCTGAGTGAGCGTGATTGCTCTATCCAGCGTCGTCATCAGAAACTGGTAGAAGAATCTCCTTCTCCGTTTATGACTCCGGAACTGCGTCAGCGTATGGGTGAAGCTGCAATCAAAGCGGCATCAGCTATCAATTATGAAAGCGTTGGTACAATCGAGTTCCTGGTAGACAAGCACCGTAACTTCTACTTCATGGAAATGAATACCCGTATCCAGGTAGAACATGGCGTAACTGAAGAAGTAACCAGCTATGACCTGGTGAAAGAGCAGATCAAAATTGCTGCCGGTGAACCAATCAGTGGTAAGAACTACGAACCAACCATGCACGCGATCGAATGTCGTATTAACGCAGAAGATCCGTACAATGACTTCCGTCCAAGCCCTGGTATGATCCAGGTATTGCATACGCCGGGTGGTCATGGTGTTCGTATCGACTCTCATATCTATGCAGGTTACGTTATTCCTCCGTTCTACGATTCAATGATCGCTAAGATCATTGCTGTAGCACAAACCCGTGAAGAAGCGATTTCTACAATGGAGCGCGCACTGAGCGAATATGTGATCGAAGGTGTAAAAACAACCATTCCTTTCCATCAGCAACTGATGAAAAATAAAGATTTCAGAGAAGGTAACTTCACTACGAAATTTACAGAAACATTTGAACTGCGTTAATCCGGTTCACAGGTTATTATAATACATGAGGGCAGCTGATTAGCTGCCCTCATGTATTATAAGCGAATGTTCGATCAGTGTTAAACGTATTGTGGCGCGCCGGAGGCGCGCCACAATACGTTATGATATAAGGAACTCCTTACCAGATATGCACCCGCTGTGCTGCGGGAATATACATCTTGTCTGTAGGTTTTACATTATAGGTGTCATAGAATGCCTGTACATTGGAGAATGGCCCGTTCACACGGAACTTCGCCGGACTGTGTACATCTGTCAGCAGGCGGTTAGCTAGCTCTTCAGGACGCATATTGTACAACCAGCCATGTGCATAACCCAGGAAGAAACGTTCTGCAGGGTTCTGGCCATTCAGCTTATTGTTTTTGGTGTATTGCTTGGTTTTGATAAAAGCATCCCATCCCAGCAGTACGCCGCCAAGATCTGCAATGTTCTCACCCAGTGTGGCCTTACCATTAATATGTTTGCCCGGCAGTGGCTCATAAGCATTAAACTGGTTGATCATTACTGCAGCGCGCTTGTTGAAGTTTTCTTCATCAGCGGCGGTCCACCAGTTCTGCAGGTTACCCTTTTCATCAAACTGACGACCCTCATCATCGAAACCATGTGTAATCTCATGTCCGATCGTAGAGGCACCGGCATAACCGTATACAAATGCATCATCCAGTTCTTCATCACGTTTACCAGGAACGGTAAAGATACCGGCAGGTAATACGATCTCATTATTAGAAGGATTATAATAAGCATTATAGGTCTGCGGTGTCATATCCCATTCTGTACGATCCACCGGTTTGCCCAGTTTGTTCAGCTGGTACTGGTGCCACCATTTACGGGCAGCCATTACATTCTGCGCATAAGACTGTTCTTTGATTTCCATTGCAGAGAAGTCTTTCCATTTATCAGGATAGCCCACTTTTTTGGTCATCGTAGCCAGTTTCAGCAATGCTTTTTCTTTGGTCGCCGGACTCATCCATTCCAGATGCTGAATGCGGGTTTTCAATGCAGCGCGAATTTCTTCAACCATATCCTCATAGCGTTTCTTCGCTTTTTCATTGAAGTATTCTTTTACGAAAAGCTGTCCCAGTGCTTCACCCAGCGCATCTTCTTCCGTGTTCAGTACACGCTTCCAGCGCGCCTGCTGCTTTTTGGAGCCCGACAGCGTCTGACCATAGAACTGGAAGTTTGCTGCGGAGAACTGATCGCTCAGGTATGGTGCAAATGCATTCAGGATATGGCATTTCATATATGCTTTCCAGTCTTCCAGCGGAACAGCTTTAAGTGCTGCATCCAGTGTCTTCAGGAATTCCGGCTGGCCCACGATCAGGCTGTCCAGTTGCGGTATGCCCACTGCCTGGTTGAACTTTTGCCAGTCGATCTGTGGCGTCAGTTTCGTTTTCAGGTCAGCCACACCGTATTTATTATAATTGGCATAAGGATCGCGTAGTGCCTCCAGCTTACGGCTGGCTTGTGCAAGCTTGGTCTCGATAGCCATTACTTTCTGTGCATATTCACCTTCTTTACCTGCATATAAACCCGCAAGTGTATACAGGCGTGCAATGTAGCCAGGGTAGGCCTTGCGCACCGCAACCGTTTGCGAATCGGTGTTGAAGTAGTAATCACGATTCGGTAATCCGATACCACCCTGGTACAGGTATACCGCCATTGCCTCGCTGTTCTTGGCATCCTGCTGTACACCCAGGTTGACCAGGGTGCCGACACCAATCTTATTCAGCTCAGCAGCATATTGCAGTAAAGAGGCAACCGAACTCAGCGTATCGGCCTGCGATAACAGTGCTGCCAGCGGCTTTGCCCCATCGGCATTCAGTTTGGTGCTGTCCATGCCGGATTTCCAGAAGTTGGCGATCTGGTGACCCACTTTACCATCGGGGCTTTTAACCGCCTCTTCATTGATTAGCCTCAGGCGATCCTGAAGGTCATCAATAACCAGTCGGGCAATGCCCGTAGCGCTATACTCATCTGGTATTGCATGGGTTTTGATCCATGTACCGTTGGCATAAGTAAAGTAATCGTCCTGCGGACGGATAGTCGTATCTATATTGGAGGATAAAGGATCAGCACCCGATTTGTTTTTGTTGCTGTTAATGCCCTGGCAGGAAGCCAGAAGCGCTACAGCAGCAAGGCTGAGTATCCCTGTTTTGTGTAACATACTCGTAGAAAATTTTATGTTCAAATGTAAGCTTCTTCAAAGCGAAAAACAAGTTTTCGCCCCCGCCCCGGCCTAAAATCACCCTTAGCGGGGGAGGTATTTACCATGGTGTAAAAGCAATACTGATACCGGGAATCATTCCGCATAGCCCGGATTGTACCGAGGGCCGGAATTGGCAGGTCAGACCTGGAGTGATATCAAATCCCCGAAGATGTGCTGCAACATGTGCATCAATGATCTGCAGGCCATATCCCACTACACTCAACAACACTGTAAGGTCCAGATATCGTTTATGATAATCGCGCCAGCCCTTGACTGTAGCAATGTCAGGAGTGGAATGTATATACTTATCTTTATAAATATTCTGGAGCCGGTCGGCATATACTTTACGAAACTCATTGTAGCCGGATAAATTATACTGGAAAAAGTAAATGCCTGTGCCCAGGAGTCCATATACTACAGGCAGCTTCCAGTATTGCTTATTGCTTATCTGACCTAAACCTGGGAACAGCATTGAATACAAGGCTGCTCTTTTGGGGCTGACCGGTGCATCATTCCATATCGTATTCTTCTGATCAGGCAGACCTACAGACCATATCCTTGCAGTATGGAGCTGGCCCGGTTCTGAAGCGCTGGCCGATAAAACGCCAGAGCATAAAATGATCCATAGTAAGTGCCTGAACATATGTAGCTGAATTTCGTAAAATAAGGGTGATGCAAAATAGGATCCTCATTGGCTTGTGCATAAAATCTGGCAGGGAAAGCCTGTAAACCCGTAAAAAATAAATATTTTAGCATTTATAGAACGACAATGTCGGAGTCCTTATTATATGCAACAGAATACCAATGTACACCATGCTTTTGCCAGCTATTTTGCCAAAGACGACTTATACCCTTTTCTCTATCAGTTGTCCCGCAAAATGGCGGAAGGAAATGTATGCCTGTATGTAAATGAAGTAGCGGAAGAAGACGGACCGGCACTGCCCGACCCGGAGATACTGATGCGGCATGAACTGGTCGGAAATCCCGAAGACTTGCGTCCCTTCATTCTTTTCGAAGATCGTTTATACCTGCATCGCTTTTTTCATTATGAACGCAAATTTGTAGCACAGGTGAATGCCTTACTGCATAGTGAGCAGACGTACTATCAGTCCCGGCATGATTTTCTGGTGCAGCAGGAGGAGTTGATTGTGTCACAATTATTCCCCGAGAGTAAAGGCCGCGCACCGGACTGGCAACTTATTGCCTGTCTGAATAGTTTTCTGAACCAGTTCAGTATTATTTCCGGTGGACCTGGTACCGGTAAGACTACTACGGTAGTGAAGTTGCTGGCTTTATTTCTGCTGGAACAACCGGATGCAAAGATCAAAATCTGTGCACCTACAGGTAAGGCAAAAGTAAGGCTGGAAGAGGGATTGAGAAAAGCAAAGCGTACCTTTCAACATACCGGCATTCCTGAACATATAGCAGATACTATTGCCACACTGCAGGCAGCCACCATACATAGTCTGCTGGGTTATATACCGGGCAGCATACATTTTAAACACCATGCACAGCATACACTTGAAGCCGACATTCTTATTGTAGATGAAAGCTCTATGGTAGATATGGCTTTGTTTCATAAACTGATGCAGGCTGTTGATACCAGCCGCACAAGGGTGATCCTGTTGGGCGATAAGCACCAGCTGGCCTCTGTAGATGCGGGAAGCGTATTTCGTGATCTGTGTTCTGAAGAAGAGTTTATCAATCATTTTGACCCGGAACGGGCAGCCTTACTGAACCGGTTTATGACGGATGCTTCCCGGCAACTGGATGCCTCTTATCAGTCAGAAAATAGTACCTATCCTTTGTTTCAGCATATTGTAGAACTACAACATAGTTACCGTTTCGATGACCAGAAGGGTATAGGCAAACTCAGTAAGGCGGTACTGCATTATGATGAAACAGCTATCCGTGATTTTGCAGAAACACCCGCAGCAGAAGTCGGCATTTATCCGGCCAGTACCTTACAGGATTGGCTACAGGAATTTGCGGCATTGCTGAAAAAGGAACAGGGAGGATATATCGGTCAAAGTGATATTACTACAGCCCTGGAGCGGATAACAGACAGTACCATACTCTGTGCCATTAAAGAGGGTAGGACGGGAGTCGCTGCACTCAATGAGCAGGTAACCCGCTTACTATTCCACCCGGATGACGCATTTTATGAAGAACGCCTGATTATGGTCTTACAAAACCAGCCACAGGAAGGTATTTACAATGGTGATATGGGTATTGTGCGGAAAGATAATGCGGAAAAGAACGAATTGAAAGTCTTTTTCCCGCAGTCGGATACCGGTTATGAGAGCCTGAGTCCGGCACAGATCCTGGCCTGTGACAGTGCTTATGCAATGACCATCCATAAAAGCCAGGGTTCAGAATTTGACTCGGTATTAATTGTACTGCCCGAGCAGACTGATCATCAGTTACTGACGCGGGAGCTGTTGTACACGGCCATTACCCGGGCCCGTAAGCGGGTCATCATTGTCGGTGATATTGATATTGTGCTGGCCGCATCGGCCCATACGGTACGTCGTATTTCCGGTATTCAGCAACAATTCGCAGCAGTATAAACCATTTACCATGTCACTCGAAATTTACATATCAAATCATATACGATCTCTTTCCACAGCAATGATTGCGGATATGCAGCGTCATAAGCTGGGCGTTTTTCAGCCTTATGGACTGATTACCCAAACGGTGGGTATGAACAACTGGCTGGTGGTGAATATGGCACAGCAGATGGGTATTGCAGCCAACCTGAAATTTATGAAACCTGCCGATCTTTTGTGGGAGATCTATGGAATGCTCGGCGGGCAATCCTATTATAAAATTAACCGCCAGAATATTGACTGGCTTATATATGCGGTGCTGGGATCGACCGATTTTCAACGACGCTTTCCCCGTCAGGCAGCATATTATATAGAAGAGGGGACAGAACAGGAATTAAAAAAATGGGAATTTGCAGCCCGCATTGCCGATCTTTTTGACCAGTACCAGATCTACCGTAACCGGCTTATTGAACGCTGGAACCGGTATAGCTGGGAAGAGCTGGATGCGGATATGCAATGGCAGGCCTATATCTGGCAAAGCATTAAGGGTCGGTCCAGGGAAGCTTTTCCGGATGTGACCGATATCTATCATTATGTCTTGGAGCAATTGAAAGATCCGAATCAGCAGGAACGTATACGGGAAGCCATGCCGGTATTGTACCTGTTCGGATTGTCCATTCTTACCCCTTTTCACCTCCATGTTTTTTATGAGCTCAGTCGCGTTATCGACTTTCGCTGTTACCTGGTCAACCCCGCACCGGATCATTACTGGTTTGAAGATGAACAGGAAGAACAAATCTTCCTGAAACAATTTAAGGGAAAGAATGTAGCACATTTAACGGTGGGCAATCCGCTGTTAACCAGCTGGGGCAAGATATTGCAAAATACCTATCGCCTGCTCTTCCAGGCAGATGAGTTTATCAATGCCGTAAATGAATTGCCTGGCGAGGTGCCTGCATCGCAGACCCTGTTGCAGCAGATACAACATGACATCTACCATAACAAGATTGAATATATCCATTTTTCAAAAGAACAGCTGTACGATCAGAGTATTACTATAACAGCGCATTACTCCATACCAAGAGAGGTAGAGGTATTGTACAATTACCTGCTGCATGCCATACAGGAGCAGACCTATGAGGGCATAACAGAAAGAGATATTGTAGTAATGGTCAGCGATATCAATGCCTATGCTCCTTATATCCGTGCGGTAATGGATAATGCTCCGTATAAATTCAGCTACAGTATTATTGATGAAAGCATTGCCCAGGGCGATTCTATCATTAGTGCACTGATGGCTTTGCTATCCGTGAATGAGCAGCATATTACAGCAGAGCTGATCCTGGAACTACTGGAATCGCAATATATCCGTCAGCGATTCGGGATATACAAGATGGATTATCTCCGCAGTATGATCGAACAGGTGAATATCCGTTTCGGATTGGAGAACGATTATAAAGATCCGGTAGATGATACTTATCTCGTAAGCTGGAAGTACGGCCTGCAGCAACTAATGTACGGTGCCTGTTTTGACGGCGCACAATGGTATACTGCCGGGCACCTGGTCTATACAGCAGATGTGGCAGATAATATAGAAGACCTGCATCAGCTCACGGCTTTAAGCAATTTTATTCATGCATTGGAAGATATGATCAGGCAGCGCAAAGCACCTAAATCGCTCAGTGAATGGAAGGACTATATTGATGAAGTGATCCTGACCTTTATGCTTAGCGAAGAGGAAGACAAAGACGAGGATTATTGGGAACTATTGACCCGCTTCCGTCAAAGCGAAATTATTGACACTTACCTGGAGGATACAAAGATCAGTTATGAAGTCTTCAGCAAGCGATTGCTGAAAGCGCTGGGCAGTGAACAGCAGCAGCTCAACTTTATCAACAGAGGTATTACCTTCTGTTCTCCACTACCATTCCGCAGCATTCCGTTTAAATTGATCGCTATGCTGGGCTTGAATTTTGATAGCTTTCCGCGTAAAGAAGCCTATGTCGATTTTGACCTGATGGCGCAGAAACCTATGCTGGGAGACCGTAATGTCCGTAATAATGATAAGCACCTTTTCCTGGAATCATTATTGTCTGCGGAGCAGGCATTATACCTGAGTTACACAGGAAGATCAATTAAAGATAATAAACCTTTACCTCCTTCAGTACTCATTGATGAGCTGCTGGACTATATACAATCAGGTTGTCGTGAAGAAGGTATATCGGCCAGGGATGTACTGGTACAGCAACATCCGTTGCATAGCTTCAGCAAGCGATATAACAAGCCGGACAGCAACCTGATTCCGAATTACACTATCCATAAACCTGAGGCCTTCCCGCATGTGACTGTCGATGCAGCACAGGAAGAGCATGTACCCGAAGCGATATGGAACTTAAATGCCTTAAGCCGTTTTCTGACACGACCCGTGCAATACTATTATCAGAAAGTGCTGGGTGTGTATTTCAGTGAGGAAGCAGCGCATATTGATGATCATGAGTATTTCAGCCTGGATAGCCTGAAACGCTGGACGGTACGCAATGCGCTCATCGAAGGACAGTTGAAAGATGATGTGCCGGAAAGGATCAAGGCTCTGTACTATAATGGAGATCTGCCGCTACGCAATATGGCTGAAACCTTTATTGCAGAGCAGGATCAGGTTATTAAACCAATCCATGAGCAGTATCGTAAACTGGTTGCAGATACAGCGATCGTTACTGTACCGTTGGTGTATCAGTACGGAGATATTACGTTTGAAGGAAGCCTGGAGCTGGCCGGTGACATGTTGGTTACTTATGTGCTGAAGCCGGCCGATAAGGCCTGGACCGGTAAGATACGTACAAGCCTGCAATATTTGCTGGGCGTGGCCTGCGGTGTGGTAAAAGAGGCATACCTGGTGACGCAGGATAAATTACTGAAAGCGGCTAGTCTTACCCCTGCAGAAGCGAAGATGAGACTGAATGCACTGCTTAATTTTTATAAGGAACATCATCATACAATGATCATGTTTCATATTGATATTTACGATGCCAAAACAACTATAGATAATTACCTGGGCAAGATAGAAGATGCCATTAGCCGTGAAGTCTGTTATGATGAATATGTACAGCATGCCTTTGAATACATAAACAGGGAGCAGCAGCAGGCTTTATTTTCAGGCTTTAAAGATTTGATAGAACAATATATTTTACCCGTATTCGAGTATGGAAAAACAACATGAGATTTTTGATGTAAGGAAGGTTCCGCTGCAGGGAAAGAATCTCGTGGAAGCCAGTGCCGGTACCGGTAAGACCTATTCTATAGCCATACTGGTATTGCGCCTGATCATTGAGCAAAAGATCGGGATTGCACAGCAACTGATTGTAACGTTTACCCGCTTTGCCGTTGCAGAACTGCAGGAGCGTATCCGTCATTTTATTAAGATGGCTTATGATGCCAGTTGCGGATTGCCTATTGCCGATGATTTGATCACAGCACTGGTACAGCAGGCAGAAGATGCTGATGGACTGAAAGACAGGCTGCGCGCAGAACTGCTTATGATGGATGAGGCCAATATCCTGACTATTCATGGCTTCAGCCAGCAGATACTGAATGAATTTGCTTTCGAAACAAAACAGCATTTCGATGCCAGTCTGCAAAGTGATCTGAGTGATATCATCCGTATGGCTGTGAACAGGTTCTGGAGAACGGTGATCACTAATCTGCCGGTACATACCTTCACCCTGAAAGAAATGCAGGCGTTTAAAGAGCTGCTGCCTTTACTGATACAGAAACACCTGAGCGGACAACGGTATGCAGCCTTTGATCCGGAAAAAGAATACAATGATTTTGAGCCCTATCTTAACCTCGCTCAGATTCATACCGGACTGGAAGCGCAACGTGTACAACTCAGCCATTTATTAGAAACGCATTATGAAATAACGGCACAGAGTGTTGCGGCCAATGGCTATGCACGCAAGTCCCTGGAACCTTTGCTGGGAGACAGGCCTGCATTTACAGAAGCCGCATTAAGTGCTGCAAGAAAAGGAACCGGTTATATACAGAAACTGGAAGGCCCGTTCTGGGAAACCCTCCGGGAGATCGTTTCGGCAGAACAGGAACTGGAAGCAAAAAGAGCTGCATTCAGGACCTATCTTTCTTACCATGTATTGAAATATTATGCAGTGCAGGTAACTGATTATGTACAGCAAAACGGTATCCTCACCTTTGACGCAATGATACAGGACCTGCACCGGATTGTGGTGACAGAGCAGAATGATCATTTGATAGAGCTGATCCGAAACCGCTATCAGGCGGTGTTTATAGATGAATTTCAGGATACGGATACTGTACAGTTCTCCCTGTTTGAACGGCTGTTTATGGAACGTACCCTGACTAATGATACGATACTGTTCCTGATCGGCGATCCCAAGCAGAGTATCTATGCTTTTCGCAGTGCAGATGTCGCCAGCTATTTGTCGGCCCGTGAGAAGGTAGAGCAGCTGTACTCCATGAATATAAACTACCGGTCTACCGCACCCATGATCGGTTCGGTAAACCGTTTCTTCGGCGCACTCGGTGACCAGGCATTCGGATATGATGCAGCGGATCAAAGCAGGATTACCTATATCCCTGTAGAGAGTAAAGACCAGCGCAGAACAATGTACTGTAATGGCCGGCCGGAGCAAAATACACTGGTACTTTCCGGGTATGATAAAACCGGGGCCGCAAGAGCAGCTATTGCCCGTGAGATTGCCTGGCTGCTGGACCCTGCAAATCGATGCATGATCGGAGATCCGGATAAGGACGGTGGTATGCGCCCTGTACAGCCCAGCGATATTGGTATCCTGGTACGCAGTGGTAAAGATGGCGCTGAGATCAAAAAACTATTGAGAAGTTATAATATTCTTGCAGTACCGATTGACGATACACGTGTATTGCGCACCGCAGAGGCCAGGGATATTGTACTGCTGTTGCAGGCGATGATAGAGCCTACGGCACAACATATCGCCACTGCATTGTACCTGAGCTTTATGAATACCCTGTTTTATGAGGAGCAGGGTGTACTGTTACAGCGGAAGTATATTGATGAGATTGCGATGATGGCGCTGTTCCGGGAATACCATCAACTGGTAATGGACCAAAAGATCTACCAGGCTTTTCAGAAGCTGTTTAGCGATTTCAGTATACCGCAAAACATGTCCCGAAATACGCGATCCCTGCGTTCGCTGACTAATCTGTTACAGTTAGTGCAGTTAGTACATCAGCAGCAATACCGGCGCAATATGCAGGCGGAAGATATTCTCGTCTGGTTACAGAACCCCGATGCCGCGGCAGTGGCCGGAGATACTTATGAGGTGCAGTTGGAGAGTGATGAAAATGCGGTAAGCATCGTCACTATTCATAAAAGCAAGGGGCTGGAATATAATATTGTCTTTGTCTATGGAATCCATACTAAGGAAGGATTACGTTCGGGCTATAACCAGTTTAAAGATACCGATGGGCAGCTGATCTTTGCAGAAAAAGAGCAGTTAAATGAAGAACAGGAAGCCCGCATCCTGAAGCAGGCGGAGCAGGAACAAAGACGCCTGATCTATGTAGCATTGACACGTGCGGTCTACAAATGTTATATTTATTTTGCGAAGACCGGATATAAAGATTCGGGACTGGCAAGGTTTGTACAGCAACTGAATGGGGCAGAAGGTATATTGCCGGAGTATGAGAGCCCGGAAGAAGTGCAGGCCTATCATGCAGTGCATGATCAGCTGGTACTGACCCCGGTTACCTTCGAAGAATCAAAAATACTGAGCAGCCGTTCTCCCTGGTCTATGGTCAGCTATTCTGCATTGAATGTAAAGCATGAGCATGTTCCTAAGGCACGTAGCCAGGAGCTGACAGGCTATGATCATTTTGTGTTTAATGAATTGCCTCGTGGGGCTGATGCCGGAACACAGTTGCATGAAATGCTGGAACAGCTTGATTTTACACGTGATTACAGCAGCCTGGAGCAACTGAATCGATACGAATTAATGCTGCTTTCTGTATTTAATGTACGCAGTAAGGATGAAATAAAAATTGATTGTACAGATTGGATGAGACAATTGGTAGCACATATTGTTCAGGCCGAGATTGCGATAGGGACGGGTGTGTTTCAATTAAGCGAAATTGCTAATCAGTATAAGCTTAATGAGCTGGAATTTAATTTTCCGGTACAGTCCGCTGCCATTCAGAACCGCCTGATCCCGGTACTGGAGTCCTTTGGGGCGACTATGAATGATAAGTATTTCAGTCTGCAGGGGATGATGAATGGTAAGATAGATCTGCTGCTGGCGCATAAAGGGCAATACTATGTACTGGACTGGAAATCGAACTATCTGGGCTGCCATCTTGAAGATTATGAAGGCGATTTATTGTATGATGCCATGACGGAGCATAACTATCATTTGCAATACCTGATCTATACCGTTGCCGTACATAAATACCTGCAGCAACGCATAGGCAATGAATACGATTATGACACACATTTTGGAGGCGTGATCTATGTCTTTTTCAGAGGAGTAAGGAGTAATAGCCGCTCAGGTATATTTACCGTAAAGCCACCACTGGAGCTGATTGAGCAGTTGACGCTGTTATTACATTCATAATTGCATATAAAAACGGAGTTGCACCATTAGGTGCAACTCCGTTTTCTTTTCTGATATTGTAAAATTAAAATTGATGTCCTGCAGATGCACTTAAGTACTGTCCGCTGGAAGTGCCTTCCTGTACCAATTTACCATCAACATAGATCTGTACTTTCAGGGTAGAAGAAGCATTTGCTCCATTGGCATTAACGGCAGCATTGGCGCTTATGGATCCTGCTGGTGCTGTAATCTCCGGGCTAATCCAGGTATTGCCACTGAGACTGGAAGCAGAAGTTGTATTGCCATCGATACCGTATACTGCTACGGAAATATTACTGCCGGCAGATGCTTCCGCTTTGAATTGTACTCTGTGTGTGGTCGCTTTATCTTTTGTGCAGGATGCAAAAGCCAGTACACCAAATGCTGCAACCGCAGCCATCATAATCATTTTTCTGTTGTTCATAGTTCTTGTTTGTAATGAGTAATATAGAGGAATAAGGACAAATATATAGGCTAATGCTTTTGTGTTGTGATAATTAAAATATAATTAACAGGTTGGGGAATATACAGTATGCTGCATATTCATTTGATTTATTTTTTCGTCAGCTATTCAATACAGTTGTGGATTTGAGGCGATGATGTTAAATGTATCATCATTGGAAATCGTAGCCAAATTACCTTCATCAATGATAAAAGAAAAGGCACTTTGAAGACTCAAAGTGCCGGGTTCAAAACATGAACTTTACAACATTATGTTTCTTATTCTTTTACAATTTTAGCGCTGGTTATTTTGCCATTGTCATTGACGGTCACCAGGTAATTGGCTGCAGCCAGTCCGGTCAGGTCTACCTGTTCCATATTGCTGTTTATGGTCAGTTCTTTAACCATGCTGCCATTTATATTGTAAATACTGACTTTACTGTTTATCGTAGCATTCTGGATATAAATTACATTTTTAGCTACTGTCGGGAAGATCAGCGTTTCCTTCATACAGTTTACAAATGCATTTGCAATTGTACTGTAGGTAAAGCTTCTGTCATTGTCCACCAGTTTAAGTCTGTAGTACAATTTTCCTTCAGCAGATACATCTTTGAACATGTACTTGCTATTGGATCCTGTGGGTGACACAGTACCTATTTCAGTAAAGGTTTTACCATCATTACTTCTTTCTACTCCAAACTCGCGGAATTGTATTTCGGTGTTTGAAGCCCAGCTTAAGATTGCATTACAATCTTCTACAGTGGCTCGGAAGTAGGCCAGTTCTATAGGCAATGGCTGTGTATAGGTAACAGTGTATGTAGCTGCGGTTGCATCTGGTAAATTTGCAGCATCGTAGGTGACATAAGTGAATGAAGTATTCAACGTACCGCCCGGAGTGGAAAGAGATGGTGCGATAGATAATAATGAAGGATCATAGCTAGTAATGATACTTCCTGCAACCAATGCAGAACCGTTATATTTCAGGATAAATGCTGCGGTAGGCAGGGTAACTATTTTCAGTTTTTTAGTATTCCAGTTTACCTGAACGCCTGCATTATCTTCCATGTCAGAACCCTGTAAGGGTACATCACTTAAGGACACAAAGGAGTTGTATACCGGAGCCCCGCTGACATTTTTATTCCGGTTATAACTTTCCGGTAAGCGATCATATCCGAACGTGATTTGTGTAACATCAGTAGTTGTATTTACCGGTGAAACGGTGATCATCGGATTGACGGCAATGATGTTGCTTCCGGACAGGTTATTGGTGCCTGAATTGCTTCCGGTAAAGGCCCAGTTGGAGGGTAAAGAACCGGCACTGTATACAGAACCATTGATCATACTATTGCTGCTGATCGCAACTTTATACTCGGCATATGAGGGTGCAAAAAGACTGAAAGAACCATCGAGAGCCACTGTAGTGCTACCCAGTATATGATTGTCTTCAGGATCGATAAGGTAAGCATAAATAGCAGATCCGGAGAAGGTACTGATGGTGGAACCATCTACCAGACCATTTTCCAGACCATTGGCATCGTTATAAATTCTGCCCGCTATTTTGAATGATGATTTACGCAGGAAGAAGTTGTCAAAATATGCATCATTACCGGCAACATCAGATGAAGTAACAATAAAGTAAACGCCGTAGCTGCCGCTGTTATTAGCAATAAAGTCGGTGAATGCTTTATTCCATCCTATGTTCACACTATCAGTAGCATTACTGGTGGTTGGTACTACCGAAATAGAGCCTAAAGCCGCCGTATCGCCTGTAGATATTCTTTTTACAAAATATTTTACTACCGTAGGTTTGGCCACTGCGGCACCCTGTTGCCATTTATTTGCTGACTTACCATAGAAGCCCATGGAGTAGGTATTACCGGCATCCAGGGTAACCGTATCGGCAAATATTCTGGCATTAAGACTGCTGTCCTGGAGGGAGCTACCATTGATGGCCAGGAAGCGGTCATTCCATGCGCCGCTTGTTGCGCCGGTAGATATTCTCCATCCGAAACTGGCATTATTAAGGATTCCTTTTAACTCCATATCTGTACTGCCGGATTCTAAAAATACGGTGCCTAAGAAGTCCGTAACCAGGTATTTACCTTCATCCCAAAGGAAACCATTTGTACCATAGTTGCTTCCGCCCTGGTATCCATAATTACTTCCTGTAGTATATCCGGTCACATTAGAATATAATTCCGGGTGTGAAGCAGTTAAAGAAAAATATTTCGCATTCGGATGGTTCAGTACAAAATTGTTTCCGGTTGAATCAGATGAACCAAATGTACCATTAAAGGCATTTGTAACAAGATTCGGATTCTCTAATACAGGGCCATCAGTGGTTACTTTGGGGTCTAAAAAACCAAAATTGATTTCTCCTGACTGGCTATACTGATTAGCATTGATGTTAGAAAATAGGAAGCTGCCATCAGCCGTTAATGAAGGGAAGTTTAAGCCCGATTGCGGCATAGGCTCTGTTCTTGGTTGCAGGCTTCCGGATGGTGCCGCAGCTACAGCAAAGATTTCTAAGCCGTTCAGTACAGAAGCATCAAACAGATACGTGCCGTCTTCTCCTGATGTCGTCATGGCTACAGGTGCTGCTGTAGATAGTTTTTTAATCCATACTTTAACACCCGGAACAGCAGGCTCATCACCGCTTTTTACATTGTTCAGGTTGTAATCTTTGAATACTTTGCCACTAATATAGAAGTTGTCAAATAGTTCCATTTCGGTCACGCGCATACTGACTATGGATAAGTTTACTATCCTGTAATAGCGATATGCGGTGTTGTTGTTGATCGCAAAAAACTTACGGGAAGCTTCCGTTTTTTCCCAGCTGTTACCGGCACGTGTATCAAGTGTTACATAGCCCGTAGTTGCGCTGTTAGAAGCCTCAATACGCCAATTGGTCGGGAGATTGGTGTTGTTGTCCTGGTTGGTCAGGCTGTAGCCGGTAATCACCTTCGCAGTACCCAGATCGACTCGAAATGTGGCACTTGCAGAGATGCTGCCGTAGCTATCAGATGCATTGTCAAGAATGTTGGAAGCGCCGCTTCCAGAACTTAAAGAAACAGGTGTGGACGCTGTGGTCACATCTGTTAATGGGGTTTGGGCTGTCAGTGCATGACTTGACAGCAGGGCACTAAGTGCCACAACCCAGCGGAGGGTAGAATCTCTCTTCATATACAGTCAATTTAAAAACCGTTATTATGATCGGAATTCCCTACGATGGACCTTTTAGCGATGTCAATTCTAAAAATAGAATTCAGTTACTTTTGAAATACAGATTATCATAAAAGCTACTTAGCTCAAAGTTGTTTTATGGAATCATGTAATAGTGACAGGGTGGAAATTACAATCATCAACACCTAATGAATATTGAATTATGGGAACATATTTCTGTAACTCAAAAATGATGTTGTTCGTGATATTGAGAAAGTCTTTTATCCAGCTCAAAGAATAATGATCTTAATCATTATCACGGTTTTTCTTTTTGCTTTCTTCATTCCATACGCTTTGCTTTTTCTGTAGAACAAAAGTAAATGCATTTCTTCTTATAAAAATAATTTTTGTTTAATATGTTTTGCGTACATTAACAATATTATAGATATATTACTTCTCTTTTGTGTGATGAACTTTGCAGTAGGGGAGCGGATAAAAGGTCACTATAAATAGACTTTTTTTTTTGCTGTTAGCAAGCGTTGAGATGTATAGCGGCTTAGAGATCTTTAGTTAATGGTAAAAACACAGGTGTAACAGTAAAAGCAAATTAAAAGAGCTATGGCGCAGGCCATAGCTCTTTTAATAATATAAGTTTGATCGCTGTATTACAGGGATTTTAATACCAGGTCTTTTACTGCGCTGATATGAATGCGCTCTTGCACCATAGTATCGCGATAACGGATGGTTACGGTCTGGTCTTCTTTGGTCTGGTGATCGATGGTTACACAGAAAGGAGTACCGATTGCATCCATTCTTCTGTACCGTTTACCGATTGCATCTTTCTCTTCATAGAAGCATTTGAAATGCGGGCGACACTCATCCAGTAAGGCTTTCGCAACTTCCGGCAGGCCATCTTTTTTCATTAATGGTAATATCGCCAGTTTAACAGGAGCCAGTTTCGGGATGAACTTCAGTACCACGCGGCTATCTTGCTTCTCTTCTGTACTCAGGTCTTCTTCGGTATAGGCTTCGCTCATTAACATCAATATCGTTCTGTCGAGACCTATAGACGTTTCAACAACATACGGAATGTAGTTACCATAAGCCTTTCCGGTTTCAGGATCGATATCAGCATCAAAATATTGTAATTTCTTTTTGCTCAGTTCCTGGTGATTTTTCAGATCGAAATCAGTACGACTGTGTATCCCTTCCAGCTCCTTAAAGCCCATAGGGTATTCGTACTCGATATCGCAGGCTGCATCTGCATAGTGCGCCAGTTTGATATGATCATGGAAACGGTATTTAGCCGGATCAATACCCAGGGTACTGTGCCATTTCATACGCTCTGTTTTCCAGTATTCGTACCACTCTTTCTGAGAACCCGGACGTACGAAGAACTGCATTTCCATTTGTTCGAATTCGCGCATACGGAAGATGAATCCACGCGCCACAATCTCATTACGGAATGCTTTACCCACCTGTGCAATACCGAACGGTATTTTCATACGACCGGTCTTCTGTACATTCAGGAAGTTTACAAAAATACCCTGTGCCGTTTCCGGTCTCAGGTAGATCTTACTGGCTTCTTCTGCAACAGAACCAACCTCTGTAGAGAACATCAGGTTAAACTGGCGAACATCAGTCCAGTTAACGGTTTTGCTGATCGGGCAAGCAATTTTATTTGTTTCGATCAATGTTTTTAAACCAACGAAATCATCAGCAGCAATATGCTTTTCCATTGCTGCGATCAATGCTTCGCCGTCTTCTTTAGACAGGGTTTCTGCATATCCTTCGATCAGGTGATCTACACGGTAACGTTTCTTGCTGTCTTTATTATCAATCATCGGATCGCTGAAGTTATCTACGTGTCCGCTTGCTTTCCATACTGTAGGATGCATGAAGATTGCGGCATCAATACCGACAATGTTCTGCTCGTTCATCTGGGTCATCCATTTCCACCAGTACTCGCGTACGTTTCTTTTCAATTCCACGCCCCACTGACCATAATCATATACTGCTCCCATACCATCATAAATCTCGCTGGAAGGGAAGACAAAACCATATTCTTTTGCATGGGCAATTATTGCCTGTAAAGTATTTTCATTCGCCATAGGTTGCAAAGATAACCGTTTCTGGAATATTTAGACAAATTGAGTATCTGCTTAAAGGAAGCAAAGTCTGGCATTATGATTTAAGTATCTTATATCAATTGAAACCTTTTGCCTTGATGCAAAAGGAAGGTACCGCCAAAAAATTAAGGCTGTATACATCCCTGGCTAAAAATCAATGTGTCGGTCGGTCGCAAACCAGACTCACTTCGTTCAGACAGTGGTTTGCAACTCTATCGACCGAGCCAATGATTTTCTTGACGCCGGATTTATAAGGCCGTTTGGAGCGATCTGTATAGTATGGATCGCTTATTGTTTTCATCACAGCGATAACCATTTGGGTTGGTGCTTCGGGAGCCTAAGCAACCGAACGCATCACACGTTAAGCTCAGACGATCCATGCACGCAATGGTACAAAATGGCGGTGCTCTGCTCGTCCTGATGGAAACAAAGACTTTTGGTCCTTTTGTAGCCGGATAAAAAGACGAATAAAATAGTTGACTATATGCGGATAGTTAGCAAATATTAAAGCGACATATACTAGTATAGCATTAGGGACAAAAAAAGGGCACTTTATTCTTGTAATGAGAATTGATTTCCGAAAAATGGAATATATTTTAATGTTTTGTTATTGTAAGTGTTTGATTTTCAATTATTTTTTGTTTTGGCACACTATTTGCAAATAACTTATTGTAATCGGTAATAAAATTTACAGATTTAATATAGGGCTTATTATAGTATAAGGTAATTTTTAGGTATTCTTCTTTACAGAATCAGATTGAACAATTTTACCATTAACTACTTATTAAGAAAAAAAATATTAAAAAAGCTTTCATATTAATTTCTCTATGTTTAGTTTTGTGTCCGAAGAGTTTACTAATTTCCTTTCAATACCTACCTACCCTTAGAAAGAAAGAGTATTCAAGATTTAAAATAGCTAACCGGAACTGGTACATACTGTATATGCTTTAGTATATACGGATATGACTCATCTTTTATGATGTTCGGAAGGCAGCTGTAGCAAAAATGAAGAGCATATTTGCGATACTAACCACGTTAGTGTTGTTGCTGTATGCGCATGTAAGTAAAGCACAATGTACTGGCTCCAGTAGCCAGGGCACCGCTGGCTATATATGCGTGGGTAATGGCACCATATCTCTCAGTACCGTCCCCCAGAACAATTATTATCTGGTGAACGTTATCGGGGGCCTTTCTTATACAGTTACCTCAAATCGTAATGGTATTACAGCCAGAACTGCTGACGGCGCAACCGTTGTAGGGTTCGTTACGAGTGGTAATCTGGTATTTTCTCCATCTTTTTCCGGCCAGGTAAGAATATATAACTGTGCTTCACAGAACGCCAATATGACCGTAGGTGTCACCGGCGGATCTAACTCTGTTGATGCCCAAACCAATGCAGGTACTAATGCATGGGTTGAACATTTTTACAAACGCCTTGATGCAACTGCCGGAGCGCCTAGCGATGCTAATGCATTTGGCCGTTACCTGGGTACTTCTCTTTCAGGCCAGACTGAAACCTTTACCTCTACTTTCGGAGGTGGTGATGATGTAACCTGTAATCCGGTATATTCTCAGAGCACACAACGCTCAACCTATCTCAATTCTTATTTTGCTGTTCGTTATAGAATGAATTCTACTAAAGCGAAAGGCGTATATCTGGCCGATATGGCGGCTGATGATGGTGTACGCTTAACAGTTGACGGAACACTGGTGTTCAATCGCTGGCAGGAACAGGGTGTTACCAGTTATACAAAAGAAATTTTCGCGCTTACAGGGACCAGCAGTTTACTGCTGGAGTACTATGAATCGGCAGGAGCAAATGAATTGTCATTTACGAACTTCAGCCGCGTTTCCAATACCATTAGTACTGCAGATCAGACCATTTGTTTTGGTGGCAGTATTACAGCCTTATCTGCCACAAATACACTTACTGCAGCACCGGTTTCCAGTGATGCACGTTTTACCATTACCTACCAGTGGCAGCAGTCTTCAGATAATGTCAGCTTTTCCAATATCTCAGGAGCGACCAGCCAGAACTATACTCCAACAGTTACTGCAGCTGGTGTATACTATTTCCGTCGTATAGCGAATGTAAGCCGTACAAATGATGGTATGCCCAGTGCATTCAATTTACCGGACGAGAGCAATTCGGTAAAAGTGACAATTATGGCTACCCCCGTAGTCACGATTACAGGCGGTACATCAGTATGTCTGAATGCAACAGCACCCAACCTGACCTTTACCAACCCGCAAGCCACAGCCATCACTGTAATTTATAAAATAAACGGTGGTACTAACCAGACCGTAAATATTGCGGCCAGCAGTAGTACAAATGTCTCTGTACCTACCGGTACTGCCGGTACGTTTAGCTATGTTGCCAACAGCGTAGCTTATCAAACAGCTCCGAACTGTACCAATACCGGTATCAGTGCATCGGCTTCTGTAATTGTCCGGCCTTTACCCAACGGTACACTTTCATCCGGTGCTTCACCAGTCTGTCAGGGTACACAGGTACAGCTGCGCTTTACATCCAGTGCCGGTACAGGTCCGTTCAGCCTGGTTATTAACGGAACAACCTATAACAGTATTACCAGCGGTACATTATTTAATGTGACGCCTAATATAAACAGTACAACAACATTCAACCTGACCAAAATAACAGATGCCAATACCTGCGTTCTGCAGAATCCTTAAGCCTAAAAACTATATAAACAATAATCTATCAAATTAAAAATGCAAAAGATGAGCAAAAGTAATTACACCCGACGTTTTTTCAGCCTGCTACTGGCAATGGTATCAGGCCTGGTACTGGTCAATGTGACCCAAAGTGCCGCGCAGATCAGCAGTACCTCAGTAACGGTACATGACTCTTCTTCTACCACCTTACCATCAGCAGCTTCAGCTTCGGCAAGTCCTGCCAGCTTCTGTACCGGTAGTGGTACAACCTTAAGCATCAGCGGCGGTCGCCTGGGTTCAGGTACTCCTGCTGCTCAGTGGGTATGGTATGCCGATGCTTGTCCTACGGCAACTGCTACCCCTGTAGGTACCGGTGCTTCTATCAACGTATCTCCTACTAACCCGGGTACACAACCGATCACGAAAACTTATTATGTACGTGCAGAAGGTGGCTTCTGTAACTACACTACCAAATGTGTACCGGTAACCGTAACCATCAATCCGACTCCAGCCGTTACAGCACCTGCTAACCAGGTATACTGTGCTAATGCTACAGCTGCTGCTATCGTGCTGAACGGTACTCCAACCGGCGTTACTTATGCGATCAGTGGTGGTGCAAGTGTTGGCCTGGCTAATGCTACTGGTCTGACACAGATCCCTTCATTTACCGCAATCAATGCTACATCAGCACCGGTAACTGCAACGATCAGCATTACACCATCTGCGAATGGCTGTACTGGTACTGCGGTAACTTATACTATTACGGTTAACCCAACTGCTGCTATGGTAGCTACCAATGATATCACTAAGTGTAATGGTAATACCGTTTCTGCAATTGCATTCAGCAGTCCGACTACCGGTGGTACAGTAACATACTCATGGACTAATGATAATCCATCTGTAGGTATTGCTGCAAGTGGTACAACAAGTTCTATCCCATCATTCACTGCAACTAATGCAGCATGTACCGATGCGGTAGCAAACATTGTAGTTACCCCAATCTATACCAACGGCGGACAAACATGTAACGGTACTCCGGATACATTTGTAGTAAGAGTACGTCCTACGCCGAACGCAACACTGGCTGCGGTTAGCGCCGAGCTGTGTCAGGGTACTGCAGTACAGGTTACTTATACAGCTACCTGTGGAACAGCACCGTTCAATGTAGAGATCAAACAAGATGGTATTACTCCATTCCAAACCTATAATGGTGTAACCAGTGGTTCTAATATCACGATCACACCAACCCCAACCAGCCAGGGTGCTCATACATATGATCTGATGAAGATCACTGATGCGAACGGCTGTACTAACCCTGTAACCCCGTAATGAGGTTATAGTTCTTGACAGAGAACAACATGAAACAGATAATCAAACATATAGTCCCATATTTAGTCGGCCTGTTATGGACCGGAGTGCTCTGCACTCCGGTTCCCGGCAGGGCTCAGATATCGACTGCGAGTGTGCTGGTGCTGAATACCCCGGTAATAGATTCTATTACATATAAGTGTTACGGCGGTATACCCATCCAGGTTTATGTCTCTAACCAGATAAAGCCTTGTGTATATTCGATTGTCACTACTATCCCGGCGCAGCCGAGTTTTACTCCACTGGCGGTCAATAATTCTGGCACCTTCTATAATATAACAGGAATCACCGATGCGGTCTTCAGGGTGCATAACGGATCTTGTTATACAGATCAGGCCATACACTTTGACTGTAACGGTATGCCACTCCCGGTTATCCTGCAGGATTTCAGTGCCAGACTGTATAAAAACAGCCAGGCATTACTGAACTGGGAAGTGACACAGGAGAGAGGAATTGTCCGTTATGAAGTAGAGGAATCTACAGATGGCAGGACCTTTACTTACCTTGGTAGCGTAACAGCCAGCGGCAGCGAGCATTATGAATATACCGATGAAAGCCTGCAACAAGGTTATAATTTTTACAGATTGCGTATTATAGATCAGGACGGAAGTGTGCAGTACAGTGCAGTGCGTTTTGTAATCTATAGTCGTGACAGAGCCATGGTATGGTATCCTAATCCTACCAACCATTACCTGTACCTCGAATTCTATAATGAAGATGGCGCAGAAAACCTCTCTGTAAAAGTATATAACAGTATTGCTGGTACACAATGGGTAGACCAGAAGTATAAATTGTCAAAAGGGCTGAATAAACTGGCGATAGATGTTAGTTTGTTATCCGATGGGTCTTATTTCCTGATGTATGGTTATGAAGGTAGCCGTCAGCAGGCAGGCAGCATCAAGTTTCAGAAAGTGAGTCAATAAATCTTTTTGCATTTTTCTATATAAACAGGCACCGGCTTTCTAGCCGGTGCTTTTTTGTTAACCTATAATTGTTAATATTCCCTTACTGGTGATTTAATAATTCATTTAAAATCACTTAAATATGAATGAAACGCTGAAATATATTACATTTGTTTCTGAGAAATGAAACAACTCAATCCTGGTTTGCACCAACGTGGAAAGCGCAGCTTTCTATGCGTAGCTGTGTGCCTGTTCTTCCTCTTGCTAAGTGTAGCAACGAAGAGCAGGGCGCAGGTAACCAACATTGTGTTAAGTCCTAATGCGACATCCTATTGCCAGGGTGACTCCATAACGGTTACATTTACCGTTGCCGGTTTAAGTCTGGTGCCTACCACCACCATTGATATAGCCAACTCTGCCAATACTTCTCTGACTACTTTATATTCCGGAACGGGACTGCTCAACCTTGGCGGCGGGCAATTCAGTATTAAAGTCGTCATACCCGGTACACCAGCCGGTATTTTCGGTACGGCACGACATCTCAAAATATCTTATAGCGGAATTTTAGGTAGCGGCAGCGGTAACTCTGCTGATTTTGCATTGTATTCCACTACGGTAGGAGGGACGGTTGCATCCGCGCAAACCATCTGCAGTGGTACCAGCCCGGCTAACCTTACCCTGACCGGGAATACCGGTAACGTTGTCAAATGGCAAAAGGCCACTAATGCCGCATTTACCAGTCCTACAGATATAGCCATCACCAGCACTACGCTAACCAGTGCCAATATTGGTAATCTTACTGTAAATACATATTTCCGTGCGGTGGTACAGAACGGGAGCTGTACTTCAGCAAACTCCAGCTCAGTGCTCATCACGATGAGGCCCAATCCGGCCGGAACGCTATCTACGGTTGTAACACCAATATGTGCAGGAACACAAGCACAGCTACGATTTACATCCAGTGCAGGAACGGGACCATTCAGCCTTATTATCAACGGTACAACCTATAACAGTATCACAAGCGGTACAGCATTCAATGTGACGCCCAATATAATCACGACCACAACATTCAACCTTACTAAAATAACCGACGCCAATGGATGTATACTTCAGAATCCTTAAAACAAATCAACAATAACAATCAGAAATCAATCCACTATCTATCACAATTTAAAGTGCAAAAAGATGAACAAGAACAATTACACATTAAGATTTTTTAGCCTGCTGCTGTTGCTGGTATCAGGCATACTGCTGGGCAGTACGATGCAAAGTGCTGCGCAGATCAGCAGTGTTACGGTAACGGTAAATGACTCCTCGTCCATTACCTTACCCACTGCCGCCACTACTGCGGCAAACCCTACCAGTTTCTGTACCGGTAGCAGTACAACCTTAAGTGTTACCGGCGGACGTTTGGGCTCTGGTACACCAACCGCGCAATGGGTATGGTATGCTGATGCCTGTCCTACAGGTGCAGCTACACCAGTTGGTACCGGTGCTTCCATCACCGTTTCGCCGACCAATACCGGTACAACACCGATTACCAAAACATATTATGTACGTGCAGAAGGTGGCTTCTGTAACTACACTACAAAATGTGTACCGGTAACCGTAACCATCAATCCGACTCCAACCGTTACAGCACCTGCTAACCAGGTTTATTGTGCGGGCGCAGCAACTACTGCGATTCCATTAAGCGGTACACCTACCGGTGTGACTTACGCGATCAGTGGTGGTGCAAGTATCGGTCTGGCAAATGCCAGTGGTCTGACTCAGATCCCTTCATTCACACCGATCAATGCTACATCTGCTCCGGTAACGGCAACAATCAGCATTACGCCAACCGCAAACGGTTGTCCGGGTGCAACTGTGACGTTCACCATTACGGTTAACCCGACTGCTGCTATGGTAGCGACCAGTGACATCACTAAGTGTAATGGCAATACCGTTTCTGCTATTGCATTCAGCAGTCCTACTACCGGTGGTACAGTAACCTATTCCTGGACAAATGATAACCCTTCTGTAGGTATTGCTGCAAGTGGTACGACCAGTTCTATCCCATCGTTTACGGCCACCAATGCAGGCTGTACAGATGCGGTTGCCAATGTAGTCGTAACACCAATCTATACAAATGGCGGTCAGACCTGTAACGGTACTCCGGATACATTCGTAGTAAGGGTACATCCTACGCCAAATGCAACGCTTGCCGCAGCCAACGGACAGTTGTGTGAGGGCACTGCAGTACAGCTGACCTATACAGCGACCTGTGGTACCGGTCCGTTCAATGTAGAGATCAGACAAGACGGTGCAACACCAAACCAAACATATAATGGGGTAACTAACGGTGGTAGCATTACCATTACACCAACTCCGACCAGCCAGGGCTCGCATACTTACGATCTGATGAAGATTACAGATGCCAATGGCTGTACCAATCCTGTAACGCCATAGGGCTTACAGAAGCAAACAGATGAAACGAACCAGTAAAAATATCATTCAGGTTATTTGCTGCCTGTGCTGTAGTGTGCTGTTTTCAGTACCACTACAGCTGCGGGCACAGATTGCCAGCACCAGTGTACTGGTGCTGAAAACACCTGTCATAGATTCTGTCGGATATCACTGTTCTGGCGGCCTGCCTATTCAGGTGTATGTCTCTAACCAGATCGCTCCTGTAGTCTATTCCATACAGAGTACCGTTCCTCCTGTTGCCCCCATACCCACTAATAATACCGGCACTTTCTTCAATGTGTATGGTATTACAGATGCGGTGTTCAGGGCACATAACGGATCCTGCTATACCGATATGGCGGTGCATTTTGACTGCGGAGGTGATCCGCTTCCCGTTACTTTGCTGGATTTTACCGCAAAACTGTATCAGGATAATAAGGCATTATTAAACTGGACAGTAAGCCGGGAAGATGGTCTTGCACGTTATGAAGTAGAAGAGTCGACTGACGGAAGGACTTTTAAATACCTGGGAACAGTAGTTCCGGTCAATGGTCAGGGACCCAAAGATTATGAATTCACAGATGACAGGCTGGAGCAGGGCTACAACTTTTACCGTCTGCGTATGGTAGACCAGGACGGAAGTGTACAGTATAGTGCCGTACGCTTTGTCATCTACAGCCGCGATGGAACAATGGTGTGGTATCCTAACCCTACCAGCCGATATCTGTATATGGAATTCTATAATGATAACCGGGCGGAGACCATTGATATACGGATCTATAACAGTATATCCGGGAATGAATCGGCTAAACAGCAGTATAAACTGGAACGCGGTCTGAACAAACTGGCCGTAGATGTGAGTCTGCTGCCGGACGGATCTTATTTCCTGATGTACAGCCTGGGAGGAGACCGGCGCCATGAAGGCACGATCAGGTTCCAGAAAGTGAGTCAGTAAATTACTTTTTGCATTTTTTTAATATAAGCACCGGTCATATGGCCGGTGCTTTTTATGTCTGAATACTGAATTTAATTACCTTTGCATTCTTATGAACCTGCAAACATTGCAAGGCTTATATCATTCCGATATCCGCTTGAAAGAATTAGCGGCAGCCCTTAGTTTATCCCAACCCAAAGATTTTATCCTTAAAAATGTCAAGGCCAATGCTGTATCTTTTATAGCAGAAGCGGTCTGGCAGCAGTCTGATGTGAATCATGTATTCGTATTGGATGATAAGGATGAAGCTGCATATTTTCACAACGACTTCGAACACCTGAGCGGAGCCCTGGATGTATTTTTCTTCCCGGATTCCTATAAAAAGACAGGTGTATACACCGCAGCAAACAGCAGTCATATCATGCTGCGTACCGAAGCGCTGAACAAGTGGAGCGGTACATCGGTACATAAAAAAGTACTGGTTACCTATCCCGATGCCCTGTTCGAAAAAGTAGTGCAGGCAAAAAGCCTGAGTAAAAATGTGATCCAGATAGTGGTTAATCACAACCTCGACGTCAAGAGCCTGCTCGAACGCCTGACAGGATTGGGCTTCCGGCATGAAGACTTTGTGTACGAGCCGGGACAGTTCTCCATACGTGGAGGTATCCTTGATATTTACTCCTTCGGTAATGAGCATCCATATCGCATAGAGTTGTTTGGAAATGAGGTAGACAGCATCCGTTTGTTTAACCCGGAAACACAGTTATCCGAACGAAAACTGCTACAGGTATCCATCCTGCCTAATATTGAGACCAGCTTTGAAACAGGAGAGAAGGTTTCTTTCCTTGATTTTGTGCCGGCTAATACGGTCTTCTGGTTCAAGGACCAGCAGTTGCTGGAAGATAAACTTGCCTATTTCCAGGTAAAGCTGGAAGAGCAGCTGAGCCAGGCCGGTGGAGATGGGATGAGGGTGCATCATGATGATGAAGAGGAGACCAGAACAGTGACCACGGATGATTTTGAAGATGCCGGCTACTGGGCTGAAAAATTAAAGCAGTTCCATCATATACATATGAATAAACCTGCACCGGCAGGTGGCGTGGCTATTGACTTTAATACAGAACCACAACCAACATTCAACCGTAATTTTGATTTACTGATCAGCAACCTGAAAAAGTGGACTGCTGATAAATATACCGCATACATATTTGCAGAGAATGCAAAACAATTGGAGCGCTTAAGGGTTATCTTCGAAGATACCAATGCCGAGATCAGCTTTGTGCCGATTCCGGTATCCATCAGTAATGGATTCATCGATCATGACCATAAGATACTGGTCTATACCGATCATCAGATTTTTCAGCGTTTTCATAAATACAAGATCAAACAGGCCTACAGCAAAGGAAAGGCCATTACCATCAAATCCTTAAGGGAACTGCAACCGGGCGATTATGTAAGCCATATCGATTATGGAGTAGGGGTGTACAGTGGTTTACAAAAAATTGATGTAAACGGTGCTGCACAGGAAGCAGTCAGAATTATATATAAGGACAATGATGTACTGTATGTAAGCATTAACTCCCTGCATAAAATATCCAAATACACCGGTAAAGAAGGTACGAAACCCAAGGTGCATAAGCTGGGTAGCGATGCCTGGGAGCGCCTGAAAAACAAAACCAAGAAACAGGTTAAAGATATTGCAGCTGATCTGATCAGGCTGTATGCCAAACGCAAAGCAGCAGAAGGTTTTGCCTTCAGTCCGGACAGCTATTTGCAGACCGAGCTGGAAGCATCATTCTTCTATGAAGATACACCAGATCAGTCCAAGGCTACCGCAGATGTGAAGCGTGATATGGAAGCACCTAATCCTATGGACCGTCTGGTCTGTGGAGATGTAGGTTTCGGAAAAACTGAAGTAGCTGTTCGTTCCGCATTCAAGGCAGTAGCAGATAGCAAGCAGGTGGCCGTATTGGTTCCTACTACAATCCTTGCCTATCAGCACTTTCAGACGTTTAAAGATCGCCTGAAAGAATTTCCTTGTACGGTAGATTACCTGAACCGATTCAAATCGGCTAAAGAGAAAAAAGAAACACTGCAAAAATTAGAAGAGGGTAAGATAGATATCCTGATCGGTACGCATGCCTTGCTCAGCAAGGATGTCAAGTTCAAAGACCTGGGTCTGTTTATTGTAGATGAAGAGCAGAAGTTTGGTGTAGCTGCGAAGGAAAAATTAAGAGAGCGTAAACTGAATGTAGATACATTGACCCTTACCGCAACACCTATTCCGCGCACACTGCAGTTCTCCCTGATGAGTGCCCGTGACCTGAGTATCATGAATACTCCTCCGCCAAATCGCCAGCCGGTACACACCGAACTGATCGGCTTTGATGAAGAGTTTATCCGTGATGCTGTTTACTATGAAACCGAAAGAGGCGGCCAGGTATACTTCATTCATAACCGCGTACAAAGCTTACCGGCTATGGCAGAGAAGCTGAAAGCACTGTGTCCTGATCTTGAGATTGCCGTAGCACACGGACAAATGGAAGGCGCAAAACTGGAGAAAACCCTGCTGGACTTTATCAACTATAAATATGATGTGATCTGCTGCAGTAATATTGTGGAGAGCGGAGTAGACATCAGTAATGCGAATACCATTATTATCAATAATGCACACCAGTTCGGATTAAGTGATCTGCACCAGCTGAGAGGTCGTGTAGGTAGAAGCAATAAAAAGGCATTCTGTTATCTCGTAGCACCGTCCTTGCTGACGCTACCGGATGACAGCCGCAGAAGATTGCAGATACTGGAGCAATTCAATGAGCTGGGTAGCGGTTTCCAGATTGCCATGCGCGACCTGGATATCCGCGGCGCCGGTAATATACTGGGTGGTGAGCAGAGTGGATTTATTGCGGATATCGGCTTTGAAATGTACCAGAAGATCCTGGCCGAAGCTATACAGGAACTGAAATCCAGCGACTTTAAAGATGTATTTGCAGCCGAACTGGATCGTAAGAAAGAGTTTGTTACAGACTGTACAATTGATACTGATCTGGAGATCCTTATTCCGGAAGAGTATGTGTCCAGCATTACCGAGCGTCTCTCTTTATATACGCAATTGGATAACCTGGATACAGAAGAAGATCTGACTGCTTTTGCCGATATGCTGACCGACCGTTTTGGTCCGATGCCACAGCAGGTGCAGGATCTGTTTACGGTTGTACGTTGCCGCAAAATGGCTAAAGAACTGGGCTTTGAGAAGCTGATCATTAAAAATAAAGTGATGCGTCTGTATTTTATCAATAACCCGGATTCACCTTATTATGAGAGTGAGACCTTCCATAAAATTATGGATTATATACAGATCGGAACCAACCAGGCAAAGATGAAACAAATGGGAACCGTTTTCCTTTTAGTGGTAAACAACATCCGCAATATGAGCGATGTGAAATTCTTCCTCGAAGGCGCTCAGCTATAACACGAGTATGTTCCAACTATAAAACAACGAAGCATCCCATTGGGATGCTTCGTTGTTTTATAGTCTAGATATGTGCAGATGATGCGGAGATCATATTTTTTGTTTATCCTTTAATAAATCTTACCGTTCCGGAATAGTTTTCCATGTTCACGTTCAGGATATAGCTGCCTGCAGGGAGGTCTGCAATATCTATTCTGTTCTGATGCAGGTTAACGAAACGCTTGATCAGCCTTCCATCAATACTGCTGATAGAGACCTGCGCATGGTGAAGATCTTTATCTGAAGAAAGTGCCAGATGATCAGAAGCCGGGTTAGGATAGATTGTAACCTGTAGGGGCGTTATAACATGTTTTATATTATTGGGTGGGGTAGTGTCTGTAACAAAAGTATGGTATATTTTAGTTCGGTAATCTGTATTGGTATAAGGAGGCTGATTGTCAAAATTGTTATGGATCATGCATACTATATCATTATCCTGATCCCGCTCTATCGTCAGCTGCCATATATTCAATGTATCATTAGTGGTCAGATTTATTTTCTTGCAGGTTGTCTGCATTAAAAGACTATTGACATATTCATTCTGGTATACCTTAAACCAGTCTACTGTTGAATCAATTTCTTCAGCTACATTATTGCCGGTATAGCTGTACTGCTTGTAGCTGTCATATGCCAGCTGATATCCAGGATAGGCTTTTTGCTTAGTCACCTTCGCCACCTGACCGTTGAGGTTGTATTGGTAAGAAAATTCCTCCTGGTAATCATTGTGCCGGATTAAGGTGATTTTGCTGAGTTTACCCGTAGTGTAGAAATAATTTTGCACCTCCATTTCCAACCAGATACCCTGATTTTCGTAACCAAACTTTTTGTGGGTAAGTAATTGATCATTGTTATATGCCCAGGTCTCCTTTTCATAATACTGCGGCGGCGCGAGAGGGTTACTGATATCCCATATTCTGCTGATCATTTGTGTAATGTGCCCGAGATTGTCGTAAGTGTAAGTATAATCGAACCGTGGTATAATATCGTAGCTTATGGGATATAAGTCATAATCTACATCACTAACCGTACGCAAGGTCGTTTTTCCTGAAGCATTAAGTACAAAGTCTATATGCTCTTTTTTGTCAACCGTCAGTGTCGTAAAGTCATAATCTCCACCGAAAGTTTGCACTCTTCCGGGACTGAATTTATTAATATACCCGTAGTCCTTTCCATTGAACCTGGTATATAGCCACAGACTATCCAGTGAAAAGAGCAGGGGAGGGTTTTCCTTAATGTAAAGATTTACATAGTCCAGTAAATATCCTTCATATTCACTGGCCCGTCCTTCTGAAATGGGACCTGTTAACATTAGTTTTGCCGGATCAGGCATAGTATAACCGTTGCGGTTGTAGATGCGGGTAGAATCCAGGTATTCCCAGGAGGTATCGTTAGATATAATACCTTGTGCAAAACTAAATGCCTGTATCTTCTTGGTCTGCGCGGCTGCATTCCGGGTACACATAGCCACCATCAAAGCAGTGAAAAGCAATAAGCGGTACATCATAGAAATAAGATTATATGTGAATGATTAATTCAAAGAAGGGAATAGTTGCAGCCCACTTTCTTTGCCGAATGTTACCTCGACTTTCTTATGCATCGGCTGGTAATATTGTTTCAGGATAGCAATGATTTTTGCTTTGGCCTGTTCTGTATTCTTGGAGCTTTGCTCCATCTGGCTGCGGGTCTGTGCATACAGTTTTTTCTGTACCTGGTTATAGGCCGCATTGCTTTCCGATTGCATCCAGCCCAGTTTGTTGCCATTGCTGGCTTTGTCCAGGCGCATTTCAAAACTCAATAATTGTGGTTCCGGAAGGTAGATGTGAATGATGTCTTCTTCCTGGACTATACGCAAATCATTAGAGTCAGTGCGTACTCCATATTTAGCGATATAAGGGATCGTGATCTGTATAGTGTTTTCAACAAACAGTTTTCTTAAGGCATCGGTCCAGCTACCGTCATTGGTTACATTACTTTCGGTAATAGAGGCATTGCCCTGCACCTCCAGACTGGAGAGCTCGGCAATCTGTTTGATCAGCACTTCATTTGTGGCGATCTGTGTGATCTGTGTCGTACCTTTTTGCTTCCCTATATAATAAGCAGCAAAGCCGATTCCGGCAATCAGTACCAGGATCACTAATAGATGTCGCAGTTTCATGCCCTGTTTATTTAAAATTTAAAATGGGTGTTGCGCGCCGCAGGCGCGCAACACCCATGAATATGAATGCAATTATATACCTTTAAATTCCGGCTTACGCTTTTCCAGAAATGCCTGGATACCCTCATCGAAATCTTCAGTTTCGCCACAGGCAGCCTGGTACTCTTCCTCCACAGCCAGTTGCTGCGCCAGGTTATTGGTTACCGTTTTGTTCAGTGCCAGTTTTGTATAAGCAAATGCTTTAGTCGGCATTTTAGCCAGGTGCAATGCAATTTTCTTACTTTCTTCCACAAAGGTTTCTGCAGAGAAATATTTATAAATCATGCCCAGTCGTTCTGCTTCTTTCGCGTCGATATTGTCAGCCATCATCATCAGTGCAGATGCTTTCTGGAAGCCGATCAGGCGTGGCAGGAAGAAAGTTCCGCCACAATCAGGAATCAGCCCGATTTTACTGAATGCCTGAATAAATGTAGCCTGTTCTGTAGCCACAACGATATCACAACACAGCGCAATATTAGCACCGGCACCGGCAGCAACACCATTAACAGCACATACTACAGGCTTTTCAATGTTGCGAATGCGTTCGATAATAGGATTATAATGTCCGTGTACAATACTTCTCAGCGTTGGTCCGTCCGGGTCTACAGCTTCGCCCAGGTCCTGGCCTGCACAAAATGCTTTTCCTTCAGCAGTCAGGTATACCGCTCTCACCTCATCATCACGCATACACTCATCCAGCGCCTGCTGCAATGCCAGGGCCATCTCTCTGTTAAAGCTATTGAATTTTTCGGGTCTGTTCAGGGTAATGAAAGCAACATTGTCGCTCACTGTTTTCAGTATGAAACTCATAATATGATTAGTTGTTTTCCCAAAGATAAAGCATATGTTACAATTACTGTAACGCTAAACATCAATGATTCAGAATTATTAACTTTGAACGGAAACAACCGGAAACCCATATGAAACTGAATCAGAAGGAGGCCTCCCTGCTGGATCGCGCTATTGAAAAATGGGAGGAGGAGGACCTGATCGACGGCCCTACTGCTCAGAAACTAAAGGCATCTTATGAATCAAATGCAGGAGACTATAAAGCACTGACTTTTTATGCTTTTATCGCCGCGGTGTCCTGCGCCTTATTAGCCTTTGGGGCACTGGTGCTGGATGAGAAATGGATTGAGCGCATGAGGCGCTATTTCGCATTCTCCGAAATTACGATCGGGCTTATCTTTGCAGGTTGTACAGCCGTACTGGCCTGGTATATCTGTAAACGGAAGCGAAAATTTATACAGGCCGTCTGGGCCAACGAATCCCTGAGTATACTATTGGGTCTGAGTGCCTGCGTCTCCGTTGCCTATTTCGGCAAAGGATTGTCGGTGAACAGTGACCGGTATTATTGGCTTATCTTTGCCGTGGCTATTGCTTTGGGAGGCCTGGCCTATGTGGTCAAATCGCGGATGTTATGGGGTGCTATGATGCTTACATTGGGAGGCTGGTGGGCCGCCTATACAGATGCTGCGGCACATCATGGTCCTTATTTTTCAGGAATGAATATGCCCTTGCGCTTAACCTTGTTCGGATTAGCCGCAATAGCGTTTGCCTGGCTCGTACAGAGGATTAAAGCCCTTTCAGAATTTGGGATAGTCAGTTTTTTTATGGGCTGGATATTGTTCCTGGTTGCGGCATGGGGATTATCTATTTCAGGAAATTATTCCTTCCAGGAGTGGACCGCTTTCCGACAGAGTAAAGTACTGGTATGGGCCGTAGGTTATACACTGTTGCTGGCGGGTATCCTGGTATATGCCATCAAGCGAAAGGACAATGCTTTGCGGGATACGGCTTTGCTCTTCCTGTTGCTCAACCTGTACACCCGGTATTTTGAATACTTTTGGGATGTGACCAATAAAGGTATTTTCTTTACCATACTGGCCTTATCTTTCTGGCTGATCGGTAAAAAACTGGAGCAGTACCGTAGAAAGAATGCCAATGATCAATTAAAAGCTTAAATCGAAGATGTCGACAGATATAAATATACTTAAAGTAGCACAAGATACTATTGCCAATGAAATAGAAGCCTTGCAGAAAATGCAGGCAGCTATTTCTGCCGATTTTGAAGCCGTTGTTCGCCTGATGTCTGCCTGTACCGGCAGAATAGTGATCAGCGGGATCGGTAAGAGTGCCGTGATTGCACAGAAAATAGTGGCGACCATGAATTCAACCGGTACACCGGCCTTGTTTATGCATGCAGCAGATGCTATTCATGGCGATCTGGGTATGATACAACAGGATGATGTTGTCGTGCTGATCTCTAAAAGCGGCGAAAGCCCGGAGATTAAAGCCCTGATTCCTTTCATCCGCAACTTTGGAAATAAAATTGTTGCCATCTGCGGTAAGGTATCCTCTTATCTCGCTACCCAGGCTGATTATTTACTGGATACTACCATTGACCAGGAGGCTTGTCCCAATAACCTGGCGCCGACAACCAGCACAACGGCACAACTGGTTATGGGAGATGCGCTGGCTGTATGTTTGTTACAGCTCAAAGGCTTTACTGCCCGTGATTTTGCCAAATACCATCCGGGTGGGGCACTGGGAAAAAGACTGTACCTGCGCGTGTCAGATCTGAGTGCACAGAACCCGCGTCCGGCTGTAGCCGCAGATGCGAATATCAAGGAAGTGATTGTATCAATTTCTGCAAACCGCCTCGGGGCGACGGCTGTTTTGCAGGGTACACAATTGTTAGGGGTCATTACTGACGGAGATCTGCGCCGTATGCTGGAGCAGCATATGGATCTGACCAATCTAAGGGCTCTGGATATCTGTACTAAGAATCCTAAGACAATTGCCGAAGAAGAAATGGCTGTAGCTGCAATGGAACTGTTGCGCCAATATAATATCACACAATTGCTGGTGACCAAAGATGGAGCTTATGCCGGTATGGTGCACCTGCACGACCTGGTAAAAGAAGGACTGATATAAGATTATGGTTATAATAAAATCAAAGGCGGGGCAATGAGTTACTCATTGCCCCGCCTTCTTTACAGAAGCCAGTATCAACAATCCCTTTTATTTTGTGGCTTCTATTAATTTAACCAATTCTGTTTCTTCTTTATTATCCTTGTCAATTGCTTCTTTTGCAAATGAAGCAATATGGTTTAATGATTTATCCGGAACCAGTTTAGAGTCTCTTAGCTGTAATCCCAACCAGGCAACACTTGCAGCCAGTCTGAAATCTTTGGATATTAATTTTGCCGGAGTCAGGTTGTTTGGAATCAGCTGGGTCATTAATTTGCTGGTCTCTTCATTCGGCTCTTTATACCTGAATTGTACCCGGGCCAGCTCATTGGATTGAGACAGAGAACTGTCTGCAACAGCAGTTGTATACCGGTGGTCTATAGCCGCGACGGCATAAGGACTGGAGACTCCTTTGGGTATGATCTCATATAAAGCCGTAACGGTGTGTCCACTGCCCAACTCTCCCGCATCTATAGCATCATTAGCAAAATCTTCTGCATTCAGTTTACGGTTCTCATAACCGATCAGGCGATAAGACTGTACCAGAGCAGGATTAAATTCAATCTGTATTTTTACATCCTTTGCAATGGCAAACATCGTAGAACCAAATTCTTTCTGTAAGGTCTTCTGAGCCTCTGCCAGATTATCGATATAAGCATAGTTACCATTCCCTTTATCCGCCAGGATCTCCATTTTACTGTCTTTATAATTACCCATTCCGAATCCCAGGCAGGTAAGGAAGATATTGTCTTTTCTTTTCTCCTCGATCAGCTCCTGCATACTGCGATCACTTGAGGCACCTACGTTGAAATCTCCGTCTGTAGCCAGTATGATGCGGTTATTGCCGTTGGGAATAAAGTTTTCCTTCGCCACCTTGTAGGCCAGCTCTATACCCGCGCCTCCCGCTGTGCTGCCACCTGCATTCAGACGGTTAATCGCATCCATAATTTTCTCTTTCTGATCGCCACTGGTTGAGGGCAATACCAGACCAGCCGCACCCGCATATACTACAATCGCGACATGATCTTCTTTACGCAGCTGGCGTGTCAGCAGCTCCATAGATTTTTGTACATAAGGCAGCTTATTGTGATCACTCATAGATCCGGACACATCGATCAGGAATACAAGATTGCTTGGCGGTATCTGGTCCTGTGGAATAATGCGGCCTTGCAACCCGATCTTCAGCAAGCGATGCTGTGGATTCCAGGGGGCATCGCTATATTCCGTATTGATGGAAAACGGCTTGCCAGCCTCAGGTTGGGGATACTTATAAGAGAAATAATTGATCATCTCTTCGATGCGAACTGCATCCTTAGGTACTTTTGCTCCGTTAATAATAAATCGACGGATATTGGCATAGGAAGCCTTATCCACATCAATAGAGAAGGTCGACAGCGGCTGGTTCAGCGGACTTTCAAACTTATTCTCTTCAAAAAGTTCATATGCTTCCTCATTGCGGGTTTGCTCCTCTTTATGGGCCTGCTCTTCGGCTCTTGCAGGCGGTTGTTGTTCTGTTGGCGCTTCGGTTTTTTTACGTTTATTTTTACGTTTGAAAACATTGTCAAAAAGATTGCCATCTTTTATTCCATCTTCTTCACCTCTTTTAGTGGTAACCAGGATGACACCATTGGCTGCGCGGGCACCATACACGGCTTTAGAAGTTGCATCCTTTAAAATAACAAGGTCTTTTATGTCTCCGGGGTTGATGCTGTTCAATGCACCGGAATACGGAGCGCCATCCAGTACAATCAGGGGGGCACTGCTGGCACTTAATGAACCCATACCGCGTACCATAATGTCCGGATTGGAACCCGGCTGTCCGCCGCCTTTGGTTACCAATACACCAGGTGCTGCTCCGTCCAAGGCAGCTGCTACACTGGTTACGGGCCTTTTGGCAATTTCCTTTGCGGTAACGGTACTGACTGCACCGACATAGGATCTGGAATCAAGCTTTGCACCATAAACGACTACTTCATCCAATGAAGTACTATTATCGCCAAGAGTAATCCATTTTGAATGTAACTGCCTTAAGTTAATCTCTTTTGTTTTTGCTCCGAATGAACTAACAATCAATGTTGCATTACTGTCTGGAACCTGCATACTAAACTTCCCCTCATCATCGCTCATTACCGATTGGTTAGTCCCTTTTAATTGTATCACGGCACCAACGATGCTTTCCATATCCTTATCAATAACCACACTGTTAAACAGGAAGGCCTTATTAGATGCAGGGTTGGCGGCAATAGTATTATTTGCCTGTTCAGCCTGTACTGTTGCGTGCGCCAGTACTGAGATGCTGTCCGTTACATAGGAGGAGGCTACATGTGTATTTGTATGCTCCTTAACCGGATCCTTGTCAGCCTGTTCCGACTGCACAAGAGTGCTGTGCTTTGCGGAGGTGGCAGCTACATGCTGACCAGTATTTTCTGTTGGCGTTTCAGTGCTGTATTGCTTAACCGGCGCCTTAGGTGCCACCGCAATAATGCCCGTTTTAGAAGGTTCGGTTATCGTTTTGTTGCTGTCCGCATCTGTTACCAGTATTTCAGTTGCTTGCTGCTGTGTTGTATGCTGCGCCACTTCTGTTGCCGGTGTCGTATTTTCATCACGACTCAGCTGCCATACAATACCAGATCCTACCAGCAATACAACCGAGGCTGCCATATATCTTACCCAGGGCACAAATGCACGGCGTTTTTCCGGTTCCTCGTCCAGGCGTGATTCTATACGCGACCAGAGCTGCTCCTTGAAGGGTACTTCCTCTTCCCCGTCTGCAGCCGCTTTGAACTCATCAAATATGTTATTTTGCAATTCCATTTTTAGTAGCATTTTGATAGTAATGAACATTTACTAATTGTTGCAATTTGTTTTTGGCAACATTCAGCTGTGATTTCGAGGTCCCTTCTGAGATCTGTAGCATGGCAGCAATCTCTTTGTGCGAAAAACCTTCTATCGCAAAAAGGTTGAATACAGAACGGCAACCATCCGGCAGGTGCTGCAGCAGCTGTAGCAGATCCCTGTGCTCTATCGGATGATCCGGCGCACGGTCATAAACCGGTTCCTGTTTGACATCATCCAGGGTGAGGTTGAAGTTGATCTGCTTACGCAATACCTGCAGGCATTGATTGGCAGCGATTCTTCTGGCCCAGGAGACAATAGCAGCAGCTTCTCTTAACGTATGGATTTTGGTAAAGATGGCGACGAATACTTCTGCGAGTACATCTTCAATGTCGGCATCTTGTTTTAAATATCGTTTGCAGGTGCTGTATAGCTTGGGCGAGAGGTAATCGTACAAGCCTCGCTGGGCCTGCCGGTTGCCTTGCTTACATTCGTTTATCAGGGATTCGTTGATCACAGTCAGTCGCTTTTGTATTAAGGATGCAATTGCATAACTAAAGGTTGGAATAGTGTAGAAAAAATTTGGCCTAAGATAATATAAAAAGCCTGCATATACTTTTGAGCATATGCAGGCTTACCGCCCGGATAACTATATCAGCCGGCTGTGCTGTCTTTGATTAAAGGTAATACGCTATTTGGATTTGTCCTTTTTGTTTTTCTTTGTGCGTGGAGGTGCTTCACTTTCTGGACGTGGTTCATATGTCTTTGTGGTGATCACTACTACACCATTGGCACCGCGTGCACCGTAGCGTCCTTTGGACACTGCGTCTTTCAAGACTTTTATTTCTTTTACATCATTAGGGTTAATAGTACTGAGCGAGCCGGAGTAGGGGGCACCATCGACTATAATCAGCGGATCAGAACCTCCATTTAATGTGCCTAGCCCACGGATTATAATGCGCGGATCATTCGTTCCTCCGCTGACTTCCACTCCGGGAGCAACACCTTCCATAGCGCTGGCAACATTATTCACAGGGCGTTTGCTGATTTCTTCTGAAGTGATGGTGGTATTGCCGCCGGTATTGCTTACACTGGGTGCAGGTGTAAAAATATCAGCTACTTCTGATACCTGAGGGACAGTAACAGCACTGTCTGTACCTTGTGCAAACAGTACACTACCGGAACATAATATGGCGATTGATAGCAGGCTTATATATTTCATGTGCTTGAATTTTATTGGGGTATATTTTATGTAAATATATTAAATGTGTTTGAAAGGGTGTCCGGTTGTTGGGTTGGCGGATAGAAAGGCGGAGTGTTCTGAAATGATTTTGATAGAAAGGTCATGAAAAAAATACCCCGGATCAATGTACGATCCGGGGTAAATATCATTACATAGCTTTTAGCTCCTGTTCCATAGCAAACATCTGGTCTCGAAGACGGGCTGCCTCCATAAAGTCAAGATCTTTAGCTGCTTTCTGCATAGACTTCTTCGTTTGGTCGATAGCCTTTTGCAAAGAAGCTTTAGATTTATATTCGACAAATTCTTCAGCGGCAATATCCTGGTTCGGTTCAATCGCTAACGGACTGTCTTCGTCATAGTTTTTGATATCCAGTACAGAGGTCTGCTTCATGATCTGTTCTACCGATTTGCGTACGGTAGTTGGCGTGATACCATGTGCTGTATTGTGCTCAATCTGTTTCTCTCTTCTTCGCTGTGTTTCATCGATCGTGCGCTGCATACTGTCCGTAATTTTATCGGCATAAAAAATAACCATACCATCCGCATTACGGGCTGCACGACCGGCCATCTGGGTCAGAGAGCGTTCATCTCTCAGGAAGCCTTCTTTATCGGCATCGAGGATAGCCACCAGTGTTACTTCGGGCAGATCCAATCCTTCCCGGAGCAGGTTTACACCTACCAGTACATCAATATTGCCCAGGCGCAGATCTCTTAAGATCTCTACGCGTTCCAGCGTATCTACCTCACTATGTATATAGCGTGAATTGATATTGATGCGTTTCAGATAGGTATCCAGTTCTTCGGCCATACGTTTGGTCAGTGTGGTTACCAGTATGCGCTCATTGCGTTTGGCTCTCTGATCTATTTCATCCAGGAGGTCATCGATCTGGTTCAGGCTAGGACGTATTTCTATCGGAGGATCCAGTAATCCTGTTGGGCGTACAACCTGCTCTACGACCAGACCTTCCGTTACGTTTAATTCAAAGTTGCCCGGAGTCGCACTGACAAATACCACCTGGTTCAACAGGCTTTCAAATTCATGAAAATTCAAAGGACGGTTGTCCAGTGCTGAAGGCAGGCGGAAGCCGAAATCAACCAGGTTCATTTTACGGGAACGGTCACCACCATACATCCCACTGATCTGTGGAATAGTTACGTGGCTCTCATCAATAAACAACAGGAAATCTTTTGGGAAATAATCCAGCAGGCAGAAGGGGCGGGTGCCCGGTCTTCTGCGGTCCAGGAAGCGGGAGTAGTTTTCGATACCACTGCAATAACCCAGCTCCTGCATCATCTCCAGGTCATAGTTTACCCTTTCTTTGATCCTTTGCGCTTCGATATGCTTGCCTTCTCTTTTGAAATACTCTACCTGTGCAAACAGTTCATCCTGTATTTCGCGTACAATCTGGCCCATCTGATCTTTAGGTGCGACATAGAGGTTTGCCGGGAAGATGGCCGCAGCCTCAATCTTACCGATACGTTTGCCATTTTCAATATCAAAACTTTCGATCTCTTCGATTTCATCTCCGAAGAAAGTGATGCGATATCCATAATCAACATAGGGCAGATTAATATCTACTGTATCGCCCTTCACACGGAAGGTACCCCGTGCAAACTCTCCCTGGGAGCGGTTGTACAGAGAATTGACCAGGGCGTGCAGGAATCCGTTACGGGATACTTCCTGTCCCTGCTCAATGCGGATAATCCCATTCTCATATTCAGTAGGGTTACCCATACCATAAATGCAGGATACCGAAGCCACGACCAGTATGTCTCTTCGGCCACTTAACAGATCTGTGGTGGTACGCAGACGCAGTTTCTCCAGCTCTTCGTTGATCGCAAGATCCTTTTCAATATAGGTATCACTTACCGGCATATAAGCTTCCGGCTGGTAATAATCATAGTAAGAGACGAAATAGTTAACAGCATTATCCGGAAAGAATTGTTTGAACTCTCCGTATAGCTGGGCCACCAGTGTTTTGTTGTGGGTAAGGATTAGCGTTGGCTTTTGAACATTCTGGATGACATTGGCCATGGTAAATGTTTTACCCGATCCTGTTACCCCCAGCAAGGTTTGGAAAGCATCTCCTTCATTCACGCCAGCGGTCAGCTGTGTTATGGCAGAGGGCTGATCGCCGGCGGGGCTGTATGGTGCCTGTAGATTAAACTTCATAATTGAATTCGGTTTTTACATACTGTATACAAATGATGCGAATGCCGCAAGGTCTGTTGTCAGACGCTCCGGATACTCCATCATACTCATATGGCCACAGTTACGGTAGAGTTGTACATCATTTCTTTGTGACAGGTGGCACTGCGCCAGGGCTTCTTTCATTGGTGTGGCATTGTCTTCCTCACCAATGATCCACTGCACCGGTATGCGCTTATTGGCTTTAAGCCATTCGGTTTTATCGCTTCGGTCCATGATCGCCTGGTAGAATGCTGCCAGTGCTTCAGGACTAAGCTGCATTCCGTTTTGCCAGATCTCCTCTATGCCTTCCGGATGCGCTACTTTGTAGCTTGCAGCAAACAGGTTTTCTGCCATGGCTTTAATGAAAGTCTTTTGTCCTATAGGGCCACCCAGTATCAGTTTGATTGATTTTCTGCGGGTTTCTTTTTTCTCTTCATTGTCGGCAGAGGCCAGGGAATGCACCAGGGATATGGCTTTTACCCGGTCAGGGTATAAAGTCGCCAGTTCCAGGCAGGTGTAGCCTCCCATAGAGTGGCCAGCAAAGACGGCCTGATCGATTTGTTCTTTGTCCAGGACTGCAATAAGGGCATCAGCCATTTTGCCTAAAGTAAGTTTAGGCAGGAAGGCGCTTTTGCCGGCTCCCGGAAGATCAGGAATAATGAGCTTGTATTGTTGTGACAGGGCAGGAATAATCGTATTCCAGTTGCGTCCGTCATTAGGGAAACCATGAACCAGGACAATCGGCTGACCGGTTCCCGCTACTGTATAATGCAACATGTATGTTTCTGATTATTTTAACTCAAAAATACAATCATTCATCCGATAAATTCCGTTAAAAAAGGCGTTATATTTTACAAATAATGTAGTTTTGAGAAGATATCATACAGGACCTTTTATAAATACAGATCAGATGGAAGCAACAGTTGCGGCACAGGGTAAGATAGGGCAATTGATCACAGAAATGGAAACGGTGATCAGGGGGAAAAGACAACAGGTAGAACAGGTCATTACTTGTCTGCTGGCAAAGGGTCATATCCTGATGGAAGATAATCCCGGTACCGGTAAAACGGTGCTGGCCAGAACCCTGGCTCATGCAATCAGCGGAACAGGAGAAGGAAATGCGGTCTTCAAACGGATACAGTTTACACCAGACCTCTTGCCTATGGACCTGATCGGTGCGTATATTTTTGATGATCAGCGCAAGGATTTTATTTTTAAAAAGGGCCCTTTGTTTTGTAATATCCTGCTGGCCGATGAGATCAACCGTGCTTCTCCGAAAGTGCAGTCTGCTTTACTGGAAAGCATGGCCGAAGGACAGATCACAATAGGGGAGCAAACAGTAAAGCTGCAACAGCCTTTCTTTACGATTGCTACGCAGAACCCGGTAGAGACAGAGGGTACCTATCCTTTGCCTACAGCACAGCTGGATCGTTTCTTTATGAAAATCTATTTCGGCTATGTTGATGAAAAAACAGAACTGGAAATATACCAGCAGTACCTGCAGATCAATGACAACCTGAATCAATTGAAACAGATTCTGTCGCTGCAGGATATACTGGACCTGCAACAGGCCGCGGAACAGGTGTATATTCACCCTGAGGTCGTGCAGTCTGTGGCGAACCTGGTGCGGGCAACGAGAAATCATCCGGATATAAGTCTGGGAGCATCTACCCGTTCCGGTATTACGTTTATTAAATGTCTGAAAGCTTTTGCACTGGTTAAGGGGAGAGATTTTGTTATTGAGGATGATGTGCAGTATATCGCTAACCCGGTACTGGTGCACCGCCTGATCTTCCGTAGTAAAGAGGCCAGAACGCGTGTCCTGGAGGAGTTGATTGCGGCTGAGATGCAAAGACTACAGGCATTAAAATTATATTAAGCGACATTTACCGAGTAAATAAACCAATCTACCGAAAGAGCCATGGAAGAAGCGTGATGGCAGGCTACTTTTGAATAAAATTTAAAATAGTTTGTTATGAAAAAAATATTCCTCTTCTTCGCTCTGGCTGCAGCACTCGGTACTGTAACAGGTCTGTTCAGTTCTTGTAATAATGTTACGATCAGCAAAGATTCTGATCACAATTTCGAAGACAATACACCTGTTGTCGGAGGCACAAAACAATATACCTTTAATAACTTCCGCACCATTGAGCTGAATGGCTATGCCAAGATTTACCTGAAGCAGGACAGCGTCTTCAGTGTAGTGGCCAAAGGAAGCAACGAAGCATTACGTACACTGAAAATTGGTATGGAAAACGGAACCTTGCTGATTGAGCGTACCGGGACCTTCGATATATTTGACGGAGATGATTCTGAAGAAGTTACAGTCTATATCAGCATGCCTAACCTGGATAAGATTGAAGCGAGCGGTGTAGGGGTAATACAGTCCCAGACCGTATTTAAACAAACTACACCACTGGCGATTGATATATCAGGTGCCTGTGATGTGGATATGCATGTGGAAGTACCTTCCTGTACCGTAGAGTCTAGCGGGGTAGGTGCTGTAAAGCTGATAGGTGCGGCACCATCGCTGGATATCGACATCAGCGGAGCCGGAAATATAAATGCACTTGAGTGTATCTCTGACTCGGTAAGCGTAGAAACATCAGGTGCGGGAGAAGCAAAAGTGTATGCTGCTAAATACCTGAATATTGATGCCTCTGGAGCAGGTAATGTACAATACAAGGGTACACCAACTATCGTGAAGGATATCAGCGGGGCTGCAGATATAACGCAGATTAACTAATATAAATTTGATATTTAACCCACGTAATATAATAATAGCTATTGCATTAGTCGGAGCAGGTACTACATCAGTACCTGCTCAGTCTCTTGCTGACCTTAATGCTGCCAAGCGCTATGAAATAGATGCGAAGCGGCAGGGGGTGGATATGACACGTGAAGAGGCGGTGCCGGCTTCCCGTGAGTTTATCCGTATCGATAGTACTTATTATGTTGGCTGGATGATACAAGGCATTTTTAATGCTGAACGGGCGGCGGACTATAATGGTTATAAGCTGGCAATTGCCCCTCTTGAAAAGGCATTGACGCTAATAGAGCGGGATTATGCAACTATATTGCGCACCCGTACGGCCGATCCCCTGGAATATGTAAAGCTGTATAAGCGCCATGCGGATTACAGCAATACGGCCAACTATCTGTTTCAGGCTTATCAGAATGTGGAGCAGAATGAAAACAGTTATAAACTGCTGCGCAGGATACAGCAATGGAATATGCAGAAAGAGATTGTGCTGAATGGTTATAACATGCTTTCCTGGATTGTACACCGCAATCGTTTTTACACATACCGTACCTACGATTTTCTGAAGGGCAACCTAGAGGAGAATGAGGTATTGTCGGATCGCTTCCTGGATAGCTCCCTGGCACGCATACAAGCAAATCAGTCAGTAAACAGGCAGGTGTTTCCCGAGTCTTCTCTGCAGTATGAATTGCAAAATGTATATCATTATAAAGCCATTCTCCATGCCTATCATTTGCGTATAGATTCTGCCTTGTACTACTTCCGTCTTATGGAGAACGGCGGGCTGATGTCTTACAATAACTATGGAACCTTTTGTGCTATACAGGCTAAGTTCAGTGAAGCAGAAGAGGCCTATGCAGTGGCCAGTATGCAGGATGCCGGAGATAAGCGCCTGCAGGAATGGGCTTACTACAGCTCCATTGTAGATATCTATAAAGGCATGCCTATGCAGGCTGCGATCAGCATGAGGGATATCATACATTCGGTGGGTTCTACTCCCGGATTCGGATGGTATAACATAGCCCTGGCACGCGCCTGCAGTTATGAAGGAAATCTGGCAGAAAGCCAGCGCTTTCTGGATAAAGCAGCGCAGTTTAAAGAAGTACATATCGGTACTACCCTGGGTGAATCTCATTATGAATTCAGCATAAACCTGCTGCGGCTGATGAATAAGAAAAAGGAGATTCGGCAACAGCAGTTCGAAGATAGAAACTGGTGCTGGCATCCGCGTGCTTTGTGGAGTATTGCTATGCTGAAAGGTGAGGCTTATCTGCAACAGTACCTGGTAGCCAACCAGCTGGCGGCTAATCCTGAGCGGGAAAATGTAGTCTACAAGCTGTTCTCGACAGAAAGTACTATTTCCTGGGATGAGATCTGGTACCTGATCCGCGGCTACAGTACTGCATATTTTTATAATAAATTCGAAAGTCAGTTAAAGGTTGATCCCAGACCTAAGGTATATAAGTATTTCAACCTGTACCTCGCGCGCCTGGATATGGAGCAGGGGCATTATCAGCGTGCCCAGGAGCGACTGGTACGTACTTTGTCGTTTGCAGAAGATATTGAAGAGGATTATGAAAAGCTATTCCTGGCAAGGGTTTATGAGGCATTGATTATCTGCGCTGATAAAAATGATCAGGATGCAATGTGGAAAAGCAGCCTGGTCAATATGTACCGCTTGTACCCGCAGTTAATGCCATATGCAGAATTTAAAATGCACTTCCGCCTGAAGGTTTCCGGTAATAACAATGCAGTATTATCTGCATTGAAAAAGTATAATATTGACCTGGATGAGCAGGATGCAGCTTTGCCGCTGGTGTCTCTGAACTTTACTGCTGCGGGCAATAAAAAATCGGTAACTTATTCAGTTACCGATGCTGATGGAAAACGTATTGTATCGTCTACTACGCTGGTGATCAATGATATTGATGAGACCGTACGCAGTATCGCCTATGGTTTATTTAAGATCCAGCCGCTCGACACGCAGCCCGATGTTAATCACGGAGGGTAGCGGATTCTCTCTCATGATCTGTTCCAGTTTTACCGTATACGTTCCCGTTTTAGAAAACTTCGGATAGTCTTTTCCTGGTTTCAACAATATTTTATGTTCATAGATAGAGCCGATATCTGAGCCCAGCCATTGGCCGTCTGTTGCTGCCAGCGGCGCTTCTATGCGAATGCCTGCATCAAATTGTTTTGCTTCCGGTTGTTTGGTTTTAAACCTTACCCATATATTAGAATTAGGGAAGGCCGCATCATGACGCAGGATCAGGTATACTTTATATTTTGCCGTTGTGTCGGGTATATCAAACTGGAATTCCGGCTGGAATTTATAATCCCACTTAGCCCCGGGAATACCTACCTGTTTCTGGTAAGCTGTTTCTGCAGGCTTTCCACAGGCTGCCAGCAATGTAATCGCAATGACCGGTAATGATTTAAAATATTTTTGCAGCAATAATTTCATGTCCTTGATTTTATACAATATTCAATACCTGTTCTTTCGCTTTTTCCAGCTCATCTTTCATCTGTACAACGATCTGCTGCATAGCTGCATCATTGGCTTTTGAACCCAGGGTGTTGATTTCACGACCTACTTCCTGTAGTACAAATCCCAGTTTTTTGCCAATGCCTTCAGGTCCTGCTGTTTCAGCCAGTTCTTTGAAGTAATTACAGTGGGCTCTCAGTCTTTGTTTTTCTTCAGAAATGTCTATTTTTTCAATATAGTAGATCAGCTCTTGCTCCAGGCGATTAGCATCCCATTTGTCATTACCCACCCATTCTTCCAGCATAGTAACTAGGCGCTCTTTAATGCGCTCGATACGTCTTGGCTCATGTACCTCGGCCTGGATCAGTAATTTTTCGATCTGATCAATACGCTCCAGCAGATCGGTACCGATAGGTTTTCCTTCAACCATACGGTGATTCACCAGTTGGTCTGCAGCAGTGGTTACCAGGCGCTCAATCACAGCCCAGTCTTCTTCTGTTACACTCTCCGCTTCCGGCGCTACTACTTCCGGCAGGCGCATTAGTGTAGGTAATATCTGTTCTTCAGCAAGACCTAGTGCAGATGAGATTTCTTTTATAGAAGCATAGTAGGACTGCGCCAGGCTGGTATTGATTTTCATCGGCTTGGCTGCGCCATCCTGTTTTACAAATATGGCGATATCTACAGATCCACGCTTCAGTTGTCTGGAAACGATTTTCCGGATATCTGCTTCGTAAGCTTTCAATAATGGGTTTAATTTATTCGTAATCTCAAATTGCTTACCATTCAGCGATTTCAGCTCTACAATAATTTCTTTATTTCCTGTATGTCCTTCTGCTTTACCAAAGCCGGTCATGGAGTATATCATATGTGTACTATGTTTTGAGGAACAAAAGTACTCAAATTATTATAAGCATTACAAATTTCCGAATGGCTATATTTACAAATATTTAAAGATAATGGAGTATACTTTTCACTTACTTTTGTGTTAACCACTAATTATATGTTGTTATGAGAAAATATTACATACTGCCTGCCACATGTTTATCATTAGGATTTATGCTGCTGGCTTCCTGTAAAGGAGGAGAAACCGATAAGACTGATGCAAAGACGGCGGATACGGTGGAAACCGTTACTCCAGAGAAAACCGTTAAGATTGCACCGGTGCCGGCCTCTCCAGACTTTCCTGATGCGGCATTGTCGATCAAAGATGTAAGCACAGAGCCGGTGGGCAAGGATTCTGTAAAAGTTACGATTAATTATACCGTAGCGAATTACGAACTGAAAAAACAAACTGAAGCTGCTGTATCTAAAGAGTGTAACAATTCTGCCCAGGGTCAGCATATTCACTTTATCCTGGATAATAAGCCATACACAGCTTTATATGAGCCTAAGCATACCTTTACCGTTGCGGTAAATTCTCAGCATGATGTTATGTCTTTCCTTTCCCGCTCTTACCATGAGTCTGTAAAAGGTAAAAATGCAGGTATCCTGCTGCGCTTTGCGATTGATGCGAAAGGGACATATAAGAAACTGGAAAATCCGACTACTCCAATGATCTTCTACAGCCGACCTAAAGGAGATTATGTAGGGAATGATACGAAGAATGTACTGCTGGATTTCTATGTGTACAATACGACCTTATCTGAAGCTGGTGATAAAGTAAGAGCTACTATTAATGGCAATACTTTTATGATCAATAGCTGGGAGCCGCAATTCATTCAGAATGCTCCTATGGGCACGATGAAAGTGAAGCTGGAACTGCTGGATAAGGATGGTAAAGCAATCACAGGCGAGCATACAGTGGTTGAGCGTGATGTGCAGCTGGCACAACAAGAACCAATGAAATAAACGCTTCTAAAGCGATTTATATACAATACAAATAAAGAGGCCTTCGATCATGATCGAAGGCCTCTTTATTTGTATTGTTTTTTGCCTTTTAGCGTTCACTACGCTCAGACATGTTCAGATCATTATCAAATGGGCTTTTCGTAAAAGGATAAACGCTTTGCTTGATGAACCCTTTTGGATATTCGCCCTCCAGCACACCGGTACTTTCGGGCCATTTATTGCCGGGCAGATAATAGGTTCCGAATATCATATCAATAAAAGGGAAGATGGCTGCAAAGTTCTTTCCGTAATGTTTCGGATCTTCACAATGGTGCCAGTGATGGTATTGCGGGGTTGCAAAAATATATTTCAACGGGCCAAAATTGATGCGGGTATTGGCATGGATCAATACTGCATGGATGGCCACAAAAATAATATATACATTAAATACCGATTCCGGAAACCCCAGTATATATAAAGGAATAAAGGTCATGGCGCGGGTAAAGAAAATATCTATAAAGTGCGTACGGCTTCCTGCCAGCCAGTCCATGTTTTTGGTGGAGTGGTGCACGGAATGAAAACGCCATAAATACACATGGTTATGGAATATGCGATGTGCCCAGTACTGGAAGAGGTCTGTGCTGAAAAACGCCAGAAATAAGCCGGCTATGAAAGGCAGGTTTTGTACCCAGAGGTGTACCTTGTCCAAGCCTATCCACCCGAAAAACAGTACGGCTGGTTTTTGGGTAATGACTCCGAAAAACTGTATGAATAAATGGCTGATGACAAAGTATACCAGGTCGGTACGCCACTCTTCATGAAATTTGGTCTGGTCTGTTCTTTTAGGAAAAAATAATTCCAAAGGAATAAAAATAACGGTCATCAATAACAGATCCAGCAGCATCCAGTCTAGTCCGAAATGCCATGCCGTCTTATCTACAGCCCTGCCTTCTACGGCAAAAGCGCCGAGCAATACGGCCAGGCCGGCAATGGAAGAACCTATGAGCGGCCATTTTATCTTTTTACTCAATACCAGGCTTAGCAAGGCAAAGAAAAAGGAAGCGATAATTACAGCTGCTATGAGGGTTGCCATGCTTTCTCCTGTATATAATTCCCTGAATTCAGGTGTGGTCAGTCTTTCTGGGAAGCGGAAACATAAGACTCCTCCGAGGGACAGTATAGACAGAAAAATAGAAACAAATCCACTGATCTTTCCTTCTCCGATCTTCAAACGTTTAGGTGCGGGCATTATTTGATTAATATTTATGCCGAAAATAAGTGTTAAATGGACATCAGGCAAATGTTCTTACAGTTGCTTTAAGAATTAGATAATACTCACGGTAGCCAAATATTTCGGAAATTTGCAGCCTAATTAGCTGAACATGAATTTTAAGAAGATATTAGTTGCTGCTGTGCTGGCTTCTGCCATCGTGAAACCGGCCATGGCTCAGGAGCCACCGAGACCCAAACTGGTTGTTGGTATTGTACTGGATCAGATGCGATGGGATTATCTATACCGTTATGCAGACCGTTATGGTAAAGGGGGCTTCAAGCGTCTGTTATCTGAAGGATTTACCTGTGAAAATACTACCATCAATTACCTACCCACATATACTGCGCCAGGCCACTCCTGTATCTATACCGGGTCTGTACCCGCGCTGCACGGTATAGCGGCTAACGAATGGATCGATAAACGTACTGGTAAGGAGGTTTATTGTACTGATGATGATGCGGTAAGCAGTGTCGGTAACCAGAGCGATGCCGGTAAAATGAGCCCTAGAAATCTGCTGGCCACAACGGTTACAGATGAATTAAGACTTGCTACCAATTTCCGTGCGAAGACAGTGGGGGTATCGCTGAAAGACAGAGGCTCGATCCTGCCTGCAGGACATACCGCTTCGGGTGCTTACTGGTTTGATGGTAAGGATGGAAAATTCATTACCAGCACTTTCTATACAGATAAATTACCGGCCTGGGTAGAAGCTTTTAATGGACGGAACTGTACGGATAGCCTGTTACTACAGGACTGGAGCACGCTATATCCTATAAATACTTATGTGCAAAGTACTGCTGATAATAACGCCTATGAAGGGAATCTGAAAGGGGGAACTGCTCCTGTGTTCCCGCATAAACTGGCACAATTTTCCGGTAAGGATCGTGGTATTATCCGTACCACACCATGGGGCAATACGCTGACCCGGTTAATGGGTGAGGCGGCCATTGCAGGTGAGCAGATGGGTAAAGATGATATCACTGATTTCCTGGCAATCAGTTTTTCCAGTACCGATTATATAGGACATATGTACGGACCTAATGCGATCGAAGTGGAAGATTGCTACCTACGTATGGATAAGGAGCTGGAATTGTTCCTGCAATACCTGGACAAACAGGTAGGTAAAGGTAATTACACGGTATTCCTGACTGCCGATCATGGGGGGGCGCATAATGTGACCTTCTTAAAAGATCAGCGTATACCGGGCCAGAACTTTGATTCCCGAAAAGTGGGTAAACTGTTGAATGAGGAATTGAAAAAGCATTTTAATGCTGATAGCATTGCTGTATTTGAGAACTACCAGGTATACTTCAATGAGGCGGTTATCACACGTCATAAGCTGGATGCTGAAGCAGTGAGTGAGGCTGCTAAGCATATTATGGAGCAGGTAGAGCATGTTGCTTATGTCCTGGACATGAAAGATAGGGACGGACATGTGCTGCCGGAACCATTATGGCAGATGGCCGTAAATGGCTATAACCGTAAACGTAGCGGAGACCTGCAGGTGATCCTGGAGCCGGGCCACTACAGCGGCTACGGTGGTACTGGTACCACACACGGTAGCTGGAACCCTTATGATGCACATATTCCACTGGTGTTTTATGGCTGGGGTATTAAGAAAGGGGCTAGTGTACAACCGTATCATATGACGGATATTGCTGCTACTATTGCTGCTCTGTTACACATTCAGGCACCGAATGCCAGCATTGGTACGCCGATCACGGAAGTGTTGAAGTAAAATCAAACGAGTTATTATACATAAAGAGGGCTGTCATTGACAGCCCTCTTTATGTATAATAATAAGATATATTTCTTTAGAAATTACTCATTACCGCTTGTACGGTGATCCTGGATTTTTGCTCCAGTAATACTTTGCGGTCTTTAGTCAATCGCTCAAACGTAGGATCGTTATAGTGACGGATGGTCAGCAATTCGGCATCCTCGTTTCTGCGGATCTGGTAATTCAGGGAAAGATCGGAAATCAATGGTTCGATCTTAGCCGGATTATTATCTACGCAGGCAATCAGACTGATCGCAGCATTCTGTAAAAGATTGATTTTTACTTTATGCTGGTGGAAGATTGTATATAATTCACTCAGTTTGTCTTCTGTAACGAAGGAGTAATCTTTACTGGTTACTTTCAGTAAGATCTGGTTTTTCTTCAATACAATGATCGGTGGATAAGCCGTTTCTACTTCATTTTTGATAACAGTGCCTTTCAGGCTTCTGTCCAGGAAGCATTTTACATATAATGGTATCCCATTATTATGCAGTGGCTTAATGGTTTTAGGGTGAATAACCTGTGCACCATAATAGGCCATTTCAATCACTTCATAGAAGCTGATCTGCTGGATCTTCTCTGTATTGGCAAATAATTTAGGATCGGCATTTAATAAACCTTCTACATCTTTCCAGATGGTAACGCTGTTGGCCGGTAACATGCTGGCAAATAATGCAGCTGAATAGTCGGAACCTTCACGACCCAGGGTAGTAGAGTAGTTCTCATCTGTACAACCGATAAAGCCTTGAGTAACGACTACCTGGTATTGCTGAAACAGGGGCAGGACTTTCTCCTTTACCTGTTTTGTAGTATACGCTTCATCAACCTGTGCATCACGGTACGTATTATCTGTGCGTACAATATCACGGGCATCTACCCAGGCACTTGGCACCTGACGGCTATTAAGGAAGCTGTTGAAGATAGTAGTCGACAATAGCTCTCCCAGGCATACGATCTGGTCATATACATAATCGAATGCGTATTGGGTTGCCGTATCTGCCGCCCACTGCATTTCGGTAAAAATAAGGTGTAGTTCCGCCTTTACTGTGTCCAGAGCTTCGCCTTGCAGTAAGGCTGCACAGTACTCATCATGTTGATCCTCTAACTGCTTTATCAACTCGCTGGTCTTTCGTTTATCTCCCTTGAATGCGGCCTTGACAACGTCTTCTAAAGCATTAGTGGTCTTACCTAAGGCAGACACAACTACTAAAAGTGGTTTGTTGGCTTCCGCGATAATAGGAAGCAATTCGGTCATTCTCTCGGGAGTGGCAATGGATGCGCCACCAAATTTGTAAACTAGCAAGTTTTTAATGTTTGTTTAAAGGTTATAAAATTAATGATTAAGATGATTTGTTACTGTTATCCTGGTTAGGATTAGGGTTTGGTCCAGGATTAGGATTCGGTTTTGGCCTGTTGGGCTTATGTTGCTTTTTAGGTTGTCCGCCTTCTCTTTTCTGCTGGGCATCAGCATTCCTGTTCTTCTGCCCCTCCGGATTCTGATTAGTTTTCTGCTGTTGTGGGGCAGTTTGCTGTTTTGGAGGAGCAGGTTTTGGGCTGCCTTGTTCTGGATTATTGGTATTATTATTACCCTGGGCCTGTTTCTGATTAGGTTTATTGCCTTTGGGTTTATTCGTATTGTTATTCCGGTTTGGATTCTGGTTCTGATTTGGTCCGGCTTTCGCTTCTCCTTTCGGATTATTATTGCGGTTATTTTGCTCGCCGGCTTTATTTTTCTGCTCAGATCCTTGTCCGCCTTTCTTACGTTTTTTATTGTTGTTATTGCCTTTTAACGAAGACAGTTTGATCTGTCCTACATCATTAACAAAGCCCATATCTACACTTTTCTCCGGATCTTTGCTCTTCACCTGTATTTCTACTGCTTCCAGTTCTTCTGGTTTTTCACCTTTGGCATTCAGAGTCAAAATTTCCTGTACACGCTCAATCGTCAGCGGATATTGTTTATTGCTGCCGGAGAAGCTGTACCACATCAGGTTTTTGAAAATATCTTTCTTCTGCAGGAATGCTTTGCCTTGCTGTAGTTCAATACTCTCCGCATTTGGAGGGAACCCTTTCAGGGCATCCATATAGGTATCCAGCTCGTAGTTAAGGCAACACTTCAGGCGGCCACACTGTCCGGATAATTTGGTCTGATTGATAGAAAGGTTCTGGTAACGGGCAGCAGTTGTATTGACTGTTTTGAAATCTGATAACCATGAACTACAACATAGTTCGCGTCCACAGGAACCGATACCACCAACTTTGGCGCTTTCCTGGCGGGCACCGATCTGGCGCATTTCAATTTTAGCTTTGAATTCGCTCGCGTATACCTTGATGAGCTCACGGAAATCGACACGGGCATCGGCAGTGTAGAAAAAAGTAACTTTTTTCCCGTCTGCCTGCCATTCCGCTTCAGCGATTTTCATCTCCAGGTTTACCTGTTTGGCAATAGCGCGGGAACGGATCAGTGTTTCTTTCTCTGTCGCTTTCTGATGATGATGAGCATCCAGATCAGAAGGAGTAGCAGCCCTCAGGACTTTCTTTTCGACAGCCTCTTCTGTAACGGAGTATTTTTTTAATTGCAGCTTGACCAATTCTCCGGTCAGACTGATTTCGCCAACATCATAACCACCAACGCCTTCTACAGTGACCATTTCCCCTTTATGGAAAATAGTATTGGTGTTATTTTTGAAATAGTCTTTACGGCTTCCCTGGTTAAAGCTGACTTCTATTATGTTATATGGCTTTCCGAAATCGCTCAATGGAATTTCTGCCAGCCAATTAAATACATTTAAACGGTTACATCCACCCGAACTGCATCCGCCATTACTCTGGCAGCCAGAGGGTTTTCCGTTGTCGGTGGATACACCACAACTTCCACATCCCATATATGATATTTATAGAGACACCTTATTTTCTTAAAATAAGATGGTGAATTAATAATAATGAATAACCTACAAAAATAGCCTATTTGTGCCAGATTATAGCTATGACGCTACATATTTAGCCATAAATAGGGCATATTGCTGCTATTCAGATGTTTATAATTGAATTATTAGATATTTCGGGTTACTTAAACAGGTCTTGCGCGTTCATATTGCTTCTGCCACTCCACCGGTGCATTCAGCTCAGAAGCAGCATGGAGCGGGAAATAAGGATCTCGCAGCAATACCCTGGCCAGGAAAATGAGATCGGCCTTACCTGCCTGGAGAATCTCTTCTGCCTGAGCGGCTTCTGTGATCAGCCCCACCGCTCCGGTCATAATGCCAGCCTGGTTACGTATAGCATCAGCAAATGGAACCTGGTAGTTAGGACCCACAGGGATCTCTGCGTGGCGCACATTGGCGGCAGTAGAGCAATCGATCAGGTCGACGCCTTTTGCTTTCAGGATTTTGGCTAATGCTACAGAATCAGGTGTATCCCAGCCTTCAGTGCCCATCCAGTCGGTTGCTGATATGCGGACAAACAATGGCAGGTCGGCAGGCCAGACTTCCTGAACTCCAGCAATGATTTCCAGGAGGAAACGTATGCGATTTTCAAAGCTACCACCATACTCATCCGTACGTTGATTAGATAAGGGGGAGTAGAATTCATGAATCAGGTAGCCATGCGCAGCATGAATCTCAATAACTTCATAACCTGCTTCGACGGCTCTTTGTGCAGCTGCTTTAAAATCCTGAACCAGTGCCTGGATTTCTGTTATAGTCAATTCATGAGGAATAATGTCTCTTTCATGAAAAGGAATAGGAGAGGGGGCTACCGTTTGCCAGCTATCAGGACCTTCCTGTATCTGCCATCCTTTATTCCAGGATACTTCGCAACTGGCTTTTCTGCCGGCATGTGCCAGCTGGATACCTGGTACACATCCGTATTTTTTTATTGCAGAAACGATTGGCTTATATTGCTCTGTATGTGCATCGCTCCATATACCCAGGTCTGCATAACTGATGCGCCCTTCAGGATTTACAGCAGTCGCTTCCTGGATGATGAGGCCGGCACCGCCAATAGCACGGCTTGTATAATGGACATAATGCCAGTCGTTGGGCAGACCGTCTATGGCACTGTACATGCACATAGGCGACATCACCAGCCTGTTTTTAAGGGTAATGGATTTTATAGTAAGAGGGGAGAATAATAATGACATAATTATATATAATGTATCAGTAATGAAAAAGGATGGTATCATAACCATCCTTTTTGTTTTTTTAGTTTTCGTCGTTTAGTAGGCGTAATTCTACTGTTTCGGCAGAGTTACGGTACATTTTCAGGATAATTACCTCGTATTCATTAATATCGAAGTGATCTCCTTCTTTACACTCATTTCCTTCCATGAATTCGGAAATAAGTCCCGCCAGCGTTTCAAAGTGTTCACTTTCTTCGAATTTGTACGGAATATATTTATTGATATCTATAATAGACTGGTGTGCATCAACAATAAAAGTACCTTGCGGGGTTTTTTCCACAATAGGCTTTTCGTTGTCATACTCATCCTGAATTTCTCCAACGAGCTCCTCAAGGATATCTTCCATAGTTACAATACCAGATAGTTCGCCTGTTTCGTTGGTCACGACAGCCATATGGATATGTTTTTTCTGGAACTCTTTCAGCAGATTCTTGATTTTGGTTGTTTCTGCAATAAATGTAGCTTTTCTTAAGAATGGTGCAATATTGGCATCCTCTTCTCCGGCAAGCAATCTTTTAACCAGGTCTTTGGTATATACAACTCCTTTAATGTTATCCATCGTCTCCTGGTATACAGGAAAACGGGTATACCCTTCACTAATGGCAAAATCCAATGCCTCTTTTACACTCATGTCTACATCAATGGCGGAAATATTTTTACGCAGTGTCTGTATATGGAATACCCTTCTGTCGTCAAAATCAAATACATTCTGGATAAGATCTCTTTCTGTCTGTTCGATAGCACCACCTTCCTGGCTTTCTGAAATGATCATTTTCAGCTCTTCTTCCGAGTGGATTTCTGAGCCATGCATTGGCTTTATACCGATCAGTCTCAGGATGCTATTCGCCAGTCCGTTCATCATCCAGATGATGGGGCGGAAAATAAAATAGAATATTTTCAATGGCCAGGAGACATAGATAGTTGTATTTGTCGGATACCTGATCGCCAGTGATTTAGGAGCTAATTCTCCAAAGACAATATGTAAAACAGTGATAATTGCGAAGGCAACAGGTACGGCAGCTTTGTTGGCAGCGGCTTCGGAAATGTCCAGGCTTAATGCATCAAAGAGGTTTTTGATGAGTGCTGTCATAACTTCTTCTCCCACCCAACCCAGGCCAAGAGAGGCGAGTGTAATACCTAATTGAGTGGCTGCAAGGTAAGAATCAAGATTGTTTACAATGGATTTGGCAACGCCTGCCATGCTCTTGCTCAGGTCAGTACGCACTTCAATCTGGGATACGCGTACCTTAACAATAGCAAACTCGGCTGCTACAAAAAAGCCATTAAGTAAAACAAGGAATAGGGTTACAAGAATTTCCCAAGAGTGTACCGGGGTTGTAGTTAAAAATACCGAGGGAGGTATATCTGTGTTCATTTAAAATAATGATATAGTAAGTTTACGAAATTATGATTATTAATTTTATATCCCAAAAATCTGAGGACATGTACATATATTATAACATAAATATTACATTTCTGTTGCTTCCGGCAATATAATTTCCGGGGTTCCGCCTTCATCATTCCGTTCGAAGATGAAATTGTTTCGCCCTTCTCCCACCAGGAGATTGATCATCTTTTGCTGCACCATTTCCAGTAAAGCGAGGAAGGTGAAAATGGCTTGTATACGGTCATTCATCTGCGAAAAAAGTTCTTCAAAAGATGATTTTTCGCTCTGCAATAAGTATTCGCTCAGGTAGGCCCTTTGGCTCTCCATAGAATAATTATATTTCACAATCACATGTTGCGGTTTGTTATGTCTTTCCAGGAAGCGTTTCATAACCCGCTCAAAAGTATTGACTAGTTTGTAGAGCGTAACGGTCTGAATCTCTGTGCCTTCCGCATGCTGGTGTCCAAGTGCATCCAGTTCCTGTTTGATATTACCGCGTTTTTGTCTCAGCAGGCGTTCTGCTTCCAGCGCTGCCATTTGCTCAGAAGCCTCTTTGAATCTCTTATACTCCAATAGTTTGTTTACCAGTTCTTGTCTCGGATCTATTTCATTACCTGAAGCATCCAGTTCTCTGCGTGGCAAAAGCATTTTGGCTTTGATGCGCATCAGGGTGGAAATAAACAGGATGAATTCACTGGCCATCTCAATATTTAAGGTTTCCATCTGATGAATGAACGCCAGGAAATCCTTAGTGATCTGGTTGATCGGAATATTATAAATATCCAGCTCATCCCGTTCAATGAAGAACAGTAATAAGTCGAAAGGGCCTTCGAATTGGGGTAATTTGATAAAATAGGCTTCAGACATTGATCAAAACTACATTTTTTTTAATTACCATAATGCATAAGTTGCATCAGGTAAATTTTGGCCAAAGGAGCATACAAGGCAAGGGCAAAAAGTAGGGCACAGATCATTAAATGCTTGATCCACAATGCGTAATTGCCTATTTGGTTATCTCCGGGTTTGGAAGCCGGGCGTTTGCTCAGCCTTGCTGTACGCACCCAGGCAATTCCTAAAGAGATTGTCGCGGTAAGTGCTCCCCAGAAAGAAAATGCCGTTCCTCCCGGACTTTCTTCCGTCAGGTTGAGCGGAAGAACGATGGCAAAGGTTCCAAAAACAGCAAGAACTAACAATATCATCAGTATTTTGCGATATACATTAAGATAGGTGCGCATAAAGCGGTATTCCGGATCTGTTTCTTTCCGTTTCGCCAGCTTGCGCACCAGAAAGTAGAGCAGGATAATAATGCAGAGCAGTAGAGATAAGGCAATGACCTTCATGGTCAGTGCAAAAAGATACAATACAGCTAAGAGTATTATCCAGCCCATGAATTACTTCTTCTTTTTAGGCACTTCGATGGCCAGGTTAGGAGTGTCTTTGATTGCCGTAAAGCCCCCAAGTACATTGCGTACATTATGAAACCCTTCTTTTTTCATAATAGAACAGGCGATAACACTTCTGTATCCGCCACCACAATATACATACATATTGGCCTCATCATCCAGTTGAGCAATCTGGAAGGTATCGGTCAGCTTTGCCAGAGGAAAGTTCTCTGCATCTTTAACGTGAGCCGCATCAAATTCGTCTTCTTTACGTACGTCTATAATAGATAACTTATCATCGAAAGGAATATCCAGCGCCAGCTCATCACTTGTAATATCAATGATCATGTCTATCGGTTTTCCTGCCTCCTGCCAGGTGTCATATCCTCCCTTCAGGTAGCCATCTATATGGATGTATTCCAATGCTTTCCATGCCTTCACTGTTGCAGCCTCCTCACCTTTAGGGGTAATGAACAGGATGTGTTTGTCTTTAGAGATCAGTTGTTCTGCCCATTGTGCCCATTGCCCGTTGTTGCCGATATTTACCGAGCCTGGAACGAAACCTAAAGTAAAGGTTGTTGACGGGCGGGTATCAATTATAATTATATCTTCTTTTTTTGCTTGTTCGAATTCTGTAACGCTTAACGCTTTCATAAAATATTAAATGTAATTGAAGGTGCGGATTTAATTTCGATGCAAAGTTACTTTTTTCCTTACAAAACATTTTCTGCCATTTGTATCCCCATTCGTGGAAATAAAAACTATTTTTGTCCTGTTTAATTATAGAAAGACATGGGTTTAATAGACTTTATTATGCATATCGATCAGCATCTGCTGACGCTGATCCGGGATTATAACCAGTGGATATACCTGATCCTGTTTCTGATCATTTTTGTGGAAACGGGTTTGGTTATCATGCCTTTTCTTCCGGGCGACTCTTTATTGTTTGCTGTAGGCATGTTCTCTGCAATGGGTTCCCTGGATATTTATACCAGTATTGGTATAATGCTTGTAGCTGCTATTCTGGGAGATGCCTGTAATTACTTTATTGGTAAATATTTAGGGGAGCGTTTTGTGCAAATGCGCCTGTTCGGTAGGCAATTGGTCAAACCGGAATACATCAATAAAACCCATGCGTTTTATGAGAAGCATGGCCCCCAAACGATTATTATAGCCCGCTTTGTGCCCATTGTACGCACTTTTGCGCCATTTGTGGCAGGTGTAGGAAAGATGCGATATGTGACTTTCCTGACTTATAATATCATCGGAGGGACAGTCTGGGTACTGGGTATTGTGCTTGCAGGATACTTTCTGGGTAATATTCCGGTGATTAAAAACAATTTTGAAAAGGTAGTATTAGGAATCATCCTGCTTTCGGTGCTGCCGATTATTATCGGAATGTTGAAAAATAAGAAAGCAAAACCGGTTGCAGAACAATAAGGATAATACATTTTAATGTTAATTATTGTGAACAGGAAAGCATAATTCATGTGAATGATTTATAATTGTGTTTCAATTGATAACATTTTAAAAACAATCTTCATGAAAAAAATGATCCTGGTTTTGAGTACGATTTTAATCTGTGCACAGGCGGCATCTGCAAATGCAGGTGATGATAAAAGAGCTGCAGCTGCAACAAAATTTAAAGAAGAATGTAGTGCTGATATGCTTAAAGAAGGCCTGACTAAAGAGATCGCCACTAAATTCTGCGACTGTTATGTTGATAATATTATGAAAGTATTGACAGATAAAGAAGTAGAAACACTGGAGAAGTTAGGTGAAAATGACCAGCCGGAAAAAGAACTGGGAGATAAGATGGAGAAAGCTGGAATGTCTTGTGTGGAAATTTTATCTGGAGGGGCACAATAATAATTGTTATAATAAATTACATAAAACAGATAAGGTGACCGGATTTCCGGTCACCTTATCTGTTTTATGTAATTAGTATTTATTAGCGACTGCTTTTTGAGCTTTTAATGGCGAAATTAAAACCGAAGTTGAAGCCAACTGGTATAGGCTCGTTATATAGTTCGATGCCAGGGTGCTGCTTTACCGTCTCCCAGTCTTTTTTGAAGTCCGGATGCCAGATCCCGTATTGTATACCGAAGAATAGTTTGTTGCCGCCACGACCTACTTTCAGGTCTGCTCCGATTCCCGCACTGGGACCAGCATATATTTTATTATACTGACGGACACCATCAACATAAATTGCAGCATTGCTGCCGTACATTGCGTATATCAATGGACTGAATCTGCGGGTGGGCAATAATTTAGCGGTGGCACCGAAAGTGTAGCCAAGCCCACTCATATAATATCCGGCTCCGGCAAATGCGCTGAAATGTTTAACAAAAACATATTCTGCTTTAATTCCGGCAATACCTCCATATGTGATACCGATACCGGGTCCGATATAGAGTTTTGGGGATGCTGGAGAGGTTGGGGTTGGTTCTTGCGCGGTTGCTGTACCGGCAATCAGGCATATCAAGCCTGCAGTGATGAAACAGGTGATTTTATTCATGAGATTTTCAAAATGTCAGGGCATAAAAAAAGGCAAGTTACTTACATCGCACCGCTCAACCATCTATCCTTGCTGCATTCCTGCCCTGGGGAAGTTCAATAGGAGCTGGTCGTATAAGACTTGCCGGCTGCAAATGTAGGGCTTTTTTTTTATTCAGAAAAATCTTTTGTGCATTGTTTTTTTTGATGTGGAAAACTAAAAAACTGATTCTTTCTGGTTTCTTAAAAATCTTTATCTTTGCACGACCGATTTTCGAAACGCTTTCTCTTCTTCGTTTCTTTTTTATTTGCCGGTTGATATAACATATATTATGAATACTAAATATATATTTGTAACCGGTGGGGTTACTTCTTCTTTAGGTAAAGGTATCATTGCCGCATCATTAGCCAAATTGTTACAGGCGCGTGGTTACAGAGCCACCATTCAAAAGTTCGATCCGTATATTAACGTAGATCCGGGTACTTTGAATCCTTACGAGCATGGCGAGTGTTATGTTACAGATGATGGTGCCGAAACCGATCTTGATCTGGGTCACTATGAGCGCTTTTTAGGAGTGCCGACATCTCAGGCCAACAATGTTACTACCGGACGTGTATATCAGTATGTCATCAATCGCGAGCGTGAAGGTGCTTATTTAGGCAAGACAGTACAGGTTATTCCTCATATCACTGATGAGATCAAACGAAGAATGCGTCTGTTGGGTGAGAATGGCGAATATGACGTAGTGATCACTGAATTGGGTGGTACTGCCGGTGATATCGAATCCTTACCTTATATCGAGGCTGTACGTCAGCTGAAATGGGAGTTAGGTGATGAGAATTGTATTGTGGTACACCTTACCTTGATTCCTTACTTAAGCGCTGCTAAAGAGCTGAAAACAAAGCCTACACAGCACTCTGTTAAGTTATTGAGTGAGAATGGGGTGCATCCTGACGTATTGGTTTGTCGTACAGAGCATCCTTTGTATAAAGATCTGAAACGCAAGATTGCCTTGTTCTGTAATGTTACTACCGATGCGGTAATTGAAGCTATGGATGCAGATAGTATCTATAGTGTACCATTGGAAATGATGAAGGAAAAACTGGATGAGATCTGTTTGAAAAAACTGAATCTATCTTTAGGTAATGATCCTGATCTGACCAACTGGAAAGAGTTCCTGAATAAATTAAGATATCCTAAATCAACTGTTACCATCGGTTTGATTGGTAAGTACGTTGAATTACAGGATGCTTATAAATCTATCCTGGAAGGCTTTATTCATGCAGGAGCAATGAATGAATGCAAGGTAATCGTGAAAAATATTCACTCCGAGTTACTTACTGACGAGAATGTTAGTGATAAACTGCAGGAGCTGGATGGTGTTCTGGTTGCACCAGGCTTTGGTAGCCGTGGTATTGAAGGTAAGATCACTGCCATTCAATATGCAAGAGAAAATAACATTCCATTCTTTGGTATTTGTTTAGGTATGCAATGTGCTGCAATTGAATTTGCCAGAAATGTACTGGGTCATAAAGATGCACATTCTACAGAGATGGACGAACATACAGCTCATCCTGTAATTCACCTGATGGATGACCAGAAAAATGTATCTCAGAAAGGTGGTACGATGCGTTTGGGTGCTTACAACTGTGATGTAATGCCGGGAACTAAGCTTGCTGCTGCATATGGAGCAACACAAATCAAAGAACGTCACCGTCATCGTTACGAATTTAATAATGCCTATTTACAGGCGTTTGAAGAGGCTGGTATGATTGCTTCTGGTAAGAATCCGGAAAGCGGGCTGGTAGAAACGATCGAGTTGAAAGATCATCCGTTCTACATTGGCGCGCAATTCCATCCAGAATATAAGAGTACTGTGCTGAATCCGCATCCGTTATTTGTGGCATTCGTTAAAGCAGCAAAGGAAAAGAAAGGAGAAGCCTAATTTTTAGGTTTGTCAATCTTTTTGTACTTTCGCCAAGCAAAAAAAGAAAAAATAATATTTTAAAATCAAAAAATAATCGCAATGGCTGTATTAGTCAACAAAGACTCTAAAGTAATTGTACAGGGATTTACCGGTACAGAGGGTACTTTCCACGCAACACAAATGATTGAATATGGTACAAACGTTGTAGGCGGTGTAACACCAAATAAAGGTGGCACGACGCATTTAGACCGTCCTGTATTCAATACCGTAAAAGATGCTGTAGTTTCTACCGGAGCTGATACATCTATCATTTTTGTACCACCTGCATTTGCTGCAGATGCGGTAATGGAAGCTTCTGATGCTGGCATCAAAACAATTATCTGTATTACAGAAGGTATTCCAGTGCAAGATATGGTTAAGGCCCGCGAATATATTAAAGGAAAAGATTCTCGCCTGATCGGGCCTAACTGTCCTGGTGTTATTACTGCCGGTGAAGCAAAAGTTGGTATCATGCCAGGTTTCGTATTTGAAAAAGGTAAAATCGGTATCGTATCTAAATCTGGTACTTTAACTTATGAAGCTGCTGACCAAGTTGTTAAAGCTGGTTTAGGTGTTTCTACTGCTATCGGTATCGGTGGTGATCCGATTATCGGTACAACTACCAAAGAGGCTGTTGAACTGTTAATGAATGATCCTGAAACTGAAGGTATTATCATGATCGGTGAGATCGGTGGTAACATGGAAGCAGAAGCAGCTACATGGCTGAAAGATAATATGCGTAAACCTGTAGTAGGTTTCATCGCTGGTCAAACTGCGCCTCCGGGTCGCCGTATGGGCCACGCAGGTGCAATCATTGGTGGTGCTGATGATACAGCAGAAGCTAAAATGAAAATTATGGGTGAGTGTGGTATTCACGTAGTAGCTAGCCCTGCAGATATCGGTAAAACAATGGCTTCAGTATTGAACAAATAAAAAGTTTATTGATAATCATACAGAAAAAAATGCACTCTCGATGAGAGTGCATTTTTTTCTGTATGAACTACGTAAATTTATTGGTGAAAACTAAAACCAATGAATACCGAAACCTATTCCCTGTTACAATTGGGCATGATAGAAGGTATAGGGGATGCCTATGCCACCCAATTATTAAATCATTTTCTCAACGCGCGAGCAATTTTTGGTGCATCCTTTAAGGAGCTTAGTACACTAGTCGGTACAACCAAGGCTCGTAATATTCTCTCCTGTTCTGAAAATGACGCCAGTATTGAAAATGAGCTGGACTTTATGCTCAGAAATGAAATTATTCCGATTTCGATTTTGGATGAGCGCTATCCACAGAAGCTGCGTAGCATTCCAGATGCACCGTATCTGATATTTTTCAAAGGAAATGAAGCCGCACTGAACAGTCAAAGGCAACTCGCCATAGTCGGATCGCGCATGTTAACCGCGTATGGGAAAGAGTGGACACAATACATAGTTGATGCACTTAAACCATATAATGTAACCATTGTTAGTGGAATGGCTTATGGAATAGATAGTGTAGCTCATAATCAGGCACTGAAAAGCAATATGTCAACTATAGGTGTACTTGCCCATGGTTTAGATCGTATTTATCCTAATGTGCATGAGCGGATGGCTTCTGAAATGATTGCGAAGGGAGGACTGATCACTGAGTTTAAGTCACAAACAATTCCGGAACGTCAACATTTTCCTATGCGTAATCGTATTGTTGCCGGTATGACAGATGCGACGATTGTTGTAGAAACCGATGTAAAAGGTGGCGCTATGATCACTGCTAAACTTGCGGTGGGTTATAACAGAGATGTGATGGCTATTCCAGGCAGGGTGCAGGATGCCCGATCTTCAGGGTGTAATTACCTGATCAAAACACAAATGGCTCACCTGGTCACAGAACTGGAAGATGTATTGCAATTAATGAACTGGAATGATGAGGATATTACTTCATCCAGGAGTATACAGCAACGATTATTTACTCATTGTAATGAGAAAGAGCATAAAATAATCGACCTGATCGGATACAAGAATACCATGCATATTGATGAACTGCAATTAAAAAGCGGAATAGATGATAGCCAGTTGGCTAATTTATTACTTCAGTTGGAATTTCAGGATATCGTAACCGTCTTACCAGGAAAACGCTACAAACTAAACTGTGCATAAATCTTATGGAAGATACATCTAATGCAAAAAGTATATCCATTAAAGATTGGAAAAATGATGATAAGCCCAGGGAAAAACTGGTCTCAAAAGGGGCTGCGGCTTTATCTGATGCAGAGTTGATTGCCATACTTTTAGGAAGTGGACATCAGGCATTCTCCGCTGTAGATCTTGCTCGTGCGATTCTGAGAAAGGCAGAGGATAATTTACACTTACTTGGAAAACTACAGGTTAAACAATTAGAAGAATTTAAAGGTATTGGACCGGCGAAGGCTGTAACCCTGATTGCAGCTCTGGAATTGGGTAAAAGGAGGCAATATAATGATGTATTGGCACGGAAAATTATTCAGTCCAGTACTGAGGCTGCGGTGTTTTTAGTGCCCTTACTGAAAGACCTGGAGCAGGAAAAAATGTTTGTGTTATACCTCAATCATGCCAATTCTATTGTTTGCCAGGAATTTCTCAGTTCTGGTGGCCTGACATCGACTATTGTTGATATAAGGCTTATTATGCGTAATGCGCTGCAACACCTGGCTACCAAGATAATTATTGCGCATAACCATCCCTCAGGTAATCTGAAACCATCTGCTTCGGATAAGAATACCACGCAGAAAGTCAAAGCTGCCTGTCAATTATTCGATATTCAATTGATTGATCATTTGATTATATCTGATCAGGGGTATTTTAGTTTTGCCGATCAGGGATTATTATAAGTTGTGGATTTTCGGGGGATAACTTTTATGCCTAAAACTAAGAATAAATTTTACTATGCTGTATTTTGCATAAAGTCTTGGTATTATGCTAAAGGTTGGAATAGTCGGAAATAAGGAAAACGTTTTGTCCCGTATTAAACAATGGGGGATGGTTGGTTGCGTGCAAGTGGTTGGATATCATCTTGCCGGCAATCATAGCTCTGACACTGTTCCTGGATTCTACAACTTTATTGAATTTTCCACGCTTGCCCAGGCTGTTGATATAATTGATATCGTTTCTGAAAATGCTCAGCAAATTGAGTACATTTATGAGGCTATTCATTTTCAGAAACATTTGTTCCTGCACAATCCTTTTGTTTTAGATACACCTTCTCTGCAGCATATAGCAAAGCTTATTCAGGAGGCAAAGATTAAATGTCAGGTTGGATTGTACCTGAGATTCTTAAAGGAATTGCAACCTGATTTACATACTGCTCCATTGAAATTTATTGATATCAAATGTGCCTATCAGGCAGGAGATCTGATGCTGGAGTGGCAGCAACTGGTCAATAATCACATTGATATAGTATTAAAATTACTGAAATCTCATGTGCGCAAAATATTTGCAAACAGTGTTGCCGTAGAAGATAATATTAAAGACTTGGTCAATATCCGTATGCAATTCGATAACGGAGCAATCGGAGATATATTATTGAACAGTAGTGCAATACGATTGGAGCATATTTTGTCGTTATATGGTATAGGCTATGTTTCAGAAATAGAAGTTACACAGGATAAACATCATTATATCCCGGAAGCAGCAGTAAATGCGGCATTAAATTCATTTATTTCTGATATTCAGCAGGATAACGTTACGAAAGTGACTATATTTGATGCCATAAATTCTGTAGAGCTGGCCTCAGAAATTGTAAAACAAATAGAATCTTAAGATTGGATCTCAATAAGAAAAGAATAACTGCATTGAGGGTTTTAGTGGTATTAGATTATTTTACCGCTGTATTGGCGTGGATAGTCTTCTGGTTTCACAGACATAGAATATTAAAAAAAGATTTCCCTGATATTTATTACAGTGATGTATTCTCTCCAAGAGATTATTTACTGACTATCCTTATTATACCCATCTTTTGGCTTATTATATATTGGCTTTCCGGTACTTATTTCGATGTCTTTAAGAAATCGAGGCTGCAGGAGATGTTCCGTAGTGTAATTAGTGCCTTTATTGGCGTTACCCTTATCGGGCTGTATATATTTGCAGATGATACAGGTAGTTTTAAATACTTTTTTGAAATAACGGCCTGGTATTTCCTTGTACACTTATTGGTATTATTGTTTGTCCGAACATATTATTTTGGACGTACCAAGCAACAATTGGTTGATCAGAAGGTTTGGGTAAATACCATCATAATAGGCAGTAATGGAAAGGCGAACTCAGTATACCGCCAGCTGATCGATAATCCCAAGATTATAGGGCACAAAATCGTAGGCCTGGTGAGTGCAGATGGACATGAGTTAAATGATGAAAAGATTATTCCTAATCTACCTTACCTGGGCGTCATAAATGATATTGAACGTATTATTGATGAGCATAAGGTAGAAGAAGCGGTCGTTGCATTAGAAGCCTCGGAGCGTAGATTGATTGAGAACATCCTGGTAAAACTGAGTTATAGACCTATAGAGGTAAAGGTAATGCCGGAGTTGTACGATATTATTTCTGGTTCAGTACGTACTTCTAACGTTTTTGATAATGTTATGCTCAGTATATCACCTGAGCTGATTCCCAACTGGCAAAAAGTACTGAAAAGAACGATTGATGTAATTGCTGCAGTATTTGCCATTTTTATTCTAAGCCCCCTTTATATACTTAATATTATTATGGTACGTCGCTCCTCACAAGGACCGATATTGTATAAGCAGGAGCGTATCGGACTCAATGGAGCTCCATTTCACATCCTCAAGTTCCGTTCTATGTATACTGATTCAGAAGTGAACGGACCGGCACTATCCAGTGATAATGATAAACGTATTACTCCCTGGGGCAAGATTATGCGCAAATGGCGTTTTGATGAATTACCTCAGTTCTTTAATGTATTGAAAGGAGATATGTCGCTGGTAGGACCAAGACCAGAGCGAAAGCATTTTATTGATATCATTACCCAGACTCATCCGCACTATCGTTTTCTGCATCGTGTGAAACCTGGTATTACCTCTTGGGGAATGGTGAAATTTGGTTATGCAGAGAATGTGAGCCAGATGATTGAGCGCATGAAATATGACCTGCTTTATGTAGAGAACTGTTCTTTGATGCTGGATTTTAAGATTATGATTTTTACCCTTATCGTATTGTTTCAGGGTAGGGGAAAATAGAATTGTCTTTTGCAACGGGCAATTGCACAAATGCGAAAATGTATTTTATTATAAATATAAGAGGGACACTATCATGATAGTGCCCCTCTTATATTTAAGCTCGGTTTAAGAATAGATATATTAATGTATTGCAGTAGAAAACCGGCCATTCATTTTCATAATGGCTTTACCAGATTGTAATAAACTGGCAGCAATGCTGTATTCATTCTCTTCCGGATTTTTGATGCTGATCTGTACCTGAATGTCTTGATCTGCTTCTGGAACCAATAGCTGTAAAAATTTCACCTGTGAGGCCGAATTAAGTTTAAGTGTTGTCCCTAAATGTTGCCCGGTCAACTCCTTAATAATCTGTATCATACATACTCCTGGTACTACCGGTTGCCCCGGGAAGTGTCCTTCGAAGATGCCATGTGCGGGATTAATATTGATAATGGCCTGTATATCCTGTTCTGCAACAGCAAAGGATTTTATATTATAAAACTTACTCTGTAATAACATCTTCTGTTGTTTGTAAATTATTAGTGTTCAATTGCTGTAACTGAATAGTGAAATTCGCCTTAAGATGATTAATATGAATCGTTTCCGGCAGGTTCCCCGTTTTTGTAGGGCTGGTCTGCATAACAGTCACCTTTTTGCGATCATCGGCATTTTCTATACGATTCAGCAGCAGCTGCTGATCAAAGATATAATAGACAAAACCTTTACTCAAATCAAATTTAAGATAATGATCTTCAGGATATTTTGGTAATGCATATACCCCATTGCTTTTTTGTGGCAGATTATAGAAGAGCAGCAACTCAAAATCCTTTTTCAGTGTTTTGATCAGTGGTCCTTTATCCATCTGTGACATAATATTATGCACAGAGAAATTGCCATTATTATCCCAGCCAAAATCGAAATAGGTAATACCCATCTGGTTTTGAAATACAACTCTCTTCCCTTCTTCCAGTTGTTTGATAAAAAGCAGTCCGCTCAGATGATAGCGCTTACCCAAAGGTGTCTTTCCATCCACAACACAGTTATATAATACCTTGTCGAATACAGGTTGATATGATTTTGACTGATCCGAAAACATATTTTGGACTGCTTCCGGAGCTTTTACAGCCTTCTGGTACTCTCTTACCCTACAGGATGAAAGCAAGCAGAGCAGACTAACGTACAGAAAACAACGCATCAGAAAGGGCTGTGTTTAATTTCTTATTAGAAAAGACCATTTCGGTATAGTCACCATTGTTTTCAGTCATTACCAGCTTACTCACATTGTTGTCCGCTTTATTGATATACACATCAATTTGTTTAAACAGGCTTTTCATAGAAGCATTTACCGGGCTCAATTTCAATAAATATTGAGAGGTAGAAGCTAATGCTTTTACCGAAAAATCTTTATTACTGAATACCGTACCCCGCATACAATCCATCATAACCCGATTTACCGATTGCATGGTAAGGCTATTGCGCGTATTGATTTTGGATACTTTGCCGTTCTCTTTAACCGTAATCATTCCGCCACTCATCACGAGCAGGTACTGAAATGGTTGAGTATACTCTATGCGCACTTTATCCTGCTGTTTGAAATAGAATTTGCCTTTGGAACTGACTTTATCATTCAGCATTTTCATATTCTTGATCTGAGTAAAATCGCTGCTGATGGTCTGTGTTTTAGCCGCATTACCTGCCAGTACCTGTTGCACGCTCGCCGGATTGGCAACCGGGCTGAATTGTGCATAGCTGATATGTATACTCAAAACTGCTGCAAGCGTTAATAATACTTTGGAAATCTTCATATCTGTGTATAAATGAATTGCAAAAATAAAGGAAATGATACAGGAATAGTTGTTAGATATTTAATAAACGTTCGATCGTATACTTTGATTGAATTGAAGGCACATCGTTTAAGTGCAGGTTGAGGTATTGTGATATTAGCATAATGATTATATTAACTTTTGGTTATTGAATTGTTATTATAAATTTGTTAGTACTAAAACGATGTGATATGGAAAGGTTTATAAAACTCAATCTCGAAAATGGAATGACATATGCTTTGAATATTCAGAATATAATGTCTTTCTGGTTGATCAATGCAAACCCGCTTGCGGCTATAAAAACATGCATCATAAACCACCTCGGAGACAGAATTCACGTGCGGCAGACACCCGCAATGATTATGCTGATGCTGAATCATATGGCCAGCTTTGAATAAAACTCTGTTCTTTGAATATATCTGAATAATGATTGAACGGTATAATACTATTACCTTTGCCCTTCAAAAAATATTCTTTTATGAAGATCAGCGGATTCACAATAATTCGCAATGCAACAATATATGACTTCCCTATAATCGAGAGTATCAGTTCGGTATTGCCGCTTGTGGATGAGTTTATTGTTGTAATGGGAGATAGTCAGGACAACACTGCAGACCTGGTAAAGTCAATCAATTCTCCCAAGCTAAAGATCATTAATACAGAATGGGATACAAAAACGTTTAATGCTGATGGGAATATCTATGCACAGCAAACGGATCTGGCCTTAAAAGCCTGCACCGGAGATTGGTGCATATATATACAGGCCGATGAAGTACTGCATGAAAATGGCTACGCGGCAATCAGGAATGCCTGTACGCAGTATCTGAATGATAGCAGGGTAGAGGGTTTTGTGTTTAAGTATGTTCATTTCTACGGTAACTATGACCATTATATAGATGCGCTGCACTTTGCCTATCCGAAAGAAGTACGTATTGTCCGTAATCTGCCGGAGACACATTCCTGGAAAGATGCACAGTCCTTCCGTAGTATAACAGATTTTGATGGAATCAGTTACGGGAAGAAGGAAGGGACACGCAAACTTAATTGCTTACAGATTGATGCGTACATGTATCATTACGGATGGAGCAGGGATCCCCGGAAAATAGGAAAGAAAATTGTAGAGCAGAAAACCATGCATGATGGAACGGTAGCTGAACATTTTAAAACGGAGCTATATGAGTATGGCAACCTGAGCTACTTTCCGTTGTTTAAAGGTCAGCATCCCAAATTTATGGAACCCCGCATCAAGAATATGGATTGGGGAGATGTATTGCAGTATACTGGAGCCCCCACTTCAAATATGAGAAAGAAATTTAAACTGAAATACAGGATAATCAATTTCATAGAAAATAGAATTTTGGGTGGCAGAACCCTTGGAGGGTTTAAAAATTATAAATTAATCGGAAAAGCATAAGCTGTAAAAACAAACGTACAAGGCACTCTTTATGAGTGCCTTGTACGTTTGTAGAGGGTGCTATCTGCTGCATTTTCAGATGATTTAATTGGATTTTATACAGATCCTGCCATCTGCACGCGGGAACACTTACTATCTATTGTTAATATTTTACTGTCTTTATTTAAAACCCTCTTATTATGAAGACAATATTTACCAGGTTATCCATTTTATTCATGGTGCTGCTGGGCAGTTTTGCTGCATTTGCAACCCAGGTATTTACCATTCAGAATTCCCCTTATACTATTACCACGCCGATGAGCTATTACGATAGCGTGTATATTGAACCTGGTGTCGTCTTTTTATTTGGTCCTTCTGGTAAGATGTCTTTTCATGGTAGTGTATTGGCTGATGGCAGTTCGGATGGAGGCATTATGTTTCGTGCGGTAGATACTACCGGCTGGAGCAATAATCAGGTACAGAATGGCGGTTGGAGCGGCCTTGAGTTTGTTGGCGAACGGGCCATACTCAACTATTGTACGATCAGGGACATTAAAAAGCCCTACAATCAGAGTGCGACAACTTATGGTTTTTTTGTAGAGAGTAAAATGGTGATGGACAACTGCAAGATCTATCATAATAACTGCAATAACCAGCGCTTCATTTTCCAGAACTCTGCACGGAATTTTGAAATGAACCGTTGTGAATTCTATGAAAATCAGTCTACCTACCTGATTAGTACCCATTATTCAGAGTCAACTTTTACGAACTGTAATTTCCATCATAATCTTTCTGATAACTATTCCTTCTATCCTGTGTACTCAGTTATCGATAATGATTCCAGAAAGACAACCATCCGTGGAAATACATTTTATAAAAACCAGTCTTCAGGCAACTCTGTGGTAACCTGTACAGGAGGCAATGGCCTGATAGAAGGCAACCTGATTGCTAATAATAGTAACACAGGCCCCAGTCAGCAATGCGGTAGTAATGATGGTGGTGCAGCATTGTTTCTGACCGTATTCAGTAACCATTCAGATACCCTGGACTATCTCGTACGGAATAATGTCATTGCGAACAATTACAACCGTAACGGTCATGGTACTGTTTATATTGCACATGCCAAAGTCGCTTTTAATAACAATACCCTGGTCAATAACCTGGTCGCTGTTGATGGATCGGGCCTGTTCGTTTTTTCCAATGGGCTTAATCTCAGTCTGACAAAGGTGACTGCAAAAAATAATATTTTCAGCGGAAATAAGACGGAGAGTACATTTCAGCAAACAATTGGTATCTGGGGAACCAACGACATCAGGTTAGAACGCAATACATTCAAATCTTCCATCAGTCAGGAAGTCTACTACAACTATACAACGCTTCCTGCCGATACACCCAATAATATGATGACCAATTCTGTCGATTTTGTCAATCCAACCACAGCAGCCGGTATTGTATACGATGCTTTGCAAAAAGATTTTTCGTTACAGGATCAGTCTGTTTGTGTGAACAGAGGTGTAGCTACAGGAACCTATACTGGAGCATATGATTTTATGGGCAACAACCGGGTTGTAGATATTGTTGATATTGGCGCTTATGAAAATCAGACCGCAACCTTTACCGGTATCGGAGATATGGCACTGACTAAAAAAGTACTTCAACTATACCCTAATCCTTGTACCAATTATGTGACGATTAATAATGTACAACAAGGGAAAACCCTGCTGGTTTGGGATATTATGGGGCACTTAGTATATAAACAAGAACACATTAAAGAAGCATCAGTTAACATCAATACATCCCATTTTGCCAATGGCAACTATTATGTTGACTTAAGCAGTGGTAATACAATATATAGAAATGTACTGACTGTTGCACATTAGGCAGCTAGTAGTGCAATAGTGTTGTGTGTATAAATCTTGCTACATACGGGGAATTACCCGTTACGATATTTGTGTAGATGAAGAGGAGGCTGTCTGGAAACGGACAGCTTTCTTTATTACGTAATTATAGTGTGGAATGCTCCGAGGCTGTACTTCGACGCTTTGGGAAAGAAGTCTTTCAATATTGATCTGAAAAAGAAAAGCCTTCCACTATGTGAAAGGCTTTTGTGAACCGGATTGGATTCGAACCAATGACCCTCAGCTTAGAAGGCTGATGCTCTATCCAGCTGAGCTACCGGTCCATCCTGTACTAACAAACACTGTGTTAGTGACGGGTTGCAAAAATAAGAATTGTTTATGAAATAAACAAAATGAATTTCTAAATTATTTAATGTCGAAATCGACCACTACACGCTCACTTCTCGGATGCGCCTGGCAGGTAAGGATAAAGTTGTTTGCAATTTCATCAGGCTCCAGACCATAATTCACTTCCATGTCTACCTCTCCTTCTATCAGCTTCGCCTTACAGGTACAGCACACGCCACCTTTACAGGCATATGGCAAGTCCCCACCATGTTGTAATGCAGCATCCAGTATATTTTCACCACCGTATGGCAGGTCCATATCAAATGCAGAACCATCGAGGCGTACCGTAACACGGCTCAGTTTGCTTCTGTCGATTTGTTGCTGCTTCGCTTCCCACTCCTTATTAACCGTTTTAGGTTGGTCAGGAGAAGAGAACAATTCAAAATAAACACTGTCTTCCGGCTTCTTCATTTCATTAAGGAAATAATCCTTCAATGCAATGATCATCGGCTCTGGCCCACAGATGAAAATATCATCAATCGTATTGAAATTAATAAGCTTATTACTGAAAGATCTCACCTTCTCAACCGTAATCATACCGTTGAACATCTCTGCTTCCTGCAGCTCACGATCAAATACGTGGAACAGGCGCAGACGGTTCATGAAGCGGTTTTTCAGTGCTTCCAGCTCTTCTTTGAAAATAATGGAACTACGATTGTAGTTACCAAATATTAAAGTGAAGGTGCTTTCCGGTTCGTTATATAATACATCCTTCATGATGCTCATGATAGGGGTAATACCACTTCCGGCCGCAAAAGCAAGATAGTTTCTATTTGTTTTATCAGAAGATTTCGGTGTGAATTTTCCCAGTGGCGGCATAGTCGCCAGTGTGTCTCCTACCTTAAGCACATTGTTAGCCCAGGAACTGAATTTCCCTTCCGGCACTACACGCTTTACAGCTACACGCAGCTCATTATCACATTTGCCGGAGCAGATAGAGTAAGAGCGTCTTACTTCCTGTCCGTCAATAATAGTCTTGAATGTCAGGTATTGGCCAGGCAGATAGTCAAATGCAGATTGTATAGATTCAGGAACTTCCAGTGCAATGGATACGCAATCCGGGGTTTCCTGGCGGATATCTTTTACGACTAAATCGTGGAATTGTAATGTAGACATAATGGCGCAAATTTAAGCAAAAGCAACTGAATTTTACATATTTTTTACAGAGACAGGATTGGACAGATTTTACAGAACAAAGCAATGATATTGCAGCTTGCTTTGCCGGGAAAAAATAGTTGCCTGATACACAATATAGATTTTTTTGACCAGGAGCAAAATTGTCCGGAATAGTGATAAATTGCGACCAAGTAATCAAGATATGTTAGTAAAGCTATTTGGCAGCGCCGTCTATGGCGTATCTGCAATGACCATAACCATAGAAGTAGACACAATTCCCGGCAGCGGGTATTTTATTGTCGGATTACCGGACAATGCTGTAAAAGAAAGTGTAGATCGCATCCTCTCCGCCTTTAAAAATAATGATTACAAAAGTCCACGTTATAAAATGGTCATCAATATGGCCCCTGCAGATATCAGAAAAGCCGGTTCAGCCTACGATCTTCCGATTGCTATTGGTATGCTGGCGGCCACAGAACAATTGACATCTTCTTTGTTAGCCTCATATGTGATCATGGGAGAGCTACAGCTGGATGGTACACTCCGACCGGTTAAAGGAACTTTGCCCATGGCGATACAGGCACGGCAGGAAGGGTTTAAAGGAATGATTGTACCGGTACAGAATGCCCGTGAAGCAGCCATGGTCAATAACCTGGAGGTGTACGGAGCAAGTACTTTAAGAGAAGTGATTGAAATCCTGGAGGGACAGTCATCATTAAAGCCGACTGTCGTTGATACCCGGGCAGAATTTGCAAAGGCTCAGGAAGACTTTATCTATGATTTTAATGAAGTCAAAGGGCAGGAGAATATTAAAAGAGCAATGGAGATTGCCGCAGCCGGCGGACATAATGTAATCCTCATAGGTCCTCCTGGTGCGGGAAAGACTATGCTGGCCAGGAGGTTACCTTCTATTTTGCCCCCAATCACTTTGCATGAAGCACTGGAGACAACCAAGATTCATTCCGTTGCCGGTAAATTACCCGAGCATGCCTCGCTTATAGCCCACAGGCCATTCCGAAGTCCGCACCATACCATTTCAGATGCAGGCCTTATCGGGGGAGGAGGCAATCCGCAACCAGGTGAGATTTCCCTAGCACATAATGGCGTATTATTTCTGGACGAATTGCCGGAGTTCAAACGGTCGGTACTGGAAGTCATGCGGCAACCGATGGAAGAACGAAGGGTAACTATTGCCCGGGCAAAGGTGAGCATCGACTATCCGGCAAGCTTTATGCTGGTGGCCTCTATGAATCCCTGCCCCTGCGGGTATTACAACCATCCCGATAAAGAATGTACCTGTCCTCCGCAAATGGTACAGAAATACCTGAATAAAATTTCCGGACCATTACTGGATCGTATAGACCTGCATGTAGAGGTTACGCCGGTGCCTTATGAAGAGCTATCGGCAGATCGTATGGCCGTATCCAGCGATACCATCCGGGAACGAGTGATTCGTGCCAGAGAAGTACAGACCGCGAGATTTGAAGGAACAGATGTGTATTGCAATGCACAGATGAGCAATAAACAATTGCAGGAATATTGTGTACTGGATATGGTTAGTGCCAATCTTCTGAAAGTGGCCATGAAAAAGCTGAGCCTTTCTGCAAGAGCCTACGATCGTATCCTGAAAGTAGCCCGCACCATTGCCGATCTGGAGGGTGCCGAAAACATAAAGGCCGAGCATATTGCCGAAGCCATACAGTTCCGAAGCCTGGACCGGGAACATTGGGCAGGATAATTAAAAATAGCCATTGGAATACCAATGGCTATTTTTAATTATATTCTGAATTCTAGTTCTGTTGTTCAAATACCGATTAACGGTAGTTGCCATAGTATCTTGCACGTTGTGCTTCTCTTCTGTGGTGCATTGCGGCTCTTCTGTGTCTCTCAGCCATACGTCTGTGGTGTATAGCCGCTCTTCTCTGGTGTACCACTACCGGACGTGGATGGTAGCCATGATGGATTACTACATGCGGTGGTGGGGGAGGAGGGGGTAATACACGATGGTGACGATGATGATGTCTGCCTCTGTATTGCGCATTGGCGTCAATTGTGCTTAAGCTGAAAATGATCGTTAATAGTGCGATTAATCCTAATGCTTTGCCTTTCATAAAATTAAAATTTAAAATAAGTTAGTAAGCTTTTTCTGGAATATAAGACCGGGTCTGTTTCTAAAGGTTTATTAGCAGAAGTGAAAAAAAACATAAAACCACTGAAATATACATTGGCCGGGCCACGATAAATATTTATTTTTGACAACTCAAAAACAACCGGAATGGAATTTACCCCATTATCATTGGCTGATGCACAGCTGATCACTTTACCCCGCTTTCTGGACAACAGGGGCAGTTTTGTCAAAACATTCCACAATGATTTATTTGAACAGAATGGCATTTCCTTTGAGCTGAAAGAGAGCTACTTCTCCTATTCAGAAAAAGATGTGATCAGGGGTATGCATTTCCAGCTGCCACCGCACCAGCATGCCAAAGTTGTTTTTTGTCCTAAAGGAGCTATACTGGATGTTATTGTTGACCTGCGCAAAGGTTCGGCAACTTATGGTCGCTATGAGGCAAGGGTATTGTCTGAAGCCAATCACCAGGCTTTCTATATTCCGGAAGGCTTCGCACACGGATTTAAATCCCTGGAGCAGGATAGCATCACCTATTACCTGGTCTCCTCTGTATATCACCCCCAAAGTGATACCGGTATTCGATTTGATACCCTAGGTATTGACTGGGACTGTAATCTTCCTATAGTATCAGAGCGTGACCGTTCTTTTGTTGCCTTTAATGAGTTTGAAAGCCCATTTTAAATAAATATAAAATAATTTTATGCGTATAGCCGTTTTTCCCGGTACATTTGATCCCATTACACTGGGCCATGTGGATGTAATCAAACGCTCCATCCCTTTATTTGATAAAATAGTAATCGGTATCGGGCTTAATTCTACCAAGCAGCCCATGTTTTCTGTAGAGCAGCGTGTAAGCTGGATACAGGAGATCTTTAAAGATACACCCAGTGTGTCCGTTGCTCCATATGAAGGTTTGACGATTGATTTCTGTAAGCAGTTTGATGCCAGTTTTATCCTGAGAGGAATCCGCTATGTAAGCGATTTTGAGTATGAAAAGGGTATTGCGGATATGAACCGTATGCTGAGCAAAAATGTAGAAACCATATTCCTTACCAGTTCTCCGGAATACTCTACCGTATCCTCCACACTGGTGCGCGATGTGATCCGCCACCACGGAGATGTATCGCAGTTTTTACCCCCTGAAGTGCGCTGGGACAAATAAGAATTTAGCACTTTATTGATGTTATTTTAATTACCTTTGCACTTCGCAAAGAAAAAAATAAGTTTTATGATAACAAACGTTTTGTTACAAGCACAACAACCGGGTGGCGCATTTATGCCGATTTTCATGATCGGTATGATTGTAGTGATGTACTTCTTCATGATCCGCCCTCAACAAAAGAAAGCCAAAGAGCAAAAATTATTTGCTGAAAAATTAGTGGCAGGTGAAAAAGTAGTAATGACTTCCGGTATTCACGGTCGCATTGTCCGCACTAATGATGATGGTACTTTAACGATCGAAATCGACAGAAATACCAATATTACAGTAGAACGCCAGGCAGTATCAATGGAAATGACCAATGCATACCTGAAGAAAACTGGTGCAGATACTACTGCTAAAGTTGTTTCTTAATTCGTTCGGAAAATAATTTCAGACGCCGGAATCCATAGGGATTCCGGCGTTTTTGTTTTGTGGAAATAAGTAACTTTACCTTATGCTTAAAATAGGAATAACCGGGGGCATCGGCTCCGGGAAAAGTATAGTGGCACACATCTTCCAGACATTGGGTATACCTGTGCTGGATGCGGATGCTTTTGCAAAGCAACTTATGGCAGAGAATGATAAAGTACGGCTGGACCTGATCGAAGCTTTCGGAGAGGAAGTCTTTGATGCCGGTCAGTTAAACCGGGCCTTTCTTTCCCAACTGGTATTTAATGATCCAGTGCACCTGAACCGGCTTAACGGTATTGTGCATCCGGCGGTAAAGCAATATGGGACTGCCTGGATGGAGCAGCAGCATGCCCCATATGTACTCAAAGAAGCTGCCCTGTTTTTTGAAAGTGGCAGCTATACAGATATGGATTATATGATCGGAGTATTCAGCCCCGTAGAGCAGCGTATAGAGCGGGCCATGAAGCGTGATGGAGCTACCCGTGAAGCCATATTGAAGCGCATCGACAAGCAGATGAATGAAGATGAGAAAATGAGTCGCTGTGATTTTGTAATATACAATGACGGCAGCCATTCTTTAATCGAACAAGTCTTACATTTGCACCATCAATTTTTAGAACAAACAAAATAAGATATTATAGCTATGGCTTTATCATCAGACAGCAATACACTGCTGGACCTATCGGAGATTATGCACCTGAGAAACGGTAAGGTAGGTATCGTATATACCGAATGGAATGATGCAATCATTAATGAGCAGATTGCAGGTGCAAAACGCATTGCTGAGCAGACGGGAAATACTGTTTCTAACCTGGTGAAAGTGCCTGGCTGTTTCGAGATTCCTTATGCCTGTAAAGCACTGTATGAGCAAACAGTAAATGATGCAGATGGTCCAAATGCGATTATTGCATTCGGCGCGGTGATCCGCGGTGGTACGCCACATTTTGACTATGTGTGTAAAGCCGTGACAGAAGGCATTCTCCAGTTAAACCTTACACTGCCGGTTCCGGTTATTTTTGGTGTATTAACGCTGGATAATGACGCTCAGGCCTGGGAACGTTTAGGTGGAGTGCATGGTCATAAAGGTGAGGAAGCAATGATCGCAGCATTGAAGATGATTGCGATGCAGAATAATCTGCAGTAAACAATATGGTTGTATTGTATGAACAGTTCATTTAAGTTTCGGTTGCTTGTAATATTTTGTCTGACGGGGTTACCCCTGTCTGCAGTGGCACAGGATGCAGCACCGGAAAAGGTTTCGCAATACACCACCAAAGATTTTCCGCGCATATACATCAATGCAGGTATAAGTCCACTGAACAGTTATATCTTCTCAACAAGGATCAGGAATGCTGGCAATTTTCTACTGCAACCCAATGTCAGCTTCAATTTTGACTATATGGAGTATGGTATTGCGCTAGAGTATCGGCTTAAAATGAGGACGGCAAAACATATGCCTGCTGATTTTCAACCGGGAGATAATCTCTTTACGAATGATGATATCTATCCTACAGATCATATAGATGAATGGAACATTTACCTGAAACGGAATTTCTATACTAATTCGGGGAAAATGTATTTCAGTGCCCAGTTGGGCCTTAATATAGCTACAGTAAGCAATGCAGCGCATTTTCAGCCACAGCCTACCTCATCAGGAAGCTGGCTCACGATTTTCAGAGATGATAATTACAGCTACGATACTCTTAAGCAAAATGCTGTGGGGCTGGCTTTAAAGGCAGGGCTTGTTTTTCCTTTTCGGAAAGGATTTGGCATCAGTACTTACCTTTCCGGAAATGTCAATAAATACAATAGTTACCTGGGTTTGGACATTAATATGATGTTCGGCTATGTCAGGAAATAAAACGATACAGATTATGTAAAAGGAGGCTGTCTATGACGGCCTCCTTTTTTGTGGCCAGTTGTAAATTTTTTGTTAAGCAGGATTACCTTTTATCGTTTTGGGGCATAAAAAGCATAACCAAGAGATCTGATATGAAAACGATTAAAGTATTGCTGGCCCTGACTATAGCCGGCTCCTGTCTTGCTTCCTGCGGACGTGCCCCTTCTATGGAAAACGAAACCGGAGCACAATCCGAAGTAGCCTCTAATGCTACTTCCGAACCTTCTGTAACCTCAGACGGAATTAATAATGATGAGCGGAAAATGGCCAAAAAGGCCGATGTACGTTCCCGCGTAAAAGATGTGCTGGCAGCTACCACACAACTGGAGCGTGTGACCAAAGAAGTAGGGGGCATAGTGATGAACTCTAAACTGGAAAACAGAGAAGAGGGTACATACACACAGGCCTTTACAAACGACTCTCTGAAAGAAATACAGACTTACGTGCCCACATCTACACTGACCCTGAAAGTGCCCGTGCAATACCTGGATACCTTTATGAATGTGCTGGTTGCTCAGTCTGAGTTTATCAACAGCCGCAACCTTTCACTGGAAGACCTTACGCTGCAATATGTCGGCAATAAATTAAAACAGGATGCTTCAAAGGCGAACAATCTCGCTCCTAAAAATGTCGATAATGTTGACTATATAGATACAAAAACGGAACAGAATATAAACCGAAAACTGGAGAATCTCAGTATTAATGACCAGGTGCGTTATGCAACACTTACCGTTGACCTGTACCAGCCTAAAAAGGTAACAGTAACCCTTATTCCGAATATTGATAATATGGTAAAACCGCACTTCGGAGATCAGCTGAAGGGAGCCGTGCAGAATGGCTGGTGGCTGATCAAACAGCTGCTGATTGGTATCGCTAACCTGTGGGTCTTTATACTGATCGGTGGAGTAGTATTAGTTGTTATAAGAAAATACAGAACCGTAAAACCTGTTGTGAAACCTTAAATATTTCTGATCATGAAAAATATAATGAAATGCCTGGCTATAGTTGCAGGATTGAATATTGTAGCCGCTTCCTGTGTCTATGATCCGCCTAAAAGTAAAAATACCCTGTTGGGCGATTGGAAAGTAGCCGACCTGAAAACTACAGACAGCAGTGCAGATATGGGTTTGCTGGTAATGGCCCTGGTAGGCGTTTTCCCGGATAGTATGCGCTTTGAACAGGATAGCCTTAAAATGGTCCTGCACAGCAAAGACAGTATCACTACAGAGGCGATGAAATATACCCGCAAACAGGATTCTTTATGGGTCTATAATGCGAAGGAAAACGCTGAACCTGTAGCAATACAAAGGCGGGGAGATACCGTATTACTGACTGGGAATGGGTATACCTATTACCTGGTACGTTAAGTAAAAAAGGCTCGCAAATTGCGAGCCTTTTTTATGATTAAAACCGGATTGAATTAAGCCAGTTTTGCTTTCAGGTTTTGATCCAGAGCATCCAGGAATTCTTCAGTGTACAGGTAGTGCTCACCGTGATTCACTTTATTACCATAGATACATACAGCCAGATCTTTAGTCATTTTACCGCTTTCTACAGTCTCGATACAAACTGCTTCCAGTGCATGACAGAAGTTGATCAGCTCCTGGTTGTTATCCAGTTTACCTCTGAACTCCAGACCTCTGGTCCATGCGAAGATAGACGCGATCGGGTTAGTAGAAGTAGGGTTACCTTTCTGGTGCTCACGATAGTGGCGGGTTACGGTACCGTGTGCCGCTTCAGCTTCCATGGTTTTCCCATCAGGAGTAACCAGTGTAGAGGTCATCAGACCCAGAGAACCGAAACCTTGAGCTACGGTATCAGACTGAACGTCACCGTCGTAGTTTTTACAAGCCCATACAAAGTTACCATTCCATTTCAGAGCAGAAGCAACCATGTCATCGATCAGGCGATGCTCATAAGTAATACCTGCTGCTTCAAACTGAGTTTTGAATTCATTTTGATAAATCTCTTCAAAGATATCTTTGAAACGACCATCATATTTTTTAAGGATTGTATTTTTAGTAGACAGGTACAGAGGCCATTTTTTGCTTAATGCCTGGTTGAAGCAAGAGCGGGCAAAACCCATGATACTTTCGTCAGTGTTGTACATAGTCAGTGCCACGCCATCACCTTTGAAGTTGTATACTTCATATTCCTGAACAGTACCATCTTCACCTTCAAATTTAACCGTCAGTTTACCTTTACCTTTAGTTACGAAATCAGTAGCGCGGTACTGATCGCCGAATGCGTGACGACCGATACAGATCGGAGCAGTCCAGTTCGGAACCAGGCGCGGAACGTTTTCACAAACGATAGGCTCACGGAATACAGTACCATCAAGGATGTTACGGATCGTTCCATTAGGAGACTTCCACATTTGCTTCAGGTTAAACTCCTGTACACGTTGTTCATCCGGAGTAATGGTAGCACATTTAATACCTACACCATATTCTTTAATTGCATTAGCCGCATCAACAGTTACCTGATCATCAGTAGCATCACGATGCTCCATACCCAGGTCATAATATTTAATATCAACTTCCAGGTAAGGTAAAATCAGTTTATCCTTGATGAACTTCCAGATAATCCGGGTCATTTCATCACCGTCTAATTCCACAACCGGGTTGGCTACTTTAATTTTTGAACTCATTTGTTATTGATTTTATTATGTCGGTTTTAAAAAACTATTGGCGAAAATAGTAAAATCAATTGAAAGGTGTGCACCTTACCCTATAAATGACCATATGTTCACATAAGTACTATAAAAGATTATTTAACGCAGAGGAAAGGCTGGGGTAGTTAAACCGGAATCCGGCATGCTGCAGCCGCTCCGAAATAACATTGCTGCTGGCCAGTAAGAGTTCCGGCTCGGTGCCGATAATACGCGCACCGATATTTATGGCAAACCCCGGTGCAGGCAGGCCGACAGGCATATGTACCACCTGGCGCATCGTTTGCATAAATACCCTGTTATTGACGGGCTCCGGAGCCGCAAAGTTGATAGGACCCTCAATATCACCCTTATTCGCAAGAAAACGGATGATCTGGTAGTAGTCCTCAATATGAATCCAGCTCACCATCTGCCGGCCGCTCCCCTGGGTGCCACCCAGACCCAGTCTTGCCAGGGTACTTAAGGGCTTGAGCGGGCCACCGCCTTTACCCATAACCACTGCCGTGCGCATCGCAATACGTTTGGTATGATACATTTCATGTGCAAATAAGGCCTGCTCCCACTGTTCACTGACCTCAGCCATAAAAGATGTGCCCGGTTCATAATCTGTTTCGGTCATAATCTTATCTTCTGAAGCCTTGTAATAGGCTGCACCACTGGCATTGAACCAGAATTGCGGTGGCTGCTTACACTGGCGTACCAGCTCATTGAGCGTTGCCGTTGTGCGGGTACGACTTTCCAGAATCGCCTTTTTATTGGCTTCTGTATGCCTGCAGTTGACCGATTTTCCGGCAAGGTTGATCAGCAGCCAGCTCTGCTCCAGTGCCTCCAGCAAAGCTTTATGGTCAGACCAGGCGGTATGCCCTTCCGAGGTGTTACGCGATATAATCAATACCTGGTGCCCTTCCGAGGTGAATTTCTTTTTGAGGTAATGGCCTATAAATCCGGATCCGCCGGCCAGTATCACTTTTGCCATAGTTTATGGGAGATTAGTCATGAAAAATAAAGTTATTCAATGATGTGGATACCCGCAAGCATATTGTTTTTATATTAACTATATTTGTTGGCTAAAATTGCAATTATTTAATTTTTATAATGAAAAAAATCACATTAAGCATTGTAGCTATTGCTTGCATGATGCAAGTTGCACAGGCACAGGACAATCTGGTAAAAACAGCTAGCGGTACAAAGATCGACGCCAAAAAGAAAGCGTATAAATTTACAGATGTTATCAATCTGGATCGTACTCCTGTAGAAAACCAGGGTAGTTCAGGTACTTGCTGGAGTTATTCCACAGGTTCTTTCCTGGAATCAGAAATGATCAAAGCAGGTCGCAAGCCGGTACAATTGTCTAAAATCTTCCACGCCAGAAAACAATATGAAGATAAAGCGGAAACCTATGTACGCATGAGCGGTAACATCGGTTGGGGCGATGGCGGTGAAGCGCATGATGTGATACACCTGTATGGTAAATACGGTGCTATGCCTAAAGAGGCGTATTCCGGTTTACAGAACGGTGCTACCCGCAACAATTTCGGTGAAATGCAAGCGGTAATTGAAGGTATCCTGAAAGGTGTGGTAGCAAATAAAAACGGTACAATCTCTCCGGTATGGAAAAACGTGGTAAGCAGCGCCTTAGACGGTTACCTGGGTGCGGTACCACAAACATTCACTTACGAGGGTAAATCATACACTCCGAAAACCTTCGCAAACGAAGTAGTAGGACTGAACGCTAATGATTATATCGAATTCATCTCTCAGACCAATACCCCGTACTGGGAAAAAGCAATGATGATGGTTCCGGATAACTGGTCTTTCCAGTGGATCAACAACATTCCTATGACAGACATGACTGCTGTGATCGATAACGCACTGAAAAGCGGTTATACCATTGCATGGGGTGCAGATGTATCAGAGCCTTACTTCAGCTGGCCTAATGGTGTTGCATTCGTTCCGGACAGTGCACAGTTCATGGATGCTAAGCGTATGAAAAAAGAAGATAAAGAAGCTTTGTTCGCTACCGTAAAAAAAGAAATGGAGATCACTCCTGAACTGCGTCAGCAAGGACTGGACAACCAGGCAACAACTGATGATCATGGTATGCACATCGTAGGTATGTCTAAAGATCAGAACGGTAAAGAGTACTATATCGTGAAAAACTCATGGGGTGAGGATAACGATTATAAAGGGTTCCTGCACGTATCCAAAGCATATGTACAGTATAAAACCACCAGCATTCTGCTGAATAAAAAAGGTGTACCGGCATCTATTATGCAAAAAGTACAACCTTAATCAGGTGGTCATAAATTATGTAAAGCGCGGGGTATATTCCCCGCGCTTTTTTATGCAGTATCTACCGTAATTTTGTAGTAAAAAGGAGGGGGAGATGTTTATCTATACTGCAGCACAAATGAAGAGAGTAGATGAGCATACAGTACAGGTGCAGCAAATCAGTTCCTGGGAATTGATGGAACGGGCCGCACAGGCTGTAGTTAAAAAATTGCTGTTGCGCTTTTCTGAGGAGAAGCCCTTTGTACTCATCTGCGGCAAAGGCAATAACGGTGGAGATGGCCTGGCCATAGCCCGGATATTGCACAAAGCCCAACGTAAAGTATTGGTCTACCTGCTGGAAGACAACAAGTACTCCAAAGATAATTTTCATAACCAGAAGCTGCTCAGCGACCTGGCCATACCTATACATTTCTTTCGCAAGCAGGATCGCTGGCGCATACCGGATGTAGCCATCCTGGTTGACTGCCTCTTCGGCTACGGCCTGCAGCATACACTGGACTCCGACTGGCAACCATTGATCGATATGATCAATACCGCAGCAACGATCGTTGCGGTAGACCTGCCTTCCGGCTTACTGACCGATGAGCATACGCCGGAGACTGCCCCGGTTGTGCATGCTGATTATACATACACTTTTCATGCTCCCAAAATAGCTTTACTGTTTCCCGAAAACCAGGAACGTGTAGGGGCTATGAAAGTCGTCGATATACAACTTTCGGGAGATGCGGTGAACCGCGAAGAGCTACCGTATGAGTATATCAGTCCTGCTATGCTACAGCAACACTGGAAGTCCAGGGAGCATTTTAGTCATAAAGGCACATATGGGCATGTGCTTGTTGCGGGAGGAAGCTATGGGAAAATTGGCTCCATTGTACTGAGTAGTAAAGCTGCACTGCGTGCGGGTTGTGGACTGGTTACCGCCTATACACCACAATGTGGTTATGGCATTATGCAGACAGCTTTTCCCGAAGCTATGGTGCTCACAGATCCTGCACTGGATTGCATTACCGATCTGCCCCGGGCCAAAAAGTATGCTGCCATTGCCATTGGTATGGGTATAGGGCAGGAGCATGAAACGGTAGCTGCGCTTGCTAAATGGCTGCGAGATGAGTATGCGGTAATGCCGCCATTGGTCATTGATGCTGATGGATTGAACATTCTTTCTATGCACCCTCAGTTACTCGGTTCTGTGCCGGATTACAGTATCCTTACCCCGCATCCCAAAGAGCTGGAGCGGCTGATCGGCAGCTGGGATAATGATTTTGATAAATGGTATCGTACCAGGATGTTTGCCCAGCAATATAAACTGATCGTGATTATTAAAGGTGCACATACAGCAATTGTATTGCCCGATGGCCGTACATACTTCAACAGTAGTGGTAATCCCGGTATGGCTACAGCCGGAAGCGGAGATGTGCTTTCTGGCATTATTGCCGGTTTGCTGGCCCAGGACTACAGTGCTGAAGAGGCCGCGATGATGGGTGTATGGCTGCATGGACATGCCGGAGACCTGGCCCGCCGCGATCTGGGTATGGAAAGCCTGATTGCCGGAGATCTGATCGCCTATCTGCCCAAAGCCTTAATGGAACTGCATCCCAGAGGATAAATCATTGTTATCATACACATAAAAAAAGCGCGCAGTATAACTGCGCGCTTTTTATTTTATAAAATTAAGATCAGGCATTCGCTTGTAACAGTCGCACCAGCTCTGCTTTTGGAGCAGTGCCGCTATGTCTCCATACAGACTGGCCATTTTTGAAGATCATAAATGTAGGTACACTACTGATCTGGTATTCCTGCGCAATCTGCGGAAATTTGTCCACATCAATCTTGACTACTCGTGCTCCTTCACCAACCGCATCTTTTACCTGCTCCAGTACCGGAGCCATAGCCTGACACGGTCCGCACCAGGTAGCGAAAAAGTCGATCAGTACCGGCTTGTTATCATTAATCAGTTCTTGAAATTTATCCAGCATAATTATCTTTTTTAGTAGTTTGAACAGAGCATTGGTTTCCGGCACATCCCAGTCTGAATATGGCCATTGCCACAAAATACAGTCCAGCACCCATTAACAGCCATTGCTGATCCAGCGCGGATTGTATCGCTGCCCAGGTTCCAAGTACAAAGTACAGTATCCTTCTCAGGGTCCAGCCGAAAAGCAATGGTTTATTCATGTGTTTTCTTTTGCAGGTTGATGAATAATTCAGTACCCGCTCTCGGAGGAATGCTGTTGGTGCAGCGCTCCATCGTATGTACCATGTAATATGGTGCAAATAATGCGTCGTACTCCGGTTTAAACCCACCGAAAGGAGGGCCTTGTTTCTCGAACTCCGTGTCAAAAAGTAGTCCGATTATCCTTCCTCCCGGCGCAAGCAGGGAATATGTTTTGGTAATATAGTCAGGGCGTAATTCAGGATTCAGTGCACAGAAAAAAGTCTGTTCGATGATCAGATCAAACTGCCCATTCAGCGTGAAAAAATCCTGATGAAGAATATTAATCCTTGGCTCATTGCTGTAACGGGAGCGCAACTGCTCCACTGCAAGAGGGGCAATATCGATCAGGGTAATATTGCTAAAACCCATATCCAGTAAAGCTTTTGCCTCATAGGCATTGCCACAGCCCGGGATCAGTATGGCAGCATCCTTATCCGGATATTGTTGCATATATTCTACAATGGCAGGCGATGCATATCCTATATCCCATCCAGATGTACCTTGCTCCCATCGGTTATTCCAATAGTTTGCATCCAGGTGTTTGTTTTGATCCTGTTCCATGATTATTTCAGTACTTTAGTCTGGCAAACAAAATCCGTTTTAGGTACTTCCGTTTTTGCAATAGCATTGTATCCGCCATCTACTTCACTGAAGTTACGGTAACCACGGGCCTGTAAAATGCTGGCAGCGATCATGCTGCGGTAACCACCGGCGCAGTGTACAAAGAAGTGCTCCTCAGGGTTTACATCCTTGATCCAGTCATTGATCAGCGCCAGCGGACGATGGTATGCACCATCCACATGCTCAGCAGCGTATTCGCCATCCTTGCGTACATCAATGATCGTTGATTGTTCATTTATGCGTGCTGCAAAATCAGCAGCAGTAATGCGATCTACAGTATCCGTTTCTTTACCTTCCTGCTTCCATGTTTCCAGTCCGCCATCCAGGTAGCCGATCACATTGTCAAATCCTACACGGCTCAGGCGCGTAATTGTTTCTTCAATAGTATCATCTTCTACTACCAGCAGTAAAGGTTGTTTTACATCCACGATCATCGCACCAACCCAGGGCGCGAAATCGCCTTTCAGGCCTATGTTGATTGAGTTCGGGATAAAGCCCTGGCTGAATGCGCCGCTGTTTCGCGTATCCAGTATCAGTGCGCCAGTTTCTTCTGCTGCACTTTCAAAAGCATTAGGAGAGAGTGCTGTTTTACCTTTCGCCATAACGGCATCAAAGCTTTCATAACCCAGTTTATTCATCGCCACATTCATGCCGAAATATCCCGGAGGTGCAGACAGTCCTTCTGTTACTGCTTGTATAAAGCTCGCTTTATCGGGTTGATTAAGCGCATAGTTTGTTCTTTTTTGGTTGCCCAGGGTATCTACCGTTTCTTTCTGCATGTTTTTACCACAGGCAGAGCCAGCACCATGTGCGGGGTATACCGTAACATCATCTGCTAAAGGCATGATCTTTTGGGTCAGGCTATCATAGAGCATTCCGGCCAGGTCTTCCTGTGTCATGCTGGCTGCTTTCTGCGCCAGATCAGGACGGCCTACATCGCCTAAAAACAGCGTATCTCCGCTGAAAATAGCCACATCCTTACCGCTCTCATCTTTTAAGAGGTAGGTTGTGCTTTCCATCGTATGACCAGGAGTATGTAATGCCGTAATCGTTACCTTACCGATATTAAATACCTGTCCGTCTGTTGCTACAGTGGATTCAAAAGCCGGCTGTGCCGTAGGTCCGTATACGATAGAGGCTCCTGTTGCCTTACTCAGGTCCAGGTGACCCGAAACGAAGTCGGCATGGAAGTGTGTTTCAAAAATATATTTTAAGGCTACACCGTCTTTCGCAAGGCGGTCTGTATAAGGTTTGATCTCTCTCAGCGGGTCGATGATTGCGGCCTCACCTTCAGAAACAATATAATATGCTCCCTGTGCCAGGCAGCCGGTATAAATCTGTTCTATTTTCATTGCTTGTAATTTTGAGAATTGGTATGACAAATGTAAAGCCATTACACTAGATAAAAGATAATATTTGTCATCTTTTGCCCTTCAGGTATTGATTTTCAATAAACAAATTTCGGGATTAGTACCGTAAAACGATACTGATAGCGAGGATTTTAACGTTTTTGCCCTTCTATAGGCATATAAGGATTATAAATAGAAAGCGCTGCACAAGGGCAGCGCTTGTATTAAGCTTGTGGATTATTTTTATTATTATAGTATTCCTCTGCAGTGTATTCCAGGTCTTCATAGAATTCCTCACCGTATTTCCGGATCAGGGGCTCTTTTAGGAATTTGTATACAGGTACTTTCAATGATTCGCCCAAAGTACAGGCAGGACTGCATAAAGAAGGTTGCGGCTCGTAATTGAGCGCATGGAAATTTTCGTTTTCTACCACACGGATTGGAAACAGGTGACAGCTGATTGGCTTTTTATAATCGGTTTTTCCGTCATAATAGGCTTGTTCAATAGCGCATTTCACCATGCCATTCTGGTCATAATAACCGTATACGCAGATGCCGCCATTAATGGTAGGGGTAACGATATCAAACTCGTCATCGAAAGTATAGGCACCGTCTTCCTCGATCAGCTCGATGGCTGCCGGAGTCAGATAGGGTTTCAGAATAGGGTAGAGGTCTTCGATAAGGTTCGCCTCATCGCGGGTAATCGGGGCCCCGGCATCACCTTCTACACAACAGCCACCTTTACATTTGTTCAGGTCGCAGACAAATTTTTTGTCGAAAATGTCATCACTGATCAGGATGTCTTCTATAGATACCAAAGCAAAAATAATTAGATGACAAAGATATGACTATTTTCGGAATGGAATATGCCTGCGATGTTGCGCGGCCGCAGGCCGCGCAACATCTTTTCGCTGTTATTAATATTAATCGTAATTTCGCAGACAGTTTATATATATGAAGAATATTCGCAATTTCTGTATTATTGCCCACATCGACCATGGTAAAAGTACCCTGGCCGATCGTTTGTTGGAACATACCAAGACCATTACCGAGCGCCAGATGCAAAATCAGGTGCTGGATGATATGGACCTGGAACGTGAGAAAGGAATCACTATTAAAAGTAAAGCCATCCAGGCTTCTTATACCAGAGGAAACGAAACGTATACTTTAAACCTGATCGATACTCCCGGCCACGTAGACTTCTCTTATGAGGTATCCCGTGCATTAGCAGCCTGTGAAGGTGCGCTGCTGCTGGTCGATGCATCACAGGGTATTCAGGCACAAACCATTTCAAACTTATACTTAGCCATCGAAAATGACCTGGAGATCATCCCGGTGATCAATAAGATCGATATGGACGGTGCTATGATACCGGAAGTTACCGATCAGATTGTAGACCTGATTGGTTGTAAGCCGGAAGATATTATCCTGGCCAGCGGTAAGAGCGGTATTGGTATTGAAGAGATCCTGAGTGCGATCGTAGACCGCATTCCTGCTCCTGAAGGCGATCCTGAAGCTCCGCTGCAGGCATTGATCTTTGACTCTGTATTCAACTCTTTCCGTGGTATCATCGTTTATTACCGTGTACTGAACGGTTCTATCAAGAAAGGAGAGAAGGTACGCTTCCTGAACACCGGTAAGGACTATGATGCCGACGAAGTCGGTACACTGGGCCTGGGGCTGCTGCCTAAACCAGAGGTGATGACCGGCGATGTAGGTTATATCATTACCGGTATTAAAAATGCCCGCGAGGTAAAAGTAGGGGATACGATTACTTCAGTTGCTAATCCGAGTAAGGAATCGATCAATGGTTTTGAGGATGTAAAACCAATGGTATTTGCCGGTATTTTCCCGGTAAACACTGATGAGTTCGAAGAGCTGCGTGACTGTATGGAAAAATTACAGTTGAACGATGCTTCTCTGACCTTCGAACCGGAAACATCACAGGCACTGGGCTTTGGTTTCCGATGCGGATTCCTGGGTATGCTGCACATGGAGATCATCCAGGAGCGCCTGGAACGTGAGTTCAACCAGACGGTAATTACTACCGTTCCGAACGTAAGTTTCCATGCTTATACTACCCGTGAGCCGGAAAAAAGAATTATTGTAAATAACCCTACTGAGATGCCGGACCCTAGTCGTTTGCATCGTGTAGAGGAGCCGTTTATCCGCGCACAGATCATTTCCCTGCCGGAATATATCGGTAATATTATGACCCTTTGCCTGGGCAAGCGTGGTATCCTGGTTAACCAGAATTACCTGACGCCTACCCGTGTAGAGTTGATCTTTGATATGCCACTGGCAGAGATCGTATTTGACTTCTATGATAAGTTGAAATCAAATACACGTGGTTATGCATCATTTGACTATCAGCCATTGGATTACCGTGAGAGCGATATCGCGAAAATGGATATCCTGTTGAATGGGGAGAAAGTCGATGCACTGAGTGCCTTGATTCACCGCAGCCGTGCGCATGATTTCGGTAGAAAGCTGTGTTCTAAATTAAAAGAATTACTGACCAGACACCAGTTCATGATCGCCATCCAGGCGGCCATTGGTGCGAAGATTGTAGCGCGTGAGACCATCAGTGCGATGCGTAAGGATGTAACCGCCAAGTGTTATGGTGGTGACATCTCCCGTAAGCGTAAACTGCTGGAAAAACAGAAAGAAGGTAAGAAGCGTATGCGTCAGATCGGTAACGTAGAGGTACCACAGGAGGCATTCCTGGCAGTATTGAAACTGGACGATTAAAAGTTATATGTTTTAACGATAAATAGAATGGCCGGCTGTAAAACAGCCGGCCATTCTATTTATCGTAATGTTTTTCTTTTTACTTAAATGCCTGAATGTCTAAAGTAGATATGGCACCGGTGTATTCGCGTTCATCATTGGAAGCGATGATCACCAGTCGGTTGCCTGCCAGTTCATGTAACCATTGCTGATAGAGATTTACCCCTTTCAGGTCTAGGTTGCTACAGGGCTCATCCAGTAAGAGGATAGGGGTGTCGGAAAAGAAAGCCTGAGCCAGTTTTACCCTTTGCTTCATTCCCGAAGAGAATTCATTAATAAACTGTGTAGCGGCGCGTTGCAGTTCCATCGCTTCTATGATGCGGGTAACAGTCCAGCCGGGAAGCAGCTTTTTAAACTGAAAATGGAAGTCGAGAAATTCTTTTAAAGTCATTTCTTCTACCACTTCCATTGCCGGGGCACAATAGCTTACATATTTGAAGATATGCTCGGGATCAACAGTCTTACCGTTTATTTCATAAGTAACCTGCCCCTTGCTGATGCTTTGCATCCCTGCGATCATACGGAGCAGGGTAGACTTTCCTGATCCGTTTGCACCCAGTATTGCATATTGATTTGGGCCTTCGTAGACGTTATGTACCTCTCTGAAGACCCAATGATTTATGTATCTTTTGCTGATATGATGCAGCTCAATCTTCATCATGAACTTTACTGGTGGTCAGTCCTTTCATGATGCCGTGCTTGGACTCCCGAATGAAGTTAACAATCATTTCGCGATCTTCAGAGAAGGGAACTTCTGCTTCAATAATGCTGATTGCTTTTGCAGTATTATATCCTTTTACATACAGGATACGGTAAATATCCATGATATGATTGATCTGCTCCGGGCTGAAGCCTTTACGGCGCAGTCCGACTGCATTGACGCCAACGTAGGACAATGGCTCACGTGCTGCTTTTACATATGGTGGCACATCTTTACGTACCAGGGAACCTCCTGTTACGAAGCTGTGCGCTCCGATATTCACAAATTGCTGCACTGCAACCAATCCCGCCAATACAACATTATTGCCGACAGTGATGTGTCCTGCAAGGGTCGTGCTGTTGGAGAAGATACAGTTGTCGCCGATCTCACAGTCATGCGCAATGTGGCAGTAAGCCATGATCAGACAGTTGTCTCCGATCTTGGTATGCATTTTGTCTGTGGTCCCTTTATTAATGGTTACACATTCACGGATGGTAGTACGGTCACCGATAATAGTAAGGGTATCCTCACCATTATATTTCAGATCCTGTGGTATAGCAGAGATTACTGCACCAGGAAAAATACGGCAGTTCTTACCTATTCTGGCACCTTCCATAATCGTTACATTAGAGGCTATCCAGGTTCCGTCTCCGATCTCAACATTCTTATGAATAGTAGAAAACGGATCAATTCTTACATCTTTTCCGATTTTAGCTTCCGGATGAACGTATGTTAAAGGATGTATCATTTATACTGTGTAAATATTATCTTTTTGAACTTGGAGTCACCTGCGCCATCAGCTCGGCCTCTGTAACTACTTTATTACCTACATAGGCTGTCGCGCGCATTTCACATAATCCGCGTCTGATCGGGGCGATCAGCTCCATTTTCAGCAGCAGGGTATCGCCCGGCATTACTTTTTGCTTAAATCTTACTTTGTCGATCTTAACAAAATAAGTATCATATCCGCCTTCTACTTCCGGCATATTGCTTAATGCCAGCAGACCACCGCATTGAGCCAATGCTTCTATCTGCAGTACACCCGGCATGACCGGGTTGCCCGGGAAGTGACCCTGGAAGAAAGGTTCGTTCATCGTTACATTCTTTACGCCGATGACATGCTTGTCAGAAAGTTCGATAACCTTATCTACCAGCAGGAACGGATAACGGTGTGGTAATATTTTTTCAATATGATTGATATCAAAAACCGGTGGCTGGGAAGGGTCGTAATGAGGAGCTTCCAGTGCCGCCTTATTTTTCTTGATATATTCTTTAATAACTTTAGCAAAGGCTACATTACCGGCATGTCCCGGACGGCTGGCAACCACATGCGCATTGATATGGTATCCGCTCAGGGCAAGGTCTCCTACGATGTCCAGCAGCTTGTGGCGGGCCGGTTCATTAGGGAAGTGCAGGTCCAGATTGTTCAGTATACCTTCTTGTTTTGCCTCGATATTGTCTTTATTAAATGCTTTTTTCAGTTTGGCCAGTGTCTCTTCAGAGATAGGTTTATCTACTACAACGATTGCATTGTTCAGGTCACCACCTTTGATCAGGTTATTGTCCAGCAGATATTCCAGTTCGTGCAGGAAGCTGAATGTGCGGCAGGCAGAGATTTCCGTTTTGAAATCATCCATTTGCTGCAGGGAAATGTGTTGTGTACCCAGCACCTGTGAATTGAAGTCGATCATTGCGGTAATTTTATATTTATCCGCAGGGATGGCGATCATGTCCACATTTTTAACCGGGTCGTAATAATGCAGGTTTTCCGGTAAGGTATATACCGTCTTTTTTGCATCCTGCTGTTCGATACCGATTTGCTCGATCAGTTCAATAAACAGTTTGGCACTGCCGTCCATAATAGGCACTTCAGGGCCATCGATTTCTATCAGCACATTATCTACGCCCAATCCGACAAAAGCAGAAAGCAGGTGCTCGATGGTACTTACTTTAGCTTCTTTGTTTTCGATGGTGGTACCGCGGGAGGTATCAGTAACAAAGTCTACATCAGCTTTTACGACCGGTTGTCCTTCCAGGTCTACGCGTTTAAAGCGGTATCCGAAATTTGGGTCAGCAGGATGTAAGGTAATGGTAGTGTTTTTACCGGTGTGCAATCCGATTCCGGAGAGGCTTCCCGTTCCTTTGAGTGTGTGTTGATAAAATTCCTGAGTCATTTATAAAAATTTTGAATGCTGTTTGCAGCATTCATCATGCCTGAAAAAATCTAACGGCAAACTTAATCATTTTTTTGTTCCAAGGCCTGAATTTTCGCCTCTAAACTTTTAATACGGTCCAGCATATCGGGCAGATTACGGAAGACAATCTGGCTTTTCATTTCGCTTTTATAATCAAATGCGGGAGAACCGCTGATCGCGATATCTTCTTTGCTGATCGATTTGGACACACCACTCTGGGCATTGATTTTTGTTCCGTTAGCCAGTTGGATATGCCCCACCAGGCCAGCCTGCCCGCCGATCAGGCAACGGTCGCCAACTTTTGTACTGCCGGAAATGCCAGCCTGGGCAGCAATTACGGTGCTGCTACCGATCTCTACATTATGTGCGATCTGTAACAGGTTGTCCAGTTTGGCTCCTTTGCGGATCAGGGTTGAGCCCATCGTCGCACGGTCGATACAGGTATTGGCTCCGATCTCGACATCATCTTCGATCACCACATTCCCGATCTGAGGTATTTTATCGTAACTGCCGTCGGCTTTAGGTGCAAATCCGAATCCGTCAGCACCGATAACGGTACCGCTATGGATGATCACACGTTCGCCCACCTGACAATCTTTGTATATTGTTACTGAAGGATATAAAATTGTATTGTCTGCAATATGCACATTGCTTCCTACAAAGCAGTTAGGGAAGATCTGTACATTCTTTCCGATTACAGCGTTTTCAGAAATGTACGCGAAGGCACCGATATAAGCGGTCTCATCAACTGTAGCATTTTCTGCCACAAAAGATTGTGCTTCCCGGCCTTGCTTTCGTTGCCCTTTAGTGATCTCATCATATAACTGCAGTAATTGTGCAAATGCTGCATAGGCATTAGGCACGCGGATCAGGGTAGCATTTACCGCAGCGGTCAGGGTATAATCGGTATTGATTACCACCACAGCTGCCGCTGTTTCATAAAGGTATTGTTCGTACTTAGGGTTGGCAATGAAGCAAAGTGATTGTGGTCCCGCTTCTTCGATTTTGGAAAAGGTACTCACAATGGCTTCAGGGTTACCTTCAACGGTACCCTGCAGGAGTTGTGCGACTTGTGCTGCCGTAAATTGCATATAAGTGTATTACGTTGTTAATTCTAACGAACCGATTTCAGTTCTGGTATATAGCAGATAAAATGTTTTTTGGTCTCTCCGGATACGGTATTGCCTATCAGGCTGTTATTAACAGCAGAAATATCTATTGTTTCACCATTCTTCAGCATGATATTGATGTTGTCATCATTGATTTTATACGTGCTGTTAGTGGTTGTGCCATGAAACAGATAATATGGCATGGTCTCTTCCGTAATCAATCCATGGCGCAATCCCTTTTCCTTCAGTTCTTCATAAGACGTCAAATCACTGTCATTACTTAGTTTAACTTTATACAATGCTCTTGAGGTAAGCATGGTACATAATCTGGAGAGGATAGGGTCGCTGTGGTTCATCCATTCTTTAATGCTGCAAACGACATCTGCATCATCGATGGCACAGAATTTCTGCAGAATATCCAGGTCGTTGACAAAGTCCTCTGCTTTAATCTGCTCATATAAAAAGAAAGAGAAGCTGGGTGTGGCAAAAAGGTGTATACCTTGTTCCGCCAGTTCTTTAGCCCTTTTTAATATATTTACGATCAGGCGTTCTGCGCCCAGTACGGTTTTATGCAGGTATACCTGCCAGTACATGAGTCTGCGGGCAATGATAAATTTCTCAACAGAGTATATCCCTTTTTCTTCTACCGCCAGGTTACCGTTTTGTACCGTGATCATTTGTAAGATACGGTCATAGCCAATGGTACCTTCTGCCACACCGGAAAAGAAGCTGTCCCGGTTCAGGTAGTCCATACGGTCCATATCCAGCTGGCTGCTCACCAGTTGATGCAGGAATGGTTTGTCATATGAGTTATTGAAGATCTGTATAGCAATATCCAGGTTGCCGCGGAATATGTCATTGAGCTGGTGCATGATTTGCAGCGAAAGTGTCTCATGCGATACAGGAAGCAGGTTGTGTTCCAGGGCATGGGAGAACGGTCCGTGGCCAACATCGTGCAGCAGGATGGCAAGTTTTGCGCCTGTTTCTTCTTCGGGGCTGATGCTTACTCCTTTTCGTTTCAGTTCGTGCAGTGCAATACCCATCAGGTGGGTAGCGCCAAGTGAGTGCAGGAAGCGGGAATGTACTGCACCGGGATAAACCAGTTGTGCCATACCCATTTGCTTAATGCGCCTTAAGCGCTGGAACCAGGGGTGTTCTATTACCTGCATCAGTTCCCGCTCCGAAAAGCGAATGAATCCGTAAACCGGATCGTTTATGATTTTGCCGTACAAGGGATCGTATAATTTGGGTGCAAAGCTACATAATAAAACAGTTTTAATGTATGAGTAGCCTGTTAATTTGATCCTTTTGTCGGGAAAAATACATTCCTTTACGGAAAGCCCTATTTTTGCAGCCTAATATTGATGATAATATGTTTCTGATCCTTATTTTTCCTGTATTTGGTGCTTTGCTAGGCTGGCTGGTACACAAGATATATATTAATATGTTACGTAACCATGTGCAGAAGAAGTACAAAGATATTCCGGTAGCGGAGTGGGACCGTTATGTAGCTCCGGTAGCCGGAACGCTGCTGGAAAAACTGCCTTTCCTGGGCACAATCCTGGGTTTTGCACTCGGTCTTTTCTTTATCGTCGCCCTTTTTCTGTACAATTATATCTTTCTGGCATCCTGATCGTGTCGGTATGTAAAACTTACTAAAAAGCCGGAGGCCCATGCCTCCGGCTTTTTAGTTACCAGTCTTTATCCAGTTTTACAGGAGCCACACCCTGTTTATTCTTATTGGATTGCAATTTCTTCTCATTTTGCTGCAGGGCATTCAGAATGGCATCTGCCTGCTTCTGCTCCATAGGTCCCTTATCCTGTCCTCCCTGGGTTTGCTGTTCATCTTTATCTTTCTTGTCAGGGTTTTGCTGGTTTGGCTTGTCCTGTCCATCCTTATCTTCTTTGTCTTTTTGAGGTTCTTTTTTATCCTGCTTATCCTTCTTGTCTTCCTTGTCCTTGTCTTTGTCCTTATCTTTATTCTTATCCTTGTTTTTGTCCTTATTCTGTTCGTCTTTCTGCATCATTTTCTGAGCATAAGCCAGATTGTAGCGGGTGTCTGCATCAGCAGGATTATTACGCAAGGCCGATTTGTAGGCCTCTACAGCCTCTTTCCATTTTTCTTCTTTACAATAGGTATTGCCGATGTTATGGAGTGCTTTGGCCTGCAACATTTTATCGTTGGTACGGGCCATCATTTGCTGATAGCTGTTGCGGGCAGCCTCATATTTCTTTTGCTGCATGAGGGTATTGCCATAGTTATAATATCCTATGGGATTATTACTGTTTACCGCCAATGCTTTCTGAAATGCATTTTCAGCGGTGGCAAACTCATTGTGCTCATACAGGATATTGCCCATCCGTATAAGAGAATTGTTATTATAGTGCTTCACTTCCTGCGCATATACAGCATGGAAAGAGCAGATGATCATAAATATAAATACCAGGCGCTTCATAACTAGGCTTCTTTCAATGTATCTGTAGTAATCTTTTTGGTTTTAACTGATTTTCCGGCAGAAGGTATTAAGCCGTCTATCAGCAGCAGCACAACTGTTATCAGCAGGAAATACTGAAAATAGCTTTTGTACTGGGCAAAAATAACCATGTCGGATTGTTTGGCCTCCATTTTGTTGATGGCCTCAAGCAGCGCATTGGCCGTACGGTTATTATTGTTCAGCAACTGGTAAGTACCTTTTCCTGCTGAGGCTATGCTTTTTAGTTCCGGTTCATTCAGTTTTGAGATCACCTCATTTCCCTGCTGATCGATCTTATTGCGTCCGGTGGCAGCATCATAAATAGGTGCCCCTGTTGCAGAGCCAATACCAATGGTATGGATAATAATTCCTCTTTTAACGGCTTCTTTAGCCATTTCTGCCGCTTTCTCATCATGGTCTTCACCGTCTGATAGCAGTACGACCACTTTTGCGCGGTTATTGTCCTGGCTCAGGGCCTGGTCAGCCATTTCAATAGCATCTCCAAGTACAGTTCCCTGTGTAGGCACTACATCCGGACCGGCGGTACTCAGCATCATTTTAGTATTGTTATAATCTACAGTGAGCGGCGATTGGAGGTAAGCCCTTCCTGCAAACAGAATGAGGCCGGTACGGTCACCGTTCATTTTATCAATCATGGTCTGGATCAGCAGTTTGGCCCGGGACAGCCTGTCCGGGCTAATGTCCTTTGCCAGCATACTTTTGCTGACATCCAGTGCAAACATAACGTCTACACCTTTCCTGCTGATGCGTTCGGTATCCTTACCCATCTGCAGATTGGCCAGTCCGATGATGCCGAATAATAGTGCAGCTGCAACCAGGACCAGTTTGGTCGTGCCACGACCGGCTACCTTACCCTTTACCAGGCCGGGAATCAGCCTGGGATTGCCCATATACTGTATACGCTGTTTGCGCCAGCGGAGAAACCGCAGGTACAGGAATAGGATGACCGGGATAAGCAGTAATAACCAGAGAAATGTGCCGTGCTGGAATGTGAACATAATAATACTCGAGCCGAATTATGGATAGCAAATATAATATTTCATTCGTATGAATGAATTTAATCGGTTTTTCAGTCCGGTAAATTTAACAAAAACCAGTCTGGATATGAAATTCAATTAAAGCTTCAATATGAATAAGGAAGGTAAACCCGAAAATATTATCTTTGTCGCATTAAAATTTCTATAAAAAATCAATATAAAATGAAAAACACCCCTTTTACGGCTAAACATATAGCCCTTGGTGCGAAGATGGCAGAATTTGCCGGCTACAACATGCCGATCTCTTATTCCAGTATCAATGATGAACATGCTACCGTGCGCAATGCTGCAGGTGTATTTGATGTAAGCCACATGGGGGAATTTATCATCAGTGGTCCTAACGCTCTGGATCTGATCCAGCGTATTACTACTAATGATGCTGCGAAGCTGACCGAAGGTAAGGCACAATACTCTTGTTTCCCGAACGAGCAAGGTGGTATTATCGATGATCTGATCGTGTATTGCTTCGTGCCTAATGAAAAATACATGCTGGTGGTAAACGCATCCAACATTGAAAAAGACTGGAATTGGGTTGTGAAAAATAATACCAATAATGCAACCATCGAAAATATTTCTGAAAAAACCGCTTTATTAGCCATTCAGGGACCAAAAGCTACTGAACTGATGCAGTCTCTGACTGATGTTGAGCTGGCTAACCTGAAATATTACACTTTTGCTGTTGGTACATTTGCCGGCGTTGAAAATGTAATCATCAGTGCAACAGGCTATACCGGATCTGGCGGGGTAGAGATCTACTTCGAAGACAAAGGTGATGATGCTGCTAAAATCTGGGATGCTATTATGGAAACCGGTGCCCCTAAAGGACTGAAGCCAATCGGACTGGGTGCACGTGATACCCTGCGCCTGGAAAAAGGATTCTGTCTGTATGGTAATGATATCGACGATACTACTTCGCCTATTGAAGCAGGTCTGGGCTGGATCACCAAATTCACTAAAGACTTTACCGCTAAAGACATCATTGCGGGTGTAAAAGAAGCTGGTGCCAAAAGAAAGCTGGTAGGCCTGGAAATGGTAGATAAAGGTATTCCACGTCACGGATACGATATTAAAGATGCTGCCGGTAATGTGATCGGCGTAGTGACTTCAGGTACACAAGGCCCTTCTTTAGGTAAGGCTATCGGTATTGCTTATGTAGCGAAAGAAAATGCTGCAGAAGGTGCTGAGGTTTTTGTTGCGGTAAGAGACAAGGCACTTAAAGCTACAGTGGTAAAAATGCCCTTTTTAAACTAGTATAAAACACCCATTTTGTAATTTAATTTCGACAAATGCGTGAAATGTAATTTTTATATTATACCTTTATCATTATTAACCTCTATTAAATAGTACAAAAGTGGACAATCAAAAATTCCAAGGAACAATTAAGTTCTTTAACTCAGAAAAAGGCTTCGGTTTTATTAAAGCTAACAACGGTGGCGAAGATATCTTCGTTCACGTTAGTGGATTAATTGACGAAGTTAAAGAAAACGACAGCGTTGAATACGAAATGCAACAAGGTCGTAAGGGTATGAATGCAATCAATGTAACATTAGTTCGTTAATTATATTATTACCAGTACCAAGCCGGAAGTGTTAACTTCCGGCTTTTTTATTTCATATAGCGCTTTGTCTCCACGTGAATAACTAATCGGAAGGGAAAAAAAGTGAATAATTATCTTTGCAGGGATATGCACCATTTACCGACAGAAGACACATATTTACACAAAGGACTACGGAAGAAACTAGTAGAAGAACTGCGCAATCTCGGCATTATTGATGAGGGTGTGCTGAGTGCAATTAATACAGTGCCCCGCCATTTTTTTCTGGACTCTGCACTGGAGCGTTATGCTTATGAAAACAGGGCTTTCCCAATAGCGGCAGGCCAGACCATTTCTCATCCGTTTACCGTGGCATTACAGACCCAGGTACTGGATATAAAGCCATTTGAAAAAGTTCTGGAGGTAGGTACCGGCAGCGGTTACCAGGCGGCAGTGCTAGCTATGCTTAAAGCAAAAGTATTCTCCATAGAACGGCAACAGGAGCTGTTTAAGCAAATGAACCGTTTTGACTACATCAAAAATCTCACCAATATCAAACGTTTCTACGGAGATGGATTTGAAGGGCTTCCTTCTTATGCTCCCTTCGATAAAGTGATTGTCACTGCGGCAGCGCCTTATGTTCCTGAAAAGCTGATACAGCAATTAAAAGTAGGGGGTATTATGGTTATACCTGTCGGTGATGAAGAACAGCACATGAAGCGTATTGTCAAAACCGATACAGGCTATACCGAGGACGTGATCGGAAAAGCTTATTTTGTGCCGATGCTTTCTGGTAAACAAAAGCACTAGATTTTCATGAAACACCCTATAAGAACAATTATTATTGTTGCGCTCCTGGTTAAATGTTTATACCTTATCATGGGAGCTATTTTCAGTCCGGAAGGTATACACAACTGGAATGACCTTATTGCTGTTTTTAATCGCAATGATGCCGGCTGGTATGAAAATATTGCCACGAACGGCTATCCGCGCATACACCATATAGACGAGCTGGGAAAACGATTACCGGATGGCAGCCTGATACAGAGTAGCTGGGCCTTTTTCCCGGCATATCCTATGCTCAACCGATCCCTGATGTTCTTATTCGGCTGGTCCTTTAATGGGGCAGCATTTTTGACATCTCTGGTGCTTTCTTTAGTGCATTTCACTTTGTTTTACTCCTTTGCAAAACATTTTCTTAAGGATGAAAATATGGCCTTAAAGGCAACGATATTGTATATCGTTTTTCCTTTTCATTACCATTTTTCCATGTATTATACAGAATCCCTATTCCTGTCTGCTTTGCTTATGGCCTTTATCGGGATACAGCAGCAGCGATTATGGTGGTCGGCAACAGCATTGATTGTACTGGTATTGACCAGGCCTAACGGGCTTATATGTCTGCTGCCCGTATGGTTGTATCAGTTGGAACAAAAAGGCGTGGCACTACGTCCGGCCAATTTTAAAGCGATGCTGAAAAATAGCTTGTTCCTTGTTCCGGCAGTGATGATATTTGCTGCTTACCTGGTTTACCAATATGAAATGACGGGCTATTTCAATGCTTATAGTATCGCACAAAAAGGTTGGAATAAGTTTCTCACGTTCCCATTGCTGGCCTTATTCCGCGGAGGGGCAATTGAGCTTCAGTTCAACAGTGTATATGTTATCCTGGTTATCCTGTTCGCTATTTACAGCATACGCAAATTACCACTGAGCCTTAATATATTTATCTGGATCAACCTGATGATGCCTTTGTGTGCAGGCAGTACAACCTCTATGAGCCGTTATATTGCTGCTTTATTCCCATTATTTTTGGTTGGGTGTATGCTGGTATTGCCTAAGGTGAAGAAGTCCTATATTTTGTCCAGTAGTTTATTACTACTTCAGCTGGCAGCTTTTTATTTCTGGCTGGAATGGCATCCCTTAAGCTATTAAAGACTATGTATACTCTATAAAAAAGCGTGCTGCAATCATCATTGCAGCACGCTTTTTTATAGAGTATTGTTTGTATTATTGAGATACAGTTCTTTGTTCAATACGTTTTTCGTAATCAGTACCCTGGAAAATGCGGTGTACATAAATACCCGGTACGTGAATCGCATTCGGATCCAGCTCGCCCAGCGGTACCAGCTCTTCTACTTCCACAATCGTAATCTTACCGGCTTTAGCCATTACCTCATTGAAGTTACGGGCAGTCTTATTAAAAATAATATTGCCGGCGCTATCACCTTTCCATGCTTTTACGATAGAAAAATCGGCTTCAAAAGCCATCTCCATCAGGTAGTCTTTACCGTTGAAGTTGCGCACCTCTTTACCCTCAGCCACTTCAGTACCTACACCTGCAGGTGTAAAGATAGCCGGCATACCATATGCAGCAGCCAGACAACGGGTCGCTAATGTTCCCTGTGGGATCAGCTCTACTTCCAGTTCGCCGCTCAGTAACTGACGCTCAAATTCAGCATTTTCACCTACATAGCTCGAAACCATTTTCTTTACCTGTTTGGTTTTCAGCATCAGTCCGATACCGAAATCATCCACACCGGCATTGTTGGAAATGCAGGTCAGGTCTTTTGTGCCTTGTTTTACCAGAGCATTGATACAATTCTCCGGAATACCGCATAATCCGAATCCGCCCAGCATAATTACTGAGCCATCCTGGATATCTTTTATTGCCTCTTCGGCATTTTGTACAACTTTATTAAAGCCCATTGTTCAAGTTTGAAGTGCTCAAAAATAATGTTTATTTCTGTTCCTGTAAAATTAAATTAGCTGCATGCACAGTCATGCTCTTCGCTCAGGTCAATGCAGGTAATTACCTTTACAGACTGATCGCAGATACCGAATACAATGCGGAGGTCCTGGCCCTCTGCAACGCGATCTTCGATGGCGTACGTAGGGCAGGGCGTATCATTGAGGTCCGATTTCTGATAATTGATATGTCCCTCTCTCAATACCTCTCTTACCTCAGCCTCACTGATGCCACGACAATCCATACGGCAACGTGCATGTTTGGTATATTGCAGCGGTGCGTCGGGCGCAATTACAGTCTGGCCACTATGTGCGGGTGTTGGTTGATCTTGTTTTGTTGTTTTGCGGGTGATCAGTATAAATACAGTCGCAAATACAATAATGAGGAGTACCGAAACCATTTTTTTCGATCTTTTATTTTGCATATCGGGAGCAGCTTATTTAAGGTATTGTTGAATATTGTCTTTAATCGTTGTTTTCAGCTGCGGAGCTATAAATACTTTGCCGAACAGGCCAATGCCTACACGATGGTCTTCAGCACCGAGTTTCAGCCGGGTAAGTGAGTATACAACATAATCTTCCCGGGTCACCGATTGGTTTACCAGCGGGCTGATCATCATGTCCAGCATATCCTCGTTCAACTCCTTCAGCATAGGCGGAAGACTACCTGCTTCTGTAAGCCTTACTTTCTCTTCAGAAAGGGCTTCTGTTATGGCTTTAGCCACGGCCTTCTCATGTTTGTCCTGACCGGGATTGGTCAGCCACATGGTTAAACCGGTAAGGATAAAGATGATTAAAAAAGCAAACCACTTTTTCATGATTAAAAACTTGAGGCACAAAAATACGGTTTATTAAATACGGATGAAACGGAATATTGGTTAACATTGAATATTGATTAAATTTGTATTTGATAACTGGCTGGTAGTAATATGACTGAGAATAATAATGTGTGTTTTGTTGTGGGTTTTAAGAGCTGTGTGTACACCCTTTTTTTTCTATTGTCGCCATGCTTTCTTTGGGCACAGGCAGAAGGTTTAAAGCAGGACGCCGAGACGCCTGAGCAATGGTATCAGCCTAATGTTGATACGGCAATGATTAATTTGTATGACCGTACTTTTGGACTGACGCTTTTTCTGCAGCAGAAAAACATCCGGCAGAATTATAAATCATTGTCCGGTAAACCGCATTTATCCTACGAGCCTAACCGCGGTACAGACCTTGGATTGGGCTTTATTTATCGTTACCTGGCGCTGAGTGCTACTTACGGTGTCATCGGAAATGTGCCTAAAGATGCCATCAAGACGAAGAACTTTGATTTTCAGTCTCAGCTCCTGTTCAGAAGGGCAGTCTCCTTTCTGTATGCACAATACTATAAAGGTTTTTTTACCGATCAGCAATCAATAGCGGCGCCGGCCGGAGTATATGCGCGTCCGGATATGAGCCATATTTTCCTGGGTACTTCTACTTATTATGGTTTTAAGAAAGACTTTGCTTTTAATGGGAATATCTCGCCGGTACAATGGCAGCGCCAGTCCGGAGGTACTCCATTTATCAGTCTGGATGTTTATTTCGCCTTAAGCCGGGGAGATAGTGCGATGATACCAAAAGCCGTTGCAGCAGACTATTACTATGCCGGAATGCAGCGACAGCGTACCTGGAGCGTGGGTATTGGTGCCGGTTATGCGCATACTTTTGTGCTCGGGAAACACTTCTTCCTGACCGGTATAGCCGGGCTTAAAGTACCGGTCAATTTTAGCCGGCAAACGTATGAGGATGGAACTATACAGCATGAGCAGGGCTCCAGTCTTACCTATGCACTTTGGGGCAGGGCAGGGTATAATGCTGAGCGATGGAATATTGCACTGACGGCTACAAACAACCGGAACCCGCTGGGCGGAGATTTTTTTGCACCGGCATTTGCGGCGAATGTCGGATATTTGCGGCTGGGATATACCCAGCGGTTTACCATCGGTAAAAAGACCCGAAAGAAACTAAAACCTGTGGATGATCTGCTGGATATCCCGTATAAATTACTGGAACAAATTATACCTTAAGTGTTAGCCTCATTCTATACAACAGACCTGATCGAAGCCGGATGCGATGAAGCCGGCAGAGGGTGTATTGCCGGTCCGGTAGTGGCAGCGGCCGTTATCCTTCCAAAAGATTTTGAGCATCCTTTGCTGAATGACAGCAAGCAGCTCACCGAGAGGGATCGCTTTGCACTGAAACCGATCATAGAAGCAGCTGCACTGGCTTATGCCGTAACGTTTATCGATAATCATGAGATCGATCAGATCAATATTCTCAAAGCCTCGTTTAAAGCCATGCACGGAAGTGTAGACAAGCTTGCTATGCGGCCGGAACTTTTACTGATCGATGGCAACCGCTTCCCGGCTTACGTAGGCATACCGCATGTCTGTATCGTAAAGGGAGATGGCAAATATGCCAGCATTGCTGCGGCCAGTATCCTGGCTAAAACATACCGTGATGAATATATGGATCAGTTATCTGATCAGCACCCGGAGTATGACTGGAAAACCAATAAAGGTTACCCGACTCCTGCACATAAAAGGGTAACGATCAGGATCGGTCCTACACCATATCACAGGATTACATTTAAATTGAATCCTCCAAAAGAAAAAAGCACTTCTGTATAAGAAGTGCTTTTTTCTTTAAAACTATTTTTCTTTAAATGAATTTGGCCAGTGCCTTGTGTAAGTCCTGTATTCCTTCACTGGCGGGCTTTTCGATTGCCTGCAGATAGGGAGAGAATTTCATCGGGGGCAACTTTTTATCCAGTACAAATACCGGTTTGCCGTAAGGAACCAGATCTACCAGTCCGGCTGCAGGATATACCAGCAATGAAGTGCCGATTACGACAAATATATCTGCCTGCTGAACGATGGGCATGACCTCATATATTTTAGGAACGGGCTCTCCGAACCATACAATATGTGGTCTGAGCTGATGTCCGTCCGGGGCCAGATCTCCCAGCTGAATTTCGGTGCGGATATCATAAATAGTATCCTCATCGCCCACACTGCGCATTTTAAAGATCTCCCCATGCAGGTGATGCACATTGGTAGAACCGGCGCGTTCATGCAGATCATCTATATTCTGTGTAATAATCGTTACCTCAAAATCCTTTTCCAGTGCGGCCAGTCCTATATGTCCTGCATTGGGTTGTGCAGTTGCACAGGCCTTTCTGCGAAAATTATAGAAATTAAGGACCAGTTGCGGATCCCGGGCAAAAGCTTCGGGAGTAGCCACATCCTCAACCCGGTGATCTTCCCAGAGGCCGTCACCATCGCGGAAGGTCTTAAGACCGCTTTCTGCGCTGATGCCGGCTCCTGAGAGGATTACTAGTTTTGGTTTATTCATTTGATTAGTGTGCATTTTTAATATCCATCTGGCGTTGCAGTACTTTCTTCACCAGTTTCTTTCTTCTGCGTCCACCAACACGGGTCATCAGTTTATCAATTACATAGTATACACAAGGTACCACGATCAGGGTCAGCAGCAGGGAGCTGGTCAGACCACCGATAATTACCCATGCCATACCATTCTTCACTTCGGCACCACTACCACTCGCCAGGGCGATAGGTAACATACCGGTGATCATCGCGATGGTTGTCATCATGATCGGACGGAAACGTTCTTTACCTGCATCGACCAGGGCTTCTATAAGACCGGCACCTTCAGCCTTACGCTGATTGGTAAAGTCGACCAGGAGGATACCATTCTTGGCTACAAGCCCCATCAGCATGATAAGACCGATCATTGCAAAGATAGTCATCTCATTCATCGTCAATGCCAGTGCCAGGAAGGCTCCGATCATCGCCAGCGGAAGGGCAAATAATACCACGAACGGATAGATAGCATTTTCATACAGGGCTACCATGATCAGGTATACCAGCAGGATACCGATACCCAGTGCTGCTAATAAGCTGGTGAAGGAATCTGCCTGGTTAGCCAGGTTACCGATATACTCCCATGATACGCCATCGCTGAATTTAAGTTTCTCAAATTTCTTGCTCAGTTCCTGCCCTACAGTACCTACAGAACGACCGTTTACCGCTGCATTGATGGTGATAGAAGACAGACGATTACTACGTTGTAATACCGATTCTCCCATTACCTCATTGATCGATGCAAACTGGTCCAGGGTGAAGGATAGTCCCTGTGCATTAACGAAGCTCAGTTTACGTACATTGTCGATATTGTTACGGTCCGATGCATCGTTCTGCACCATGATGTCATACTCATTACCGGCATAGGTAAATTTCGCATTATCATTACCACGGAAGGCATTGGAAACGGCACTGGCTACTTCACTAGGATTAATGCCGTAGATTGCCATTTTCTGTCTGTCCAGGCTGATCTCGATCTGAGGTTTCGGATTCTTCGTACTGAACTCTACATACTTTGTACCCGGTGTTTCTTCGATGAGTTTCTTCATCTCAAGTGCCGTTTTCTGTACCGTTGCTCGATTAGGTCCTTTAACCAGTACCTGCACATCACTCTGTGCCGCATTACCCATGATATCCACCTCACTCACGGTTACTTTCGCGCCCGGAATAGTACTGATGGTATCGAACATTTTCTTGGCAAATTCGCTGGTAGAAATCGTACGTTTTTTCTTGTCGATCAGTTTTACGTTGATCTCAGAAAGGTTACTGTTGCTGGATGTAGCCATACCATTGCTGGAATAACCCACATTACTGAACAGGTCAATTACTTCCGGCTGGCTCAGCAGTATTTTTTCTGCCTGCTGTGTGCTCATGCTCGTCTGGTACAGAGATGCCTGTGGCTCCAGTTCCAGCTTGATTACCATTTCCCCTTTATCACCCTTACTGATGAATGATGCACCGATAAATCCGGCACCCATCAGAGAGAATGCACCTACCAGCAGCAGGATAGTGAAGATAAATACATAGCGTTTCTTTTTCAGACACCATTGCAGGAAATCGGTATATGCATCACGGATTTTCGTGATCTGATTTTCAAACCAGATATTGAATTTGCCCCATGCAGTACGTTTATCCAGGTGTACGATTTTCGCAAAACGGGAAGCCAGTAATGGTGTTAAGGTGAAACATACCATCAGACTCATCAGGGTAGAACATACAACCACCAATGCGAATTCACGCAGGATGTTACCGATCATACCGGAGGTCAGCGCCATAGGTAAGAACACCACGACATCCACCAGGGTAATCGCCATCGCGGTAAATCCGATCTCGGAACGACCGTCGATAGTAGCCTGACGCTTGTTTTTACCCATTTCCATATGGCGCATGATGTTCTCCAGGATTACGATAGAGTCATCCACAAGGATACCTACTACCAAGGAGAGGGCCATCAGCGTCATCAGGTTCAGAGACATACCGAATACATACATGAAGATGAATGTAGGGATCATAGAAGCCGGAAGGGCAATCAGTACGAACAGGGAGCTACGGATACTGTGTAAGAACAGCAGCATTACTACCGATACGATGATAATCGCCAGTACCAGGTCAAACATTACGGCATTGGCAGATTCCAATGTGTATGTACTCTGGTCAGATGAAATATTGAATTTTAATTTATTGGCAGAATAAGTTTTTTCCAGTTCTGCAATTTTAACTCGGATCAGTTTACTTACCTCTACCGCATTGGCATCGGTTTGTTTCATTACCTGGATACCAATAGAAGGTATACCATTGATACGGTTGATCGCAGTTGCATCCTGCTGACCATCCATAACATCGGCAACATCTTTCAGGCGTACATCACCACCATTCGGGCTGCGCAGGATCACCATGTTTTTCAGTTGCTCAATATCATTGAATTTCGCATCAAATTTGATAGAGAACTGGTTGCTGTTGGTTTCTACCTTACCGGCAGGTGTAGACAGGGAGGCTAAGTTTACGATCTGAGCCAGCTGTGCAATGGTCATGTTATAAGCATTCAGCTTGTCTACATTCGCATTGATATTGATCTGACGCTCGTTACCACCTACCAGGTTGATCTGACCCACACCAGGAATATTACCTAACTGTGGTTTGATCTGCTGATCTACGATATCATACAAGGTACGGTCGTCGGTATTGGCCGATACACCCATACGGATTACCGGTACGTCATCAGAGGAGAATTTGTTTACAATAGAGCGATCCACATTATCCGGCAGGGTAGCTGCAATCTGGTCTACTTTTCTCTGGGCATCATTCTGTGCTTTGTTTACATCAGCATCAGCATTCAGCTCAATAGTGATCAGAGAAGCACCTTCCTGGCTGGATGAGCTGATACGCTTGATCCCTTCCAGAGAGGATACCGCATCCTCCAGGTGTTTGGTTACCGAAGTTTCGATCTCGTCTGCAGATGCACCGCGGTAAGTAGTCACGATGGATACTACGTTTGCGTCAAACTTAGGAAGCAGGTTGTAATTAAGACTTTTATATGATATGGCTCCAAATAGGACCAGCACCACGAACACCACGGTGATCAGCAAGGGCCGGTTAATGGAGAGTTCCGTTAATTTTTTCATTGACTATTTTTTATACACTGTTTATAATAGGTTAGCCTCTTGAGCGCAAAGCGCTCCCTTCTGTGTCTATTTTACGGCTTTTACCAATGAACCGTTCTTGATATTGATCTGTCCGCTTACGATTACCTGTGCACCTTCGTCCAGTCCGCTCATCACCTCAACCTGGTTACCGATCTCTCTTCCGATTAATACATCTTTCAGTACCGCTTTGTTGTTTTCAATTACGTATACTTTAGGTGTTTTCAGACCCTGAGTCAGTGCTGTTCTCGGGATCAGCATCATATAACCACTGCCTTTCTTGTTGAAGTTTACATTTACAGTAGTTCCGGATTTTAAAGGATAGCTGCGGTTGTTTTGCAACAGGATCTCAACAGGGTAGTTATGCGTAGCATCGCCCTGGTTGCTGATGAAGGTAATGGTACCGCTGAAGGTCTGACCGCTATATATATCAGTAGTGATGGTTACTTTATCACCGATTTTTAAACCGTATGCATCATTTTCACTCACCATTACATTTACTTTCAGCTGAGAGATGTCTACGATATGACCTAATGGGGTACCGGCGCTTACATACTCACCTGGTTCTTTCAGTTTGCTTACTACTTGTCCGCTGATTGGCGCTTTGATAGAATTATCCGCAATCTGCTTGTTCAATAATTCGATCTGAGTAGTTGCATTGTCTCTTTGGTATTTAGCATCCTGGTAGTTTACTTCAGTAGCCGCTTCGCCTTCCAGCAGGTTTTTGTAACGGGTAAAGTCTTTGTCTGCTTTAGCTTTGGTCAGCTCAGCCTGTCTCAGGTTGATCGTTTGCTGACGGCTGTCTACCTGAGCAACAGTACCACCCTGGCTCACATAGCTACCCAGGTTGAAGTTTACTGAAACCAGTTTACCACCGGATACCGCCATGATGTCCGCTTCGCGGTTAGGGATCAGGTTACCTGTTTTGGTCAGTGCATCAGTTACCATTTCTTTTGCTACAGTGGCTACTGTAACCGGAATAGCTACTTCAGCCTTTACCTCAGGCTTATTTTTGTCGTCTATTTTCTTTTTATTCGAAGAAAGTTTCCAGCCGATCGCAACAGCTACTGCGATCAGGATGAGTACAGGAAGGATGATTCTCTTATTCATAATTAAATGATGATTTGTTTTGTTTGTTTTAAGTATTGATTATAGTTGCTCAAAATATTCGTCTAAGGTTCCGTTCGCCTTCTTCAGTTCTATCTCGGCCAGGTAAAAATCCAGCAGTGATTGTATATAGTTATTCTGTGCCTGCTGGTAAGAGTTTTCCGCATTCAGCAGATCAGTCAGTGTAGCGATACCTTCTTTATGTTGGGTCGATACATTGGCATATACTTCGTTTGCCAGGTCCATATTAGCCTTGTTGGTAACGATAGTGCTTTGCGCGCGGTTATAAGCCAGACCTGCATTCTGATAAGTCAGCGTTTGTTGCTCTTCGCTCAGTTTCAGGTTTTCTTCTGCATTTCTGTAATCGATATCCGCCATTTTGTATTGGGCATCTCTTCTGAAACCGGTAAACAGGCTCCAGTTGAATTTCAATCCCACCACGGCGAAGTCATATAATGAACTATATGCTGCACCAACGTTGTTACCGAATCCGTTAGCCCCGTAGCGTGCATAAAAAGCAAGGGTAGGGTAGCGGCCGTCACGGATATTTTTACGGTTGATATCCAGCAGGCTCAGTTGCGTCTGATTCAGTCGGTAATCAATCGTTTTCTTATAATCAAATCCAGGAGCACCACCGGCCAGTACGGTTTTCGGATTCAGCCATTTGGCCGTATCGCTCAGCAGTAGCTCTTCTGTCATCGCCTTACCCAGGTGGAACTTCAGCGTGTTCAGCGCCAGTTCATAAGAGTTGCGGGTTACAGAGATCTGAGATTCCGTATTGTTCAGGTTTACCTGTACCTGTTTTACATCTATCTTTTTAGATACCCCTTCTTTCGCTCTTAATTGTGCGATCGTTAAGGTTTTTTCCATGCGCTCTTTATTATCCTCCAGCAGATCCAGCTGCTTTTGGGTAATGATGATTTTATAATATGCAGTAGCAATATTATATATCACGCCCTGGCGGTTCAGCTCTTCGTTCAGCGCAGCCATTGCAATATTGGGCTTGCGTGCTTTCAGACCGGTAATCGCTGCCTGGTTGAAGATCGGTTGGTCCAGCTGTACACTATGTGTAGAGTTGTACTGGGTACCGAAGCTTACCTTCTGGGCCGGAGTACCCGGGCCAAATGTTCCGGCAGGAATAACAGTTACCGGAAGTTTCAGGTTATCGTCCAGTCCCGCGTTAACATTTACCTGTGGCAGGTAAGTAGAGAGTGCTTCTCTTGCTTTTTGTTCTGCCTGCAGGCGGTTATTATTATAGATCGTAATGCTGCGGTTATGTTTCAGTCCGTATGCAATGCTCTCTTTCAGTGTAAAGGATTCTTGCGCATATGCGCCGGCTCCGGAGGCAAGTGTAGCTGCCAGGAGTAAGGTTTTGAAAGTTAGCTTCATCTTATTGGGTATAATTATGAATGTTTGATAGGTTGACAATGATGATCGTACTGTAAATCGGGTAGGCCGGCAATCATATTATCGGCCAGGGTTTTGAGGGAGTTGGTCAGCTGGTCCAGATCGGTAGTCGCTATTTCACGCAGCGTATGATCTACTTTGTTGATCACTTCATTGATCAGGTGTACCGCATGTTCTCCTTCTTTGGTAAGGCTTACCTGGTTGGCACGCTTGTCTACAGGATTGGGTTTGATAGTTACCAGACCGTTTTTTTCCAGGTTACTGATGGTTCTCTTTACAGAAGCCTTATCTCTGCACAGGGTATTGGCTACCTCTTGCTGAGAAAGATTCTCATGAAGATAGATCGCCATAAATACCGGCAACTGATCTACCTGGATGGGTATCTGGGACTCGGAAATAAACTTGCTGGTCATCCTGTGAGAGGCTACCAATATTTTCCTGAGCTGCCCGAAAAACGAATTCTCGAGGCCTTCCAGGAAATTTTTCTTAATACTATTCACGCTTGCAAAAATTTTCGCAAAGGTAAATTTGGTTGATATGTCAACCAAATTTATTTTATCCCTGAATAGGAAATGTTTTGGGTAAGGAATTGATTTTCAATGTAAAATTGAACATTCGACACTTTTTGAGTAAGTGTTTATAACAAAATATTATGATTTTGCCTTAAGGACGGACCAAAAGCTTTTCACATACCACTTTGCTGAATGTCTCCGGTGCATTACTGCCTACGGTCAGCTGCATACTGCCATCATAAGGTTCTATATGGTGCACGGTAATGAAATCGCCAAGTTTGATCTGCTTCGTATTCAGAAATTTAAGAAAATCGTCAGAAGAATGGGTTACAGCGCTTAATACAACCTTATCGCCTTCTTTGCATTCGCTCAGGTTTATATAAGCCAGCCACTCGATCTCCCCGTTTTTATTAGGAATGGGAGAGCCGTGCGGATCTGCTTTCGGAAAGCCGAGCATAGCGTCCATCCGGTCAAAAAAAAGTGGTGCGTGCAGGTGTTCAATCTGTTCTGCTATTTCATGTACTTCTTCCCACCCGAAGCCCATTTTATCAACCAGGAACATTTCAGTAAGGCGATGCTTGCGAATGATTAACGCAGCCTGCTTTTTCCCTTCTTTGGTCAGTTTTATGGGTTTGTAACTTTCGTATTCTACCAGTTTTTTCTCAAACAGCTTTTTCATCATACTGTTTACCGTAGGCATTTTAATATTCAGGTGCTTACTCAGGTCATTGACATTAACAGCACCCGATTCTCCGGCGATCAGGTATAAAGCTTTGAGATAATTTTCTTCGGCTAAAGAATACATGGCACAAAGATATAGATAATGGTACTAATTGTCACACAGTTGTGTGCCTTTTCGGTAAATTGTCCGGTGAATGCGGCCAGATCAATTATATTTGTGTATGCAATACGCATAAGTCTTGTATATGAAACAAAATATTAAAGTAGCCGTAGATGCCATCGTGTTTGGATACAGCCACAACCAGCTTATGGTATTGCTGATCCGGCGCAAGTATGGTGAGCTGAAAGGACAATGGGCACTGCCTGGTGGCTTTGTTAAAGATGATGAGGGGCTGGATACAGCTGTGGTGCGCGAGTTGCAGGAAGAGGCGGGTATATCGGTCAACTTCCTGGAACAGTTATATACCTTCGGAGACCAGGTAGACCGTGATCCCCGTTTCCGGGTCATCTCTGTTGCTTATTTTGCCCTGGTCAACCCTTCCAGGCTGGTACTGAAAGCTGATACTGATGCCGATGATGCACAATGGTTTCCGATACAGGGACTGCCGGCACTGGCATTTGATCATGCAGACATCATTCGTATGGCAGTGGCCCGACTGCAGTCTAAACTACAATACCAGCCAGTAGGCTTTGACCTGCTGCCGGAGCAATTCTTATTTTCTGATCTGGAACAATTGTATGCAACCATACTGGATCAGGCTATAGACCGGCGCAACTTCCGAAAAAAAATACTGAGTCTGGGTGTAGTTGAGGAAACGACGCAAAAGGTACAGCAGCAAAGCGGCCGTCCGGCAATGCTTTTTCGCTTCAATAAACGTAAATACCAGAAGCTTCAGAAAGAAGGAATCTCCTTTGAAATTAAGTTTGCGTAAAAATTACGCTAAATAATTTGGTAGTTAATTAAAAAGGTTTTTATATTTGTGTAACAATTACGCAAACTAATGCATATGATATTTAATCTCGATAGTACATTCAGACCGGTAACAGGACCGGAAATAGCAGCAGAGCGCAAAATATTCTTCGGCGGAGAGCCGCATATCAGGATTATTACTGAAGTGCCTGCGGGTACTGTAGTAACGATCACACATCGGCTGAACTCTTTTGAAGCACTGGGTATGCTCTGCCTGGCTGTAGATGCCTTACAACGTATGGATGCGGTAATCAGCAAACTGATTATCCCTTATTTTCCTGCGGCCCGCCAGGACAGGGTTATGGTTCCGGGAGAGTCTCTGTCCGTAAAGGTGTATGCCGATATCATTAACCGTATGGGTATACAGAAAGTAGTGGTATTCGACCCACATTCTGAAGTGACACCTGCCCTGCTGGACAGGGTGGTAGCTGTACCCAATCATGCGTTCGTAGCAAAGGTACTGGAGCACATCACTACACCGGTACAGCTGGTAGCCCCTGATGGCGGTGCACTGAAAAAGATCTATAAGCTCTCTGAATATCTTGGTGGTATTAATGTAGTAGAGTGCAGCAAGCGAAGAGACGTGAAAACGGGTAAGCTGAGTGGCTTTGAAGTGTTCGCAGAAGAGGACCTGAAGGGTAAAGACTTCCTGGTGGTAGATGATATCTGCGATGGTGGCGGCACCTTCCTCGGACTGGCTCAGCAACTGCGTAAGCATCATGTAGGTCGTCTGTTCCTGGCGGTATCTCACGGCATTTTCAGTCATGGGGTAGAGGAGCTGGCACAGTATTATGAAAAGATATTTACGACAGATTCTTTCCGGGACATCAGTCATGAACAGGTGGTAAAGATTGCCTTAAAAGATATTTTATGAAAACGATAACCTTATACAGACCTGTTGGAGAAAAAGAACTTCTGTTAATTGCAAAAAGCGGATTTAAACGATTTCCGCCGAGGCTAGATTGGCAACCAATATTTTATCCGGTACTGAATGAATTATATGCCAGTGAGATTGCTTCGCAATGGAATACTGATGATGCTTTTGGGAATTATCTCGGCTTTGTTACCCGGTTTGATATTGTGGAGTCGGAGTTTATAAAGTACAAAGTAGAAAATGTGGGGGGAGAGATGCATAATGAATTGTGGGTACCCGCTGCTGAGCTGACGCAATTTAATGAGGCTATCGTCGGGCCGATAGAAATAATAAAAGTGTTTATTGGAGCTCAATTTAAACAGGCACAAAGCACGATTACACAACAACTGATCGAAGATTTAAAATAGTGTAAACTTATGAGCAGAACATTAGTCATCGGCGATATACATGGCGGACTTCGGGCCCTGGAACAGCTAATGGACAGGGCAGCGGTAACAAGAAGCGATACACTCATATTCCTGGGCGATTATGTAGATGGTTGGAGCGAATCGGCACAGGTAGTACGCTTCCTGATGGCGGCCGGCAAACTGCAGCATTGCATCTTTATCAAAGGCAACCATGATGTAAAATGTGAACAATGGCTGCGCGGCGAGGTGGATATGAGTGTATGGGCCAAGAACGGCGGACTGTCTACGATAAAGAGCTATGAGCAGGTGAGTGATGCAGAAAAGCGGGAGCACCTGGAGTTCTTTGAACGGATGAAACCCTATTATATAGATCAGGATAATCGCCTGTTTGTCCATGCCGGATTCACAGCACAGTATGGTGTAGATCATGAGGCACATCAGTCTGTTTTTAATACCGATCGTACGCTGTGGGAAATGGTTGTGGTTATGGACAGAAGGGTAGATCTGGACTCCGTCTTATACCCTAAGCGGCTGAAGCTGTACCACGAAATATATATCGGCCATACCCCTACACTGAACTATAACCAGCGTGTACCTATGAAAGCGATCAATGTATGGAATGTCGATACGGGATCTGCATTTGACGGCAGCCTGAGCCTGATAGATGCAGATACCAAAGACTTCTGGCAGAGCGATCCTTTACCACAATTGTACCCCGATGAGCGGGGCCGCAATGCCAAATCATTTAACGAACAATAATTCTTCAAGCATAAAATTATTCTATATGAATCCTTTACTGATGACAGATGGGTATAAGGTAGATCACCGCAGACAATATCCCGAAGGTACTACGCTGGTATATTCTAACTGGACACCCCGCAAAAGCCGTATCGAAGGGGTAGAAGAGGTTATCTTCTTCGGGCTGCAGTATTTTATCAAGAAGTATATTCTTGAGGATTTTGAAAGAGATTTCTTTGGTCAGCCAAAAGATAAAGTGGTGGCACAGTACAGCCGCAGGATCAATAATTATCTCGGCCCTAATAGCGTAGGCACTGAACATATAGCCGCTCTGCACGACCTGGGCTATATACCCATGGTGATCAAAGCACTGCCAGAAGGGGCAGCTGTACCAATCCGGGTGCCGATGTTTACCATGTACAATACACTGCCGGAATTTTTCTGGCTCACCAATTATTTTGAAACATTAGTCTCTTCTGTAGTCTGGATGCCCTGTACCTCGGCTACTATAGCCCGCGCCTACCGCCGTATCCTGGATCGCTATGCCGCAGAGACCTCTACTGCACCCGGTTTTGTGGACTGGCAGGGGCATGACTTCTCTATGCGGGGTATGGCTGGTATAGAAGCAGCTGTACTTTCCGGTAGCGGACACCTGCTCAGCTTTTCTGGTACCGATACCATACCAGCTATAGACTTTCTGGAGCAGTACTATGGTGCCAATTCAGATCAGGAGCTGATCGGAGGCTCTGTTGCCGCAACCGAACACTCTGTAATGTGCATGGGCACAACAGAGGGAGAGCTGCATACATTTAAGCGCCTCATTACGGAAATATACCCTTCCGGCATCGTATCTATCGTGTCCGATACCTGGGACCTGTGGAAAGTCTTGCTGGACTATCTGCCACAATTAAAACAGGTGATCCTGGACCGCGAAGGTAAGGTCGTGATTCGCCCCGATAGCGGAGATCCGGTTGATATTCTCTGTGGTAAAGCCGATGCAACAGAGGCACATGTTCGCAAAGGTGTGATAGAGCTGCTCTGGGATACCTTTGGCGGTGTGGTGAATGATAAAGGATATAAAGAACTGGTGCCGCAGATAGGTGCCATATATGGCGATAGCATTACCCTGGACCGTGCGGTACAGATCTGTGAGCGGCTGAAGGCTAAAGGCTTTGCTTCTACCAATGTGGTGTTAGGTATAGGTTCCTTTACCTACCAGTATAATACCCGCGATACCTTTGGTTTTGCAATGAAAGCTACCTATGGTGAAGTAAACGGTGAAGGCCGGGCTATATATAAAGATCCGGTTACGGATGATGGTACCAAAAAATCGGCCAAAGGCCTGATGAAGATTGTATGCACAGATGGCCGATACCAGTTGCAGGATGAAGTCAGCTGGGCAGAAGAACAGACCGGCGAACTGAAAGAAGTATTTCGTGATGGCAAGCTGCTGATAGATGATACTTTAAGCGCTATAAGAGCCAGGGTGCGGGCTGCAGAACAGGTATTGCAGGATTAATTAGTGTATTGCATTGTGGACACACGCGGGGCGCGTGCGCCAGCAAAAGTATAATAAAAATGAATTGCCTGTTCTTAGTGTTCCTCATGAGCACTAAGAACAGGCAATTTTGTCCCGCTAGCGCACGCGCCCTCGCGTGTGCCTGTTATATCCCCATCAACTTTACAAATCCTTTACCGCCACAATAATCGATAGCGCTGCTATACTTCCAGTGATGTGCTTCTGTTACATGACCTGCTGCAACAGGATTCTGATGCAGGTAATGCATCTTTTGTTCAAAAATAGCTGCACTAAATAACTCGAGTGGCTTATTATGGTGTTGCCATAACATACGATTGCTAACATTGCTTGTATTGGCAGCTGCATGCTTCATCATCCATAAGAGCCATTCTCTGCGGCTTTCACCCGGATGCTCAATAATGGTCTGTTGTAGTGATTTTGATGTGTAGGATTTAAAACGACCAAGTAACTGATCTGGTTGGCCGTTTGGGTCCCGAAAGATAAGGTGTATATGACTGGGCATAATACACCAGCCGAAAATCTCCATACCTTTCGATATGTAAAAATTAAGATTGTTGACAATACATTGGTTATAATCTTCTCTTGTAAACAGATCGATCCAGTAAACGATCGCAAAACTGACGAAGTATATGCCATCGCCATTATGAAACTTATACTTTCGGCTCATAGATATTGGTTTAGAGTCTAAAAATAACATATTTCAATTGTCGGCTATCTGCCGGATTGGTTAACGAATATTAAAGACACACGCGGGGCGGGTGCGCCAGCAAGGGGCTCCGCTGTGCTCGAAAGGACGGGAATGATTGCAGGCGAGCAGGCATATCTACTTTTGGTATTTTGAGTTTTATCTTTCTACATAATTTAGTTCCAGTGTTTTGCGTTAGTGCAATGAAACAGCAGGAGCGGTATATGCTTTGTATAACTACTACTGTATGTATAATTTATTTTATACTTTTGCGCACAAATGAATACTATGCCCCCACGTCTGGCTATTGTAATACCTTGTTATAACGAAGAGGAAGTATTGCCCGAAACCTCGAAGAGGCTTAAGGTTTTACTGGATGATTATATAGGCAAACAATTGATTGCCACAAACAGTTATGTATTGTTTACAGACGATGGCAGTAAAGACCGTACCTGGGAGCAGATTGCCCGCCTGTACTCTTCACATCAGTACTTTAAGGGATTGAAATTGTCCCGCAATTTTGGTCATCAGAATGCCTTGCTGGCCGGTCTGTTTCATGCCGATGATGCGGATATTATTATCTCTATCGACGCTGATCTGCAGGACGATCTTAATGCCATGGAGGAGATGATACAGGCCTATCTTAAGGGCTATGATGTTGTGTATGGCGTACGCGATGACCGCAGTACCGATACCCGCTTTAAACGCAATACAGCCCTGGCTTTTTATAAATTATTATCGGTGATGGGGGTAGAATCTGTGTATAACCATGCTGATTACCGCCTGCTGAGCCGCCGCGCTATGGATGCCTTCAAGTCTTTTGAAGAAGCAAACCTGTACCTGAGGGGTATGGTACCCATGATCGGTTTCCGCCAGACCAGCGTGTACTATAAGCGTGGTGAACGCTTTGCCGGAGAGAGTAAGTATAACCTGCGTAAAATGCTGTCTTTTGCCTGGAATGGTATATCCAGCCTGAGCATAAAGCCGCTGCGCTTTGTAACCTTCTGTGGTTTTATCATTTTTGCAATTACAATCTTACTGAGTATCTACGCACTGGTGGCCTATATGACGCACCATACGGCTACTGGCTGGGCATCTACCGTAATACCTATGTATTTCCTTGGTGGTATACAGTTACTGTGTATAGGGCTGATCGGTGAGTATGTAGCCAAAATGTATAAAGAGGTGAAACACCGTCCGCGCTTCATTATAGAAGAGCATTTACAATAAACTATCTTCCGTATCTTCTGATATATAGACCTGTACAGATAAGTCATCTGTACAGGTTTTTAGTAATTCCGATACACTGAGCCCGGATACCGGATGCATATAATCAGCTGCAATATCGGCCAGTGGCTGCAGTACAAAGCGGCGCAGTTGCATCCACGGATGCGGTATCTGCAAATCCGGTGTATGGATCACTTCCTGGTTGAAGAAAATGATGTCAATATCGATTTTGCGGCTGCCCCATTGTATGCTGCGGGTGCGGCCCAGCAAATGCTCGATCTCCAGTACATGCGTCAGTAGTGTTGCGGCATCGAACTCCGTCTCCAGCTGTATCGCCTGGTTCAGGTGCGGTGGCAGTTCTTCCTTGCCCCAGGAGGCCGTTTCGTATAGCGGAGACAGGTTTATGATATGCCCCACTGTGCGGCGCAGCATTTGTACGCATTGGTATAATGTAGCCTCACGGTTGCCCTCATTGCCTCCGATCAGCAGGTAAGCAGTATTCATCTGGTAATATTAGTTCTGGTTTTGCAGTTGCGCACCGAAAATGTCTTCAAAATGCTTCAGGAAGGTCTGTTTAACAGCCACCTCATCTACAGGTCCGTTCAGCTCTTTCTGCATACTGGTGACCCCCTTGTCGGTAATACCGCAAGGCACGATGAAGTTAAAGAAGTTAAGATCGGTATTCATATTGAGCGCCAGTCCGTGAATAGTGATCCAGCGGCTGCAACGCACACCCATAGCACATATTTTACGGGCTTTTGCCGGGTTGTCTGCATCGATCCATACGCCGGTTGCACCTTCCAGTCTGGCGCCGGTAATGCCGTATTCTGCAATAGTGCGGATCACGACTTCTTCCAGGGAGCGCATATACCAGCCCAGATCGGTTTTGAAGGCTTCCAGATCCAGTACAGGGTAGGCTACCATCTGGCCGGGACCATGATAGGTAATATCGCCGCCACGATTGGTTTTATAGAAGGTTACTCCCAGCGATTGCATATGCTGATTATTGATCAGCAGGTTTTCCAGCGCACCACTTTTGCCCAATGTGTACACATGCGGGTGCTCGCAGATAAAAAGGTGCTGGCCTATTTCCTTGCCCTGAGCCAGTTCCGGGGCAGAAACCCGCTCTGCTTTAATGTCCAGTCCCTGCTTCATGATCCGCTCCTGCATATCCCAGGCATCGCCATATTCTATATTGCCTAAATCCTTAAATTGTACGGAGACCATAACCTTTGTATATTTTAGCTTGCAAAATTCGGTAATTATTATGTAAAAAATAAGCGGGCAATATTGAAATTGCCCGCTTAGGTATAAAAAAGATTGATATTTTACTGTGCTGTAGCTGTATCTTTCACACCGGTAAACTTACAGTGCTGTCTTTCGCCGGAAGCCAGTGTCAGAGATTCCAGGTATACATAGATCAGGTTACCATCGATCTGGATCGTCGGGTGAATGCTCACCACACCGTTATTAAAGGTATTGAAAGTAGTGTTAGGATTGTCGGCAGTACCTTCAAAACCAGCAATGGAAGTATTACCTGCATACATCACCAGGCTGATCTTGTTCGGATCCTGTACCAGTTTAATCTCTACGCTGTCGGCAGTAATAGGGAATACTACGTTGTCGTGTGTACAACGGGTTGTACCTCTGTACTTACCTACAAAGCGGCTTGCTGTCTTAATCTCGCATTCTGCACCTTCATATCCTGTAGGGCATTGACATAGACCATCTGAACAGCTACCACCGTTCTGACACAGCAGTGTAGTACATGGGTCCTGCTCACAAGAGCTGCTTAATACCATACCACCGATTGCAAAGAAACCAAAGCCGGCTAATAATATAGATTTAATTCTTTTCATGTTTTTGGATTTGATCATACCACATCGATCCCGCCACGGGGATCAAAAGCTAAAGTTAAAATAATTTTTATAAAATCCTCTACTTAGCCCAGGAAATATTTTAACAGGTGGCATTGCTCTTTGGTCTGCAATTTGCAGATTGCTTTATCCTTAATCTGTCTTACACGCTCTCTGGTCAGTCCGAAATGTGCGCCGATATCTTCCAGTGACACTGCATGGTCATACCCGATACCGAAATACATTTTTACAACAGTACGTTGTTTGTCTGACAATACATTTAAAGTACGGTCAATCTCTGTTTTCAGCGATTGTTTGTTAGTGATCTCGTTATCTACAGATGAGGCATTTTCATTGGCCAGCACATCCAGCAGGCTACCATCTTCTGTGTCGGAGAACGGGGCATCTACGCTGACGTGGCGGGTAGATACACCTATTGTACTTTCCACCTCTTCGATGTCGATCTCCAGTAATGTGGCGATCTCATCTGCAGATGGTTCTCTTTCATATTCCTGCTCCAGTGCAGTATATGCTTTACCTATTTTATTGGTCAATCCTACTTTGTTCAGCGGCAGGCGTACGATACGGCTTTGTTCTGCCAGTGATTGCAGGATAGACTGACGAATCCACCATACTGCATAGGAAATAAATTTAAAGCCTTTAGTTTCATCAAAGCGTTGCGCGGCTTTAATGAGACCAAGATTACCTTCATTGATCAGGTCACTTAAAGAAAGGCCCTGGTTCTGATACTGTTTTGCAACAGAAACCACAAATCTTAAATTGGCTTTGGTAAGGCGTTCCAGCGCTTTCTGGTCGCCCTGCTTTATCCTGATAGCCAACAGCACTTCCTCCTCCGGAGTAATGAGCTGTACCTTTCCGATTTCCTGCAGATATTTTTCCAGGGATTGACTCTCCCTGTTCGTAATCGATTTGGTGATTTTAAGCTGGCGCATTGACATAATTGTGTATATTTTTATCTTATAACAGAACTGTTTTAAGGGTGATTTAAAGGATTTTTAACATATTACGATACCAAATTTAACGATTAGTTAATGTAATTCCAAAAAAAATATATCACAGTGCAAAAAAATGTTAGAGAAGTTCCAAAAATTAAAAAAATAAATGAAAGACTTGTTTATGTCATTTTTTTTATTCTTATTGCAGAAACATTTTTCGCGTTTAATTTTTTTGTATGAGTAAAAAAAATCAATATACTATAGAGATACCAATACGTTGCAGTCCTAGTATTTTATATGAATTTTTGTCAACTCCAGCGGGTCTCCAGGAGTGGTTTGCAGATGAGGTGAATCAACGTGATCAATCTTTTTTCTTTAGCTGGAAGGGTGTAGAAGACGAAGCGGAGTTGCTTGAAATGGCAGAGAACGAATTTGTACGTTTTCGCTGGGACTATTATGATGATGATGAATATTTTGAATTCCGTATTACCCAAAGCGATGTAACCAATGAAACGATTTTGCAGGTAACTGACTTTGCAGATAAGACTGATATTAAAGATCAGCAACAGTTATGGAATCGCCAGGTTAATGATCTGAAGCACCGTATCGGAAGTTAAGATATACCGATCATAATATTAATATCGCATTACAGGCCGTTATACAGGGGTAGCCCTTGTACGACGGCCTTTCTTTATAACGTTTACCCGTATTATTGGATTTCATCGCTAAGGGTAAGCATAGTATATTTGCACATCTATTCTGACAGATAATAATTTATGAACCTGGGGATCAAAAAACTGGATAAACTCATTCTGAAAAGCTTTATGGGGCCATATGTGGTCACTTTTTTCATTGTGCTGTTTGTATTCCTGATGCAGTTTTTCTGGCTGTACATGGATGATCTTATCGGCAAAGGCCTGTCCTTACAGCTGATCCTGGAGCTCATGATCTATATGTCTGCTACACTGGTGCCTATGGCCATGCCACTGGGTATCCTGCTGGCTTCTATCATGACATTCGGTGCCCTCGGTGAAAACTATGAGCTGGTAGCGATTAAGTCTTCCGGTATCTCCCTGTTCCGTTTTCTGCGACCGCTTACTTTATTTATTATAGGTGTGGTTATAGGTATGTTTCTATTCAGTAACTACATCATCCCTAAAGCTAACCTTAAGGCCTATTCCCTGCTGTATGATATGCGCAACAAAAAGCCTACCATGAGTATTAAGCCAGGGGTGTTTAACCGCGGGCTGGGCAATTTTGTGATCCGTATAGGCAGTAAAAGCGAAGATGGTAGTACCATCTCAGATGTGCTGATCTATGATCACAGCAAGGGCGGTGGTAATAATAATGTGGTTGCTGCGGAGAAAGGTAAAATGTACCTGAGCAATGATAAGCGCTTCCTGGTATTTGAACTGAACAATGGCTGGCGTTATGAATTTAAAAAGGACAGCGAAGGGCAGTATGAACAGCAGCGAATGTTCTTCAAAAAATGGAATAAAGTAATAGATGTATCCAGCTTCGGCTTCTCGCGTACCCGCGAAGACCTGTTTAAAAGCAGTGAAGAAATGCAGGATATTGCCATGCTGAACAAGAGTGTGGACAGTACATATAAACTGATAGGAAAGGACCTCCGTGAACTGAAGAAAAGCACCGGCTATTATATAAGCCTGTACAAGAAAGACGGCGACCTGAAAGACCTGGATGCAAAAATAAATGCGGCCATGAAGGCCGATAAGCCTGTGTACAGCAAAGACCTCATCAGCCTGTTTGACCGGGAGCAGCGCAACGACATTTCCGGAAAGGTGGTCAATAATGCACAGAGTATACAGCGCTACCTGTCTATCAATGCAACTAATAACGAAATCAACTATACCAAACTGAACCAGTATAATATGCAATGGCATAAAAAGTTTACTTATGCTTTTGCCTGCCTGGTACTGTTCCTGATCGGTGCGCCGATGGGCGCTATTATCCGTAAAGGAGGCCTGGGATTGCCGATGGTTATATCTATCCTGTTTTTCGTAGTGTACTTTATCCTGTCCTCTACAGGAGAGAAACTGGCGAAGCAGGGCAAAATGCCTGCCCTGGAAGGTATGTGGCTGGCTACGGTATGCCTGATGCCTATTGCGATCATTATCCTGGTACAGGCGCGTAATGACTCACCTGTATTTAAGAAAGAAGCGTATATCAACCTTTGGCGCAAAATCAAAGGTATATTTGTTAAGGAACAAGCACAGCTTAAATAAATGTTCGACTTACTTCCGGTAGCCCCCGACAGCGCATTTGCCTGCAGTAAAAAGGGAGTGTATACCTTCATTCTTTGCTTTCTGGCCTGGGTCGTGCTGGGTGGTATACTATTGCTGACATACGGCAATCTTCCCCTGTTTAAATGGGTACATACGCATCATTTTCACCTTGGCGATATTTTCTTTAGATTCTATACCGCCATTGGTACCGCAGTGGTGATTATACCGGTATTACTTGCTTTGTTCTGGTATCGTTACCGTAATCGTTATTTTCTCTTGCTGGTTATTAGTACACAGATCGGCTCTTTGTTGATTAATCAGGCTATGAAATTTGCATTTGCACATGCACGTCCGGTTGCCTTGTATGGAGACGAGCCATGGTTTCATTACATTAACGGAGAGGTATTGCATCGGGCCCATTCCTTTCCTTCTGGCCATACGGCAGGCGCCTTTGCCTTTGCTTTTCTATTGTCATTACTGTCCCGCAGCCTGTCTGTATTAAAGGCCATTTTGCTATGCGTAGCAGCGTTGTTGGTCGCTTATTCCCGTATGTACCTGGGGCAGCATTTCTTTACCGATATTTACGTAGGCAGTATAGAAGGAGTGGTGGTGTGTACCGCTGTATTACTGGCCTTTTATAAGGCAGGGTATTGTCGCTTTATATAATTGTAACTGACTATCCGCGTTTAGGTAACTATTTTATTCGTCCTTTTGTCCGGCAACAAAAGGACCAAAAATGCCTTTGTTTTCATCAAGGCGATTGCGGGGCACCGCCATTTTGTACCGTTGTGTGCATTGATCGTTTGAGCTTAACATGTGATCCGTTCGGTGCTCAACGATCGCAGCTCCAACCAAAATGGCTATCGCTGTGATGAAAACAATAAGCGATCCGTACAGAACAGATCGCTCGAAAGGCCTTATAAATCCGGCGTTCATAAAATCATTGGCTCGGCCGATAAAGTCGTAAACCACTGTCTGAGCGTAGCGTTCTGGTTTGCGACCGGCCGACACATTGATTTTTAGCCAGGGATTTATACAGCCTTGATTTTTTGGCGGTACCTTTTGCATCAAGGCAAAAGGTAGCCATAGAAATCAACGCGAGGAAAAAGGCAAATCTTTGTTTCCTTTAAGCGGACACTCAGTTAATTGTATTTTCCTATAAAAGAATGGCGCGCCATTCTTTTATAGGAAAAATGTTCTTTAGAAATCAACATTGATCATGGCCGTCTGGCCGTCTGATTTTTTTACTTTGAAATAAGTTCTTTCTCCGGATTTGAATTTCTGTATGGTTATAAGATAGCTTTTGGCATTAAATACCGGTATGCTACCGATCTGCAATACTACATCACCCTCTTTAAAGCCCAGTTCGGACCCCTTGCCCGGAGTATCTATACTGTATATATAAGCGCCTCCTTCACGGGCATCCAGTTCGTTAATACCCAGCCCCAGGACGTCCTTTACAATAGACTTGGCACCTCTGTAATTAGGATCAGTAATAGGAGCATTGTTTTTCGGACCAGAAGGTTTCTTGGCTGGTTTCTTGGCACTGGCAACAGGCGGGGTAGTGGCAGCCGGTTTCTGCACCGGACGCACCGGAGCTTTGGTTGCAGGCTCCGAAGCCACAACAGCTTTTTCAACAGAGAGGTCCTTGTCGGTTACAGCAATAGTCTGACTGCTGTAGGAAGGGGCCCCTGTTTTATTTACCGAACCAATGACGCTCATGATATAACGGGTTACCGTTGCCATGCCGGCAAAGTTGATACCGCTAACCTTGTCGGTCTCTGCAATAAACTGCTGGTTGTAACCGGTAGAGAATGATAAGGTCGGGATCTGCTCTTCTATGAATTTGGTATAAGATGCTGTATGCGGGTAATCTTCACCTACTTTAGGATTGTACTCTGCAGAAATCCCTTTAATGGCCGGGGCAAAGGTAGCAGCAGTTCCAGCTCCGTTGATATAAATCTCGCTTCTTTCATTCAGTTTACCTACAGCGGTAATGTCGATGGCATAAGCAATCTTTGATTTAATGTTGGGGATATTCAGGAACGATTGTGCGCCTAAGGTACCCATCTGACTGCCGGAGAAGGCCACAAATGCATAATTGTATTGTTTGTATTCCGGCGCTTTCAGCAAGCTGGCCAACTGCAGTAAGGTTGCTACACCACTGGCATTATCATTGGCCCCGTTCAGTACCTCGCCTTTGTTACCGGCATATAACTGGTCATAATCAGCCATGATCACAATAGTGCTGGCTGCATTATTATTGATGGTGCCGGCTATATTATAACCTTCTTTAAAGTCATTTCTGAATTTCGGGCTGCTGAATACCGGTGTAAAGTAGTCTACACCTTTAAAATAGTCATTGTAAGCAGACTTGGATATGATCCATACCGGAATCGTAATCTCCCGGTTGATGGGCAGATTGGAATAGCTCTTTATAGTCTTCAGGTCGATACCGTTGTTGGAATCGTCATAAAGGTATAATGCAGTAGCACCGCGATCCTGTGCATTCATGATCTTTTTGATGAGCGGCTGAATGCTTTTTTCATTAAACTCATGATTACCAGGCAGATCGAACAATGGGGTCAGCCAGGCAGTATAATTGGCAATAGTACCTGGAATAATATAGGAGTTATTATCATCATTGGCACAGAAAGGAAGTGGTAACACATCTGTATTGATCACTACATTCTTATTGTTGACCAGGAAACGGGACTCGACTGTCGCACTACGGCCAGTTACATATTTGAACACTGATTTATAACCGATGGTACCATAACGGGTAAGACCGATCTCACTCATGCGCTTTTCGATATGTGCTGTTACGTTATTGTATCCGGGCGTGCCTATAAGCCTACCGGTATATTTATCCTGAGATAGTTCTGAAACATCATTGCGCAATGCCTGTATGAGGGGCTCATTGTTCGGAGCTGCGCTTTTATTGGTACTAAGTATATTTTTGAGCAACTGCCCATGGCTTGTGGGGCTTACCGCTAAGAGCATGGCAGCAGTGATCAACTTTTTATATTGCATTAATATTTATTTTATAAGGAGTTACAAATCTACTGGAAGACATAGGTTTTGCAAAAATTATAACGTTAAAAAAAACGCTGTTGTTGTAGGACAGCAGCGTTTTTATAATTTCTTTTATTTTTCCCGGTTTCTCCTCTTCTTTAGCTTGACCTTCACTTTACTCTCATTACCGGTGAGTAATCGTTGTATATTCTTATGGTGTGTCAGCACTACCAGCAGGGCAGTGGCCACAGCGAACAGCATATATGATGGTTCCTGACCCTTGAAGATAAATAATAATAAAAGGGGAAAAGCTACGCTGGCTGTAATAGAGCTTAAAGACACATATTTGGTCAGGATAAGCATGATTATAAATACAATAACCAGACAAACCGCTACAATCCATTGTATACCCAGGATCATACCAAACAGGGTGGCAATACCTTTACCGCCTTTAAATCCCGCAAACAGGGGGAATACGTGGCCTATAACCGCCAGGAGGCCTAAGGCTACCTGCAGATTTGTAAATGCATTACTCATATCGTTATGAGAGTACATGGAAAGATAAGCCAGCTTTACAGCCACAAACCCTTTCAGCATGTCTACCAGCATTACTGCAATACCGGCGTTTTTACCTAATACCCTAAAGGTATTGGTTGCACCTGCATTACCACTGCCGTGTTCTCTGATATCGATTCCAAAAAACTTTTGACTTACCCAAACTGCAGTAGGTATAGAACCTAACATATACGCCAAAGCCAATAAAAAAACTATATTCATGTTTGTTTTTTCTGAAAAATAGCCTCAAAGATAGTAATATTTTTGAGAGCACATAATAATTTGTTAACTTAATGTTGTCGTATCGGCGTTAATTTTATCAAAAGTTTTGAGCCCTTTTATAAAATATTGTGCCACAATACTGTGGGGATGGATACCGGTTGTATTCCGGTTTTTTATCAATTGTTGTGCGGCTTTCCGCTTTTTGAACCACTTGCCGAAGCTGCCGTAAAAATGGAAATGTGCCTTGGCTACAGCCCAGATATTTTTAACATCTCCTTTTAATAAAAACGGCAGACAGGCTACTCCGTCCAGCACCAGGCGGAGCGGAATGAGCCAGAAGAGGCGGGAAGCCTTTTCGTTTTTCAGGAGTAAGACAAGGTTGTTGCGGAAATTGTAATAGGTTTTTTGCGGGCTGCCATAAGAGATAATGCTGCCTCCGACATGGAATACGGTTGAACCGCCGATAGCACCGATCCGGTAACCGGCATTTTTCAGCCTCCAGCAGAGGTCAATCTCCTCCATATGGGCATATAGATCTGCATCCAGACCGCCTACTTCATGGTATTTCTGTGCATTGACCATCAGGCAACCGCCACTGGCCCAGAATACCTCGATGTCATTGTCATACTGATGGTGATCCTGCTCCAATGTGCTGAAAATACGTCCGCGGCAGAACATATAACCCCATTTATCCATGAACCCACCGGCTGCACCGGCGTATTCAAAGTAGGGACGATCTTTCCAGAAGCGGATTTTCGGCTGGCAGGCAGCCAGGGAAGGGTATTGCTGCATGGCCTGCAACAATGGGGGGAACCAGTTGTCTGTAACTTCAAAGTCAGAGCTGAGCAGGACATAATATTCGGCCTGAATTTGCTTCAGGGCCTGGGCATATCCCCATGCAAAGCCATGATTCTCTGTTAAACGAATCAGCTTCACCGAAGGAAATTCGTGCTGAATAAATTCAGACGTATTGTCCGGTGAAGCATGATCTACAACTATGACATCATAACCTGATGCCGACTGTTCAATAATTTTAGGTAAAAACAGTTTGTGCCACGCTATACTATTGTAGCTAAGAATGACTACTGCAGTGCTGGATTCACAAACGATCACAATGGGTCTTATTTATACTTAGGCTCGTATAAAGAACTTTCGTTAACAGGAACGTTGTCTTTCTGATTTACAAATTTATGCTTGTACAGGTTGTAACAACCTGACCATGCGAAAATGAAAAACCCAAGAAAGCCTAATACGAAGAAGAATCTGGACGTGTTTGGCTTATCTAATTGAATATCCAAATCGTTATCTAAAAGCTCTTCTTTATTTGTGTTATGGTTCTGATCCATTATGTTATAAATTTCTAAATAATTCCACGCAAAATTAATAGAAATAGATTCAATCTACAACTGTTTTGTAAAATAATTTTTACAGAGTATCTGCAAAGGCTCTCAGGGCAGTGATAGCACCGCTTTTGTCATTCGCTTTTGCCTTTTGTACTACTGTATTATACTTGTTTATACGGCTCTGCATTTTGGCCTCTACTGTAGCGTTTGGTCCCTGGCTCAGCTCGCTTTTTGCTGCAGAAATTGCGGTACGCATCTGGCTTTGCAATGTTTTTAAAGCAGCATCACTGTTTGCGCCGTTTGCCTGCTCGTAAGCAGTGATATTAGCAGTGAATGAAGATTTACTCACAGTAGCTGTTGCAGCAGTATTATTTTGTTGTGCTATGCTTTGTGTATAACCGCCCAGGGTCAGTGACAAGGCGATAAGAGCAATTCTGATATTCATGATTATTAGTTTTTAAGTTCTCAAATATAAAATTAATTTATAAAAAATGTATCGTTTATTTAAGATTGCTGTAAATGATGGTATAATTTAACGACTTCTGCCGCTTCCTGCACATCATGTACCCGCAAAATATCCGCACCATTCGCCAATCCCCATGCATGTAAAACACTTGTGCCATTCAGGGCATGTTCTGTATCTGTATCCAGCGCTTTATATACCATCGACTTTCTCGAGACACCCATAAGCACCGGTTTGTTCAGTATACGGAATGCTTCCATATGCTTCAGCAGGGTATAATTGTGTTTCAGGGTCTTGCCAAAACCGAATCCCACATCAAGTACAATGTCTTTAACGCCATATTGCTCCAGGGTAGTGATACGCTCTGTAAAGAAATCCATAACAGCAGTAAGCACATTATCATACTCCGGATGCTGTTGCATATTACTCGGCGTGCCCTGGATATGTGTCAATATATAAGACACCTTTAAATCCCCAATGGTTTGAAACATGGCTTCGTCCATCGTACCGCCGCTGATATCGTTTACGATACCCGCACCCTTCGCCACCGCCTCACGGGCTACCGCAGCACGATACGTATCGACCGACAAAACAGCTTCCGGAAAAGCCTTATGTATGGCTTCTATAACCGGGACCACACGATCAAGTTCTTCCTGTTCACTCACCGGATCTGCCTTTGGACGCGTACTTACGCCGCCTATATCCAGGATGGATGCTCCTGCCTGTAGCATAGCCGCAGCCTGATCCAGCAATCCACCGACAGAATTATTTTTTCCTTTGGTGAAAAAAGAGTCCGGTGTCGCATTCAGGATGCCCATAACGAGCGGCTGATCCAGTGTAAGCAAGCGGCCACCACAGTTTAATGTATGTACCATGCTACAAATGTAGGATTTAGGCCGATAGGGTGAATGGGAAATGTTTTACAATGGAGGGTTAATTTCTAGAACAATCTGTGTACAGTGGATTCTGATTAATTGCCCATTTTCAAAGAAGTATAGAATGTCGTCTCCATCATTTGGCTTTGATTGTGGGATAATACTATCGTTGACTGCTCTTAAGGCTGAAGGGAAAAAGCTAATCTCTCCTAAACAACTATCATCTTCGTAGTTGCTTTGGTCATCCTGCTCAATAACGCGTAGAAAGTTTACTCCTTTATGTATCAGGACTATATCTGAATATTCATTAGGATTCACCCAGTCTGCGATAGTTTTTTCCCAAAGTAGTTTGACTACTCTGTCTCTAATATTATATTCAAAGCCGACGAAGTTAAAATTGTTTTGAAGGTCTAAATGTTTACCCTCTATTGAAAGGGTATAATTGTTTATTATGTCGAAGTTAACTTTCATTTTCAGTTTTGATCTTTAAGATCGCTGTATTTTCTTTTCACGTAACTTAAATAGTGCCAATATTTGCTTACTCCGCTCCACTTTGCCCGAAAGTCAGGAGATTATTGTCCGGGTCGAGCAATGAAAATTCTTTTTGTCCCCAGGGTTTTGTCTGTAAGGGACCATTAGGATGAATGGCTACTTCATGGTCCAGTAAGGATTGATATAAGTCTTCGATATCGTTTGTGCGGATATATACCTGCCCGTAGTTTTCTGTAGGGTCCAGTGCTGCGAACTCAAAAAAATGGAGTTCAATATTGTCCTTTTCTACCATTAAATAGCCATCATAGTCTGCACTACCGCAATTCCTGAAACCTAACTTATTGATGTAATAATCTTTTGTTGCGGCCTTATCCCGCATCGGTAGCTTGGGGTGAATGGTGGTGAGCATAGGTTGGGGTTTTAAACACAATTTATAGAAAATGCAGAAATCATCAAAGAGAACACTAGGATCTGATCCGGAAATGGGTGCTCAACCCGGTTTTTTTAACAGGGCATTAAACCTGTTGCTTGTTTTGGTATCTATGCACTATAATCCCTTTAAACCCTGAATTTTATGAATAAGCATTTTACCAGAACCCTTGCCTTGCTACTGGTAGTAGCAGGCCTCATCACCGGTCTAAGCTCTTGTACCAAGTATACCTTTATGAGCTATGACAAGAAAATAATGGGTCAATGGACCTTTGAAAAGGTTACACACAAAAGCGGCTTCCTGCAGCAATCGGTAAACATTACCCGTAATTATGAGGGTTGGACGTATGATTTCAAAAGGGATTATACCATTTCAGCAATCAACAGCAATACCGGTGAGCGACTGACAGGTTACTGGAGAATAAATGAGTATACAGATTATTACTATGATGAAGACGGCGTAACCAGTACCAGCACAAATTATGTATTGCGGTTTAACCTGGATGATGGAAGACTGAATACAAACTATGTATGGAATATCGGTAGCATTACCTCTAACTATCTGAGAGCCAGCGAATATGTTGGCAATGAGCGGTGGAATTATAAAATGGCAAGAGTACAGTAGGGTTGTAGCAATACAACCTTTTTTGATGCCCGGATCCCTTAAAGATTAGTCGGTAATATGTGTCTGAATGTTGTATTCGGGGAGCACATCGGCCAGGTATTGTTTAAAGAGATCATGATCAAATCCGGGATGCACGGTGATACTTGCATGGATATGACTTCTCAGCACTGCATCTTTCTGAATGAATACATGCACTGTTTTGACAGCGCTGAATTTCCTGATCTGCTGTGCAATCGCTTCCGGATATACATTTAATCCGCCAATAACCTGCATCTGATCTTTCCGGCCTTTATAAAGCCAATAGCCCGCCTCATCAACCGATATGATATCTCCCGTGCCGATAAATTCCTGTCCAGGTTGTCCGGCAGACCAGGTACATTTTACCCATAATTCTTTGCCCTCCTGTTCCGGACAATGGACAAATGTGTACCGGAGGCCTTTTATAGGTTTGCCCAGTGTACCGGGATTATGACGGAGCATTTCTGTTGTGGCAATAGCGCAAATACCCGTCTGGGAGGTACCGTACAGGTTATAAAGTTGTACATCCGTATCGTGCAGGATTTGTTTGGCCCAGGTACTTTCCAGCTGATCTCCCCCCGAAATGATCGCCTGTGTACCACGCAGTAATTGTTCTTTATGCCGGTATAATGCCGGAATCATAGAGGGCACGACAATCCAGCAGTCAATAGACTCCCGTTCCGATGCGGCATGCAGATGACCGGAGCCATAAGCCGGATGGCAATAAATACGCTTTTCTAAGAAAATAGATAATAACACCGCGGCCAGACCATAACCATGCGAGAAGGGAATAGCGATATAAGTGCTGCGGTACTGCTGCAATTGCAGTTGTGTATATATATCACGAAACGGGCGATAATAACGCCATGCCATTGTTGCTCTTGTATAAGGACGTGGAAGGCCCTGAGAACCGCTGCTCAGTACGGTAAGGTGACTCGTTTGTCCTGCCGCAGCATATCGGGGAGTCGTGACAGGTATATTGTTTATGACTTCGGCCAGGTCAATTGCCCTGAAAGGTAGCGAAGAGGCATACGTTCCTGTAAGCAATACAGCATCATATGTTTGTCCTGCAAGCCGGGATTTAAGTGTCGTTTCGGTTAGTTCTGCACCCGCAAGTACGATGTCGCAACCCAGGGCGGACAGCGCGAAGAGCATTGTCAGAAAAGGAATACCGTTAGGGCAGGCAAGGAGTACTCTTTGGCCGCCCTTAATATGATATTGATGATATAGTATGTATGCAGTTTGTAATGCTTGTGTATACAGCACCTGGTAGCTGATTTTCTGCTCATCGTCATCAATAAAAGCATCTTCAGCCCTGGTGTGTCGTACACTGTCGAGCAGACTGATGAGGTTGTGCCCGTGCCTGGATACAGAACGGAGCAGGGTATATGCTTTTTTGATTTTCTGGCGCAGCTGCATATTTATCCCTTCGAGGATACCTTGACATAGCTATACTTATTCCACAGGCGTTTCCCAAAAAAGCTGGCCGCTTGCGGCGCTACACCCCACCACGGTTTTTGTGCAGGTTTGTTGCGGTATATAAGCCTGCATATACGGATAGCAGCCTGATCGGCTTCCATTGCCAGTGCATTAGCATACTTTGGGTTCGGAGCGATCATCCTGGTTTTAACCAGCGGGTAATAAATGCTCTTAGCCGTAATGCCCATATGCTTCCATTCTGCCCAGTTACCCCTGAACCAGTTGTCAAAAGCTGTTTTAGATGCCTGGTAGGCACACCACATCGGTGCCGGTAACAACAAAACAATCATAGAGGATACATTGATCACCGTTCCCTTGCTTTTGGCCAGCAGGGGGGTGAGGGCGAGGATCATCCTGGCCGGAGTCAGATAATTAAGGGTATTGGTACGGGTAATATCATGGTAGCGATCTAAAGACCTTGCCAGGGAACGCATAATAGATTTGCCCGCATTGGAAATAAAGTAGTCAATTCTTTCCAGTTGCAATAACTGGTTGATGGACTGTTCTATCTGTTCGTCATCATACAGGTCTGCGGCAATAATGGCTGCAGTAGATCCGTTGGCTTCAATCTTTTGCGCCAGTTCCTCCATCACAGATCTGGTACGGGCAACAAGGACTAGGTGCACATTATAATGCGAGAGCAGTAAACAGAGTTCAGAACCGATGCCAAAACTGGCCCCGGTCACAACAATGGTTTTGCCATTAATGGCATTGTTGAGTCTGGTTTTATTTATTTTTTTATGAGGAAACAGCACACTTTCCAATAATCGACGAAACATAATCTTGTTTTAAACTGTGATAATAGTGAATACCGCAATATTCAACCTGTTTACCGACAAAAGGCCTCCGGAGGATTACGTTGATTAAACGAATCCTTCAGATGCAGTCAAAATACCAAACATTTATTTAGAACAATAAAATTTGAGATTATGAAAAAGGTAATGATGATATTGGCGATTGCTTTTAGTCTGATCGGTACAACAACAACACAGGCACAGGCAAAATTACAAGTAAATATTGGAAATCAGCCGGGATGGGGTCCAACTGGTTACGATCATGTGGATTTTTATTACCTACCGGAGCTGAATTGCTACTATGATGTGATCAGAGGACAGTTTATTGTTCTGACAAATAATGCCTGGATATACAGTAATAATGTCCCTTCAAGATACCGTGGTATAGATCTGTACCGTACTTATAAGGTTGTAGTCAACAATCCAAGACCGTACCAATACAATGCCAGTCACATCAGACAATATGCCCGTTACAAAACCGATCATACACAAGTTGTGATTCGTAACAGTAAAGAATATAAATATTATCAGAGTGCCGGACACCCTAACCATAACCAATGGAAAGGAAATAATGGTCAGGCTGGAAACAACAGACAAGGTCAGGGTTATCAGAACCGTAATAATAGTAATAATAATACGGTAAGAACCAATCCCGGTACAACACGTGGTAACACACAGCAATCTGTGAGAACAAACGATAATCGTAATAACGGCAACAGAAGATAGGCCGGAAGAAGAGACTTTATGAGTGGAGTATTGAGTAATTAAAAAGGGCTGTCGAAAGACAGCCCTTTTCTTATTTAAGTAGTCAAAACCTTACAGTTTCTGTACTTTTTGTTGCCATACCTGGCCATTGTTATTGTTGAACTTGATGATATACATACCTTGAGCAAATGCACTCAGGTCGATCTGCAGTGTTTTGCTGCCATCGGTTTCTCCTTCAGCCAGCATTCTGCCCAGGGCATCATATAATCTGTAATGATCACCTTTGATCAGACCTTCAATATTGATTAAAGTCTGAGCAGGGTTAGGATACATTTTGAAGCCCGGACGATTCGGTACATTTTTAATGCCGTTCGGGTTGATAGACATCATTAAAGCATTACTGTATACGGTCTGATTTGCCGCACAGAAGTTGAAATTACTTGCATAAGCAGAGATCTCATCTCCGTGGTAGAAATCTGTACCGGCTACACCGCTCCAGGTTGCTGCAGTAGCACCAGGAATATCGATGCCGTTTTTGCGCCATTTAACCAGTGGGTTACTACCACCGTCTGTTACCAGTGCGGTAAAGGTTGTCGTCACACCAGAGTAAATAGTGCCGCTCGGATTTCTGGTAATGAAAATACTTGGATCACTGCTGGCCGTTACATTCAGGTTCAGTGTTACCGTACTGTCACAACCATTAGCAGATGGAGTTACGTAAGTCGCAATACCTTGTCCGCCGGTAGCAACGGACTGACCGTTCCATGTATAGGGCAGTTCTTCAGAACAGATCTCCAGTGTTTCCGTATGCTGAGAGGTCGGTAATACCGTTACACTCATTGTCGCAGTAGTGTTACAGGAAGCACCACTGGTTGGCGTAAAGGTATAGCTGCCACTTGCGGTGTTACTGATCGTAGATGGAACCCATACACCGGTAATACCATTGTTTGACGTCGTTGGTAATAAAGGTGCTGTAGTACCATTACACAGAGGCGCTACTGCAGTAAAGGTCGGAGTGATCAGGCCGCTTACCGTAATATTCTGCGTTACGTTAACCGCACATTGGTTAGGAGCCGGAGTAAATACATAAGTACCGCTTGTAGTATTACTTACAGTAGACGGGTTCCATGTACCGGTAATGTTATTGGTAGAAGTGGTAGGCAGCGTAGGCGCTGTAGCACCGCTACATAATGTTTGTGGTAAAGTGAATGTTGGTGTGATCTGGATATTCGGGATCGCTACATCAACAGGTCCAACCCAGTCAGAGAAAGAACCACTGCCACAGTTCGTACGTACATACAGCTGATAGTTTACGTTAGGGCCCATATAAGGGAATACGTAAGTATTCACGCCGGTACTACCCGTAATCGGTACTATAGTACCATTATTGGCATAATAACCTGCAGGGCCATAGCTCACCTGGTAGTTTGTATTGGTTCCGTTGCCCGTCCAGGTCAGGGTACCACCGGCACAGGTTACGTTGCTGGCTGTTGGCATACCTGGCAGAGGACATGTTTGTTTGGTATTCGGTACCACGCTCACCGCAAGTATGTTCATTACACCGGTTCCGCTGTGCGCAAAAGAGATACTGTCAATTTGCTTATTGCGGTTAGCTGTAAGGATGGTAATTGCAGAATCATGCAGGTAAGGACCACCGGTACCTAAAGCATTAGAGCTGATAGTAATACGGCCAACAGTAGAGGCTACGTTGTTGCCGCTGGCAAACCAGTCAGGGTAACCTTGAGTAGCTGTCTGTGTTGTACCATCATTGAAGTAAACGGTTGCAGTATGCGTAGACGCACCACTTCCGCTTACACCCATTACATACACTTTATTCGCTCTTTTCGGAGCCAGGAAGCGTACCGTACCACTGTTGGTACCGGTCAGGCGCAGAGAGTTATTGGCAGAATAAGGGTTCAGTCTGTATTTTCTGAATGTATTCTGGATAATGCGGCTTACAGGAATAGACTGGGTAGGGAAGGCACTGCTGGATGTTGCCTGGAAATCGGCAGACACCAGGGCATAACCTGCACCATCCACATCATTGTTGGTAGAAGCTGAGGCATTACCAATACCATTGGCAATGACGTCAAATGCCAGTCCATTCAGAGATACCGGAGTAAGGGTATCGGTCAACGTAGTAAAGGAGACAGACGTCCAGCTGCTGGTGTCACCCACGCTACAGAAAGTACGTGCATAGAAGCTATATTGCGTACCCTGGTATAAGTTGGTAAATGGCACACTGAATGCAGCGGTAGTACCGTTTGCTGCCAGACCGGTAGCACCCGAACCCGGAGCAGTACCATCCAGTCGCAGTTCATAGATATAGCTTGTCGGTGTATTACCTACCGGAGGCGCAGCATAGTTTACCGTTGCTCCTGTAAAAGTAATACCACTTGTTGTCAGGTTGATCGGGTTTACGCAAACACCGCTTACAGACAATACATTGAAGGTATAGTCTTCGGCTTCACCATATTGGATGTTACCACAAGAGTTCATCGTATTGCCATAATAAGTATTTCTTACACGCATACGGGTCGCACCTACTGTTGCGGACCAAGGCACCATAAAGGAGCCGGTAACGGTAGCTGTAGCTACCGCAGAGTAGATACCGGAATATACTTTTTCTGTTACCTCATCAAAGGCACCATCTTTATTCCAGTCGATATAAATCGCACGACTACTCAGACTGCTGCTGGTTGTCAGAGAGAAGTTTACTGTACCGCCCAGTGGAGCAGAAGCAGACATCGTTGCACTGTAGTCATTGTAAGAAGCACTACCCGTACCATTGTTCGTAATATTGGTAGTTCCTCCTGTAGTAGAGAAGCTGGAAATATAGTACGAAGCAGGAGTGGTAGAGGTTGGTATACAATAACAGCTTGATGGAGCCGTTAAGGCCACATTGATCACATTAGAGATCGTAGAGTCACCGGTGCCCGTACATTTTACAATACATCTGTAGTATGTTGCTGCAGATTGTGTGGTCGCAAAAGTTGTGGTTGTACCACCTGCAATATCAGCAAACGGACCTGCTACAGCTGCAGCAGATTGCCATTTGTATGTGATACCAGGGGCAGCTGTAATACCGGTCAGGATCAGATTAAAGCTGATCGTTGGACAAACGGTAGCTACAGAAGAGGAAGCCACACCAACGCCAGGGTTACCACCACATAAGGTAGTAAAGTCATTTACCAGGTTCCATGCACTACTGTCGGATGCAGAACATAAAGATTTTACATATGCATCGTAAGGAGTTGAAGAAGCCAGACCTGTAGCATTTACACTCGTACCGGTAGTTGTACCGGTTGCTACTGCAGGCGCAGTATTAGGATTCGCACCATCTGCTACCACTAACCATCTGTAGTTTGCAGGGCTAGATGTAGAAGCAGTCCAGCTGATGGCAGCAGAGTTTGATGTAGGTACCGATGCAATGTTTGATGGAGGTAAACAGGTAGCGGCATTAGTCACAACAAGTTTATAATCCATGTACCGGCCATAACCATAACCGGTACCGCAAGGTACAAGTCCGTTATTAGGACCACCAGAGTTACCACCTCTGCCCCAGATACGTAAACGGTAGTTACCGGCTGCTACTGAAGGCGGAATGGTAATGCTGCCCGTGTACGCAATAGTACTTGCACTGGCATCATAGTTTGGGGTAAAGAGCAGCTCTCCTGCATCTTCAAAATCATTGTCATTATTGAAATCGACTGCAAGTCCTACACCGCAGTAACCTAATGAAGAAAGGCTTACATTGGTCGCCACACCAGCAGTTATAGGTATGTTCTGTGTGGTGTAATCCTGGTATTTCGTAGTGCTGTTACATGCAGGACTGTGGGTAAATGTACCAATGGTAACCTGGTTAACGCCCCATGTAGTACATTGGTTTGCATAGGTAATGGTACAGTACGGAGCCTGAGCACTGGATCGTCCGGCAAGGCCGAGCGACACCATTAGTAACAATAGTGGAGCGTACCAGGGTCGTCCACTGATGGAGGGGTAAAAATTAAACTTCATCTTGCTGTTATTTAAGGTAAGTAATTGAATTGTTTTAACGCGTGAATTTACTTTTTATTCGGATGAAATGCAAGTGTTTGGCCGTAAATGAGGTTCGATAAGATGCAGAAAAGTATGTTTGGTTTTAACGAAGTAATGTTACATCGCCCTTAAGTGTTGCCGTTTTTCCTAATTGGTCTGTGTAGGTCAGGTAATAACAGTATACACCTGTTTCCACTTTTTTGCCTTTGAAATTTCCGTCCCAGCCTTTGATACCATTACTCTCAAATATTCTTTGTCCGTACCGGTTATAAACCGTCATTTGCACCAGTTTTACGGCGCATCTTGCCTTTGCTTCAAACAGATCATTGCGTCCGTCACCATTTGGCGTAAAGGCATTGGGCAGCACCGGAACACAGGCACAGTCTATTGTTTTTACGGTTATCGTGTCTTTTAATATTCCGCAGGGCGAATTGGCCGTAACGATATAGGTTCCTGCAGCAGATACGGTCAATGGTGCAGATAATACACCATTATCCCATTGGTATTCAGAAACGGAAGTTTCTACCGGGATACTTACACTGGTATGCTCACAGATCGTGGTGTCGGACTTCAGTACACTCAGGTAGTCTGAGCCGTTATAGATATTCACTGTATCAGAAATCGTACAACCGTTTTTCGTAATCTGTACAATATACTGTCCGGCTTGGCTCACCACATAAGTAGCCTGTGTGCTCCCATCCTGCCATAGATAGCTCGCACCCGCAGTACCGGCATTCAGGGTGAGATTAGTACCCGGGCAGATCGCTTTATCCTCACCCAGGATATTGGCCGCTGCATCATTCAGCCTGGTAATATGGAAGGTGTCAATTCGTACTGTGCAGGGAGACATGCTTCTTACCCAGTAAGTGCCCTGCATACCGGTGGTAATAGATGCTGTAGTGGCACCCGTACTCCAGGTATAGCTGTCCGCACTAACCCCTGAGCTGATGGTCAATGGCGTGCAGGTATTTGCGTTATGTACATAGTAGCTGGTTGTTTTCTTGCGCACCGCGGCCTTCATGCCCGGAACATTGGAATAGCTGTTATGATAGGGCATAACAAAGGCATCCGGTACAATATTACAGGCTGCACCAGCAGCATTCGGGTTATTAATCACCGTCATGGTATGGTCTGCAAAGTTCAGGGAGGTGGTACTGATATAAATCTTACCATCAGGCCCCAGGCGTGTACCCATGAATTTCCGGTTACTGCCTCCATTCGGAATCAGTTCTGTCTTAGAGGCCTCAATGGCCGCCGCATTAGGGTAAAGGGTAGCATCATATTGCCTCACATAATACGACCCGCCGGGCAGATAGAGTTTAGTGCCGTCGGGAGAGAATGCCAGACCACAGTTTCCGGTACCGGGTCCCCACCAGGTTGTATTGATGGTGATGCGGTTGCTGATCAATCCTGTATTCCGGTCAAATGTACCCATCTCCATAAGCGGCGTATAAAAATTCAGCCAAGCGATGACTGTACCGTCCGGATTAAATTTCATTTCCCCTCCGTTGCTCTGCGGTCCCTGTGTAGGATGTACACCCATGGCAGGGTCATGCGGACTGGCTACCGGCGGGTGAATACCGGTCGCATCAATTTTATAAGCTTTATATTCTTGAGTACTATAGTTGCGTACAACCAACCAGTAACCCTCACAGTTATCCAGGGGAAGGATGGCCATCTGCTCGGATATATGTGTTTCCAGCAGGATGTTTTTCTGACCCGGCATTACATCTCCCAATCCACCGTTCAGGCTCATATCTATGACGCTGTAGCGCAGGGTAGGAGTGCCGTTGTTATATTGCTGGTAAGACATGTCTTCCATCGCAAAGAGGTAATACTGGTCGGGATTGGCGATAGATTGTACAATACCGGTACCCTGGGTGGTAGAACCTCCCCAGGTATAGCCAATGATGCCGGTACCATTAGGCATAACATTGCCATTACGGTTCCATACCGACTCACTGTTGGAGTAGAAGAGCAGGTTGCCATTCTCATCACTGACAGATGCTGCCGATTCTGAGGCTGCCAAAGGTGTATTATTGATGATTACCGGTGCGCCGGAGTTAAAGTCAAGTCCGTGATGGTCTCCGAAGATCCATATATTGTCCTCACCCTGGGCGAATAGGTTTGTTGCAGCAGGGGCAATAAAGGAGCAGCACAGCAATAATAATCTGAGATAGAATGGTTTAGGGCTCATGAAGGATATCGATATTACCTTCAAAGACAGGAGGTTTTGCCCGGTTGGTTTGCTGTTATGCAAAATAAAAAACCGGACTCTGTACAGAATCCGGTTTTTTATAAACACGCTTGGAAGCGGTATAATTATTTTTTGGCAACAACAGCCATACGTTTTTCTTTGATACGTGCTGCTTTACCGAAACGCTCACGTTGGTAGTACAGTTTCGCACGACGTACGCGACCTCTTTTGTTAACAACGATAGACTCGATGTTTGGAGATAAGATAGGGAATAAACGCTCAACACCAACACCGTCAGAGATTTTACGAACAGTGAATGTTGCCGTAGCACCAGTACCCTGACGTTTGATTACGTCACCTTTGAACGATTGGATACGCTCTTTAGTACCTTCAATGATTTTATAATTAACTGTGATATTGTCACCAGCTTTGAATGCAGGAACTTCTTTCTTTGTAGTTAATTGTTCGTGGATAAATGCAATTGCTGCTTCCATTTTAAATTATATTTATTGATGAACATCAAACAGTATGTACGAACTATTTTACAACAGCTCGCCATACAAGAATTATTTATTTAACCTCAGCTACTAAGCTTTTAAAGCTTTCTGGTTGATTCATAGCTAAGTCAGCCAAAACTTTTCTGTTCAGGTTGATTCCTTTTTCATTTAATTTATGCATGAAAACGGAATAGCTCAGACCTTCTTCACGAACGGCAGCGTTGATACGTGCGATCCACAAGCCGCGATAGCTGCGCTTTTTCAGTTTACGACCTACATATTTGTAGCCTAAACCTTTCTCTAATACGTTTTTGGCAACGGTATAAACGTTTTTACGCTTACCGTAGAATCCTTTCGCCTGTTTTAGGATTCTTTTTCTTCTTGCACGTGATGCAACTGCATTTACTGAACGTGGCATAATTTATAAAATTAAAATGCTGTTTTAAATAATGTAATTTAATAACATACCTCTTTTACAGAGGGAAAAATGGGCTTAACGTAAGTTCAACATTCTCTTAACCAGTGGCAGGTTAGCAGAGTGAATCTCAGTGCTACCACGTAAGTGACGTTTACGCTTAGTTGATTTTTTTGTTAAAAGGTGACTTTTGTATGCTTTGAAACGGCGGATTTTGCCGGTACCAGTGATTTTAAAAGTCTTTTTAGCCCGTGAATGTGTTTTAACTTTTGGCATAATATTCAAATTTCGGATGGCAAAGGTATGATAATATTTTCTACTAACAATATTTTTTTAAAATAATTTCCTGTAAACCGGTCCTAATGCAATATGGTCATGCATTAAGATTTTTTTGGTTTTGATTTTTTGGCCGTAACCAGGTGATAAGAGTGGAGAATTTCGCTCTTTACAGCGGCATTATCCAGTGCTCCATCCATTATTATGGTGTTCCAGTGCTTCTTGTTCATATGGTATCCGGGCAGCACAGAACTGCAGGATTCCCTGAGCTCAATGGCCCGATCCGGATCGCATTTTACATTGATGCGTGCCGGCTGTTCATCCAGTGCCAGCAGCAGAAATATCTTTTCATTGGCTTTAAACACCAACGTTTCTTCTCCGAAAGGGAAGCTTTCCGTTACATTTTCCTGGCTCAGGCAAAATGATCTGATGGATTCTATATCCATAATTTTATACCGTTTTAGTTTTTGTATAACCCCATTCGAGCAGCCATTGCGCAATCTTTTGCTTATAATCGCCCTGAATCAGTATCACCCAGTCTTTAGCACTGCCCCCGGTACCACATTTGGTCTTTAGTTTTTTGGCCAGTGCCTGAAAATCATCTTCATTACCGGCAAAACCTTCCACCAGTGTTACAACCTTACCGGCTCTTTGTTTTTTATCCAGGAGCACACGTAGCTTTTGTTGTGCGGGCTCCAGCGTATCAATATGTTCTTCCGGTTCGGATTGCATCGCCTCCGGGTTGGTCGAGAAAACCAGTCCACCCAGATCCGACAATCCCAGTTTCTTTTGCTTGCTCATAAATGTATAATTTGTTAACCTAATATTTTTTGTTTCCACTTCCAGATCATAGACCTCGTGCGGCTGTATACTGGATAGTCTACGCGCAGTCCTCCGAATGATTTAAAGAAAAATTCGATTCCGGGAATACTGCTTCCCTCAAAATCAAAATATTCCAGTCCCAGTTCCTTGGCTGTACAGATCGCCTTCCATAACAGCAAAGCCGCTGCAGATGGGTGCTTCAGCTCCGGGTTGATGGCGCTCAGCATATAATACATGCTGGTCCGGTCGTAGAGGAACCATTGTATACCCAATATATTCCCGCTTGCATCCCTCACTTCAAGACACAGACAGGCATGGTGTTGACGTGCCGCTTGGTCGACAGCTGCAATCAATTCGGGCGTCAGCGCATATTTATTGCCCTGCCGTGCAAATGTGCCGGAAAGCCATTGGTTGAACAAAGGTACGTTGAGTTGTGTTGCGACAACCAAAAGTTCTTTTTCTGCTTTCTGAATCAGCTTCATGCGCTTCTTATCCACCGCAGCCGATATTTCAGCCAGCTCTGGTTTCAGATCGATAAGGTAAGTGCGTTTGTGAAAAGCAGTATATCCTTTCCCCTCAAAAAAAACACTCAGATCTTTCGAAAATGGTGGCGTCAATATATGATAGCCTGCTTTGGGCAACAGGCGATAAGCCTGCTCCAGTAGCGTATTATCCACCGGGTTGTCCAGGAAATAAGGTCCCAGGTTTGAAGTAAGCCTTGGCGTGCGGATCAGTTGCAGCATCCACTTTTTCTCAAGCGTATAGGGCCATACCAGGACTGCTTTTTCGTCTTTATAAATAATAATCACATCCCAGCGGGTACTCACCGCATCCAGCCACCAGGGCTGGTAGAACACCGGCAACTGGTCCAGCAGGGACTGGTCCCGTATATAGATTTCCTTTTGTGACATGATATTAGCGGAATCTTAGGGCTTGTACAATATTTACTTTTCTTACAATCAGGCTGGGCAATATCATGATCAGGGTGCAGAAAATCAGCGTTCCCAGGTCAATCAGTACCACATACCACCATTTCAGTTCTATAGGGGCGGCCTTCATATAATAGGTATTTTCGTTGAGTTGTATCAGGTGTGTGTATTGCTGGAGCAGGCATAAGCCGACACCCAGCAAGGTGCCCCATAAAACCCCTTTTAGCGCAATGCGGGCAGCATGGTAACTAAAAGTCCGTTGTATGGCTGCATTAGGCATACCCAGCGCTTTCAGCACACCAATCATGTGCGTACGCTCCAGTATAAAAATAAGCAATGCGGTAGCCATATTGATAGCGGCAACAAGGCCCATAATGATCAGGATAATACGGGTATTTACATTCTGAAAGTCAAGCCAGGAAAAGATAAACGGATAGATATCTTTGATCGTAGATACAGACATCGGTGGTTGCAGATAGGATTGGTAAATATCCTCACCGGTCTGTTGCGCCGTTCTGTAATCGGTCATGTTTATCTGTATCGCACTGATGTCATCAGCCGCCCAGTTACTTACCCTTCTCAGCAGGCGAATGTCGCATATGCCAAAGCTCTTGTCTATTTCCTCCATTCCCGTATGGTACGTGCCCACCACCGTCAGTTTACGTACGGGGGGGACTTCCGATTCCGGATCAAAGAATACAACCAGCACTGTGCCGCCGATCTTCAACCTGAGCCGGTCCATTGTAGATTGAGAGAGGATGATCTCCTGTGCATAACCGGAATCCGGAAACTGTATCGGCCTTCCGGAGAAGCCGATCGCCGTATTGCTTTTCAGCGGATAATTAGCTTCTACGCCTTTTAGTTTTATACCTTCCAGGCTGTTATTCGCTTTAATGATTCCAGGCTTTACAATATAAGGATATACCGCCTGGATACCTTTGTGGCTGCGGATCTGTTGTAAGAGTGCAGGATCTTTACGGAAGGGCTTACTGGCAACCTGTGCACTGGGATTAGGGTCGAAAAGTGCCACCTGCGCATGTCCCCAGAAGATAAACATCTTATCCCGGATCGTAGTCTTGAATCCCTGCACGATAGCCACTGCCATGATCATAACTGCTACACTCAGTATAGTAGCAGCAGTCGCAAGACGGATGATGAACGATGAAAAGGTCGATTGTTTGTTCCGGGCTATTTTAGCGGCAATGAAATATGCTGTATTCAATGCAGGGTGTGTTTGAGACAAAAATAAGGTAAAGTGTTATGCTGTCATTAATTTTCTCTAAACATTTTTCTAATCCGTTTGTTTTTTCTTGCTTTGCTGATCGTTTTAAAATATTGAGATAAATGAAAAAAGTAGCCCTTTCTTTGCTCATCTGTTTGGGTATGACCCATACCGATTATGCCCAGAAGAAAGATTATCAGATCAGTGCAGTCGCCTTTTATAACCTGGAGAATCTTTTCGATACTGAAGATGATCCTAAAAAGTTTGACGAAGAGTTTACGCCGACAGGTGCCAATCACTATACAGAAGCCATTTATGCCAAGAAATTGCAGAATATGTCCCGTGTATTATCTGAGATCGCCACAGAAAAAATACCTGAAGGCCCTGCGCTGATTGGTGTAGCGGAGATCGAAAATAAAAGAGTATTGGAGGACCTGCTCAAGCAACCTAAACTGAAAGACAGGGGCTGGAAGATCGTTCATTTTGAATCGCCCGATGCCCGTGGGGTAGATGTGGGTATGCTCTATAATCCGCGTTTGTTCAAAGTGCTGGATGCAGAGGCTTTATTTGTAGATATTAAAGAAAACGGCAAGCAGCAATATACCCGTGATATACTGTATGTAACCGGGATACTGGGAGGAGATACCGTAACGGTATTCGTAAACCACTGGCCTTCCCGTAGTGGTGGTGAAGCCGCCTCTGCCTGGAAAAGACAGAAAGCGGCCAGCGTTTGTAAGGCCATTATAGATAAGAAAGTAGCAGAGAATCCTAATGCCAAAGTGATCCTGATGGGAGATCTTAATGATGATCCGGTAAGTCCGAGCGTGGCCGAGATCATCGGTGCTGGTGGCGATAAGGATAAGATCAAACCCGGTGGCATGTACAACCCATGGATGTCCTTCTTTAAAAAAGGTATTGGTACCCTGGGCTACGGCGACTCCTGGAACCTGTTCGATCAGATCATCCTGTCCTACGGATTTATTAATAAGAAAGAGGCCGGCTGGTCTTTTTACAAAGCAGAAATCTTCAAACCTGCTTACCTCATCAGCAATTTCGGGCGTTATAAAGGATATCCGCATCGTTCCTTCTCCAACGGAGTATGGATCGATGGTTATGCCGACCACTTTCCGACCTATATTTACCTGATCAAGGAAGTGCAGCCTTAAAAATACGATTACGTAACAATTGTATTATGGTGTACTGTGTAAGCAGTACACCATAATACTTTAGTACAGCATTATAGCCAATTTGTCCGTATATTTGGCCTCGATTTGTTTTTACATTTTATAGAAATACCTAAAGCAATTAGTTTATGATAATAGAACCTAGAATGAGAGGGTTTATATGCCTTACGGCACACCCTGCAGGCTGTGCGCAGAACGTAGTGAACCAGATCAATTATGTAAAAGCGCAAGGTCCGGTCGAAGGCCCTAAAAGAGTATTGGTTATCGGAGCATCAACTGGTTTTGGTCTGTCTTCGCGTATTACCAGCGCTTTCGGTGCTAACGCAGCTACGATCGGTGTCTTTTTTGAAAAAGCCCCTCAGGAAGGAAAAACCGCTACTCCGGGATGGTACAACACTGCCGCATTCCAGGATGAAGCAGAGAAAGCAGGACTGTATGCCAAAAGCATTAACGGTGATGCCTTCTCCGATGAAATAAAACAACAGACGATAGCGCTGATCAAGCAAGATCTGGGACAGGTAGACCTGGTGGTATATAGCCTGGCTTCTCCGGTGAGAACAAATCCAAGAACCGGTGTCACACACCGTTCGGTGCTGAAGCCTATCGGTGCAACTTATACAAACAAAACTGTAGATTTTCATACCGGTGTCGTTTCTGAAATATCAATCGAACCTTGTAATGAGGAAGATATTAAGAATACTGTTGCCGTTATGGGTGGCGAAGACTGGGATATGTGGATGGATGCCATGATGGAAGCCGGTGTACTGGCTGAAAATGCGCTTACTGTAGCTTATTCCTATATCGGGCCAGTACTAACAGAACCGGTATACCGTAAAGGTACTATCGGTGCCGCAAAAGATAACCTGGAAGCGACTGCATTTACGATCTCGGATAAACTGAAATCTCTGAATGGCCGCGCGATTGTATCGGTAAACAAAGCACTGGTGACACAGGCCAGCTCTGCTATTCCGGTTATTCCGCTGTACATTTCCCTGCTGTACAAAATCATGAAGGAAAAAGAAATTCATGAAGGTTGTATCGAGCAGATGTATCGCCTGTTCAATGATCGTCTGTATAATGGCAGTACCATTCCTACAGATGAAAAAGGCCGCATCCGTGTAGACGATTGGGAAATGAGAACTGATGTACAGGACGAAGTAGATGCATTATGGACTAAAGCAACAACAGAAACCTTGCCGGAAATTGGCGACCTGAAAGGGTATAAATCAGATTTCCTGAGCCTGTTCGGTTTTGGTGTTGATGGCGTTGAATATGGTACAGAGGTAAACGAATTAGTACCTATTAAAGGATTACAATAGTTTCCACTACATAAAAAAAGATGCGCACCAATTTGGTGCGCATCTTTTTTTATGTAGTATTTATAACTTAAATCAGGTTGTCCTTCTTTCCTGCAAGCAGGTACAGTACCGCCATACGCACCGCAACACCATTTTCTACCTGATCCAGGATAATGGATTGCTTGCTGTCCGCAACATCAGAGCTTAATTCCACTCCGCGGTTGATTGGTCCGGGGTGCATGATCACGATATCCTTCTTCACAGAATCCAGCAGGGATTTGGAGACACCGTAGTACATCGAATACTCTCTTAGAGAAGAGAACAGCGGCTTGTTCTGGCGCTCCAGCTGAATACGCAGTACATTCGCCACATCACACCATTCCAGCGTTTTACGCACATCATAAGACACCTTTACGCCCAGTGTTTCGATATGTTTTGGAATCAGTGTCGGAGGTCCGCAGACGATTACTTCAGCGCCCAGTTTGGTCAGGCAGTAAATATTACTCAGGGCCACACGGCTATGCATGATATCACCGATGATCGCAATCTTCTTACCTTTCAGGTTGCCCAGCTTTTCCGTCATGGAAAAGGCATCCAGCAATGCCTGTGTAGGGTGCTCATTGATACCATCTCCGGCATTTACAATACTGGCATTGATATGATTGGCGAGGAAATGCGGCGCACCGGTGGCAGAGTGTCTCATCACCACCATATCCACTTTCATGGACAGAATATTTTTAGCCGTATCGATCAGGGTTTCTCCTTTGGATACCGAGCTGCCGGATGCCGCGAAATTAATCGTATCGGCACTTAAGCGCTTTTCGGCCAGTTCAAAAGAGATGCGTGTACGGGTTGAGTTCTCAAAAAATAAATTGACTATGGATGTATCACGCAGGGTAGGGACCTTCTTGATCGGTCTTTGCAGTACTTCCTTGAATTTTTCTGCAGTTTTAAGAATCAATTCGATGTCTGATGGTAACAGATCCTTGATGCCTAAAAGATGTTTGACAGATAATGACATAATTTATTTTTCCTAAATATGTTTGCTGATATTAAAAACTTAAATCTTGTGCCGGAAATTACTTGGTGCCGATCATAACGACCTCATCCTTGCCCTCATGTTCTTTCCAGAGCACTTTTACTTTTTGGTTATTGATCACATCTACAGACATGCCCACATAATCCGGTTGAATCGGTACTTCTCTGCTGAATCGGCGATCGATCAGCACCAGCAGTTCCACATGTTCCGGACGGCCAAAGTCCAGCAGGGCGTCAAGTCCTGCACGGATACTGCGACCAGTGTACAAAACATCATCGATCAGGATCACTTTCTTTCCGGATACAGAAAAGTCCAGCTGGGTTTCCTGTGCCTGGTGTAATGATCCGCCGGAATTAAAGTCGTCACGGTAAAAAGTAATGTCCAGTTTGCCGTAAGGTATATTTATCTCCGGTAACAGTTGTTGCAGTTTCTGGTGTATTCTGTCGGACAGGAATACGCCGCGCGGCTGCAGGCCTATGATAACCGTATCGGAAAAGTCCAGGTGATTTTCGATCAGCTGATGCGCCAGACGGGTAAGCGTAATATCCAGTTCCTGTTGTGCGTATAATGATTTCATTACCGGGTATAATATTGTGATTAAGGTGCAATCCTGTACTGAGTCCAGGAGCTGCCTTCTTCTGTTTGTTCAAATACGATTCTGTCATGCAGGCGGCTTGCCCTGCCTTGCCAGAACTCTATTCTTTGCGGTTTGAGCTGGTATCCGCCCCAGTGTGCCGGTCTTTTCACGTCGCCCTGTGCTGCTACAGCTGCAAGAGACTCTTCCAGTACAGAACGGTCTGCGATGCGCTGGCTTTGCGGAGAGGCTATAGCTCCGATCTGGCTGCCCAAAGGCCTTGAATAGAAGTACTCATCAGAGTAAGCAGGATCTACTTTAGAGATCAGCCCTTCTATACGGACCTGACGCTGCAGCTCGGGCCAGAAAAATACCATGCTGGCATGTGGGTTAGCGGCCAGCTCATGCCCCTTGTCGCTATGGTAATTAGTAAAGAAAACAAAAGAACCCTTTTCCAGTCCTTTCAGTAATACAATACGTGCATGTGGTTTGCCACTTGCATCAACAGTAGCCAGGGTCAGGGCATTAACCTCTATACACTCAGCATGCTGTGCTTCTTCAAACCATCTGGTAAAAAAAAGAACAGGATCGTTACCGGTTTCACTTTCAGAAAGTGTGGCCTGGCAATAATCCTGTCTGATATTGGCAATGTTTTTTGAAAATGAATCCATTTTCTTAATGGTTGCTATTGGTGGTGAAATTATTTTAAATCAGAGGTGTCCAAATACTTGAACATAACCCAGATCAATAATATTACACCAAAAATAGTCAGCGCCAATGAAGTGAAATCACCAAATTTATCACCGATTTTATAAAAAGAGTTCAGTAATACAGATTGCATATCTAATTATTTTAAAGTCCTGCAAATTTAGTATTTAATTTCTATTTCTGAAAAAGAAAAAGCAGTATCTGTAGATACTGCTTCAAAAAACTTAAGGTTTCAACTTACCATCAATTGCCTGGTAGACTTTTTTATCAGTGCCGCCGGTACTTTTATGTACAAAAGCGACAACATGAATATTGTCCAGGTCCCAGAATTTCTGCTTCAGATTTGTAGCATCATCCTTGTTGATTTTTAATTTGTAATTCGTTACAAATACACGACCAGCCTGTTTGTTCGGAATGCTGTCCAGGACCGCGATACCGTTAAACGGTGTAATAGACTGGCGGAATACGTGATTGTATTCGTAGTCATGGATCTCAGGTTCGATCTGCTCATCAACAATCTTGTCTTCTGTTAGGTAGATCGTCAGGAATTGCGGATCAGTAACCGCTTGTGTATAGGCCAGTTTAATCCGGATATTATATTCATCTTTGGCTGCATCATAACTGGTCGTCAGAGACATATTTACAGGAGTGCTGCTGTTTTGAGATTTGGCCGCAGCCAGCATAGCATCCCATTGGTCCTTATTGCCCAGCAATGCATTTCCTGAAGCAACTGGCATTCTGTCAAAGCTGGCAGCAGGTTTGGCCGGATCGCCACCGTAGATCAGGTTAGTGATCAGCAGGCCGTCGCCCTCTCCGTTGATACCGGAACGCAAATCCTGTTTGCTGACACCATCTTTAGGCGAAGTAAGAGAACCGGCGTGGATAGTAACCAGTTTCAGTCTGCCCGGATTCTGTGACATCAGGTCCTCTAACTTTAACGCACCCGCAGGACAGTTCGGACATCTTACACCAGAAAACTCTTCTATATAATAATTCTTGGTTTGTTGTGGTTCTACAGTAGTAACATAGGTAGAGTCTACAGCAGCCTCACCTGCAAAGATACCCACTGGCTGCTCTTTACAGGAAAACAGAAAAGATGCACCGATAAGCGCGGCAACCGCAGGAAAACGTTTTTGAAACATATGCGTTATAAAATTTATAGCTTTCAAAGTTAATTATAAATTAAGTTATTTGAAACTACTTTTTTTTAGCACGGATATTAGCTGTAATTTTATCGGTTATATATAAAAATCAACGCTGAACATGACGCAAGAGACTAAAAGACAAAGGCAGGTAGCACAGCTTATACAGGAAGAGATGAGCATGATCTTCCAGAAAGAGGGTATTAATGTGATAAAGGGTGGTATGGTATCGATCTCAAAAGTTTCGGTAACCCCCGATCTGCTGGAAGCGCGCATATATTTAAGTTTATTTAAGATAGAGCACCCGGACGTGTTGATGGACGAGATTAAAGCCAAAACAAGTGAACTGCGTGGTGCGCTGGGCAATAAATTACGCCATCAGCTGCGCAGAATACCGGAGCTGCAATTCTTCCTGGATGATACCCTGGATTATGTATTCAAAATGGAGGAACTGTTCAAGCAGATCAACGACGAGAAAAAGCCTTCATCTGACACAGACGCTGAAGCTTAGTCCGGCTGATGAATGTTGCGTTTCATATTGCATTAAGATACTTTAAGGGAAAGAAGACTGCACAGGCGATCAATATCGTAACCTGGATCAGTATCGGAGCTATTGCCCTCGCAGCAGCGGCAATGGTGGTGCTGTTTTCGGTCTATAACGGACTGGAGCAGTATGTAAAGGGAATGTACACGTCCTTCTATCCTGAAGTAAAAATTACTCCTAAAGAAGGCAAGTTTTTTACATTTACGGATGTTCAGAAAACTGCAGTCGGTAAAGTAAGCGGCATCAAATATATTGGCTATGCAGCCGAAGATATGGCCCTGCTGGACGGCGTCGATCATCAGAAAGTCATTACCCTGAAAGGGGTAGACAACAACTGGTTTCTGGTCAATGATATGGCCCCTCATATGACCGTAGGTACGGCCGCCTGGCCCAATGAAAGTACAGACATCCCTTCCAATATAGGTGTTGACATCATTGCCGAAATGGGCATTGAGGTCAGTAATCCCTTTAATAAGATCAGGATCTATTACCCTAAAGCCGATGGTCTGGGTGCGATGAATGTTGAGGCTGCAGTAACCAGCCTGGACCTGGCACCATATGCGGCATTTAATGTACAACCCGAACTGGACGGACAGTATTGCCTGGTGCCGATTGCAGCAGCGCAGCACTTGTTCGGAGTAGCAGGACAATATAGTTCTGTAGAAATATCATTGACATCCCCGAAGCTGGAAGCTGAAGTAATCGATAAGATAAAAGCGATACTGGGCAAGGATTTTAATGTTCAGAGCCGCTTGGAGCAGAACGCCACATTGTACATGGTTACCAAAACCGAAAAGTGGGCGATTTATGGCATTCTGTTGCTGGTACTGATTATTTCTTCGTTCAATATGGTCGGTTCCTTATCCATGCTGGCAATTGAAAAAAGGACAGATGTAGCCATTCTTAAATCTATGGGCGCAACCCCGGCACACATCCGCAAGATATTTATAACTGTAGGGCTTTTGCTCGCACTGGCCGGTGCGCTGATCGGGATGACCTTAGGTTTAATTATTTCCCTGATCCAGATACGCTTTGGTATTATATCTATGGGCGATGGTTTTATGGATGCCTATCCTGTGGCCCTTAAAGGGGCAGATTTTATACTGGTACTGATTACTGTACTCAGCATAGGTTTGATCGCAGCACTGTATCCTGCCCGTAAAGCAGCACGACAATTAATGATTTTCAGAGACGAATAAAACAGCCATATCTTGATCACTTCACTGCCCATTCATATCCAATCGCCGGAACCTTTAATTCAACATCAGGATAAACTGATGCTGATTGGATCCTGCTTTACCGAGCATATAGGTAAACGATTGAGCGATGCGAAGTTTCGTGTAACGGAAAATCCGAATGGAATTCTCTTCAATCCGCTTAGTGTGGTGAAGAGTGTACAAAGCTATATGAATGCAGAGGAGATCGAAGCCTCGGATCTTTTTTACCTCAATGAAATATGGAACCACTGGAATTTTCATACCCGGTTTTCGGAAGTAGACCAGCAGCAGGCGCTGGATGAAATGAATGCTTCTATTCGCAATGCGCATACCTTCCTGAAAGAGGCGGACTGGCTTATGATCACACTGGGATCTGCCTTCCAGTATTTCCTGAATGAGGGTGATCGTGATGTGGCGAACTGCCACCGGGCACCCGGACAATGGTTTGATAAAAAGCTGTTATCCATAGCACAGATCAGCGCTGCGCTGGAAGAAATGATAGGCCAGTTAAAGGCGTTTAATCCCTACCTGAACATCATCTTTACGATCAGTCCTGTACGACACATTCGTGATGGAGTGGTGGAGAATAACCGCAGCAAGGCCAGGCTGATAGAAGCGGTGCATGAAATGGTACAGCAATATGCACACTGCCATTATTTCCCGGCTTACGAGCTCATTATAGATGTACTCCGCGATTACCGCTATTACGATATTGATATGGTGCATCCCAACTTTGCAGCGACAGGTGCTGTGTGGGAGCAGTTCTATAAAGCTTATTTAAGCCCGGAGGCGCAGTCTGTCGCGACAAAGATGCTGGAACTGAGTACTGCAGCCAATCATAAAGTACGTTTCCCGGAGACGCAGGCCTATGAAAAGTTTCGCAGCAGCCAGCTACAGAAAATTACCCGATACGAAAAGGATTATCCATATATCGATTTCGGCAGAGAGAAAACAATTTTTAATGCAGAGTGATGCAAGCTTTTAGGAAGCTGCAATTTCCGGATCGGTATGAATAAGCTGGTGGTATAAACCAGTCTGTGCCAGCAGGCTTTCATGTGTACCTTCTTCCATAATATTCCCCTTCTCCAGTACGATGATCTTATCTGCTTTGCGGATAGTCGATAATCTGTGTGCAATCACGATAGCCGTACGACCCTGGATCATCTGCTCAATCGCATGCTGGATCAGGATCTCCGATTCACTGTCTATAGAAGAAGTCGCTTCATCCAGGATCAGGATAGACGGGTTGAATAATAGTGTTCTGGCAAAGGATAATAGCTGTCTTTGTCCCTGAGATAAAGTATTACCTCTTTCCCTTACATTGAACTGATAGCCACCAGGCAGGCGCATGATAAAGTCATGAATGCCCAGTGTCTTACATACATTAATGGCCTGTTCTGTGCGGATGGCAGGATCTTTAAGGGTAATGTTGTCCAGTATCGTTCCGGAGAACAGGAATACGTCCTGGAGCACTACACCGATATGTTTACGCAGGGAATAGATATCATAGTCTTTCAGCTCTATATTATCAATATAAATATGCCCGTTTTTGATCGGGTATAATCTGCTGAGGATAGATATGATGGAGCTTTTCCCGGCTCCGGTATGGCCTACAAGGGCTACCGTTTCGCCGGCATTAACCGAAAAGGAAATATTGCGCAGCACCGGAATGCCCTCTTTATACTCGAAATATACATTTTCAAAACGGACATCTCCTTTTATTACCTGTGATTGAATGGTGCCATTTTCCTGCAGGAACTCCTCGCTGTCTAATACCTGCATTACACGCTCACCGGCAATAAGACCCATCTGTAAGGTGTTGAACTTGTCTGCCAGCATCCGCAACGGACGGAACATCAGGTTGAGGTACATATTGAATGCAATGATCGTACCCTGGGTTACCTGGTAATTGAGCATGCGGGTTGCACCCCACCATACCAGCAGTCCCAGAGACACTGCCAGTATAATCTCTACAACAGGAAAGAAGATAGAGTAGGCCATAATGCTCTTGATATTAGCATCGCGGTGCTCTTTGTTGATGGCGTTAAATTTCTTCTGCTCTTTTTGCTCAGCAGCAAAACTCTGTACAATATACATTCCGGTCAGGTGTTCCTGTACAAATGCGTTCAGGGCAGAGATCGCATTCCGCACCCTTTTGAACGATTTATTGACACTCTCCTTGAACCAGTAGGTAGCTAAGAGCAGCAGGGGAAATACAGCAAGGCTGACCAGGGTTAAACGCCAGTCTGTATATAGCATAATTCCGATCAGTGCGAGAATGGTCAGTACATCGGCCAGTATAGAAATAAAACCTTCGGAAAAGATATCATTGATCGATTCAATATCATTGATGGTACGGGTGGTCAGTGTACCGATAGGCGTATTGTCATAATAGCTCAGGTTCTGGTTAATTACCTTTTCATGCACCTTACGGCGAATATCATTTACCACTGTTTGGCCCAGCCAGCTGGTGACAAACGAGAATATGAAGCGTAATGCGGTCTCCAGCAGTAAGAGCCCGAATTGTATCACAGCGATGAAGATCAGGCCTTGAAGCAGCTTGTTCTCTATGTAATGATCAATGGTATACTGGATGAGGTAGGGGCGGAAAGGGGTGAGTACCGCCAGGATAATGCTCAGGCTTATACTGAGCCATAGCTTAGACTGATACGGTTTGCCAAAAGATAAAATACGGAGCAGTAAATTGCGGTCAAATTTCTTCTTCTTTCCTTCCAAGATCCTTCTGTTTTGGGTGCAAAGATACTTCAATAAGCCTTTGCGAAATATTATCAATAAGCTAAAAAAAGCAGCGAAAATATCGCTGCTTTTTTAAATAAAATAAGTCAAATTAAGATTGTATAGAATCATTCAGGTCATTATCAACCAGGATACGACCGCAGTGTTCACATACGATGATTTTTTTGCGCTGCATGATCTCTGTCTGACGTTGAGGAGGGATCACGTTAAAGCATCCACCACAGCTGTCTCTCAGTACAGGTACTACAGCCAGGCCGTTTTTGTAGCTTTTACGAATACGCTCATAAGCGCTGAACAGGCGGGCATCAACTTTAGATTTAGCGTCTTCAGAACGTTTTGCCAGTTCTGTTTCTTCTTTCTCCGTTTCTTTGATGATTTTTTCTAATTCGTCTTTCTTCTGAGCCAGCATGTCTTTTTTTGCATCCAGCAGATTGTTGTTCTGGTTACGTACTGCTTCACGCTCCTGTAATTCAACCAGTGCATCCTTTACGTTTTTATCGCAAAGACGCATTTCCAGGTTCTGCATTTCCACTTCTTTAGAAAGTGCTTCGAACTCGCGGCTGTTTTTTACATTATCCTGTTGCTTTTCGTATTTAGCGATAAGGGCTTCAGCATCTTTTTTCGCATCTTTACGGGAGGTAATATAATCATTGATTGTTTTTACCTCTGCTTCCAGGTTATTAATGCGTGTCTGTAAACCTTCTATATCATCTTCAAGGTCTTTCACCTCCATTGGTAATTCTCCCTTTAACGTCTGTAATTCGTCAATTTTGGAATCAACTTTTTGTAAAGAAAGAACTGCAACCAATTTTTCTTCAATAGAGAAGTCTTTTGCTACTGTAGCCATATTAGAAAAAATAATTTATCGGGTTTGTTTTTGTTGTCGACAAATAAACAGCAAAATTAGGAAATTTTTTATTTATAATAGCATCAAATATTTCCACGGTAAATTGTTCGCTCTCATAGTGACCGATATCGGCAATAATAATCTTCTGTTCTGCCTCAAAAAACTGGTGGTATTTATAATCAGCCGTGATGAAAATGTCGGCCCCTGCTGCAATCGCGTCAGGTAAGAGGAAACTGCCGCTGCCCCCGCAAACTGCCACTTTACGGATCTTTTCCTGAACAATAGCGGTATGACGAATGCAGCTGACCTGCAACACATCCTTAATATGATGGAAAAAACTACCCCAGTCTGCCGGTTCGGCCAGCGTTCCGATCATTCCCGCACCAATAGTCTGGTTAGTATTGGCCAGCTGGATCAGCTCGTAAGCCACCTCTTCATAAGGATGGCTTTGTTGCAGCGCTTTTAATATGGCCTGTTTAAGGTGTACCGGAACCAGTACTTCTATTTTTACCTCATCTACCACTTCTCTTGCGCCACCGGCAACCCCGATAGCTGGATTACTCGCTTCATTACCTCGGAACGTTCCCCTTCCCTGCAGGTTAAAGCTGCATTCCCCATAATTGCCGATTTGTCCTGCACCAGCTGCAAACAGGGCATCTCTTACCGTATCTGCGTGATCGTAGGGTACATAAGTGTACAGTTTATATAAGTTCTGGGTTGTCGGACGCAGGATCCTGCAATCGTTCAGTCCCAGTTTTGCTGCAATTTTACGGTTTACGCCAGCCTGCATATTATCCATATTGGTGTGCGCTGCATAAAGCGTAATGTTATGGCTGATCGCCTTTATAATGCAGCGTTCTACCATATTCTTCCCGGTAATGCGTTTGATGCCGGAGAAGATCAGCGGGTGGTGTGCAACGACCAGGTTACAGTTCCGGCTCAGCGCCTCTTCAATAACTTCTTCTGTGATATCCAGTGTTAATAATACGCCGGTACATTCCTCTTGGATATTGCCGACCTGTACGCCGCAGTTATCATAGCTCTCCTGGTAGGGGAGTGGTGCGAACTGTTCTATCTCCTGTATAATATCTTTAATTTGCATATGCTCGTTCGGCGGTAAATGGTGTAAAAAGGTAAATATATGAACATCAAAATTAAGGAAAACGCTTTATTGGCACGCATAGCCGCCCGTGTTTTGCGCAGCGAACGTATGGCTATTACTGTTGGATGCACCATATATTTATGGAAGACGGATGCGGCTACATTCCGCTCAGATTCTTGCTGGGTGCGGCATGAGCTGAAGCATGTAGAACAATACCTGCGTTACGGATGGATTCTTTTTCTGCTTTGGTATACCTGGGAATCATTAGTGCATGGCTACCGGAATAACCGTTTTGAGATAGAGGCACGCAATGCAGAAAATGAAGTAACAATCCTGGAAAGCCATCTTTTCAGGGTTTGATTTGGCTTTATTTTAACCTTTATATTAAGCTTTTTTACCTCATTTCCACATATTTGTTGGTACAGCTATTTAAATTTACGTTAACTTTGGTAGGCTTTTTTGTCAAAGAGCTTCAATTATATAGACATAAGTTTTAAATAGTAAACATGAAATTTCAAATCTCCTCACTCCTGTTACTCTCTGGTATGATTGCCGGAGGTACTTTGAGTCTGCATGCCCAGGATGGTAAAACACCTGTTGCATTAAACAGTTCCATCGTGGTAAACAATGGTAAAGTTCTGACGTCTTTCAGAGGACAGAATGTTACTGTAAAGGGACTGGAAAAGCAATTGACACAATTGCTGAACCTGCCTTCTGGTTACTCCTTTACAGAAGAAAAGACCACGACTGACCAGCTTGGGTTTACCCATACTGCATATCAGCAGTACTTCAGAGGGGTGATTGTAGATGGTGGATTATTGTTGGTACACAGCAAAGCTGGTATCCTTCAGTCAATCAACGGTTATGTGGCTACAGTATCTGATGTAGGTACCAACAGCTCTTTCGATGAGTTTAAAGCTGCTGATATTGCCCGTACCGCAATGGAAATTACAAGTCAGTTCCGTGCTTATCCAAGCCCGCTGACGATTGTGAGCATTGATCCTAAGCGTAATGAACAATATGCGCTGGCATATAAAGTACGTGTAGATGGCCGTTCCAAAAACGGTAACATCGTTATGAGCAATGTATATATTGATGCTAATTCAGGTGATGTTCTGGAAACAGAAAACCTGATTGCACACCAGGATGTAAATGCAGTAGCACATACATACCTGAGTGGCCAGCAGAATATCGTGGTGGACAGTGTAGGACCGCATTATCGTTTGTTTGATAATGAGCGCCACATTACTACCCTGAATGCTGCCGGTTCTGAATATAATCAGAATGCCAATACTGGTGCTGACCTGTTCCCTCAGGCAAATGAGTACCGTGATACTTCCCTGACATGGTCTCCAAGACTTGCACTGATGACTGTACGCCTGCAGAATGTAGGTAGCAGCAGCAACCTGTTTACCAATATCGGATGGGGTACCGGCGCATTCCCTGCAGGTATGGTTATGTCAGATGTAGCGACCAATCCAACTATGGCGGCGTGGCCAGATATTAAATTCAACTCTACCACTTTACCTTTAATTACCCGCAACCTGTTCATTTATCCGGAAGCTGGTAAGACATATACAGGTATGTTCGGTAAGTTAAACCTGAACAACGGTAGCTCTACAGATACCGTTTCCTTCAATATCAACATTACCGGTACCGGTTCATTCCCATGGAGTGATACATCAAACAACAACGGTAGTTATATTACGGCAAATGTTGCCAATCCGGCACTGGATGCACACTGGGGTATCGAACGCACATTCGACTATTACCAGTCAGTGTTCAACAGAACAAGCTATGATAACAACGGTGGTCCAGTAGTTAACTATGTAAACGGTATCTGGCCAAGTTCTTACACACAAAACAATGCAGCTGCAATGCCTTCTCCATATAACTCTATGGTATATGGTATGGGAGATGGTGTTTATACTAATCCATTTGTAGCTATCGACGTTACCGGCCACGAGTTTACCCATATGGTAGTAGAGCACAATGGCCATAATGGTCTGCGCTACAGAGGTGAGTCTGGTGCGTTGAACGAATCATTTGCCGACATCTTCGGTACCTGTGTAGAATTCTATGCAAAACCGGCAACGGCTAACTGGACTATCGGTGAGCAGGTGTATATCAGCGGTGATTATATGCGTTCTATGCCTAATCCTAAAGTGAGAAACAATCCTGATACCTATGGTGGTCAGTATTGGGTAAACCCTACCGATCTGAATAATGATAACGGTGGTGTACATACCAACAGTGGTCTGCAAAACAAATGGTTCTACCTTTTATGTGAGGGCGGATCAGGTACCAATGATAATGGTTACAGCTATAATGTAACGGCTATCGGAATGGAGAAAGCAGAGAAAATTACATACAGAAACCTGACCGAGTACATGACCAACAGAGCAGATTATGAAGATGCTTATAATGGTAGCTTACAAGCAGTACTGGATCTGTATAACAACGATACTACCTCTACAGAGTATAAAAATGTAAGAGAAGCATGGTATGCAGTAGGTTTAGGCGCAGGCGGTCCTGTAGGCATCCGCAACGTAGATGTAACCAACTCCAATATCAACGTATTCCCTAATCCGGCAAGCAGCAACCTGAATATCAATTCTACCCTGAATAAAGCAGTAGAAATGCAGGTGATGAATGCGCTGGGCCAGCAGGTACGTACACTGCAAGTGAAGAACGGCAGCAATGCATTCGACATCAGCAGCCTGCCTAAAGGTATGTATATGCTGAACTTTGTAGTAGATGGTAAATCATATACACATAAAGTATCAGTTCAATAAGCACAGTTAAGAGTACACATAAAGAAGGCGGCCGCAATTTGCGGCCGCCTTCTTTATGTGTAAATATTGGTATATTATTTCAATCTGGCTAATATCACAGAATCCTTTTTGTACGGGTCATTCAGGTAAATAACCTTTTGCAGGGCACTGTCTGCATTAACGGTAGTATACGTAATGTAAACCGGTATTTTAGGCGTAGGGAACTGACGGGTACGGTTTCTGGAAATTAATACATCAATAGAGTCTACACCCACATTGCTTTCCTCCAGGATCAATGCTGCCAGTGTTTTAGGATCTTTTACCCTTACACAACCATGGCTCAGATAACGGTTCTTATTGGCAAACACATATCTGCCCGGAGTGTCATGGAGGTAAATGTCCCATTGGTTCGGCAGGTTGAATTTAACGTAACCCAGCGCAGCTCTTGGCCCTGCGGGTTGGCGCACGGTAAATCTGCGGTAGTTAGAAGCATTAACGGCACTGTTCGGTACACGTTTCCCACCCTGGTACACTTCGTAGTAGCTTGGTATACGACCACCATATTCTTTTCCTACAATAGATAGCGGTAAAGTCCATGGCGGGCAGATCACAATATTCTGCATCGGTTTCAGAATCGTCGGAGTACGGGTAATCTTTGCCCCTACAACCGAGCGGTTATGAAAGAGATTATTGCCGTCTTTAAAATAGTCAATCTCCGTTTGCGGAATGCTTACCCATATATAACGACCTTCCATGGTATTAGGCAGCCAGCGCAACCTTTCCATATTGATCTTGAGTAGCTTCGTGTATTCATCCGGAGACCGGCGCAATACTTTGATGGTTTCTTCATCTATCTTCCCTGTTTTGGAAAGATGGTTCAGGTATTGATATGTTTTAACCATATCAGTATCAGATGCAGAGGAAGCCAGCTCCTTTTGCATAATGCTAATAGCAACATTGGAAGCTGCGTTGCCGATGGCCGTTTTACTTTGCTGGTAAGTGGTATCGCTACGCAGTTTGTCCCATTTCTGCAGTTCCTTTTGCATCAGGGCATAACGCGGATTTGCCGGACGGTATTTCTGAAGGCTAATATCCTTAGGCGCTTTAGCCAGGTCATCAGCAGCAGTAAGCGTACTGTCATTGTCGGCATGCCATTCCTTGTCAATCTCTGCGGGGTTCAATACACCCAGGGTCAGGTCTCTGGCCGCACTCAGGTAAGAAGCGGTAAAGGCAAGTTCACCACTGGCCAGCGCTTCGTCAGAAGCATCTTTTTGTGCAACTGCTTTTTTAAGTTCAGAAAGGCCATAAGTTTCAGGGTCCAGGCCATCCCATTTCAGGTCTTCAATTGCCTTGATCAGTTCCGTTGCCTGCTTGCCGAATTTTCGGCCCTCCAGCCATAATGGTTTGGTGCTGTTTTGAGCATATACACGATGCATTTGTGCATTCAGGTCACGCAGCGGATCTGCTTTTGCGGAATCACTTGACTGAGGATATTTTTCCTGCAGGATTTTATTGATGGTTTCTGGCGTTACTTCTGAAGAAAATGCTTCAGATATATTGTCAAATATACCCCCTCCTTCCCGGTTCTGACCGGAATTGCAGGATACGGTCACAGCACCTGTGACTATAACTGTAGCGGCTAATACTTGTTTCGATAGGACTCGGATTTTCATTTAGGTAAAATGGATTTAGACACAAAGGTTAAATATTTCTTGGAGTCAAACAAATATAAGTAGTTTTCACTCAAGTGTGAAAACATGATCGTAAATGATGTGTTAAGCAACTGAAAAATAACGGATTGTAAAGGATTCCCCTTAAGAGTATATTAAATATGTATATTTGCACTCAAATTTTTTATTCCAAGCTATGAGCAAGTTTTCAACTTTTGACTTTTCGGGCAAAAAGGCCCTGATCCGGGTAGACTTTAACGTGCCGATTAAGGAAGGTAAAATCACCGATGATACCAGAATTAAGGCTGCACTGCCAACAATTAAGAAAGTACTGAATGATGGAGGAAGTGTTATCCTGATGAGTCACTGGGGACGTCCTATAAAAGATATGGCGAAGAAACCCGAACTGACCAAAGCTGATTTCTCTCTTAGCCGCATCGTAGCGCACCTGTCTGAATTATTAGGTACAGAGGTACAGTTTGCCGAAGATTGCCTGGGCCAGGACGCAACTGCCAAAGCTAATGCTTTACAGGCAGGGCAGGTTTTACTGCTGGAAAATGTGCGTTATTATAAAGAAGAAGAGCAGGGTGATGCAGGATTTGCAGAGCAACTATCTAAATACGGTGAGGTATATGTAAATGATGCATTCGGTACGGCGCACCGTGCACATGCTTCTACAGCAGTGATTGCTCAATACTTTCAGCCGGAGCAGAAAATGTTCGGCCTGCTGATGGAAGCAGAAGTAACGGCAGCACAGAAAGTACTGTCTCAGTCAGATAAACCATTTACTGCAATTATCGGTGGAGCAAAGGTTTCTGATAAGATCCTGATCATCGAAAACCTGCTGGAAAAGGCTACTGATATCATTATTGGTGGTGGTATGGCGTATACATTCTACAAAGCAATGGGTGGCAACATCGGTAATTCTTTATGTGAAGAAGATCGTCTGGAAATGGCTAATGCTTTACTGGAAACCGCTAAGGCTAAGGGTGTAAACATTCACCTGCCGGTAGACAGCATCATTGCAGATAAATTTGCACCGGATGCTGCTACAAAAGAAGCTGATAATGTGAGCATTGAATCTGGTTGGATGGGCCTGGATATCGGACCTAAAGCAGTAGCAGATTTCAAAAATATAGTATCCAACTCTAAAACCATTTTATGGAACGGACCAATGGGTGTGTTTGAAATGGAAGCCTTTCAGAAAGGAACCAAAGCGATTGCAGAAGCAGTTGTAGAAGCCACAGAAAAAGGTGCATTCAGCTTAGTTGGTGGTGGCGACAGCGTTGCTGCAGTAAACAAATTCGGCTTTGCAGATAAAGTAAGCTATGTATCTACAGGTGGTGGTGCATTGCTGGAATTTTTCGAAGGAAAAGTATTACCAGGTATTGCTGCGATTCAGTAATTGCAGTTAAACATTACTATAAAAATAAAGGACGAGGCATTGCCTCGTCCTTTATTTTTATAGTAATGTCTTTATTTATCACTTCGGTAATCACCTCTTTGTATTGCTTTATAGAATTCTGCCCATTTGAACGGATTGAATAAACCAATAGGAGCCTGTTGTCCGTAATAAGTAGCCTTATTAGCCTGTTGCCCTTGCATAAAGGCTGCATTTTCACCGGCACTGTTCGGCATATTGCGCATCATCATTTTCACCACTTCCTTGCTGGTATTCTCTTTGATCGCATCATACATATCACCATCGTATTGTTTATACCTCATGGCATAATCAAACTCTGCCGCATTCAGGTAAGGACGTACTATAGCCTCTTTCAGGTAAAAGGTATCCTGGAAGAAATACTGTATGGTGGAGAAATAATTCTGATCCAGATTAGCCGGGATAACAACTTCTTTAGAGCGGAAACCAATACGGTTGAATAATAAGGTATCCCCCTTATAACACAGCAGGGAGAAAACCCCGTTCTCGTTAGTCAATGTTCCGGTACTTTTGTTTTTTACAAATACACCCATATATGGAATTACATCAGAGGTGTCCGACATCTTGGCCACACCGGTCACCTGTACCAGTTTGTCCTTATTGTCCTGCGCAAAAGAATATACACCCATGCATAAGCAAAGGAAAAGTATGGAGAAAAGTGTAAACGTGTTGCGGTTCATATAAAGCAAAAATACTGTTTTATCTCGTTTATACATCATTATTTGTAGGGCTTTTAACCATAATTAAACTGTATTTGCCTCATATTTATTGTATATATACACATAAGAAATTTCCTTGCGTTAAATCCGCGCATTACATTGTCATGTAAATAGATTTGTTTTATGACATTATTTAGCATTAGTATGTTAAATCTCTAACCATTCTCATTCATACGGTGTAACTTTGCAGGCGAATTTATAAATAATAATTATATATATGATTACGGAAGCAGACGTGCTTAAGGCCCTATCTAATGTAGATGATCCCGATTTCGGAAAAGATATTGTTACCCTGAACATGGTAAAGGATGTAAAAGTAGAGGGTAAGCAAGTTTCGTTTACCGTTGAGCTGACTACACCTGCCTGTCCGATGAAAGATATGATCCATAAAGCATGTGTCAATGCTGTTAAGATCTTTATTGATAAAGAAGCAGAGGTTAACGTTAATATGACAGCCCGTGTACTGGGTGCACGTAATACAGATGGCAGTGAAGTATTGCCTCATGTAAAAAATATTATTGCAGTAGGTTCTGGTAAAGGTGGTGTAGGTAAGTCTACCGTAGCAACCAACCTGGCTATTGCACTGGCGAAAGAAGGTGCCAAAGTGGGCCTGATGGATGCTGATATTTACGGACCTTCTGCACCATTAATGTTTGGTGTACAGGGTGAGCGCCCTATGATGCGCGATGTGGATGGTAAAGGATATATTGAGCCAATCGAACGTTTCGGCGTAAAAATGATGTCTATCGGTTTACTGGTAGATGAAAAGCAGGCAGTGATCTGGCGTGGACCAATGGCCACCTCAGCATTGAAACAATTCGTAACCGATGTATACTGGGGCGAGCTGGATTACCTGATCATCGATCTGCCGCCGGGCACGGGCGATATACACCTGACCCTGGTACAGACTATTCCGATTACCGGTGCGGTAATCGTGACCACTCCTCAGAACATTGCCATGGCAGATGCTAAAAAGGCCATGATGATGTTTAAAAATGCCAATATCAGTGTACCTATCCTGGGTGTTGTAGAAAATATGGCTTATTTCACACCGGCAGAATTACCTGAAAATAAGTATTACATCTTCGGTAAAGATGGCGGAAAGAGCCTGGCAGAGCAGTTTGAAGTGCCCTTCCTGGGTGAAGTGCCATTGGTGCAAAGCATCCGTGAAGGAGCTGACAGAGGTTTCCCTGCAGTACTGAATGATGAACCGATATCGTTAAATGCCTTTACTGAGATCGCGAAGAAAGTAGCACGCAATGTAGCAATGCGTAATGCCAACCTTGATCCTACCAAAGTAATGACCATCGGGGTATAGTCCCGGTTATATGCATAAAAGAGAAGGGGCACTGTGTATACAGTGCCCCTTCTCTTTTTATAGCTTCTTAAAGCTGATCTGGTCAACATTTAGTCTCCTGGCCACTTTCATGGGGTAAAGGATGAAATAAAAAATGATAAAAGCCAGCGAAGCAGCCAGTATGATTAAATTTAATACCACAGGCATTTCTGTATGCCGGGTAATATAGCTTTCAAAAAATCCAGCCATAATAACAATCGGGATCAGCGAGACAACAATCTTAATCCCGTCTTTGGCTCCCCGCACAAAGGACTCCTTCCGGGTATAAGTACCGGGAAACAGGATGGCATTGCCCATAATAATACCAGCAGTTGCTTCAATGATCATACCGGAGATTTCCAGTGTCCCGTGCGTAAATACAACCAGGATAGATTTGAAACCCAGGTTATGGGCAAAAAACATCTGTTCAAAAACACCCAGCATAAGACTGTTCTTAAACAGCAGGTATATAGTACCCACAGAACAGGTAATGCCCGCCAGAAAGAACATGAACATAACGCGGATATTATTCCAGGTAATCTGCAGGAACATGCTGAACTCGCCCTGGTCTTTATACACCTTGAACGGATCGCCGGAGGAGATATTGGCCATAGTCATATCCACATAATCATCTCCCAATACCGCGCGTACAAAAGTCTGATCTCTCCAGCCTGAGAATATGCCCATAAGCATAAATACCAGGAAGAACAGGAATGTATACAACAGCGTTTTGCGGTTGCGGTACATAATCAGCGGTAACTCTTCTGTGAAGAACAGTTTGAATTTATTGCCCTTTTCCTTCTTGTTCCTATAAATAGACAAGTAGATTTTCGCGGCAATACTGTTGATATACGTAATGGTATTGCTGTGGGGGTAATGGGTTTTGGCATAGCCCAGATCATCGACCAGGTATGCAAAGCGTTTGGCCAGCTCATCCGGATCATTTGTTTCATCCAGGTAGCTGTCCCAGCGTTCTTTATTGATTTTGATAAAATGCCCTTCTCTCATAACAGGAAAAAAAACTGCCCGCAGGCAGGATGCCGTCCAAAAATAAGTTATTTTTATACGTAACACCAAAATACGAAAGATTTCAGATATGTACACTTCATTTTATATAGACGGACAGTTTGTAGATCTTGTACAACGTACCTGTTACCCGGCCAGGGTAATCGTGCTGGATGGCAAGATACATGAGGTAATGCACGTGCCCCAGGCACCTGCGCAGTATATCCTTCCCGGCTTTGTAGATGCGCACATACATATTGAAAGTTCCATGCTTACGCCTACCGCATTCAGTAGAGTAGCTACGGTCTATGGTACAGTCGCGACAGTATCCGATCCGCATGAAATTGCTAATGTTTGTGGTGTGGCCGGGGTGCATTATATGATCGAAAATGCCCGTAATGCAGCATTGAAATTTAATTTCGGCGCACCGTCCTGTGTCCCGGCTACAGGTTTCGAAACAGCCGGTGCAATCATCGATTCAGACCAGATCAAAGAGCTGCTGGCTATGCAGGAGATCCGGTACCTGGCCGAGATGATGAATTTCCCCGGAGTATTGTACGAAGATGAAGAGGTGATGAAAAAGATCGCATGGGCAAAATACTATGGTAAGCCAGTTGATGGTCATGCACCGCAGATGCCTGAAGATGATGTGATCCGCTATGCCGGAGCCGGTATCACCACCGACCATGAGTGCACTACACTGGAAGAAGCTTTGTATAAGATACGTCATGGAATGAAAATCCTGATCAGAGAGGGGAGTGCGGCTAAAAACTTTGAGGCACTGGTGCCCTTGTTTGCCACACATCCCGATCAGCTGATGTTCTGTAGTGATGATAAACATCCCGATGAACTGGTGAGGGGACATATCAATCAGCTGGTAGCCCGTGCGGTGGCCAAAGGATACGATGTGTATGATGTATTGTTTGCAGCCTGTATTGCCCCGGTAAGGCATTATAAATTAGAAGTAGGGCAGTTGCGTCCCGGAGATGCAGCAGACTTTATCGTCGTGGAAGATCTGGTCGATTTTACCGTATTGCAAACTTATATTGACGGTCACCTGGTTGTAAAAGGGGGCATTAATTTCGAGAACGTGTATGTCCCCGAAATCATTAACCAATTTAACTGTCTGCCCGTGGCAGCCGCAGATTTTGCAATCGAAGCCTCAGAAGAAGCGCTGCAACCGGTGCAGGTGATAGAAGCCCTGGATGGCCAGTTGATCACCACTGCAGGTACCGCAAACTTAGCGGTCACTAATGGTGTTATCTGTACCGATACAGTGCAGGATGTGCTGAAAATTGCTGTGGTAAACCGGTATGCACCGGCACCACCGGCTATTGGTTTTATCCGCAATTTTGGATTAAAGGCCGGAGCCATTGCCTCTACTGTTGCGCATGACAGCCATAATATTGTCGTGGTCGGTGTAGATGATGAGGCCATTGCTGAGGTTGTCAATGCCTTGATTGCGGTACAGGGCGGTATCGCCGTTACCGGCGGGGGGCGTACAGAAGTCATGCCTTTACCGATTGCCGGACTGATTACCGATATGCAGGCCGATGCAGCAGCAGCTGCATATGTAAAGCTGGATACAGCAGCCAAAGCCCTGGGCAGTACCCTCGCGGCGCCCTTTATGACTTTGTCATTTATGGCACTTCCCGTCATACCATCTTTAAAGATGACCGATAAAGGACTATTTAATGTAGATTCCTTTAACTTTACAACAGTGATAGAGTCTAAACAATTATAAACAGAAGAATTTATGTTAGATCGTAGCAAGTTGAAAAAAGTATTACTGATAGGTGCATTATTGCTCCCGGCTGTAGTGGCTACACAGACAATATATGCACAGTCCAAATCGGCCAAAAAAGACCTGGATCCGGAACCTGAATTTGTAGGTGGTAAACCGGAATTACAACGTTATATAGATGCAAACCTGCGCTATCCTGAAAAGGCTAAGACATCCCGGAAAGAAGGGGTGGTATATGTATCTTTCACGGTAAGCGAAACCGGCAAAATAGAAAATGCCAAGATCGTACGCAGTATTGGTATGGGTTGTGATGAAGAGGCTTTAAGACTGATCAATGAAATGCCGGTATGGACACCGGGTAAAGAAGACGGGGTGGTGAAAGCCTTACCTGTCGTGATTCCTATTGCATTCCGTTTACCCTAGAACGTTTGGGGTATTGAATAAACAACAAGAAACGCACCGGTAACGGTGCGTTTCTTGTTGTAATGGTTGTATTGTACAACGCTTTTATAATAAATAACAAGATTATCCCTGTTGTTTAGACTGGATATATTCTGCCATAGATTGTACCGAACTCAGGATATTACGGCTCTCTTTAGGATCTTCCAGTTTGATGCCGTAGTTTCTTTCCAGCAATACGATCAGTTCCAGGGAGTCGATGCTGTCCAGGCCCAGACCGTCACCAAATAAAGGTGCATTGTCGTCAATATCTTCAGGTTTCATATCCTGAAGGTTCAGCGATTCGATGATTTGCTGTTTTAATTTAAGCTTTAACTCTTCCATGTTGTGTTTTGGTATAATAAAATAAGTTGATTAATAAAATTATTCAGCCATCATCTCTTCAATAGCCGCTGCGATTTCTTCTGCATTCGGTTTAGAGAAATAATCGCCATCCGTTGCATAAGCAGGGCGGTGCGCTTTTGCAGAAAGTGTGCGTGGAGCCACATCCAGCCATTTGTAACCACCTTGTAGTTCCATTACCTGCTGGAACATATAGGCGCTGGCACCTCCCGGTACATCCTCATCTATGAAGATAATACGGTTGGTTTTTTCCAGAGATTTTACAATTGTATGTGTCGTGTCAAATGGTAGTAAAGTACGTACATCCACTACTTCACAACTGATACCTTGCGGAGCCAGATACAGATCAATCGCTTCCTGGATCACTCTCAGTGTAGAACCATAAGAAACGATGGTTATGTCTTCACCTTGCTGAATTACTTCAGGTACGCCTAATGGAATGGTAAATTCGTTCAGGTTGTCCGGTTTGCGCTCTTTCAGACGATAGCCGTTCAGGCACTCGATCAATACTGCAGGCTCATCACTTTTTAGTAAGGTATTGTACATACCGGCAGCCTGTACCATGTTACGTGGCACACAAATATTGATCCCTCTCAGGGCATTAATGATCATACCCATAGGAGAACCACTGTGCCAGATACCTTCCAGACGGTGTCCGCGGGTACGGATGATCAGCGGGCATTTTTGCCCACCTTTGGTACGGTATTGCAGCGTAGCCACATCATCACTTAAGGTCTGCAGGCCATATAACAGGTAATCCAGGTACTGGATCTCTGCAATTGGTCTTAAACCACGCAGTGCCATACCTAATCCTTGTCCTACAATAGTAGCTTCCCGGATACCGGTATCACTTACGCGCAGCTGGCCGTATTTTTCCTGTAAACCGGCAAAAGCCTGGTTTACGTCACCGATCTTACCTACATCCTCACCAAAGGCAAATACCGCAGGGTTAGTCGCTAATAAATTATCGAAATATTGGTTCAGTACTTCAAATCCGTTCAGCACCGGGCTGTTGTCAGAATAAGCTGCAGTAACTTCTTGTACATTGCTCACTGCGTATTTAGACTGAGAGGTCAGGTGAGAATTGAATGTATCCTGTGCCTGTTTGCCCAGATCATCATAAAAATTACGCAGGTTACGTACCGCCTGGCTGTTTGTACCACCAGACAGTTTCAGTACACGTTGTACGGTACGGAATACATCTTTACGGATCGGTTCTTTAATGTTTTGTAATTCCTGTGCAAGTGCCGCGATCTGCTGCCCTTCAGCGTGACCTTCCATCACTACTTGCTGGATCAGCTGTGCACTTTGTGCAATCTGCGCTTTGATCGGTTCAATGAAATTGCTCCAGGCAGATTGTTTAGCCGTGCGGGCTACATCTTTCGCTTTCTCTTCAATCGCAATCAGTTCCTCTTCGGTTCCGATAGCATTATCCAGGATAAACTGGCGCAGTTTGCGCACACAATCCATTTCCTTTTCCCATTCCAGGCGCTCTTTAGATTTGTAACGCTCGTGAGAACCGGAAGTAGAGTGGCCTTGCGGCTGTGTTACTTCCTGGATATGGAACAGGGCAGGAATATGATTTTCTCTTACGCGGGCAATACCTTCTTCAAAAGATTTTACCAGGCTGGCATAATCCCATCCTTTTACACGATATATTTCTACACCGCTTTCCAGTTTTTCATCATACTGGAAGCCGGCAGTAGCTTCAGATATTGAATTTTTAGTTGTCTGGTACTTACGTGGTACAGAAATGCCGTATCCGTCATCCCATACACAGATTGCCAGAGGTACTTTTAATACAGCAGCGGCATTCAGTGTCTCCCAGAAATGTCCTTCAGAAGTAGAGGCATCACCGATTGTACAGAAGCTGACTTCATTACCATTATTGGTGAATTTTTCAAAACCCTCTTTCAGGTTTTCGCTGTTGCGGTATAATTTAGAAGCAAAAGCCACACCCAGGGCACGCACCATTTGTCCTGCGGTAGGAGAAATGTCACTGGTAGAGTTAGGTTGCGCCATCAGGTTTTTCCACTCGCCGTTTTCATCCAGCCAGCGGGTAGCATAGTGACCATTCATCATGCGGCCTGCAGAAGAAGGTTCCAGTTTCGGATTCGGATTGGCGTATAACTGTGCAAAGAACTGCTCCACATCAGACATACCGGTTGCAAACATTAACGTCTGGTCGCGATAGTAGCCAGATCGGTAATCGCCCGGCTGGAACGTCTTGGCCAGAGCAATCTGCGCCAATTCTTTACCATCACCGAAAATGCCGAACTTGGCTTTTCCGGTCAATACTTCCTTTCTACCAATAAGACTGGCTTCACGGCTCATCACCGCCAACTCATAATCTTTTAATACTTCGCCTTTCATCTCATCAAACGAGATTTGAGCTTCCATGTCTTTGGTCTTGTTTTTTGTGGCCATATTATGTATCAAAAATAATGCGACAAATATACAGTTTTGTTTGTATACTGCCTTTGAGCTATGTAATTAATGGGTAAAAACTACAAAAATACTTTAAATCTCTCATATGCCTGCTCGTGGAGCATTGCCCGGTCATCTGGGTGAGCGAGATCAATCAGGGCTTTGGCACGCTGGCGCAGATTCTTGCCGAACAGATTGGTGATGCCATATTCTGTAACCACGTACTGTATATGCCCGCGGGTAGTCACCACGCCGGCACCGGGCTTCAGGGTAGGCACAATACGGGGCAACCCTTTCTTCGTCCTGCTGTTTACGGCAATAATCGGTTTGCCGCCCCTGCTCAGGGCTGCACCACGCATAAAGTCCATCTGGCCGCCAATACCGCTGTACTGGTATGTACCGATACTGTCAGCACATACCTGCCCGGTCAGGTCGATTTCCACACAGGAGTTGATCGCTACCACCTGATCGTTTTTAGCAATAATGGTCGGGTTATTTACATAATCTATATCCAGGAATGTCAGACCGGGGTTATCATCCAGGAAGTCATACAGCCTTTTGGTACCCAGTGCAAAACTGGTCACAATACGGTTGGGATGCAGGTTTTTGTAACGATTATCAATGACATCTTTTTCAAAAAGATCAATCACCCCGTCACTCAGCATTTCGGTATGCACTCCCAGGTGTTTATGATTGCCCAGGTAGCTGAGCACCGCATCAGGAATAGTTCCGATGCCCATTTGTAAAGTTGAACGGTCCTCGATCAGTCCGGCTACATAAGCACCGATCTTACGGTCAATATCAGTAACCTTTGCCGAATAGTCTACTTCCGGTAGTGGCGCTTCGTGAAAGACCATTTTGCTAAAATAAGTATGGTGTACCAGGCCATCGCCATGGGTACGCGGCATCCTCGGATTAATGAGCCCGATTACCGCTTTAGCTGTATTTACCGCCGAACGGGCCACGTCTATAGAGGTGCCTAAAGAACAATAGCCATGGCGGTCGGGTGGAGATACCTGAACGATGGCTACGTCTAAGGGGAGAATCTGGTTGTTGAAGAGGTCCGGAATGTCACTGAGGAATACAGGCACAAAATCGGCATAACCCTCGCTTACAGCACTGCGTACCGGTTCCGATACAAAAAGGCTGTTTACATGAAACGATTCGCGGTATCCCGGTTTGTAGATTTCTACGCTCTTGCCTTGCTGTGTAATAGAAACCAGTTCTACATTACGCAAGCGGGGCGCTTCATGTACTAATTCGTTCAAAAGGTAGGTTGGGGTGCAGGCACTACCGTGGATAAAGACACGGTCGCCACTCTGAATGAGTGATAATGCTTCTGCGGCTGAAACATAATTGTACGTACTCATATAAAAAGCAATGGTTAAAAAAGCAGGGCAAAGATAAGACTTATTGCCGGGCAATTTTAACCATTACTGTATTATATCCCACTGGGAAACATTCGTTTATCTTGGATCGTAAACGATTTTATACTCCTGGGTCTGGCCACCGCTGTTCACCTTGATGATATAGATGCCGGATGCGCCTCCCATGTTTTTAAGCGATATTTTTTCTGAGCTGTTGAAGTCAGACTGGTCTACCCATCCGGTACGGATACGCTGACCGATTACATTATATAATTCCCAGCTGAAGCCTGATTGCTGCGGGTTATACCATTTGAAAACGATATCACCATCATGCGTCGGGTTAGGGTATACCTCAAAGGTTACCGGCAAACCGCTCCAGGTTACTTTCTTGACAATACTATAGAACACGCTGCCGTCAAAGCTGGTATACCTTACACGGTACAAAGCATATGGAGCATCCAGCACAGGAGTGTCCGTATAACTGTACTCATGTCCATTGACAGCAATGGCAGCCTCGGTATGTACCGTTCTGAACACACCGTCTTTACCGGCGCGCTGTACATTATAATGCAGTACATCGGTGTCCACAGTATTAGACCAACGAATCTTCGCCGTACGCTCATCATTTTTAACGGCATCGAAGGTAAGCGTATTCAGTGGTAGCGGATTATTACGGGTAATGCCGCCATCATTAAACCAGTATTCGCCAGCTTTGTCGGTACGGAACTGTGCATAATAGCCATTTGCATAAGGAATCCATAATACACTGTCGCGCGGTATGTAGCTGAATATACCGTTTGTGTCATCGGCCAGGGTATGGTTTAGTACCGCAGTATTATTGTCTGTATAGGTTGTGACACCTAGCTGGTAGACTTCTTTTGGATGAGAAGTGCAGGACGTACAGTTTGTAGCATTACGTACTACAGCCATCAGGGAATCCTTCACGAATAACTGCATCAGCACCGGAGCCGTAGGGGCGCTGGTCGTAACAAAGGCAAAGTTTCTCGGCAGGAAATACTGCTGTGCATCCGGGCTTATATAATCTGTATGCTTGTAAGACTGGAATTTTGCATTGGCAAATGATTGGGACAGCGGATCTATGTTGGCAGATATTTCTGTTGGTGTGCCAAATGCAGTATTAGCATTAAGCGTAACAACTGGTGCTGTAGCAAAGCTATCCTGGTCAAAAACAGTTTTCTGCAGGTCAAAAATATGTATATCATCAATGGCCAGACCTCCGAATTCCGCTCCCGGATCACTTTTTAATACCCATCTGAAGGTAATACTGCTGACTACCGGTAAGGGTATGCTGGCAACGGTCCAGTAGTTATTGGTTGCCGTTGCCCAGATGTTTTCCGTAGCATTGTCATACCAGTTATACCCTTGACCGCTGGCACCCAGTTTCTGCCAGTTCAGGCCACCATTCGTAGAGTATTCCATATACCCGCGGTCAAAAATCTCTGCACCGTTAGGAGCTTCAATTTCACGGAAGAAACTGAAACTGAGCATAGGATTGCTGAGGCTGCTTAAATTAAAGCAGGGACTGTAGAGGTAAGAGAGTTCATTAGAATTATAAGCGCCGGTAAGGTTCGTTTTCCAGGCTTTCGTGCCATTCGCTGCATGTGTAATGCCGATCGCATTTGGCGTACCATATGCCCAGGAGTTGTTCGTTCCTTCGCTGTAATAATAGCCATCATTATGCTCAAAGCCTTCCAGATAAGGGAAGCTGCTGATGACAGGCTGATTGTGCAGTTCAATATTGCTTAGCGTATCGTTCAGGTGGTAATTGTCGCTGTTATAGCTTACCCATACCTTAACCAGGTGCTTGCCCGGTGCAGATAGGTTCATAGCCTGCGCAAAGTTGTGCGTGATAGTATCTTTTGCGTTAATGCTTGCAATGGTTTCCGTCACGATAGATTGCTGATCTACCTGGTAACTGATGCTGATTGTATTGATCGCATGATTGACCAGGTTCGCCACATCTACACTCAGCGGCACAGCATTGCTCAATCCGCAGTTGAATTTGATAATATTATTGGCTTTGATCAGCGCAATATCATCCTGAACCTCGTACAATTTGAAATTATCAATCGTCAGGCCATTTCCATAGCCCATACTGCTGATCAGGGAGGTGTCTTTCTGCTGGATCATGATCTGTGTCGTGGCAGAGAACGTCTGTCCATTGGCCAGTAAAAGATCATTGATCGATAAAGAACCATAATTCCGGTCAGTGCCAACATAGTTGGTGTCAAAAGGAGCGATGCTGATCCAGGAAGCCAGATCATTACCCCTGATCATTACTTTGTTATCACTGTAGAATTTTGGTTTGCCATGCAGGACATAGTCAAAGTCAAACCGGATCTCATTATTGTTTATGTTATAAGAAGACAGGTTGAAGGTGCCGGCCAGTGTATTAACACTGCTGGCGTTAATATCAGCCTTTTGATTTATTTTATTATCAAGGCTTAACGATTTGTTTCCGCCAATAGTAATTTCGCCATCCACAAATGTGCGCATACGACCATTGATACCACTCAGGTCAAAGTCGAAGCGGTCTGCATTTGGAATTGCAAAAACAGCCTGTGTACTTTCCGCAGGAGCAGCGGTTTCAAAACCCTCATTAAATGCCGTAGCCAGGTTCATCGGTGGGTTGGCCACATGTCTTACCACTACCGTTTGGGTATCATTCATCGTCAAAGGATCGGTAAGGGCAAGGTTACGCACATAAGCATCAATGGTATAGCTGCCTGTAGCACTTAGGTTTAATCCCGGTACAGACAAGATAGTATTGCCTCCTGCATTAATGGAGGTGCTAAAATTGTTGATTATCCAGGAACCTCCGTTTATACGGTAGCCCACCTGGTAGTTATTGGCGACTGCATTATCCATATTCAGCACGCGTACAGTAAGCGTATTGCCGATAGGATTTGAACTGAAGGCACGGGCACTTACAGGGCTTAAAATACGGGTCAGCGCGAGGTCTCCGTGGTTAGTGATATTGTTACAGTTGCCATCATTAGGCATTCTGTTCAGGGCCAGTGCACGGATACCTTTTGCTCCGTTTGCGCTGGCAGCAACAGATACCCAATAAGTACTGTCTACAGATAATCCGCTGAATGTATAGCTGGTGCCAGCTGTGGAGTCCACAACCGCCATCACAGGCCCAATTTTACGGTAGAGGTAATATTTACTTACACCACCGATCGCAGCCCAGCTAATACTGATATTGCCAGGGCACTGATCTGTCGCTAAGGTCGCAACAGGGCGGGCAATTACGGCAAATGTTTCGGATACAGCACTCCCTGCATTCTGGGTTACGCGTATTTTGCATAATCCGGAATTAATACCCGCTGGTACAGCCCATGTTACAAATCGTTTATCATTGGTTGTACTGGCAATACTGTTCCAGCTGCCGCCATTATCTGTACTATATTCCACTGTATAATTTCCGGTGGCGGTTGGAGCAGCCCAGTGTACATATATAGTGGATCCCGCTTCCACTTTTGTTCCGGGACCGGGATAGGTTACTTTAATATCATTGGTTACAAACTGGTAGACCACACGGTAAGACTGACTTCCTGTTGGTACATTAAAGCCTGTTACATTGATAGTATAATTGCCGGCGGCCGGATTGTTGATCACCACCTGCTCTACATTGTTCAGGTGATCGGCACCCTCAACAGCAGTATCGGTTACATGCGCCGCTTCCGGGTTCAGTACCAGCGGAAATCGGGTAGGGCCGGATGGTGGGCTCACATTCAGGTCCAGGTCATTGACCAGTGCTTTGGCATTGACCGGAGAGGCCGGCACATCGTTCCAGTACAGCATGATTTTAAGCTGAGAAAGGTTGGCCGGTACCGTAAGGGCATGATTTTGCTGCGCGGCATGTGCAACCGTTTGCGACATATAGCGACTGTTATTAATGATCTCCAGCGCCTGGTCCACATCCATGCGGCCGAATCCGTAACGGAAATCCGGTCCGGGATTACCCAGATCGGTAGCACTGTTCATCAATATTGCTTTGAGCAGATCACTGGGGGGATATTGCCCGCCGTTCACTTGTTTGTATCGTTGTTGCAATAAAGCCGCTGCACCGGTCACATTCGGACAAGCCATGCTGGTACCGGTCGACAGGCCGTAGCCATTATTGAATACGGTAGACATAATCTGTACACCGGTAGCGGTAATCTCTGGTTTCAGCCGGCCATCCTTTGCCGGGCCACGGCTGCTGCCTGCACTGAGGATGTCTCCGTTCTTACCGGTATTGGCCACCACCAATGTGTTCTTCGCCGCCTGGTAAGACCCACCAACTGTTGCATAGCTTTGGGGATAAGCGCCGCAGGTGAGCAAGCCATCATTTCCGGCGGCAAATATGTTGAATAGTTGGGGTGAATTTAAGGCCAGTTGATCCAGGTACTGAGACGCCGCATCATAAGTGCCTGCATAGCCACAGTTACCTACAATAGCTGCATAAGAGTTATTGGTCAGCTTCATATTAAAGTCCTGCTCATAGCGAGGTGCCTGCGTAATGATCTGGCTGAAAAAATTATCGACCAGTGTTGCCCTTGGAGCAAAACCCTGGTACGATTCATTTACAATACCGCCGCCACCTACAGTTCCTGTAGTATGCAGTCCGTGAGAACTGTTCAGCATCGGATTGTAATTCTTTATCCGGTCATCATAGTCTATATGTGAGGGCTGACTATCATCGCCAACACCTACAGTAATACCATCGCCGGTCAGGTTAAACCCTGTCATATTCCGGGCCTGTTCTGCATCGGCAACGGCTATGGCGCCATCATTGAGGCTTCTGTCCTCAAATTTCGGTTCTATAGTCAGTATCGCCGGAGTCGCGGCAAGTGTCGTTAGCTGGTTATAAGCAACGGAAACAATCCATTTACGCTGGTTCTTCCAGTCCTGCTGAGGCGGTACGGTTGCAGATGCTCTTTTCAGTACAGCATCGATATCTTTTATATCCTGTCCCGCAGCCAGTGTAAGAAATACATTGACCTGTTCATTAGTGTTCTTACTCGCTAAGTACGGACTGATCTTGTCATCCGCTGCAACCACAGCCCAGTATTCAACCACATTCTTCAATGCACTCAGGTCCTTACTTTTTGTTACGATTGCGGAGAATGTATTATTGCCGATATATTCCTGCAAGTGAATGCCTGATGCAGCGAGTTTCTCCCGCGAAGGTGGTTTCTTAAACTGGAGGTATAGCTGCACCGTTTCTCCTGCTGGAGTAGCAGAAAATAATTTGTCCAGTCCGTTGCGTGCAGGTTGTACCGATACTATTCTGTTGCGTAAAGATACCGGTTGCTGTGCCGTAGCCAGAATAGAGCTACCCAGCAGGCCTGCACTTAAAAGAAATAATCGGGGTTTTGTGTATATTTTCATGGCCATAGACCGTTATTTATTTGATAGTAAATATAATCTTTATATACGAATCGGGGTAGGATATGCGGTAAATATGTTATTGTATGATTAAAAAGATTATGGGTATTGCAATTCTTATTTCAAAATATTATATTTGTTAGGAGTATGTTTTTAATAATTGCTTAAAATCATTTTATTTATGATATTTAATACTACCTCACGAATTAAATCAAAGTTTTCCCCCGACGCCATTAAAGATAAATTACTGGGACAAAGGGTGATGGTTCATCATTTAGATTTTGAAGTACTGGAGTCTAACGGTATGTTGAAAGTGATTCCTCATGCTGAAAATATAGACGGATTAAAAACATTACCTATTACCCACATCGAAATGCAACCCCAGACTGCAGAGACAACCATTACCATTAGCAGCAAACCCCGCAAGATTGATGTCGGCGGTTTGTACCTGATCTTAGCCTTTGTGGTGTTTATGTTTGCGGTAGCCGTATATTTCTGGAAAGCTTATCCCGATGAGACATTTATCGTGCCTTTATCCCTGTTGGGTGTGGGTGTGATTATTTTCATTGTATTCATGATACGGATGCAATCCGGGTACTATGATTATGTACGTAAAATCAGACATTTTTTACAGAGTAAGGTGAATTCCTAAACAACTCTTTTTAAAAAGAAATAGAATTTGTTCTTTTGTAACTCAATTGCGTTACATGAGAAACATTTTCTATTTTTTTTTATGCCTGGTCGTACTGAGTTCCTGCGGGGATAATGATGATGCGGGCACACAGCAACAACAACAGCTACCGGCTGCACTGGTCAATCCGATGATAAGACCGCTGACAGAAGCCATAGCCGCAGATACGGGCAATGCAAAACTATATTACCAGCGTAGTGTAGAACTGAATAAAATGGGGCAGGATAGCCTCACGCTGCAGGATCTGATGAAAGCAGTCGCATTGGCACCTGATAATATAGTGTACCGTGAATCGCTTACTTTTTTCCTGATTGATAAGAAGAAGGCTGCGCAGGCTATGGAACAGGTAAAAATACTACAGCAGAAAAATCCGAAGAATGCAACCTATACCTTACTGGAAGCAGAAGCGCATATGGCCGGTAATGAGCTGGCTAAGGCAGAAATAATCCTGAACGACCTGATGGCCCGTATGCCGGGAGAACCGGATGTGTTACTGGATGCGTCGCGTCTGAAAGCTGCACAGAAAGATACTGCACGGGCAATTGATTATGCAAAAAAAGTGCTGGAAGTAACCCCTAACTTCTTTGACGGATTGTACCAGCTGGCCGACCTGTACAGCGCAACCGGCAATGCAGAAGCATTGAAATGGTATGATAAAATTTACAAGCTGGATACCTTAAATCCTAATCCCCTGTATGATGCTGCTTTGTTCTATCAGCAAAAAGGTGATCTGGCTGCCGCAAAAAAATATTTTGTGAAAACAATTTATGTAGACAAAGACTTTACCGATGCATATATCCAGTATGGTAAAATATTACTGACACAGGATTCTGTAAGCAAAGCTGAGCGCCAGTTTAACATTGCTATAGAGGTAGCCCCTAACAGTGCAGAAGCATACTATCAGAAAGGCCTGACGCTGTTGAAACAAAATAAGAAAGCGGAAGCGAAAAACCTGTTTAACCAGGCGCTGGTATTTAACCGCAACCATATCGCTGCACAGGCAGCTTTAAAAGAATTATAAGCCGGTTATTTATCGGCCTGGTACAGGCGCAGCGCCGGATTGCGCTCCTGCTGCATTTTACGGTATTCCGCATCTGAAATGCCCGCGCGCCTGTACTTTCTTACCACCCAGGGTGGTGTAGGTTTGGGCTCGGCCCATAAGCCCTTCTTTGCAGTACGCGCCTGCGCTGCCAGATCAGCAAGATACTGTTCCTTATTGTATTGAATATAATGCCAGGCCAGACCTGCATGAAGCATCAGCTCAGAAATATCAGTTTTCCTTCCTTCCCGCATAATATATACCCTGGCTACGAACCGATTGTACTGATCCGTTTTGCGGATCTCACAGCGGACAGACTGGTTCAGTAACAGATCTGCCAGGTATTGCTTGGCTACCTTGTAATAGGGCATCCCTTTTTCCGGAGCATCGATTCCGTCGAGGCGGATATGATATTGTTTTTTATCAGCCGTCAGCAGCGTAAAGGTATCACCATCCGATACAGAAACCGACTTGCCGGTATACACCTTCTTTTCCGGTGCCGGTTGTTGCTGTGTTTTGCGTTGTTGGGCAGGAACAGGTAAGGTCGCAAAAAGACTGGTAATGCAGAGCAGGGAACTAATAAATCTTCGGGTCATGTTATGTTATCAGGGTAAGCTAATCGCTTGCGGGTACTGGAATATATTTTCAGGATCGTATTGTTGTTTTACTTTTTGCAGCGCAGCATAGTTGTCGCCGTAGTAAGCCTGTTGCCAGTTTTTGAAATTAATATCCGGGTAGTTGCGGTACTGTGCCTTAATACCGGCATCCAGTATTATATCCTGTATCTCCTGGAATGCTTTCAATAAAGGAGCTTCGCGTGCTGGTTGCTCCCAGTAAGCCTGCAGTTCGCTCAGGTAGGGCAGCGCCCGGTGCGGATAGCAGGATGCCTGCTCCATAGCTGTATTATTGATTGCGCCACCAAGGGTATTGATCTGGTAGATTAGCCCTTTGTTCTGTACCACTTTAGTAAAGATGCTTGTGGCTATCTGTTTAATGTCGTCAAAGTTGCGGTAAAGGCCTGCACTCGCGTTTTTAAACAGGATAGGCCCTTTGCGGCCATAGTAGCGTTTCATAGCCTGTGGCAGATGCTGATCCATCGTACGGCTTACACTATCTGCAATAGCAACAATTGGTTTAATCGCCTCTTCCAGCCTGCTGTTCGAGCCATAAGTGGTCGCCAGCACCGTAAGGGTACTGCCGTTCAATACAAAGGCAGAGAAAGCCTCCTGCGCCAGTGTTTCTGAAACCGTAAACCAGGTAGAAATTGCTTCTGTAAAACGTTCCGGTGTAAGGTTCCGGAATTTCAGCACAATACTGGTGAACGTTGCCGGCATAGGATGTGTTTTGAAGGTCAGTTTAGTGATCACCCCATAGTTGCCATTGCCACCACCACGGCAGGCCCAGAGCAATTGCTCATCTGCAGTATAGGATTTGCCGTCACCGGCTACCATCTGCACTTTTTTAAGGCTGTCGCAGGTAAGGCCATATTTACGGCTGAAGAAACCATAACCGCCACCGAGGGTAAGCCCAGAGATGCCTACTGTCCCGCAGCTGCCGGAGGGTATCAGTTGTCTTTTAGCAAATAGTGCTGCCTGTACTTCTTCCAGTACGCAGCCCGGTTCTATTGTAACCACATCATTCGCCTCCCAGGTTACTTTTTTCATCTGCGATACATTGATCACCATACCGCCGTCATTACCTGAAAATCCTTCAAAACTGTGTCCACCGCTCTTTACGGCTACAGGCATTTTTTGCTGTTTTGCATAATTTACGGCAAGGCTTACCCCTTTTTCTGTTTTACACAGGGCAATGTATTTAGGCATTTTTTTTACCCTTGCATTGAATGCTTTATTGAACACAGCATAATCCTTGTCAGAACGGGTGAGCAGGATTACATCAGCCGGATCAGCCTTGGTCAGGTCTATGGTTTCTTCACTCTTTTCTGGCAGCTTGCTGCCGGATAGGTCGGGTTTTCCGGTTGTTTTGGTTTCGTTGTTATTTCCGTTGCCGAAGCAGGAGATGAATGGCATAAAAGCAATGCCCAGTCCCATCATGCGGAGAAATTCTCTTTTGGTGTATGTTTTCATAAGGTATGCTATTTGATATTGTGTTCATCCAGCCAGGCACGATAGCGGGCTGCATTCTGCTCCTGCTCTGCAAGGGTACGGGCAAACCAATGGTAGCCCCGCTTTTGTGGATCAGCAACGAAATAGATGTAATCATGCTTTACCGGATTCAGTACCGCATCTATCGCCGATGGATTAGGCATACAGATCGGGCTTGGCGGTAAACCCCGGTTTAAATAAGTATTATATGGCGAAGCGATCTTCAGGTCATTATAATAAACCCTTGAAATTTTAGTGCGGAAACCGGACTGCATTTTCTTGATAAAGATGATGGTTGGATCGGCATCCAGCTTCATACCTATGCGCAGACGGTTCAGGTAAAGACCAGCCACTTTTGCCTGCTCGTCTTCTTTAGAAGATTCCAGTTGTACTATGGATGCCAGGGTAATCACTTCTTCAGTACTCATGCCAGCGGCCTGTGCCTTAGCCTGGCGATCACTCGTCCAGAACTGGTCAAATTCTTTTTTCATTTTTTGTGCAAAATCAGCACCGGAAGTATTCCAATGAAAGTTGTACGTATTCGGCATGAAGAAGTGGAGCATAGAAGGTGTGTCTACTCCTTGTGTATAAGCTGCAGTAGCAATGCTCTCCACGATCTGGGCAGAATCGGCCTCCAGGAATGGGGCCACTTTTCCGGCCAGCTCATAAATACTTGCATAGTTGCCGATGCGGATGGCTATTTCATCCTGCTTGCCCTGCTTGATCATATTGACAATCTCAGCATTGCTCATACCAGGTTTCAGGGTATAACGTCCCGGATAAAAATGCTGATCCAGCCCCTTCTGCCTGGCCACTTGTTTAAAGGTCGCATTACTTTTCAGTAAGGGCTGCACCGAATCCAGTATCTGCTCAAAGCGCGCGCCGGTAGGGATATACAGGTAACCTTTCTGCGCAACATTATTAGCATAGCGCAGCATATAAAAATAGCCCCCTGCAGCCAGGGCGGCGACAGCAATAATGCCGATCAGGATCTTTTTGTTCATTGTATAATTACCTGTTTACCAAAACCAAAAGTAAGGAAAAAAGATGCGAAAAATTTGCCAAACTATGCGCAAAGCACAGCAAGTTTTACACATATTTACAGGAATAGAAACTATTTTTGATACCTGTCCTTAGAGACTATTTTTATCACCAGTGCTACGATTAAATCATGAAAATTATATCAGCAATTTTAAGTTTACTCTTACTCCTTTCCAACCCGTCTTATGCACAGGATGCTACCGGGAAATGGATGAAGGACAAGCGGAGTGGTTGTTCCGTATGGATTGCACCACAATATGCCACCGACAGCATAAGCTGGAGCGGTAAGTGTACAAAGGGTAAGGCAGAGGGTCCCGGAACGTTACAGTGCTTTGTACAAGGCGAACCTAAATCTCAGTATACAGGAATGATGCAGTCGGGAAAGCCGCAGGGAGAAGGGGTGTATACTTTTGGCTCAGGATTGAAGCTGGAAGGCCATTTTGAACAAGGGGTATTCCTCAATTTAAGAAAGGACTGTCTGGCTGCATTAAAAAAGCAGTACATCCCGGTGGAAGATGAAACTAATTTTTATATCGGAGACGAAAATGACCGCCGTTTATATTATCATGCACTGGTGCCTGCCGGAACGGTTAAGGGGTTTATAGTGTTGCTGCCGGGTACCTGGCAAAGTACCGAACACCTCATCAGCAGTGCGAAGGCTATCTGTGAGCTGGCCTATGATCAGGGTATTGCCGTGATTGTCCTCTCCGTAAATCAGCGGATTACGCTTACTGATGAGTTACGCTCCGTAATGAATACCATGATTTCAGATGCGATGATACAATTTAAATTGCCCCAGGATAAATGTGTAATGGGCGGCTGGTCTGCAGGTGGCCTCTTTAGCCTGAGGTATACAGAGCTGGCCAATGAGCAGCCCGGCAAAACGGCGGTCAAACCTCTGGCAGTCTTTAGTTGTGACGGTCCCTGTGATATTAAAAACATCTATTACAGTTTTCAGCGTAAACTGAAGCAACAGCCCGGAGCTGCAGAACCGACCTATGGTATAAGGGAGCTGGAACAATACTGTGGTGGTACGCCGGATGCAGTACCGGAGCGGTATGTATATTATTCCTGCTATAGCCATGATCAGCCTGAAGGTGGTAATGCCCGCTTCCTGAATAAAACTGCAGTGCGCATCTATAACGACGTTGATCCTGTCTGGTGGATGGAAAACCGTGGAGTAGATATGTATGAACTGAATGCACTGGATCAGACGGCAATGATCATTGCTTTGCAGCAAATGGGCAATACACAGGCCGAATTCATCAATGCTTTTGGTAAAGGCTACCGTATAGAAGGTTTCCGGCATCCGCACTCCTGGTCAATCATCGATCCGGAGGAATTACTACAATGGATAAAGGAACAACTGAAATAATGTGGCGTAATTTTGTGGGGTCGTTTTTACTGCTGACATACCCTTGTCACAGGGCCATTCTACCTTTGTGTTGTAAACATTAAAACCAAATATTATGACACAGCAAACACTGACACAACCGTCTGTAATCCTGACACCTGAAGCATTATTAAAGCACTGGCAGGGACATCGTAACCTGACCCGCAGAGTGATCGAAAAATTCCCGGAACATGAATTATTCCATTTCTCTATCGGTGGTATGCGTACTTTTGCACAACTGGCTACAGAATTGTTGAGCATTGCCGGTCCTTCACTGCAAGCGATCGTTGCGAATGACGAAAATCCGTATACCGAAGAGCGATTTACCTGCGATACCAAAGAGGCTTTATTACAGAAATGGGATGAAGAAACGGAGGTGATCAATACTTATTACGCACAGATTCCTGCAGAGCGCTTCTCAGAAGTATTTAACCTGTTTGGTCAGTACAAAAATGAGATCATTCAGAGCATCTTTTACTTCATCGATAACGAGAATCACCACAGAGGCCAGGGTTATGTATACCTGAGAGCCCTGAATATTGAGCCACCATTCTTCTGGGAAAGATAAACAGCAATATTTTTTAATACTATTTCACGCAAAAGCCGGGGTGTTTCTACGCCCCGGCTTTTGCGTGGCGCTGCTGAATGTTATGCGTCAGTTTAAGCAGGTATGTATTCAGAATTTCAGGAGCAATGACGGTTGCTTTATCGGCAAACATCATCATCCAGCGGGAAAAGTGCTGCTCTATATCACCGATCATAAAGGTCATCTCTATACCATCCGCCACTTCCCGCTGAGATACAAAGCCATAGTGCAGTTTGGCCTGGGCAATGTATTTGGCCGTATTGCGGTCTACTACAATAATAACTTTTTCCTTTGCACAATCCGTATTGTCCTGGCGATGCTCCTCCAGTTTGCCATGTTCCCGGCTGAAGGGCTGTTCGGTAATCTGCATAGACAAAATACGATCGGTACGGAACTGGCGGTAATCTTCCCGCAACAGGCAATAGCCCAGAATATACCAGCTGCTGTACTCGTAGAAAATACCCACCGGCTCAATAACTCGCTCAGTCTCGCTATCCGAAAATGCACGGTATTGCATGCGTAGTTGCTTTTTGCTTACGATGCACTCCAGTACCAGCTCCAGCGCATTGGGTACCGTGTTTGGTGCCCGGTCTTTGCGTGCGTGTACCGCAATGTTAGATGATACCCCTTCCAGCATTTCCTTTTGTGTACTGCGCAGTACCGATTTGATTTTAGTCATGGCCGATTCATAATGACGGCCAATGCCTTTATCGCTGAGTTGCAGCATCAGCTTCTCGGCTGTCACAAAGCTCATCGCTTCCTCTCTGCTGAACATAACCGGCGGCAAACGATAACCCTCCATGATACTATAGCCCAGACCCGGTTCTCCGATCACCGGCACACCAGCCTTTTCCAGGGCCTGTATATCCCGGTAGATGGTACGCAGGCTCACATCAAAGCGCTCGGCCAGGTCACTGGCTTTTACAACTTTCTTGGACTGCAACTGGATCAGTATCGTAATGATGCGGTTAAATTTCTTAAGGCTTTCGTCGTTCATAGAATCATGCAGATGAGTAAAAATGAATGCTGAAAATTACTTCTTTTTTGCCAATAGCCGGATAACGGTTACATTCGTCCGTAAAAATTATATGCTTATGGAACCCCAGGTTGTCATGCTGGAACCGATACGGATAGGAGGCTACAGTACTCAGACATCTTACCTTGTTAATACCCTGGCACAACTATGGGGACGATTTATGCCACAACGGAAGCAAATACAATTACCGGCCGACGATAACCTGTATTCTGTTGCTGTTTATCCGGAAGATTTTTTTGAGGGTATGCAACCGGGCAAGCTGTTTGAGCGCAGAGCGGCGGTATGCATGAACGAAGCAACGGTATTGCTGCCGGATATGGAAGAATGGATCATTCCGGGTGGCTTGTATGCCGTTTTTCGGCATGTAGGTGCACATACCGATATGCGTACGATTGACTATATTTTCCGGGAATGGTTGCCGCAGAATGGTTTTTATGCGCTGGATGCAAGACCTCATTTCGAGATACTAGGCGCAAAATATAAACAGGGCGATCCTGCCTCGGAAGAAGATATTTATATCCCGGTAAGAAAAAAGTGAGGCACTGTAACAGCGCCTCACTTTTTTCCTATTTAATAGATCATCTTACTCATGCAGGAAATTTCCGATCAGCCTGGAAACCTCTGCGACTGCATGCTCCAGCGTGTCGTTAATAACCGTATGGTCGAAATGCGGTGCAAAGGTCAGTTCAGATGCCGCTTTTTCAATGCGTTCTTCAATAGCCTCCATTGGGTCCGTACCTCTTGATATCAAGCGCTTACGTAATTCTTCAACAGACGGAGCCTGTATGAAAATAGATAAAGCCTGTTGTTTGTATTGTTTTTTTACATTTATAGCACCCTGTACATCTATGTCAAACAAAGGTACATGGTCTTCCTGCCAGATACGGTCCAGCTCTGATTTGAGTGTACCATAATACTTGCCGGCATATACCATTTCATATTCTACAAATGCATCTTCCTTGATCTTTTGCTCAAACTCTGCCACGGTTAAGAAATAATAATCCTCGCCATGCTGCTCACTGCCTCTCGGGCTGCGGGTACAGGCCGATATAGAGAAGCAGATCTGGGGGAAAGACTTTAATACTTCTTTAATAATAGTAGACTTGCCCGATCCGGAAGGGGCAGTAATAATTAAAATTTTACTCAAAATATAATGTGCTTGTCAGTTTAGAAAATGCCCAGGAATTTCTTCTTTTTACGGGTAGATACTAGCTTTTCGATATCGGGAATGGCCTGGTCAGCTGTCAGGTAAGTGCCGATGATTTTGCCATTAGGGTCCAGCAGAAATGCCTGCGGAATAAATTGCACACCGTAGATGTCGGCTGCTTCCGATTGCCAGGACTTCAGATCACTGATGTGGTTTTTCCAGTACAGGCTATCTTTCGCAATAGCCGTGGTCCAGGCCTCTTTATTATTGTCCAGGGATACACTCAGGATGTCAAATCCTTTCTTCGCACCGGTGAAGTTCTTTTTAGAATAGGTAGTATAGAATTTAACCAGGCTTGGATTCGCTCTGCGGCAAGGGCCACACCAGCTTGCCCAGAAATCAACCAGCACATAACGGCCTTTATTCAGCGATTTCAGGCTGAGGGTCTTGCCTTCAGGATTGCTGAAAGATAACTCAGGAGCCTGATCACCTACTTTTATTTTCTGGTTAGTGTACTGCGCCATGGCAGGTACCGCACTGAATAATAAGAAAGCACAAAGTAATTTTTTTATCATGATTGTATTTGTTTTCAGGGATTAAATATAATTACAAGTATAGGCTGTTATTCATAACAGCCTATACTTGGTGGATTATTTCTTGGCGTTCCGTCCATATCCAGGCCAGCCATACCAGAGAAGGTAATGCCCGCACCTTTGGCCGGAGAACCGGTTTTTAAATGATAGTCGTTAAAGTGCAGGTTATTGGCATTGGTATTTTCAAACAAAGGATCCTGGTTCAGGAGTACACTTTGTTGTGTCACCCAGGATGGCAGGGCAGCATTGCTTCTGATCAGGCAGTGGTCCAGGGTCACCTGTGCGGTGAAATCATCTACCTTATTAGGGAAGAACTCATCCTCCATATTACCATAAATAATACAGTTACGTAAAGTCAGGAACAGGTTGCCACCAATATATGCATTGTTGCCTGTGCTGAGGAAGTTTAATGCAACCATGCTGTAATGCTTGTCTGTAGCGGTATTGATTCTGCTGGCAAAGCCGGCAATGGTACAGCCGAAGAAGTCATAACGGCCACCTTGTATCAGGGCTACATTCTCTTTGGCACAGGCAAAGAACAGGTTATTTTCCGATTTAATGCTGGAAGCAAATGCCAGTAAGCCATAACCACCCGAATTCCGGATCGTAGAATTGGTAATCGTCAGTTTCGGAGTGCCATTGTTAACCGTATCAGGATCTACCTGCAGGCTGGCATCAGTAATCACATTTTCACCCAGCATGGTACTGGCTCCGCCGTTTTTCAGCAGCAGGTAATTGATCGTATTGTTATAGCTTGTTTTCAGGAGATTGATGCCGCCCCATTCACCGCCAACACCATTGACGAAGTCCTCATCATCAAAATAAACCCTGCGGTCTATACGATCACCCTGGAATACTACACTGTCGTTTTTGGTGCCGTTTACTTTCAGCGTACCCTGCACAAACAGGCGTGAATCGGCATGCACATATACTCTTGTACCTGCATTGAGGGTCAGGGTATGTCCTTCTTCCACAAGAGCATTTTTAATGATCACATAAGGCCTGTTCTTTGTCCAGGTCTGTGTTTGCAGTACACTGTCGGTCACATAGATTGCATTCTGTCCGTAAGCCAGTACCGGTAAGGTAAAGTCCTGTCCGTTTACACGGGCCACGATACGATCCTCTACGATAAACGGATTGTCGGTATTGGTCGGATCGATGAATACAGAAGCAAATACATACAGGCTGTCATTGCCTTCTATAGATACATCGGAAACCGATTTTCCGGATACCCCGTTTACATTCAGGAAATATGGAGAGGAACTGCCTCTGAACAGCCGTATAGATTCGATTTTCAATCTTTCCTTTTCTTTATTGATAATCTTGATACTGCGGGTAGAGGTACCCATTGCCGTAAAGACGGTATCAAACAGCAGGGTATCCTGCGAGAACGCAATAGTGCCGCCATTGGTGCGGAAATTGTCCCTGCGGATACAGGAGCTATTGTACAACCAAAGCCATGCAGTGATGCAGAGCAGTAAAGGGAAACTATATTTTTTGATCAGCGACATGAATATTCAGGTAATATGTGATTTACTATTGATAAACGCAAATATAGGACTTCTAATTATGTATACTAAAACCGGTATCCCCTCAGGAAGTCCGCTACAGGCATCTTTTTCTTGCCTTCGTACTGCACTTCAGTACAGGACAACCAACCGTCCGGTGTCGCAAATCTCAGATAAGTCTTACCATCGCTGTCTGCAGTACCCGGTGCAACCTCATGTGCAGCTGTTGCTGCATTGGAGCTGAATATCTTCAGCTGCTTATCGCCGAGCGTGGTAAATGCCGTCGGTACAGGTGCCAGTCCCCGTATCAGGTTATGAATAGCCATAACCGGCTGGTTCCAGTCAATGCGACAGGTTTCTTTGAATATTTTCGGGGCATGCGTCTCTTTATCTACCAGGTGCTGTGGCTGCTCCTTAATGCCGCCTTCCATCAATCCGTTAATCGTTGTGACCAGGAGTTGGGCGCCGGCCTGCATTAATTTGTAATACATCGTTCCGAAATTATCTTCCGGTAAGATGGCTTCTTTATGTTGCAGCAGGATGTCTCCTGTGTCAATCTCATGTTTCAGTTGGAAAGTAGTGACACCGGTTTCTGTCTCCCCGTTGATGATAGCCCAGTTGATTGGGGCAGCACCACGGTAATAAGGCAATAAGGAGCCATGCACATTGATGGTACCCATAGGAGGCATATTCCATACCGCTTCCGGCAGCATGCGGAAGGCTACAACAACCTGCAGATCTGCATTGTAGCTGCGTAGTTCCGCAAGGAATTCAGGATTTTTCAGTCTTTCCGGCTGCAATACCGGAATGTTCTGGCTTACGGCATATTCTTTCACGGCTGATGCTTTCAGCTGCATCCCTCTGCCAGCCGGCTTGTCCGGTGCGGTAACAACAGCAACTACCCGGAATCCGTTTTCTACCAGTGCCTGTAAAGAAGCTACGGCAAAATCAGGTGTGCCCAGGAAAACAATCTTTATTTGTTCCTTATTCAACATGTTGCGAAGTTACTGAAAATGAGGCAGAGCACACAGCAGCGCGCGTCTCTGAAGTAAAAAGTGAAAAGCCAGGAGGGGAAAATGGGATTTATAGTACTGAAAAGTGGAGCATATTTTCAAACCGTTGCCGATTGAAAGGATAATATTATTTTTGCAGGATGCCACAAAAAGTAGACATCAGGGTAAGCCCGCAAATGGCCCAGGACGAGGAGCAGTTTAAAAAAGCATTGGCACAGAAGCTTAATGTTGCACCCCGTCGTATAAATGCATACCAGATCTTACGCCGTTCGATTGATGCGCGCAGCCGCAATATCCTGGTGCAGATGCAGGTAAATGTATTTGTGGAGGAGCCGTTTCAGGATGCTTATGCTTTTAGCCCGGCATTACAGAAGGTAGAGCATGCCCGTCCGGTAATAGTCGCCGGAGCCGGACCTGCAGGCCTTTTCGCAGGATTACAATTAATAGAAAAGGGCCTGAGGCCGATCATCGTAGAACGGGGAAAGGATGTGCGTAACCGCCGCCGTGACCTTGCTGCCATGAATAAACAGGGAATCGTAAACCCCGAGTCGAATTACTGTTTCGGTGAGGGTGGGGCCGGTACTTATAGTGATGGAAAACTCTATACCCGTTCGAATAAACGAGGTAGCATTTACCGCAGCCTGCAATGGTTTCACTACTTCGGTGCTACAGAGAAAATCCTGTACGAAGCCCATCCGCATATCGGTACCAATAAATTGCCACATATCATCGTAGCCATGAGGGAGGCCATAGAAGCCTGTGGCGGACTGGTATTGTTTGATACCAAAGTGACCGACCTGGTGTTGGAAGGAGATACACTGAAGGGTGTAATGGTTAATGAAAATGAACAGATCCTGGCTGATGCACTGATATTGGCCACCGGACACTCTGCCCGTGATATTTTTGAATTACTGCACCGTAAAAATATTAGTATTGAAAGTAAGCCTTTCGCTTTAGGTGTACGGATCGAGCACCAGCAGGCACTGATCGATGCTACACAATATCATTGTCCGGTCGATCAGCCGCGGAGCGAATACCTGCCTCCTGCCTCCTATGGACTCGTTAGCCAGGAGCTGGATCGTGGTGTGTTTTCGTTCTGTATGTGTCCAGGAGGCATTATAGCTCCAGCCAGTACGACAGAGGGTGAGCTGGTGGTGAACGGATGGTCTCCATCCAAACGGGACGGAACTTTTGCCAACTCCGGTATGGTAGTAACTGTCGACGAACAGGACTTTGCCCGTTACGGATTTACCGGACCATTGGCCGGGATGCAGTTCCAGCAGATGGTAGAGCGTAAAGCCTGGCAGGCCGGTGGCGGAAAATTGGTGGCCCCTGCACAGCGCATGACTGATTTTGTACGCAATAAAGTGTCCAATACGCTACTGGATTGCAGTTACCTTCCGGGTACCAATAGTGCCCTGATGAGTGAGATCCTGCCTGAAGAAGTATACAATTCTATGGTCAAGGCTTTTGTCAGTTTCGGGAAAAAGATGAAAGGTTATTATACCGAAAATGCAATGATTCTGGCTACGGAATCCCGTACCTCGAGCCCGGTACGTATTCCTCGAAATGAGGATAGTCTGCAGCATCCGCAGATCAAAGGATTATTTCCTTGCGCAGAAGGTGCCGGTTATGCCGGTGGTATTATCTCTGCTGCAATGGACGGGGAGAAAGTGGCCGGCAAGGTCTGGGAATATTACCAGGATTAACATATTGAAACGACATAAAACATTAGCGGCCCCAAATTCTGGGGCCGCTAATGTTTTATACAACCATTGCGGACAAAAACGGGTCATGGTATTCCGGTATGGAGAATCCATTTCCGGAAAATGGAATATATAATAGTGTTTCATTGTTGTAAGTGACTGATTTTCAATTGTTATTTGTTTTGGCACACTATTGGCATATATCATATTGTAATCAGTAGTGAACTTTACAGATTTAAGTATAGGGGTTAATTATAGTATGAAGTAATTTTTTTAGTATTCTTCTTTACAGAATCAGACGGAGCTGTATGATTTGTAACAAAATATTTTGGGAAAGACCATAACATAGAGGAGTAAATGCAAAAAGCGCCGGAGTGTCTACTCCGGCGTTTATTTTTTTGTACTGTCTGAACTTGGTATTTCGATTGTATCAGCACTTGCTTAACTATCCTGATAAAGTCGGACGCCGGATTTATCAGGCCTTTCGAGCGATCTGTATGGTACGGATCGCTTGTTGTTTTCATCACAGCGATAGCCATTTTGAAGTGGAGCTGCGATCGTTGAGCACCGAACGGATCACACGTTAAGCTCAGACGATCAATGCACGCAATGGTACAAAATGGCGGTGATATGCAATCGCCTTGATGAAAACAAAGGCATTTTTGGTCCTTTTGTTGCCGGACAAAAGGACGGATAAAAGAGTTGACTACATGTGGACAGACAGTAAATATTAATTGCTTTTTCTTAGTACAAAGATCAGGTTACTGGTACGCTTGGTATTGTCAATGACCTGTACACTCATTCCTTTTGCCAGGGCCCATGCTTCGATAGATTGCTGGCTGAGGAAATGAAGTTCGTTCTGCGTTTTATTAAACCCGATAATCTGTGTAGAATATTTTTCAGTTTGTTCTGTTCCCTTATGTCGCTCCGACAGTTCTGTTACCCCGTCACGGATGATCAGCATACCCTCCGCATTCAGTGCGGCATAGCAGCGATCCAGCAATGCCTCTTGCTGTTCCGGTAACAGGTAGTGCAGTACATCACTGATGATGATGCCATCACAAGGATTCAGTGTATACTGGTTCAGGTCTGCATGCTCGAAGCAGATGCGTTCTGGGTCACGTTTGTAGTTATGTTGTGCTGTTACGATTTTGTCCTCATCATAATCAACACCGGTAAATACTCTGCTATTAGCTGCCCAGTGCAGCATGTAGGTCATAAAACCATATCCGCAGCCAAGGTCATAAAAGGTTCCGGTGCGTGGCAGTAAATTATGAAATACCTCGTAATTACCTTCCAGCTTGCTTTTAATGCGGCAGTACCATTCTACTACTGGTCCTTTGTAGGTATAACTACGGATCAGTTGTTCACGGAAGTAAGACGGTGTTTCGTTTTTGATTTTTTCCTGTTCAAATTCGGCTTTGAAAAAACGCGAAATGCTTTTGCTGCGTTCTTTAACCGTTTCTCCCCAGCTTCGGTCTTCGTAACGGATAGGGGCCAGGCCCAGTACACGGCAGGTTCCGTCCTTCAGCAGAAAATCACCTTTCTGCATGGAGTAATGCACTCCATGTAAAATGATCGGTACAATATCCAGCTTTAATTCCTCTGCAATATAAAATGCTCCTTTATGGAAGCGGCCCATCTTATCCGTTTTGGAGCGGGTGCCTTCCGGGAATACAACAATACCGTAGCCCCTGTCAATAAGGCTTTTCAGCGGGGTAATACTCTCTTCGGCACCATCAGCCACGGGGTAATACTCAGCCATACGCACCACTGCACCAAAAATAGGGGAGTGATAGGTCCATTTATTGGTCAGTAAAACCAGTTTAGGATGCAGCATGGTAGTGATCAGGATGTCCAGGAATGAGCTGTGGTTTGCGATATATACCGCAGGCTTGTCGAAATTGATATCCGGGTGAAAGCGAACAATCTTTGTGAGATTGGTCATGATATACATTACACTGCGGGTATATTTACTCAGGAATGCATGGAATACATATTTACCCCGGCGTTTACCGATAATGTTCAATTTGATCAGGAAGAAGCCGGAGATGCTCACAATAATACATCCCAGTACAAAATAGGAAAAGGAAAATACAGACTTGGCAAGGCTCCAGAGTGTAAAAGGCATAAAGCCTTTGTCAGCCCGCTTCTGAATCAGGAAATTGAACAGGAACGGTTGTAATACCTGTGAGATAAATACTACGCAGACCAGTCCGACTACAGAGATCAGCGCAATGGATTGCAGTGCCGGATGTTGCGCAAAAATCAGTGTGCCCAGTCCGGTAACGGTGGTGAGTACAGACAGGTATACCGCAGAGCGGGCAGAACGGATATGGTTCTTGCCCGTACGGTATTTTTCCATAAGGCTGTCCATCATGAAAATGCTGTAATCATCTCCCAGACCGAATAACAGGGTCGCAATGATGATGTTGACAATATTAAAGCTGATGCCCAGCAGCGACATGATGCCTAATATCCATACCCAGGAAATGGCCATAGGCAGGAAGGAGATCAGAGCCAGTTCTATACGTCCGTAAGCGATCAGTAGTGCCAGGAATACCAGGCTCCCGGAGATCAGCAGTATTTTATTAAAATCATTCTGGAGCAGATCCAGTAAGCGTTCTGAGACAGATTGACGATCGGTTACCGTAATGTTTTTCTGCTGCCCTAATGTTTGAAGCACTTCTTTCCGGTGTTCCGGAGCTACTTTAAGGGTAGCGATGGTAAAGTATTTACCATTATCCTCAGCATAAGAGCTGGGTAATATGCTTTTGAAGAAGCTGATCGTTGCGGTATCAAAAGGCGTATAGGTTTGGGTAAGGGTTTGCTCCAGTCCGTCAAATGCATCTGCACTGAAGCCTGCCTTTGTGCTTTCTGCGCGTACTGTTTCCGTAACGGCTTTTACTTTTTCCGGTGTCCAGTATGCCTGCCAGCGGGCAATGCGTTTTTGCTGTTCTGCTTCAGAAGGTAGTATACTTACGGGGTTAATTGTTTTGCGGATAGCGCCTTTTTGCGCCAGTTGCTGCAGACTGTTTACCTGTGCTTCCAGGGTACGGGAAGAGCTCTCCGCTGTTGCTCCTTCTGCCACCAGGAACACCGAACTCAGTGCAAAGGCATTGTCTTTATTCAGCGATTCCTGAGCCGCCTGCAATTTCGGGCTCATATAGTTCAGCTTCATCAGGTCTCCGTCAAACTGTACTTTTTTGGCAAAGATCCATAAGACCGGTGTCAGCAGGATCACCAGTGCCAGCAACCATTTATTGCCTTCCGGACGCAGGTTGGCGAGCTTGTCAATCAGGTTTTCTTTCGGAGCAGTGACCGGTTTTTCTTTAGGACTAAGGTGTGGCAGGAAGATGAGGGTAAATAAGGAGGCGCCTAACAGGCTGAATGCGGCAAATGTACCCAGGTCTTTCAGGAGAGGGGCATGTGCAAAGCGCAGGGCAAAGAAAGCGCCTATGGTGGTAATCGCACCCAGTGTCAGCGGGGCGGTCAGGCTTTTTACATTCTCTCTCCGGTCCGGATGCGTACGGGCATGGCTCATAAAGTGCACCGAAAAATCAACGGCAATACCCAATATGATGGCACCGGCACCAATCGCGATGATGGAAACCGTTCCCTGGATTAATGCTGTAGCAGCCAGTCCCAATAAGGCTCCGAAGGCTACCGGTATAATGATAATCAGCGGGGTACGCTTTCTGCGGAATACATAATAGGTGAGGGCGAGCAAAAGCACAATCGTTATGCTTAAGGTCAGTATCGTATCACGCTGCATCTGGTCTGCATTGGCTGCGGCAACGGCCACGCCTCCGAAATATTCGGTCGCGATGCCGGGATGCTGTTGTTGGAAACCAGATATGATTTTATCCAGCTCCCTGATGAACTGCTTGTTCTTTCCGGTTTCGCCTGAAGCATATCGGGGGGTAAGGAAGAAGGTGAGTTTGCTTAAGGTACTATTAAATATATATCCGTTGTACAATTCGTAATTGGGATCAAAACTCAGGGCTTGCATTTTGGCAAAGGCCAGGGGCATCATGCCTACAGGGTCGGCAGCAATCCAGTTTTTGGCTACCATGCCGGCAGGGGAGAGCAGGAGTTTGTGCTGCTGGTCCAGGCTGCTGCGCAATTGTGCCGGTTGTGTAAGGCTGTCTATTCTTTTATAATCCTCCTCTGTCAGGAACAAGGGCAGGTACTGCATGGCCAGGTCAGAAAATTGTTGCTCCTTATTGTCATCGTTACGGCTCTGGATGCTACTGATGTACTGAGGCTGTAAGGCAGCCATTTTATGCTCCAATGCTTCCTGTAAGGCAATCAGGCTGTCCGGGTTTTGCAGGCTTGTATCGGTAAAGTGCATGGTAAAGACCAGTTGCTCGCCGGTCTTTGTCTTGTTCAGGATCTGGCTCATGGCCTCTATACGGGTATCATGAGGGATCATTTTATTTATATCATTCTCAAAACGAATGCGGCTGGCGCCGAAACCAATGAGTATAAAACAAAAGCACAGCAGTATCCAGTAGGCGCTGCGGTGCTTCTGGAAGTAGTCGAAAATATGTAGAAAAATGTTTTGCATGATGTCAAGGCGGCAAAAATAATTGTATTATCTGAAACCAATAAGTATTGATGCTTAATAATTAAAATATGATAATGTGTACAACTATTTTTTTATCTGCTCGCCTGCTTTGTTACTTTTGTGCTCCAAAATTCGGAAAATTAGAGATGTCGCATTATCGTTTTATTGCAGTTGAAGGGAATATAGGTTCGGGGAAAACGACACTGGCAAAACGCCTGGCCGCACATTATAATGCAGAGCTGGTGCTGGAGACTTTTTCTGAAAATCCATTTATCTCTTCCTTCTACGAAAATCAGGCACAATATGCATTGCCGGTTGAGCTGCACTTCCTGCTGGACCGATTTGAACAGTTACGCAAACTGGACGCAGATGCACCGATGATTGTTGCAGATTACTTATATGGAAAATCCAACCTGTTTGCCGGAGTGACGCTTACGCAACACGAGATGGAATTGTTTAAACGGGTAATGGATAACCTCAAGCCACCGGTCATGAAACCGGATCTGCTCATCTACCTCCATGCTTCTATCAGTAAATTAAAGCAGAATATACAGAAACGCGGACGTAGCTACGAACAGCATATCAGTACAGAATACCTTGAGAAGGTACAGAATGCTTACCAGCCTTTCCTGAAGCAACATTCTAAGGTATTGATGGTTGAAATGAATAATGTTGATTTTGAAAGTGATGAACATTTTAATGAACTGGTGCAGTTCCTCGAAAAGGATTACGATTTCGAACACCACTTTTTCACTGTTCAGTAAAAATATACTTATCCCCCTTTCTGGGGGATTTTTGTTTTAATGCTTTTATGCCTGCGAAAAGCGTTGTAAATTGCGTTGATTTCTATTTTAAATCTAATCAAGAATAATGAAGAAAATTTTATTATCCTTTGCCGCTGCCTGTACTTTGTTCAGTGCGCGTGCTGATGAAGGGATGTGGATCCCTATGCTGATCGGTAAAAATATCGATTCAATGAAAGCTAAGGGTTTCCGCCTGTCTGCTGAAGACGTATACAGCATTAATCAGGCTAGCCTGAAAGATGCAATCGTACATTTCGGAGGTGGCTGTACCGGAGAGATTATCTCTGCGAGCGGTTTGCTGATCACTAACCATCACTGTGGTTATGGTAATATTGCTGACCTGAGTACTGTTGATAAAAACTATCTGGAAGACGGTTTCTGGGCTAAGTCTATGGATCAGGAATTACCAGCTGCAGGGCTGAGTGTGAAATTCCTGGTACGTATGGAAGATGTGACAGAGAAGGTTGTAGCTGCTCAGAAGAAAACAAAGAAAACCGATAAAATCTTAGAAGATATCACTGCCGAGGCAAACGAAGGTGGTAAATATGCTTCACAAATCTCTTCTTACTTTGGCGGTAACCAATACTTCCTGCTGGTGTATGAAGTATATACTGACGTGCGCCTGGTAGGTACCCCTCCTAAATCTTTAGGTAAATATGGTGGTGATACCGATAACTGGATGTGGCCTCGTCATACTGCGGATTTCTCTATGTTCCGTGTGTATGCCAACAAGGATAACAAACCGGCTAAATACTCTAAAGATAACGTTCCATACAAGCCTAAAAAATTCTTACCTGTAAACATTCAGGGTGTAGAAAATACCGACTATGCTATGGTTATGGGTTATCCTGGCCGTACTAACCGTTATGAAACTTCTTACGGTGTAGATATGGCGATCAATGAAGTGAACCCTTCTATCGTGGAGCTGCGTGATGCCCGCCTGGCTATTATGCGTAAATACATGCGTCAGGATAAAGCGGTGAACCTGAAACTGGCTTCCAGCTATGCAAGCATTGCGAACTACTGGAAATATTATATCGGTCAGACAGAACAGCTGAAACGCCTGAATGTAATTGCAGACAAGCAAAAGAACGAAGCTGCATTCACGGATTGGGCTGCTAAAAACCGTCCGGGTTATAAAAACATTATGGCAGATTTCGGTAAGATCTATGCGGCTTACCGCCCTTACGCGAAACAAAACGTATACCTGTCAGAAGGTATTTCGGCTCCGGTACTGGCTAAACTGGCTGCCAGAGCAAACAGCGTACTGAAGGTGATTGAAACCGGTAAAAAAGAAGACATTACTAAAGCGGTAAATGGTCTGAAATCATACCGTAACAGCCTGATGGAAGATTATGTTGCACAGGTTGACCAGGAGATCCTGGCTAAAACTATGGAGATGTATTATATGGAGATTCCTGCAAGCCAGCAGCCGACTATCTATAATTCGGTTATCTTCAAGAAATTTGACAGCAATAAGCCTGCTGAAGCATTCAAAAACTATGCACAGTACCTGGCAGATAACACCATTTTACTGGACAACAAGAAATTTGATTTCTTCGTAACCAACCCGAATGCGGATGTGCTGAAAAATGATCCTGCTGTACAATATATGGGTAGCTTCATGGACAACCAGGATAAAAACTTTAAAGAGAAACTGGAAACATACCAATTGGCTAAAGGTAAACTGGCTAAAGATTATATCGATGGCCTGATGAAAATGCAGCCAGAAAAAGCATGGTCTCCGGATGCGAACTCCACTATGCGTGTAACCTACGGTTCTGTTGGTGGTTATAACCCTCAGGATGCGGTTACTTATAACTACTATTCAACTATCGATGGTCTGATGGCTAAGTACAAACCAAATGACTATGAGTTTGACCTGCCTAAAGAATTTATCAATTTATACAATGATAAAAACTACGGAGAGTATGCAAATGCGAATGGTACAATCGTAACCTGTTTTATTACCAATAATGACATTACCGGTGGTAACAGCGGTAGTCCGGTGATCAACAAGAACGGAGAACTGATTGGTCTGGCATTTGACGGTAACTGGGAAGCGATGAGCGGTGATATCGCTTTCGACAAACAATACAAAAGAACGATCGTTGTAGATTCTCGTTTCGTACTGTTTATCATTGATAAACTGGGTGGCGCGAAAAACCTGATCGAAGAAATGCAGGTCGTAAAATAAGCTTGCAACCATATACAATGCTACGATCATTATCGGTCGTAGCATTTTGTTTTTATCATTATTCAGAAAGATTTAAATACATGAAAAAATATTTATTACTCTTAAGTTTTGTCTCCGGAGCATTCGGTCTTTCGGCACAGAACAAACAGTTCAGCATGAATGATGCCGTACTGGGCTTACGCACCAATCTTGCGGTAGAGAACCTGAGCCAGCTGAGCTGGTTGCCGAATGAAGATGCCTATGTGTTTACCAAAAACAACCAGGTATTCAAAACGGCAGTGCCTTCTATGAAAGAGACACCATGGATCTCTTTAAGCAGTTTTAACCAGCTGGTATTCGGGAAAGATAGTCTGCGTACCATTCCGGCCATACACTGGGATAATGAAGTGCCTTATTTTCAGCTGAAAAACGATCTGTATTTCTTAGGTAATGCCAGCAATAATTTACTGGTAGAAAGACCATTCTCTATCGATCGTGCAGCAGAGAACCTGAAAGTGAGCGGCCGTATGGTGGCTTATACTGTTGGTAATAACCTGCAACTGGTAGATGCACAGAAGAACAAACACGTGATCACCAATGATGCGGAGACCGCACATATCAAGAACGGTCAGAGTGTACACCGTAATGAATTTGGTATCGATGGTGGTATCTTCATTTCACCTAAGCAGAACTTTGTTGCTTTCTACCGCATGGATGAAAGTATGGTGAATGACTATCCGGTTATCAACTGGGCCGTTACGCCTGCAAAAAATGAAAACATTAAATACCCGATGTCCGGTGGTAAATCACATGAGGTGACTATCGGCGTGTATAATATTGCTACCCGTAAAACAGTATTCCTGAAAACCGGCACGCCTAAGGACCAGTACCTGACTGCCGTGACCTGGAGTCCTGATGAGCAGCATATTTATGTAGCTGTACTGAACCGTGCGCAGAACCATATGTGGTTGAACCAGTATGATGCCCGTACCGGTGATCTGGTAAAAACATTATTTGAAGAAAAGAATGACAAGTATGTAGAACCGCAGCATCCGCTGACCTTTATCCCGGGTAAGAACAATGAGTTCCTATGGTGGAGTGAGCGTGATGGTTTCGCCCATTTATACCGTTACAACACCAGCGGTAAATTACTGAACGCTGTTACTTCAGGATCATGGGTGGTGAATGAGCTGATTGGCTTCACGAAGTCTAATGAAGTGATCATCTCTTCAACAAAAGAGTCTGCAAAAGAAAAACATGCTTATGCAGTAAACCTGAGTACTGGTGCCATGAAGCGCCTGGACCAGGGTAATGGTGTGCATACGGTAGACCTGAGCCAATCCGGCAGTTACCTGATCGACCGTTACAGTAATGCCACTACGCCGCGTAATATCAATGTGGTGCAAAGCAATGGTAAGCTGGTGAAGAATATTCTTACCGCTAAAGACCCGCTGGTAAGCTACGAGCGTCCTAAAGTACAGGAAGTAACCCTGATGGCTGATGATGGTACACCGCTGTTTGGTAAACTGATCTACCCGACAAACTTTGATCCGGCTAAAAAATACCCGACAATTGTATATTTATATAACGGCCCTCACGTACAACTGATCACGGATAACTATCCGGCCAGCGGTAATCTGTGGTACGAATATATGGCACAGCGTGGTTATGTGATCTTTACTATGGATGGTCGTGGCAGTGGTAATCGTGGTCAGAAATTTGAGCAGGCTACCTTCCGTCAGTTAGGTACTGTAGAGATGAATGATCAGCTGGTGGGTGTAAACTACCTGAAAGGTTTATCATTTGTAGATGCTTCCCGTATGGGTGTACATGGCTGGAGCTTTGGTGGCTTTATGACGACCTCTCTGATGCTGCGTCATCCGGGTGTGTTTAAAGTAGCTGTAGCCGGTGGTCCGGTAATCGACTGGAGCATGTACGAGATCATGTATACAGAGCGTTATATGGACACTCCTCAGGAAAATCCTAAAGGTTATGCAGATAATAACCTGCTGACCAAAGTGGAGAATCTGAAAGGTAAATTATTGATGATTCATGGTGCGCAGGATGATGTAGTGGTATGGCAGCACTCTATGAAATTTATCAAGGCTTGTGTAGATAAAAATGTACAGCTGGACTATTTCGTATACCCTGGTCACCCGCATAATGTTGGTGGTAAAGACAGGGTACACCTGATGCAGAAAATCGCTGATTATTTTGATGATTATCTGAAGTAATACAGGTTTTAATAAATAGAAAGAGGTACACAATTATTGTGTACCTCTTTCTATTTAAAGGTTATTATCTGTCGGGTATGTACGCTGTAATAATGATTAACTGACTATCTGCATGTAGTCAACTATTTTATTCGTCCTTTTGTCCGGCAACAAAAGGACCAAAAATGCCTTTGTTTTCATCAAGGCGATTGCGGGGCACCGCCATTTTGTATCGTTGCGTGCATTGATCGTCTGAGCTTAACGTGTGACGCGTTCACTGCTCAACGATCGCAGCTCCACTCCAAAATGGCTATCGCTGTGATGAAAACAATAAGCGATCCGTACAGAACAGATCGCTCGAAAGGCCTTATAAATCCGGCGTTCATAAAATCATTGGCTCGGTCGATAAAGTCGTAAACCACTGTCTGAGCGCAGCGAGTCTGGTTTGCGACCGGCCGACACATTGATTTTTAGCCAGGGATTTATACAGCCTTGATTTTTTGGCGGTACCTTTTGCATCAAGGCAAAAGGTAGCCATAAAAAGGAACTCGAGAAAAAAGGCAAATCTTTGTTTCTATATAATATTATGGGCACTCTAAATACACCTGCATAGATAAGGCAAATACGCTGTGTAATACTGAAGTGTATGTTAGTATTTACCAGATATTTTTTTGGATCGATTTCTTGCTGATTACCGGTAAAAATCTGTATATTGATCACAGATTTGTGAGTCATTTTCGTTGCAAAAGGGTTAATAAATGCAATTGAACAGTGTGTAATTGTCTATATTTTTAGCTGAAATGAAATACAGGACCCGATGTTTACAATAACATAATATGAATTATTTGTTAAGAGTCTTTAATATTGCGGTACAATTTTAAAAATACAAATCCTGATGCTTCCAAAAGGTAAAATACTGGTTGTAGACGATGAACAACCCATTGTAGAATTCATTTGTTACAATTTAGAAAAAGCGGGTTACGAAGTATCCTCTTCTACCAACGGTAATGATGCGGTACGTGTAGCCAGACATTTTAATCCTGACCTGATCCTGCTCGATGTAATGATGCCGGGAAAAGACGGTTTTCAAACCATTAAAGAACTCAGACAGATCCCGAGCCTCGACAGTACTATCGTGATCTTCCTTACAGCGATGAGCGATGAGAAATCAGAGATCATGGGTCTGGAGCTGGGGGCAGACGATTACATTACCAAACCGATAAAGCCGGATCTGCTGGTAACCCGTCTGAATATTGCCCTGCGCCGCGTGAAGAAAGATCGTGATGAAGAATCGGTGATCAGCTTCGGTGACCTGGTGATCAATAAAACCAAATTCTCGGTTACTTATAAAGAAGAAGAAATCATCCTGGCTAAAAAAGAATTCGAATTGCTGAACCTGCTGGCTTCCAAACCGGGCCGTGTGTTCCTGCGTAATGAGATTCTGCAGAAAGTATGGGGTACAGATGTGATTGTAGGCGACCGTACGATTGACGTACACGTACGTAAAATCCGTCAGAAGATGGGTATTGACCTCATCACCACCGTAAAAGGGGTAGGCTACAAATTTGAAATGTCAGAATAGACAAAACGTTTTTTACTATAAAAAAAGTCCTGTGCAATTTTTGTACAGGACTTTTTGCTGTCTAAAATTTGATATTTATTGATTTTTTTATATATTTGTATGCAAAGTGTTCAACATGAAAAGAATGATTCTCCCTTTCGCCCTCTTGTTTGCTACCACCCTTAGCGTACAAGTATCCGCCCAGCAGGCAGGCAAAAACAGCCAGACTTACAACATTCATTATGCACAGGACGTGCCTTATGTTGAAGATCAGGCATCTAACCAGAAAATGGAACAGCTGGATCAGTACTTTAAGCAGTATGTTGTTGCTGCTAAAAAGAACGAAACCGCTAAGCTGGCCGATCTGAAAGCCAAGATCAGTACCTGGAAAACCGACAACCAGAGCTGGATCAGTGGTTTGAAAGAATTCGAGACCAAAAAAATTAATCAATGGCTGGAACAAGCCGATAAGTCATTAAGACTGTACGATCAGAAATAATCTATTCTGTTTGTACACCATAATAAGAAAGGCCCCGGAACATTTCCGGGGCCTTTCTTATTATGGATCTTTATAGTTTCGTTGTTGCTGTCCACCTGTACTATGCCCAGCAAGAGTTCAGCAGGGTACAGCTCAGTATTTTCTACTTACTCATTAGTGTATACCCTTTTTACCCTTTGAGATACCGAAGTCATGATCTCATAAGGAATGGTGTCGGCCCAGCCTGCAAGGCGGGTAACCGGTAGCCCGGTGCCAAATACCGTTACGGTATCGCCTACCTGCACATTAGAGATGCCTGTAATATCCAGCATACACATATCCATGCAGATAGAGCCCAGTGTAGGGGCGAACTGTCCGTGGATGAGCATTCCCCCCTTGCCATTCCCGAAGTTCCGGAAATAGCCGTCTGCATAGCCAATACGCACAGTTGCTACGGTACTGTCCTGGTTGATCTGTCCTCTGCGGCTGTAGCCAACCGTTTCCCCGGCCTTTAAAGTACGTATCTGTGCTACGGTAGTCTTAAGCGATCCGACAGGCTGTAAGAGGCTGCTGGTCGATGGATTGGGGTCAATGCCATACAAGCCGATCCCCAGGCGCACCATATCAAACTGCAGATCCGGGAATCGCGATATGGCTGAAGTATTGCATAAGTGTCGTATGGGACGGTAAGGCAGGGCTTCCAGCAGGTAATCGCTCATGCGGGTATATCGTTCTGCCTGTAGTTGTGTAAAGTCATCAAAACGGGCCTCATCGCTACCTGCCAGGTGACTGAATATACTTTTAACCTCGACCTGCGGATGGTTTAGTAAGGTTTGTACCAGTTGGGGCAATTCGCTTTCATTAAAGCCCAGCCGGTGCATGCCCGTATCCAGCTTAATGTGTATCGGATAGGCCTCAGCATCTTTTTGTGCAGCAACCCTGATAAACTGTTCAAGCGATAGCTGGCTGAAGATTTCCGGTTCTATCTTCCAGGAGATCATCTGCTCATAAGAGGCCAGCTCGGGGCTCATGACCATAATAGGCATGGTAATGCCCGATTTGCGCAGGGCAATGCCCTCGTCCAGGTAGGCCACCGTAAGGTAGTCTACGCCGGCATATTGCAGCAGGTTCGCAATCTCAAAGCTACCGGTTCCGTAGGAGAAGGCCTTAACCATAGTCATCAGTTTTACACCCGGTTGCAGCATATTCTGGTACACCTTCAGGTTATGGTGCATGGCAGATAAATCTACCTCCATTACGGTCTGGTGTTTCTTCTCTTCCAGCATGGCTTCTATCTGCTCAAAAGCGAACTCGCGCGCGCCTTTCAGCAGGATGGTCTCTTCATGAAACATAGCGGTATTGCTTTTGTTCAGGAAGTCATCTGTATCGGTATAGAACTGTTGCTCCATTTCCGGATATGCGCCGAATGCGGCTTTATGCTCATTCAACCGTGGTCCGATCCCGATCAGGCGGTTGATGCCTTTTTGCTGTAACAGTGCCGCTACTTTTTCATAAAAGGTATGATAGTCTTTTTTTACCTGCAGGATATCGGATAGTATCAGGGTCTTGCGCCCATGTTGCTGTTGCTGGTTAAGAAAGTCCAGGGCGATCTGCAGAGAGGTATAATCAGCGTTATAAGAGTCATTGATCAGGGTACAGTTATTGATACCCTCTACCAGTTGCAGGCGCATCGCTACCGGATGCAGCATCGGAATCAGCTGTGCTGCCCGTTCTGCGGCAATGCCCAGCTGCAGTAAAGTACACCAGCAATGAATAGCATCTTCTATATAAGCGCGGTCCGTATAGGGAATGGAGATCTGTAATTCCGTTCCCTGGTGTAAGGCTGTAATATGGGTTATATGGTCTTCTGTACGGGTATGGGTTATACGGAGGGTTGCTTCTTTGTAATAAGACCAGGTAAATAAAGATAAAGGGTGGGTCTGGTGTCTTTGTGCTACCATTGCAGCCACCTCTGCATGTAGCTCATCATTGTCCGAACAATAGATCAGTACTTTGCTTTCGGCAAACAGCAATAACTTTTCGCGGATCTTTTCCGCCTTATTGCGGAAGTGCTCGCTGTGTGCATCTCCAATATTGGTCAGCAGGCCAATCTCCGGACGAATCATCGCGGCCAGAGCTGCCATTTCTCCGGGTTCTGAGATGCCTGCCTCAAAGATGCCTATGGTATGCTCAGGCTGCATCATCCAGAGGGAAAGCGGTACCCCGATCTGCGAGTTATAACTCTTCGGACTGCGCACCGGTCCTGCATGCTGGTTATAAGGGGCACATTGAGATAATAATTCGTACAACCACTCTTTCACAATAGTCTTTCCATTGCTGCCGGTAATACCGATCAGCGGGTACTGGTACTGTATCCGATTATAGTGTCCGATTGCCTGTAGTGCAACCAGTGTATCCGGTACTGTAATCCACACTGCATCTGGAAAGGAAGTGGTGTCTATCTGCGCATCCGATACCAGGAAGTTGCGTATGCCTTTTGTATAGGCATTGTCCAGGTACTCATGTCCGTCTCTTTTATGCCCTTTTAATGCTACAAACAACGCATGTGCAGCATTAACAACCTTGCGGCTGTCAATGATCAGTTCCTGTATGTCTATATCCGTTTCGGAGTGTAGTGCAGGCAGGGACAGGGAGCGTATAATGGCGGAAAGTAACATGATGGTATTTTAAATGTAATGTATAATGTTCGGCTGTTCAAATATACGGAATGCCGATATAGCAAACTAGCTTTTTGCCGGCCGGAATGCAAAGTTACGGTCTTGTTATTCCAAACAAAAAGTAAAAATTTTTTAATCCCTGTTAATATAAATTACTGCAATTTTACGATTACAAATAAGCAGATCATGCGCCAAAAAATAACACGTTTCCTGAGCCTGGCCGGAGTAGCGCTTATCGCAGCCTGCAGCCCGAAACAACAGTATCTGAATACCCGTCATCAGGCGGTAAATCTGACTATATCTGATACGATCCCTGCAGACACGGGCATGGTCAGGTTCCTGAGCCCTTACAAGCAAAAGATGGACAGTAATATGAATCAGGTAATCGGTTATTCAGATGTGAGCCTGACCAAGGCATTGCCCGAATGTAACATGGGCAATTTTGCAGCAGACGCACAGCTGGATGCAGCGCGAAAACTGCAGGATGGCGTAGAGGTTTCTGTAGTGAACTATGGTGGCTTACGCATTCCTTTTATCCCTAAAGGCGCGATTACCAAAGGTCGTATATATGAGCTGATGCCCTTTGATAATATGGTGACTATACTGGAGGTGCCGGGTCAGGTATTGCTGCAGTTCTGCAATCATATGGCGAAACGAAAAGGATGGCCGGTCAGCGGTATGGCGTATGTCATCCGGAATGGGCAGGCAGAGCAGGTACTGGTACAGGGCAAACCTGTAAATCCGCACCTGGTCTATAAAGTAGCCGTTTCTGATTATATAGCCAATGGGGGTGATGATTGTGATTTCCTGAAATCCTGCAAGAAATACCCCTCATCCGTTTTCCTGAGAGATGCGCTTATGGATAAGGTGCGCTCGGGCGCCCTGAAAGGAAATACAATTTACCAGGACCTTCAAAACAGAGTACGCAATGCAGAATAGAAGAGATTTTATCAAGAAAGTGGCCATAGGCAGTGGATTGCTGGCTACACAGAGCTTTCCTTTTGAGGCTTTGGCGGCGCAGGATATCAGCCTGACCATATTGCATACCAATGATACACATTCCCGCCTCGATCCTTTTCCGGAAGATGATCGCAACTATCCGGGGCAGGGTGGTATTGTAGCCCGCGCAACCGAGATCGCCCGCATTCGCAAAGAGCGGGAGCATATACTGCTGCTGGATGCCGGTGATATCTTTCAGGGCACGCCTTACTTTAATGAGTATAAAGGAGAGCCGGAAATAATGGCTATGAGCCGTATGGGCTATGATGCCAGCACCATGGGTAATCACGATTTTGATATAGGCCTGGAGGGTTTTGCAGCGCAATTGCCGCATGCAAACTTTCCCTTCCTGGTAGCCAATTATAATTTTAAGCATACCCTGCTGGAGGGCAAGGTAAAACCTTATAAAGTATTTCGCCGGGGACCGTTGAAAATAGGCGTATTCGGACTGGGTATCCAGCTTCATGGCTTGGTAGCCAGGGAGAATTACGGAAAGGTATGGTATAATGATCCTGTAGTGACTGCAAAAGAGGTGGTGCACCTGTTGAAAAATAAAGAAGGTTGTGATATGATCATATGCTTATCACACCTGGGTTACAGGTATGAAAGTGACAAAGTCAGCGACCATGTTTTAGCTGCAGAAACAACCGATATTGATCTCATTATCGGGGGGCATACGCATACCTTTTTGCCGGAGCCTGTAAGCCTGAAAAACAAGGTGGGCAAGGATGTGCTGGTCAACCAGGTAGGCTGGGCAGGACTCCGTTTAGGCAGGATAGATTTTGTTTTTAATCATAAGAATGAATTAAAAAACATGAAAGCCCACACTGTAATTCTGAGCAAATAAACAAGAGGAAAAAATTTTTTTTTTACACATTTTGTTTAGAATTTTGAATTCCTAAATGCAGAGAGATTCGACAACTCTTCCGTGAAGACCGGCCCTTGTAATGAGGGGTAAGTAGCGAAACAATTTACTAGTTTTAGTAAGCCAATTAACTGTTCAGTATGCAACTTTTTTTAAAAGTAATAGTCATACTGACGTGGATTTGTCGCCTCTGTAAATTAGGAATAGCATTTAAGACATATTTTTCTGAATATCAGCAACCTCTATTATAACTAAATGAATCAACCTCAACCTACCGTTCAGCACGAGCACCTCGACCCTGCCATCGCTTGGGAGAGATGTTTGTCTATCATTGAAGATAATGTCAACAGAAGGGCTTATCAGACATGGTTCCTGCCGATCCGCGCGGTTGATTTGACCAATAATATCCTCACCATACAGGTGCCAAGCCAGTTCTTCTACGAATGGCTGGAAGAGCACTATGTTGAGTTGCTGGCCAAAACCATCAAAAGAGTCTTAGGCCGTTCCGGTCAGCTTGCTTACCGCATACAGATGGAGAACAACTCTCAGAAGCAACCGGCTACCATGCAACTGCCTGCAAGCAGTCATGCAAGACCGAGCAAAGAGAGTAATTATATAGACATGCCGCTGATGGTAGAGGATCCTTCCAAGATCAAGAATCCGTTTGCCATTCCGGGTATGAAGCGTATGCAGATTGATGCGCAGTTGAATGTAAATCTGGTCTTTGATAACTTTATCGAAGGAGAGTGTAACATTCTTTGCCGCAACTCCGGTCTGCGTGTCGCACAAAAACCAGGCGAAACTTCATTCAATCCCCTGATGATCTTTGGTGGTACCGGTTGCGGTAAAACCCACCTGATGCAGGCTATTGGTAATGAAGTGCGCAAGCAGCATCCGAACAAAACGGTGTTGTATGTAAGTGCCGAAAAATTTATCAATCAATATATCGAGCATTCCAAAAATCGTGAAGTAGGAGATTTTATTAATTTCTACCAACTGATCGACGTCTTGCTGCTGGATGATATTCATATTTTTACCAATGCGCCTAAGGCACAGGATGCGCTGTTCGCGATCTTCAATCACCTGCACCAGAATGGTAAGCAGATTGTATTGACGAGCGATACGGCACCTAAGGACCTTGATGGCATGCAGGAGCGCCTGCTGAGTCGTTTCCGCTGGGGACTGACGGCAGAGATGATGCAGCCCGACTTTGAAACGCGTAAGGCTATCCTTGAGGTGATTATGCGCAATGAGGGTACAGAGATCTCTGAAGAGGTAGCACAGTACATTGCATTCAATATTCAGAACAATATCCGTGACCTGAGAGGGGCCGTTATTTCCATCCTGGCACAGTCTACTTTACTGAAGAAAGATATAGACCTGGAGCTGGCAAAACGTGTGGTGAAAAACCTGATCAAAACGCCGGAAAAAGAAATTGGTATAGGAGATATCCAGAAGATGGTTTGTACCTATTTCAAGATCGATTATGATAAGCTGCAATCGAAGACCCGAACGGGTGATGTGGTGAACGCCAGACAGATTGCGATGTACCTGGCGAAGAAGTTTACCAAGTGTTCTTTAAAGACAATCGGAGACCATTTCGGTAAGCGCGACCACACTACGGTGATCCACTCTGTACAGAAAGTAGAAGACTTCCTGAAGACAGATGAAAAGTATCGCGAGTCATTCCTTGAAATCCAGCATAAAGTGCAGCTGGCGGCGATGTAGGAGAAAAAAAGTTCAACAAAAATTTGTTTTTCTAAAAAGTAAAATATACCTTTGCACTCCTTTCGATAGCGAAAGAAACAAAGTTCTTAATGGTCTGGTGAGGTGGATGAGTGGCTGAAATCAGCAGTTTGCTAAACTGCCGTACGGGTCAAACTGTACCGGGGGTTCGAATCCCCCCCTCACCGCACTTTTGATTAAGATTGAAAGACCGGATAGGGAAGTAGCGCAGTCCGGTAGCGCACCTGGTTTGGGACCAGGGGGTCGCAGGTTCGAACCCTGTCTTCCCTACAAAACGAAAAAGTCATCCATTTGGATGACTTTTTCGTTTTTAGTGCTATCAGAAAATCCAGACAGGCTTGTAATATTTCATTTTACCATACATTTCCTGAATCCCAATATCATAGTGAGTTTGACAGCAATTTCAATGGCCTTGTTTATGAATTAGCTTTCCTGTTGACGCTGCTTCGATTATCCAAAAATGAACTTAGCTAGGAATGCTAACTTTCCATTGAAGTCGATAATACTGATCCATCAAGTTTTGTTTCACAAACAAGAATATACTGCGTTTTGTCCGGGTCAATAGTATAGTCAATGACGACTGTAGGTTCGTGCTCTGTATCTTCTATATCAATACTAATACGAACGGGCCTTAAGGCTTTGATCATTGCTGTTTTGAGATCAGTATCGGGATGGGAATAGGCAAGTATTTCCTTCAATGTTTCATTGTTGAATTCCTGCAGATGATGGTCGACATACATCTCAACACCTTCTTCTGAACCGTCCGCACTTGCATGCTCAATATAAGCTTTGGGCTTTTTAAGGATATGCTCAATATTATTTAAAAAGGTTTTAATTGCATCCAACTGCTCTAAATCTATAGTATCATCCAATAGGTTTAATTCCAGTACAATCTGGTCATTGCTTAATGTCATGTTCGCGTAATACTCGCTTTCCATGTTATCAAAATCTATTGTTCCGAAGTAGGGTAAGGTATAGTTTTTCATTTTTGTTTAATTGAACATTAAAAATAGGTTATCTATTAAAGGTCTCAACCTTTTAATTATTTACTGAAATGAAATACCTTAATGCGATCGTCAAAATATAAATTATTGTAGTTAATTAGTCTTGGATATACATAATCCTTTTAAGTTCTTTGCATAAAATATATTCTGCACAATATTTTCATCGCTAAATGATACACCTACCCCAGAAACATATAATCCATCGGAATGAATTAATGATGGTTTGTCAGCATTAAGCCAGGAACCTAAATTAAGTTCATAATAATTACCGGCAATAATTTTTGTACATAAATTATTGCCCTCCTTTAAAGATACTAATTTAAATATTGAATCATTTCTCTCAACATAAATGATATAAGCTTTGGGAATAGAATCGATTTTTGTTACTAAATATTCATTTTCCTTATGTTGCTGTTTATGCTCTAGAGGTTGTTTATTTCTTTTTGTCATATTACATGATAAAAAAAATAGGATTGTAATCAATGTGATGTATTTCATTGCTTATGAATTAAGGGGTGGATTGAATGTTAATTGGCGCTTATGTTCCATCATCAATAACATAATCTATTTCCCTCTATTTGGATTGTAATATACTACATCAATATCAGATGACAATGCCGGGTAGCCTGTTCTCTGTGTCTCTACCACACCTTCGTATGCTTCAACCGCTTCATGCATCATATTATTATAATAGTTGTGCATAACTTGCATCATTTGCGGTTTTATACTTTGAGAGGCTATAGCTCTATCGTCAAATTTCCCCGGGAATTCCCCTGGTCAATTTTATTTCCATTAAATGATCCAGTGGTAATAGTTTTCGAAGTTGTACTTGTATCTCCTCCTTTATGTTCCAGTAATCTGTATTTGGATTTTGTTGGAAACCAATTTCAATCCATTTATTATAACTATCAACTGACAGTCTTTATGTATTGTGTAAACAAAAAGCTTTCAAGTAGAAACTTGAAAGCTTTTTGTTTATAGGGGTAAAAATTAGAGGTTTATGAAGGTACTCACTCTTATTTCTTAATCACTTTTCCTGTGTATTTTACAGTTGACTGTACATCTGTTATATTGATGAAGTATACTCCTGGATTAAGTAAAGAAAAGTCTACAATAACTGAAGATTCTTTAGCAACAGAGGTATAAACAACACGACCATTTATATCATATACAGAAACAACATCCTTCTCGTTCAATCCCTTAACAGATGCTTTGTCAAAAACCGGATTTGGACTAACACTGATCTGATCAACGGAATTCAATCTTACCGCCTTAACAGCAGATAAAGCGCTACTTCCATCATTGTCCTGAATACGCAGGCGGTAATAATGAGTGCCATTCGTTACGTTGTTATGAATGAATTTGTAATTATTAACATCTACACTATTTCCTTTTGCCACCTGGCTTCCGATCACTTCAAAGTCAGTACCATTAATACTGTGCTCAATCAAATAACGACCAACATTCATTTCTAATGCACTAGTCCAGTTAACTTGTACATCTTTACCTTTTAATTGCGCTGTAAAGCCAGTCAAGATCGCTGGTAAAGCACCCGGGAATGTAATAGAATATTGTACCGACGCACCAGCAACACCTGCATTGTCTAAAATTGTATAATTAAAGCTCACAGAACTTGTACCTCCACTGGTGAATTTTACGGATAATAAGGCCGGATTAAAGTTTGGTATAGTATCAGTATTTGTGATCTTAACACCATTATACCATAGTTCATTCTGAGCCGGAATAGTTGTAATTACAAAAGTACTTCCAGATCCTTTTGCACCGTCTTCAGCATCTGTTCCACTGAGTGTTGCAGGGCTGTTGATAGCACCAGTACCATTTAAGGTTAAGGTTGAGTTCATTGCTGGTGGAGCATCTAAAGTATAGGTTTGAGAATTTGGAACAGGCTTTTTGTCTAATCCAAAGTCAAGGTCAAGAATATCAGTAGAGCCGACTGTAATAAGAAGGAATCCATCACCCTGCACATTACCCGGGAAAGTGCCGGATACATTTGCTCCCTGCCATTCCGCAGTATGCTTCCAGTCAGAAGGAATATTTGCTCCGGGATTAGCACTCCCAACTGTACCCAGTGTAGTACCGATTGAAAGGTTGTAAGTCGAGTTTTTAGGAATATTCGGCATGGTCCATGAACCGTTTGCAGCCACAGGAACACTTGCAATTACCAACCCGGTATTACGATCAAATAGTGTTACATATAATTGTTGGCCGGAAACGGTGTTAACAGGAGTGCCATTAATAGTGGCATCAGCCAGACCATTACCATCATCAAATACATTCCCGCCTATTGTAACCGGATCAAGAGTCGCATCTTCAAAGTCCATTGTAACTGCGATCAGATCCATACCACCAATGGTATTGTCATTTCCATCGGTATTAGTGGGGAAAATGCTGGAATTTGTAAAATCTAATATCTCACTGCTGTTTGTCGCAGTAACATCTCCGGCCATAATAGAATAGCCGTATACTGTTGGTGTACTTGTTGCTGCAAGGCCAAAGCTGCCTACAAATGGAATAAACACTCCGCCAATAGATTGGGTCACGGCATCAATAGCAGCAATTTGATACGGTGCAGGTATTGCGGAACCTCCAAATGCCGTACTATTCATGATTCCATATGGTTTATCTGCAATAATATCTGTAGCCCCCCATGCCGAATTTGTTACGGTATAAATGTTACTATAACTTGTCGGATTTCCCTGAGCATCAACCGATAAAATTAAGGCAACTTTTATGCCACCATGATTTGTCGGAGTACCACGTTCAAACAAAGTAATACCATTGCCATTATTCGCTTTAATATCCCTTGGCGTATCGAATACTACATCAATACGTTCAATATTGTTATTATTACCTTGGTTATTACCTTCATTGCCTAAAATATTATCACTACCCCGGTTAATAGTACGTCCGGTAAATGCCAGCTCCATTGAGTCCATGTAAGATGATCTCATATATTTATTACTTGCCGATAACCAATTGCCTGCTACAGGAGCAGTATACATAGCGTCATTGATTTCGAAAAATAAGATGATTTTATCTCCGGTAGCATTCGCATTGTCAACCCTTCTAAATTTAACGGTAGATGGCAGCAATGTAGATAATACATAGTTTTTACCCCCAGCCATATAGCTTTGTAGCTGAAGATCATTCTGGTTGCTATTGCCCGTAGTCCCAAAATATTGGGTGAAGTTTGAATTTACATTATAGGATACATTACCTGATAATGATGTTTCATAGTAAGCATCAATAGAAGTAATAGGCTGTACCTGAGCATATATTTTGCTTGTTAAGGCAAGGCTCCCAATAGCATAAAGCGCAAATAGTTTGTTGTTCATTTTACTCATAACATTTGGTTTTGATCATATTTAAAATTCTGTCCAAAATTATATGAGGCTTGCGCTCAATTGATTAGAGTGCTGGAGAACTTAAGTACTGTTTATTCGTAACAGGTTGTTAATGAGATAGATATTCATAGAATGAAATTGACTATCAGCTTAAGATTTCACAATGCTTTTATTGATAATCAGTTATTTACGAGAGAGTGGTATTTAATGAAATAAATTTCACAAAATAACTAAAGTACTGTTTCTGCTTTTTTCTGAGCGTATGGCACAATAATTGCAATTGCAATTATTTGATAGGTATTTTAATATGTATAACAATTAAAAATGGGTTGCAACAGGCAACCCATTTGGTCTTTATTCTTTGTTTGAGAAGTACTTATTAATAGCAGTCGTTCTGTTCTTTACCTTCATTTTAATAAATATATTATAAATATGCCGTTTTAAAACATGGAGTTTTAGCTTTAGTTTATCAGCTATTTCCTGGTAACAGTAACCCTCAGCAAGAAGTTCAAGAATAGTAACCTCTTGGTCCGTAATTGAATATTCTATTTGTTTTTGTAACGACGATTCATCGGATTTAGGCAAATAACTAAGCAATTTAGTTGCAATACAACTACTAATGGGCATATCTCCATTGTGCATTGCTAATAGAGCATCAATTATTTGATATGACTTACTTTCCTTTACAATATAAGAATCGGCACCTGCTTTTAAGGCTTCAAATATACTAGCATCATCTTCAAACACGGTACAAATCATAAATTTGACATCTTCGACCAATGGTTTTAATACCCTTATACATTCAACCCCGGACATATCAGGCAACCCAATATCCATTATTACAGCATTAGGTCTAGTGTTTATAATACCTTCAATCGCGTCTTTCCCATTACTGTAAATGCCAATACAGTTAAAGAATTGACTTTTGTTTATAATAGCTTTAAAGAGATGTTGATGATCTGGCTGATCTTCAACTATTACTACTGTTATCATACTGTAAATATCGTCTATATTGCATCTTGAAAAAAGAAGAAGCGCAATAACTTTTGTACTGTTTTTGACCCAGATTGATTAACCATACTATACTTTTTTCAATTGTTGGGTGATTAACGCTCCTGACGCCTGTTAAAATGCCCTGGTCAACTACTCATCAGCGATCAATACACTTATTGTTACACGGCTTCCCCCTGCAGGACTTACCTGCTGCCAGTTCACTGTTCCTAATATCCGTGATATATTAAGGTTAATATTAGCCATCCCGTACCCACTGCTTCCATATTTGCTATTTGCCTGCTCCTTACCGGACTGTATCCCTATTCCATCATCTTCGACAATTAATTTATACAAATCACCATCTTGCACAACGTTTATGTTGACTACCGTTGCCTGAGCATGTTTTACGATATTATTGATTATTTCCTTAACAGAGAGATAGATCATCCGCCGCTGAAATGAGGGTATAAACTTTGATATATTGTCTATTTGGGTATTCCAATTTAGTTTTATCCCGGCAGTAGAGAGAAATTCACGGACAAAACGAATCATATAACTATTAAGACTACCGATATCATCATTCTGTACATTCAAATTCCAGATCACCTCGCCTACCTGCTGATACAATGTATTGGCGGTATTGCGTATCATTTGCAGATGCTCCTTGTTCTCTGGGAAAAGCTCGACCATTTCCACTGCCATGAACGTAGTAGTCAGTGTAGTGCCAAGGTCATCATGCATTTCTCTGGCTATTCGGTTACGCTCCTCCAGCAATTGGTTTTTATGTTCTACTATCTGCTGCTTTTGCTGCTGCTGCCAATACTTATGCTCCAGTAATCGTTTTTTCTTCCAGTGGTAATATATATAAATGCTGAATCCTAATGCCAGGATAGCAATGATGGTAGCGGACCATACGTAATTCCGCTGGTTCTTCGCCTCGTACTCCTTTTCTCTGACAAAGTTCTCATTAGCTAAACGCTTCATTTCTACTTCATACTTCAGCAATTGATCGCTATTCGTGTATTTATACATTTCCTCGTCAATAGCCTGGAGTCTCTGTAGTGCTTTTAGTGCATTACTTGCAGAACCCGCTTTTAGAGCCAGTTGATAACCAAATTCATAGTAATTATGTTTACTTTCTCTTGAGTACTTTGCTGTATCTGTATTTTGTTGCATTTCTTTATATATAGTCTCCGCCTCTTTATACCGACCTTTGGGGATAAGGTTTTCCAGGATCAATACATAGATAAGCTCAGGATTAAGCTCAGCTCCTTTTTGGGTTTGAATATTGGCAAGTGCCTTATTACTGTAATACAAACCACTGTCAATACTATTGATTCCAAAATAATAACATGCCAGGTTGTAGTCAAGTGCAGGTTGTGCATTCTCCAGATATATAGAGTCGGCAAGGGACTTTGCCATAAAAAGACATTTTTCTCCAATTTTTGCTAAAGAGTCGTTTCCAGATTCAATGCCCATCGAGATAATATTCATTAAGATATCAAGCTTTCGGGATGGAGCATCAGGTTCATTCAACCGGTCAATATAAGGCCGGTAATGATAAAAAGCTCTTTCAAAGTTTCCCTGATGCATATATGCTAAAGAAATGGCATCAGCAATATTCAATGACTGTTTTTTATCCGGACATTCCTTCAGTAATGCCAATGCTTGCAGGTTATTACTGATTGCAGAATCCCACAATTGCTGCCCTGCAAAGTAATCCGCTTTAGTAGCGTACACCGCAGCTTTAAGATTTTTTGCCAGCAAATGGTTATGTTGTGAGAACTGCCATTGACTATCCACGTAGATTCTTGCCGAATCAAACATTCCGATTTGAGAAAAATAGGACACTATGCTGTGATAAAAATCAACCTGGCTAACTTCTGGATTGTACTTGTCGTATATTGCTTTCTGGGCGCGCAATATAGATAGCGTTTTTTGCTGATCTGAATAACGATCGGAATAATAAACATTTGATAAAGAGTCGACCAGTGCAGAATCTATAGGAGAAAGATGTACAATTGCAGCCTTCGATCGATCGGAATTGCAACTGTAAAATAATAATATAGCGATTATGCAGGTTAACCTGAAGATGAGTTTATACATAAAACAGTTAGCTATTGTTGATTTTATACCCATTGGCATTAATATTATGGATCCATCAACGGAACATGCCCGGCGGAGGGTGTAAAGATACAATATACGTGCATGAATGAACTTTATTGCACACAAGAGAGATTACTAAATGTGCTGATTAATAGTGTCTCTTACGCTCGAGTTCACCTTTTTTGCCCGGGATTACAAATGTATTTTCATCCTCCCATTTCGATAATGAGCTATAGTATATGTATAAATGGAAATGTACTGTGCCGATAGGGGGTGCTATTACCTTTTCATTTGGTACTGCTGAAAATATGTACATTAGTTACTCTGGTATAGATAGTCTGGTTGAAACAGTGTATGGCTGTAAGTAATACATCTGTATATCATATAAAAGCCCTCACTATGTTTAGTGAGGGCTTTTATATGATAAATAAATTGCTGTTACTTAAAACGGGCTGCTGTACTCCGGGTTAGTGGTCAGCTTGGTATCGGTTAATGTCTTAAGAAAGGCTACCAGTGCAGCTTTGTCTGCAGCGGTTAACTGTAAACCATTGGGCAATTGCTGCAGGAAGGACGGGTCTAGTGTGGCAGAGCCGGTCACCAGGTTATAGTGATCCACTACCTGCTCCAGGGTCTTGAAACGGCCGTCATGCATATACGGAGCAGTCAGGGCAATATTGCGTAAAGAAGGTACCTTAAACTTCGCACGATCATTACTATTGTGCGTAACCTTCTCTCTTCCGAAATCTGTAATGGCGCCATCGGCATCCAGGCCATTATTCATAAACTGATTATTCTCAAAGTCAGCCCCGCTGTGGCAGTGTCGGCAGTCCGCACCGGATGCATTCGGGAAGCCCGGATTGTATTCCGTAAAGAACAGGAAGCGGCCACGCTCTTCTTCAGTCGTCAGTGTGGCTTTGCCCGCCATAAAATCATCGTACTTAGAATTTTGGGAGACGATGGTCAGCATAAACTGTTCCAGGGCTTTAGACAGGAGCAGGGAATTAATATTATCTGTGCCGAATGCTTTTTTGAACTGCTTGCGGTACGTCTCGCTGGCATTAAGCTTGGCCAGGACATTATCCAGCGTCTCGTCCATTTCCAGTTCATCCTGTATCGGCATCAGCGACTGATCGCGCAGGAGATGCGCACGGCCATCCCAGAAGAATTCATTGTTATGCCAAGCCATATTAAATACACTCATGGCCTGTCTCTTACCATGCAGTCCGCGTACCCCTATAGACAGGGTAGCCGTATCGGTAAAGGCAAACTGTTGCATATGGCAGGAAGCACAGGATATGGTATTGGTGCGGGAGAGGATCTTGTCGTAAAACAGCATCCGGCCCAGTTTTACGCCTTCTTTGGTCAGCGCATTGTCGGCAGGTAGGTTAGGCGGCGGAAAGTTTCCGTATGCCAGGGTATAGGGTTCATTTGCGGTATCATCTCTGTCTTTGGTACAGGCATTCACCGATACAATGAAGGCAGACAGAAGGATGAACAGCAGTACTTTAAGCTTATTCATTTTTGAATTTTTTATTACGGATAAATGTGTAATCAGATAAGGATTTGAGGAAAGCGACCAGACTTGCTTTTTCCTGCGGACTAAGTTGCAGGGGCCTGATCAGCGCACTCTTATTGGGATGCGCGACTCCTCCGGAATTATAATGCTCAATGACCGCTTCCAGGCTGCTGATGCTGCCATCATGCATATAAGGTGCTGTAAAGGCAATATTACGCAGGGTGGGTACTTTGAATCGGGCACGGTCACTTTCGAGATGGGTAAAGCGCATACGGCCACTGTCACTGTACTGCTGATACAAACCATTATTCTCAAAACGATAGTTGGTAAAGTTGAAGTCACTATGACAGCCGGAACAATTGGTCCTTTCAGAAAAAAACAATTGCATGCCCTGTAATTCCTCGGCAGATAGCGCATTACTTTTCCCCTGGTAATAATACTGGTCAAAACGACTGTTGCCACTGATGAGGCTGCGCTCGAAACAAGCCAGGGCCCGGGTAATTACATACGGATCTATACTGCGGCTATAGGCTTCCTGTGCCATAGACTGGTAGGTAGTATCAGCAGAAAGTTTCTGCACAATATCGAGTATGGACGTATTGAATTCATTATGCTCCTGTATAGGCACCAGTACCTGCATTTCCAGCGTAGGTACCCCTCCCGCACGGGTGTAGGAGGTCTGGTAACCGACATTGGCCAGCGTAGGGGCATTACTGGTACCAGCGGCTTCATTCACCCCATTACTGAGGGCGACAGAATCGCTGAACGCCAGCGAAGCTTTATGGCAGGACCCACAGCTGATCGTATTATTAACCGAAAGTGTTTTGTCATAAAACAGCCGTTTGCCCAGTTGCCAGCGGCTCATCGAAAAGGCATTATCCGCAGGAATACTCATCTGGGTAAAGCCTTTGGGAATAGCCATTAGTGCCGGTTCTGAACCGACAGGTATGGACGTCTTGCTACAGCTAACTGCAACAACAGTCAGCAAGAGGCCAGCGCAAAATGTATATATAACAGACCGGGTATACATGTAACTATTCCAGTACTACTTTTTTACCCCATACCGGTTGTGCCTCCTGGAACAGTACCAGGAAATAAGTGCCGGAGTATTTTCCGGAAAGTGTAATCTGGTCCTGGTGGGACAGTTTATTGCTTTCGATCACCCGGCCATTCAGGTCCATTAACTGGTAGCTACCGGCTTTAATATTGGCCTGGGTATAGTTGATGCGGAACTGACCTTTACTCGGATTAGGGTATACGGTAACACCTTTGTCGAGCGTCATATCATATAATGCAGTAGGGCTGCCAGCTGTAAATACATGATCTCTGAAATTTTGAAGCACAGTCAGGTCAGCACCATTATGACCATGTTCTAATGGTCCCGTACTTACATTCACACCTTTCAGCGCCTGTGTATAATCTGCATCCAGGTAAATGTTGATATTATTACCACTGTTTACACCAGCTACCATAACGGTTTGCTCAAAATAATTGGCATTCCATAAGCCATGCAGCTCAAATACAGTACTGAAGCCAGTTCCGGTTTTGCCTTCAAGTGCTACGAAACGATAGCCGGCCGACCAACCCCAATGCATGGAAGGAGACTGGAAGGACAAAGGGCTCAACGCAGGTTGCAAAGACGGATCGGCATTATTGGCGGGGCTATCCACACCTATAGAGAAGCGGATGCCCTCAATATTAGTAATGTTGAAATTGCCCAGCAACTCGCTTACCGTATTACTGCCTTTGGCCAGGATGTAACGATCTGGAACGGCCGTGGTCATTCCCCCGTCATGGATCAGGGTGATTTTGGAAATATAATAATCAATACGGGTTATCTGGAACTGTTGATTAAGATCATTCTGTGCCGTCTGGTTAAACGCAAAACTATTGCTGCCCAGTTTGTGATTGATCTTTAAGGTGATATTTTTCTGAGCATTTCCAATCAGTGCGGTGCACAGGAAGCCCAGTATGAACAGTATATTTTTCATTTGAATAAGTGATATTTTATGTGAATATAGTACAATTATCTGCCTGTCTTGAGGCAGCATATAACAGCAGCAGCAAAGTATGCTGTACTTCATGTAGTTTGATGCGTATTGAGTACAGAACGCAATATGGGCTGTACAAGTACTGTTTAGCCTATTTTAGGCGGTGTCCAGATAAAAGAATAGTCTGAAGAAAGGAATGTGTGGGTAAACAGATTGAAATTGTTTACATAAACAGGCTTGTAACTATGGGTTTTAAAAGCACTATTGGTGAGTACAATAAACTGGTGGGCATAAGGAGCACAATGGCAGGTCTTGCCGCAACCGGAACGGGAGCACTGATGACAACGCTTGTAAGGAGCAGCCTTTTTACAGCATGATTTTTCTTTCTTTGTCGTTTGCGTTGCAGATAGCGCTTTGGCCGGATCTGATTTTGCCTGGTGCTTACCACAGGCCTGCATTAAAGAAGGGACACATGATAATATGATCATGAACAGAAAATATAATATGTGTTTTCTTGCAGGCAATGGTTCCGTTTTTGCTTATTCTGTCAAAAATAAGTAAAAAATTACAGATTTTAATATACGCATATTTCATTTTGGTGTAAACCGCATGTGCCTATCTGCTAAACGGGTACGGCTATCATAAGGCCTCAGGGTAAAAATAAAGGCAATCTTAGAAAAGATCGCCTCTTGAGCTGTAATGAAGAGATTGAGTTGAACTCAACGAGTTTGAAATAATTTTTCGATGGTTAACTCCATACAAAAGTAGAATATGTATTACAGTTAACGTTATCGTCGGCACAATCTTAAGTATGGTTTATCTGCTAAAAACACAGATTTTCTTCAAAAAGTATGGGAAAAGTACTGCATTATACTGCCCGCCTGATTTCCAGAATGGGGGTCTCTTTTTTTGTAAGCCCATGGAAAGAGGAGATACAGGTATCACCTATATTCAACTGGTCAAACATCCTTTCATTGGCATATGAATGCCGGTATGCAATACCGATTACAGATCCCGATTTCCAGTCAGTGTACATGCCAAGATCAATAACCAGGTATTGGGGTGTTTTATGCAGTATGACCCCTTTGTACGATATTTTTCTGGCCAGCCGGGGTTTGGTCGGTTCGCCCTTGTCAATAGACACGCGGATGCTCAGCGGTTTAGATGATAACTCGGCGATCTTTCCCCTGAATCTTTTCTGGGTAAGGTGTGGTGCTGCTGATTTCCAGAATGATCTCTTGTCATACTCCCAGGGCATATCCTCAATGGATATAAAGCCATATAGGCCGCCAATCTTTACCTGGAAGCCACTTTTGAGCGGAAGGTATCTGACGATGTTAAATGCGGTAAGCTTCTCACTGATTCTCGCTTCTTCGAGTTTATAATACAATTTTAGTAATGCCCCGTCCAGGACTTTAGCTTTCTTTTCTGTTGAATTAATGGTAAGCATTTTCATGAAAATTATAAAAATCAACAATGTGTTTGACTTAATAAATGCACGGTGTAGATCGTAATGGGTAAGTCTCTAGTTTGAGCGTAGTATAGATTTCTGACGTATTTGAACAAAAGTATATCAATAAGGTGTACATCCTTAATTGGATAGGCAAAAACAGTACATAAGTTAGTTGCAGAATTGACTGTTTGAGCCCTTTATTTCCCCTTTATTCGTGCGTAATGCAGTGTGGGACTATGTTTCGTGGATTTTACATTCACTGTTGTGCTTACTTTTTCGTTCAGCTAATGAAGATTGGTATGGGAAAAAACAGTACAAAAGTTAGTTCTCGTCATGCAAACTTATGCAGACTGCTGAATAGCTTTGTAATATCAGTAATAGTTAGTTCGTTACCCGACTTAAAGGGTATAATTTAGAGGAGATAGCAGTTCTTTTTAGAACTGCTTTTTTTATGCCTGCACATGAAACCTATTGCTGGCTTGTATTGCAGCGGGTGCTGTACTCTGGTATGTCCTTTTGCTGCAGTGTAAAAGCTTGTGTAGCGCTGTGCTGCGTATAAGTGATTTCTGCACGGATTGTTATGGGTAATGTCTTTCTTGCATGTATGGGGTACCCGTACAAAAGTATGGGGTATTCTCTGTTTTTGCAGAAAAGTATGGGTAGGGTATGGTTTTTGGACAATAAACAGTACAAAAGTTAGGGGTCGCCCTAATCCATACACTATATAATGCTTCTATTTTTGTTGCCGGATGTTCATAATGGGATATGAATCCGGATTAGTCAGTTAAGATAGCGGCCTTCCGGCCGCTATTATTATAGTGTAACACGTTTCTAATTATATACTTTATAATGTGCAGGTTAGTTGCAGGATGATCAGTTAAAAAATAGCCTTTACCCGTATGTTTGTATAATCCAATTGAGATGTGTAATTTGAATACAGGCGGCTGTTTTGTTGAAATGGCTTCCTGGCTTTGAGCAAAGGATCTGCAGACCTGTCTGCCTTCTGATGTCACAAAGGACGCTCTTTAATGTACAGCAATTTTTAATATCAGATATAAAGCGGTTCAGAGTGATGAATCGCTTTTGTAGTTTTTTGGGAACTTTAATTTATCTCTCAGTAGGGAATATTTTTTCTTATATTCCATATGGTTCATTAAGCTACAGTGTTTGAATTGTGTTTATATTGCATAAATTTCAGTTGTGTTCTGTGTGCTTGTATTGTTATGGTACACTTATGGGTAGAGCTCCTGTAAGGTATGACAGATCGGTAATAATGTAAAATCAGTAATGAAGACTGTATGATAAATGTAGCAATTGTAGCTGTCAATGAGGAGAATAGGCTGCTCTTGGAAACCATTGCACAAAGTGACCCGGAGTTTAATTACATCGGTTGCACCAGCAATGAACAAGAGACCATTGAGATGATCGGATTGCAACAGGTGAACGTTGTGCTTATTGACATTGATGTAATCGAGTCTGTGGGACTGGAAAGTATTGAGCGGATAAAGGTCCAATCTGAAGAGGTTAAGTTTATGGTGTGCTCCAGGTATAAATCAAATGAAAATTCACTGGAGGCCATAAAAGCCGGCGCGGATGCCTATTTCGTACTGGAAAATAGTAAGGCTTACCAATTTATTGATGCTATTAAGGACCTGTACGCAGGAGAAAGACCCATAAGCAGCAGTATAGTTAAAAATATATGGGAATATCTGCATGATCAAACAGAAGATCAAAATGTAGAAGTTGTTGATTTTCAGCTTTCTAAACGGCAGGCGCAAATTATGGAATTGTTGCATCAGGGGCTGAATTATCGCGAGATGTCTAAACAGTTGTTTATCAGTGTATATACCCTCAAATGGCATATACATAATATATACCAGAAGCTAAATGTTGCTAACAGAACAGAGGCGATCAATGTTTATTTCAAGCGGAATAAATAATTCCTGAACAGGCTGCCAGTCCATGTTGTACGGCAGCTGATGACATGTGTGGGCGCTTTCATGCCGGAATGGCTTTGTTGTATGGAGGTTCACTGACATTTCAGCTGTATCTTTGTGGTTGACCGATAATGCTTCAGGGGATATATGCGCAGCGGATTTTTACTTTTATTGATAAGTATAACAATGGTATTCGGGAGCTGTCGTTCCCGTTCGCCACAGACAAGAGTACTTGATCTTTCTTATAATGACTCCTTGGTTAAGGATTCCTTGGTCCGTAAAATATTTGAGATCAGGTATAATGAACCTGATCAAGTGCCGTCCATCCTGCAGCAAGTCCGCAGAATAGAGCAAAAGTATGATCCTGCTATTGCAAACCAGAACTACTATAGCTCTCAGGTATTCCTGCTTTCGAATATTAAGAAAAATCCCGATTCGGCAAGAATGTTCCTGGATAGCCAATTTCTGATGCTTAAACAGGGGCAACTGGATGCTGATAATCTTAAAGCAAAAACCGCCTTCTCCAAAGCCCTTTATTTCCAGGGGAGCGAGCTGTACGATTCTGCCGTTAATAATGCATTGTCAGCGCTGGATCTATTGCAGCATACAACTGATTCTACGCTGTTATACAACATATACGGTACCATCTCTGATCTGTATGCCTACCAGGGCAATCTGAAAAAAGCATCGGAATACTATAAATATTTTATCCGGCAGGCACTGCAACTGAAAAATCCGGCGAGAGATGCTGTTATTCTTCTGAATGGGTACTGCAGGTTTGCAGAAGCCTCAGATTCCATTAAAAATATTGCGACCACCTACCTGTTTGCTGCAAAGCATGCAGTGGATTCGCTGCACCTGGATGGATTGAAGCCCATTCTGTATACCAACCTGGCCAGTTATTATTACGATAAACAACAGAGCGATAGCGGTCGGTGGTATGCACAATTATCCATAAAAGAGATGGAGGACCATCCTTCACCAAATAATCAGCCGGAATTGTCCTACCTCATGCTGATTAACCACTACATAAAACAGGATCAGACAGATAGTGCTGCAGTATTGCTGCAGCAGTTACTTACCTCTACAGATACGGCCAAATATTTCAGGCGCGATCTGAGAACCTATTACAAATACGCTTATTTACTGGCCAGGAAACAGCATCAACTGGAGCATGCAGTAGTATATCAGGAGCGATATGCTGCGCTGACAGATGAAATGTACCAGGCCGAGAATAATAAACTGCTGCTTGATTATGAAGCGAAGATGACATACATGGCCAACGAGCTGGAGATCAAATCGAAAGAATATGATATGAAGCGGCAGAAAAATTATGTTATTTTTTCCACCATTATCACCATCCTCATGTTTGGCTTTACCATTTCTATTCTTTACTATAAGAGAAAGAAAAGACTGATCGAGCAACAGTACTGGATGCAGTTACAGATGCGCCGCGATTCAGAATACCGCAACCGGCTTTGGGAAGAGCGTAACCGTATATCCAGGGAGATGCATGATGATCTTGGTTCTACGCTGACCTCAACATTAATGGCTGTAGAAATCGCAGAGCAGTTTCCGGAACAGAAAGAACATTTAAACATAGTCAAAGAACGCTCACAGAGCCTGCACCAGCAGATCAATGAAATTATCTGGAACCTGAATGTGCAGAACGATAACCTGCGTAGCCTGAATCATTATATGATCCGGTTTGCAAAGAACTTTCTGGAGCAGGCTGGTATTGAATTCAGCTGGGAAGAGCAGGTGAGCGATGAAAACACCGAGATCCAGTCATTTCAGCGCAGGGCATTATATCTTTCTTTTAAAGAGATCATCCATAACATTGTTAAGCATTCCATGGCTACAAAAGTTACGCTGGAAATCAATTGTGCCGATAAAATGTATTATTTTGCTGTTAGTGATAATGGAATAGGATTACAGAGGAAGAAGAAATCACCTGAAAGCAGTCAGGGATACGGAATGACCAATATTCACCGGAATATTTCAAACCTCTTTGGTACGGTGAACTGGACCGATGGAGGAAACGGGATTGGGACCAGGGTGGAGGTCCGTATAGAAATGTTAACTTAGACTACACATATGATAAAAATTCTTATTGTCGAGGATCAGCCAGAACATCAGCAGTACTTTAAAAGCATTGTGCTGAGCAATGAAAAATTTAAGTATCTCGGTATTATACGTAATGGAAAGGAAGCTGTTAAGGTAATCAAAGAGCAACAACCTGATGTAGTTATAATGGACCTGGGCCTGCCTGATATTTCCGGTATTGAATGCATCCGGCAGCTGAAGCCTTTGGGGCTGGATACCAAATTTATGGTATGCACCATCAATGAAGAAGACGACAGTATATTTGAAGCACTGAAAGCCGGTGCGAATTCCTATATAGTCAAGAAGAGCAAACCTTACCAGATCATTGATGCCATCATGGAAGTTTATGATGGAGAAATGCCTATAAGCAGCTGTATCGCTACCAAGATACTGAACTATATGCCTCAGTCCACAGAGGAAGAGGATAAGCCGGAGGAGGAGGTTTCCTATTCTATTACTTTGAAAGAAGCTGAATTGCTGGAGCTTCTCGCCAAAGGGCATAGTTATAAAGAGATTTCTACCGAAATGACGATCAAGATAACGACAATCAAGTGGCATGTGTATAATATATACAAGAAGTTACAGGCCAAGAATCGTACCGAAGCAATTAATAAATACTTTAAATAGAACGTACTTATTCCGGTACCGGATAGGGCAACTGATAATAAAAGAGCAGATCTCATGATCTGCTCTTTTTGTTGGCTCAAGGGAAGTATTCTTAAAATGTTGTGAACAAATTGGAATATTCATTCCAATTTATATACCTTTGCCCTGTGGATAAGAAAGAGCAAATTATAATAGCAGCCATGAAACTGCTGGCTGAGCATGGCGCACAGGCTACGCCCATGTCAGCTATTGCAAAAGCAGCCGGTACCGGTATGGGTACCATCTATAATTATTTCGCCACCAAAGAAGAGCTGATCAATGCCATATACCTGTACATTAAAGGTTCTGAAATAAACCTCGTATCCAAAAGCATTGATGAAGCAACACCCTTAAAAACCCGCTTCCTGTTTTACTATACCGCATTTATCAACTTCTACCTGAAACATCCGGAGGGCTTTGCTTTCATGGATCAATTCCAGCATTCTCCTTTGATACTGGATAGTACCAAAGAGCAGGGTAAGGCCGGGTTTATACCCGTTTTTGCCTTGATAGAACAGGGACAGAAAGAAGGTATTATCAAAAATATAGATATGGAAGCTATCCTGTATTTCCTGGCAGGTACCGTAACTACCTATGTGCGCTGGATGATCAGCGCCGGCAAGGATAAGCACAAACAACACCTGGAGCAGCAATTACGCCTGGTTTGGGATGCCATTAAAGAATAAATATTTAATCATTTTTTGGAATGAATATTCAGTCCATTTGAATCAGACAATATGAAAAAGATAAAAGTTATTATAACAGGTGCTACCGGAATGGTAGGAGAGGGTGTACTGTTGCATTGCCTGCAGAGCGAAGCCGTATCGGAAGTGCTTATGGTCAATCGCAGACATTATGATATGCAGCATCCTAAGCTGAAAGAACTGCTGGTAAAAGACTTTAAACATTTGGGAGAACATGCCGCTGCCCTTGCAGGTTATGATGCCTGTTTCTTCTGTGCCGGCATCAGTTCTGTAGGTATGAATGAAGCAGACTATACCAGCATTACCTATGATACAACGGTAAGTTTTGCTACAGCGCTGCAGCAGGTCGCTCCGCATATGGTCTTCAACTATATTACCGGTGCACATACCGATAGTAATGGGAAACAGATGTGGCAGAAAGTAAAGGGACGTACCGAAGAGGCCCTGATGCAACTGGGTTTTGCAGGACAATACAACTTCCGTCCGGGATTTATGAAACCCGTAAAGGGACAGCGTAATGTACGCTGGTTCTTTAAACCCGTAATAGCATTGTTTCCTTTATTACTGCCTAAAAAATCGCTGAGCCTGCACCAGGTAGGGCAGGCCATGATCCATGCGGTAACCAAAGGCTATACCAAACAGATACTGGAAATAGAAGACATTAAAACACTGGCCCGGTAAGTATAACGGCCAAAGCCCTGAAATAGTAATGAAGAGATTTTTTAAAATAGTAAAACGTATGATCGCAATTATAGGAGTAATACTGCTGTTGCTGGTATTGACTGTATTATTATATATGCAACAACCAAAATTCGGTAAAGCACCATCTGGCGCAAGACTGGAGCGAATGAAGCAGTCCCCGAATTTTAAAAACGGGGTTTTTGAAAACAAAACCCATACCCCTTCACTTACCGAAGGCTATTCTATGACAAAGGTAATGTGGGAGTTCCTTTTCTCTAAAAATCCAAATCAGAAACCACACCAGGATATCCCTTCTGTACATACCGATCTGAAGCACCTGCCTGCAGACAGTAATATAGTGGTATGGTTCGGACACTCTTCCTATTTCCTGCAAATGGATGGCGTAAAATTCCTGGTAGATCCGGTGTTCAGTGGAAATGCCTCGCCGGTACCAGGCTCTACAAAAGCCTTTAAAGGCTCAGATGCCTATACCGTAGCTGATCTGCCGGAGATCGATTACTTACTCATTAGTCACGATCACTACGATCACCTCGATTATGAAACCATCAAAGCACTTAAGGGCAAGGTTAAGAAAGTTGTATGCGGTCTTGGTGTTGGTGCCCACTTCGAATATTGGGGTTATGCCACAGATAAGATCATAGAAAGAGATTGGGAGGAAACCATACCGCTGGAGCATGGCATGAAACTGCACACCCTTAGCTCACGTCACTTTTCCGGCCGCACCTTCAAACGCAACAATACCTTATGGTTATCCTTCCTGCTGGAAACACCCAAGGTAAAAATATTCCTGGGTGGTGATGGCGGATATGATGATCGCTTTAAGGCCATTGGCCAGCGATTTGGTGCCATAGACCTGGCGATACTGGAAAACGGCCAGTATAATGTGGCCTGGCAGGCCATACACTGTCTGCCCGAAGAAACACTGAAAGCCGCGAAAGAATTGAATGCGAAAAGAATAATGCCGGTACACTCCGGTAAGTTCTCCCTGGCCCTGCATGACTGGAACGAGCCCCTGCGGGAGATCTCCAGGCTCAATGCCGGACAGATACCATTGGTTACACCCCGTATAGGAGAGCCAGTTCACCTGGGAGATACCGCACAGGTATTTACCGAATGGTGGAATGAACTTGACGTAAAATAGAGTATAAAAGCAGGGCTGTGGTAGACACCACAGCCCGTTTTGATTAATGAAACTATAAGGGTACTTTACATTATTTTACAGTAGCCAGCTCATACTCGCTGATCAGGCCCGTGAAGTCAGTAATAGAGTCTATAATATGGGTATGCGGGTATTGCTCCAGTACCTCTTTATTATTGGCGCCGCTCAATACGCCTACCACCAGTGCACAACCGGCACGGTGACCTTCTTCCAGGTCTACAGGCGTATCGCCCACCTTAGCCACCTGTTGCGCTTCCTGTATGCCGGTCAGTTCCATAGCTTTCAGGATCATATCCGGGTAGGGGCGACCATGAGTTACCTCATCGCTGGCAACACTTACATCCAGGATACTTTCCCATCCCAGCCTGTTGATGATAATATCGGTAATGTCTCTGCTGAAACCCGTATCCAGTCCTACCTTTATGCCTTTTGCCTGCAATGTTCTAAAGGTATCTGTAGCACCTTCAATCTCACAAATATCCGGAGCATTGCGGTAAAAGTCTGTCATGATCTGCAGGAAAGAAGCATGCAGTGTATCAATAGAGATATGATCCGTGTCGGGATAGAAGCGGTCCAGCAACATTTTGATGGCAACTGGTTTGGCGATGCCCATTACTTCATTGGCAGCAGATAGCGGAACAATATATTCATGTGTTTCCAGGGCTTTGCATAAGGCTTTGGTTACAAAATCATCATCATAGACCGTAGTGCCGGCCATGTCAAAAATGGCGAGCTTAATAGATTCGTTGTGCATATTAAATTTTTAAATTGATATGGTATACAAAGGTAAAACAAATATTTATTTATACTAAACTTTTATTTAGTAATTGTAAACTATTGGCTTTGCGTTCGGCTCTTGCTTTTCGCAGGAAATACAATGCAGAAGCGGTTTGGCTGATCAGGAGCAGTACGGCAATAAAAATGGTGGTATGGTAGAAAAAATCGACATAGCTCATTTTGCTGTCATAGAAATTCTTGTAAAACAATACACCGATGCTGCCGCAATAGCCAAAGAAATCGGCCATTACACCAATGAAACCCGCATTGCCCGGGTAGCGGAATACCGCTAGCATACGTTCAAAGAATATGGTATTGGCAGGTACATAAGCTATATATAATCCGATACCGGTTGCACAGATCCATACCTGAGGGCTGATCATATGTGCCCCATAGGCAAGGGTTCCGGCCAGCATAATGATGGCACCGATAAAGCTAATGGCATGTATAAACATAAATGCTTTCAGGTTTTCACGAATGCGCTGCATCACAATCATGAGCAGGAGTATGATGACCGAAACCGGAATCTCACTGATCGTGAAAATAGAAGCATTCCCTTCAAATCCAAGTCCACGCCATATCTCCGGCGCAAAATTGTCCCTGAAGTCGCGGTAGCTGGTCATGAGGATATAGCTTACCATGAATATAGCCAGGCCCATAAAGAAGAAGCGGAAAAAAGCCTGGCGTTCCTTTTTACTCATCGGCACCCGTTCCGATTTCAAGGCAATATCTTCTGCAGTCTGATGTGGGAGCTGCTCCAGCATCCATACGGCCAGTAATAATACCGGCAGGAAGCAGATCCCAACCAGGAAAGGCATCCAGATATCGGATACACCTAATGTATGGATGAAATATTGCCCGATACTTTTAATAAAACCGGAGGAGACAATTTGTGTAATGGTCAATCCGACAACCAGGATCTCTGTACTTCTGCGCCCTTCCAGGTAATTGAAGATTAAACCGAAGATCATACCAATAGGCAGGCCATTCAGGAATAGGGCCAGTATATTATATGGTGCCGGAATGAGGGCAAACAGTGCCAGGGCGAGCACTGAGGTTAAGATTAGCCCTACAATATATCGGGGACGCTGCCTGGGTGTGTTCTCCGCAACGATTTTGATGCCGAAATATTTAGATAAGGTATAACCGATAGTCTGTGCACTCACCAGCCATATCTTATAATCAACACCGAGAAAAGCTTGTCCGTCGTAAGTACCGGCTGCAAAAGCCTTACGTACCGCGTACATGGCGGTATAGGTCAGGAAAGAGGCCAGTGTGGCAAAGCATATAAAAAATAGGGAGTTTGCTTCCAGTCTGCGCTTGATATTCATTAAACTAAAGTTTAGTATTTGTATCTCGCTGCGAAGGTAAAATCCCTATGTTATCTTAATGCTAAATTTATGTTTAGTATTTGTTTACTTTTGGGTGAAGAAGTAAACAATGAGCATAATACATTTATCTGTACCTGTATTTTTAGGTAAGTGAGGCAGTCGTCCGTCAAAAAATAAAGAGTCTCCTTCCGATAAAGAATACGTTTCACCATTGATCATATACTCACATTCGCCTTGTATAATATATTTATATTCGAAGGCATCTGTGGTCACTTCTTCTCTTTTTGCATTTTTACTCAGCTCCAGGATCACAAAGTCTACCGTAGAAGCTGCAAGACTTTTGACGAATATGCGCTTGTATAAAAATCCCTTGGCATCCTCTTTGGTAAAGGATTCGTAGTCTTTTTTACGTTGTACGATTACATTAGGCGTCTGCAGGTTTATGCCGCTGAAGAAATGGCTTACCGCCATCTCCAGTGATTGTATAATGCTGAACAGTACCGGCAGGGAGGGGATACTTCTTCCGTTCTCAATCTGGGAGATCAGGCCCTTGCTCACACCCGAACGATCGGCCAGCTGCTGTATCGTTAATCGTTTCTCGTATCGGAATTCTTTAATCCTCCGGCTTACTTCAAGTAGAAATGCTCCTTCCATGTATAGTATCTGTAAACATCAAAGATATTATGTCTTTTTTACTTGGCATAATACCATTGTGTAAATATTTGTTTACTTCTTTTATTAACAATTTGGTAAACAAGAGTTAAGCATATGTAAACATGTGTTTATTAATTTTGCGCTATCAAAACAATAATTCAAACGTGTTATGAAGAAACTGGTATACCTGCTGAGTTTTACGGTATTGGGTGTTCAGGTTGCTGCACAGGAAAAGCGGAGTAACCGGGAGCAAATGGCCATTGAGGTGCAGGTAGATATGCTGCAGCATCGTTTGGGTATTGCCGGTGATCTGTATAAAGTGCAAAAGTATCAATTGCCTGTACAGGTTACAGAAAAGGCAGAAACAGTATTTGCATCCTGCATGGAAACCTATAAACAATTATATACTTCTCTGCCGGAAGCGGAAAGAGCCTCCTTCTTTAAAGAGGACTTTTATATCAGTGTAATCCCGGTAGTACAGTATTTCAGAACACCGGAATATGCCAGCATGATGATCGCACATAAAAATGCCCTGCATCCCAGACCGGAAGCGCCGGACCCGAAGCATCATGAAGCAGGCGGAGATCATACACATAATTAATACATCAATAATATAATCTGTAATAATGAAAAATATAGCTACATATATTGTTTGTAGTATTTTACCCGGAGCAGCTATCGCACAGACCGCTACCATTAAGGGTGTGGTGAAAGATAAGCAGGAGACCCTGCCCGGTATTATTATATCACTGGCCGGTAAGCAATACCATACGGTTACAGAACTGGATGGCTCCTTCGCACTGGTAGGTGTACCCCTGGGACAGTATACACTTAAGGTATCGTCTATGGGCTATAATGAATATTCGAAAGACATTGTACTGACTGCAGATACAGACCTGGGCAGCATTGAACTGAGTGAAAAAGAGTTGAATGAAGTTACGGTTGTTGCAGACATGAAAGGCACCGAGACCAAGGCTTTGAATATGATGAAGTCTTCAATGGTGTTTTCCAATATCGTATCGGCAGAGGGTGTGGCTAAACTGCCGGATCGTAATGTGGCCGAGGCGGTACAACGCCTGCCGGGTGTGGTTATGGAATCAGATCAGGGTGAGGGGCGTTTTATCTCTTTCCGTGGTACACCTTCTGACTGGAGTGCGGCACTGGTCAATGGTGATCGTATGCCGGTGGCAGATGAGGAGTCTAAGACCCGTGCTATGAACTTTGATATTTTTCCTTCCAGCCTGGTCGATTATATCGTAGTATCTAAAACCTTATCTCCCGATATGGAAGCGGATGCGATCGGGGGGAGTGCCAACTTTATTACTAAAAATGCACCGGCTAAAAAAGCGATACAAGCTTCTATAGGCGCCGGTTTCAATGCACAGGCACAGAAGCCTATATATAATGCAGCACTGTCTTTTGGGAACCGCAGTAAGAATGGAAAATTCGGGTACTTCGCCGGAGGCTCTTTATACAGCCGTAACTGGGCTACAGATAATTACCAGGTGTTTTATGGTTCCAATATAGACCAGTCTTTATCGCGCCTGGAGCTGAGAGATTATGAAGGACAGCGAAATACACTGGGTGCTAATGCTGCACTGGAGTATAAATTTAATGATCGTGCCAGGATATATGCCAAAGGGGTGTATGGTCATATGAAAGATGAGGAGTACAACCGCAAGACCATGTATAACTGGAGCACCGGCTGGGGACAGTCGATCAAGCTGCAGAATATCCACAATATCATGCTCACCGATTTCTGGGGAGCAGAGCTGGGCGGGGAGCTGAAGCCATCTGCCAAGCTATCGGCCAACTGGCGCATCGCGAGCTACAGTAACCATTTTCAGTACGGTCCTGTGCCTTTTGAAAAAGGAGATCCCCGTAACGGTTATCATGTAGTAGAGTTTGAAAAGTCTGTCAATTTTAAAGATTTTATCTACCTCGATGAGAACGGAAAAGTAACGGATGAGCGCAATGCCTATGACCGCTTGAAACTCCTGGATATTGATAGTCCTGAGCCGGGTTATGGAGATCATTACCGCAACATACAACCGGTCTATGAAAATGTACCGCTGGTCAATCCTTCCGATACCTCTTTTGCCTTTACCCGCGCCTACTCAGAAACCAATAATACCTGGGAGAAAGATCCCATTACCGCACAGATCGATCTGCAATACGCTGCAAAGAGTAACCTAAAAATAAAATTCGGCGGAAAAATGCGTATGAAAGAAGGTCGCCGTAATGTAGGCCTGGAGCTGTGGGAGCGCAATAAAGACCTGAGTTCGTCTATTCTCTACAATACATTTAAACCGGCGCAATTCAACGAGCGTGGTGGTTTCCTTGCTGAGCTGGGGAGTCCGTATACCGGTAAGCTATTGCCTTTCCTGAGCGGAGACCAGATCGATAATTTCGTGTCCGGCCTGGGCGATACCTTGCGCCATATTCCTTTCGGTACACAAACGCCTTACTTCCAGCAGATGGTCGGGTCTAGCTATAGATACAAAGAAACTGTGTATGCAGGCTATGCTATGGCGGAATGGAGTCCTGTGGCGAAGCTGACACTGGTGCCTGGTGTAAGGGTAGAGTATACCAGTCCTACTGTTGAGGCAGATAGTATTATTACCATAGATCCGGCACTGGGTACGGTTGCGTTGACACCGGTTCGCTCCGGCAAAAGCTACTGGTCTGTATTACCGATGCTGAATGCAAAATATACCCTTAGTAATAAGCAGAACCTGCGACTGGCGGTAACCCGCACATTCCGCAGACCTAACTTTAACGAGATCAAACCTGGTGCTGCTGCCATCAACTATTCCAATAATGACCTGGTATATGGCAACCCGAATCTGAAACCGACTTATTCATGGAACTATGACCTTGCCTATGAACGTTACCTGAGTGCCACCAGTATGCTGAGTGTTTCAGGTTTCTACAAACAAGTCAAAGACCACATCTACACGGCATTTGAAAGCAGTAGTGCGGATAATAACGGTGTATCGAATGAATTCCAGATTCCGGGTGGGGTAATCGCCAAGAAGTTTCAGAATGCACCGGAGGCCTTTGCAACAGGTATAGAAGCATCGCTGATGAGTAAGCTGCGTTTCCTGCCGGGCATATGGAAGAACCTGGGGGTGAATATCAACTATTCGTATACCTATTCTCAGATGCGCATTGAAGCCAGAGACAAGCCGCAGGCTTTACCAAGACAATCTCCTAATGTGCTGAATGTAGCCCTGTACTTCGAGAACAAACACATCACTACCCGTATAGGTCTTAACTACCGCGATCCTTATCTGTATGAGCTGAATCTGTATGCCGTAAAAGATCCTGCTTCTGAAAAGATGCTGATCCTGCACCAGAACAATGACTATGATGTATATGTAGGTCGTAGCCTTACGCTGGATTACTCATTCGCTTACAGTTTTAAAGATCATTTTTCCCTATTCGCAGAGGTCAATAACCTGACCAATACACCATACACCATGTATCGCGGGCAAAAGGAGCGTCCCTTAAAAACAGAGTATTATTCTGTGAGAGGATTGGTAGGGCTGCGCTATAGTTTCTAAATCAATCTTTATTCATTAATCCATTCAATATAAAATATTAACAACGTATACAATCAAACAGAAATGAAAATGATTAAAAAATTACTGACCGGCGCTTTACTGATCGGTTCCACAGTAACCGTATCGGCACAAACAGGCACGCCTAAAAAGCCTAAAGTATTATTTATCGGTATCGACGGTGTACGCGCAGATGCTTTACTGCAGGCCAATACACCTAATATTGATACCCTGATGGCACATGGTTTGTATACCTTCGACTCCTGGCATTGTGGTGCGACCTCCAGCGGTGCGTCATGGTCTACAATGATGACCGGTGTGTGGGAAGCCAAACACCAGGTGACCAACAATAGTTATACCAATCCTAACTATGCTAACTATCCGTATTTCCCTAAGAGAGCCAAGGAATGTCTGCCGAACCTGAAAGCAGTACAGATCATTACCTGGGACCCGATGAATGATCCGACCAACAGTAATAACACTGCCGGATTCGTATTCAACAGCGGTTTCAACCAATCTATCGATGCCGGTACACACGGGCAGGGTGCGGTAACTGCAGCGGCAAAAATTCAGCTGAATGATCCTAACCTGGACATCCTGTTCATTCACTATGATGAATGTGATGCAGCGGGCCACTCTTCAGGCTTCAATCCGGCCAATCCCCAGTATATGAATGCTATTCAGACCGTAGATGCTGAGATTGGTGAAGTGATCGCGAAATTATACCAGCGTCCTACCTACAACCAGGAAGACTGGCTGATCCTGCTGACTACAGATCATGGTGGTATTGGTACCACACACGGCGGACAATCAAACACAGAGCGTCATATCTGGTGGGTGGCTTCCGGACCAAGTGTACCGCACCTGCAGATCACCGGACCAGATCCGGGCAGCTATTACATGCCGACCAATCCTGTAGATACTACTTTACTGAACAATACTCCCGTACTGACCGACATCGCGGTTACCGCACTGGCACACATCATGAAAGGATCTGCCTGCGAGAGCCCGGAAACGAATCCTGCATGGAATCTTGACGGTAAGTCCTGGTTGCTGCCGGTAACCGATACTACAGATACAACCGGTAATCCTACTTATGTAGAAGATGTACGCAATGCGGCTATTGAATTCGGTATTTTTCCTAACCCGAACAATGGTGTATTCAAAGTAGCCTTTAAAGATGTTGCCGGTAAAATTGACATCCGCATTCAGAATATGAATGGTGTAGCGGTACAAAGCAAAACCACGCAAGGCACTGCAGGCTTAACGGTTGTACCGTTCGATCTGACTGTTCTGCCAAGAGGTATTTACTTCATGCAGGTAATGAATAATGGTAAACAGACCGTAAGAAAAATCGTATTACAATAACATTTTATAGCGGATGTCGCAGGGCATCCGCTTTTCTTTAAGCTCATTTCAAACAAATCATAATGAACACAAAATTACTGGTACGCGTACTGGCCTTGCTGTTTATGAGCATAGGTCTGGGGCAAAGCTTGTCTTCGTACGGGCAGGGTGCTGCAAAGGCACTGAGTTTTAATGGCAGCAGCCATGTGAATATGGGCGACTCCTTATCCCGCTCCCTGTCACAATCTGACTTTACCATAGAAATGTGGGTAAAAGTCAGAAGCAATAGTTCTGACCCGGTATTCCTGGGTAATAAAAACTGGGCCAGTGGGGCCAATACCGGTATCGTCTGGTGCCGTTATGCCACGAACACCCTTCGCTTTAACTTCCGCGCTGCGGGTCGTACCCGTAAGGATATGAATATGACCTTGGATTATGGCAAATGGAATCATATCGCGGTTACCGTAAAACGTAATGGAAACATCACGGGTTATGTAAACGGTGTACAGAATGGTACAGCTGTAAGCATTGCCGCAGATTCCGGTTTCGCTATTGATGCAGGTTTGCCTTTACGCCTTGGTGCAGATGGTAATGCCGCTTTCGGTATCGATGGTGATATGGATGAGGTGCGCATCTGGAATAATGTACGCACAGTGGCCGATATCCGCAATGATATGTGTCACAAACTGACCGGGGCAGAAACCGGGCTGATGGCTTACTACCGTATGGATGAAGCTACCGGCACTACGGTAGCAAACTCCGCTGCAACAAGCACCGGATTTTTCAACGGTACTTTCGTTAATACACCGGCAAGAATAGCCAGCGGTGCATCTGTCGGAGATGAATCGGTACAACTGTATGCTGCAACGTACACCGGACAGACATTAAGCCTGACCTCTCCTGCGAACGGAACCGTACAGCTGGATAATATCAGCAATAATACTACCGGCATACACCTGTTCAAAGTGAATGCCGTACCGAATACGACTTCCGGTATTGCCAATCCGGGCACAAATAATGTGTACTACGGTGTATTCCCGGTATCAGATACCAGCAGCTATAACCTGGTGTATAATTATACCAACTATCCGGCGGCCAATACATTTGAAGGTGGTATAGACCTGTTTAAGCGCTACAGTATGGATTCTGTGTGGAGCTTATGGGCGGCGACTAAAAATATAACCAATAATACCCTGAGCAAAACGGGTATTTCGGGCAGACAGGAATTAATCATCGGTAGCTTCGTTACCTCTGTGACCTGTAATACACCTACTGCATTAAATGCACAGAATATTAGCACCAGCGCTGCACAGCTGAGCTGGATCACCGGCGGTTCCAATGCCTGGAACCTGGTATACGGTCAAGGAACCTTTATTCCGGGTAATGGCGGTACTGTGGTGAACAATCTTTCTGCTGCAAACTATACGGTAAATAACCTGCAAAGCAATACTACCTACAGATTCTATGTGCGTGATACCTGTGCTTCTATCAATAGCGCCAGTGCATGGGCCGGACCGTATACGTTTACAACGGCTATGGACTACAGCACTTATGGCAGTGGTTATGCAATGAACTTCCAGGGTACGGGCGCTAATGAACATGTAAACCTGGGTGATTCTTTATCCGGTGCTATGGCAAAAGGCAGTTATACTTTAGAGACATGGATTAAGTTCAATAACCCTTCCAGCGATCCTTCCTTTATCGGAAACAAAGACTGGAACAGTGGTGCCAATACAGGTATTCTCTGGTGCTGGAACGGTGGCGGTAACCTGCGTTTCAATTTCAAGCCAGCTGGCGGTACCCGCAGAGATTATGATATCAATGTACCGGACCCGGCAGAGTGGAATCATATCGCTATGGTTGTAGACCGTAAAGGAAGCCTTACGGCATACCTGAATGGGGTACAGGCCGGCAGCCCGATCAATATCGCTGCAGACTCTTTACTGAGCCTTGATGGTACATTACCTATGCGTATCGGTCAGGATGGTACCGGTGTGTACGGTCCTAAATTTAAAGGAGGAATGGATGAACTGCGCGTCTGGAAGAAAGCAATGACGGTTGAAGAGATCAGGGCAAATATGTGTCATAAAATCAATGCTACTGATACTAATTTATTGGCCTATTATCGTATGGATGAGGCCAGCGGTACGGTACTGACCAACCTTGCTGCAACCGGTACGGTGTTTAACGGTACATTGCTGAACAACCCGCAACGCGTGATCAGTGGTGCTGCTATCGGAGATACGAGTATACAAGTGTACCCTAACGGATGGAATGGTGTAAGCCTTTCATTAGGCAGTAATGCTATGGGACAGATCACGATCGATTCTGTAGAAGCCAATACTAAAGGGCTACAATTATACCGCATCAATACTGTGCCGAATATGGTGAATGGTATTGTGCAATTAGGTACGACCAATCAATACTTCGGTGTGTATACCCCGGGCAATAAAACAGCTCAGTATAAAACAGTGTACCATTACAGCAGTTATCCTAATGCAGTAAGTAATAATGCTAACCTGCACCTGTATAACCGTAAAGCAAATGATGATACTTTGTGGACACAGAGTGTAGCGGCTAACAATACAACTGCACAGCAACTGAGCTTAATGCAGGCTTTGGGTGTGAAGCAATTTGTCCTGGCAGACTTCTCTGCTCCGGCCTGTGCTACACCACAGAACATTACTATTGCCAATATAGACACTGGTAATGCTACCATCAGCTGGACTTCCGCTGCGGGTAAACACCTGATCGAATACGGTAATATCGCTTTCTTACCAGGTACTGGTACTGCCGTAACGAGCACAACTGCTTCGCTGACCTTAACGAACCTGAATGCTTCTCAGACGTACAAGTTTTATATGAAAGACTCCTGTAGTGCAACAAGCGCCAGTACATGGGTTGGACCATTCTACTTCACTACGCTGAACCCTTGTCCGCAACCGTTCAACGTACATGCAGACAGTATTACAGCTGCGGCTATGGTCCTGAAGTGGGAAGATAACGGTATCGTTACCCAGGATTATATTGTAAGCTGGGGCACACAAGGATTTGGTAATCCGGCATTCGGTATCCAGACCACTGTTGGTGATAAACGTTTTGAGCTGACTGCGGCAACACCGAATACTACTTATGATTTTTATGTAAGAGCTAACTGTAATTCCAGTGTGACGAACAGCGGATGGGTAGGGCCATTCTCCTACACTACACTGCCATGTGAGCCGGCGCATAATGTTGTGGTGAGCAACATCAATGCAAGCGGGGCAAAAGCTACCTGGACCAGTACTGCGGGTTTATGGAACCTGAGTTATGGTACAACCGGTTTCGTTCCGGCTAATGGTACCATCGTTGCGAACCTGAGTGCTGCACAGTATACTTTCTCCGGACTGACCAACAATACGGATTATGAGTTCTACATACAGGATAGCTGTACTTTAGGGCTGAATCCATGGCAGGGACCATTTACCTTTACTACAGCAGATCCGAACAGTATTAAGGAGTTGGGTGCAGATGATTTCAGACTGTATCCTAACCCGGCTGCTGATCAGCTGCAGGTAATCCTGAATGGTACTGCACAGGCAAAACTGGTGATGCATAACCAGATCGGTACAGTAGTACTGCAACAGGTAATCAGCAACAGATTGACAAGTCTGGATGTACAGACCTTACCAGCAGGCGTATATTTCATTACCGTAAATAATGGTAAAGCATCAGGAACACAGAAAGTAGTAATCCAACATTAATTTAAATATAATACCCATATTGTCTCCGGCTAGCCGGAGACAATATATTTTGCATTTAGAGACACAATACATACACATGACAAAACAGTTTGACGTAATCATTATCGGAGCCGGAGTCCTTGGCGTATTTCATGCTTATCATGCCCTGAAGGCAGGCAAGACGGTAATGTTACTGGAGAAGGATAAGCGTGCCCAGGAAGCCACTGTACGCAATTTCGGGCAGGTCGTGCCTTCTGGTCTGATACCCGGCAGTGAATGGCATGAATACGGTCGCATGGCTACAGAATTATACAAAGAAATACAAAGTGAATTCCATATTGGTATCCGCAATAATGGTTCCTGTTATATAGCCAATACAGCGTCTGAAATGACGGTACTGGAAGAGCTGCAGACAAAGTTTCAGGCGGTAGATTATACAGCTGAATTATGGACCGCTGCACAGTTGCTGGAGCGCTACCCGATGGTGCAGACCGGTTATGCTAAGGGAGCACTGTTCTTTCCGCAGGAAGTATCGGCCGAGCCGGAAATCCTGGTGCATCGTGTACTGGAATACCTGTCCGTTAAATTTCCGCAGCAGTTCAGCCACCGGAATAATTGCCCTGTAGTGGCCACAGAAACTGCCGGAGATACCGTAAGGGTAAGCACTGCTGACAAGCAGGAGTATACTGCAGTTCATTGTTTTATCTGCTCTGGCAGAGAGTTTAAATTACTATTCCCGGAAGTGTTTGCTACAAGCGGGCTGATCGTATCTAAGCTGAATATGATGGCTACTTACCCGCAGCAGCATACGGTGTTGCCGGGCAATATCCTTACCGGGCTTACGATCAGACGCTATGAGAGCTTTACGGCCTGTGACAGTTATCAGCAGCTGGATACCGCAGACGTGCCACAGGATTGTGTGGATTACGGCATTCATATCCTGTTTAAACAAAGGGTAGACGGTAGTGTGATCATCGGAGATTCTCATCTCTATGCACCAATAGAGGACCAGGATGACCTGAGCATATTCTATAATGATATGCACATTAATGAGATCATGCTGAGGGAAGCAAAGAAGATCATGCAACTGGACAACTGGAATATAGCCCAGAACTGGGCCGGTTTTTATGCCCAGCATGACGATGAGATTTTCTGTCATACCATAGACAAGCGCATTCATATTGTTACGGGTATTGGCGGTAAGGGCATGACAACCTCTGCCGGCTTTGCACAACACAATATCAGCAAAGTATTGAACAGTTAGTGGAATTTCTGTTCAATGTAAAAGGAGCATCGTGAGATGCTCCTTTCTTTATATAATCCAGGTTCAAATTAATGACCTTTCAGGAATTGCTGTAACAGGTCTGCAAAGCGATATACATCTTCAAAGCTGTTGTACATCGGTACTGGTGCGATGCGGATTACATTTGGCTCACGCCAGTCTGCAACTACACCATGAGCGGTCAGGTGATCAAATGCAGCTCTGCCTTTGTCTTTGAACAACAGGGACAGCTGCGCTCCACGGCGATGCGGTTCTTTTGGTGTAATAATTTCAAAAATACCGGCTGCTTCCAATGGTTGCAACAGGAATTCTGCATAAGCAGTCAGCTTCAGGCTCTTTTCTCTGAGTTGTGCTACAGATGTTTTGTCAAAAATATCCAGGGAAGATTTGTGCGCGATCATATTGAAAACCGGCGCATTACTCATCTGCCAGCTGGCTGCACCTTTAGCAGGGATAAAGCCTTTTTTCATTTTGAAACGGGTAGACTCATCATTGCCCCACCAACCGGCAAGACGCAGGGTATCCGGGTTGTTGCCATGTTTCTCATGAACAAAAATACCCGCTACACCACCAGGACCAGAGTTTAGGTATTTGTAAGAACACCAGCAGGCGAAGTCTACATCCCAGTCATGCAATTGCATCGGCACATTACCCATAGCATGTGCAAGGTCAAAACCGCACAGGGCGCCAACTTCATGCGCTGCTTTGGTAATCGCCGGCATGTCAAAGAATTGACCGGTATAATAGTTTACACCACCCATCATCACACAAGCCAGCTGATCGCCGGTGTCTTTGATGGCCTGTAAAATATCTTCATCTCTCAGGCAATGCTCTCCATCTCTCGGAGTCAGTTCGATAATGGCTTCATTAGGATCAAAGCCGTGCATTTTTACCTGCGTTTCCATTGCATACTGATCAGAAGGGAATGCGCCTGCCTCCATAATGATCTTATAGCGCTGCTGGGTAGGGCGGTAAAAAGAGATCATTAGTAAATGCAGGTTTACCGTCAGCGTATTCATAGCCACTACTTCTGAAGTATTGGCTCCTACGATTCTGGCCAGGGAAGTGCTGAACTGATTGTGGTAATGCATCCATGGGTTCTCTGCCTGGAAATGACCTTCTACACCATATTTGGCCCAGTCGGCCAGCTCTTTCTGAAACAGCCAGGAAGCACTTCTTGGTTGCAGACCCAGTGAGTTACCGCAGAAATAAAGCACATCATTTCCATCATGCTGAGGAAAATGGAAGCGCTCACGGAAAGAATGTAATATATCTACATCATCAAGTGATAATGCATATTCAAGATTGTTTTCGAACGTGTACGTAGTCATGTCGAATGAGTAATATTATATAATGAATGAAGTGAAATAAAATTTAAGATGCGTTCTCTGCAGCATTGGCCTTTTCGGTAGCGGCTTTATTCATGTCTGTCTTCAAGGCTTTTTGCTGGAACAGTAACAGGATAATTACGCCCAGTGAGATAGAAGCATCTGCAAAGTTGAAGATCGGATCAAAGAAGGTAAAGCGTTGTCCGCCTACCATTGGCATCCATTTCGGCCAATGGGTATCGATTACCGGGAAGTAGAACATATCTACTACGCTGCCATGCAGCAGCCCGGAATAACCCTTGCCGAATTTGGCCACGCCAAGATAACTTACATAGTCATTTACAGCAGGATCGAATGCCAGGCCACGATCAAACATCATTCCGTAGAACATACTGTCGATCAGGTTGCCCGCTGCACCTGCGAGGATCATGGCCGCGCATATTTTTACGCCATTGCTCAGACCACGTTTCACCAGGGTCTTTACCCAGTAAAAACCGAAGCCTACTGCTACCAGGCGGAAGAGGGTCAGGATTACTTTACCGGTGGTAGAATCCATGATCTTCATCCCGAAGGCCATTCCGGAATTCTCAATAAAGTACAACTGGAACCATTTCAGGCCCATGACGTTGATACTATCACCGTAATTGAAATTAAGCTTAACGTATATCTTGATGAACTGGTCTATGAGGATAATCAGGAAGACGAGGAGTAAAATATGTTTATACTTCATATAATTTGCAGCAATGCTTCGCCGGTTTTGATGCGCGCGAATAAATAAATACAGGTTTTTTGAAAAACGAAACAAAAATAAGGGAATCCTTGTGAATTGCCTGTTATACATAATAAAAAAGCAGCCCGAAAGGCTGCTTTTTTATTGATTGTGTTATTTTATCCCGGTATGCGGGCAATTTGTTTGTTCATTTCTTTCAGTTGCTCTACAATCTCTGCATTTTTAGGCTTGGCGGCCTTTGCTTTTGCAAAGTAAAATTTACAACCGCGGTAATCTCTTCTCTGTGCGCAGATAGAAGATAACTGCATATAAGCTCTTGCTGTAGTATCTGCATCCGGTAAGCCCAGTTGCACTGCTTTGCGCAATTGCTCATAAGATTCTTTCAGATTTCCTTTCTGAGCAGAGATAAAGCCTAACTGCAGTAAAGCCATACCTTCAGCATCCTTATCTGTAGCACCTGAAGCCAGTCCTTTTCTCAGCTGCTCTTCCGCAGCATCCAGGTCATTGTTCATGGTAGATAAGTTTGCCTTCAGCATATAAAAGCCTGATCTTACCTGTTTGAACAGCCATTCTGGTTTTTTTACAGAATCAATTAATTTCTGAGCTTCTTCTACATCGCCACTTTCAATATAATGCGGGAGAATAGTCATCGGGCCGATCAGGAAATGTGCGGCAGCGGTCAGTAAACCGATGAGGATAGGCAACCAGCCCAGCCACCAGGTTACTTTGATACCTGAAAATATACCTAATGCGATAAATAGCACTGCCAGCAGCAGACGGTTCTTGACTAAAAATCTACGTAATGCAAACATGTTGTTCTTTCTGATTTGAGCCGCAAAGTTAATTGAAATATTCCTTTTGTAAAACATATTTGTAACCTTTACCTGAAGGGCATATGCGGGGAATGGACGGTATTTTGCTTGTATATACAGGTAATTTATTAACATTCTGTATCTCAATAGCTTGGATTATTGTTTTAATATTGGGGTAACCAAAAACGATTTTATGAAAAGAATAGCATCGATCTCCGCTGCCTTAGCCATTTTTGGCGGTGCCATAGCATTTGGTACCTCGTGTAATAAACCTAAAGACTGGAACTGTGAATGTACCGTAAATGGTAATACCAGTACTTCTATTATCCGTGATAAAACGTATAAAGAAGCAAAAGCAGAATGTAATCGCTCCGGAAGTGTATTGGGAGTTGACTATAATTGTAAAATAACTGTATTCTAAAACAAAACAAGTAGTGGACATAAGCCCATGGTGCAGCAAGGCACCATGGGCTTATTGTTTTCAGGTAATTAAGCGATGTACGATGAGGATATCCCTGGAATTGCCTCAGTCCGGAATTTTTTCAAAAAAAAACAAAAATATTTTTTCGCTTACCGATTCCATTTTTTTATCATAGCTTATTTATATTAAATGATTTATATGTATGGTTTGTTTCTTGATGTTTTGCGGGCATGTAAATCAATACCCATATGCGTTCTGAGGGTTTAGAATTTAGAGATCAGCATATTATTTTAGCTGAAAAAATGCCATGATTACACGTTTATTCGCCCTGTTCTTTCTGGGGCTTTTACTACAGACGGGAATGGTTTCTTCCCAGAATGCATTACATTTTGACGGCACCAATGATTACATCCAGACTAACCAGCCATCTATATCGGGTAGTGCTTCCCGGAGTATAGAGGCCTGGATTAAAATTCCCTCCACTACCTCCACCACACAGAAGGTAATCGTAGATATGGGTAGTACGGCAACCGGTGCCCGCTTCACCCTGAATGTGATTAACGGACAAAATTTACGGATTGAGGTTGCTGGGAGTGGGGTCACGGGTCTGGTAGACGTTACGGATAACAACTGGCATCATGTAGCCGTTACCTTTAATAATGCCAATGCTGCCGGCACAAAAGCTAAATTATATGTAGACGGGGTGCTGGATGCGCAGGGCGATCTGACTTCGGTAAACACTGCTACGGGTAATATCCGTATGGGCAGCCGTATAGACGGGCTTAGTTTCTTTGAAGGATCAATGGATGAGGTTAGGGTGTGGAACACCGAGCGCACTGCTGCTCAGATATTGTCCGATAAAAGTATCAGCTATTGTACTATTCCAGCTACCCTGATCACTTTCTACCGGTTCAATCAGGGTACCGCTTCCGGAGCCAATGCCGGCCTGACCAATGCGATTAACACAGCAAACGCTACCTATAGTGGTACGCTGACCGGGTTTGCACTGACCGGGGCAAGCTCCAACTGGGTAACCGGTGTGGCCATCAGTAATTCAGGATTTATCGCCGGTGCGACCATCAGCCCTGTGGCTTGCGGAGCTTATACCAGCCCCGGTAATAAAGTCTATACCACCAGCGGGACCTATCAGGATACGCTGAGCAGCAGCAATGGTTGTGATTCTATCATTACCATTAACCTGACGATCGGCGTGGCTACGGTAAATAACCTGTCGGCTAATAATATTACCAGTGCCACTGCAAACCTTAAATGGTCTACTACACCAAATGTTGCCGGATACCAGTATGTACTGGATCAGACCCTGGCAGCCCCGGCAGGTGCGGGTATCGCTACAACAGATACCTTTTACAATGCTTCCGGGCTGAACCCGGTTACGACATATTATATGCACGTAAGGGCTGCTTGCGGCAGTAGCTTTTCTGCCTGGCAGACCATCTCTTTTACGACATCGTGCATTATGCCCACTATTACAACGACAACAGATAGTTTCCGTTGCGGAAGCGGTACGGTAGTGCTGAAGGCAACGGGAACTGGTACTTCGGTTAAATGGTATGCGGCAGCGACCGGGGGCAGCGCCTTGTTTACCGGCAGTCCTTTTACAACATCTGTTATAGCAGCAACGACTCCTTACTATGTGAGCACTGTTAATGCCAGTGGTTGTGAAAGCGGCCGTACACTGGTGACCGCGACAGTACGTCCGCTGCCTCAGGTAAATTTAGGGCCGGACAAACAAATATGTCCCGGCGTCAATACTCCCTTAAACGGAACCTCTACCACGCCCAATGTTACTTATCTGTGGAGTACAGCCGCGCAAACCCCGTCCATTTCTGTCAATACACCGGGTTCATATATACTGACCGTTAATGACGGGATCTGCCAGAATAAAGATACCATTGTAGTCAGTACTGCACCCGCTCCGGTAGTTAATCTTGCGGATACGGTAAAGATATGTGCCGGCCATACTGCCGTGCTGGATGCCGGTAATGCCGGAGCAACCTTCCTCTGGAATACTGGTGCCACTAGTCAAATCTTAAATGTGACAGCAGGTGGTTTATATAAGGTAACAGTTACCAATAGCCTCACCTGTACTGGTAAAGACAGTATTTATGTACTGTACTATGCACCTGTAGTCGTTAATCTGGGCGCAGACACAATCATATGCCAGGATGCCAGCATTAGCTTAGATGCGGCCAATACGGGTTGTACGTACCAATGGAACACCGGTGCTACCGCCCAGACCATACAGGTAGACCAGCCGGGTAATTATACTGTAATGGTTACCGACCAGCATGCCTGCTTCGGATATGGCGCCATCACCGTTACAGAATATGGTACGCTAGCCCTGACTGGGATCAATTATGTTAAGGTATTTGAGCTTACTCCGGGTAGGGTAGATTTTGAACCCAATAGTCCTGCTGCTGTGCAGCACTATCTCTGGAATTTTGGTGACGGCAATACGTCAACCGAAATGAATCCGAGCCATATTTATACTGCGAGCGGTAATTATACGGTTACACTGCGTGTCCGGAATGCCTGTGATACCATTGAAAAGGTCCGTAACATCAGTATTGACCTGAACCCTACAGGTATACATCAGGTGCATATGAAAGAGACTGCTATTACAGTGTATCCTGTGCCGGCTAAGGATCAACTGACAATTAAAGCAGTAGAAAAAACAGTGCTCCTGCAAAAAATATCGCTTACCGATGCCTTTGGCAGAATGGTAGCTGAGTATGATGGAATGGCCCGGTCATATCTGGAGCTGCAACTTCATAATATAGCGGCAGGAAATTACTTCATCAAAATAGAAACGAATAAAGGCATTATAGTAAGGCATATTACAGTAAGCAAATAACATAAAAAACACCTGCCGGATGGCAGGTGTTTTTTATTGCAAATATCTTTAAGGGTATAAAAGAATTTTAGGCTTTCCGTCCCGTTCCCATTCATATACTTTTTTGGAGATAAGACGGTAGCTGCCAATGCCCTGTTTCAGGCCGCGGTTCTGAAGGTACCAGTGGTATAGATCTATAGATAATCCCCGGAAGCTGCTTTTGTATTGTTTTCTGAGCTTTTTCAGGTTTTCGATATCATTCTGCACCGTGGCATTGAGGGCTTCGTATTTTGCCTTACCTATGGTGGAGTCGATTTCAAACAGCTCCCTGTTGGCATACAGAAACAGGTTCAGGTACCCCGAGTATTGCATCCCGGGCATACTATCCTGCACGCAGATCATGTAGGCAATAAAATTGGCATCTCCTTCAGAAGCAATACCCGCCTGGTGGGCCATTTCGTGCGCGACCACGAAGCCCCACATAAACGCGGGCAGGGAAGTGGCAAACTGGCCTTCTCCCGTCAGTGGATTATAATATCCCTGTATGCCGAAATAATGCAGGCTGCTGCCAAAAAGCGTAGGCTTTACATTTAAGAGGGGCACCTTAGGGCCAAACATATTCTGATAGTCGATATTGATACGCTTGTTGAGCTGCGCAAGGTTAAGCGGATTGTCCGTATTGGGCAGTCGATTAATCTCTGCCACAAGTGTATCATTGAGGGCAATAAGGGTAGCCGTATCCAGGGTGCTGCGGCTTTCCGGTATCAGGGGCTCCCGTTTATAATTGGCACCCCATAGTATGATAAAGCTGGCGTAGAGAAACACAAGGGTTGCCGCAAAACGTAATAGCTGGTTGCCGACAATATGCTTGCCTAAACGATGGCTGAGTATAATATTCCGTACAAAGCGGAACAAAGAAATCAGCAGCCAGATCAATAAACCGATATAGATAAGGTCTCCTAAGCTAAAGGGCAGATACTGCAGGATGTGGCTGCGTATATTTTGTAAAGGCAGGTATATATAAGGTACATAGTAAGGCATGCCATAAGAAGACTGCAGCCATAGCGCTGTGATCAGGTAGATCGCAAGTGCCAGGAATAAGATCAGTCCTCTTTTATGTTTCCGCAATATGGTCATTAATGTATGTTTCCGTAATGTTACTAGCTAAAATACGGCAATAAACATTGTTTGTCAATAGATTGAAGCCTAAGACTCTGTTATTATTTTATGAACATACTCTAATGCTAATCCCAATGGAGCATTGCATATGGGGTTCCAGTACAGAAAAAGCGACTAACCATGCTGGTCAGTCGCTGTATTGATCATATTAAACTACAAACCCTGTAAGCCGGATTTTGTACCCTCCGTTGCCGGAGTGCCGCTATCATTTATCTACGCGGTACATCACTGTACAACTGTATCTGCCTACCCGCAAGCATCGGACGTGCCGCCCTTAATCGCTTGCCTATTGGGCATTTCAGCACGCAAGGTTTACCCGTAAAGACAGTTGCCTGCTCTTACCGTGCGCTCTTACCGCACATTTTCACCCTTACCCTTTGCAGGGCGGTTATTTTCTGTGGCACTTGCTGTTATGCGTTACCGCATACCCACCCGTTAGGTGGTGCATTGCACTATGCTGTCCGGACTTTCCTCTCGGGCATTGAGCCCCAGCGATAGCGCGGATTTGTAGTCGAGGCAAAGGTACGTCTTATTTGACGGATATTCAGTGCCGGTTTATTCTTCTGTCTTCTTTTTACGGGGTTGAGGCTTTTTAGCTTCTACCGTAATCCATTCATCCATTGTTATGGTAAAGGGCATATGACCGATACGGACAATCGCCTTTTTACCTTTCACTTCTACCAGGCGTCCGATCTGGTGATTATCTTTATTCCGCATCAGGTCACCTACCTCCGGTTGCTTCGCGGTGATCACATAGTTCTTATCTGCTTTGGTGGCTGCAGCCTGGTTCTGGATTATATGCTTTTTCTTAAAGAGTATTTTTTCGGCAGATTCAATGACCTCCTGCTTGTTGTCGGTACGCTTCCAGTCAAACACAATCTGTTTGAACTTACGTTCCATATCCCGCAGGTAATCCAGTTCTTCCTTCTTGATCTTGTTCTGCAATTTCAGCGTCTGATAGTGTTGCTCCAGGCGCTCCTTATCGATCAGCTCTTCGTATTTAGATTTCAATTTCTCATTTTCCTTTACCAGCTGGTCCAGGTGTCGCTCCTTACTGGTCATGCGCACCGATTGCTGTTCCGTCTGGTGCAGCATCTTGTCCAGCTTAAAGTGGCCCTTGTCTGTGATCTGACGGGCCCGGTTGATCACATGCTCCGGCAGGCCGCTGCGTTGTGCTATGGAGAAGGTGTAAGAACTACCCGGTTTGCCCAGTACCAGTTGGTACAAGGGTAATAGTTTTTCTTCATCAAAAGCCATGGCACCATTAAAAATACCAGGTACTTTACCCGCCATTACCTTCAGGTTGAGGTAGTGGGTGGTAATGATACCCATGGCTTTTTTATTGGCCAGCTGCTCCACGATCGCTTCGGCAAATGCTCCACCGAGATTAGGATCAGAACCGCTACCCAGCTCATCTACGAAGAACAGGGTCTTGCCATTGGCCTGTTCCAGGAAATATTTCATATCCCTCAGATGGGCACTGTAGGTACTCAGTTCATTCTCGATACTTTGGGTATCCCCGATATGGATCATGATTTGTTTGAAAATACCGATCTCGGAAGTGTCATCTGCCGGAATCAGTAAGCCCGCCTGACACATGGTTTGCAACAGGCCGATCGTTTTCATCGATACCGTTTTACCGCCTGCATTCGGACCACTGATCACCAGGATGCGGTTGTCCTTATCCATAGAGATGGTGAGCGGATATGTAGGTTTACCCAGCGTCTTATTGTGTAAGAGCAGCAGGGGGTGGTATGCTTTGATCAGGTGTGTACCGGGATTGGAACTCAGCCTTGGCATATGGGCATTCATATCGTGCGCCAGCAAAGCCTTGGCACGGATAAAGTCATACACACCACATAATTTAAGATAAGACTCCAGGTTAGGATGGTAAACCTGCAATGATGCAGTCAGGTCTTTAAGGATGCGGTAGACCTCACGACCTTCTTCTCTTTCCAGACTGGAAATATCATTATTCAGTTCGATGGTCTCTTCCGGTTCAATAAATACGGTCTTGCCCGATTCACTTTCACCATGCATGATCCCTTTTACAATACGCTTTTGCTCCGCCACAACGGCTACGGTTCTGCGACCGTTCATAAAGCTCTCTGAAATATCGGCCAGGTAACCCTGTTTGTTCAGTTTACGCAGGATGCCCTCAAATACTTTACGCAGTTGCTGTCTTTTCTTTTCAATATCATGACGCAGGCGCATCAGTTCTGTAGAGGCGGAATCTCTTACTACACCTGCATCGTCGATCATTTCATTAATGATCTTCGGAATTTCTTTCTGATAGGTAACTGCAATGGCAATCTCTTCCAGGCTGGGGTAGAGGTTGTTCTGGCGCTTTAGCCACAGGAGTATATCTCTTACGGTAAGCGTCAGTTTATTGATTGACAGAAAATCTTCTCCTTTCAGTACCGCGCCGGGTACGCGCAGGAGTTTGAGTTCACCGGTAATATCCTTAGTGAAATCATTAGGGAAATAATCGCTGCCGCCCAGCGTTTGTTTATATTCATACACCTGTTGCAGGGCCTCTTCGAGGTACTCCTTCTTGGTGTGAAACTTTATATTCAGTGCTGCTTGCTTCGCATAATTAGTTCTGCATTTTGCTAAAAGCAGTTGTCTTATTTTTTCGAATTCCAATCGCTCTAAAGCCTGTTCCGGATAAAACTGTAACATAATATGAAATCTAAATAAAAATGGTATCCGCAAAGTATGGTGTTAATACTTGCGGTCTTTTCATGTGATAATATGGTGCAAAAATAAACAATCAAAACGGTACCTGCGGTAAGCGTTTTGATTGTTCTTAATATGAAATAGAGATTCTTTATGTGGCCTGGTCTGTCAGTACATTGTTGATTTCCTGCGTGTTGACCTGTGCCTGTGTCGGATAAGGGAATCCGGCACCATAGCGATACATGATCTCGTAAATCTCGTAATTGATCTGTTCTTTTATCTTATCAAAAGGTGTAGCAGATTGTGTTTTTACAAAATAAGCTACACTGATATTGATGGCAGAATCGCCGAAGCTTTCTAAAAATACATTTGGCTTTTCGACAATATCGGGGTGTTGCTGTATCCGGCTGGAGATCTGCTCTACAATTGTATTCAGCTGCGTTTTAGATAAGCCGTAGGTGGCACCCACTACCATTCTTACCCTGCGTGCTCCTCTTTCAGAGAAGTTTTCCAGGCTGTTGCTGATAAGATTACGGTTGGGTAGAGAAACCAGTGTTTTCTCCGGGGTGCGGATATGGGTACTCCTGAATCCGATCTTTTCTACATTACCCTCCACACCATCAATCTTGATCAGGTCTCCGATCACAAATGGCTTGTCCAGCAGGATCATAAAAGAGGATAATAAGTTCTCCAGGCTGTCTTTCAGTGCAAAGGCAACTGCAATACCACCCATACCCAGGCCCGCGATCAGCGTCGCCACATTGACCTGGAAGACGACACCGAGTATGACGAAGAACATAAATGCCCAGATCACTACGCGCAGTACATCTCTCAGCAGTGGCAGCAATTGTTGCCGTTCACGATCACCATTCTTGACGGCCTTATCAGTCAGCATCCTGAAGATAAAGCTGATCACTTTAACCAGCAAGCCGGTTGCCGTAAAGATGATGATAAAGAAAAAAATGCGATCAGTAAGGTCCATCAGGGTGAACGCCTTTACCGCAAGCACGTTCTTGGTATCTGCCGCCAGGGTGGCACTGCCTCGTTTGAACAGCCACACACGCTCCAGCAAAGGGGCTATCTGATTGATGCCGATATAGGCAAAAATCGTAAACAGCAGGTTGCCAAAGGGTTTGTTGATATGCGCGGAAAAACGCTCATAATACTGTTCTCCCGAAGTGTTCCGGAATAAACGATAAGCAAGCCGTGCCAGTATTTTAGAAAGCACGCCCTTGAGCAGCCAGGCAAATAATATGATTAAAACCAGGCGCAGGTAAGCGTATAAAGAAAGTCCCAGGAAAGTCTGTTCCAGTATTTGCGTCATAGTATTTGTCTAGTTTTTGAGATCAAAGATAAGATCATCAAGCTTTATGGTCTTATTATCGTACTGACATTTAACATTGATAAACAATAACATATACCCGGGTTTTAACTGTTTGAATGCAGAAATGATGTCTGCATCAAATTCGGGGTCTGTCATTTTTTTGCTGAAAATGCGCTCATCATTTTCCAGGATCAGCACTTCATAGGAACTGAGCTTCAGCTTGCCGCTTTTAACCTCCGGGGTTTCCTCCAGGTTCAGGCCTTTCTGTTTTTGCAGGATCAGCTTGCGTATGTCGCCTCCTTTAAGGCCGGCCAGCATAAGTTTAGGTTTGGCAATAGGAGGTGCATCATCCTTCTGTTTCGCAGTTTTATTGCCCTTTTCAGAAGCCATGTTCCCTGCATTTTTTTCATTAACCACTTTAAAAGCGCGGGTGCCCAGGTCAATGACATTACCATTCACAACTTTGCTGATGGCAATATTACACTCACCGGCGCGCAGTGGAATGAGGATGTAGGTACAGTCGCCGATCTTCTTCAGCTTACCATTGTCGGTCCGAACCAGTATATTATTACAGGAAATATTGTCTACCCGTGTCTGGATAATATTTTCGGTTGTAGCGACCACATAGTTGCGGGGGCAGGTTACTTTAAAGTCCTGTGCCCATATCGTTGTTATGCTGCAGCACAACAGGCCTATAATACTGTTAATATATTTTAACATATATAATCAAAGCCTTAGGAATCCGGCAGACCAACGGTCTGCACAACGTATTTCCTAAGGCTTGGGTTTTATAAGTGTAACAAAAACGGTTTATACCGCTACATTAAAATCTCTCAGTGCATCGTTAAGTGATGTTTTAAGATCGGTGCTTTCTTTGCGCTGACCAATAATCAGTGCACAGCTCACCTGGTAGTCTCCTGCAGGGAATGATTTGGTATAGCTACCCGGAATCACCACGCTGCGGGCCGGTACGCGACCTCTGTATTCTACCGGTTCAGCACCGCTTACATCAATGATCTTGGTACTTTTGGTCAATACTACATTGGCGCCCAGTACTGCTTCTTTTTCTACATGTACTCCTTCTACAACGATACAACGGGAACCGATAAAGCAACCGTCTTCGATAATTACCGGAGAAGCCTGTAATGGCTCCAGTACACCACCGATACCAACGCCACCGGAAAGGTGTACATTCTTACCGATCTGTGCACAGCTACCCACAGTAGCCCATGTATCTACCATAGTACCTTCGTCTACGAACGCACCGATATTTACATAGCTGGGCATCAACACTACATTCTTAGCAATATATGCACCATAACGTGCCACTGCATGAGGTACGGCACGTACGCCCAATGCAGCATAATCTTTCTTCAGTTCCATCTTGTCATGGAATTCGAATGGTTCCAGTGTCCAGGTTTTCATTTTCTGGATACCGAAATACATCAGGATTGCCTGCTTAACCCATTCATTCACTTTCCATCCGTCTGCAGTTGGTTCTGCTACACGCAGGGTGCCCTTATCTACCGCTTCAATTACAGATCTTACGGCTTCTTCATAGTTTGGTTGTTGCAGTAATGAGCGGTCTGCAAATGCTTGTTCAATTAATTGTTGCATGCTTAGTTGAAATATGTATATATAGTTTAATGTATTATTCTAGCATAAAGTTGACCGGTACCACATAACGCGCCCTTAAAGGAAGATTATGCATTTTTCCGGGTTCCCACATTCCGCTGGAGGATTTGACAGCATTGGCAGCAGCCTGATCCAGCAGCGGATGAACAGATTGAGTGACTTTTACATATTTGATGGAGCCATCTGTTTCTATAATAAAGTCAATATAAACCTTTCCTTCGATCTCCCTTTTTCGGGCTTCTTTCGGGTATTGCACATGTTGTATAAGATATACATTGTAATCTCCCGACTTAAATCTCGGAGCAGACTGGGTAGAATAGGGCAGATGTGGATAGTACACTATTCTTCCTGCGGGATCGAAAAAGTTAGCCGAAACAAGCTTTCCGTTTTCGAAGAGTTCCTCGGCAGCCAATTGCCCGTTAGGGTGATAATAAAAACTTTTCCCTTCCTGTAATCCCGGATAATCATCCGCTGTTCGCTTTTCATTGGTCCAGGTTGTATCTGTTGTGAGCAAATGCCGCACCCGTACCGGATCTTCTATATAATACTCTTTGGCGATCACTTTGCCCGTGCTGTCATATGATTTGCAGTAACCGCTACGGAAGTTGTCTTTGTATAATGCTTCGTAAGCCAGTCGCCCGTCGGGATAAAAGGATTTGGAAGTACCTTCTCTCCTGCCATTCAGGTAATGGTTCTCATCCTCCCGATAGCCCTTCTCATTGTAATAATTGTATACACCTGTTTTTAGACTATCCTTTCCCACAATGGCACCCGACATCTGCAGTTTGCCACTGATATAATAATCCTTAACCAGTATCTTATCATTGCCCGGAGTGTACTCACGGTAAAAGGCAGCGGAGTCCCTCCCGGAAATGATGTTCCAGTTTTTGTCATAATATATCCTGCCGGCAGCACTTTGCGCTTGAACAGCGAAAGAGGGCAGGCAAGTCGCAAGAATAGAAAAATAGAGTGCGCGTAACATAATTCAGGAATGATTCAACACAAGAGAAACGGGTCCGGTAAAATAAATTTATTGTTCCAGCAGTTGGTTGCCTTGTTCTTTATACTGATCATTCAATTCCTGTACGTAGGCCAGTATTTCCCTTCGCCCGTTTTTCTTGACGGTAGAGGTGATGAATGTACGGGGAATGTATTCCCACTCTTCTTTCATCTTATTGATGAATGTTTTGGTATTTTTTGAAGTGTCGGCCTGAGAGTTTTTGTCGGACTTGGTAAATACAATGTTGAACGGTACTCCGATTTCACCTAAGTGTCCCAGGAATTCCAGGTCAATGGCCTGAGGAGATAAACGACTATCTACCAGTACAAATACCGTAACCAGGTTTTCTCTTTTGGAGAAATAATCAGTCATTGTCTTTTTCCATTGCTCTCTCTGCGTTTTAGAACGCTTGGCATAGCCGTATCCCGGAAGATCGACCAGGTACCAGCCCCCTTCATCTTTTGCATTAGCATTGATCAGGAAGTGATTGATCATTACCGTTTTACCAGGACTGGCCGATACTTTGGCCAGCGCATTCTGGTTAGTCAGCAGGTTGATCAATGATGATTTGCCTACATTGGAACGGCCGATAAATGCATACTCCGGGCGATCTGGTGTCGGACACTTAGATACGCTCGGGCTGCTGATGAGATATTTTGCTTTATTTACTTCCAAAACTGTTATATTAATTTATCGTTCTTTGGCAATATGGTTTCTCTTTAAAGGGTTGGTCGTATTGGCTGCATACTCTGCTCTTTGTTGCAGGATCTGCACCGCCTGGAATACGGCCTCACGCAAGCTGTCCGGGCTGGCAATACCTTGTCCGGCTATGTCAAATGCCGTGCCATGATCGGGAGAGGTACGCACGGCAGGTAAGCCGCAGGTATAATTCACGCCTTCACTGGCTGCCAGCGATTTGAACGGGATCAGGCCCTGGTCATGATACATGGCCACTACTACATCAAACTTATGGTGTTGTGCATGGGCAAAGAAGCCGTCGGCACTGTATGGTCCGAATACCTGCATGCCTTTTTGCTGCAGTGCATCAATTGCCGGTTTGATCACCAGTTCTTCTTCTTTCCCGATCAGGCCATTATCACCTGCGTGCGGGTTCAGACCCAGCACCGCAATTTTAGGTATATTGATGCCGAAATCTTTTTGTAAAGAGTCTTTTATGATACCAATCCTGCTCATGATCAGTTCCTTAGTGATGTGTTTACTCACTTCAGCAACCGGCAGGTGTTCTGTGATCAATGCTACACGGAAATTATCGGCATACAGCATCATCACTACATCTTTAGCGCCAAACTCTGCTTTGAAAAAAGGAGTATGACCGGTAAAGTTGAACTCGGCAGACTGGGTATTCTTTTTATGTATAGGAGCAGTTACAATGGCATCAATAAGCCCCTCTTTCAGGCTTTGTGTTGCCACCTGCAGAGAGCGTACGGCATATTTGCCGGCGATCTCCGTCAGTTCTCCCGGTTGTATCATTACTTCTTCTTCCCAGCAATTGAATATATTGACCTGCTTAGGATTGATCGCATCAAAACTCTTGATGCTGGCAAACTTAAGTTCAAATTCAGGAAGCAGTTTACGGTAAAAGTTAATCACTTTATTAGAACCGAATATGACCGGAGTACAGAACTCTATCATCCGGTTGTCCGATAATGTTTTAATAATCGTTTCCACACCTACACCATTCAAATCACCTGTAGTAATACCGATAATGGGTTTTTCCATTTTGATTATGCTTGTATTGACAATAATGTTGCAAGTTAAGAAATGATTTGGTATTAATGCTGATAAGCAATTAAACATTACCTTTGCAGATTCTGACAACATCATTAAACATTATAAAAATCAGACTGATAATGGATGCATCCAAAAAAGTATATGATAATATTTTACAAACTATAGGAGACACGCCTTTAGTGAAATTAAATAAAACAGTGGCCGATTTACCATGCCCTGTTTATGCTAAAGTGGAGTTTTTTAATCCGGGAAACAGTATTAAGGACCGTATGGCCCTGAAAATGCTGGAAGTGGCTGAACAGGAAGGCAAAATTAAACCAGGTGGCACTATTATCGAAGGTACCAGCGGAAATACCGGTATGGGTCTGGCATTAGCAGCCATCCAAAAAGGCTACCGTTGTATCTTTACTACTACAGATAAACAATCTAAAGAAAAAGCAGATATCCTGAAGGCTCTGGGTGCAGAAGTAATCATCTGCCCGACCAATGTAGAGCCGGAAGATCCGCAATCATACTATTCTGTATCTAAGCGTCTGGCAACAGAAGTACCGAACAGCTGGTATGTAAACCAATATGATAACCTGGCCAACCGACTGGCGCACTATGAGCAGACTGGTCCGGAAATCTGGGAACAGACCGAAGGTAAAGTTACGCACCTGGTAGTCGCTACCGGTACAGGTGGTACCATTACCGGTACAGGTAAATACCTGAAAGAAAAGAATCCTAACATTAAAGTCTGGGCTATTGATAGCTATGGCTCTCTGCTGACCAAATGGTTTAAAACCGGTGAGCTGGATATGAATGAGGTGCACCCTTATATTACAGAAGGTATCGGGGAAGATTTTCTGCCTGAAAACTATGCCAAAGATGCTATTGATCACTTTGAGCAGGTAACTGATAAAGACGGTGCGGTTATGGCTCGTCGTATTACTAAAGAAGAGGGCATTTTTGTAGGTTACTCTGCAGGTTCTGCGGTTGCGGGTCTGAGACAGTTAAAAGACCAGCTGACTAAAGATGATGTAGTTGTAGTGATCTTCCATGACCACGGCAGCCGTTATGTAGCTAAGATCTATAATGATGAGTGGATGCTGGATCGTGGTTTCCTGGATGTAAATACCGTACAGGATCTGATCGGTGGTCTGGGCAGAAGAAGACTGGTTACCGTAGAGGCAGGCGATAAAGTTTCGCAGGCAATGGAACTGATGCAGAAATATGATATTGAGCAGATACCGGTAATGAAGGCAGGCGAAATCGTAGGAGCCTTGTCGCAGAACGGACTGTTCAAGAAATTAATGGCTGATGTACAGGTAAAAGAACAGGAAATAGAAACCGTTATGGAAGCAGCTATCCCGCTTGTAGCCATGAACACACCTCTGGAGCGCCTGACCAGCTATATCAATAAAGATAACAATGCAGTACTGGCTAAGGATGAAAGCGGAAACGTACATATCCTTACCCAATATGATGTACTGAATGCCCTGTCTAAAGGCTAAAAAAAGCGAAAGAAAATAAATATTATGGTTATTTAAAATAAATATCCTACCTTTGCCAACCAATTTTGTGACAAAGTATAAATAATTACAATAAAATGGCTAACGCAACAATCGACGCTAAAAAAGCAAACATTTTTAAAACATACGGTGGTTCTGAAAAAAACACTGGTTCTGTAGAAGCACAAGTTGCTTTGTTGACAGAGCGTATCAACCACATTTCAGCTCATATCAAAGGTGGTAACAAGAAAGACCACTCTAGCAACCTGAGCCTGATCAAGATGGTAGGTCAACGTAAACGTTTATTACAATACATGAGCCGTACTAATCTGAACGGTTATCGTGAATTAATCGCGAAATTAGGTTTACGTAAATAATCTTAGCAATCTTTGCCTACAATATTGAAGCTACCTTCCGACGGAAGGTAGCTTTTTGTGTATCTGCATTATGCTGTCTAGATACAGGCAATCTGCACCGATAGGAATTGAGACTAATATAAAAAGGTCTGGCGGATATCCGCCAGACCTTTTTACGATTTTATTTGTAATAATTATTTCTTGAGTTGTTTGAGCAGGAGATCTTTGAATTCTGCCTCTGCCAGGTACATATTGTTCAACTGTGTTGCAGATACAATATTCAGAAATTCATTTTTGTATTTCGCTTTGATCGCTAATTTCCTTTCATCCAGTTTTTGTCTTTCATCTATAATTTCCTCGGCAGTCATACCCCTTTGGGTTCTCAACGCACCGGAAGCTTTCCAGATTACACGCATTTCATTTTCGTACTGGTTGTATACAGGCCAGAACTTTGTAGCCTGCTCTGAACTCAATCTCATTTTGTCTGTCAGCAATGAGATTTTAATCGCCCTTATTTTGGCATCGCTCGTACTCTGAGCATAGATAGGGGCCACACTAAAACTCAGTGAGAGCAGTAAAAGAATCAAGTAACGTTTCATAATGGGTCAAATTTAAGGTATAATACTGATTAATCATAGTACACCAAAATAGTTTCTTAGTATGTATTCAGGTATGCCTGTATGTCTTCGTCAGAAATATCTCCGATGGCAGCTTCCAGGTTTTTTGTCTGTTCCGTAGCCGGTACGCTGGCCAGGTTTGCTTCTAAAATAAACTCGTCAAATTCCTCTGAATGTTGCTCTACATATTCTGCCAATGCCTGGTCAGGTATGTTCGCCAGCAATTTACTCGCCTTCACATTCACATTTTCATTAGCCAGAGATTGACCAGGCACGCTGTTCATTTTATTGGTTTGTAACCACAGGGCACCCAATACAAAGAAGATGGCTATAGAAGCAGCCGCAGACCACTGAGCAAAAGAAAGACGTCTTCTTATTGCAAACATCGGACTCTCCTTTTTGGTTTTGACTTCAGGCTCCGGTTTTGCGGTGCTGAAAATCTGCTCCAGGTTAACACTGATCTCCGGTGTGCTGAATGGATTTGATTGCTTCAGTGAAGCCAGCAGGGGAGAGATACTCAGTTCTTCTTCCGGTGCTACTTCTGCATGAATCTTGTGCATCAGCTGGTCGGCCAGCTGGTCAAAATACTGTGGGGCAGGGGCTTCGAAAGGATTCTGTTTACTCAGACCTTCCATAGAAGTATTACGGGTCACTGATTCGAATGCCTGTGCCTGTTGCAGTAATTGCAGCGGCAATGCTTCAAAATACCCGGGTGGTACCGAGTAAGCTTCTTCTGTAACGGAAAATCCGGCTTTAGTATCCGGGGCAGAAACCAGGCTTAGCATGGTTTCCGGGAAGGTATCGAAATAATTGTCTGGAATCTTGAAAGATGGCAAGGCAATTTGGCTGTCGAATTTCGCTCCGATAGCTTCCCACTCTTTTTGTATGTCAATATTCCTTTTCATAACACTTTTATAGACATTGGCCCGTGTTAAAAGTTTAATCCTTCTTTAAAAATTCTTCTACTTTTTTCACCGCATGATGATAAGATGCTTTTAAAGCACCTGTAGAAGTCTCCAGGACTTTTGACATTTCTTCGTAAGGCATTTCATCGTAATAACGGAGCAGGAAAACCTGCTTTTGCTTATCGGGAAGGGATTGGATGGCCTGTTGCAAACGCCATTCCAGCTTATTTGCATCGAAACCTTTTTCTGCCTGTAGTTTATTGGACAAGCCGCTTTCGTGATCGCTGAAAGAAAGGGAGCTGCGCTTTTTCTCTTTTTCAAGAAAAGTCAGTGTTTCATTGGTAGCGATCCGGTACATCCAGGTATATAGATTGGATTCCTCACGGAAGTTCTCCAGGTAGGTCCATATTTTAATAAATACATTCTGCAGCACATCATTGGCATCCTCATGATTGATCACCATGCGGCGGATGTGCCAGTACAGGCGCTCCTGGTATTTTTTGACGATGCGGGTATAGGCACGTTCTCTGGTCGCTTCAACCTTGAAAGCTGCCAGTAAGTCTTTGTCATCTTCCATCGGAATATCCTGTGCCATACGTCTCGTTAAAGTATAAGAATGAAATGTAACAAAAATAGCTATTTATAGGCAAACGCCAAATTTTGTTCCTGCTCCTGAGTGCTATCTTTTATATCCTAAATTAACCAGGTAAACACCCAATGCAATACACAGGAAAGACAAAAGCGTATACATAGTCAGCGGCTCGCCAGCCAGTTGCCAGCCCAGCAGTACAGCTACCAGCGGATTGATGTAGGCATAAATCATAACGACACCTACTGGCAGGTGTTTTAAGGCGTACATATATGCGGTATATGCAAGTACCGAGCCAATAGTGATCAGGTATACGATCGCCATCAAGGCATGGGTATTCTGCAGATTGATTTTATTATAGTCATCAACCAGCGGACTGAATATTAATAAGAAGATACCCCCGCTGAATACCTGTATCGCACTGTTAAAGACAGGATTAGCGTCTGACTTGTTGCGTTTGCCCATAATACTACCATATGCCCAGCTGGTGGTAGCTACTAATGTAGCAATAATACCCATCAGGTATTTGGTATTAGACAAATCGCTTACACTATCCTTGAAGTTGATGGCTACACCGGCAAATCCAAGGAGCATACCTATAATAATGAATGCATTAACGCGCTCCTGTTTGTGCCTGATCAGGGTGATGAGTACAGACATTACCGGCATGGTGGCACATACCAGGGCGGCTACACCACTGGGTATATATGCTTCTGCCCAGCTCACCAGGCCATTACCAAGGGTAATCAGCAGGAAACCGATCAGCGCTTGTCTGCCGATGTTGGCCATAGACCAGTCATTGGCTTTGCGGTTGCTTAAGGCCATCAGACCTATGATCAGACCGGCAATAGTTTGCCTTACACCAGCCATCAGAAAGGGAGGGAGGGCCTCCAGTCCGTATTTTATACCCAGATAGGTAGTGCCCCAGGCAATACAGATGAAGACGAGTGCAATCCAGGCCTTAGTGTTTTGTTGCATAAGTTTAAAGGTTACAGTTATTATAGGTATATAACGCGAAAACGCGCCGGAAGGCGCGTTTTCGAAATAATATTTCTGTTACAGATTATTTCTGTTTACGCGCGATTACTTTTTCTACTGCAGCAATAATATTGGTTTGGCCTAAACCATATTTTTCCAATAATTGTACTGGCTTACCGCTTTCGCCGAAAGTATCATTTACAGCTACATATTCGTGCGGTACAGGACAGTTACGGGAAGCTACATTTGCAATAGCATCACCCAGACCACCATTAATCTGGTGTTCTTCTGCAGTAACTACACAACCGGTTTTGGTCAGTGATTTGATTACTGCTTCCTCATCCAGAGGTTTGATCGTGTGCATATTGATTACTTCTACACTCAGGCCTTTCGCTTCCAGTGTTCTTGCCGCTTCCAGGGCAGTCCATACCAGGTGTCCGCAAGCAATGATGGTTACATCAGTACCTTCATTCAGTACCTGTGCTTTACCGATTACGAAGTCAGAACCGTCTTCTTTAGTGAAGTTAGCCCATTTTACTCTTCCGAATCTCAGGTATACCGGAGATTCTATTTTGCTGATGGCAATAGTTGCCGCTTTAGTCTGGTTGTAGTCACAAGGCACGATTACCGTCATACCTGGCAGCATTCTCATCATACCGATATCTTCCAGGATCTGGTGTGTAGCACCGTCTTCACCTAAAGTCAGTCCGGCATGAGAAGCACAAATTTTTACATTTTTATGGCTGTACGCAACAGACTGGCGAATCTGATCGTACACACGTGATGTCGAAAAGTTTGCAAAGGTAGTCGTGTAAGGAATCTTACCTGCAGTAGCCAGACCAGCAGCAACACCAATCATATTCGCTTCTGCAATACCGCACTGTACAAATCTTTCCGGGAAGTCTTTGATGAAGTTGTTGAGCTTTAAAGATCCGGCAAGGTCAGCCGTAAGCGCCACCACATCAGGGTTTTGCTTTGCCAGCTCATAAATGCCGTCGCCAAAACCGGCGCGGGTTTCTTTTTCGCTTGATGCGGTATAATCCTGCAACATAATGGATGTTTATTGAAGTACTTTGAGATTGTTATAATATGCTTGCAAAAGTATTATTATTTGACAATCTTTCAAAAACCAATTTTCCGGAATTAATTATCCACAAAAAAGAACTACAGGTAGCGCTATATTGTTTTTTTACTGAAATTTGCTTTTCGAATATTTTATATCAGATGAAAACGGTTTTAAGAATCATTACCAACAAGTATATGCTGGCCATCGTTGTGTTTGCCTTGTTGATGCTGTTTTTTAGCCCTTATGATCTGTTTACCATCCGCGAAAGCCAGAAAGAGCTCGATGAACTGAATAACAAGATCGAGTACATGACGCTGGAGTCTGACAGCATGGATACGGAGTTACAGCAACTGAAGACCAATCCTGAAGTCCTGGAGCAATACGCCCGTGAGAGCTACCACCACAAAAAGGACGGGGAAGACGTTTATGTCATCGTCAAATAGCCGCCAGTCGGCCATTTCACAAAAAGCTTAGAGCATATTTGTTAAAAATTTCTTTAGAATCTCATTTTCATACGATAATAATGTGAGCTGCCGTTATAATTGGAAAGCACACTAAATAATATCGAATGGGACTACTTTTACATCATACTTCATCACATCATACCGATGCCAATGGTGCCGCAATCGAAATGATTGCAGATCTGGATTTATATAACCAATATTCCAGGGAACTGAATATCCTGCACCAGGTCAATATAGAGCCGAGCGCGGCTTGTCTGACCGAACTATTAAAAAGAATAAAGGCCGTAGCCGAAGAGCAGCAGGGAAGTCCTAAGCTTTAGAAATAACCAGGGCTGAGCAATTGCCTCCGAATCCGAATGAATTGGATAATACATTACGGATAGGCTTTGCTACGCAATGTGTGCTGGGCTGCCAGTTCAGGCTACTGATAGGGGTTTGCATGCGCAAATGCGGCCAGGTTACCTGTTTTTCTATCGCTAATACAGAAAAGACGGCCTCAACCGATCCGGCTGCACCTAATGTATGTCCGGTATAGGCCTTTGTAGAGCTGGCTTCAGGAATGGTATAGCCTTCAAATACTTTTTCAATGGCAATGCCTTCTGAAGAATCATTATTTGCCGTACCTGTACCATGCAGGTTGATATAATCAATATCACCGGGTTGCAATCCTGCCTGTGCCAGTGCACCCGCCATAGCCAGCTGGTTTCCGGTACCGTCCGGGGATGATGCTGTCTGATGGTGTGCATCATTAGCATTGGCATAACCGGAAAGAATAGCTCTCTTTGCAGCGCCGGTCTGTGCCACCGCACGTTCACTCATCAATACCACATAAGCGGCAGCTTCTCCTAAATTAAGTCCCTGGCGGTTTTCGTCAAACGGACGGCACAGTTCCTTGTCCAGTATCATCAGTGAATTGAAGCCGTTAAGGGTAAATTTAGAAAGACTGTCGGCACCACCGGCAATGACAATATCCAGTTTGCCTTGCTCAATCAGTTGTGCTCCCAGCATAATTGTATTGGCAGAAGAAGAACAGGCGGTGCTTATAGAAGTAGACCAGGCATCTTCCAACCCGATCGCATATGCGGTAAGCTCCGTAATAGAGCCGCATTCATGATACCAGAGCTTGCGTTTATCCATTGCTTTTCTTTCTGCAACCGATTCAAACATGGTTTCAGAAAGATCCATTCCGCCAACAGTATTGGCCGATATCACTCCAGCCTTCAGGCCTTCCGTTTTACCGATGAATGGTGCAAAAGCCTCTTTCGCCGCAATAATACTCAGTAAAGCTGTACGCGGAAAAGTAGGGAGTACGCCCGCTATTTTCGCCAGCTCTTCATTTGAATACCTGATTTCACCCACCGGAAAGGGATGTATTGTCTGCAGGTACGTAGCCGGAGCAATGCCGGCCCGCTCTTCAGTCAATGCGGTACAGTTTTCGGCTACATTGTCTCCGATAGCGCTGATAATGCCTATCCCGGTTATATATGCTGGGGTACTTTTATTCATGATATTCAGGTATGATAAATTGCAATGGCCACAAAAATAACAATTCAAATATTTATACGGCGAAAATATTCCAGGAGCTCAGCACACTCGCCAGTTTGTTGACCGGCAGCCCGATGACATTATAGATGTCTCCGTTTATATGAGACACCCCAATAAGACCGATCCATTCCTGGATGGCATAGGCCCCGGCTTTGTCAAATGGTCTGAACTTTTCAATATAATAATCGATCTGTGTATCCGTAATCGGGTTAAAGGTTACAGATGTGATACTATGAAAACTCTGCGCTGCGTCGCCTTTTAACAGGTATACTCCGGTAATAACACGGTGTGTTTTGCCGGACAGTTTTTGCAATATCTTTTTTGCATGTGCTGCATCATCAGGTTTGCCTATGATTTCATCTTCCAGCACAACCACTGTATCTGCTGCGATAATAATGGCATCAGTAGCTTTTTCTGATAACAAACCTTGTACGGCCAGGGCTTTTTCACGGGCTATATATTCCGGAACCTGATCTATAGGTAAGCTTTCTGGAAAGGACTCGTCTGTATGTGCCACGACAATATCAAAAGTATAACCGGCATCGCTGAGTAGTTGTTTTCTTCGGGGAGAGGCAGAGGCAAGAATCAGGTTCATGTACGCAGAATTGTTATTGAATAATGTAATATAAAATGAGGGTAAAGATACCTAAAAGCATCAGAATCTTTAAGTATTTACTGTAATAGGCAAAGTGTTTCTGAGTCAGAGATTTGCCAATATTAATGCCCAGGTAGATCATAGGGAAGGTTAGTGCCAGCAGGGCATAAGCTCCGAGTATCCACCAGGAATGCATAAACAGGTATGCAGTAGCCATCAGCACCGGGATAAGGGTCAGTGTGGTCAGTATCCTGATGAAGAGGATTGTTTTTTGCAAGCCTATCCTGATCGGCATGGTTACACAACCATCTTCCGCATCGCCCTTAAAATCCTCCATATCTTTAATGATCTCCCTGATCCAGGTAAGCATAAAGGCAAAAAAACTATAAACCAGTAAAATCCATACCGGGTTTAGTTTCATAATACCTTCGGAGGTCTCTAGCAGTACAGCAGAAAAGTAGCGCTGTGCTAAAGGCTCATATGCAATGAAAATCGCGATAGACATGGCAGTGAGTATGGCTACGACTACATTACCGATCACATATTGCCGCTTAAAGTGAGTGGAGTAAAACCAGAGCAATATCGTAGAGATAAAAGGAATGGCGAATGCAGCAGGACTTTTTAACTGGTAGGCCAGTAGTGCAGCTATGATCAGCCCTGCTACATTACAAAAGTTATGCAGCAGTATAGCTACTTTAGGATTTATATCCTTACCGATCAGAGATTTCTCCGGACGGTTAATAGCATCGATCTTCACATCGAAATAATCATTGATAACATATCCTCCCGCAGCGATCAGTACTGTGGAAAGGCTGAGCAGCAGTGCATTTGCAGCATCGAGGAATAAGGGCTGGCCAGTGATCCTCGATAGTGGCAGCAGCAGGCAGAACCAGGTCAGCATCTGCGTGCCCCATACAATAAGCAGGTTAGGCAGGCGCACCAGTTTGGCAATTTCAGGAAAAGTCATTTTTAAATTCTTGCTTTATGTAACATCATCAGGTCAACCAGCACCAGGGCTGCCATTGCTTCTACGATCACTGGTGCACGAAGGGCAACACAAAGATCATGTCGTCCTTTTACAGAAAAGGGTTCAACTTGCTGAGTCGCATGATTAAAAGTCTGTTGTTCTTTTGGTGTAGAGGCTGTCGGTTTGAAAGCCAGTCTGAAGCTAAGGTCATTGCCATTAGAGATGCCTCCGATAATACCCCCTGCATGATTGGTGCGGGTATGCCCGTTTGTGTCCAGGTAGGCATCATTATGCTCCGAGCCCATCATCCGGGCAGCAGCAAAGCCTGCACCGAACTCAATACCCTTTACAGCAGGTATAGAGAACATTGCCTGGGCCATACGGCTCTCTATGCTATCCCAGAAGGGTTCGCCCCAGCCAACAGGTACATGCTTAATCGTACAGGATACGATACCGCCTATACTGTCTTTAGCCGCAATAGCTTTCTCCAGTGCTGCATCAATATCCTGCAGGCCACCAGCTTCGGTAACAAGTGCTTCAAAAGTAATATTGCCCAGGATTTTTTTTGCAATTACACCAGCGGCTACAATACCAGTCGTAAGCCGCGCACTGAAATGGCCGCCCCCTCTGTAATCTTCAAATCCGCCGAATTTCTCATGTGCTACAAAGTCAGCATGTCCCGGACGGTAAACGTCTCTCTGCTTGGTGTACGCCTCAGATCGGGTATTATTATTTTCAAATAAAATAGTGAGTGGGGCACCGGTCGTATACCCGTTAAAATAACCGGACACGATCTGTGGAATATCTTCCTCAACCCTTGGTGTACCGCCTTTTTGTCCTCCCTTTCTGCGCTCCAGATCAGGAAGGAAGTCGGAAGTCTGTATGGCTATACCTGCAGGTACATGATCAAGGGTAACCCCCACCAAGGGTCCGTGCGAGGCGCCGAATACCTGTATATTGAAAATAGTATTGAAACTATTCATGTCTGCTGTGCTGATCGATTAATGATTTGGTTCCCGAAGAATCTTTATAATGTTGTTCCAGGTGCTCTTTGAGGAGCAGGCGGTCACTATATTCTGCATATGTGGTTGGCTGTATCCTCAGTCCCTGTTCCTCCATATATGCCCGGGTAAATTCGGCCCCAAAGTAAAGAATTAAAGCGGAATAGTAGATCCAGAGCAATAAGATAATTACAGAACCTGCTGCTCCGTACAAACTCGCTATGGTACTGCTGCTGATATATAGACCAATCAGGTATTTACCCAGGAAGAAAAGCAGGGTAGTAATGATGGCCCCAGGCAGCACCTGTGTCCAGCGAATTTTTACATCGGGCAGCATCTTAAAGATCACCATAAACAGGAAGGTCAGTATCACAAACACAAAACCGGTATTGACACTGTCCAGCAAGGCAACCGGTATAAAAGGAAGCTTGCTCATCATAAATTTACCAAAACCCAGCAGTAGTGCATTCAGCACAAGAGAGACGAGCAGTAAGAATCCCAGCCCGATGATCATGGTAAAGGAAAGTGCACGGGTAATCAGTAGTTTGATAAAACCTTTCTTGGCTTTGGCCCGTACACCCCAGATCATATTGAGGGAATCCTGTATTTCTGCAAAGATCCCGGTTGCACCAATAGTCAGCACTACAATACTGATGGCAGTGGCCAGTCCGCTGTTTTTCTGAAAGTTAATCTTAGACATTACCTCCTGTATCTGGAATGCCGTATTGGGTCCGATGTATTGTTGTAATTCGGAGAATAAACGCCCTTCCAGTGCCTTTTGTCCGTAGAATGTGCCCCCGATAATAATGATCAGCAGCAGCATGGGTGGCAGAGAAAAAATAGTATTGTAAGCCAGTGCCGCACTGAGCTTAGTCGCACGGTCATTGGCAAAGCCATTGCCGGCATTAATGAGTATGCGCCAGTATTTCTTCAGTATAGGAATAGCTTTTCTTCTCATTAACAGTAAAATTATACTATTAAAGTTAAAATGTGATACATTTGCCATTAGTATATATCTTAATGTTTATTAAAATATTGTTGCCAGCCTAGTGTTATGAAGTTAGAAGAAGTGTTGATGACCCAGACTATCCGGGACAGTTTCCATAAAGTTTGCCTGAATGTTATTTTCTCTGGTATCTGGATAGACCAGAAGATGTCTCCTATGTTTAAATCACATGGTATTACCAGTGCACAGTATAATGTGCTACGCATACTCAATGGTAGCAACACCCCGCTTACAGTAGCCTCTATACAGCAACGTATGCTGTATAAGGCCTCTAATGTAACGCGTATTATAGATAAACTGCTGGACAAGGGACACATTAAAAAAGAGATGAGTAAGGTCGACAAGCGCGTCGCGCTGGTAACCATATCTGCAAAGGGAAAAGAATTCCTGGATATGCTCACTCCTAAAGTACTGGACCAGGAACATGCTATAATGTCTAGAAACCTTAGCGAAGAGGAGGCCATGCTGCTTTCCGACCTTATGGATAAAATGCATGACTAATGCTGGCGGCAGACTACATTATCGGATTTAAAGCCTATCTGCAACTGGAGAAGTCTTTGTCACAAAACTCCGTTCAGGCTTATGTACACGATGTACAGCTTTTATTGCAGTTCCTGGATCGGAAATATCCAGACATAAGGTTTGAGGCCATAGAATTACATCATCTTTTATCTTTCCTGGAATCTATTAATGAAGTGGCCATGGCCGCTACATCTCAGGCCCGTATTGTATCCGGGCTGAAATCTTTTTTTTATTTCCTGTTGGTAGAACAGGTGATCAGTACCGACCCTACTACTTTCCTGGAGACACCCAAGATTCAGCGAAAGCTTCCTGATGTATTGAGTCTGGAGGAAATCAATCTTTTATTTGAACATATCGATCACAGTACCTTCGACGGGCAGCGCAACCGTGCTATCCTCGAAACCATGTATAGTTGCGGACTGCGCGTGTCTGAACTGATCGGTCTGAAGATATCGAACCTGTATATTGATGCAGGCTTTATCCGCGTAATTGGCAAGGGAAATAAAGAGCGTCTGGTGCCAATCGGTGATGAGGCGGTAAAGTACATTAACCTGTATAAAGAACATATCCGTAAGCAGGGCAGAATTGTCAATGGATTTGAGGATATACTGTTCCTGAACAAACATGGAAAGGGCTTAAGTCGTGTCATGATTTTCCTGATCATCAAAAAAGCTGCTGCCACAGCCGGTATTCAGAAAAATATCTACCCCCATACTTTGCGCCATAGTTTTGCTACACACCTGGTAGAGAACGGAGCAGATCTGCGTGCCGTACAGGAAATGCTAGGGCATGAGAGCATTACCACAACAGAAATATACACCCACCTGGACCGTAATTTCTTACAGCAAACATTACAGAAATACCATCCCCGTTTTTAATGCACTGTCTTATGCAGCATTTCCCCTAATTTTGCAGGTCCTGATCACTGATAATCCTTTTCAACACCGATTATGGCTGTATTCAAAACCTCAAAAGCGAAAGAAAATATCCTGAAGCGGGTGCGTGCTGCACTACAGGATGAAAGTGTGCGTAAACCATTCCCGGAATTAGATAATATTCCGCCGGCCAATGTGTATGCCCATATGGAGCAGGCCAGCCCGGAAGAGAACTTTGCGTATGAATTCAGTAAATCAGGCGGAAATTTCGTGTACTGTAGTGATGAAGACGATTTCAGCGTACAGTTAAGAGAGCTTGCACTGGCAAAACAATGGAAGGAGATCGTATGTGCCCCGGCCAATATCTTTACCTTTCTTGTACATAAGCAATTGAATTTTGTCCGTGACCTTAATCTCTGGAATACCCAGGCCGATGCCTGTATCACAGAGTGTGAGGCTGCAGTAGCTCGTACGGGAAGTTTACTCTTTAGCAGTAAACAACCTTTTGGCCGCACAGCACCTATCTATTTTCCCGTACATATTATAGTGGTATATCCGCATAATATTGTCGATGATGTAGATATTGCCCTGAAGCTGATGCAGAATAAGTATGGTGTACATAATATGCCTTCTATGATCAACCTGAATACGGGGCCAAGCCGTACTGCAGATATTGAAAAGACACTGGTTACCGGTGTACACGGTCCTAAAGAGGTCTATTGCTTTTTTATCAATCAATAATTAATGCACCCTAAAGATATTAACATCGTGGCATACCGTTACGGACTGCCGGATGAGAAAATTGCCAAATATCCCTTAGCGCAGAGAGACCAGTCTAAGCTGCTGGTGTACCGGGATGGAGATATTACCGAAACGGGTTTCGGGCAATTACCAGAGTTTATTCCTTCAGATAGTATGATGGTCTTTAACCAGACCAAAGTGGTACATGCCCGCCTGTTGTTTCAGAAACCAACCGGGGGCAAGATAGAAGTGTTCTGCCTGGAACCGGATGCCCGATACCCGGATATACAGACTGCAATGTCAGAGCGGGAGCAAGTCTACTGGACTTGTTTTCTCGGCGGCGCCGGAAAGTGGAAAGAAGGTCAGGTGCTGGAACTGAAGGTTTCTGAGGAACTGATGGTATTTGCCGAAATGGTACAGAAGAATCCCGGAACTTATACCTTGAAATTATACTGGAGTCAGCCGGAGCTGAGTTTTGCAGAGATTTTGCATCTGGCCGGCAAAGTGCCCTTGCCGCCTTACCTGAACCGTGAGGCAGAGCCGGAAGATGAACAAACCTATCAGACCATATTTGCCAAGGAAGAGGGTAGTGTCGCCGCACCCACAGCAGCCCTGCATTTTACGGATCGTATTCGTGAAGGGCTGGGACAAAAGGGAACCGTTGAAAATTTTGTAACCCTGCATGTCGGCGCCGGAACCTTTAAACCGGTAAAAAGCGAGACGATGGAGGGGCATGAAATGCATGCAGAGTGGATAGAAGTAACCCTGGGCTGTATAGAACTGCTTTTACAACAACTTCAATCGGCTAAACCGCTTATTGCTGTAGGCACAACTTCCTGCCGTACACTGGAAAGCCTGTACTGGATCGGCGTATTGCTGCACCAGGGGCATACATTGGATGAGGTTGCGGTAAGCCAGTGGATTCCTTACAGTACCGAAACCGATCTTACTGCCGTAGCCGCTTTGCAACAGATCATCAACTATCTGCAGGAGCGCAACAGTAATCGCCTGGTGACCAAGACGCAGATCATTATCGCACCTGGGTACCGGTTCCGGATGATTGATGGTCTGGTAACCAATTTTCATCAGCCGGAGAGTACTTTGTTACTGCTGGTTTCTGCCCTGATCGGGCCGGATTGGGAAAAGGTGTATACTTATGCACTGGAGCACGATTTCCGTTTTCTGAGTTATGGCGACAGTAGTCTTTTGTGGAAGCAGAAGGCCTAAAATGGGTTAGATTTTTTGTTAAAGTTTGTGTATTTGCAGAATTTATCACTTAATTTTGCTTTATTATTTTATAAATACTTTTAAAATTCGAGCGAGATGGCAATATCTTCATTAAATCCGGCCTTATTAATTTCTATGCCAAGCGGCGGCGAATGGTTGTGGATCGTTTTGGTAGTAGTTATTTTATTTGGCGGCCGTAAGATTCCTGAGCTGGCAAAAGGCATAGGAAGAGGTATTAGAGAGTTCAACGATGCTAAAGAAGGTGTGAAAAAAGAGATCGAAAGCGGCATCAATGAAACACCTAACGCTAATCAGAACAAATAATAACGTATAACGTACGTACATTTTAGGTAAAACCGGGTAAGACTTATATCAATATAAGCCTTGCCCGGTTTTAATTTTTTATTATTTTTTTTACAAAAAAATTGTTATTATTGTATTAGAATTAATGCATCGGTATTAAACAATGCCGATGTATTTCGTTCTAATGAAGTGTATGGATTCGGGTTTGTTTATTATATCAAAAATAAGCTTGCTGGAATTGTTTTTTAACCGATTAAAATAGTAAAAATGCCTTGGAAAAAGATTTTTTGTGCGGTGATGATGTACGTGCCAAGTGTAACTTTTGCACAAAAGAAGGTAAAAGAAGACAATAAACCCCTAGCAGAAAATGTATCTCCCATGAAAGCTGCTGCTCCGAAACCCCTGGAGAAAACAGCACAACCAACCAACCTGACACCCGCATCATTAACCAAAACAAACACGCCGACAACTGCGGATGCGCCGCATAAGCTTACAGAGCGCAGCCGTAAAGAAAAAGGAGATCAATACGTGCCTATAGCCGGTGAGATCGCCTATTTTGGAAAGAATAATGATTATGTACTGAATTATGTCAAGAACTATTATCAGAATAATATAAGACATTTCAGTACCATTAAGCAAAGAAGCAACCGCTACTTTAAAATCATTGACCGTACTTTCGACAGAAGGGAAGTGCCACTGGAGATGAAATATCTCTGTGTGATCGAATCTGCTTTTAACAGCAGTGCCACCTCTCCTGTAGGAGCAGTAGGTCCCTGGCAGTTTATGCCGGCTACCGGCCAGTTTATGGGTCTGGTAGTGAATGAGAAAGTAGATGAGCGTAAAGACTGGGGTAAATCGACCAACGCAGCTGCGAAATATGTAAACTATCTGTATGATCAGTTCCAGGACTGGTTACTGGTGGTTGCGGCATATAACAGTGGCCCTAGACCCGTAATGGATGCAATTAAGAAGACCGGTAAAGCAGATTTCTTTGCCATTAAGAAATACCTGCCTGCCGAAACGCAAAACCACGTTATGGCTTTTATTGCAACTGCTACGGTGATGGAGCGCATGGAAAATTATGTAGGAAGCAGCCTACCTGGCAACTTTAACTGGAAGTGGTTGAATGTAGGCCTTGACAAACCTGGTGCCGCCGCAGATTCAATGCCTGCAAAACCTAAAAACCCATTGCTGTTACGTTTCTCAGAAGAGGAATTGAAAACAATGGCGATCGTGGAAATCAAAAAACCGATCGATATGGATGTGCTGGCCAATGTACTGCAGGTAGACCGCAGGTTACTGGGCAAATGGAACTATGACTTCTACAGCTTTGTAGATGATTTTAATGCCGGAGAAAAAGTAAAATTCCACTTACGTATTCCTAAAGATAAACTGGATACATACCTGGAGAAAAAAGACTTTATCGAAAGACAAAAAACCGATTTTAGCAATTTGTAACGCAACAAATAAAAAGGAAAGCGCGGAACTGATTCAGTTCCGCGCTTTCCTTTTTATCATTTAAGGATTAGAATCTTAACGTGATACCCGCATTAGCCGGGCTCAGGTTGTCATAACCAACTTCCGCATAAACAGCGAATTTAGGGTTGAAGTAATATCGTGCACCTGCTTTACCTATGATCACCGGAGTTACATCGGTAGCATCAACATAATTGTCGCTTACAATATTTACACCAACACCAACACCTGCATATACGTCCAGTTTAGACACCGGAATCAGTTTGTTGAAGTGATAGTAACCCATTGCTGCCAGTGTAGTCTCTACGTAGCCGTAACGGTCGCCACCATACTTGTAGGAACCGGTACCCACGCCACCTAAGAAACCGATACCGATTTCATTGGCTACACCGTGTTCGTATTTTACGTACAACGGAGGTAAGCCTACATTGTAATAGCTATAAGCATCAGGTACACCAATGCCGATAGAAAGCAAGCCGGTGCTTTTACTGAAAGAACCACTGTTTCTTGTTTTGTAAGGCTGGCTGTAAAAGCCTCTTTTTTGTGCATAGGTAGATACGCTTGTGCCTAATACCAATGCCAGTGCAGTTATGGATAATGCAATTTTTTTCATAAAAAATAATGTTTGTTACCTGCAAAACTACGACAACGAGTGCCAATATAGAAGCCCTACTTTGCAAGTAAAGGGTTAAACTTTCTTAATTAATTGATAAATATTCTGCTGATATTCTGTATTTTAAGAATATGAATCACCGGTTGCTGTATTTCTTTAATGTGTCCGTAACGGCTTCAATGACATGAGCGCGGGTGATGCAGCTCATTACCTGCAATTGCTCATCGCAGATAATGAGCATGGGGAATACTCCTTCCGGGTTCAGCACCTCGGCCCAGGCATCATTCAATTGCTTGTCTTCAAGAGGTAGTTTTTTGCGCTGCGGAAAGTCCGCATTGTAGTATACATAATAGTTGTTTATTAACTGCTGTATACTATCCTTTTGCAGAACATGATTATTGAAGTAGTGACAATGGCTGCACCAGTCCGAACCAGAGAAGTATACTGCTATGTACTTATGCTCCTTACTGGCCTGCTCTGTAAAGCGATTTAGGAGCTGTTTGTCCGGCGGAGCCATCAACAGCAGAAGACTGAATAATCCTGATATAAATGTGCTCATTATAATACAATGATTATTTATCAGCAATTTACGCATAAAATGGGCCGGAAGCTTAGCTTCCGGCCCATTTTATGAAACGTTAACGATTATATATTAAGCGGCATTAATTCCTTTTCTAGCCCAGAGGCTGATAAAGAAGCCGACAATCATAATAATGATACCCAGCCACAATAACCATATCATCGGGAATATCAGGGCTTTCATCACGATGTAATCATCCTGTTGTGCTCTTTGTCTGATACCCAGGGTAATGGTTTCCTTGATAGGATCTATTTTATCTACTTTAATAAAAGTACCCAGTGCATTCAGAGAGTCATATGCAGTACCGGTCTCATTACCTCTTACAAAGAATACCGGCTGTATGGTACCCACACTGCCGTTTACATCATAGCCGTGCAGGTTGATGCCAACGGGTACATCTCCTTCGGTTTTGGTGTAATTCTTGTTACGGATATTCGGGTCGAAGTCTTCGAATACAAAGTATCCGTTGCTTACATAAATACTGTCTCCTTTTTTGATCTCCAGCGGATGGTAAGAGCTGGTATCGGTTTTGCCTTTAGGATCCGGGGCAGAGGTTATGTATACGAAGATATCTCTGTTCCAGTAATGGCGTGCATCCGGGTTAGAGCTCAGGCCTTCCTGACCTTTAGCATTGATGAATGCATCCGGGTAGAGCATAAAGGACTCTGTTGTTGCTCCGGTTTTAGGGTCTGTTTTTTCGAAACGTAAACGGAAGTAAGTGATCGGCGGATCATTTTTAGTATCCGTACTATCGCCCAGGTAACGTACCATATAATCGCCCATTGGCAATGCCGTATTGCGGTATAGCATAACGTTGTTACGGCTTTCCTGAGCATTTTCTTCAAAGGTTTCCTTACCGAAGTTCATCACCTTACCGCTGATGTCTTTAGAGATCACTTCCTTCTTGTAAGAAGAGAACAAGATACCCAGCAGCATCATCGCAAAACCAATATGGGTTACCGAACCACCGGCTTTCTTCAGATTGCCTTTCTGTGCAGTAAACAGGTAGTAAATATTGCCGAACAGGGCGTATAAAGATACACACAGGTACACCATGTATTGTACATGAGCAATCTTCTGCCAGTTAATCACCCATACGCTAATCGCCAAGGATAATAACATCAGGATACCGGTTACGGTCCAGAACTTTTTCAGGTTACCCGATTTCTTGAATTTCAGGAATTGAGTAGCACCGGTAAGCAGGGCAATAACGATGGCAAACCATACCTGTATATTGTTATAGTACGCTTCTCTGTTAGTCGGAGGAGCGATGTCCGTTCCGAATATCTGTTTGTATAAAGGCGCCCAAACCGGGAGAGAGGTAGCGGCAATAATCTGAATAGAACTTAATAAGAATGCTATCGAACCGATCAGCATCCAGAATTCACGGCTGCTGGTCTCTTCTTCACCCGCGATATGCGGCATTTTGCGCCAGCGACCGATCATCAGTGCAATACCCCAGACCAGCAGGATAAAGATGGCGATCAGCAGGTGCCATTTCATAGAAGCACCTTCGCCGGTAAAGGCGTGTACAGAAGTATCGCCCAAGATACCCGTACGGGTAAGGAAGGTAGAATACCAAATCAGTACATATTGTAGTATAAAGAAGATAAGGGTTATTTTCAGAGAGCGGCCAGTGCTCTTGTAGATCAGCAGGGTATGTAATGCTGCGATCACAATGAGCCAGGGTACCAGAGAGGCGTTCTCTACCGGATCCCATGCCCAGTAGCCACCGAAGGTAAGGCTTTCATATGCCCATGCACCACCCATCATGATACCTGTGCCTAATATAGCACCGGTAGCCAGGGTCCAGCGTAAGGCTGGGTTGATCCATGTTTTGTATTCTCCTTTCCATAAGGCAGCAAGGCCGTAGGCAAATGGAAATAAAGTGAGCGCAAAGCCAAGGAACAGTACCGGAGGGTGGATTACCATCCAATAGTTCTGCAGTAAAGGATTCAGTCCCTTACCATCCGTAATAAACTCCATGTAATTGGCCTGGTGGAAGATAGGGGCATCCTGCATTTCATTGCGCAGCAGGGTGAAGGCAGAGCCTCCGATCTTGGTATCGCCAAAGTAAATGCCCAGCTGTAAGGTACACAGTATAGCCTGTACGACCAGTACAACGACCATTACACGGCTTTCCCACTGTTTGCCGCGCCAGAGTACAAAGAAGCCGAGTACGGCATGCCAGAAGGTCCAGAGCAGAAAACTACCTTCGGAACCTTCCCAGAAACAAGCCAGCAGGTATTTAGCCTTAAGGCCTATAGAGCTGTGCTTCCAGGCATAATGGTATTCGAATAAGTGGTTTTGAATAATGTAAAAGAGGGTAATAAAAATCCCGATGACAGCAAAGGCGTGCAGCACATAGCTCATACGGGATAGTTTCAGCCAGCTCAGACTAAGGTCCGGCTTCGAGGTTTCAAATTTAGTAACCTGCAGGTAACTGAATAAAGAAAATAAAGATGCGACAAAGGAAAATACCAACAAGAACTGCCCGATCTGTCCAGGCAATAAATGTTCTCCTGTAAATGTTTGTTCCAAGATTAAAGGGATAAAAAGTGAAATTAGGCTGGCTTGCTGGCAACAACGACCTGGTCGTTTTCGTATTTAGACGGACATTTCATCTGGATTTTTTCGCAGTGAAATTCGTTGTCTTTTACGAAACCGGTCATGACCAGCTGCTCTGAGCGCTCAAAGTCCTGAGGTTTGGTGCCGTTAAAGATGACACGCAGGGGCTTACCTTTCTGATCTTTTGCGTAGAATACAAATTTGTTGGCATCTACCTTTGGATCATACTCCATAGCCTGGCCTTTATCTAATGTGCCCATTACGACAAATGTGTTGCCCGGCTTTTCTGCCGCAGAGGCAAAGGTTTCATAAGTGCTGAAACTGCCGAATGAGGATACAATAACGCCAATCGTAACTGCAATCAAAACTAAGACAATGATACTTGACTTTTTCATGTTTAAACCTGAATTGAATATTTGTGCAAAATTAACTCAATTTCAGCGAGTCTTGAGGCATTTTTAATAGCTTTTCTCTATAGGCTTGTTTTTGCTGACAATTCCGTGACAATGCACTTTTGAAATCAATGTTGATGCGTATTACGGGCTTCGTACGCTTTGCCGATCTTCAGATCATTAAAGCTGTAATCAGCGCCCAGCATCTCTTTAAGTTCTGTTAAAGTTTTATGTGGATTGTCTTCCAGGGCTTTACGGACAGCAGAAAGCTTGTCTTTGCTTAGCAGCTGTTCTGCTTCAATAGTGCCATCGGTAACACAGTCGGCCAGGTGCCCGAATATGGTATTGACGCTCATATTGCGTGTCTCGGCAATCTTTTCGATAGACATGCCTTCTTTGAAGAGTTCCAGGCTTATGGCTTTGGACTGGCCTTTCTCTGCTTTTGGTTTAGGCTCTGCATCAGCAGTGGTAACAGATGCGGCATCGATCGGTACCGGGGCAAACATTTTATGCACTTCCTGCATTACCGTGTCCATATTCAGTTGTACAGAAAGCCCCATAGCCACTGCCGCAGCCTGTTCGATCTGTATCTGTTTGCGCTCCAGCGCCTGTATCTGCGCTTTTACCTCGCTGATGTATTTTTTTGTTTTCTGCTTTACCCGGTATGCTTCGGCATGTTGCCTTACGGCCTGCAGTACTATGGTCAGTTTGCCCAGATACCAGGTCGCACCTGCCTGTACACGATCATTTAATTGCTGATAACGGTTGGCATCATTCAGGTTCAGTAGCTGATGGATCTGGGGTACGAATCTTCTGCCGGTCTGCTCCATTTCTTTAACCAGGTTCAGCATCTCTAGGGCAAATTCAGAGGCCTCTTCTTTTTCCGGTATCGCACGCCTGATCATATCCTTGGTGAAATCCAGCCAGAGATCATAAGCCTCTGCCAGGTCAAATGCCTGTGCAATGGCCTGTTCTGCAAATATTTTCTGGCTCATGCGCAACTGGTTGTCCAGGGCATCTTCGGGGCTTTCGTTTTGGGCAAAATCAATAATCCGGGGATCGGTATTGATACTGGCCGGAGTGATTTTTGATTTCAGTACCATGCCATCGATCCGGGTAAGCCGGCTGAGCGCCACATATACTTGTCCGGGAGCGAAGGATTGTCCGGCATCAATAATGGCCTTTTCAAAGGTCAGCCCCTGACTTTTATGGATGGTTACCGCCCATGCCAGCCGGATCGGGTATTGTGTATAGGTACCCAGTTCCAGTTCCTTGATTTCATCGTTTTCCTTGTCGAAATCGTATTTGATATTCTTCCAGGTTTCCGCCTCCAGCACCAGCAGATCTGCTTCATTGGGAAAGCGCACGGTTATATGCTTCGCTTCTGCATCGATCTGCTCAATGGTGCCGATCTTACCATTATAAAAGCGCCTGTTTTCACCCTTGTCATTTTTGATAAACATGATCTGGGCACCGGTTTTCAGCACCAGTTGCTCATCGACTGGGTAGGCGTTCTGAGGAAATTCGCCTGTGATCTTTGCGCCAAAAACAACAGGTGCAGAGAGGAGTTGCTCCAGGGCCCCCTGGTTGATTTCATCTGCCTTGTAATTGTGCGTGGTCAGGGTGATGTAGGCCGAATGAGCATCCGGAATAAAGTAAGGATCGTAATGCTCATTCAGGATCTCCAGGTCCTCTTCATTGCAGGTATTATTGCGCACATTGTTCAGAATCTTAATAAAGAGTTCATCGCTTTGGCGGTAAATCTTTTTCAGTTCAATATATACCGGCTCAGCTTCCCTCATGACCAGGGCATCGAAGAAAAACGGCGAATTGTAGACCTCCTGCAACTGCTCCCATTCCTCGTCTTTCACAACAGGCGGCAACTGAAACATATCACCGATAAAGATCATCTGCACTCCGCCGAAAGGCGTATCCGGCTTATACCGTACCATGCGCAGCAGGGCATCAATAGCATCCATTGTATCGGCCCGTACCATAGAGATCTCATCTATAATAAGGGTATCGAGACTCTTGATGATGTCACGTTTAATACTGGTCAGTTTGGCTTTTGCAAAGAGTTGGTTCTTGTTGTATACATTGGCATAAGCACCGCCCCAAACCGTTTTATTGGTCGGGATATAAGTGCCGAAGGGTAGATTGAAGAAAGAGTGTATCGTTGTACCACCGGCATTAATAGCCGCCACACCTGTAGGGGCGATCACGGCCATACGTTTATGACTGTGTTCCTTGATATGCCTTAAAAAGGTGGTCTTACCCGTTCCGGCTTTACCGGTCAGGAATATAGGTTGGTTGGTCTGGTTTACAAAGGCTACTGCTTTCTCAAAAATACTATTCGGCTCCATTACGGTCTTTGTCTCTGTTGGAAATACTAAAAAAGATGTCAGTGTAGCATTACCCCTGACATCTTGTTGTTTATTGATTTGATCTTTTTTACGGAAGCGATGCTTAGCCCGCTGCGTTATTATCTTTACTGATCGCACTGCGGAACAGCAGGATGTCTTTGTCGAAAAGGTAGATACCACCTTTGTCATCGCCCACCAGTTCCAGTTTGTCATTCAGGGTACGTGCCAGAGCCTCTTCTTCCAGTTGCTCGGTTACATACCATTGCAGGAAGTTATGTGTAGAAAAATCTCTTTCCTGTAAGGCCAGGCCCACCAGTTCGTTGATGCTTTCAGATACAGCGATCTCATGTTTCAGGAATTCTTCAAATACACGTTGCAGGGATTGGAATGTAATATTAGGCTGCTCCAGGGTAGGAACGATTGCAAATCCACCACGTTCATTAATATAACGAATCAGTTTCAGCATGTGTACACGCTCTTCATCACTTTGCTGATAGAAGAAGTTGGTAACACCATCCAGACCGGGTTGAATTTCGGCCCAGCTGGCCATGGCCAGATATGCTTGAGAAGATGCTGCTTCCATGGCAACCTGTCTGTTCAGGGCATCTTGCATTGTTTTCGATAACATATATTTTCTTGTTTTAGTGTGTGTACAAAAATACGTTTTTTTGCTGAGGGAAAGGTACAAAAAACTGCTGTAATATTGAATTAGCCTTTCTTTAAGAGTTTCAGGTAACGCTGTAACTTTTTCTCTTTAGGCGGGTAATCTTCCACATCGGGCAGGCGCATACTGATGATCTCGGCCAGTTGAGCGTAGTGTGTTGCGGGGATATGTTTTGTTGCGGTTTCGGCATAGCTCGGCAATTGATTGACCGGACTTTTCAGTACCTCATCCAGCAGCAGGGCAGTGGTCGTATCTGTATATTGCTGCTCCTGAGAGAGCATCGCCAGCATACGTACATAAGCATCTCTTGCAATTACCGAAGGACCGTCTGCAATAGCAGCAAAAAGACCCAGGTGTTCGAAGATGGCTTCTTTGTCCAGATGCGCGCACATACTGATGAGCATCATCACGCCCCATTTCAGTTTCTCAGGACCTTCTTTCGCTTCCGTAAAGAGTTGAGGGAAATAGGGTACAATGACTTCCGGTTCCCGTTCTGCAATGATCTTCAGATCTTTCAGTGCCTGAATCTTAATGGCAAATTTGCTTTGGAATAAAGCGTCGAACAGATGCTTATAAGGGTCCATATACTTCCGTAATCGTGGTTAATTCGTTTTTATAATATTGATTGAGCTGGACTAAAAGGTCAAAATGAGCTCTTTTCCTGCGCTGACTCACGGCCGATTGCCGGATGCGGAGCCAGTCGGCGATTTCCTGCTGGCTTTTTTCGGGGAAGATGATGCTGAGTTCAACTATTTCAGCTTCCAGCACCGACCATTCGTTCATACTGACCAGTGCAAAGTCCAGTAGGAGATTGAACTGGCGGTCGAAGGAGGGATCGGCCGATTGCAGCGCAAAGGTAGCCTGTTTGGGAATACGCTCCTCTGCCTGCCAGTTGCAGTAATCATACGCTGTTCCGGCGCCATTGCGCAACGATGATCCGGTTTGCTCTTCTGTACCCAGACCGATGGACAGGGCAACGTCCAGATCCGGTACCTGCCGGAAGATTGCTTTGATGCAAATTGCCGTCCACAGGGCATCCTGTGCCGCTACTTTTAAGAGTAGGGCATTGCCACCAAAAATCTCCCAGTGTAGCGGGGGCAGACCAAAGCTGCTGAGGTACTGCTTCAGTTTGAATAACCACACGTTGGGGTTTACTTTCCAGGCATTCAGTATTTTACCGCTGATGATCGCAATCACAGGCTGAAAATAGATTTATTTTACCGGAAAATAACAGAAATTATTTGGGCATTTGATACACATATTGTTCCTTCGCAGACCCTCCTGATTTTTCTTGCTTTTATTTAAGAAATATATGTACCTTTGCACTCAATTTTCTAAAAAGTTGATTTAATGCAACCATCAGTAAAAATCTTTTCGGGTACCGTGTCCCAATATTTGGCGGAAGCTATCGCCAAAGCAGCAGGAAAGAAACTAAGTGAAGTAAGTATTCAGAAGTTTAGTGATGGTGAGTTTCAGCCGGTTTTTAAGGAGTCTGTACGTGGAGATCATGTTTTTTTAGTACAATCTACCTGTGCTCCTACAGACAACTTAATGGAGTTGTTGATGATGATCGATGCTGCACGCCGTGCTTCTGCAGGTTACATCACTGCGGTAATTCCTTATTACGGATTCGCCAGACAGGATCGTAAAGACAGACCGCGTGTATCTATCGCTTCTAAATTAATCGCTAATCTGTTAACCGAAGCAGGTGCAGACCGTGTAATGACTATGGATTTACACGCTCCGCAGATCCAGGGTTTCTTTGATATCCCGGTGGATCACCTGGACAGTTCAGCCATCTTTATCCCGTATATCGAGAACCTGAAACTGGACAATTTCATTTTCGCCGCTCCGGATGTGGGCAGTACCAACCGTGTAAGAGAAGTAGCCAGCTACTTTGGTGCGGAAATGGTAATCTGTGACAAATACCGTAAAAAAGCCAATGAAGTTGGTTCTATGACGGTAATCGGAGATGTAAAAGGTAAAAATGTAATCCTGATCGATGATATCTGTGATACTGCAGGTACGCTGTGTAAAGCAGCCTCCATCCTGATGGAAAAAGGTGCTTTGAGTGTTCGTGCATTCTGTACACACCCTGTATTAAGCGGTAAAGCATACGAAAACATCAATAATTCTGTATTGGAAAAATTGGTTGTATGTGATACAATGCCTCTGAAAGGAGAGTCTGATAAAATTGAAGTACTGACTAGTGCGCAATTATTTGCCATAGCCATCAAAAATACTTTTGAGAACAAGTCTATTACAAGCTTGTTTGCACATAAACCAAAACTGGTTTAAGTAAGTATCTAAACTACGTGTTTAACAACAAAATCTGGTGAAGCCCTGGGGGCAAAAAAATAAATTTAATATTCATCACGATTCAGCTTTAAACGTTTGCCAGAATACCGTTTAACACTGAAAAGTACAAGTTAAAACAAATTATGAACACAGTTGTTATCGAAGGACAATTGAGAACTGACTCAGGCAAGAAAGCCGCTCGCGATCTGCGTAGCCAAGGTAATGTATTAGGCGTTATCTACGGTGGTAAAGAAGAAGTACACTTCTATGCTCCGGTATTATCTTTCCGCTCTCTGATTTACACATCTGCATTCCAGATTGCTGAAATCAAAGTTGATGGTAAAAGCTACAAAGCGATCGTTAAAGATCTGCAGTTTGATGTAGTAACTGACCGTCTGAACCACATCGATTTCCTGGAGCTGGTTGAAGACAAGAAAGTAATCGCAAACCTGCCTTTCATCTTTGAAGGTCAACCTGAAGGTGTAAAAGCGGGTGGTCGTCTGCAATTACGTCTGAAAAAAGTAAAAGTACGTGCTTTCCCTAAAGATCTGACTGAAGGTATTAAAGTTGATCTGACTAACCTGGAACTGAACGGTAACTTACGCGTTGAAGATATCGCTGCAGGTAATGTAGAAATCATGATGTCTGGCCGTCAACCGGTAGCTTCTGTTGTGATGACTCGTGCACTGCGTCAAGCTGAAACTGAAGCAGCAAAAGGTAAAAAATAATCAATCTAACATTGATATAGTAAAGCGCAAACCATACGGTTTGCGCTTTTTTAATGCCCCTTAATGAGGCTATCTGTGTATAAGTTGAAGGAAATGCCTTTGTGCCCATTAATGCCTGATCTTGTTTTCATACACATTCTGTTTGGGCCTATTCATCATTTTGAGCGTAATCTGGTGAAATTCGATATACTTATTGAGGAAAAGTAAGTGTGTGTACTGCGCCCAGGTGCCAATCAATGGAGTTGCAGCAGTATTTTTTTGCTAAATGTATATTCTATTTATTTGCTTGTAATACATTGATTATTAATTGTTATGTGTGTTTTGTTTGGCATTTCTACCCATCTCCTTTCCTGATGTGAAAATATTTTTCTGAAAAAAAATTTGGTGGATTGAAATCTTTGCTATTACCTTTGCAACAGTTCTTTAAAAAATTACTTATTCAGAAAGGTAGAGGGATATGGCCCGATGACACCTTGACAACCTGCTTTTGCCTTCGGGCGAAGTAAGGTGCCAACTCCAGCTCGCAGCAATGCGGGAAAGATAAGTTCAGAATTCTTGCAATCAATAAACGTACGATATTGAAAAGCGCTTCTGACTATCAGGAGCGCTTTTTTCATTTTATGCGCTTCTGTGAGTACACTGCATAAGTGATTTATTTTTTAACCTGAAAAAAATAAAATCACAATGAGTATCAACACAACACAACTGATTCATTCTCTTCCAGTAGACCCATTAACCGGCTCTATCTCTGTACCCATCTACCAAACAGCAACATTCGTGCAGGATGCGCCTGGTGTACACAAAGGCTTTGACTATGCCCGTTCTAACAATCCTACCCGCGCTGCTTTAGAGCAACTCGTAGCACATCTCGAAGGAGGCACAAATGCTTATGCATTCGCAACCGGATTAGCTGCTATCGATGCGGTACTGAAGCTGTTAAGTGCCGGAGATGAGATCATTGCTGTAGATGATATCTATGGTGGGGCTTATCGCTTGTTCACGCATGTATATGCCAAATTCGGTATCAAAGTGCATTATGTAGATACTACCGAAGCAGATAATGTACTACAGTATATCAATGAAAAAACAAAGCTGATCTGGCTGGAATCTCCTACCAATCCTACTTTAAAAGTTTCCGATATTGAGCGCATTGCCGCAATTGCAAAATCCTTCAATGCACTGGTTGTAGTAGACAATACTTTCGCTTCTCCGGTGGCACAACAACCATTCCAGCTGGGAGCAGACATCATCATTCACAGTGGCACCAAATACCTGGGTGGGCACTCTGACCTGGTAGCCGGACTGGTTGTGGTGAACAATACAGAACTGGCGGATCAGATCAAATTTATTCAAAATGCATCAGGCGGTATTTTAGGACCGAATGATTGTTGGCTGCTGATCCGTGGTATTGAAACACTGACGCTGAGGGTAACCCGTCAATGTGAAACAGCCCTGCAGGTCGCTACCTTCCTGGAATCGCATGATGCTGTAGCTACTGTATACTATCCGGGTCTGAGCAGTCACAAAAACCATGAAATTGCAGCCAGACAACAAAACGGCTTATTCGGAGGTGTCATATCCTTCACCCTGAAAGAGGATACTGAAGAGGCTGCCAATGCGCTGGTGACTAACACACAATATTTCAAACTGGCAGAGAGCCTGGGTGGTGTAAAAAGCCTGATCTGCTCTCCTCCGCAAATGACGCACAAATCTATTCCTCGTGAAAAACGTTTGCAGTCCGGTGTTGCAGACTCCCTGATCCGCATCAGCTGTGGCATTGAAGAAGCCGAAGACCTGATCAAAGACCTGGAGCAAGCCCTGGTAAAAGCGCAGGTGAGTACTAAAGCAACTGCAGCACAAGCCGTTTAATCTTCCTTATATATAGCAGCGACCGTATAGCTTAACCGGCTATCGGGGTAGTGAGTACACTACCTTAGGGATTTTACATGCCTGACGGTCGCTTTTTCTTTACTTTTTTTAATATTAATACAACAATGAGCAATAAAAAATTAACCATAGGCCTTTTCGGATTCGGTGTAGTAGGAGAGGGTATATATCGTGTACTGCAGGATACGCAGTCTTTAAATGCCAGTATAAAAAAGATCTGTATCAAGCATATCGACAAAGGACGTAATGCGCCAGCAGCTTTATTTACAGACAATGCAGATGAACTGCTGAATGATGAAGAGATTAATGTAATTGTAGAGTTGATTGATGATGCAGACGCGGCGTATAGCATCGTTACCAAGGCGCTCCGCCAGCATAAATCTGTAGTATCGGCCAATAAAAAACTGATTGCAAATCACCATGAAGAACTGATCGGTCTTCGCGATGAGTTTGGTGTATCCTTCCTGTACGAAGCGGCTGTTTGCGGCAGTGTACCTGTGATTCGTAACCTTGAGGAGTATTATGATAATGACCTCTTATCTTCTGTTTCGGGTATTGTAAATGGCTCTACCAATTACATCCTGACGAAGATGAAGGAGGAGCAACTGCCTTATGAAACGGCTCTGAAACAAGCACAGGAACTGGGTTTTGCAGAGAGTGATCCTACCCTGGATGTGGAAGGTATAGATGCCGTGAATAAGCTGACGATTATACTGAAACATGCTTATGGTATTAATGAGATTCCGGAAGATATCCTCTACAGTGGCATTACCCAGATTCATGAAAGGGATATTCAGTATGCGCAGGAAAAAGGTTTTAATATCAAGTTGATTGCACAATCTATACAGGTTGAGGCCGGAAAAGTCGCTGCATTTATCTTACCCACATTTGTAGACCAGGAGAACCGACTGTTCAGTGTACGCAATGAGTTTAATGGTGTACTCATAGGAAGTAAGCTGGCCGATGAGCAATTCCTGTACGGGAAAGGTGCCGGCCGTTATCCGACTTCTTCTGCTGTACTGAGTGATATTGCAGCACTGCGCTACGATTATAAGTATGAGTATAAGAAGACTGCTCTGGGTATTAAGAATGAGCTGAGCAATGAGGTATACCTTCAGGTATATGTTAGTTTTGAATCCTGGGATACTATAGAGAAGGAACATTTTGTAGCTATTGACCAGGTGTTTAAAAGCACTGCCCGCAACTATATCATAGGTACGGTAAAGCTGGCTACCTTGCATAATGCAGAATGGTTCTACGATAAAAATGTATCGGTTATTGCTTTGGGAACGGGGGTGATCACAGATGGGGAGCTGGTACATAATGCCGCTTCTGTACTGGAACTGGCACAATAAAATTACCGGCTACTCAAAATGAGTGCATAAAAAAATAGCGATCCGAAAGCGGATCGCTATTTTTATTATTACATTAAGGATATTAATCTTCAGATTTACGTCCTTTTGCTTTTGCGATTACTTCTTCCTCAACGTTTCTAGGAGCCTGAGCGTAGTGGCTGAACTCCATTGTAGAAGATGCACGACCAGAAGACAGGGAACGTAATTGAGTTACATAACCAAACATTTCGCTCAATGGAACTTTTGCTTTGATTACTTGTAAGTTGTTACGGCTATCCATACCTTCCAGCATAGCGCGACGACGGTTTAAGTCACCTGTAACATCACCCATGTATTGGTCTGGAGTCAGAACTTCTACTTTCATGATTGGTTCCAGGATGATTGGCTTAGCCTGACGACCAGCTTCACGGTAACCTTGTTTCGCACATAATTCGAATGACATAGAGTCAGAATCGACCTGGTGGAAAGAACCATCAAATATTCTTACACGCATATGCTCTACAGGGAAACCTGCCAGAACACCAGCACCCATACAAGATTCGAAACCTTTCTGGATAGCAGGGATGAATTCTTTAGGGATAGATCCACCGAAGATATCATTTACGAACTGGAAAGTACCTTTACCTTCAGCCAGGAATGCTTCTTCAGCAGGTCCGATTTCAAACTGGATATCCGCGAATTTACCACGACCACCAGATTGTTTTTTGAACACCTCACGGTGGCTGATTTGCAGTGTGAATGCTTCTTTATAAGCAACCTGAGGAGCACCTTGGTTAACTTCAACTTTGAACTCGCGTTTCATACGGTCAACGATGATTTCCAGGTGTAACTCACCCATGCCGCTTAATACAGTCTGACCTGTATCTTCGTCAGATTTAACGCGTAAAGTAGGATCTTCTTCGATCAGTTTAGCGATCGCCATACCCATTTTATCAACGTCAGCCTGAGTTTTAGGCTCAACAGCGATAGAGATTACCGGCTCAGGAATAAACATGTTTTCCAGAACGATAGGGTGTTTCTCATCACACAGAGTATCTCCGGTTTTGATATCTTTAAAACCAACAGCAGCTCCGATATCACCAGCTTCGATGAAGTCGATAGGGTTTTGCTTGTTAGCGTGCATTTGCATGATACGGGAAATACGCTCGTTTTTACCGGAACGTACGTTCAGTACATAAGAACCTGCATCCAGGTGACCAGAGTATGCACGGAAGAACGCCAGACGACCTACGAATGGATCGGTCATGATCTTGAACGCCAGTGCAGCAAATGGTTCTTTTGCATCTGGTTTACGGTATAATTTTTCTTCAGGATTGTCAGGGTTAGTACCTTCGATCGCTTCGATATCCATTGGTGAAGGCAGGTAGCGGATTACGCAATCCAGCATTTTCTGAACACCTTTGTTTTTGTAAGAAGAACCACACAGCATTGGAATAATGCTCAGGTCAATAGTCGCTTTACGGATCGCTTCGTGGATCTCAGCCTCAGAAATTGAGTTAGGATCTTCGAAGAATTTCTCCATCAGTTGGTCATCATATTCAGCAACCGCTTCAACCAGCTGAGCTCTCCACAGTTCTGCTTCTTCTTGCATATCAGCAGGAACGTCACCTTCAGTATAAGTCATACCTTGAGTGTTATCATCCCAGATGATAGATTTCATTGTAACCAGGTCAACCACACCTTTGAAGTTATCTTCAGCACCGATTGGCAATTGCAGTGGAACTGCTTTTGCACCCAGCATATCTTTAATTTGCTGTACAACCATCAGGAAGTCAGCACCGATACGGTCCATTTTGTTTACGAAACCAACACGTGGTACACGGTAACGGTTTGCCTGACGCCATACTGTTTCAGACTGAGGCTCAACGCCATCAACTGCAGAGAATAAAGCAACCAGACCATCCAGTACACGCATAGAACGCTCTACCTCAACAGTAAAGTCAACGTGACCCGGAGTATCAATGATATTGAATTTATATTGTTTTGAATCAGGAACAGGTTGGCCCTGTACAGTAGGGAATTTCCAGAAACAAGTAGTTGCAGCTGAAGTAATGGTGATACCACGCTCTTGTTCTTGTGCCATCCAGTCCATGGTAGCACCACCTTCGTGTACTTCACCAATTTTGTGGTTTACACCAGTGTAATATAAGATACGTTCTGTAGTAGTGGTTTTACCAGCATCAATGTGTGCGGCAATACCAAAGTTGCGCTGTAAGCGTAAATCTGCCATAACAGTTTAGATTAAAAAAATTTATTTGATAAATTCAGGCTGCAAAGGTAGTATTTAGTATTTATATGAGAAAATATTATTTTATTAATGCATTTTCTTCTTTACATTAACCGTTTGGTATATAATCGCTGTGCTGTATAGCTTGTATATACTATATAAATTAAACTATATCAGACCATTAAGATCACTGTTCATAGATAAAATAAATAAAATTGTTTTGTGAGATCATTGTTTTAATTTTGGATCGCTAAAATTATCTGCTTGAGTACTAGAGAGAATATATCTGTTTTTGACATGTTTAAGATCGGCGTAGGGCCGAGTTCGTCACATACCCTTGGACCCTGGAGAGCCGCATTACAATTTCTGGATACTCTTCAGCAGCGTTATGGGCTTTCGTCAGTAAGTGCCGTAAGTGTAATGTTATATGGTTCACTTGCTAAAACTGGGGTGGGGCATGGAACAGATGTCGCTGTAATACTTGGTTTATGTGGTGCCGATCCGGTAACCTTCGATGTAAACCAGATCTATCCTACCATTGATCAGATTGCTGATCGTGGTATCATGAATCTGGGTGGTGTACAGGAAGTTCCTTTCCAGCCTAAGGAGCATGTTGTCTTCCTGATGAATGAGAGCCTGCCTTTCCATCCTAATGCCCTTACTTTTTTATGTACCCTGAATGACGGTACGCAGGTTGCCGAGACCTATTATTCTATCGGTGGCGGCTTCGTAGTGCAGGAAGGTGTAAATAGCAATCTGGCTTCTGAAGTGGAGTTGCCGTTTATCATTGAAAAATCGCAGGACCTGCTGCACTGGTGTATTAAGACCGGTTTGAGTATTTCCGAGATTGTACATGAGAACGAACTGGCCTGGAGACCTGAACGGGAGACCCGTGATGGTGTACTGAAGATATGGGAAACAATGAAGTCCTGTATATACCGTGGTTGCCATATTGATGGTAAACTGCCCGGAGGGCTGAATGTAAGCAGAAGAGCGGCTAAGCTGAATGCCCGCTTGTTACAGGGCAGTACTTATAATAATTATGAAGAATGGTTGCAGGCGATTCAGGCGAAGCCGGCTTCCTTCCAGTATATCCTGGATTGGGTAAGCTGTTTTGCCCTGGCGGTAAATGAAGAGAATGCTTCGTTCAGCCGTGTGGTAACCGCTCCGACTAATGGTGCTGCCGGTGTTATACCCGCAGTGCTGATGTATTATATTGCATTTTGTGGAGGCAATGATGCTGATAAAATTTACCATTTCCTGCTTTGCGCCAGTGAGATCGGCTCTATCTTCAAGAAAGGAGCGACCATTTCTGCCGCAATGGGCGGCTGCCAGGCTGAGATCGGAGTGTCTTCTGCGATGGCCGCAGCGGCATTGACCGAAATGCTGGGTGGTAGTCCACGACAGTGTATGATGGCAGCGGAGATTGCAATGGAACATCACCTGGGACTGACCTGCGATCCTGTAGGTGGCCTGGTGCAGGTGCCTTGTATCGAACGCAATACCATGGGGGCAATTAAGGCGATTACAGCGTCTCAACTGGCCCTCCAGAGCAATCCGGACAATGCAAGAGTCTCTCTTGATGCGGTGGTGAAAACCATGTGGGAAACCGCACTAGATATGAATACTAAATATAAAGAAACTGCCGATGGCGGCCTGGCTACGAATATCAGCCTTGCCCTGCCAGAGTGCTAAACTATTATAAGTGAAAAAAGCAGCCACCGAAAGATGGCTGCTTTTTTATTTGTGCATATTTTTGTTTAATTACGAAATATTCGTAGATTTACGAAAAATATGTAGACATGGAAAAGCTGACGATACCAGAAGAGGAGGCCATGCTGGCCATCTGGAAATTGAATGGAGGTTTTATAAAAGACATTCAGCAGGCAATGTCGCAAAATGAGATTCCTTATACAACCCTGGCCTCTACCGTTAAAAACCTTGAGCGTAAAGGGTATGTGCAGGCAGTGAAGTATGCCAATGCCTGGAGGTATGAACCGCTGATCCCTGAACCGGAATACAAGAAAGTACATATGGGCAATATCGTCCAGGATTATTTTCAGAACTCTTACAAAGCACTGGTGAACTTTTTTGTGGAGGATAACAAACTATCTGCCGAGGAACTGAAAGAGATTATTGCATTGATCGAACAGGGTAAAACGAAATAATATGAGTCAGCCTTTATTCATATCTCTTATGGTCGCCAATACCTGCCTGGTATTACTGGTCATCCTTTACCATACCGTATACGGCCGCTATACTTTTTACCGGTTTAACCGCTGGCTCTTGTTTATCGGTCTGTGCTTATCTGTGAGCATACCATTTTTGCGCCTGCCCTTTTTTGAAAGACCGGCGATTGTGCTATATGTAACAGACCAAGATAGCACACCCCTTATACCGGATGCATTTGCTACACAACCCCTTAGTAGCCTGAGTTTGATTGCTGCAGGCTTGTCTGTACTTCTTTTTACAGGTATGGCCTGGGGCTGCGTTCGATTACTGATCCGGCTGTATGGTATCTACCGGATACATGCTTTGAGTACAGCCACCAGCCATAGGGGTATTGTATTCCGCGAGGTGTCGCTGCCTGTTGCCCCATTTGCATTTATGGGCAATATCTACCTCAATCCGTCTACTTTAAATACAGAACAGCTGGACGCGGTATTGCTGCATGAGCAGGTACATATCCGTTGCGGGCATTCCATCGATATGCTGCTGACAGAGCTGGTGCAGATCATTTTCTGGTATAACCCCTGGATGCCATTATTGAGACAAGCGGTAACACAAAACCTGGAGTACCTTACAGACGAGGTAATGATTACAACCGTAATGGACAGAACACAATACCAGTATAGCCTGTTACATACCGCTACCCATAACCGGTATATACATTTAACCAATGCCTTTCTTTTTACTAATCTGAAAAACAGACTCAATATGATGAATAAAAATCAAACCCAATCCGGTTTTAAACTTTCTTATCTGCTGGCTTTGCCCTTGCTTGGGGCTACAGCCCTGATCAGTTCTGCAGGCTTTGCCCAACAGCAGAAAATTGTGATTAAACAAACGCAGCAAGCAGCACCGGAACAACAAGCCGATCATTCCGGTAAAATTATAAAACCGGAAAATACGGTTACCGTAAAAGCCGGTACAGATGGTAAAGTACAGGTGACCAAGCATATGCTTTTAGAAACTGGTGCCGCACAGAAGCATGCCCAGCCGGAAACGGTAAACATTGCGATCAAAGCGTCAGATGTAGCTATGGAGCAGGGTGGGGCAAAGGTAACTGCACAGCAGATCACCGTAATGCCGGGAACATCCGGAAAAGAAGTGCAGGTTACCGTAACCAATGACCAGCAAAAGGAAGTAAAGGCGTTGATCATTATTGATGATGTCATCAAAGAAAATGCAGCATTGTCTGATATTGATCCTACAACAATCGTATCTGTTCAGGTATTGAAAGATGCGGCATCTGTGGAGCAATACGGAGACAAAGCCCGTAACGGAGTGATTAAGATCGTGACGAAGAACGCGAAGTAATTTCTGGTTAGATATGCCTAAACAATAAGCATCCGCTCATAGCGGATGCTTATTGTTTTAAATCATGTATTGTTGCGGCAGGCTGGGAATAATACCGGCCTCAAATGCTCTTTTGAATAATGTTTCTATTGCAGCAGCACCTTCGGTGTCTAAAGAGGTGGTGTACTGGTTTACGTACAGGTTGATATGTTTGCGCATAACCTCTTCTTCCATCTCCTGTGCATTGTCCTGTACAAACGCAGAGAGTTCGGGATAGCGCTCCCAGCTTTTGGCCACGCTGTCTGAAATCATTTGCTGTACTTCTTGCTTAACGGTTTCCGGCAGATCTTTTTTTATGATGATCCCGCCCAGAGGGATAGCAGCGCCTGTTGTCTGCTCCCACCATTCGCCGCAATCCATCAGCTTCTCCAGTCCGCGGTCGGCATAGGTAAAGCGACTTTCATGAATAATGAGGCCTGCATCATAAGTGCCGTTCAGCACTTCAGCTTCGATATTGCTGAAGAGTACTTCTGTTTTGTTCTTTGCTTCGGGAAAGGCCAGGCTCAGTAAGAGATTGGCTGTAGTATACTTACCGGGAATGGCAATTTTTGCCTGCTGCATAAATGCCTGCACATCGGTAATAGATGCGTATTTTTCTTTAGTAGTAATCAGTAAGGGGCCAACACCTCTGCCCAGTGCAGAACCACTATCCAGCAACTGGTATGTATCGGTCAGGTGCAGGAATGCACTGTAACTGATCTTGGTAATATCTAATTTACCTTCCAGCGCCCATTGATTCAGGGTCTCGACATCCTCCATCTCAAAATCAAATTGCAGATCAGATCCGGGATGGTCTTTATTGACCATATCATCAAATATAAACGTATCGTTGGGACAGGGGCTGAAGCCCAGGCTTAATCGCATACAACAGCATTTTTTTAGGTTTTCAAAAGTAATACATTATTACTTGCTATCTTTGTAAAGTATTCCTAAAAGAAATGAGTAAGAAAATTATTATAGCGATCGATGGCTTTTCTTCCTGCGGGAAAAGTACTATGGCAAAGGCTTTGGCGAAGAAATTGAATTATAATTTCATTGATACCGGTGCCATGTACAGGGCAATTACGCTATATTTTATCCGGAATAATGTGCATCTCGATAATGAGACCAGCGTGGCCACTGCTCTGGAAAATATTCACCTGCATTTTGAGTTCAATCCACTTACGGAGAAGTCTGATATTGTGCTGAATGATGAGCATGTAGAACAATATATCCGTGAGATGACTATTGCTCAGAAAGTAAGCGAAGTGGCTGCCATAAAAGCGGTGCGGGTATTTGCCGTAAAGCAGCAGCAGCAGATGGGTAAGAAGAAAGGAATCGTAATGGATGGCCGTGATATCGGTACCGTAGTATTCCCGCATGCAGAGTTAAAAATCTTTATGACTGCCGATATTGCCGTAAGGGTTAAGAGACGCTTTATGGAGATGGAAGGGCAGGGACAGCACATCAATCTGGAAGATGTTATGCATAACCTGCAGATGCGTGATTATATAGACAGCAACCGTGAAGAAAGTCCTTTGCGCCAGGCAGAAGATGCCCGTGTACTGGATAACAGTGATATGACCCAGGAAGAGCAGCTGAAACTGGCTATGAAGTGGGTCGAAGAAACGCTGGCTAATGTCTATTCTGACCAGAAGTAGTTCGACAACTTTATATAAACTGATTACCCGCTTACAGGAAACAAAGATTTACCTTTTCCCTCGAATTACTTTTTATGGCTACCTTTTGCCTTGATGCAAAAGGCACCGCCCAAAAATCAAGGCTGTATAAATCCCTGGCTAAAAATCAAGGTGTCAGCCGGTCGCAAACCAGACTCACTGCGTTCAGACAGTGGTTTACGACTTGATCGACCGAGCCAATGATTTTATGAACGCCGGATTTATAAGGCCTTTCGAGCGATCTGTACAGTACGGATCGCTTACTTGTTTTTATCACAGCGATAGCCATTTTGGAGTGGAGCTGCGATCGTTGAGCTCCTAACGCGTTACACGTTAAGCTCAAACGATCAATGCACGCAACGGTACAAAATGGTGGTGCCTAGCAATCGCCTTGATGAAAACAGGCATTTTTGGTCCTTTTGTTGCCGGACAAAAGGACGAATAAGATAGTTGACTACATGCAGATAGTCAGTTTATATAAAAAAAGGTAATGGCAGGAAGAACGCTTCCTGCCATTACCTTTTTTATGATGCATAGGAATACAAAAAACGATGCCCTCCATATGGAGGGCATCGTGCATTCAGAGGAGATAACAGCGTCTTATTTGATCACTTCAAATTTGCGCATTACCATACCTTTATCAGTTTCTGCTTTCAGGATATACATACCCGCCGGCAGCTGACTGAGGTTTATTTTTTCTGTAACTGTTTTCTGCGTTTTCAGATCGATTACTTTCTGACCCACTACATTGTGTACACTAATGTTGCGGAAGTAGATGTTGTCGCCAACCAGTTCCAGTTTCAATTGATCCTGCGCCGGGTTAGGGTACAGTCTCATGTCGATATTATTTTTCACTACGGTTGCAGTACCTACTGTAAAGTCTACTCTGATCAACAGGGTTACTGAAGTATCAGTACAGCCGTTAGATACATCCATAGTCACCAGGTAATCTCCTGCCGCAGCGTAAGTATGTACCGGGCTGTCCAGAGCGCTGGTTGCACCATCACCGAAGTTCCAGGCATAGGTATAATTCGCTGCCGGGTTGATCGGTTCAAAACGCACTTTACCCATAGCCTCATTAAACAATGGTTCGAAGTTGAACCCATCATTTACAGGTTGTGGCATAACTGTAATGGCGATAGCATCGGTACCGGTACAGTTGCTGGTATTGGTTACACTCACAGAATAGTTACCTGCCTGGTTTACACTGATTGTCTGGCTGGTTGCTCCGGTGTTCCACAGATAAGCGGCACCAGGGTTAGCAGCATTCAGGATCAATGGTTGTACATGACAGATCATAGTATCATTACCCAGGTTTACCACAGGTACAACTTTGTGTGCGATATTGATTGTATCAGAAGTAGAACAGTTGAAGCTGTTGGTTACTTTAACACGGTACTGACCAGCTGCAGCTGCAACTAAAGTACTGTTGGTACTGTTGTCGTTCCAGAGGTAAGCAGCGCCAGGGTTACCAGCATTTAAAGTCAATGGTACGTTAGCACATACCGCAGTATCATTACCCAGATTTACTACTGGTTTAGCATTTACAGTCACGTTAGCCGCAACAGATGTATCGCTACAGCCAGAAGTATTTGTTACCACAACTTTATAGCCACCTGTTTGATTTACGGCAAGTGTATTGCCTGTTTGGCCCGGTACCAGTGCATTGTTTTTCAGCCAGCTGTAGTTACCACTTCCGGTAGCTGTTAATGTCTGGGTTGCACCATCACAAATATTGATTGTTCCGGTAGGACTCAGACCAGCAGTTGGTTTTGGATTTACCGTAGCAGTTACCTGGGTACGAGTAGATACGCAGGAAATGGTTTGTCCGCTGAAGGTAAATTTAGGTCTGATTGAATAAGTCGTCAGGTTAGTGGTTAAATCTGTACAAGTTGCCGCACCGGCAGATGAAGTGCTTTTGTGTACGTGGATGGTAGATACATAAGCTGTATTATCCACATCAGCACTGCTGCTCATCGTAGCACTGCTTCCGCTGTTACCGTGACAAATCTCGATAACTACATTGGAAGTACCATCCCAGTTGAACGGAGTGGTAAAGTTCATTGTATTTACCCCAACAACAGGTGTTTGCGTTGTTGCAGTATATACAGTCGTAAATGTTGGCGCTACAAAAGCAGACATATTTGTTGCAGAAGTATGAGCCATTTTAATAGAGAAATCCTGCATAGCCAGTGTTCCGCTATTGATCTTGATCGCTAGGCTGGTAATATTACCAGGTAACAGACCCGCAGCCTGTAATTCCGTAGCTGGGATCAGGTATTGGTTATGGGTGTTGGACCAAAGACTGTAGAACGGATTCGGATAAGTAGTACTTGTAGTAGCACCGGCACCTACAGTAGCAGGGCCAGGGCCAGCCATTTCTGAAGCTACGAAATAGTTAGTTGTAGCTGCCAGAGATGGAGTAGTAAAGCTTGTGCCGGTAGCTAATGCTGTTCCGCCGGTAGCTGCACTATACCATTTGATCTGACCATTAGCATTAGCTGTTGCACCCAGTGTTAAGGTACCAGGACCACAACGGGTTGCTGGGGCAGTTGTTAAGATCTGAGGATTGTTTACAATAACAGTATCTTTTACAGAATTGAAACATACTCCACCATCACTGTTTTTTACAGTTACTCTATAGTAACTGGTAGTGGTGATGGTCGGTGTTGTATAGCTTGCGCCGGTACCACCTGTTGTAATATCTGTAAAGGTTACATTGTCTGTAGAGTTCTGCCACTGATAGCCCATACCAGTCTGCGTAATTGCAGGAGAAATGGTAACTGTTGATGTACCAGACTGACAAATTAAATCAGGTGCTGCAACAGCAGTCACACTTGCAGGCAAGGTTTGGATCTTAATGGTATCCAGATTGGCACACTGTGAAGTTGTATTTAATGCATTAGCAGTAATCGTAGTGATACCGGCAGTGTTGCTCTTATAGTATACAGTGCTGGCATTGGTACCTGCAGTATAAGGAGTAGTCGCTGCTGCATTGGTATACAGGTTTGCAATCGGTGTCCAGGTTACATTATTAAAGTTAGCAGCCGGAGAGTTAACGGTAAGGGTAGTAATACCGTTATTACAAGCTGTTTTGTCATTGGTAATGTCGAATGCCGGAGCAGGAGTAACCGTAGCGGTAACTTGTTGTCTCGGGCTTTCACACAGATTCTGATAGAAGAAAGTTGTGTTCAGACGCTTAGTGCTGGTCGTAGCTGTTGTGCTGCTGTTATATGAATAACCAAGCATTGCGCTGGATGTAGTCGTATAATACGTCTGTGCATTGTTGATATTATCAATACCGTCATGCGTAACCTCTACAACTACATTAGAAGCACCATCCCATACAAATGGAGTAGCGAAAGTGATGTTATTATTACCTACAGCATGGGTGTAGTTTAACGGACCATATACAGTATTCAGGCCAGTAGTGATGTAGGTCGAGAAGGTACTCTGGGTAGTGGTACCCATTTTGATGGTATAGTTTGCATTGGAAGCAGCATCGCCTAAAGTGGTGATGTTAAATCCGATACCAGTGATATTACCTCCGGTGATGCCTAAGGCATTCAGTTCTGCAGCGGTAAAGATCATCTGCATTCTGTAGTTCACCCTGCGGTTACAGAAAGCAGTCAGCTCTTCTGTAGCAGTAGTCAGGTCTGTGCCTGTACCAACCTGTGCACTTCCAGCTGTTGATCCTGATGCTCTTGCAGATACCCAGTAATTGGTAGTTGCAGCAAGGGACGGAGTGGTAAAGGAGTTACCTGTTGCTAAAGCAGCACCACCGGTAGCTGCCGCATACCATGCTGCACTCGCATTCGCATTAGTTGTAGCACTAAGAGTTACCGGACCTACACCGCAACGGGTAGCAGGAGAGGTCGTCAGTATTTGTGGATTATTAACCAGAACTGTATCAGATACAGAATTGAAACATGTTGTGTTATCGCTGTTTTTGATTACTGCACGATAATATTGAGTAGCGGTGATGCTCGGTGTTGTATAGGTTGCACCGGTACCATTTGTAGCAATATTGGCGAATGTACTGTTATCTGCAGAATTCTGCCATTGGTACAGTACACCAGTTTGCGTAATAGCCGGGCTCAGTGCAATAACGCTGCTGCCGGAATTACATAAAACACCAGTTGCTGCAATGGCTGTAGCTGCTGCTGGTAATGTTTGAATTTTTGCAGTATCTACCGCACCACATAATGTTGAGGTGTTATTTGCAGTAGCTATATAAGTAACTAAACCAGCAGTAGCTGATTTTTGGTATACAGTATAAGCATGTGTACCGGCAGTATAGGCTACTGTAGCTGCAGCATCTGTAAACAGATTGGTTACCGGGCTCCAGGTTACATTATTATAGCTGGCCTGAGATGAAGTTAACGTTAAAGTAGTAATAGCGTTATTACATACAGTTTTGTCATTGGTTACATCAAATACAGGTGCTGTATTTACAGTTGCGGTAACGGCAGCGCGTGGAGACGCACATACAACCTGGCCACCAAAATAGAAACGAGGTCTTACGCTGTAAGTAGTCAGACCTGTTGTCAGATCTGCGCAGGCTGCATTACCAGCTGTAGCAGCAGACTTGTTTACGTGAATTGTAGATACATAAGTAGTATTATCAGCTTCTGCACTGCTGGAGATGGTAGCAGTACTACCACTGTTTCCATGACAGAATTCGATTACCACATTAGACGTTCCATCCCAGTTAAACGGTGTGGTGAACGTTAACGTGTTGATACCTACTACCGGTGTTAATGTGGTCGCAGTATACACGTTTGTAAAGGTAGGAGCAACAAATGCAGACATATTTGTCGCAGTAGTATGCGCCATCTTTACAGAAACTTCCTGCAGAGCGGTTGTGCCACTGATAATTTTGATGCCAAGGCTGGTAATATTACCGGCAGTCAGACCGGCAGCCTGCAATTCTGCAGCAGTGATCAGGTATTGGTTATGGGTATTAGACCAGTTACTGTAAAAAGGGTTCGGATAAGTGGTACTTGTTGTAGCACCGCTACCCACAATAGAAGTACCTGCAGAGGTCACTTCTGAACTGGCGTAGAAATTGGTTGTAGCAGCAATAGAAGGAGTCGTAAATGGAGATCCTGTACCAATCGATGCGCCACCCGTTGGGGCAGTATACCATCTGATGGTTCCCCCGCTGTTTGCTGTAGCAGTAAGGTTTACTGTACCGGCACCACAACGTGTAGCTCCGGTAGCAGATAATATATTGTTGATGAAATTAAGCTGAACCGGTGTCGAGAACAAGCTGTCCGTGCCGGAAGCACAAGATATTTTACAACGGTAATAATTCGCAACCGCAGCAGTAGTTAAAGTATTGGAGGTAGCCCCGGAAATATTGCTGTAAGTAGTACCATTGTTGGAAGATTGCCAGTTATATACAATACCAGGGCCATTTTGTGCAGCAGATAATGCAAATGTAACCGTTGCTCCCATACACAGGTTACTGTTCGGAGTGGCTGTTGTTGTTGTGGCTATCAGAGTTGCACAGGCAGCCTTTCCATCAAATTCATCTGCGCCGATATCCGGTGCAGTACCGTATCCGTAAGTTGATGCACCAGGTCTTGTTTGTCCGTCGATATCGTTACTGATACCAGTTGTCGCCACAGTAGCTCCACCTGACTCCAGGAAAGTATTTGCTCCTGCAGTGAGGTGCAAATCTGTTGCAGATACAAATGGAGGCAGTTCATTTTTAGCCAGAGCATCTTTGGATGTAGCCGTTTGCCAGGCAACAAGGTTTGGTATAGTAGCTCCATAATAACCAAGGTTACCGGAAGTCGTATTGATGTAATAGTTATTATTATTTACAGTACCGGCAGAAATATTAGCTGTTGCCGTATTGTAAATACACACAGAATACTGGCTGGCAACATTATTCACTAAAATATTATTAAGCATTTTAGCAACTGTAGCACCACTGCTGTTCAGGAAGATACATCCGCCGATAACAGTAGAAACTTGTTGTGCAATAGTATTGTGTATAATGTTGATATTGGTAGCATCCCCGCTTACATATATACCCCATCCGCCATATTGGTTACCGGTAGAACCTACGGTATAACCAGCGATGTCACGGATAAAGTTGTTTGCAATCATGATATTAGCATTGCTCGTCGAAGATATAATACCAATACCATACATGCCCCAAACTCCTGAAGTAGGGTTAATACAGTCATGTATATTATTAGACAGGATTTGTATCCCGGCATTACTTGCACCAACTTCTATTGCCGACATACTAGCGTTTCCTGCAGTGTGACCGGTTCTTACATCATTGCCTCTGATGATTGCAGAGCTGCTGCCAGCTGTTGTTGCAGTATTGGATAAGGCAATGCCCTTAAACGCAACATAATCACTAGCTGTTGCACTACCGATAGTATTATTCAGGACTTGTAAACCAGTAAGGAGATATGTAGAAGATCCACCAATAGCATTGATACCATAATAACAACGGGTAATGGTATTATTCTGAATCAATGTATTGGTACTTGCATAAGCCCCTGTGGAAGCAGAACTGGTGGAAACACCGTTAGAGAACTGAATACCATAGTTTACAACAGTACTGGTCGCACTGTTACGTGAACCGGTAATAATACAGTTCTTAATGGTATTGTTATCTGCGCCATCTGTACCTGTAGTAGAGTTGGACGACAGACGAATACATGCAATACCTGCGGTAGCAGAGGTTACAGAAACGATGCTCAGGTTCTGTGTACCTGCAGTTAACGGATCGTCACCATCGATGGTTACATTATCCGCACCCGCCAGTTCAATAATACCCCTGTTGGTTACAGGAGCTGCATTGGAGTTAATGATTGCATTACCGCTTGGCTTTATGGTAATGGAGGTATAAGACGATGTTGTACCATCGCTTTTTAACAGGGGTACCGGGGTAGCCGGTTCTGTAGTGTTGCCGGTAACAGTAATGTTGATTACCCCTTTGTGGGTTCCTGCATTAATTGCCGTAAAGGCATCGTTAACGGTAGTATACGTTCCTGTTGCTGTACCAACGGTAGCGCTTACACTTACCTGTGCCAGGGCCTGATGTTGGAATAGACCTAACAGACCTACCAAGGCGAATTGTCTTATGCGCCGTGATAGCTTACTGTTTGGTTTTTTGAGATGTGTTTGTAAATGTGCCTTCATACATTCATTACTTTAAGTTGTGTAGAACTAATGTTTCATACTTCAAAATTAGTATTATTTTGTGAAATAATTATATATCTTTAACTTATATATTATATGTGATATAAACACTATATATAGGCAATAGCCTTTGTGGATATATATTACAGCAAAAAGGGGCGATGTATGTAACATCGCCCCTTTTATAATATTTGTGTAAAATTTTTACTACAGGTGAATTGCTTCGCCTAAAGCTACTTCGATAGCATCTTTCACTGCTTCGCTCATCGTAGGGTGAGGGAAGATAGTGTCTAATTGCTCATGGTAGGTAGTCTCCAGTTTGCGTGCAGTTACCGTTTCCGCAATGATCTCAGTTACATTAGCACCGATCATATGACAACCTAACCACTCACCGTATTTAGCATCAATAACTACTTTTACGAAACCTTCTGTTGCACCGGCAGCGCTAGCTTTACCGGAAGCAGAGAATGGGAATTTACCCACTTTAACTTCGTAACCAGCTTCTTTAGCTGCCTTCTCCGTCATACCTACAGAAGCGATCTCAGGGCTGCAGTAAGTACAACCTGGTACATTACCGTAGTCTAATACCGCAGGTACGTGTGCAAACTTACCTTCTTTATGTGCGATAGTTTCGATACAGATTACCGCTTCTTTCATCGCAACGTGTGCCAGAGCCTGACCAGGAACGATGTCACCGATAGCATAGATACCGTCTACATTTGTTTTGTAGTAAGGGTCAACAGTTACGCGACCTTTATCAGTAGCAATGTTCAGGCTTTCCAGACCGATGTTCTCGATGTTAGTGCTTACACCTGCAGCAGATAATAAAATCTCTGCTTCCAGGGTGATCTCTCCGGTAGCTGTTTTCACAGTAGCTTTTACGCCTTCGCCGCTGATATCAGCTTTCTCTACAGAAGATGAAGTCATAACTTCGATACCTTTTTTCTTGAAAGATTTCTCCAGTTCTTTAGAGATATCCGCATCTTCAACAGGTACGATTCTGTCCATGAATTCAACGATCGTTACTTTAGTACCTAAAGCACTATAGAAGTAAGCAAACTCTACTCCGATGGCACCAGAACCTACAACGATCATAGATTTAGGTTGTGTAGGCAGTGTTAAGGCCTCTCTGTAACCAATGATTTTTTTACCATCGATAGGCAGGGCAGGTAACTCGCGGCTGCGTGCACCTGTAGCCAGTACGATATGTTTTGCAGTATGTTTGGTTACGCTACCATCAGCAGCAGTAACTTCCAGTTCTTTATTTGCATTCAGTTTACCAAAACCATTGATAACCTCAATTTTATTCTTTTTCATCAGGAACTGAATACCCTTGCTCATCTTATCTGCAACACCACGGCTACGTTTAATGATGGCTTCGAAGTCATGCTTAGCACCTTCTACAGACACACCGTAGTCTTGTGCGTGGCTGATGTATTCAAACACCTGTGCTGATTTCAGTAACGCTTTAGTAGGGATACAACCCCAGTTTAAGCAGATACCACCCAGGTTCTCACGTTCAACGATTGCTGTTTTAAAACCTAATTGTGCAGCACGAATGGCGGCTACATAACCCCCAGGACCGCTACCTACTACGATTACATCGTATGCCATAGTAATAAAATTGTTTTTGGTATATTAAATAATGTACTTTCTCGAAATTGATCGCACAAAAGTAATTAATTCAGGGTAAACCAACAATAATTTTGCATGAAGCCTTTTGCAGCCTAGCATAAAAGGATTAGGTTTGCAGGAACGATATCCGATACATGAAAACAATAGATCCCGGACAGATGAAAGAGCGTCGTTACTGGCGCAGCTGGTACCTGGCCCTTATCCTGTGGCTGGCCATACTGATCTTATTGTTCACCCTTTTTACCCGAATGTACAAATGAGTTATATAGACTGGATCATTATGATCGGCAGCCTTATGGCCATTATTATATATGGACTGTACCAGAGTAGGGGAGCAGGCCGCGAATCTTATATCATGGCCGGAAGGCAAATGCCCTGGTACACTGTACTGCTGGGTATTATGGCCACACAAGCCAGTGCTATTACCTTTCTCTCCGGTCCGGGACAGGCCTATACCGATGGTATGCGTTTTGTGCAGTACTACTTCGGTCTGCCGCTGGCCATGATCGTAATCTCGGCCGTTTTTGTTCCTATATTCCGAAGGCTGAATGTGAATACCGCTTACGAATATCTGGAGCAACGCTTCGGTCGCAATACACGTTTGCTTACCGGTATGTTATTCCTGTTTTCCCGGGGCGTATCAACCGGCATCAGTGTATACGCACCCTCCATTATCCTATCCTCCATATTAGATATGAATATCTACCTGACCAATGTACTGGTAGGCGGATTGTTGATCATCTATACCTATACCGGCGGGGCCAAGGCTATTGCGCAGACACAGAAAATACAATTCATCATCATCATCAGTTCTATGGCCTTTGCAGGCTACCTGCTGGTACAGGCTATGCCCAAAGGCGTTGGGTTTGGTGATGCCTTATATCTTGCAGGAAAGGCTGGCAAACTTAATGTCATCACGACCGACTTTTCTATAAAAGATAAATACAATATCTGGAGCGGAATTATCGGAGGCTTTTTCCTGGCCTTGTCTTATTTCGGAACCGATCAGAGCCAGGTGGGGCGTTATATATCTGCTAAGGATATGCGGGACAGCCGGCTGGGTTTGCTGATGAACGGGATGGTAAAGATCCCGATGCAATTCCTCATCTTGCTGTTGGGCGCTTTATTGTTTGCATTTTATTCGATACAGAAAGCACCCATCTCATTTAATGAGAAGGCTGTAGCCCTTACCCAGAAAGCAGCACCGGCAGACTATGCCGATCTGGCGATACAGTATAATATGCTTACTGAGCAGCAAGCCCTGCGGGCCACTACTGCAGTGGCTTTGCGCAATACCCCTAATCCTAATGCCATAAGTCATAACCTGAATTTGTTGCAACAAACGCAGAAAGAGATTGAACAAAGCCGTGCCCGTTTCCGGGATATGGTGGATAAAAACCAGGTTGCGGCGGAGGCTAATGATACCAATTATATCTTCCTCCACTTTGTACGCAACTATCTGCCGGTAGGGATGATAGGACTGTTGTTCGCCGTAGTATTCCTGGCTAGTTGGGGCTCCATATCAGCTGCCCTGCATGCGCTGTCCTCCAGTACGCTGTTAGATGTTCATCTATTATTATCTCATAAGAAAATGACCGACAAGCAGGAGCTGCGCTGGGCAAGGCTATACACCTTACTCTGGGGTATATTCAGTATCCTGGTAGCCATGTTTGCAACCCGTATGGGTTCTTTGATCGAGGCGGTAAATGAACTGGGCAGCCTGTTCTATGGCGTGATACTGGGTATATTCCTGGTTGCCTTCTTCCTCAAATCTGTCTCAGGAAGAGCGGTATTCCTGGCGGCGGTTATTTCGGAAGTCCTTATCTTTATTATTTATAAATTAAACGTTGTAGGCTTTTTGTGGTTTAATGTAATAGGATCCCTGTTGGTAATCCTGATCGCCCTGATGATACAGGCCGGTTTGAAAAAGAATCTCAAAACTGCATAGCATATATTAATTATGGTAAAATCTGCCCTGCTCCTCACAGCACTGTCTTCTCTGGCCCTGGCCTGTAACGGACAGTCGACTGCTAAACATAAGAATACCGGCAACGAGCCGATGATCATAAAAAAGCGTACACCCGAAGATATCGGTAGTCGCTACTACGCTGCTAATGCCGCCATAGACAAGCGGGTAGAGGAGCTGTATGCAGCCATGACCCCACAGCAACGTGCCGCGCAAATGATTATGGTAGCCTCCAGCGAAACGCTGGGTTATCCTTATGCAACTACCGTAAAGACCAGTGTCCAGGCACAGAATGCAGCTAACGTTTTGTTTCTGAAAGGTACACGTGACCAATTCATTAAGCAGCATGATGAGCTGGTTGGTTATGAAATAGAAGGGCTGGTACCCCTGTTTGCCTGTGACTGTGAACCTACTTTACTGCACAATAAATTTCCCGGACAACCTAAGATGGATGCCACGGCCAATCTGAAAACAGAAGATGCCGTACGTGCTTCAGTAGATACGATCAATCACCTGATGGATGAAATCGGTATCAGCATCAACTTTGCGCCGATTGTAGATATCGCTAAGAATGCTGCAATCATCAACAAGCGCTCTTTTGGTAATGACCCGGCCTTAATCATGAAACAGGCAGGCGTTTTTATCGATGAGACCCAGAAAGACGGGAAAGCCGCTACCATTAAGCATTTTCCCGGGCATGGTGCCGTTACCGGAGATACCCATAAGCAATCGGTATTTATCAATGGCAAGATGACCGAGCTGGCTACTTTTGAAAAAGTAATGAACCAGTCTAAACCGGTATTTGTTATGGTAGGACATATTTCCGTGCGCAATAATCCGGAAGGTTTTAATACCGAAAATGATCGTCCCGCTACTACTTCACGTAAAATTGTAACCGAATTGCTGCGGGATAAAATGGACTTTAAAGGCATTATCACTACCGATGCCATGAATATGCAGGCCTCCAAAAACTTTCCGGATGCAGACTGGGAAGCGGCCAAAGCAGGCGTGGACCTGGTTTTGATGCCGGCAGATCCCGCCAAACTCAACAGACTCATTGCAGCAGAGATTACCAAAGGCTCTGCATTGGGCAAGCAGTTTGAGGCTTCCGTAAAACGTATGATTAAATTAAAGCTATTACAGTAATTACTGTTTTAAACTATACCTGACCTAAAAAGATATTGTGATGGCCGTACCATTCTCCTGTGCGTATACCGAAAAGGTGTACGGAAACTTTAAGTGGATCGATATTAAAGACCCTCAGAAAGAGGATCTGGATGGTATTGCCAAAATGTACGGACTGGATTATTATCAGGTAAAAGATAGCCTGGAAGCAGGTCACCTTCCGAAGTATGAAAAGGGAGATGACTATCACTTCCTCATTCTGCGTGCCTATACCCATGCCTTTCATTACAAGAGCAATTCGATTACAGATATCACCAATAAGGTCGCTTTCTTTTACAATCCGCAAATGGTGATCACCATTCACCGTGCCGATTTTGACTTCCTGACCAATGTCAAACCCCAGCAATTTGCCCAGTCTGAGTTATTGATTATATACCTCATTCATAAAATCCTGCGTACCTACGATAAGCCCAGCCTGGTGCTATCGGAACGTAATGAACACCTGGAGCGCACGATTTTCCTGCGTACGCGGGCCAAAGTATCACTCGAAGAATTATATTTTCAGAAAGCACATACCCGCATTATCAAGAAGCTGCTGCTCATTACACAGAATGTGATGCACCAGGTCGAGATGCCCAAGGCAGTGAAAGTGCCTATGCAGGATGTACGCGATACCGTACTCAACCTCGTACTGAATTTTGAAGAGGAATGGGAGAATGCGAATAACCTGCTCAACTCTTACCTGAACCTAGATGCGCAGAAGACCAATGGGGTGATGAAACTGCTTACCGTATTCTCCGCCTTCTTTCTCCCGCTTACTTTTATCGCGGGTATATACGGCATGAACTTCGACTTTATGCCCGAGCTCAAGACCCGCTATGGTTACTTTGCTGTACTCGGTCTTATGGCTGTTATTTGTGTGGTGATCTTTATCTGGTTCAAACGGAAGCGGATTTTTTAAGGATTAAGTGTTCATATAATTTTACATACCCTTCGAGCCTCGAAGGGTAGCGCTTCTTATTATATCAACTGCAGCGGAGATGCATCTTTTTCTCAAGGCTGTTTTATATTTCCCGGCTATAAATATATAGTGCTTTAATGCCTGTAATTAATTTAAACTGACTATCCGCATTTAGGTAACTATTTTATTCGTCCTTTTGTCCGGCAACAAAAGGACCAAAAATGCCTTTGTTTTCATCAAGGCGATTGCAAAGCACCACCATTTTGTACCATTGCGTGCATTGATCGCCTGAGCTTAACGTATGATGCGTTCGATGCTCAACGATCGCAGCTCCACTCCAAAATGACTATCGCTGTGATGAAAACAATAAGCGATCCGTACAGAACAGATCGCTCGAACGGCCTTATAAATCCGGCGTTAATAAAATCATTGGCTCGGTCGATCAAGTCGGAAACCACTGTCTGAGCGCAGCGAGTCTGGTTTGCGACCCGGCCGACACATTGATTTTTAGCCAGGGATTTATACAGCCTTGATTTTTTGGCGCTACCTTTTGCATCAAGGCAAAAGGTAGCAATAGAGATATAAGCTACTTAAATCATAATGCTAGACTTTGTTTCCTTTAAGCGGATACTCAGTTAATTTAATTATATCCTTTCTTATTTTCTTACTTTTACTGTAGGCATAGTTAAATCACCTTTTGATGAGATTAATATTTTTATTTTTTATTTTTTTTGGGGTGGTATTGCATTCCAATGCACAAAATGTACAGCTGGAATGGGCGAAAAGTCTTGGCGGAAATGGTGATGAAGAGGGACGGGATATAGCTGTAGATGCTAACGGAAATGTATATACCACCGGTTCTTTTGAATATACTGCCGATTTCGATCCGGGACCTGGCGTTTATAATCTTGTCAAAACTACCTGGGGAGCAGCAATGTATATCTCAAAGCTAAATGCCAATGGGGAGTTTCAATGGGCTAAAGCCATATATGGTACCGTAGTAGAAATTGGCTATTCAATTACTGTAGATGCAACAGGTAATTTATATATTACGGGTTGTTATAATGGAACGGTTGATTTTGACCCCGGACCAGGTGTTTTTAACCTTTCAGGAATGGGAAGCATTTTTGTACTTAAATTGGATTCATCTGGTAATTTCATTTGGGCCAAAGGCTTAATGGGATCTGGTTCTGGTACAGGTAATACAATCCTGACAGATGCAAGTGGGAACTGTTATATTCGCTTTCTTTATGAAGGAACTATCGATGCGGATCCCGGTGCCGGGACTTATAATCTTACCGGTAATAATGGTCAGAGTATTTTTATCTGCAAACTTGATAATTCTGGAAACTTTCTATGGGCAGGTAAACTTGGAGGGCTCGGACACTATATTGGCAATTCTATAGCTTTGGATGCTTCGGGAAATTTATATGCAACTGGATTCTTTTCAGGCACAGAAGATTTTGACCCAGGACCAGGTGTTTATAACATGACAGCAGTACAGCCATATGATTTATATGTTTCTAAATTTGATCCGGCTGGTAATTTTATCTGGGCTAGAAAAACAGAAGGCATTAACCTGCAATCAGGTGGGTCAGTTGGTGAATGTATCACAATTGATGTTAATGGTAATATTATCATTGGTGGTACATATAGCGGTACGGTTGACTTTGATCCCGGCCCCGGTACTGCCATTCATACCTCACAGAGCACGTACGGAGGAGATTGTATGGTTATGAAACTTGATCCCTTAGGTAACTTTCTATGGGTTAAGGTAATGGGAGGGGAAAATATAGATAATTTGCTTTCAATTACTACAGATGCAGCTGGTAATATATATTCTGCAGGCTATTATGCTTACATCGCAGACTTCGATCCGGGGCCGGCTGTACTTAACCTGGTCTCCGCTGGGCAAACTGATGTTTTTGTTCAGAAACTGAATCCGTTAGGTGGGCTTATCTGGGTCAAATCAATGGGAGGCCCAGGATATGACTGGGCAAATGGTCTTGAGCGGGACAATCAGGGCAATATATATTTGACGGGTTTCTATAACAATACGGCTGATTTTGATCCTGGTAGTGGTGTTTATACGCTAACGTCGAATGGAGGCAAAGATGCATTTGTGCATAAAATGACCGTTAATTGTGCTACGGCAGGAGATCCACCGCTTCTTAGTAATGATTCTGCCAGCATTGTATGTCCGGCAACAAAAACGAATCTGAGCAATCTTGTGATAAGTACTGCTGCCCCTGGGATCAGCCTTAAGTGGTATACCAATAATACCCATTCCGGTACACCTTATGCCACTCCGGCTGCTGCAGCTTCAGGCACTTATTTTGCATTTTATTACGATCCGGTAAATGATTGTTACAGTCCTTCTTCTGTAATGGTAACGGTTACGAGCACACCGATGATTGTACCTGCATTTGATACTATTTTACCTTTATGTGGAGGTGCGCCTAGTCCTTTGCCGGCAATTTCAGTCAATGGAATAAACGGGACATGGGTGCCCTCCTGGAACAGTAATAATACAACTACTTACACTTTTATTCCTGCTGCTGGTCAATGTGCTTTGAGTAAAACTAAAATGGTGACGATCAAACCAGTTACCTATGGTACAGTACAGGCATCTGTCTGCGAGGGTAGCAGCTACCAGTTTAACGGGCAGCAGTACACTGCTTCAAATAATACAGCCAAAGACACCCTGATCAATGCCGCGGGTTGTGATAGCATCATTACCCTCAACCTTACCGTTGTTCCAGTCAATCCGCTTACAGTAAATGAACAGCTGGAAGGCTGTGGGAGCCTGCGTTATAAAGGACAGAATTATTATGCTGATACAGTTGTGAGCGATACGCTTTTATCCCGCCTGGGCTGTGATAGTGTATATAACATTGCTACTATTAAAGTATATCCTCAAAATCCTACTATAATCAGCATTGATACCTTTGCGTGTAAGCGCCTTACGCTGAATGGCGTAGTGTATACCAAAAGTGTTTATGTACAGGATACAATACGTACAGTACATGGTTGTGACAGTATCATTCGCCATATCAATATCGATATTGTAAACTTCGATCTGGATGCTGTTGCAACAGTAACCAACCCTTACGAAGATGAGTTTGTGTATATCAATACCAGCAGCACCGGACAATCTTATGAGATCTCAAAATGGCAGCCCACTGTCTTGTTTGCAGACCAGACGGCATATAGCAACAATTTTAAAGCCCTTGCGCCAGGTATGGTGAATGTTTTGGTTGCAGCTGTAGGCAGACATAATTGTGCTGATTCTGTTACGATCCCGATACAGGTAAGACCTTATGATCCGAAAATCATACTGCCCAATGCTTTTACGCCAAACGGTGATGGTCGTAATGATGTATTCATGCCACAGTTAAGTATTGATCGTGCGTATACCTTCCTGGAATTTAATGTATATAACCGCTGGGGGCAGATATTGTACAGTACATCCAATGTGAATGCGGGCTGGGATGGCAGTAGTAAAGGAGTATTGCAGCAGCAGGGTGTATATTATTATACGATTAAGGTAAGACTACTCAATAACGATGTTCGATCATTCTCCGGTGAACTGACTTTACTGAAATAATACAAAACATCAAAGGGGCGCGTTGATCAACGCGCCCCTTTAGTATAATAGCAGTTCATTTATCTTATGGCATATTGCCATACACCAGATACCTCCAGTATTTCCAGTCCCGGCTGTTGCTCGCCGTAACCGAATATACATATATGCGGAGTGTTGCATTTATGGCAATCGGTACCGAAGTATAGGGTAGGCAGGTCGCGCACGGTCAATGCACCGACATGCAGCATGCTCTGATGGGTATGTTGCAGGGCCTTATGTTCCAGCAGTTCCTCTTGCTTCAATTTGGGCATAGTGCCGTCGTAAAGACTTAAGATCGGAAAACCGCTTTCGTAAGGCGTAATCAGCAAGGGATTGGCTTCTCCGCATTGGGTACAGTGAAACTGCGTCCAGGCAGATGGCCTTGTTTCTTCATTGCGGAATTCCTTTTTATCCACTGCAGCTGCTTTCAGCAGGCGTATTGTATGGTCTATTCTGTACATAACTTATGGAATTATGGTTCCTGCAATATTAGGATATTTCCCGCTGGGAGATTGCTTTATGATTACTTTTATATATCCTTCCTTAGCCAGCTGGTTCCATGTTTTAGGATAACCACTGGCCGGGTCTACCGGTATCTTCCACATGGTTTGTTTGCCATTGCCCGCCTGTCCGAACCAGGGAATGATATCTGCGATCTGTCCTTTAAACGGCAGGTCTTTCAGCACTTCAATCTCATAATAGAAATCGTAGGTATGCTCTGCCTGGTTCAGTGCTCTTTGGGTAAATGTATAGCTCTGTCCGTTGAGTAGCGGACTGGTAAAGCTGCCACCCAGATTAGGCGTGCCCTCTCCGGTATAATTACCTACTGCAGCACTGTAACGGTCAAATTTCATCCCAGCTTTAAGTGGTACATCATCTATGATGTTGTAGCCACCATTAGCCGGAGGCCAGCCACCATTCCAGCTGTTGGATTTAAAAAGCGCTTCCAGCTCGTTCCACTTTTGCTGGTTGTACAGGTCAAAAGCCGTCTGGCGTTGTTCAGAGCTCAGTGCACCGTTACGGTCAAAGGTGGCGGCAAACTCATCGGCATTCTTAAAGAATGGAGCCACGACCGGTTTTTCAATATCCGTAAGATTAATGGCTGAGCCTACTGTAGCAGCAATAGCGAGGGCTGTGTTGTGTCGGGCCTGGCTGCCATAAAAGGAGAGCAGGCAGAGGAGGGTGCAGAGCATCCCCCTCATAGAGTGTTGTAGTTTGTTCATAAAGGATGAGTGTTAATTAACAGTGATGTGAAAATAATAGCTGAAGATGATTAAAGGAAGGACCTGTACATTATATTTTAGTCATTTCGGGATAAATTGACCGATCTTATCATAGATCAATATTCAGTTTACATTAGGACTTTACCTTTGGATTCATTAACTTAACAATCTAACAGACAGAAAATTATGGATATATTACACATACACAATGAGAGTAAAGGCAGTTTCAGGGCAGTAGCAGAAGATGGTCGCCAGGCGGGAGAGATGACCTATACTCATGCCGGACCAGGCAAGTTTATTATCGATCATACAGAGGTTGATCCTGGATTTAAAGGTCAGGGTGTAGGTAATAAAATGCTCATGGCTGCTGTAGAATATGCCCGCCAGGAGCACCTGAAGATCATGCCGCTTTGTCCGTTTGCAAAAAGTGTTTTTGATAAGACACCAGAAATAAAGGACGTACTTTTTTGATTTATAAAACAGATGCACAGATATGAAAAAGAAAATCACCGCTTTTGCCGGAAGCAGCAGCCGGCACTCGATCAATAAACAACTTACGGAATACGCCTTGCGCTTTTTTCCGGAATCAGCATATGAAATCAACCTGCTGGACCTGAACGATTTTGAAATGCCACTCTTTTCTGTAGATAAAGAAAAAGAGCAGGGCTACCCAGAGGAAGCCCACCGTTTTTTAAAAGAGATTGGTGATGCAGACCTGATCGTTTGTTCGTTGGCAGAGCACAACCGCAGTTACAGTGCCGCATTTAAAAATCTGTATGACTGGTGCAGCCGTATAGAGGTTAAACTATTTCAGCATAAACCTATGCTGCTGATGAGTACTTCTCCGGGCGGATACGGTGGTGGTAATGTAATGAATACCGCAAAAACATTCTTCCCGCAGTTCGCAGCATATGTACTGGAGACCTTTTCCCTGCCTAAGTTTCATGAGAATTTCAAAGAAGGCAAGATTACCGATGAGGAAATGAATGCCCGATTTGAAGAAACAATCAAACGTTTCCAGCAACAGGTAGAAGAGGGGAGTTATAAGGAAGAGGGAAAGTGATCTTTTTTCGAACGGATCGCTTTAAAAGGCCTTATAAATCCGGCGTTAATAAAATCATTGGCTCGGTCGATAAAGTCGGAAACCATTGTCTGAGCGCAGCGAGTCTGCGTTTGCGACCGACCGACACATTGATTTTTAGCCAGGGATTTATACAGCCTTGATTTTTTGGCGGTACCTTTTGCATCAAGGCAAAAGGTAGCAAAAGAAATGAGGTACAAATGAGTAAGTAGATAGCAATTATACTTTGTTCCCTAAAGGTCGATATACATTTAGCTATAAAAGATAAGGGCTTTGCAAAATGCAAAGCCCTTATCTTTTATATATTCAGTAACTGCGCTTAAGCATTTACCTTGTGTAATTCTTCTCTTTGTGCCGCTACACGATCATCGCTGATGTACTCATCAAAGGTCATGTCTTTATCCAGCATGCCATTCGGAGAAATCTCAATGATACGATCTGCAACAGTTTGGGTCAGCTCATGGTCACGGGAAGTGAAGATAACCGTACCTCTGAAGTCATTCATACCATTGTTCAATGCAGTGATAGACTCCAGGTCTAAGTGGTTGGTAGGTTCATCAAACATCAGCAGATTACCTTTATGCATCATCATACGACTCAGCATACAACGTACTTTTTCTCCTCCGGACAGTACATTACATTTCTTCTGTGTTTCTTCACCACTGAACAGCATGCGTCCCAGGAAGCCACGGATAAATGTTTCGTCCTTCTCTTCTGAGTATTGACGTAACCAGTCTACCAGGTTCAGGTCAACACCTTCAAAATACGGAGTATTGTCACCAGGCAGGTAAGCAGGAGTAATCGTTACACCCCATTTGAATTCGCCTTCGAAATCAGTATCTTCTCCGCTCAGGATTTTGTAGAATGCAGTTGTTGCCAGAGAGTTTTCTGATAATACAGACAGTTTCTGACCACGTTTCATATCGAAGCTCACATCTTTGAACAGTACTTCACCATTCAATGTTTTGCTCAGACCTTTTACTTCCAGGATCTGATCACCGGCTTCACGCACCTGGTTGTTGAACAGGATAGCTGGATATTTACGGGTAGATGCCGTCATATCTTCCAGTTTGATCTTGTCCAGGGCTTTCTTACGGCTGGTTGCTTGTTTAGATTTAGAGGCATTGGCCGAGAAACGGGCAATGAACTCTTTCAGTTCAGCAATCTTATCTTCCGCTTTCTTATTCTGATCAGTACGTTGTTTTAACAATAACTGGCTTGATTCATACCAGAACGAGTAGTTACCGGTAAAGATAGTGATCTTGCCGAAGTCGATATCCGCAACGTGTGTACATACGGTATCCAGGAAGTGACGATCATGCGATACAACCAATACGATCTTGTCATAATCAGCAAGGAAGTTTTCCAGCCAGCCGATTGTTTGCAGATCCAAGTCATTCGTAGGCTCATCGAGCAGCAGGATGTCAGGGTTACCGAACAGGGCTTGTGCTAATAATACCCTTACTTTTTCATTACCATCCAGGTCCTGAACATTAGCATAGTGCTTGCTTTCGCTTACACCCAGGTTGCTTAACAGGGTAGCGGCATCACTTTCCGCATTCCAGCCGTCCATTTCCGCAAAAATACCTTCCAGTTCGCCGGCACGGAGACCATCTTCTTCTGTAAAGTCTTCTTTAGCATAGATGGCATCCTTTTCCTTCATCACACTGTACAGTTCTGTATTACCCATAATTACGGTTTCCAGTACCTGCGTTTCATTATATTTGTGGTGATCCTGCTTCAGTACGCTCATACGCATACCTTTAGAGATATCTACCTTTCCTCCTGTTGGGTCTATTTCTCCGGACAAAATTTTTATGAACGTAGATTTGCCCGCTCCGTTTGCACCAATGATACCATAGCAGTTTCCTTCCGTAAACTTAAGGTTTACATCTTCGAATAGCACACGTTTCCCATAACGAAGGGAGAGGTTATTTACATTAATCATTTTGTTTGTGAAAATTTTGAGGTCGCAAAGGTACGACTATAATCGACCATTATAAAATTTATATATACTCTTAACAATTATTCCATAATTCTATAAGAGCATGCTTATAAATAATTGCTTTATGGATCAATTTGATAGTATTACACTTTGTAAATATGTATAATATATAATAGGTTTTATATATTCATGGAATGATCGAAACAATGAGCATGTACACTTCTTCATGGTGGATTTTCCCGCTGCGGTAATGACATTGAAATAAATCCCATTAATTATCCTTCTTTTATCGCAACTCCTTAATATTTTCGTGGAATGAATGATAAACTCAAGAATATAGGTATAGCCTACAATATTTCTTTGATCTCTCTGCTGCTGTTAACACTGTTGTCGCTTGTGGCATATAAAGAGAGAACAATGTTTGTTGATTCCAGTTTCTTTATTTTAAACATCCTGAGCAAAAAGACTTTCTTTTTTACAGAGTTCAGATTAGGTGCCTTTATTACACAGATAGGCGTTTTGGGCGCCGGTTATTTAGGCATGTCACTAAAGTCTATACTGATGATTTTTTCAGTAGGGTTTTATTTGTTTTACCTGGTAGCGGTCCTCATCATTGGGCTACGATGGAAGCAAAAGCAATTTGCGATTTTACTATGTCTATACCTGATTTTGTTTATCAGCGATGGTTATTTCTGTACGGTAGGGGAGATTTTTCAGGGCATAACCTGGATGTTCCTGTTTTTTGCCATGTATTTCAATCAACAGAAGCCTCATCGTTGGTTTAGTCATGTGCTCTTATGCAGTTTTGCCTTTCTCGGATTGGTATGCCACATGATCATGTTGTTCCCATTTGCATTTTTATGGTTGTACCTTAATGTTGACAATAGTCCTTTAAAGGCATTATGGAAAGACAAGAAATTCTGGATTTATTCTGTGGTATTACTGGGACTGGGATTCATGCGATACCAGATCAGTAATTCGGGATGGTATGATTCCATGAAACTGTCACATGTTCATGATATGAGTGTGCACAGCCTATTTAATGCGTTTACATCCGGGCATGCCGTCACATTTGCCAAATTACTCCTGCATAATTACTGGGTTATCATTCCCATTTTATTGGCAGGGTTTGTATTGCTTATTAAAGACAGAAAGTTTATTCAGCTGGGCTTAGTATTGCTGTTTGGTCTTGCCTATTTCGTGCTGGTTTGTGTCGTTTATCCCGATGCTTACGACCGCAATATGCTCTTTTATTATGAAAATGAATGGGCGCCTTTAGCCATTATCCTCGCCACACCATTTGTCCTGCAGATTTTTGAGGCGCTCCGGAACAAGAAACTGGTGCTGGGTATCTTTTCCATAATTGTAGCCATCAGATTGTTTTACATTTTCGATTCCTATCAGTTTTATCATCACCGTTTCGAAAACCTGGATGCCATTACCACAAGACTACACGATCAGGGCATCAATAAGGCACTTATTGTTGCAGATGAGCAAGTGGCTAATAACGATTTTGTAATGACCTGGGGTACGCCGACAGAAAGTATGCTCTTGTCAGGCGTGAAAAAATATGATCCTCTGGTGACCTTTAAAATCGTTGATAAAAACTTTGAGATCAGGCCAATCGCAGACTCTTTTCATGCCTGTTTTAATGTATTGCCGAATGTGTTTTTAAATAAACATTATTTCAATCTGGATAGTACCCAGGAATATAAAGTTTTTGAAGGCCTGGAACAATTTTCAACTAAGAGCAACCTGGAGCATTATAAGTAATGCAATGTAGCCGGTATTTCCTTGATACCGAATGCCATTTTTTCGAAAACCGGCTATCAGAACTGACAATATATTTGAAGGAATAAACGTACTTTTGAGTGCCAAGATAATGATCAGCCAATAAATCTTATGACCAGCCCATATACCCGAGTACAGCTTGCCGATATGATCCTGAAACGTTTAGAACAGGAGAAGGACCAGTTGGAGCAAAATTTCAAAGCGACAGATAAAATTCATTCCTGCACTATTGATAATTTGCTGCCGGAAGAGATTGCCTTGCAGATTTACAAGGCGTTTCCAACCCCGGAACAGATGGGGGAGCATCGGTCTATAAGAGAATATAAAAAGGTGGCGGCACAGATGAACCTGTACAACCCATTGCTGGAAGAGATTATATATGCCTTCCAGGATGAGCGGGTAGTGCGTATTGTGGAGTCCATAACCGGTATCCCGGATATGCGTCCAGATGAGCACCTGTATGCCGGAGGCATCAGCCTGATGACAAAAGGGAATTTCCTGAATCCGCATCTGGATAATTCACATGACAATGATCGTAGCCTGTACCGGGTACTGAACCTGTTGTATTATGTATCGCCGGACTGGAGCCTGGAAAACGGGGGTAATCTCGAATTGTGGGATCATGGTACAGAACAGCAACAGCGAACTATAGTGTCGGCATTTAACCGCCTGGCACTCATGATCACCAACAAAACCTCTATTCATTCAGTAAGCAAGGTAACTGCAGAGTCCAGCCGTTGCTGTGTATCCAATTATTATTTTTCTCCGCATTCACTGGAAGATGGGAACTACTTTCATGTGACCAGTTTCTACGGTCGTCCCGAAGAGCCGGTGAAGAAAATATTACTGGCACTGGACCGTAAACTGCGTAACCTTATACGCAAGCTTACCGGTAAGCGCATCGTAGAGACAAAACATATCTATAAAAAAGATCAGTAAACCTTACTGCTGCTGTTGCAGGCAGCGCATAGCCTGCTGCATATGGCGCATCTCATGGTTGAGTACGAAACGGAATGTATCGCCCAGTCTTAGCCTGATGAGTTTGCTGATGCTGATACCTGTCTTTGTTTTGGCAAGGTCTACTTTTTCCGCTTTGACCAGCAGGTTCAGTAATTGCTCCTGCTGACGGATATATTCCTCAATAACCGTTTTGTCTAATGTGCTATGGATCGGATTCATAGCCGTAAATGTTTTCATCTTGTTCAGCTTAGCCTTGGGCAACATACTGTTGGCAAAATAATTGCCCAGCCATCCACTACGGAATGTTGTGGTTGCCGCATACCGGCTTTTAGTTATAGCATTACCGATCTCCGGAATGTAGAAATGCCCGTATAGATTCAGGTGCTGCAGGCATTCCAGCACACTCCAGCTCTCTGCTGCTGCACGCCAGTTCAGCACCGCATCCGGTAAATCCAGTAGCGAGTTCGCCTGTTGTTTATGCTCCTCCAGAATCTGTTTCAGATTTGCAATCAGTAATTGTGTCTGTATCTTCATAAAATAGTTTCTTTATGCAAAGATCAGGAACCTGTTACGTATGATTATTGATTGAGATCAAGACTTTTTAAGCCGGGACAGGGTTTCCGGGCTCATGCGCAGGTAAGAGGCAATATATTTGTTCGGGATCTGCTGGAATAATTGCGGACTGCGGGCCAGTACTCTTTCATAGCGGGTTTTAGGCGCCGTAGTAAGCAGGTCTATCTCCCGTTCCATCTGTTGTACCACCAGGTCCTCCATCAGCCTGGCCCATAATTGTGTATAGGCAATGTCTGAATAGACCCATTGCATAAACGCTTCCTTCCGGATGATATGCACTTTCGTTTTTTTGATTGCCTGCATATAAAAAGAGGTCGGTTGTCCGGTCAGGAAAGCGTCCAGGGCTACGATAATATTACCCGCATATCCAAAGCGGATGATCTGCTCTTCGTCCTGGTCCGTAACATAAACCTGTACTGATCCTTCTTCGATATAATAAATGTCTGTAGCCATTGTTCCCGCATGACACAAATAGGCATTACGGGCATATACTTGCTGTTGAATGGCAATGCCGTTTTGAATAAGGAGATCCAGTAATGCCGCGGGTTGCATGAAACAAGATTAGGTACCCTCAAATGTACTATAAAATCAATAAAGCGCTGCCTTTCGGGCAGCGCTTTATATGTATAAAATGGATTTGTATCCTGTTTATGAATTTACAGGAGTATCGTCCTTAGGCTTATTGATCGTGCGATCACTGTCCATCATCTCCATCAGTTTCAGTCCCAGCAAACCACTCATAGGGCCGTCATTGCCGCCGTTACCTCCGATCAGCACTTCCGGAATGACTTTGATCTGGTTTTTACCAATCTCTTCCGTGATTTTATAACGGGTAAAGTTATCGCCACCCATCGCTTTAACCTGCAGTTCATAGGCCTCAGCGGTAGATTTACCAATCGCAAGAATTTTCTCTGCCTCGGCATTACCGGTTTTGGCAATGCGTTCTGCTTCCGCACTGGCATTCAGTTTGGTCGCCTCGGCCTGCGCACCTGCACGGGCTTTAGTGGCCTCCGCTTCAGCCTGCGCCCTCATTTTGGTCGCCTGTGCTTCTGCGTCTACCTGCAGTTTCATACTGGTCGCATCACCCTCTGCTTTTTTAACGGTCGCATCGGCAGTACGTTGAGAGATTTCTACACTTTGCTGTGCTTTTACAATCTCTTTCTGCATATCGGCAATGGCTGTTTCTTTTTCTACACCCTGGCGTTGCTCCTGTGCCATTCTCTGTGTCTGGTAGGTCTTTTGCTCCTCTTCCGCAATCTTACGGTCGGTAAGGGTTTTCATCAGCGCCTCCGGAGGTACGATATCCCCGATCAGGGTATCCACTGCATTTACGTTATACTCATCCAGCACTTGGCGGATATGGTTTTTAGCAGCATCCTGTCTTTCTTTACGTGAGGTAAGGAAGTTGATCACATCACTATCCTGTGCCGAGTTACGGAAATAGTTACCAATGGTCGGTTCCAGTACCTGCGATACCAGGTTGTTCATGCTACCGAATCGGGCAATTACTTTTGGAGCCTCATTGGCCGGAACGTGTATGATTTGTGCCACATCCAGGTTGAACGGGAAACCGTCTTTGGACCGAACGGTAATCGTAGACAGGTTTTTGTCCAGTGCATGCGCCTCACTGCGGGCATTAGCCCAGTTCAGTACCAGGTTGGTCGTCGGTACCAGCTCTACCTTCATCGTATACACATTGATCGGGTATTTACCCGGTCCCAGGGGCTCAAGCCATACGCCACGGAATCCTTTCTGCACAATATTACCATGTCTGAAATTTTCACCGGTTACATCCTTTCCGTCTTCACCTATATAGCTGATCACCACACCTACATGGCCGATAGGTACTTCCGTCATCACCCTTTCTTCGATCTGTACTGCCCATGGGTTGATGTAATAAGAACCGGCAAGAATGACCTGTGGCTGCAGACCACGGTTCCCACCCTGACCCAGGAAGGTGTCTATATCCTGGAAGTTGTTGTGGCCGCCTACATGTTGTCCGGCAATCTGTCCGGAAGGCAGCGGGTCACCGTCCAGCGTAGTAATAATACCTACGCGGTTTTCGCTGATGGTAATCTGGTCGGTAACCGTGATTTCAAAAAGATAAGTATTGATACGGTATGAACCGGCAGTGATAAATTCCGTCTGACGGCCACGCTGTCCGCCATTCTGCAGGAACTTCTCTGCATCCTGGAAATTATCGCAGGAGATCTTACGTGCCAGGATACGTCCTGTAGGGATTTCAGCACCATCTTTAGACAATACCAGTCCGATCTTACCTTCCGGTATCACGATAAAGGGTTGCATATCTATGCTGTACTGCCATATCCACATACCCCAATACAGGCCGGGAGCAAGCGTTTTGGCCTGGAAGCCCGCTTCGCCTTTAGTGGCAATGATGCGGCCATCGGGTAGTGATTTGGCAGCACCGAAGAGTACGAATTTTTTAGTGACCATACCGATCCTGTTCTCCGGTACGATGACCATACCCAACAGGACGCGTAAAATAAATTTGTGCAGCACTGCACAGACCAGAAGCAAGATGAGAATAATGCTCAGCGCTTTATGCGCAAGTAAAAATGAAAACATAATTATGATTGTTTTTAGTATGAAAAATAAAAGGTCATTCCCGAAGCATATGCTTCAGGGTAGGAGTGTGCAATAGACGCAAGAATGGCTATCGGTACTCCATAAATATTAAATAAGGGGATGTTTACACTTTCGGAGGAGAGGTGTTAAACTTGTGCAGTATGTAAGCCGTAATAAACAGAATGGGCTTGAGTGTGTTCACCGTGTTGTGATTTGTACCACAAAGATATATGTGTTTTGAACAAACAAAAAAATCATTAACACGAAAACGATGTAATTGTTTTGTTAATGATTTTCCTATAGCCTGGAATGCTGAAGGATAGTGGATTTGCGGGGACTATACCTGCCTTCTATGAATGAATATCCTTGTCTTGCGGATCTGTCGTACGGCTCCCTGGCGTATTTTTTCATGATAGATAAACCAGCCACCTATAGCACCGATCAGGCTACCAACCAGTATATCAGTTATGCGTGCACTCAGCAGGTGATTGGGATCCTGCACCAACGGATTGGCTGCCTCTGCCAGTAATAGGGTCATGGGTGTAATAAAGATCACAGCCAGTGCATAGTGACGGCCGATCAGCAGTTCTACCACAAATTGCAGTACAATAATGCTGATGCAGATACTGAGCGGGGTTTTGCTGATAGACAATGCCAGCCAGCATAAGCCCAGTCCTACCAATGTACCGATAACGCGGTGTACTGCACGGCGCCAGATATGTACACGGGATACACCCTGCATCACTGCCAGGCAGGAAATAGGTATCCAGTACGGATTTTTAAAGGCGAGTAAATGACCCGTCAGCAGTGCTGCGAACATGAACAGGCCCATAATACCGGATTCTACAAGGGAAGTGTATTGATTGTTTCTTATGGTAACGGATATATTCTGTGAAGATGCCGGAGCCTGTTTACGCAGCATCAGCAGGCCATAGGTCAGGCCCAGCAGGCAGGCCAGCATAGAGCCCAGTCCCAGCAGGCCTATTTTCTGTGGTATGACCGAAAGGTCAAAAGGCTGACAGCTGGCCATAGAAGCCATCATGATAAAGAAAAAATTACCGGGAGGTTTCGTTTTGAAGAAGGACACGATCCAGTGTGCAGCCATTGCCCAGAGGCCAAATACCATCGCAGAAACATAAGGATTGAAACTGAAAAATAGACCAATAGTATAGGAGAGCATAAAACCAAAGGCGCAGGTCAGCAGGGTAATCATGCGATTGGCCAGGGGTAGGGAAGGAGCATAGTACAGGATCACCAATCCACCCATACTGGACACCAGGCTGTTCTTCAGGTTACCGGTGCACAAACCAATGATCAGGGGTATACCTACCGATAAGGCCGCCAGTACCGGAATGTGCCAGACACGATTACTCTTGTTCAAATGGAAGAATGCCCTGATCTCTTTGCGCAGCTCCTGGCGGAAGCCTGGTCTTTCTGTACTCATATCCCTAAAACTATCCTATGGTTCTTTGCAAAATTAATATTTTCCCTCGAGGATGTAAGATCGCTAAAACTGCTTATGCTGTATGCGTATGGCATTTACAATAGCCAGCAGTGCCACACCCACATCTGCAAACACTGCCTCCCACATTGTAGCCAGGCCACCGGCACCCAGGATCAGCACAACAGCTTTTACCCCGAATGCAAGACCTATATTCTGCCACACAATCTTTCTGGTAGCTTTCCCGATGCGTATGGCCATTGGTATTTTGGATGGCTGATCGTCCTGGATCACCACATCTGCTGTTTCAATGGTCGCATCGCTGCCCAATCCACCCATAGCAATACCCACATCACTTAAAGCAACTACTGGTGCATCATTTACCCCGTCACCCACAAAGGCAATACGCTTCTGTGGTGTCTTTAAGGCTTTTACCTTATTCACCTTATCTTCAGGAAGTAAGTCTCCGTAAGCATTATTAATATTAAGCGTTTGGGCAACATACTGCACCACCGTATGTTTGTCTCCGCTGAGCATAGTGGTCTGTACACCCAGCTGATGCAATTGCTGGATGGCCTTTGCTGCGTCTTCTTTGATTTTATCGGCAATCGTCAGGTAGCCGATATACTTACCCTCGTAGGCTACCGCAATAGTCGTATATACAATAGCAGAAATGTCTGTATTGTAAGTGATGTTAAAATGGTCGAGTAGTTTGAAGTTGCCTACCAGTAAGGGTTTGCCCTCATGCAGGGCACTTAATCCCTTTCCGGGTATTTCCGTAATATCGGTTAGGTTGATACTTACGGAATCGTTCCCTACATACTGGTGAATGGCCGTCGCAACCGGATGTGTACTGTTCTGCTCCAGGGCATTGACCAGTTGCAGTATGCGGGTTGTATCAGTGCCGGGTGCAAATACAACATCCTGCACTTCAAAGACACCTTCGGTAAGCGTGCCGGTTTTGTCCATCACTACATGGTCAATATTGGCCATAAGGTCGAGGAAGTTACTGCCCTTGAAGAGTATGCCGCGCTTACTGGCTGCCCCGATGCCTCCGAAATAACCAAGCGGGATAGAAATGACCAGCGCACAGGGACAGGAGATCACCAGGAACACCAGCGCACGGTATAGCCATTGCTGAAAATTGTAGTGCTCCATAAACAGCATGGGCAGCAAACATATTAGTGCCGCCAGCAACACTACGATGGGTGTATATACGCGGGCAAATTTGCGGATGAATAGTTCTGTCGGTGCTTTCTGTGCCGTTGCGTTCTGTACGAGTTCCAGTATTTTGCTGAGCTTGCTGTCGGCATATGCGGTTGTAATACGCACCTGTGATACACTATTGAGGTTGATCATCCCGGCCAGTACTGTTTCCCCTTTCGTTTTGGTGTCAGGTTTGCTCTCTCCGGTCAGTGCAGCAGTATTAAATGATGCGGTGTCAGACAAGAGGACGCCATCAAGTGCCAACTGCTCTCCGGGTTTTAAACGGATCACCTGGTCGATTTCTGCCTGGTTTGCCTTAATGGTACTATATTCATTATTCACCACAATAGTTACTACATCTGGTCGCTGATCCAGCAGTGATTTGATATTGGCTTTAGCACGGCGTACGGCCATGCCCTGAAATACTTCTCCTATTGAGTAAAACAGCATCACTGCAACGCCTTCCGGGTACTCGCCAATGCTGAATGCCCCTATGGTGGCTATGGCCATCAGCAAAAACTCTGAGAACACATCTCCTTTACGAATGCTTTTTAAGGCATCCCGCAGTACCGGAATGCCCACCGGAATATACGCTACAATATACCAGAGCAGTCTTACCGGTCCGAAGAACCAGGCCTGTGGCCACCAGTTATCCATTACAATGCCCAAGCACAGTATGATGAATGATAAGATTGCCGGAAGAAAGAAGCGGAAGGTTTGTGTGCTGTTACTCTGGTCATGATCATGTCCTTCATGGGTATTCAGGACCGGAGTATCATCGTGGCAATTGCATGATGGGGCGGTATGTTGGGTCATAATGCTTGTTCTTTATTGTTGTTCTGTACAAAGGTACTCATCAGGATATGCAATGTTATTGCATTGTTCCGGCGCAACGGTCACAGATGCCGGAAGCGGAGAAGTGCCATTGTACTACAGAAAAGCCTGGTGGCAGGCTCATTACAGAAAGGTCTACCTGGTGCAGGCAGGTGGTGTTTCTACATTTGGTACAGAAAAAGTGCAGGTGATCATCATGATGTATACCGGTGGCGCAGGACTCATCGCAAAGCAGGTATTTGGTTACCTGTTGTTCCTGTATGCTATGGATCACTCCCTTCTGTTCAAATGTTTTCAGGGTGCGGTACAGGGTTATACGGTCTGCTTTGTGAAAGTGCAATTCTATATCAGCAAGCGATACTGCAGCCTGCTGCTCCAGCAAATATTCCAGGGTAAGCAGGCGCATGGCTGTAGGCTGAATCTCTTTGTTCAGCAGGATCTGCACGTTACGTTCATCATTCTGTCCGGCGTTCATAAACTTAGCTTTTACTGTGTATACAAAGATACATGATCTGCCCTGCAACCCGGTTGCATTTTACCTATAGCTATTGCAAAAGTGCTCATAGAACAATACCCGGCGCAAAGGCCGGGTATTGTTTAAATAAAATCAAATATTGTGTTAGATTTCGCCCATTACATACATATTCTCCATAGTCGGAGTAGGGCTGCCCCCTGCATGTTCCAGGGTAATGGCAAATGCCTGGGCATGCTCGATAATATACATTTTCTGTACCATGTCACCCGATTGCTGGTCATACATACCGGCATCTACCGGTTTGCCATCTACAATGGCCCATAACTGGTATTGCATATTTTCCGGCGCCTTCGGCAGGTTCTCAAGACTCAGGTATGTCTGCTTGGTTTTATTGTCTACATAAACCATAGCTTTCATACCCGGGTGTTTTTCCACGCCTTTCAGCATTACCGTTTTCATTTCCGGATTGCTGCTCATGTCCCATTTCCGTTGCAGTTGATTATAGGCAAGAGCAGTATACTGCTGCTTTTGCTGTACAGCTGCCAGCTGCGTTTTCATGCTGTTCTGTTCGCGGACCAGGTATGTAAGGCCTGCAATACTTACCAGTAACAAGAGAGATGCGGCCAGGGCAAGGGGACGGAAGATATTCTGTTTCGCTCCGCCAGTTGTTACTTCTGGAGTAGCAGGTATAAATGCAGTAGTATTACCAGGAGTTGCCGGAGCAGAAACGATGCGTTCCTCTTGTGCAGAAGAGGCTTCTTCTGCCTGTATTTTGGACCAGATGGCTGCTTTCAGGTGCGCAGGTGGAGGCACGGCCTCTTGCGTAGCCAGCCCCTCAAGGCTTAACTGCGCATCCAGCACGGCCTGTCTTACTTCAGCATTATGCTTCTGTACACACTGCAGAATCTGAATTTCTTCTTCTGTAGCGAGTCCCATGACATATGCCTCTATAATACCTGATGATATGTAAGCCTGGATATCCAATTTACTCGTAGTCTTTTAATAATTTTCTTAATTCAGTTAATGCGTTCCGTGTTCGGGTTTTCACGGTACCAATCGGGATGTTGAGCTTCTCTGCTATTTCGGTCTGGGTGTATCCCTGGAAGTATGCCAGCTCTATCAACTCCTGCCACTCTTTCTTCATGCTGTATATTATATTTTTCATGCCGATCTGGTCACTTCGTTTGATCCCCGTTTCATCTACCTGACCGGCTAGTATGGGTGGATCATCCTTATGTACGAAATTGTGGAGCGATTGGTTTTTCTGTTCATTCTGATAGCCTTTTGACTTCAGAAAGTCCAGTGCCGTATTCCGGGCAATATTGATCATCCAGGTATACAGGCGACCTTTGGATGCATCATACTGGTCTATATTCTTCCAGATTTTCAGAAACACGTCCTGTATTACCTCTTCGGCATATTCAGAAGCGACCACCACTTTTAAAATAAGACCATAGATAGCTCCCGAATAATTATCGTACAGATAATTAAACGCCTTCTCATCTTTATTTTTCAATAAAGAGATCAGTTCTTCTTCGGAGAGTTTAACGGTCGGATTCAATAGCGCCTGGTTCGGTGTGTAGGACAAAAGTATAAAAATTAACAGACTGACAAAGTTTTTTTGAAACCATTGGCGAAATCTTTTCGTAGATGAAGACAAATAAATTACATCCGCAATGAAAAAGCAAGTCGCTAAAATAATATGTATGACGCTGATAGCCGGCCTTACGGGCCTGTATGCCTGTAACAGTACAGCACAGAATACACCGCTGCATAATCCATATTATTCCCGTACCGATACCACCAGGTTAACCATCAGTAATGCAGCATGGAAAAAAGTACTGAGCCCGGAACTATATGCCGTAGCCAGGGAGGGAGAGACTGAAATGGCATTTACCGGAAAATATTATGAGTTTGATGTGAAAGGTACGTATTACTGTGCCGCCTGCGGTAATCCATTATTCCGCTCTACCTCAAAATTTGCAACCACCTGTGGCTGGCCTTCTTTCTTTGAAACACTGCGCCCAAACAGTGTACGGTATAAAGAAGACTATTCCTATAATATGACCCGTACAGAAGTATTGTGCGGCCGTTGTGATGCGCACCTGGGTCATGTATTTGATGATGGTCCTGCGCCTACAGGAAAGCGGTTTTGTATGAACTCTGTAAGCCTGGAGTTTGAACCGGATCAGAAATAATTTTTTGAAAAATAAAAACCGGGTCCTTCTGTTTCTCGTAGATAACATCAAACAATCAAACAACAACATTCATCTCATTAAATGTAAAAACATGAAAACAAGCACAAAAATTATCGCATTAGGTATGCTGGCTATGAGCTGCACATTTGGTACAGCTGTGCAGGCACAGAAAATGGCTAAAGAAAAAACCGTAATGGTCGGAGGAGCGCCAATGTATCCTTCTAAAAATATCGTAGAGAATGCTGTTAATTCTAAAGACCATACTACACTGGTTGCAGCAGTAAAGGCTGCCGGACTGGTAGAAACTTTATCATCTGCAGGACCATTTACAGTACTGGCACCAACCAATGCTGCATTTGACAAACTGCCTAAAGGTACAGTAGAAACGCTGGTGAAACCAGAAAATAAAGCTCAGCTTACGACTATTCTTACTTATCATGTATTGCCTGGCCGCTTCAGCGCGCAGATGATCTGGGATGCGGTAAAGAAAGGCGGTGGTAAAGCCACCATGAAAACAGTACAGGGAGAGCAACTGACTTTCTGGACCAAAGGAAAAGACTTGTATGTTAGAGACCATAAAGGCAATGATGCTAAAGTAACTATTGCCGATGTAAATCAGTCCAATGGAGTGATCCATGTGATTGACCAAGTTTTGATGCCATAAGTTTGGTATTATTTTAGTGTAAAAACAGCCCGGTAGTCTTACCGGGCTGTTGCTGTATATAGGGGTCAATATCCTTTTAGATCCTCACAATTCCGTATTCTTTGTCGAATTTGGCGAGGTACTCACCTATAGAAGGAACTATTCTCTGGGTTCTGACACAGGTGTTTTTGTACGGTATACATTTGATGATCGAGTCGGCAATACCATTGTCGAAAGTCACCATCAGTTTGATCGGAACATCCAGTTCAGCGGCTGACTTGGAGCCCAGTGTGAGGGTTTTGCCATTGGTTGTATACTCAAAATCTTCATTTTTGACTTTAACTACACCACTGGCCTGCTGGCCCAGCGCATGCCCATCAACCACCCAGGTATAGGTTGTTACCTGCAGGTTGCCATTTATTCTGGCTGTAAAGTTGGCCGTCTTTTTATCCCGCACCGTAATATAACGCCCGATCCAGTTACCGGCAGGTTTATTCACCTGCATGATCTGTGCTTTAAGGATGTTTTCATCTACCATTACCGGCAGGCGCTCCATTTTGTTTACAGTTGCGCCCGATGGTACTGCAGTGCGCATTACATGAGCAACGCTTTTCTGCGCTTGTGTGGCCAGGGCAGTCAGGCGTTCCTGCATTTTATTGTTGATGTTACGGGCATCTATATAGCTGACCTCTTCCAGTTTGATGTGTTCATCAAAGAAACGGAACGGTTTGCAACTGAAGTTGCCGCTGAAGTCGATCGTATAGATATCAGATTTATAGGTTTTATACCGGATGATAAACTCATCCCTCGTTACATTGATAACTACGAAGAGGCCCAAAGCATTGTCGGATGTTCTAATGGCTGTAATGCGTCCCGTTTCAAAATACTGATCTGAAATAAACGGTATGGGCACATAATTGGCGAAGTAAGGCAGTGGCAGATTACCAGTTATGCCATAGCTGAGCATCAGCAGGTCAAAGTGCCTCATAGAGGAGAACGGTTTGCCATTGGCCAAAGTTGCTATAGCACTACCGCACAATACCTTCAGGTTTCGGCTCTGTTCCCAGCCCTCCAGGCGCAGGTCTGCACCTCCGAATTGCTCATTTTTAATGATGCCGTTATCCAGGTCGAAATATTGACCGCTGCGTACCGTCAGTACACCTTCCGACTTAACCGGCCAGTACTCTCTGGGCGACATATCGTAGGTGACCGTAAGGTCATCAATAAAGGCCTGATCCAGTATCGTGTCAATACCCACCAGCTGTATATTGATATCATCAATGCCGTTGATCGAATCCGTTACCTGCCCGGTAATGTTTTCAATGGTAGACTCGATTACAGATTGTGCGATCCAGAGTAGTAACGGAACGATGATAGCACCGACAATGGTTCCGGTTACACCGAATATTATACCACCCAGCAGGGCACCGAGTACAGCAGCGCCAATCCAGCAATACCAGGGGATGTCAAGATCTATATCCGGGTTGTCGGTTTCAAAGCTGACGCGCAGCTCTCCGCCTACAATAGCTACCCGTATTCTTGCAGTGAACGAGCCGCTGGCCTCATAACAGAAGCCACTTTTCGCGACGCGTCCGGAGAGTACGATATGATCATCTGCCGGCCTTACGGACAGATTGGTAAGCCTTACCCCATCGCGGATTTCGAAGTTGCCATTGAAGGTACAACCGGAGAAAGAGCCCGCCGGAAGACCAATGCCGCTTTCTATGCGCGGACTGATGTTCCTGCAGATCCAGTCGAAATTAATGGCTACTGCTGCTCCTGCACCCTCGCGGGCGAAGGCCGAGGTGAAATCATTAATATTACCTGCTGCACCGCCGCCATAGGTCAGCATAATACCGATAGCATCATTATTCGTAGCAGTACTGTCATCGATTACTTTGACATCTGCTCTTGTAATAGAAGTGGTGCTGGTACTGGTTCTGTTGACTGGGATCGGGATCAGCGGAATGTTATTATTGTTCAGCTTATCCTGGATAAATGTTGCAGCAACATTAGTGATCGCAGTCGGTATTCCTGAAACACTCAGGGTACAGCGGTATATTTTATTGATGAAATCGAGAATGACTTTATCAAAATCGCTGTCTGTACGGTCTACGTCCATGCCGACCACAACTTCCAGTGTGCCGGAGTTGCCACTGCTGAAGTTTAAATTAAATAAAAGACGAACCGGATTAACTGCGCTAGCCGGAATGCCGGAAGGGCGGTTGAAGTCAACGGATAATCCGAATCCGTCCAGGCTCCCGATTGTGCCGGGAAGCAGACTGCCTAATAAACCATCATTATCGAAGGTTGCAGACAGTAAATTCTGTATGGTTAGCGTACTGATCTCGATAACCATATCGAAGCCGTGAGTTTGTGTGCCTGCCATGATTATTTTTCTTTAATGGTTATTTTAATATTGGGATTCATGATCTGTCCATTGGGCAGAACAAAGCCCTGAGCGGCAAATTGCTCTTCAAGGTTGAAGGCTGCCATTCTTTTTTTGAGCAGAGGGCTGATCTCAATTTTTGATTTGCCGAAAAACTGAACCGGATCTTTCATCAGCAGGTTCATCTGCTTAGGATCTCTCAGTTGTTTGAGGATTTGCTCCTCGTTACTGAACAACTCTTCCATATGCATTTTGATATGGGGTGCGAGTTTAGATAACGTTTCGGCATAAGGTGCCTTTACAGGGCGGTCCTTGCCTGTACCGGCAGTACCATCCAGGCCTTTGGCGGGCGTGGTACTTCGGTTCGTGATTTTTTTAGCCATTGTATACAGTGTTTTTGTTGATTATTTTTTGAATTCTTTCTGCACCTACAGATTGCGATGCGAAAACGATCTGGAACGCTTTAGTAATAAAATCGTCCGGGATCAGAAGGTTACGCTTGCTAAAGAGGACACGTCGTGGTTTTAGTTTCACCTCGTAGCGGGAGAGGAAATCGTCATTGCAGACGTAGACCAGTTCCGTACAGGAGAGGTTACCGATATTGGAAAAGTCGAATTTGAAATCGTAGCCTTTACCCAGGTTTTTCAATGCTTTCTGGTATACATTTTTGAAGTCAGCTGCAAAGTCTGCATCAGGCTCTGTATCGGCACTGCGCCGGAGTATAACCAGGTAATCGCATTTGCAAAAAGTGATGGCATCTTCCATAAATACCCCTTCAGCCATAGAGTGAATGACCACCTGCCGGCCTTCGTAGAATTTACTTTCCAGCACTTCTGGTAGCAGCAGGTCTTTCTTATTGGTCTCACCCAGGTATAAACCTGCATGACTGAAGAATCCGGGAATGAAAAAGCCGTCTAAGTAATTGCTGTAACCGCGTATCATAATGTCGCCGGGCTGCAGGCTATCAATCACTTTCCTGATCTCATGGCCCTTTACTTTATAACTGCCCGGATCATACAGCATGAAGAACGGGAACTTAAACACCTTTATATCACCGAAAAATTTCAGGAAACCGTTGCGTATGGAGGAAAACATGATCTTGGATTTTGGGGATTAACTGATATCGATAAATTCATATAGCGGGAAGTCTTTGAATTTTCCTTCGGCAAGGTCTTGTCGGATAGAGGGTGTAAGCAGGTCCGGTCTGATCATTTTATTGCGCTCATGAAGGATGCGGTCAAAGGCATTCACTTTAGGATAGTTAAACGTATTCGGGTCTATTTGTTTGCAATCTTTAAGGTCGATCAGGAACTGCTCATATACTTCCTGGCAGAATGCCTGATCCTGTATCACTATATTACTTTCTGAATGATGAAAGGAGGATCCGTTGGCAATATTGAAAGAACCTATGGATACGAAATCATCATCGATGATGAGGTTTTTGGAGTGGAAGGCACCGGGTTTCTGCCATTCATAAATTTCAATGCCGTGTTCGAGCAGGTATTTATAATGCTTGGTACACTCCCAGTACATCCAGCCCATGAGTCCGTTGACCATCAGGGTCCGGGACGATTTTTTAGAATTAGTAATTAATTTGATCTCTACACCTCTGTCTACAGCGTCTTTAAAATATTCTGCGAAAATGCGTGGCGGTCTTATGCCGTGGCAACCCCAGTAAATTCTTTTCTTTGCAGCCTTAATCTTTTCCAGCAGGTAATTGGTCAGTTTCAGTTCATTTTCATCATAAGGTTTATGTGCCATGTATGCGATTGGTATGCTTCTTTGTTCCGGGTGCAGCAAGGGTATAGGGTCAAAACATTCGGGATACTGATGACGCCGTAATGAGGTGTCCTTATATATGGTCTGGTATTGATGCGCAAATGCTGCATACTGTATCTTGGTATGTTTCAGGATCTGCCAGGTCTTCTGCATTTCAAAATCGCTGAGGAACTGGTCCTGTACATCCTGTACGACTTCTCCTGTAATATACACATCCGTATCTCTCCATGCTTTGGGCTGAATGCCGCCATAGGCATACTTGTCGCCCCAATTGATGCCCCCGATAACGAGGTGCTTATTGTCCACGATAAAGTACTTTTCATGGAAGTGTTGTTTCAGTTTCAGCTTTACATTCAGCATCAGTTGTTTGAACGGGCGCCCTTTTTTGAAATCGATATTCCAGTTATCCTTAAGGGAATTATACCCGTATGTCTCAATACCATACTGATGCAATTCCTTGATCAGCGGAATGATAAAGGTGGTGCGGTTTACGATCTCATCATAAATGATACGCACCTTAACACCCGCAAGGGCTTTTTGTTTCAGGAGTGCAAAGAGCTTTTTAGTCGTCTCGTCTTTCATAAAAGAGAAGGTTACCAGGTGTATGCTTGAGCGGGCCTGTTCCAGCAATGCCCATCGAACGGCATATGATGCGCTGCCACTGGGCAGGAAACGGATATTATTGTGCGCTCGGAACATCATCTGAATCTCGTTTAAGAAAGGGCTGAATGACTCTGTGTCTTTTCTGATACAAAGCTAGGATGGTCCCGGAGCTGCTCTACGGGTGATTATCCCCGAAAAGGTTGACGATTATTCCCCATGGAATTGAAGTGAAAGAGGAGTATGTTTATGGAATGTATAGGACATAGAAAAGCCCGGTATTACTACCGGGCTTTTCTACGTTTGGTGTTTTTTAATATAATTGACTTGTTAATGGTATACCTACACTTAAGCCAATCATGAATTTATCAGACGGGTTTACATCTGGTAGTATATTATTATTGATGTCATTCCATTTAAACTGTAATTCAAAACTGACTTTTGTGTCATCATCTTTCCCTTTAAGATTGAATGGAATACCTGCTTTAATGTTTAAAGGGTTATAAGCTCCAAAATGTTTTTCGGCTAATAAACTTAGTCCAATTTGTTTATTAGCGAGGAAAAAATTCACTAAATTGAATTTCAGCAACGGAATAAAAAACTGGTTATAATTTCCTATGTATATTTCATCGGTCTTTATTTGGGCTAGAGAGAGAGTATCTGTGCCCCCTAGTTGTTTATATGAGCCTATTGAGTATTTTTCTAATTCAGCAGTTGTTATATTATTCATTATTTTAGTTCCTAAACCAATTGAAGCAAGTAACCTCATTTTTTTTCTTTCATAAATGTTACTCCAAATTAATGTTCCTTCAAAATTATAAAGCATTCTATCTTCGATTAAAGCGGTAAAACTTTCTGCAACGCGATACTGCTGTCTTGTTATAGGTATATAAATATCTAAGCTTACCCAATGATTCCAAAATGCATTGTATATTTCTTCTTCTTCAATATATCTAGACTCTTCCTCAATAAACATCTTTTTGTAAAATTTTGCCTTTTTAGAATAGAATTCTTTTCTCTTTAGTGCTCGAAAGGCTTCTGTCCCAGTATTTTCGATTTTGTTTTCAAACTTCGTAGAATCAATAATTATGAGATCGTTTATTTCATTTTTCAATTGCTCCCTATAGTAGTTAGCTATTTCTTGTTGTTGGTAACGGTCCATAGTAGTATCAGTAAGGCCAAATTTTTTTAATTCTTTCGTTTGTATTTGAGTGCCATTTTCCCCAAAATATATAATGCCTCTTCCTAAAAGAGTTAGTTTTAATGCCAATCCAGTATTATTTGAGAGCTTTTTATCTTTACCAGAATATATAGTGGAAAATGCTTCAGCAACATTGCTTTTGATTCCAGTTGTAAATATCCATTTTGTTCTGAATGTATCTTGTGATGGATCTTTTGCCCAATTATGTCCAAGAAACAGCCGGCCATCTGTAGGGTCGATGATAAAGTAATTTTTATTCATACTTAGATCACCAGACCCTGTTAAATAAGTGTTTACTTTTTTTGCCATAAAAATATTGAGCCCTTGATCTGACATTAGGGATGTATCCCTAATGGCCTTGCTTTTAAGATCTTCTATGTATACTCTGACATCATTAAAGTCTTGGGTATATGATTGTTGATAACTAAATATGGCAGTAATGAAGAGTAGAATTCGTTTCATAATATTTTGCTTTTTGGTGAATACACAAAGCTATAATGCCGTTTAAACCTTATCCAGCGTAGATTTACGGCTAATATTTCGGGGCGTTTACGCTTGACTTTTTTCATTATTTTGTGTATTATATAGAGAGGGTAGTATGGTGTTGTTTTTCATTGAAAATCAATTGTTTGTGTTTTGTGGAGAATGCTCGACATATTTTGTATGAATGGACAGGATGCATGTATGCAGCCTTGTTGTTCGTCCTTTTGTCCGGCAACAAAAGGACCAAAAATGCCTTTGTTTTCATCAAGGCGATTGCAAGGCACCGCCATTTTGTACCGTTGCGTGCATTGATCGTTTGAGCTTAACGTGTGACGCGTTCGCTGCTCAACGATCGCATCTCCAACCAAAATGGCTATCGCTGTGATGAAAACAATAAGCGATCCGTACAGAACAGATCGCTCGAAAGGCCTTATAAATCCGGCGTTAATAAAATCATTGGCTCGGTCGATAAAGTCGGAAACCACTGTCTGAGCGCAGCGAGTCTGGTTTGCGACCGGCCGACACCTTGATTTTTAGCCAGGGATTTATACAGCCTTGATTTTTTGGCGGTACCTTTTGCATCAAGGCAAAAGGTAGCTATAGATATAAACAGTAATACTAGTCTTAGGTTTCCCGTAAGCGAATACTCAATTAGTACTATATCAATTCGTAAAAACCTCTTTTTCCTATACGGATTTTAGTGCCTGTTGCTAATGAAACAGGCTGCATGATCTCCGTGATTTTGGCATCATTTACCTGTACTGCTCCGCTAACTATGAGCCGTTTTATAGCCGATTTTGTCTGGTCCTGCATGAGTTTCGGAATCAGTTCGCAGAGTGGCATCTCCGTTTTTGCTGCACTGATCGTTGCAATTTGAATGGGTACAAAAGCCTGGCTGGCACTGTTTCGCTGCTGAAACTGTTTATGGAAATGGGTTTCTGCATTCTGTGCTGCAGCTGCATAGTGGTATTGTGTAATAATATTACGGGCAATTGCTTTTTTGATCAGCATAGGGTTGGTTCCTGCAGCAAGTTGCGCAGACAGATTTTCTTTTTTCTCTATGCTAAAGTCAGTACAAAGGAGCAGAAACTCTGGTATCAATGCATCCGGTATAGACATTGTTTTGCCGAACATGTCTTCGGGACTGTCGGTAAGCCCTATCGTATTGCCCAGTGATTTACTCATCTTTTCTTTTCCGTCGGTGCCCCGCAGCAAAGGCATACACATTACGACCTGCGCCTCCAGGTGCATACTTTCCTGTAATTGCCGGCCCATAGTGCAGTTGAACAGCTGATCTGTTCCGCCTAACTCAATATCTGCCTTGATCTGTACCGAATCCCAACCTTGTAGAATAGGGTATAATAATTCATGCATCGCTATGGGTACCTGTTCTGTAAAGCGTTTATTGAAATCGTTACGCTGCAGCAGTTGTGCTAGGGTAACCCTGGAGAGTAGTATCGTCAGTTCAGCTGCAGACAAGCTATCCAGCCATTCGGCGTTGAAGCGTACGGTGGCCTTCTCTGTATCAATGATCTTTGCTAATTGCTTCAGGTAGGTAGCTGCGTTTTGCATAACCTGTTCGCGGCTCAGGGGCGGGCGGCTTTTGTTTTTACCCGTAGGGTCGCCGATACTTGCCGTAAAGCTGCCGATGACGATGATCACCTGATGACCGAGATCCTGGAACTGGCGTAGCTTACGCAGCACAACAGCATGCCCCAGATGAAGGTCCGGTGCAGTAGGGTCAAAACCTAGTTTGATCAGGAGCGGCCGCTGTGCTGCTTTTGCTGCAGCCAGTTTCTGCTTCAGGCCGCTTTCCGGTAGCATAATAGCGACCTGTTCTGATAATGTGTTCAATACATTCATGATTAAGGATATTTAAAATAAAAAAAGCCCGGACATAAAGTCCGGGCTGGTGGATATAAAATAAGTAAGTATGATCTGCTATAGATATGCCTGGTTAATGGCATGCACATACCCTGCCCGAACTACGGTCAGGCGATAATAGTTGTTGAAAAACGGCAGGCGTAATATGTGTTTTAAGAATTTCACTGATGTAAAAATAGGAAAAATATCTGTTTACTTCAAACGCTCCAGTTTCCCTTTTCGTTTGATCAGGTTTTTATAATCCCACTGTATATCGCGGGCTTTTTCAAGCCATCGTTTAAGCTCTTCGGCATTTACCTGTGCAACATCGGTGTAGCGCATCTCTGCGGCTTTAAAGGTGCCTTCATTTTGTAATGCCGGTTCTTCAAATGATTGTCCGCTCCAGAAGAGCAGGCGCATACAGTTCTTTAATTTGCTGTAACCCGCTACAGGATTGCCATCTAGAAACCATACCGGATGGGCATGCCATATCTTATTTTCGGCCTCGGGTAAATGCTTATCTATTTCCTGTGCGAGCAGGTTACCGACAGCTGCATCCTCGCTGCTCAGAGCATTATTGTAGGCTTGTATATCCGGATTCATGATGTGCGGTATTGATGATGGATACAAATATACAATTAACCGCCTTTATCAGGGTCGGGACAAATACTTCAGGTAGCGGTAATGCGAGGCGATGGCTTTGGGAATACTCAGTTCATGATAGGGCAGGCCATGCACTGCCGATAATTTTTTGATACTGGGACTTACATAATTGTATACCGTATGTGGCAGATGTGGAAAAAGGTGATGTGCTGTATGAGAGTTGAACCCGCCGAAGATCCAGTTGGCCAGCGGATTGCAGGGATGATAGTCTAATGATACCGCCAGTTGGTGTTCGTAGTAATCATAGGGTAGTAAACCTTGTTCATCTGAAACAGGAAATGCCGTTTCCATACTCAGGTGAGAGATAATGAGGGTGAGTACAAAGAACAATGAAATGCATATATGCATGATCAGGAATGCCGTTAATACTGTAGCAAACGGGATGCCGCCCATCCAGACGGGCAAGACGATCATGTAGAAAAAGTATACTGCTTTTAATAAGATCAGCTCTGCAATAAAGGCTGCGGAGTACCGCTGTTCGCCCAGGTTGGCCAGTTGTTTTTTGCGTAGATAGATAAAGTCTTTGACCAATATCCAGTGCAGGGTATACAGGCTATACAGCAGGGTGGCGTACCAGTGCTGATATCGCTGGGCTTTGCGCAAGGGCTGACTGGCAGAAAGACGGATAAATGGATTGTCATCTATATCAGCATCACAGCCATCTACATTGGGGAAGATATGATGAGACGCGATATGCCGCTTACGCCACAGGCTTGCATTGACGCCCTGTGCATTAAAGACCAGGTAAAACAATAATTTGTTGGTACCCTTGCGGGAAGAAAAGGTATTGTGTACGCAGTCATGAGCACAGTTAAAGGCCAGCAGGATGCCGGAAAGCCCCAGCGCAGTATAGTTCAGGATCAGTAGCCAGGATCTTGCGCTGACTGCCGGATTGTATACATTCAGGCACAGTCCGATGAAGAGCAGGGCATAGAAGCAGCATTTGATCTTCATCAGCCGCCTGGCTCGCTGTAATACCGGCTCTGTGAGCAGGGCCTCAGCTTCTGCTTTCAGTTCTGCATAGAATGTTGTCGATGTTTTTCTGAATCTGAGTTTCGTCAATGGACCATCGTTTTATGTAAAACGCTTATTCAGGAAGGTATATTGCCCGGAAATTTATCCGCAATCAGATTCAGCTGGATACCATGTTCCAGGTAAGCTTTCATGCCATCGAGGACAGTGGTGAAACCACCGGTGCTGTCCATTACGGTGCGCAGCAATTCATTGTCGCTCAGCTCAAAACCATAGTTCTTAATCACCACATAAGTCTGGTCTGCATTGAGTGCGGTAAAGATATAATCAACCTTTGTGGCAGGATCACCCCATACCGTAGCAATGAGCCGATCGGGTACGATCTCCAGTACCTGTACCTCGGTAGTAACGCTGTACATTTCCCATTCCCAGGTGATGGTCTTACCGGTTTCGAGTGGTCCGCTAGACTTTGTAAACCAGAATTTAGTAGTTATAGCAGGGGCGATAAATGCTCGAAATACTTCGGCTACCGGCCTGCGGATCATCATTTGGGTTTCGACAATTGCATCCATAATATCAATTTTAAAACAAATAATTATTCAAGTATGAGCATGGAGATGAAGATCGGTATAGCAATAAGTATAGCGGTACACACGGTGCCCAGTAATACCATACCCAATACTCTCCAGAAAGAAAAAGTGGTTCCTCCATTCTCAATATGCTCTTCTATTCTGTTTTTTTGAAAACGATTGGTAAGGAGCTGAAATGCAATGCCGGAGAGGAGTGGAATAACCATTCTGGGTATATTTTCCATAGCAGGAATAAAGGCCATTAATACTCCTAATGTAAAGGAGGCAATGGCAGAAAGGAGCAGGGTATTGCGTGCCTGCTTCTTCTGACCCAGTATTTTAAAGTTCTCAGAGAGTAAAATAGCCCCGGCCATGATGCCACCGAAAAAAGCACCGGCTCCTATAGCCCCTGTCTTAAACAGTTTATACGGGGTGTATTCCGGAATAATGTTTTGCTCCTGGGTTGTTTCTGGTGTGTACTGCATATTAAAGGTCTTTATTTTCGAATATCGTTTCTATTGTTTCTGTTTTTGCGGAGAACGTTGCATGCTCCTCATACACAAATTGTATGTCGAATGTTTGGTAGGCATGCTGGTTCTTAAGATTACTCTTCAGGCTTTTGGCAATGGCTCTTGCCAGTTCCTGTTGCTTTACGGTTGCTTTGGGAATGGCCGGACTGTTGGTTATGATGACCTCCAGCTGTGTTTTTTGCTTTCCGTTTTCTGTAATTGATTGTCCCGAGATGCTGATGTCTTCTGCTTCTTTAACTAATGCTGTTAATTCCGCTTCCATCTTTTTTGCATCGATATATTCCGGTGTTACCGTACGGCTTGTTGTTACCTCACAACTAGCCAGCGAGGCGAGTAATAGCATTGATAGAATGTATTTCATGTTGATGAGTGTTTGTAATCTGTCTGCAATATGCATAAAAAATTAATGAAATGCCCATTTCTTGACCGGAATCAATCGATTCCTGCGGTACTCACCCTTGATTTGCTTAAAAATATAATCGCTTATGAATCGTGTGCTGATACAGGACCGCCTTACCGGTTGCCTGTTCCTGTTGCCATTACTGGCTTACGGATTGGGAAATGCTTTATTTGACGCTGCACTGAAGACCACTACAGTGGCTGATCCTGTTTTGATTGCGGCTGGTACGCTGTTGTGGATATTGAATGCGGTGACAGTAGTTGCTGTTGCGGCAATCCTTTATCCCTTACTGCAGCAATATAGCAAAGCTGTAGCCGCCGCATACCTGGCTGCAAGGCTAATGGAAGCCGTTTTGTTGCTGATGGGGATGTTTGCTTTGAGAGCCGGCATACATACTGAGCTTACTCCTGAGCCCATGTTTCGGAATGCGGCTCTGTTTTTTTACAGGGATTGTTACCAGGTAGCAATGTTGCTGTTAGGTACAGGTAGTATGGCTTTTTGCGGCTTGTTGTGCCGTCATCGTTTACTACCCTTATCCTGGTCTGTATGGGGATTTGCCGGATATGGTTTTCTTGCTGCCGGTGCTGTTGCTGAACTGTGCGGGTTGCATTGGGGCTTATATGCATCCATTCCCGGAGGACTGTTTGAACTGACATTGGGTATACGCCTGATAGGCCGGGGATGGAACAGGCTATAAGGTACGGTTGCGTGCCATACGGGCTCTCATCCGGCTCAGCGTTTCGGGTTGTACGCCTATATAACTGGCAATCTGGTATTGAGGAACCCTCTGTATCAAAGACGGACGCTCGCGGATGAGCTTTTTGTAGCGCATTTCAGGTGTTTCCATGTAGAATTTGCGCATATCGGTTTGCATCTGCGCAAAAGACTGCTCCATTATTTTGCGGGCTATACTTTCAAAACGCGGATGCGCCTCGTACAAATCCTGCTCTTTAGAAGCGGTACCTACTACCAGTTCCGTATCCTCGCAACAGACAAGGTAATGCAGCGATGGCTTCTGGTACAGGAAGCTGTCCAAAGCAACGATCCAGTCTTCTTCAATAAAAAAGTTGTCTATTTTTTCTGTTCCCTCATGCAGTATATAAGAGCGGACACAGCCTTTGAGTACAAAATAACATTCCCGCGAAATCTGACCTTCTTTGAGCAATATAGTTCCTTTGGGATATTTGCGTACCTCCATACTGTCTGCAATAGCTTTGGATTCTTCTTCAGACAGGGAAACAATATTCTGGAAATAACGGATCAGTGTATGCGTGGAGGTCATAGTCTTGGTGATTTGGAAACAGTACTACAAAGGTACGGCAATAAAGGGCTTGTGTATCAATGTGTTTCTTTAAATATCCGGCGTTAACTATTGTTAATAAACAATTTGACGTGCGTGATTTCAAGTGCTGAAATGCAGGGTAGATAATGGCCTCTGAGCTGTTTGTATGGCATTTTTTATTGATGTACTTTAGCTTTAAAATATTTGTATGAAATCAATCTTTACCTGTATCTTTTTATTGTGTGCAGGAACCACTTTTGCACAGAGTCAATTTCCTTATTTTCTGACCGGCACCTGGAAGGTTGAGGGGAAGAATACTTTTGAGCATTGGGCACTGGAGACCCCTACTGTATTAAAAGGAGAAGGGTATGAGGTGCGTAAGAATGATGCACACAAGACTACGGAATACCTGTCTATTACTTACAAGGGAAAGGATATTATATATACGGCTACTGTGCCGGGGCAGAATAAGGGTAAGCCGGTCGACTTTAAACTGGTGCGCTCGGATAGTATATTTGTTTTTGAGAACAAAGCACATGATTTTCCTAAACAGATCATTTACCGGCTCATTGGTCCGAATGAGTTGAAGGTTAAGGTAACAGATGGCGGGCTTAAAGGCTTTACATTAATCATGAACAGGGTACTTCCGGAAATGCCTGCCACTGCACAAGCTATTGACAATCCCAGGTATGATGAAGCATTGACCCGTAAACTGGGAGGGGATGAATATGGTATGAAAAGCTACTGGCTTGTTATTCTGAAAACCGGTCCGGTTGTGATGACCAATAAGGATTCTGTCGGTACTATTTTTAAAGGGCATCTGGCTAATATTGAACGCCTGGCCGAGGCGCGTAAAATTATTGTAGCCGGGCCTCTGGGTAAAAATGATCATAACTACCGGGGTATATTTATCCTGAATGATATAAAGACTATCGAAGAAGCAGGCGCTTTGTTACAAACTGATCCTGCGATACAGAGTGGTCTGTTGGAGCCGGAGATCTACCCCTGGTACGGTTCGGCAGCATTGCCGGAATACCTGGAAGCAGCAGATAAGATCTGGAAATCCAGACCTTAGATCCAGTTCGAGATAAATAATTTTCAAAAAAGACCAGGTTGGGCAATCCATCCTGGTCTTTTGTTCGTATGTAAGGATATACCAAACAACCTTTAAACGAATTAATTATGAAAAAGCAAGCACTATTATGGATGATGTTCAGTGCCTCAGTAATCGGAATGGCTTCCTGTATGTCTTCAACGGATTCTAAAAGTGAAACGGAGCAAACTGCAGCAATGAAAGATGCCGCTCCTGCAACCGAAGCTCCAAAAGCAGAGCAAGGGGTAGAAGTAGGTGGCGATATGATGGTTCCTTCTAAAAATATCGTGGAAAACGCTATGGGATCGAATGATCATACCACACTGGTTGCTGCTGTAAAAGCAGCCGGCCTGGTAGAAACACTTAGCGGTGCGGGACCATTTACGGTATTTGCCCCTACAAATGAGGCCTTTGCAAAAGTGCCTAAAGCTACTCTGGATAACCTGATGAAGCCAGAACAAAAAGAAGCACTGACCAAAATACTGACGTACCATGTGGTAGCTGGTGCCTATACCTCTAAAGACCTGAAAGATGGTATGGAACTGACTACGGTGCAGGGTGGAAAAATAAAACTGATGATGAAAGACGGCTCCTGGTGGGTTAATGGTGCTAAGATTACGATTCCTGATGTGATCAGTAAGAATGGCGTTACTTATGTGATTGACGGTGTACTGATGCCGAAATAAGAGATTGAGCGGGGAATGATGAAAAGAGCAAGCCGGGGCGTAATTACGCCCCGGCTTGCTCTTTTATAGGATTATTTTTTCAGGAATTGTTTGGTATACAATGCTCCGCTGCGGATCAATTGCTGTTTTTCGCTTTCTGATAATTTACGGATACGCGGACCAATCCCTGAAGAGGAAATGGAGATTGTCCGGTCCCAATCTGCTTGTGTAAGCGTGTTGCGATTCAGGTTTTCGATAGTATAAACATACAGCGCGGTAATGTAACTGTTCAGATTCCGTATTGATGCAGGCGCGAGTGTGCCCGATTGTTGTCCGTCCAGACTGATCTGTTCCGGCTCGTCGATGCGTACACCTAGTGTTGCCGGATTGGGGATGCGCAGGGCAGGCTGTATGGTATTATCGATACGGTCAAAAAGAAATATCGGGAAATTACCGGTAAGGCCACCGTCTACAACGATGTCCAGACGAGGCGGAATATGTTTGCCTCTATATACTGTGCCCTGTGCATCAATAAAGGACGCTTCAAAATATAAAGGGATGGACATGGATATGCTTACGGCATCCTTAACCTTCATGTCCGGATAGGTCTCCCGGGAGAATACCAGTAGCTGCTGCCGGTTCAGGCAGGTTCCGGTCACATAAAGAGATTTATAACCGGCGGCCTGCATTGCTGCAAAGGTAATGTCTGCATTACCGGTTTTACGGGATATGACATCGCCCAGCCATCGTTCAAATGCCTGTTTTCGGTACCAGCCATAATGCCTGCGCATCCTGCTCCAGCCACCGGCAAACCAGTACTTTCCATCATTGAATTGTTCGAATGGTGTTTCTTCAGCAAGGTGATATATTTCTTCTGAGGAATAGCCCAGCGCCACCATCAGTGCGGTAATGGCGCCGGCAGAGGTGCCGCCGACTTTCTGAATGCCGGGTAGAATATGCTCCTGCTCCAGGACCTTAATCACACCACTGTAGGCGATTCCCCTGATGCCTCCACCCTCAAATACCAGATTGTGATAAGTAGCAGTCTGTGCATAAGATAAAAACGGAAGGATGCTCATAAAGAGCCAGAGTAGATATTTGCGCATACCGTATGGTGATTTCAATTATCTATAAAACGAAAAAGGCAGCACAAAAAATGTGCTGCCTTTTTAAAAGTATGGTTAACAGAAGATTAGTTCTGTGCAAATGCTCTTAAGATCGCCTGTCCGTCCAGGTTGTTCAGCTGAGGGCTGCAGGCACGTTCAGGGTGAGGCATCATACCGAATACATTACGGCCTTCGTTACAGATACCGGCAATGTTCAGTGTAGTACCATTAGGGTTTACTGCATCAGAGATCTCGCCGTTCTCATCACAGTATCTGAAGATGATCTGGTTGTTTTCTTCCAGTTTCTTCAGTGTTTCTGCATCAGCGTGGTAGCGGCCTTCGCCGTGTGCCACCGGAATTTTCAGGGCACCATTACCTACTACATCAGATACGATGTTGTTGCTACCAGCATTAACGATATAAGTATTCTTACATGTGAATTTCTGGTGATCGTTCTGTAATAACACACCTGGCAATAAACCTGCTTCGCATAAGATCTGGAAACCGTTACATACACCCAGTACTTTACCACCTTTGTTGGCAAACTCGATCACTTGTTCCATCATTGGGCTGAAGCGGGCCAGTGCACCACATCTCAGATAGTCTCCGTAAGAGAAGCCTCCCGGAAGCACAATGCAGTCATCAGTTGTGAAATCGCTGAGATCATTGTCTTTATGCCATAACATTTTTACCTCTTGTTGCAGGTCGTCCTGAAGGGCATTTTGCATGTCTCTGTCACAGTTAGAACCGGGAAAAACAACGATACCAAATTTCATATTGTATATATATTTCTAAAATTGTATAATCTTAATGATAAAACCACTGAAGGTAAATGATTACCGCCAGCAGTAAAAAATTCAGACTTTCTGCAAACCATTTCGGTTTTTTAAGGAACCAGATATTGCTGATAAACAGAGTAGCAGGCAGCAAAGTTACAATCCAAATCTCATTACCCAAAGTAAAAATCGGAATTGTGCTTAAAATACTGACAAAAAGGAAGATAATATTGATCCACCACATCTTTTTGATCTGGAAAAGCATGCGGTTCATATGCTGGTTGAGCAGGATAAAACCTGTAATCGTCAATAATCCTAGGGTTGCGGTCGCAATTACCGCCGGTACCGGCAGCAGTTTGGGCAGGGTGAAATGTACTGAGAAGATGCTGGAAAAAATATACAGACTATCGGTCAGGTAAGCGATTCCGCCCAGTATATATACTGGTGTAGCCATACCCAGCAGCGTCACCATCCACTCCACCAGCTTGAAAGGGCGCAGGATCAGTAAGGCTATGGTAATGAAAAATATAAAGAATACGTTCGGGAAGCTGAGCAGAAACAGCAGGCTGTAGAGACAACCGATATTGAACAGGCTTTTACGGGCATGCTGATCGGCATAGGTAGAATAGACCAGGTTGATCAGGCCCAGGAACAGCCAGTTGTTCAGCATCTCTGCAGAAAAAAGGCTCCATTCCGGCAATAAAGAACTGACCATTATATAAGTATATGCCGGTAAATAGGTCCGTTTGCTGAAAAAATGGAATTTATTGGTAATGTAATTGAGGTAGAGTGCCTGTCCGGCAATATTCACAGTGGCCAGGAAGGTATAGAAAAAGCTTCCTCCACCGAAAATGTCCATGAATTTGCGCAGGAATATGCCCCATAAAACCTGATGTTGTTCCATATGTGGTACAACAGCATGAGATAATACATTGAATTTCAGGACTAAAGTCAGAATGAGCAATATGATGATTGCATAGGGATTCTGATTTTTGAACAGCTTAATCACTAAGGATGTAACGTTTAACGAAGGTTATATAACAATCGCGAATATCGTAAAACTAATTTAATTTATCTACTTTAATAATTTGATATTTAGGTTTTTTACTACCTTTGCATCCGCTATGCAAATTCAGTTATTAAAGTCCAAAATCCATAGAGTTACGGTTACGGAAGCTAATCTTAACTATATCGGTAGCATTACCATCGATCAGGATCTGATGGATGCCGCTAATATCATTGAAAATGAAAAAGTTCAGATTGTAAATATCAATAATGGAGAGCGTCTGGAAACGTATGTGATTAAAGGCCAGAGAGGTAGCGGTCAGATCTGCCTGAATGGCCCGGCTGCACGTAAAGTAACTCCGGGAGATATGATCATCATTATCTCTTATTGTATTATGGATTTTGAAGAGGCGAAGCAATATGAGCCTACAATTATTTTCCCTAAAGAAAACAATACCCTTTAAAGGATACCTTATTTTAAATAAAACAGGAAAGCGTACTTTTGAGTGCGCTTTTTTTTATCAGCGCAATTACCAGTACCTATATAAAAACGATAGAAATGAAGACGAAATCGGCCTTTTTTTGCCAGAGCTGCGGTTATGAAAGTACAAAATGGGCCGGAAAATGCCCGAATTGTAATGAGTGGAACACATTTGTAGAAGAAGTCAAAGAGAAGCCTTCTGCAAAGGCAGATATTAAAGAATTGTGGACCGAAGATACGGTTAAGGCTATGAATAAAGCCAAAAGCATATCTGAAATACAGACAGAAGAGGAGATACGCTATGCACTACCGGATGAGGAACTGAACCGCACCCTGGGCGGGGGACTGGTACAGGGCTCTGTAACCCTCATTGCCGGAGATCCCGGAATTGGAAAATCGACATTGTTCCTGCAAGCAGCACTGAAAGCCACACAGTTGAGGGTACTATATGTATCGGGAGAGGAAAGTATGCACCAGATCAAAATGCGTGCAGACCGTATCGGTATTTCCAATCCAAACCTGTTCCTGCTTACCGCCACCAATACCCAGACAATATTTCAGGAAGTAAAGAAGATACAGCCCAACTGGGTTATTATTGATTCCATACAAACCCTGGAGTCTCCTTATATAGAGAGTGCCCCGGGTAGCGTATCGCAGGTGCGCGAATGCGCGGCCGAGCTGCAGCGTTTTGCCAAGCAGACCAATACACCGGTGTCCATAATCGGTCATATTACAAAAGAGGGTAGTATTGCTGGTCCTAAAATACTGGAACATATGGTTGATACCGTGTTGCAGTTTGAAGGAGACCGGCATTATGCCTACCGCATCTTGCGTACCCTGAAAAACCGCTTTGGTTCTACCGCCGAGCTGGGTATATATGAAATGGTACATAATGGGATGCGCGGTGTGAGTAATCCTTCAGATATCCTCATTACACAGCATGAAGAAGCCCTGAGTGGTATTGCCATCGCGGCAGCTATCGAAGGGATGCGTCCGCTGATGATCGAGACACAGGCATTGGTGTCGCAGGCCGTATATGGCACGCCGCAGCGTACCGTGAACGGATTTGACCTGCGTCGCCTGCAGTTGTTACTGGCGGTACTGGAAAAGAGGGGTGGTTTTCACTTTGGTATGAAGGATGTATTCCTCAATATTGCCGGAGGCCTGCGTATTGAAGACCCGTCTATTGACCTGGCGATTGTTTGTGCATTATTGTCTTCATACGAAGATCAGCCATTGCCGGCCAATGTGTGCTTTATCGGGGAGGTAGGCCTTTCCGGTGAGATCCGTGCTGTAAACCGTATTGAGCAACGCATCGCAGAAGCAGATAAAATGGGTATGGATGCCGTATTTATTCCCAAAGCAAATACTAAAGGGCTTGATATCAGTAAATTCAAAATAGAAGTGCGTTCGGTAAATAAGGTCTCTGATATATACCAGGCCTTATTTTAAATGCTGAATGCTGAAAAATATATATTTTCGTACCTCTTAAACAAAAACAAGAAAACGCAAAAACACAATGGAACATTTATTATCCTTTGACAGTATCCTGAGTTTTGTCATCCTGGTCGTACTAGAAGTCGTACTGGGTATTGACAATGTGATCTTTGTCAGCATTATCCTGAACCGCCTCCCGGAGCACCTGCGCAAAAAGGGACGCACCATCTGGATGTTTACCGGTATTGCTGTGCGCTGCCTGCTGTTGATGGCGTTGAGCTGGTTACTGTCACAGAAAGGGAAACCTTTATTTACGATAATGGACAAGGGCTTTGACCTGGCGAGCCTCGTTATGCTGCTAGGCGGTACATTCCTTATATATAAAACGGTAAAAGAGATTCATGCCAAGCTGGAAGGGGAGGAGCACCATGAGACGGGTAATAAGCCGATGCTGAGCCTGCCACAGGCAGTTTCTCAGATCATCCTGATCGATATGATCTTCAGCTTCGACAGTATCATTACTGCAGGCGGTACTGCAAAACATATTGAAATCATGGTAGCTGCGGTAGTAGTGGCAATGTTTGTAATGTTCCGTTTCAGTCCCAATATCGCCAGTTTTATTGAAAAGCATCCGACCATTAAGATCCTGGCTTTATCATTCCTGGTTATGATCGGCTTTGTGCTACTGGTAGAGGGCTGGAATGCTGAAAAAGCACATGATTTACACCTGAAAAATTACGCTTATTTCGCAATGGCCTTCTCTGTAATCGTAGAAATGGTTAACCTCAGGGCCGCGAGAAAAAGCAAAGAACGTGCAGACCGAATGGCTGAAATGGCCGAAGACCTGGGAAAGGTGGAAAAAGATATGGGTATTGATTAATGTCCTCTATATCAATCAGTATTAATTGAATATAATTTAGTGATGTACCTTGAAAAGGGTACATCACACTTTTAAACCATATGGCAACAACCCATCATTCCCGTTTACATTACCTTGATTCTGCCAGGGGCATTGCCGCCATGATGGTACTGGTTGGGCATTACATCAGCTGGAAGTTTGATCATCATATGGCAGTGCGTTATCTTTCCCTGCTGGTCAATGAAAATGATGCCGTATCCTTCTTTTTTGTGCTGAGTGGTTTTGTGCTGGCATATCCTTTCCTGGTCCTGGATAAGAAAATGGATATCGGGAAATTTTACGTCAATCGTTTCTTTAGACTGTATCCCGGTTTCCTGGCCGCCTTCCTGATCAACTATATATATTCTATACGCCATGATCTGAATTGGGCAGAAGTGAGTAAAGTTCTTTTGCACAGCGACAGGGGCTTCTGGCAGGAATTTTTCCTGCTTCGGGGCAATAATCAGCATTTTCTTCCCGGCTGGACTTTAGGCATTGAGATGGCAGCATCTTTCCTGATACCTTTCCTGATCCTGGCTGTGCGGTACAATAAGAAACTGGCCAACTGGCTCTTATTGGCCATATTCCTGGGCAACCTGGTGATCGGTTCATTTATGATTCACTTTGCATTAGGTATCTGGGTAGCTGCAAATTTCAATCTTATTTCCGGACCTGAATTTCATAAATCAGCCTTGTACAGATACCGGGTTCCGCTGGTTTTAGTGGCCATGGTACTCTTTTCTTTACGTAAAATAGACAGGCTCTCTGCTTTCGGACCGTTTTTTAAGACATTTGCCGATTATACCCATATAGATTTCTTTGTCTATTCCGGCATTGCCTCTTTCATTTTCCTGGTGTATTGTATTCATTTCAAAGGCGTACAGCGTATCCTGGAGAGTAAGCTATTATTGTTCTATGGTAAAATATCGTACGGTATCTACCTGGTACACTGGGTGTTAGTGCGATTTATATATGATCACTGGGACCGGTTGAACGATTTGCTGGGCGGGTCGGAGCAACGCACCTTTATATTGTTGTTTTTTGCCCTGCTGGGAACCTCTACCTTGCTGGCCCTGGCCATCTATCACTGGATAGAGCTACCCTTTATGCGACTGGGCAAAAAGATTGCCGGACGGATGAAAGCTACTGTCGAAATTTAAACGCAAATATCAGTACTTAGATTTGGAATAATAAGTTACGAGGCGTACCTTTGCACCCAAATTTAATAGATAATTTTATTATAAATATATGTCAGGTCAACTTAAAGAAGTAAGATTACGCATACAATCGGTTACCTCCACGCAACAGATCACCAAAGCAATGAAAATGGTGAGTGCTGCTAAACTGCGCCGTGCTCAGGATGCGATTTTGCAAATGCGTCCGTATACACAGAAGATGCAGGAAATGCTGAGCAATATCGTAAGTAGCCTTAGTGATAATATGGTGCTGGAACTGGCAGATGAGCGTGCAATTGAGCGTGTACTGATTATCGTTATTACTTCTGACAGAGGTACTTGTGGTGCATATAATACAAACGTAATTAAGGCAGCGAAACAACTGATCGCTGATAAATATGCCAATAAAGAAGTAACTATCCTGCCTATCGGTAAGAAAGGTTATGAGTATTTCGTAAAACATGGTTATACTGTAAATGCGGATTACTGGAGCATGTTTGCTGATCTGGGCTTTGAAAATGTAAAAAGAGCTGCAATCTATGCACAACAGGCATTCCTGAATAAAGAATTTGATAAAGTAGAACTGGCATACAGCCAATTCAAAAATGCAGCTACTCAGGTTTTCGTAACAGAAGAATACCTGCCGATCCCTAAAGTAGAAAAAGCAGAGAATCAAAAAGAAACGGACTTCATCTTCGAACCGTCTAAAGATACCCTGATTGCAGAACTGATGCCACGTATCCTGAATACACAAGTGTATAAAGCAATCCTGGATGCACATGCTTCTGAGCACGGTGCCCGTATGACTGCGATGGATAAAGCAACTGAAAATGCAAATGAGATTCTGAAAAGCCTGAAAATCTCTTACAACAGAGCGCGCCAGGCAGCGATCACTACCGAGCTGACCGAGATCGTAAGTGGTGCAGCAGCATTACAAGGTTAATACTAAAGTATTTATATACAAAAAGCGTACTCCTCGGAGTACGCTTTTTTATTGTCTTGAAGTTTAAAATCGTTGAGTGCTTTCTAGGATATCAGGCTGTGCTTTAGCCGGAATGGAGTATTAATACCAAAGCCTTCCTTCAACAGCGTCTATATAGCTTAATGCTTCTTTACTGATCGGAGTACGCAGCTGGTCTTTCGGGATGCGCATTATCTTTGACCAGGTTTTAAACCATGTTTTCAGATCAAAGCCGGTCTTTTTCAGCACGAGCAGAGACCAGAGGGCAGCTGTGGTATAAAAGTACTTTTTAGGCAGGTATTTCCAGGCTACTGTCGATTTGTTGTACCATAGCATGGCCTGTTTCTCACTATTGGTCACGCGGCCTAAAGGAGACTCTTTATGCAGGACTTTAACCGCTTCGCTATAGCCTATTGTATATCCTGCATTTAAAATACGGAATCCCAGATCATACTCTTCTGTACCGTAAAAGAAAGTGGTAGGATATAAGCCAATTTCATTGAACAAGGCCCTGCGCACCAAATGAGCCCCTCCGATAAAATAAGAGGTCAGGAATTGTTGACGGCCTATATATTTTGATTGTTTTTTATGGGGGAATGCCGTTTTCTGGCGCTCCAGCGTATCATAGTAAAATACGCAGAAACTAACTATAGCAGTATTGTTCTGGGCAAACAGGGGTTCATTAAAGGTGCCGGCAGCATTACGAATACCGTTGACATCATCAAAAACCACATCATCATCCAGCACAAAGAGCAGGGGGTATTTTGCCTCCTGGATCAGGTAATTTCTTCCGCGGGCCACCCCGAGGTTCTCAGAATGCTCAATATAGCGGATATTCATTTCCGGATGCTCTGCAATATAAGCTTTAAGGCGATCGTAAGAAACGGTAGAAGCATTATTTAAAAGCAATACTTCTCCTATATAAAGATCATAATCTACCTGGGTTTTAAGGCTTTTTAATAACTCCAGAGTATCTTCTTCACGGTTATAGGTAATGATGAGTATGCTTAAACGTTCCGTCATTCAACAATGAATTTATAGGGAACAAATTTACAGTAATAAAACCAGATATCTTGATTAATTTCGGGGCATGAATGCAGACGTAAACCGCGCTATAGAAGTATTATCCGCAGGAGGACTGATCTTGTATCCGACCGATACGGTATGGGGAATAGGGTGTGATGCCACTAATGATGAAGCGGTAAAAAAAGTGTTTGCACTCAAGCAACGCGATGACCGTAAGAGCCTGATCATTTTACTGCCGGATGCTAAATCGGTGTTCAATTATGTAGCCAATCCCATTCCTGATCTGCTGGGCCTGCTGGAGTCTTTTGACCGGCCTACTACAGTTATTTACCCGCAGGCGATAGGATTGGCAGAGCATGCCGTGCATGCCGATGGCACAGTGGCTATCCGGGTTACAAATGATCCTTTTTGTAAAACACTACTGAAACGTTATAAGAAACCGATTGTCTCCACCTCTGCCAATATCAGCGGGATGCCAACGGCACCATTGTTTACTGATATTGATGTCCGTATCAAAGAGGGTGTTGACTATGTAGTCACACACCGTCAGGACGATACCGCCATTCAGCCCCCATCGCGGATTGTGAAATGGGAAGAGGATGGAAGCATTACGATTATAAGAGATTAAAAGTGTTGGGGCGCCCGGCCCGGGGGGGACAACACTAATTATAAAAAATTTTAGTTTTTTGGTGGGT
>NZ_VOSI01000001.1:135699-246917 GCF_019797745.1 Edaphocola aurantiacus | reverse complement strand
TTTTGTTCTCTATTATGTTATTATGATTTTACTTTTGGTGCCGCCCGGGGGGGGCGCCGCAACACTTTTAATAAAACTTTCTTTTAGGTTTGCCGGTATTTTTAGACTCCGGTTTACCGGTTTGTCCGCCTTCTTGCTGAGGCTCTTTTTTACTGCCTTTGTATAATTCATATTCAAACAGGCGGCATTCGATCTTACTGTTATAAAACGGTATTCTGCGGCTGGCTTTCAGGCCTATTTTACGGGCCAGGTCCATAGTTCCGGTAAAGATGTAACCAGTATAACCTGCACATTTTTGTTTGAAGAAATCTCCTATGCGGGCGTAGGTATGCTCCAGTTCTTCCAGTTCTCCCAGACGATCTCCATATTCAGGATTCATAAATACGATGCCATCAGCATTCTGAGGTACTGTAGTTTCGGCAAAGTCGCATACCTCAAAGGTAATCAGGTCTTTAACCCCTGCAGCAATTGCATTCTTCTGTGCATTGATGATCGCATCATGGCTGATGTCCGACGCCACTACTTTCAGTTCCGGCAGGTCTATAATCTGACCTTCCAGTAAAGCATCTTCTGATTCATATACCGCCTCATCGTACCCTTTCAGGTGCATAAAGGCATAATTGGTACGGAAGAGGCCCGGTCTGCGGCGGGTTGCAATCAGCAAGGCTTCGATGGCCAGCGTTCCGGAACCACACATCGGGTTGATGAACGGGGTTTTATGATCCCACTTAGTTGTTAATATAGTTGCAGCAGCCAGTGCTTCCAGCATAGGTGCTCTGCCCGGTATTTTACGGTAGCCATGACGGCCTATAGAGTTACCAGTAGTATCGAGGAAGAGTTCTGCATCCTCATTCTTCCAGAACAGGTGCACCACCACGCCCCTCAGTTCGGCACCGGTATCGGGTCTCTGGCCGCTGCGTTTCCTGCACTGGTCCACAATCGCATCCTTCACCCGCAGGTTGGCAAACATATTATTGTTGATCGTAGGGTGCATTACATTGCTGGTGATGGAAAAATAACTGTCATCGTCCATAACAGTACTCCAATCGATCTGCGCCGTATTTTCATACACATCATCTGCATTATCAGCCTTGAATTTTTTCAGGCTGAATAATACCTGGCTGGCACAATGCAGATTAAGGTTCAGCTTGATACAATCATTCAGACTGCCTTGCAGCATGACGCCTGTCGGGAATGTTTGTGTTACCGCAAAGCCCAGGGCTTTAACTTCCCGCGTCAGGGCATCCGATAAATGTTTGTGGCAGGTAATGGTTATATTACTGTTATCTTGGAATGAAAGCATAAGAAAGACTATCCTCTTTTTTGAAAGAGAACGAACCTGCAAAATTTGCAAAAAAAAACGGCTATGACAAATGCTATTTTAAAGACTGGTGGTATGTCTTCAATCCGTCGATCGGACTTTTGACAATACTACCCACACTCAGACCGTATTGATCGATAACGCTGAGCAGCACATCTTTGAATTCGAAGGCTACTGATCCTACAAAATGAATAGGGTATTTCCAGCTTTCGCGGTATTTCAGCAGGTTTTTGGTGAAGAATTCCAGTAAGGTATCTTCGATAATGTTTTCGATCATATAATGCCCCCTGTGATCGGTCAGGAATTCGGTGAAGCTGGCCAGGTAACGATTGGCCAGGGGCTCTTTATATACTTTATGCAATACGCCCGGCAGGTCATTGCCATATTTATTGATAAATGCCTCGTGCAGATCGCCGTCAAATGTCTGGTAGAAGAAGTGTTGCAGTACTTTACGGCCCATAGCCGTTCCGCTGCCTTCATCTCCCAGTATATAACCTAAAGAGGGGTGTTGTTTGGTAATCTTGCTGCCATCATAGAAGCAGGAGTTGCTTCCGGTACCCAGTATGGCGGTTACACCTTTTTCCTGTTTGCAGGTCGCACGGGAGGCGCCCAGCATATCCGTATGCACAAAAACATCTTTAATGCCCAGGTGCTGTTTCAAGATAGAGGTCATGGTCTTCTGGTTCTGAGGGGCTTTTACACCTGCGCTGTAGAAGTACACTTCAGATATATCATCTTTAGCCTTACCCAGCTTCAACTCTCTCTGCAGCATATCCAAGCACTCCGTTTCGGTAATGAAGTACGGATTAATGCCACCGGTGGTCAGCTTTTTAGCTTTTTTTTCATCAAGCAAACACCACTCGGTTTTGGTTGAGCCACTATCGGCAATAAGTGTAAAGGACATAACAGCAGATTTGAAAAAGGTTGTAATTAGAGCCCTCAGCGGCCTCATATAATTAGTGCCTAAAGATAGTCAAGAAATCGGTCCTGCCAAATAAAAAGTACGCTTTCTGAACAGTTTTAGCAAAATTTAAAATTATCAACTCCCGGTCGGGGAAGTAGTATAAAATTGTATATTTGTGCACCAAATTAACGGTACAATAATTTTTATGTCAGAAACAGCAAAAAGAGTCATTAAAGCACCAACCGGAAGCACCTTGAATTGTAAAGACTGGGTTACAGAAGCGGCCTACCGCATGATCCAGAATAACCTGGACCCTGAAGTGGCAGAGCGTCCGGAAGACCTGGTGGTTTACGGTGGTATCGGTAAAGCAGCCCGTAACTGGGAGAGTTTTGATAAAATACTGGAATGCCTGAGAAACCTGGAAGAAGACCAGACTTTGATGGTACAGAGCGGTAAACCTGTAGGTATACTGCGTTCACATAAAGATGCCCCTAGAGTATTGATCGCAAACTCAAACCTGGTAGGCAAATGGGCAACCTGGGAGCACTTTCGCGAACTGGAAGCCAAAGGATTAATGATGTACGGGCAGATGACTGCCGGTAGCTGGATCTATATCGGATCTCAGGGTATTGTACAAGGTACTTATGAGACCTATTTATCCCTGGCTAATATGCACTATAATGGTACGCTGAAAGGAACCTTGAACGTTACTGCCGGTTTAGGTGGTATGGGTGGCGCTCAGCCCCTGGCCATCACTATGAACGAAGGTGTGTGTCTGGCTGCTGAGATCGAGCAATGGCGTATGGACAAGCGTATCGAAACCCGCTACCTGGATGAGAGCTATGCAGATATAGACCAGGCCATAGACCGCGCGTTACAAGCCAAAGAAAATAAAGAAGCCGTTTCTATCGGTGTATGCTGTAATGTAGTAGACCTGCTGCAGCGCCTGATTGATCGTAATATTACACCAGATACACTGACAGATCAGACCTCTGCACATGATGAGCTGATCGGTTACTTCCCTGAAGGACTGAGTGTTGAAGAGGCCAATACCTTAAGAGAACAAGATCCTGAAACATATAAGAGCCGCTCTCTGGATACCATGGCACACCATGTACGCCAGATGCTTGAATTACAGAAACGCGGCGCAATTACTTTTGACTATGGTAATAACCTGCGCGGACAGGCTAAGGATAAGCGTGGGGTAGAGAATGCATTTGACTTCCCGGGTTTCGTACCGGCTTATATCCGTCCGCTGTTCTGTGAGGGTAAAGGTCCGTTCCGTTGGGTAGCCTTAAGCGGCGATCCTGAAGATATTTATACTACTGACAAAGCACTGGCCGAATTGTTCCCTGAGAATGAAGGCTTACAGCGCTGGCTGAAACTGGCTAAGGATAAAATTGCCTTCCAGGGTTTACCAAGCCGTATCTGCTGGTTAGGTATGGGTGAGCGTGAGAAAGCTGGTCTGTTGTTCAACCAACTGGTAAGAGAAGGTAAAGTAAAAGCACCTATCGTAATCGGTCGCGATCACCTGGACTGTGGTTCAGTAGCCTCTCCTAATCGTGAGACAGAAGCGATGAAAGATGGTTCTGATGCTGTTGCTGACTGGGCTATCCTGAATGCACTGATCAATACTGCCGGAGGTGCCAGCTGGGTTAGCTTCCACCATGGTGGTGGTGTAGGTATGGGCTATTCCCTGCATGCCGGTATGGTAATTGTTGCCGATGGTAGTGCCGATGCTGATGCCCGCCTGAAACGTGTACTGCACAATGACCCGGCAATGGGTGTACTGCGTCACCACGATGCGGGTTATGAAACTGCTACGGAGTATGCCGATAACTTCGGACTGAATATCTGGAAATAAGCGCAAACTTATTCACCTCTAAATAATACAATATGATACTGACGACCACAACTGTATTAGAAGGCCATCCGGTTAAAGAGCACAAAGGCATTGTCTTTGGCGAAACGATTATCGGTGCCAACCTGTTTAAAGACCTGTTCGCCTCTATCCGTGATATCGTGGGCGGCCGTTCCGGCTCATACGAGCGTGTACTGGCCGAGGCCCGTGAGACCGCGCTGGAAGAGATGAAAGACCGTGCCCGCCAATTGGGTGCCAATGCCGTGATCGGGATTGATGTCGATTACGAGGTGGTCGGAGCCAATGGTAGTATGCTTATGGTAAGCGTATCCGGTACCGCTGTGGTTGTGTAGCAGATCATCATTAATAAATTACAACAAGGGCTCATCATTGATGAGCCCTTGTTGTATTATGTTCAATCGATTATACCATATCTGGTCTTAGTGTTCCTAAGCTGGCGCACGTGCCCTCGCGTGTGCCGGTTTATACCGTAACTGTTCTTAGTGTTCCGAAGGGCCACTAAGAACAACAAAATCTGGCCCGATTGTATCGGGCGTTCAGACATCATCCCGATGCAATCGGGATTAAACTTTATAGGCGGGAACATATACTTACCTATGCCTCAGCGAACGAGTTTCAGCTCCAGGCCCTCGCATGTACCGGTTCCGCAATGCAGCGGATAAATGATGTCAGACAGGTACAAAAAAAGCGCGCGTTCAATACGCGCGCCGGATAATACCTTTTTACTTTTACCTGTTGAATTAATCTAGCATCCTCCCTCGTCCTGGTAGATATTGATCTCTACCACTACATTATTGACCAGTTTAAAAGACAGGGAAGTCATTGCATCAAGGTCTTTCAGTACAAAATAGCTGATATTCTTAGAACGTTTTTCATTATCCTCTTCCCAACCCGCGTATACTTCAAAATTGCTGTAGTCCTTATACGTGTTCAGCAGTTCGTATCGGGTCGATCCTACGCCCATGCCGCTTTTGGTACGGAACTTGGCACTGGTAGTGCTCATATTGGTAATCACTTCTTTTTCCGGTTGGTTTTCACCCACATATTGTGTGTTGATCGTAACCTTCAGCAGTTCATTATTATACTTCACTACTGTTTCTCCTTTGTAATCATTTTTTTCTGTAGCGGTGAGCAGGGGCTTATGTGCCAGGGCCTCAGCCTCGGCCTTGTCCATAAATATTTTGAAGGGCCCGATTCTCAAGGTACTTAATTCCATATTGGCTTGCTGGGCAAAGGCTGGTATGGTACAGGCCAGCAACATAAGGAAGGGTAAAATGCGACGCATAATCTGGGTTTTTAGGGTTGATGTTACAGTAAAGATACTGCTGTTATGGGGCGCAAAGTAATCGAAAATATGTAAAAGGATTGTGAATAATTTTGTACTTTAGGGACCCTATTTTAATCATCATGAAAACAACATTATTACTAGCGGCCGGTTTGCTCAGTAGCCTGTATAGCACAGCACAGGATACGGCCAGAGTGGATATACTGCTGCTGAAACAGAAAGCGTACAAAAATACGGTTACTGCAGAGCTGGGTGGTCCCGGCGGATTGTATACACTCAGTTATGAACGGGCATTGCTGACCTGTCCGCCCAGGTTTCAGTTGTTTGCACAGGCGGGCGGTGCTTATAACCCTGATGGGTATAAAGGATACGCTGCGTTCTATCTGATGGTAAAAGGCAGCTACCAGGTGCATAACGGACATTATGCTGAACTGGGCCTGGGCTATATGATGGACGATTATGTGACCAGCCGGTTCTTTAATGATAAAACATCTTTATTATACAGTCTGAAAGGCGGATACCTGGCTACAAGACTGGGTTACCGTTACCAGAAGTACAATAGCCCCTGGTCTTACCGGGCCTCCTTTACACCACTGTACCTGCTGGATCGCTATACCGGTTCGGGCAGTATTAAATGGGAAAATGAAAGACGATTTTTACCCTGGGGTAGCATAGGAATAGGCTATTCATTCTAAAATAAAAGAGACAAAACACTTACAACCATGAAAAAGCTGATATTATGTGCCGGTTTGCTTTCTGCGACCAGTTCCTTTGCGCAGAAGAATGATGCACTGATTAAGGAGATAGAGGAGAACATTACAGCCATCAACCAGATGATCAAGTTTTCCGATACCCGTATCGCGATTACTGCCGGGCCAGGTAAATTTGACCCTGCCGATGAGCATAATTTTGAAAAATATACAGCCTATTCAGAAGAGCGGGTCAAGCGCTTTTTTGACTCCCTGTCTATGCAGACCAGGGTTATATATCCATATAACATCATCACAATAGATAATGACCATTTTGACCTGCTGACCCTCATGGGCAAAAGCAGTTCACATCATATGGATCATCCCGAAGAGAAGCCTGTATACATTCCCCAACAGGTTACCTTCCTGGATGGTACAAAGGCCGATGCCGCCGGTGTTTACTGTAGTCCTTATACTATCAGGCAGAAATATGCAACGACTGATCCGGATGGGGACTGGTTTGTCGATACCGCAAAACTGTCCGAAGTGGAGAAGTGGGTCTGGGCCGAGCAAAGCAGTTTTTATGAATCATTTGTACTCTATAACCCCAAACCGGTTAAGGACATTAGCTTTTCTATAGCATTGCCCCTGCGCAGCAGTACCAGCGATACCCTCGACCTGCAACATAAAACATTGAATACGCCTTTTGGTAGTATTGTATTGGATGACATTAAAGGTAACCAGGTATCCTGCATTATACCGGCTGAATTAGGAGAACAGGTAGAGGTGAAGGCATTATATAAAGACGGCAGAATACTGTCACAGAAGAGCTACAGCAGTCAGACCTCCCTGACCGAAAAGGGAAAAGCAGCCTTTCAGCAATTGATTACGGTACTGGAAGAAGCTAAAAAGAAAGTGCGTAATGGCGAACTAAAAGATCAGGCAGCCATGGAGGCTTATGTGCGGGCCAATGCAGCGACCGACGCAGGCGGCCTGCAGGAAAAAACCAGCCTGTACCAGTTTGCAGGACCGGTAAGCAGGGTCGTATTTATCCGGAGCGATACCAGCCTGAAGACCCGTACCCAGCAGGTGGTGTATAAGGTCAATTATTATAAAGGGGAGACGGGTTACTATGTTGCGGCTGATTTTGAGACCGGTAAAACGGGTATTCTGAATACTAAAGGGAAGTGGGTGGTAAAACCTGAGTTTGATGAATATTTCAGACCTCAGAACGCTTATTACTACTGGGATCAGATCGATGATCACGAAGCGACCTATTGGCTGGATCATAAAACGGAAACCCTGCATAAAGTGGCGTACCGGGTCGATGATCCTGAACTGTATGCCGGTAAGTATATGAAGATAGAACCTAAGGTGAATGGCAATATAGGACTGGTTGATGTGACTACAGGCAAGGAAGTGCTGCCGATGCAGCATGATTTCCTGCGCCTGGTTGGTGACCGCTACTGGAATGCCCGTATCGGCGACAATGAAGGGGTATATAATACGGACTTTACGGTACTGGTTCCTTTTGCATTTAATGATGTGAACTATACCGATGGCTTTTTCTATACCCGTACTGAAGATAATAAAGAGGATGTATATAACCTCAAAGGGCAAAACATTACCCAGGGCAAATACCAGGATATAGATGGCTACTTCGGGAACGGATTGTTATTGGTGGAGACGTATACTATAGGAACAGACAGGGTAGTGCGCAACAATAAGAAGTTCTTTATCGATACTTTAGGAAAGGTAAAGATTGCCCTAAAGGATATTGGGATGAGTGATGCGGAACCGTTCAGCAGTGGCCTGGCCAAGGTGCGTCACGCGGGTACGGATAAGTATGGGTATATCAATGCAGCGGGTAAGCTGGTATTGCCTTGCGTGTATACAGGAGCGCATGACTTTTTTGAACAGTCGGGGTATGCACTTGTCGAAGAGACAGGAGGAGCCCAAATGCTGATTGATAAGAAAGGGCAGGTGATCAAGAAACTGAGTGAACACTATCAGTCTATATACCGGGATAAGGAAAGTGGCCTGTTTCATATACGCCTCTATAACGGTAAGACATATGATGAATACGGAAAGCAGGTGACGGAAAAATAAGGGCACTCGTCATCGACGGGAGCAGGAAATGCCGGAATAATATTTCTATACATAATAATGGCGCGCCGAAAGGCGCGCCATTATTATGTATAGAAATACTGCTTAGCTTAAGAAGCCAGTACTTTTTCGATTGCTGTATCGTAAGTGTTTTTCCAGCTGTCAACAGTACCCCAGTTGTCACCACCGATCGTGATGGCACCTGCAGTAACCGTACCCAGTTTTTCAACCGGATGACCTGCTAATAACGCTTCGAAAGCAGCTGTCTGATCAGCAGCAACGCTCACTACTACGCGGCTTTGTGCTTCACCAAACAGGTATGCATCTTTACGGATACCATCTTTGTAATCGATCGCGAAGCCCAGGTTATTAGGCATGGCGCTTTCCAGCAGGCTGATGAACAGACCACCTTCGGTAATATCGTGTGCAGAACGGATCGCTTTCGCTTTGATCAGTTCCGCTACTTTGTTTTGTAAAGTTGCTTCTTCCTGCAGGTCGAAGTTCGGAGCAGGGCTGTGGGTAACATTGTTCAGTTTGAACAGGTACTCAGAACCGTTGATATCATTGCGGCTTTCACCCAGCATATAGATTACATCACCTTCATTTTTGAAATTCAGGGTCATTGCATTATCCATATGATCCAGCAGACCTACCATACCGATGGTTGGAGTAGGGTATACAGGACCGTCTTCGCTCTGGTTGTAGAAGCTCACGTTACCGCCGGTTACCGGGGTGTCGAACTGGATACAAGCATCACTCATACCTTTCAGGGCATGTACGAACTGATAGTATACCTCAGGGTTATAAGGGTTACCAAAGTTCAGACAGTTGGTAATAGCCAATGGCTGACCACCGCTACATACGATGTTACGGGCTGCTTCACTCACCGCGATCAGACCACCTACGTATGGATTCAGGAATACATAACGGCTGTTACAGTCTACAGTTACCGCCAGGGCTTTATCTGTACCGTGTAATCTTACCAGACCTGCATCACTAGGATTGTTGGTACTTGCATTTGCTGTACCTACCATGCTGTCATATTGCTCATATACCCAACGCTTGGAAGCGATATTAGGTTGTGCAACGATATTTTCAGCAACCGTTTTCAGATCAGTTGGTTCTGCAATAGTATTTTGATCGAAAGCATTTACCTGCTCGAAATATTTAGGTTCAGTGTACTCTCTGTCATATTGAGGAGCACCGCCACCTAATACCAGGCTCTCACCAGGTAAGTCAGCTGCTAATTCACCATCAATATAATATTTTAAGTTAGGACCTTCTGTTACCTGACCGATCAGTTCACAGTGGATATCCCATTTGTCGAAGATCGCTTTCATTTCTTCTTCACGACCTTTGTTCACCACGATCAGCATACGCTCCTGGCTTTCGCTCAGCAACATTTCCCATGCTTTCATGTTGGCCTGGCGTGTAGGCACTTTGCTCAGGTCGATATCCATACCGAAACCTTCTTTAGCGCTCATCTCAGAAGTAGAACAGCTGATACCGGCTGCACCCATATCCTGCATACCTACTACGATACCGGTTCCTACCAGTTCCATACAGGCTTCTAACAGTTTTTTCTCTTCGAACGGATCACCTACCTGTACCGCTGGTAATTGTTCCGCGCTGTCTTCAGTAATATCAGCAGAAGCGAAGCTCGCACCACCGATACCGTCTTTACCGGTAGCAGCACCTACGATGAATACCGGGTTGCCGATACCATGAGAGGTTGCAGAGAAGGTCTGACCTACTTTTACAATACCCACGCTCATCGCATTTACCAGAGGGTTAGTCTGATAGCAGTCTTCGAAGTATACCTCGCCCGCTACAGTAGGTACGCCAAAGCAGTTACCGTAGTGACCGATACCTTTTACCACACCTTTTAATAAGTGTTGTGTCTTTTTATTGTTCAGGTTACCGAAACGCAGAGAGTTTAATGCTGCGATAGGACGGGCACCCATTGTGAAAATATCTCTGTGGATACCACCAACACCGGTAGCTGCACCCTGGAATGGTTCAATTGCAGAAGGGTGGTTGTGGCTTTCAATTTTAAATACTACTGCCAAGCCGTCGCCGATATCGATCAGACCCGCATTTTCTTCTCCAGCAGCAACCATTACGCGTTTACCTTCTTTAGGTAACTTTTTCAGGTATTTGATGGAGTTTTTGTAGCTACAGTGCTCACTCCACATTACAGAGTACATTGCAGTTTCATTGAAATTAGGGGTACGACCCAATACTTGTTTAATGGCTTCGAACTCTTGTTCCTGAAGGCCTAATTGCTTGGCTTGTTCTAAAGTAGCTTCCATATTTATATTTAACAAAGCAGTAATATGTACCGCCGGTACGATTTGAAAGAGCAAAGATAATTCAGTTTTTGCTTATAAAGAAGTGTGATTTAGGGTTTTTGGCCGTATTGAGCCGGATAAATGTATATATTCGGCTTTATATTCAATGTGAGGGAAATATGAAGTATTTACAATCGAGAATAGCGAGGATATGCATTAGTATATGTATTGCAGGCCCAGTGGCAGAAGTGATACGCCTGGCCCTGGGTGGCGACCCGACCCGCGCCCGGATGCTTATCGTCACTTTTGTCTTATTTGCGGTTAGCTATATTATCTTATCCTCCGTCGTCAAAAGATCGCGGGAAACGGTATGATATAAAAAGAGCAGATTCTCAGAAGCTGCTCTTTTTATTACTTATTTTTTGAACTAATATTATTGAATGGTCACCTGTATGCCTTCACTATGGCTGCTGAACTCCGGTGCATACATACATTGCGCTGTAGTAATGCCGTTGGAGAACGTTCCTTTCTGGTTAGCGATCACCTGGTATTCGAATACATAAGTACCCTTGTTCAGGCGGTCGATAAAGAAATGGCTGGCCAGGTCGCGGGTCGATTCATAATAACCCAGTCCGTTGTTGTAGCGGTAGCCGCTCAGCACATTTACCGGTTCAAAACCTGCGGCACGCATATCTTTCAGGTGCACATAATCCATACTGCGATCGGCACGGATAATGACCCTTACGGTTACTTTATCACCCACTTTGATAGGGCTTTTAGCTGTAATCGGGGTCAGCACCGGACCTCTGTCGCTGTTACGGCTTACAAACAATTGCTTTTCGATCTGTAACGGCATGTTTTCATTTGCAGCAGAACTGATCTTGCTCATGTTCTCGAAGTACTGCCAGTAAGCAGCGCCCCAGCCAATGGCATTTTGTGCGCCTGCACTATTCTGAACGGTAACGGAAAGGTTACCCATATCTGCCGATACTTCAGTACCCGGAATACTTTGTTTGAAATAACCGGTACCAGCTTCCTGCTGCATCTGAGCAGATTCAATGGTTTTGCTACCCGCTTTGATGGTTACTTTAGGTTCATTTTGTAACCAGGCAGCATTACCGGACAATAAAGCATAACAGGCATCAGCCGTAGCAGTAGTTGTGCGCCAGTTCTGGGTTTGCTTTTGTTTCAGTAACCAGATGTTCATCTGATCTACAGAGGCCTGGTCGTTCATGATCTCTTTATACGCCTGTATCATTAATGCCTGCGTTTCTACCGGAGCTTCATACCACCAGTAGCCCGGATTATTCTTCCAGTACATACCGGTCTCCTTATTACGTATGGCTCTTTCAGACAAAGAGGTCAGTATTGATTTTGCTGCGATGACTTCTTTGGTACGGAACAAGCTCAGGGCAATCATACCCTGCATATAATTGTTCTGTTTAGTCCAGTATTTTTTGCCCTGGTCCAGGTAGTAACTAAATGCAGTTAGGGTTGCGGCATCTTTTTTAATCATCGGGAAGGCGCTGCGCAGGAACAGGTACTGCACCTGTGTCTGGCTGATGTGCTCCTCTTTCAGTTTTTCTTTCTTGATCTCTTTGTACTCTTTCACAATCGCCCCATCCAGGTATTGCAGTCCTTTTGTAACGATCTGATCTATGCGATTGGTTTGTGCCGTAGATACATTCAGCTGTTGCAGTTTCGCGATACCGGTCAGGATATATTGAGTGATATAGCGATCTGCACGCATGCCTTCAAACCAGGAGAAGGAACCGTCGTTGTTTTGCATCTTGCCCAGTTTGTCCAGGCTTTTGTTCAACTCTGCTGCCATTTTATGGGTAGCAAACAATTTCGCGATATTACGTTTCTGCTCCTGTTCGCTCTGTGCTTCCAGTACCCATGGGGTTTCTTCCAGCAGTGCGCTTTTCAGTTCCTGGTTTTTCGACAGGTTAGAGAGCAGGGCAGTCGTATCTTCCGTACTCCATTTATCAAAGATCGCTTTGATCTTTGGTGTCTGTGCTACAATATGAGCGGCCAGTGCATTGGCATAAAAACGGTTGAAGGTCTGTTCGGCACATTCGTACGGATATTCCATCAGGTAAGGCAATGCCTGTACCGCGTACCAGGCCGGGTTGGCCGTATACTCAATCGTCAGTCCTTTATGTACCAGGCTATTGCTTTGGTTGGATTGCAGGAGTTTATCCAGGGTAAAGGTTGTGGTACCATCACCTTTTACCGGCATCGGCAGGGTTTCGGTAACCAGCATACGATTGGTCACTACCGGTATGGTGTGCGACTCTCCATCGCTAAAGCTTCCTGCCTGTGCCACGATACTTACCGCAACCGGTTCGTAAACAGATTGTGGTACATTCAGGGTAAAGCTAACTGGTACATTGTCTCCTGCAGCTACAGTGAACGGTTTGCTGCTATTGGACTGGCCAAAGGCTTTATCCAGCGGCTGACCGGTCAGTGCATTTACAAATGAAATAGTGGCCGTGCCTTTTAGTTCCTTGCCACTCAGGTTACTGATCTTCGCACTCAGCACCATCTCATCTCCCTGACGGAAGAAGCGAGGCACATTTGGGGTCACCATCAGCTCTTTCTGAGTTTTGATCTTACCGTCCAGGTAGCCGGTTTTCCAGTCTTTGGTATGGGCGAATGCCATGAACTTCCATTCTGTCAGGGCTTCCGGCATCGTAAACTTCAGTACCACATTACCTTGCTCATCCGTATGCGTTTGCGGCATAAAGAAGGCGGTTTCTTTCAGATTGGTGCGTGGGCTAACTGTAGGCTCAGGTTTTGGCTCCGTCTGTCCACCAGCTTTTTCATCGGCTGCAGCCGGAGCGGCAGCCGCCGCGTCTTCTGATTCAGCATTAGCATTTCTACTTACGGGTCTTTTCGCTATTTCTTTCGCTGTTACTGTATTTATTGCGCCTACATATGATCGGGCATCGAGTCTAGCACCGTAAACGGTTACTTCATCGTATGCCCTATTGAATTGCAGATAACCAAAAAGTGAAGGGTATACTTTAGTATATGGGTTAATAGTGTTATCCGAAGAATAAACACTTGCCTGGTTTTGTCCGAAAGAGATGCTTCCCCAGTTACCATAGAAATACTTATGCGGCTGCAGCAGATCCCAGCTCCAATTATGCGGTTTCAATGCATCTAATGAAGCATCGTACAATGTGGCCATCATTTCTGCAGCTACTTTGTCTTTCTGCGTTCCGCTGATGGTCAGTGTCCATTCTTCGGCAGCACCGGGTTGTAATTTATCGCGGTGGGTAGCCCAGCTCAGTTGCAACTCTTTATTACTCCAGGGCACATTGATCTGTTCTGAACCAGAGTAAAAACGGTTCTGGTATACATATGCCCAGCTGGTATAGGCACCGCCACGATCAGCTTCGGTAATCTGCTGGCGAACGGATTTATCTGCTGCCAGGGTCAATTGTTTATTCCAGCTGTTGTATTGCAATAAGTGTGCTTTATTATATGCCGGTACGACCCATTGTTTCCATTGCTGTCCCGGTTCATATTTGTCCGCATCATTTTTAATGAACAGTGCAAACTCTTTTTGTTCCGGTTGTTTTTCATTCCAGATAAATACATATTTCTTTTCTGTAACAGCCTTGCCATTATGATCCTTAGTATTGATCTCAATGAGGTAGTAGCCTGTTTGCTTCCAGATGTCATTTTTCGTTTGTAAGGTATTGCCCTCTTCTGTAGTATACTGATGTTCCCATACTACATTAGTCACAGTCCTGTTTTCCGGTTTCCATTCCTCACCATACATGTCATTCGGGAATGCCGTATGAAACTCATTTTCCTTCAGTATAAAGTCTGTAGGAGCCTCCCAGAGGCGCTCGCGGTAAAAATGATCCGGTGATTTTAGTTGAGATACTTTAATCGAAACGGGAGCCGGAGTGAATACACCGTTCAGGTTTTCGGTACGGATCGACAGTTTGCTTAACTGCTCAGGTGTACTTTGAGCCGGTATATTAGCATCCAGGATAATACCCGTATAGCCTGCAGAAAAATAACAGGTGCTGCTGCGGGTTTCTCCGTTTATATCTGTGATATCTGCTGTTATTTCATACTGGAATACCGGTTCTGCATCGGCAGGAATACTGGCATCAGGCATGGCTTTGAAGCTGATGCTGAAATTGCCGGCTGCATCTGTTTCTGTGGTGCCATTGGTCATTTCCTGCTGTCCGGAGGACATCGGGAAGCCCCATCGGCTGGCTCTCCAGAAGTAAGGGAAGCGGGTACGGCGCACTACGCGGTACTGTACCTGTGCATTGCTGATGCTGTTGCCTGCATATGCTATTGCTTTACCTTTTATAGTTACCTGGTCATTCAGTGCATAGTTGTTTTTTACGGTATCAAATGATACCTGGAATTTAGGACGTTTATATTCCTCTACATTAAAGTATACGGCACCTTCATCTGTCTGGATAAACATGGTACCGGTCAATCCCGATTCCGGTGCGATAAAGCTGCCGGAGAATGAACCATACTCGTTTGTTGTCAGTGTGATGTCTTTAATCATCTGACGGTTTACATCCCTGAAGGTAACAGTAACCGATTTGTTGGCAACAACGTTGTTTACTCTGTTGTCATAAGATGATTTAAGGCTGATGCCTTTGAAATAAACCGTCTGTCCCGGACGGTAAATGCTCCGGTCGGTAAACATGAAATCCTGGTAACGGTCTTTTTTGTTTTCGGTATAGTTACGATCATACTCTATCAGGCTTCCCGCTTCGTTTTGCAGGATCAGGCGATCCTGTCCCTGAACTAATTCAAACAGGGTGTTATAATCCACTGTACGATTAGATACCGTATTGTTCAACAGACCATCTTTTCCTGATTTCGCCAGGGATATCCATTTGTCTTTTTTATATTGTAAGGTAGCATTTTCTACAGGCGTACCCTTTTCCCGATCCAGTATATATACTTTTGATGTAGTGCCTGAACGGTAATCATTAGGGCCTTTAACAATACTAAGGTTGCTTACCTGGAAATAGTGGTACAGTGTATCCATAACAGGATTGCGCATGATCAGTACATATTGTCCCATAGGCAGGGCATCGATCTTAATCTCTGCGCGATGTGCTTTCAGGTCATCACTGTTCGGCAATACCTGTTGCCAGGTACGCAACGATTTCGCTTTCAGGTTTGGATGCTGACCGATAAAGTCCTCTGCACTTAATTTATAGAGCATCATTTCGATGTTACCGACATTTTTATAGCCGACAGATGCCAGTACAGGCTGTTCCGGTATCTGCACAGATTGCATATTAACGGACAGCTGTTTGCTATTGAGTGCATCCAGCAGGTTCCGTGCATTGGCGGCCCCTTCTGATTTTGGATAAGCAGTGATAATTGCTGCCAGACTGGAGGCCAGTGCTTTCAGGTCTACCTGGTCTGTACGCTTAATACCAGCGTTGTGAGCACGATTCTGTTGCTCCTGGTACTGATTGTACTTTTGTTGTTGGAACAGGAACATGGCCTGTGCCACATCATCCTGTTTGCTTGCCCGGTTTATAATCTGCTCCAGCGCCTTACTGTACAGTGCATCTTTATCGGGCAGGGTACTGTAGGTGTGCACAAAACCCAGTCGCAGCAGGTCTGCATCGATCAGTGCATCGTTATTTTTCAGTGCAATCTGTCTCTGTATCACTTCCTGGTACAGTTTCAATGCCTGGAAGTGTAGTGCGGTATTGTCTTTATGTTCCAGTTTCATGGATGCAAATGTTGCTGCATCGGCAAAATAGCTAGCCTCATTCAGCTGGAACGCATAAGCCGGTTTGGTGATGGTGCGTTCATCATTGGAGAAATAGTCAATCGCATCAAAAACCAGTACATCGTACAGGTATGGTCTTAAATGGGCTGTATGTTCTCCCTTGGAAATAATAGCACTGTAATCTCTGGTCAGGATGTTGCGCAGGGCATCCCTGTCTTTCAGCGATATTTTATACAATTGAGTGATGGTATCATGCAGGACATTGACATCCCAGGTGGCCACATCTGCGCTTTGTTGTTGTGCAGATTGGGTGCGGCCGTAGATTGTATATCGGTTGGCATTTAGATAACTCAGGTATGCTTTTGCCGTGGCATTGGCCCAGAGGGCTTTTTGTACCGGGTCTGTGGCTGCTGCCAGTTGCTTTTCGCTGGCTTTTATGGCTAGTACGTCAGCGTGTTCTTCCTGGTTCAGCATCATGAGCCAGGTTTGCGCTTTGATGATCTGAGGTTCATCCTGTATGGATTGTGCCTTTTTGAGGATGTCCTGCACTATTTTCTGTGCAGACTGCGGCCGGCCGATCTCCTGGAACGAGTCAACCTTTTTCCACGAAGGTTCGTAATCATACATTTTAAGAGGAGCGGATTTTTGAGCAAAGGCATGACTACCCAACAACAGCATGCCGCTGATGAGGATACGAATGTGCTTGTTCATAGTTAAATTTTAAGGATCAGTAGTATTTACAAATGTAAGGATGTTTTTTTGCGCTGAATTCCACATTATTTCCTATTTTGTTACCGATTTTATAACATATTACGGTACATCACATGCTTGATAACCTTTTCAGAAAGAAAACCATCGCACAGCTGAAGCAGACTGCAGATCATTTTGAGGCTGCAGAACACCAGCATATGAAGAAAAGCCTTAATGTACGAGACCTCACCATGATGGGTGTGGCTGCGGTCATAGGCGCGGGTATATTCAGCACTATCGGGGATGCGGCTTTTAAAGGCGGACCAGGGGTGATTCTTCTTTTTATCATTACAGCCATTACCTGTGGCTTTACGGCATTATGCTATGCAGAGTTCTCTGCACGCATTCCCTTGTCGGGTAGTGCCTATACTTATTCTTATGTCGCCTTCGGAGAGGTACTGGCCTGGATTATAGGCTGGGCGCTGATCCTGGAGTATGCCATTGGTAATATAGTAGTAGCCATCAGCTGGAGCGGCTATTTTAATAATATGCTTAAGGCGGTAAATATACACTTGCCGGCCTGGCTTATATCTGATGGAAAAACAGCAAAAGCGGCCTTTACTGCCGGACTGACTAATATACCGGCACAGGCCTGGAAAACCGCGCCTGTACTGGGCGGCATGCGTATTATCATGAACCTGCCTGCATTTGTAATTGTGGTACTGGTGACGATTCTGGCCTATATCGGTATTAAGGAAAGTAAGCGCAGTGCCAATGCTATGGTGGTGGTAAAGCTGGTGATACTGGTACTCGTTATCGGAGTAGGAGTCTTTTATGTCAATTCAGATAATTACACGCCTTTCCTGCCGAATGGTTTTACCGGAGTGTTATCCGGTGTGTCTGCCGTGTTCTATGCTTATATTGGTTTTGACGCGATCTCGACAACTGCAGAAGAGTGTAAGAATCCGCAGCGCGATATGCCTCGCGGGATGCTGTATTCATTATTGATCTGTACGGTTATTTATGTGGTGACCGCATTGGTGATTACAGGTATGGTACACTACAGCAAGTTTCAGCATGTAACTGATCCGCTCGCATTTGTATTTGAGGCAATCAATAAACCGATTCTTGGTAAAATTATTTCATTCAGTGCAGTAGTCGCTGCGACCAGTGTAATGCTGGTGTTCCAGATTGGCCAGCCGCGCATATGGATGAGCATGAGCCGTGACGGATTATTGCCTTCCCGTTTTGGTAAACTACATCATAAATATAAAACCCCTGCTTTCTCCACTATTATTACAGGCCTTATTGTAGCCATACCTGCACTGTTTATCGATGCCAATATTGTGACAGAACTGACCAGTATCGGTACTTTATTTGCATTTGTGCTGGTATGTGGTGGGGTATTGCGCCTGCCGAAAGCCGCGCCGGAACAGAAGTTTAAGCTGCCTTATATCAATTCCAGATATGTAATGCCGCTTTTATTCGGCGTATTTTTATTCTTTGCCTGGGATAAATTTCATGAAACGTACCGCCACCTGTATACTGCAGGTTACCGTGATGTATTGTTCATGCTGTTTGTACTGCTGGCCTTCTGCATCTCAGTATATGCCATATGGAAGCAATATACCGTTGTGCCTGTACTGGGCTTGTTATGCTGCCTGTACCTGATGATTGAGATTCCGCAGCAGAGCTGGATGGTATTCATCGGCTGGATGCTGTTCGGACTGACCATTTACGGGATATACGGATACCGAAAAAGTAAATTGCGTGCTGCTAATGCAGAATAGCCTGTAAGACCTCCAGCGAACGTAAGGGCTTGAAGTGGCTGTCGTGTGTCTGCAGGAAATGAAGATAACCTTCCAGTATGAACCGGCGATCCTGTGCCGGAGCCTGAATAGCCGTAAATGCATTCAGGTTTTCAGCTTCAAGAAAGCGGCTGGTAAGTGCTGAAATGTCATTGTCAAATATAGGTAAGGCAATGCCAATGGCGTGCTGGAAGCGTCCTTCGTAAGTATTCAGGTAGCAGTCTGCTGCACTATAATTGTTCTGGATGGCATAACCCATGATCTGCGCTGTTTGTATCAGGAAGTATAATGGCAGATTGGTCAGCTCGTTGTCCGAAGCCTCATCCAGGTATTTGAAAAATGATAAAGCAAATTCATACAGATCCTGCTGCTCATCTTCCGTAACCAGGAAGTTGGAAAGTACTTCAACGCAGAACAGCAGGATGCTGTTCTTGACAATATGCTCTCCCAGGGTATTGTAGAAATAACCCAGTTGAAACTCTTTTATATACTGTAAATTTTTGGTGGGTTGCCGGTATACCTGCAGATCCAGGATATAGCCCGGTCGCAGGATATTACCTTTTCTGCTGTTCTTTTTGTCAGATCGTACCCCTTTGACCAGGTAAGATTGCAGCCCGAATACCTCTGTGAAAATACTACAGATAATACTGGTGTCTCCGTACTTTACCGTACGCAGTACGATGCCGCCGGTTGCTGAAATCATGATGTGTGGTTATTCGTGGATGATGAATTTGCCGGTTGCTTTCTGTGTGCCGTCTTTGCTGACAACAAACACCAGGTATACTCCGGATTGTACTTTGCGTCCGGTATAGTCTTTTCCATTCCAGGCAATTTGTCCGCCGGTTGAGGTACCCTGGTATACCAGCTGACCATTAATGTCTGTAATTTTTACATTGGAGGCAGCAGTCATACCCTTAATTGCGATATTGCCGTTATAACCCGATGGTACTGGGTTCGGGAACACAAACAATGGCTTGGTTACCGTGCCGCCGGCCTCAGTAGCCGCACCTCCGAAAGAACATAAACCTTTATCTGTACTTACGAATACTGTACCTAAAGTAGGATCAATATCAATATTAATGATCGTATTGGACAGTAACGGGCTATTCGCTTCTGTATATTGAGCAATAATATCTTCGGCATCTTCAGATAAGAGGAACAGGCCCACATCCGTTCCGACCCATTTACGGTTGCCACCATCTATGGCAATTGCATTGACTGCAATTCCTTCAAACATGTAGTTGGCAAAATTGTAGCCTTCTGTCTGCAGGGGTTTCAGGTAGGCATCACAAATACCATTGCGGATATCCAGGTCACAGTTATAAATAGCAATACCACTGCTGGTACCTACCCATACAGAGCCATCTTTATCTTTAGCCAGACTTAATACTCTGTTGTTCGGCAGGTTACCGGATCCTGCACCACTTCTTAAGACTACACTGCGGTCATCATTAATATTTTCGAGGGTATTATTATCATTATAAATAGCCAGACCACCACCGGTTGTACCTGCGGCAAACCACTTCTGGCCCAGATCATCAATCAACAGAGAGGCACCATGATTCACCCCGTTTACGCGGTAGCTATACCAGTTGCCGGCTTTGGTTTTTACCCTAAGTACATTCTGTACCGTACTTTGCGTGATCCATAAATTATTATCGCCATCCAGTGCAACATCTGTGCAACGGTAGCTGGCAGTATCGCCACCCATATTAGACTCCAGGTATCCCTGTTTGTATACGGTAATACTGTTGTTTTTATCAATCTTGGCAATGCCACCGTTATACATGGCTACATAAACATCAGCACTGCTTTGGTCTTTAACAATGTTTAAGGCATCGGTAAAGGCAAATGGACTGCTGGTTGCCGCCAGCATATCCCATTTAAAGGGGCGCCAGTCCCCGTTATTGTAATGGGCTACATAATCCTGGTTCAGCTTCACAAACCAGTCAGAGAGGCCACGGGCACCATGTGCCAGCCAGAATTCTCCGTTATTGGCCCATACCCCATAAGCGCCATTGGTATAAGGTCCGGCAGGATTTGTAGAGGTCCAATCGTTAGGATTGCCATTTACACTACGGCTTTTCAGACCGGCATAGCCGTCAGAAGACCAGTATTTGCCATCGCCGGAATCCATAAATGTATTGGCGTAAAAATTAGGTATAGAGTCCTGCACGGCACCGGTAGCATCTATTTTAACTACATATGGAGCCGCACCGTTATTGCCCTGGGTCAGTACCCATAAATGGCCGTCGCTTGCAGGTTGCAGCCTTATGATATTATTATTGCTGCTGTGTATAAGGACTGGTACATTGCTCTGTAATTTATATATCCCCTCACCACTTACGGCATATACATTATCTCCGCTCTTGCAGACAGATGTAAAATTATTACTGCTGATGTGTTCCCAGCTGGCATAGTTAACCATCAGGGGATTGGTCGTCAGGGTATGAAATAAGCCTACACTTGTGGCTGCATATATATCTGTTCCTGAACCTGAGGATGCTCTGTTTAAGCCCTGAGCTGTTCCTTCGAAGAAGGGTACGGTCTCTTTAATTTCTCTTTTTGTGAGGTTTACGACCAGCAGTCCGATACCGGTACTGATATAAGCATGGCCATCACTGCAATACAGGTCATATATGGTCTTGTCACCTGCTACAGTGGTTATTTTGAAATCAGGAATATTGTAAAACTGTCCGTCTTTAAACAGATCAATATTGCCATTCTGATAGATGAGTACGGCCATTCCTGTACTGACATCATATCCTACTTTAGCCATATCTACATCACTCATGCCATTGGCCTTGCTGTATGCGCTTACCCCTCCGTCTTTAGTATTATAAGTAAAGAAGGCAGATGTTGAAACACAGAAAAAGGTTGTACCATCGCTGTCAAAATCAAGAACTGTACCATAAGGCAGGTACGTATTCCACTGGCCAACAGGAGGACGTAACTGCTGCGCGGAGGCTGGTGCCGGAGCAGTAACAGAGGCTAAAATGCTGAATGCGGCAGTATACAGTAGCGGTAACTTGATCATATGGTCAAAAATACGGTTTTTCTGCTTTAAACCGTGCGTTAAACTAACGTATACATAAGCCTTATTGGTATATCTGGCCTGTATTCTTTATGGAAATATATTAACGAAACAAAAACGGACTTACGTTAAATTTTGTGGATTAACTCGTGTCTAAAACCACGATTTGTTATTTTTGTTATCAGACTGTACTGGTTTGCCAGTTTGGTACTATAAAACATATCCACCCCTAAAAATAAAAATTATGAACGTATTAAAATTCGCCTTAAGCCTTAGCCTGATTTCTGTATTGGGCACGAGCAGTTTTGCACAGGACAATTCCCGCAATAGCCTTGACTGGTCCGGGCACTATAGCTCCGGTAAAAATATGCACCTGACCCTGAATGAGAATCAAACTTATACACTGGTTAATAATGGTAAAACAACTTCTGGTAAATTCTCCTGGAGCCGTAATGGAGATATGATCACTTTACCAAAAAACAACCTGAGCTTCAAGGTTGGGGAAAATAACCTTACCGGCACCCGCTATGGTACCCGCCTGGAAAAACAATCAGGAGCAGCTGAGCCGGTAGTATCTGGCTCTTTGTATGGTGGTAAATGGATGCTGATCGAGCTGAATGGCAAACCCGTATCTGCCTACAATAAGCATGCTAAAAGTGCGTATATCAGTTTTACAGAAAAAGACATGCGTTTCGGTGGCTTTGGTGGCTGTAACAGCTACGGAGGTACTTTTGAGGTAATGCCGGAAACCGGTCGTATTAAATTCGGACAGTCGGTATCGACTATGAAAGCCTGTTTTGCTGATGGGGTAGAGGCTGAGCCTTTATTAATGAAAGCCATCCGTAGTGCAGATAATTACACCATTCATAATGGCGTGTTGTCTTTAAACAAAGCACGTATGGCACCCCTGGCCCGTTTTCAGATGATTGTAAAATAGTCTACAGGAAGATAAAATGCTTAGGGCCCGGCGTATGCCGGGCCCTAAGCATTTTAAGGTATTAATTGTTCCATTGCCTGGTCTATTGCCAGATACTGAAATGCAAATCCTTCCTGCAACAAACGCATGGGGACTACATTCCGGCTCTTGAGCATCAGCTCTGTTTCTGTGCCTAAAAGTACCGCAGCTATTTCCAGGATAGATACAGGAGCCGGTAATCCGAAAGGAATATGACAGCGTTTGCGCAGTTGCTGCATGAATTGCTGGTTCAATACAGGTGTGGGTGCTGTTATATTTACCGGGCCGGAGATCTGCTCCTGTGCAATAATAAATGCAACAGCTGCACAGAAATCAGCTATATGTATCCAGCTCATCATTTGCATGCCGCGGCCCTGTGCACCGCCCAGGCCCAGGCGGGTGATCTGTTTGAATTTAGGAAAGGCTCCTCCTTCGTTGCCCAGCACAATAGACGTGCGTAAGGCTACTTTCCGGGTTTGCGGATTGGCCTTATTAAAAAATGCAGCCTCCCATTGCTTACATATATTCATCGAAAAATCGTCGCCGGTAATGCCAGATGCTTCCGTCATTTGCTGTGTCTCTGCATGTATGTAAATTGTGGCAGAGCTTGCATTGAGCCATAATTTGGGCGGATGGCTGCATTGGTCGATGGCCTGCTGTAATACTGTAGTACTGTCAATCCTTGACTGCAGAATGGCTTTCTTATTGGCTTCTGTATACCGGCAGTCAACAGACTTTCCGGTCATATTGATGAGCACATCGCAGCCCTCCAGTAATTGTTGCCATGGTCCAGTACTCCGGGCATCCCAGTAATGATCGTCTCTGTATTTGGGTTTACGTGTAAGGATGTGTACCGTATGGCCTTTGCGGCGAAACCATTTGCTGAGTTCCTGCCCGAGAAAACCCGTTCCCCCTGCGATGATGATATTCATATAATACGTTTAGTGTTTTTTAATGGAACTATTCGTGCTTAAATAGCAGATTAACCAATGTAGAAAATAATACCTAAAACCAGTATGCGGTATACAATCCAACTGATGCTGGGTAACAAACCTATGCCCAGTAGCTTGCAGCGCCTGTAATGTTCTGCCAGCATAATAGTCACTATTGCGGCAAAATAAAAGAGTGCGGCCAGGTTGCTCAGGGGTATGAATAATGCGGGTATGAGCAGCAGTGTGCCGATCAGGGATACCGTCATCATATTGCCTATATAGTCTGCGTATTGCTTTCCTAGTATGCGTTTCAGCCACAATGTCTGCCAGCATATCTGGCCTAAGCAGATAATCCCTTCCCTCAATAGATGATGGTGCTGTGGTAAATAGTTACCCAGTTTTTGACTGAATGCGCTCAGCACAAGTGTAGAAAGAAGGGTGACCAAAAGGATGTATGCTATCCTGTAAGAAAGCCTGAAGTCCGGTACACAAGCAGTTTTTCCGTCTTCTGTCCTGTGTGGTATGATCTGTTTGCGGTTATAAGAGACGAAAGCGTATAATTGCTTAAAGCCATAATAGAGGGGAGGGAAGCGTGCAATCCTGGCTAATGCCGGAAAGGAGTGTCCGATAATCGTCAGCAGGCTGTCCAGACCATAAGTCACTTGCTGTGTCTGTGTGTTCACCAGTGCAATCTCGTTACAGGCGCGGTCTGTATCCAGCTGCGTAAAGTGATTATTATTTATTTCATGGAAGGGCAACCTTCCCTGCTGATCCATCATACCGCAGCTTATAAAAGCTTTGGTATACATCCTGCACATAGGGCAGTCTTTATCATATATCAGCGTATGTTGATCCAGTGTTTTCATGGCTGAATGATTATGGGTTTGTGAGGAACGCTTCTGCTCTTGCTTTGATCATGCAGTTGCGTTTGTATAATAGTCTTTTCATATAAGGTTTCAGACCTAGGACAGTAACTATCCTGCCCAGGAATCCGTAGGGAGCAGCAAAGTAAAAAAGGTCTGTCATCAGGGTGCCGCTGTCTTCTTCCCGGAATAGATGAATGTGCTGCAGGTATTTAAACGGCCCTTTGGTCATACGATCTTCAAACTTTACCGGGTATTCCATAGCTGTGATTTTGGTCGTCAGCTCGCGGTAGCAACCCAGGTGCTTTGCCCGCCAGGTAACGGTTTCGTTCAATTCTATCAATCCTGACTGGCGGCCAGCGATAACCACTTCGTTAGTGTGTGCTGTAGATTCAAGGTGCAGGTCTATATTGCGGGAAAGGTCAAACACGATTTCCCTGGGTGCCTGTATTCGGGTATTGATGCAAATCATTGCCATGATGCGCTTATTTATTGACCAGGTGTAAGAATTTCTGAATTTTGTAATGTGTAGCCTTATATACCTTCCGGCAATCCAATGCATATATGATGGCCATAACTGGACTGAAAACCAAGGCTGCTAAAAGAATCCAAAGACATATTGTCGTTAATGATTTCGATTGTATGGACAATGCAGTGATACCCATAACAAGTGCTAGCCAAACCGGTATCATGAATATACCATAAATCCTGAATAGTTGTGATTTTTTGTAGTGCATACTCAGGCGTATAAGATAACTGATGAGCTGTATCAAACCTACTGCGGGATATAGTAGTAATAGATAATTGGGTGCATACAGATATACTACTGGCAAAAGCACTATGGCACAAATGACGGTGCATGCCTGTATATAAAAATCTGTTTTAAAGAAGCGTTTCATAACAACTGTTTTATGAATCAAAGACTATTATTCAAATTCAATACCCTTGCTGTTACCAAAAAGTTTGTTCAGTTCGCGCTGGTGCTGGCGGGCTTTTTTACGGCCGCGCATAAACAGGTAAAGGTTCAGCATCAGCATAATGCCCAGGTATATGGCAAAGCCGCCGATCTTGGTACTGAGCTTTACGATCATGCTTTCTGCATTAACGATGGCAGACATACGAATAATGGTCAGGGCAAAGCCTACATTGAGCAGGTAAAAGCCGATCTTGAACAGGGAATTGGTGGCCAGGGCAATATCGGCCTGCTGGTGAAAGATATCCAGCATAAAGACTTTACCGTTTTTGAACAACTGATGGGCTACCGTGATGGTGAGGCCGAGGGCAACAGGCAGGTAGATGAAATAAGCGAGAAGCGAGATTTGCGTGTTCATTGTATATGATTTAAGAATGAATGTATTTTCTGCTTAAAAGATAAAAGGTGAGGATATTGATATAATGCAGCACACAGAGCAGACAAACAATCGATCCGGTGCGAACAGAGAGGGTCATCATCAGTTCAGCAGCATTGCCTATCTGAAAGCCATCATGCAGGCTCCACGCTGCATAGCCGATATTGACCAGGTAATAGCCACAGAGCAGCAGGTTGTTGATCGCCTGGCAAGGAGCATGATCGCCTAACAAATACTGCAGGTACATGCCTCCGCTTTTGTGACAACAATAGCCTACATATATTGTAATGAAACTGGTTATCAGCAGGTACATCGTATAAGCTAGTATATTGTACATATCGAATAAAATGAAGTTTCAGTAAATATTGAAAATAAAGACTAAATAAAAAACCTTATTTGATAAGGTTCGTTATTTTACCGACCAGCCAGTGTTCATCACTCTTAATGGCCAGGTCCATAATATTGTTGATCTTGTTCGTTACATTTTTCATATCGCCCATCAGTTTTGCGAATGATTCGGCCTCCGGTCCGTCTTCATCGATATGGCTGAGCTCTTCTATGCTGGCAATCACCGGTTCTATCTCTCTTTTCCTTCTTTCCTTTACGATCTGTTTAAAGAGATACCAGATATCTTTTTCCGCCACAAAATACTCTTTACGTTCACCTTTAATGATCTCTTTCCGTACAATGCCCCAGTCGATCAGGTCGCGCAGGGTCATATTGGCATTGCCGCGGGAGATCAGCAATTCTTCCATTACCTCATCGGTAGAGAGTGGCTTGTCGCTGGACAGCAGTAAAGCATGCACCATAGCCATGGTACGGTTTATGCCCCAGTTAGAGGCCAGTGTACCCCAGGTTTGTATATACTTTTCTTTAGCGTCTGCGAGTTTCATGATCTTCTTTGTCTTTGCTGATACAAAAGTACATATATTTTTTAACTTTCAAAATATTTTGAAAGTTAAAAAATAAAAATTATCCGGTGATCCATTGGACAATTGTTATCAGACCAATAATGGTGGATGTAATAAGTAAAAGCATTATGAGTATACATCCATAGCCAAGTAGCTTACCCCCAGTATCTGAAGATTCTATTTCTGGAAGGACAGAAGTTCTTTTTTCTTGTAATATTTGAATATGATTAATAAACACTTCACTATCGGCTTCCAGCCATTCTTCTGTAATATCAAACCAATGAGGGAGAGATGTTTTTTCATTTTGGTTTGACGCTTTCAGTAAACGCAATGCAAACAGCCGCAAGCCTTCCTTATTGGCACGGATATAGCTCTCTGTATGGTGCCCGTTTTCTGACCCAATTTTGAAATATGCATCGTGCACTAGTTGTGTTTCCTCCAGTTTATCAATAAGCTCTTGTAATTGTTCTTTTTGCATCGCAACTAATTGTTGCATACAAATGTAGGGTAAAAACAAAGTGCATAACCGGTGTGGACGATTATGCACTTGCTATTTATACACTTTTTATTTTGCTGCAACCAATCGCTGCTTCAGCTCGGGGTGGCGCAGCAGGGTGGCGATCCAGAGTACAACCTGTACGGCAACGGCCATAGCAATCGGTTGCTGGTGCTGCAGATGGGTTGCAATAGCCCCGCCCATATAGGCGATCAGCAGCAGGGCTCCGAGCAGACCGGTACGGGGTACCAGGAACAGGAGCAAGGACAGGATCTCCACCACACCAATAATACGATAGGTAGCTGCATCCATCCCGGCAGCAGCGGCTTGCTGTACTGCCGTTTCGTTCAGGCCGAGTTTCATAAATGCGCTCATGGCAAATAATAAGGCTAATACGATGGTTAATACCCATCCGGTAATGTTCATTGCTTTTTGTGACATGTTTTATTGTGTTTTGTTTGTGGAGGCAAAGCTCTGTATATTTGCTATACTTTAGATAGCTGTTACAAAAAGAATAGTAGTTACAAAATGGATAGTATTGTACATAACTCAGTGACCTGTAAAAAGGCCCGTCTGGCCATAAGAGATACCCTTGATGTGATCGGAGGCAAGTGGAAAATGGTATTGCTGACTATCCTGATGGATGGTAAAAAACGATTCCTGGAGCTGAGCCGCGAAGCGGAGATCTCGCCCCGCATCTTATCAAAGGAATTGCAGGAGATGGAACTGAACGGGCTGGTAAGCCGTACGGTATGTAATACCAAACCCGTTACCGTAGAATATGCGTTGACACCATACAGCGAAACGCTGAAGGAAGTGCTGGAGGCCATGGGCCGCTGGGGGCAGCAGCACCGCGAGCGGATAATAGAGGAAATCGCGCAACCGCAATAGCGGTCTGTAAAGGCTATTTTTTCATAGACTGATAGATCGGACTTTCTTTCATTGCCTTCTTTTTCTGTTGCTCTATTTCTTTAAATATTGTAGGAAAATCACCTTCGAAGTTGGCCTTCAAGTCTTTTACACCTAATTGTTCCAGGCAGTACAGGTATTGATGCAATGCATCTTTCTGCATGTCTTTTTCGCTATAAGGAATAGTGAGCCAGAAGAGCTGCGCAGCAAAGTCATAAATGCCCAGATCTGATGCAATCATGGCATACTGGTACACATCCTGTAGCTGTTGATCTTCATTCTTAAACAATTTGCTGATCTCTTGTCTGCGTACGATGAGGTAAGCACCCCTGCCATTACTGGCATGTACATCCATATGGTATAGTGGATTGTGCTTATAAATATCTTTTTTAGCTTTAGCCCAGTCTTCACCATCCGTTGCTTCTATTTGTCGCAAGGCGACCTTCTGAGCATGTTCAGAATAGTATTTTTCATAAAGGGCCCAGGCCGAATTTGGATATACCTTCAGGATATCATTATATATAGCAATTGCTTTTATGTAGTTGCCCCGGTCATGGGCGGATATACCTTTTTCTATGGCAATACTCAATTCATTATGAAAGTTGCTGAGTCGGTCTTTTAATTCATCCAGGTATATAGCAGAAATGGATTCTTTGTCGGAAAACATCCTTACAATCTCAATGTATTTCATAGCTTGGTCTAGCTCTCCCTGTGCAACAAGCGCAGCAATTTTAGTTGTTGGGATTAGTTGGTTGCCAGCGCCCATTTCCATGGTTGCACGCCAGTAATCCGGGTTTTTACTGGTGAATGCATATACATCCTGTTCCTGTCCAAAGCTGGTTGTGCTGGCTTTCTTGCCAAAATTTTTGACGCCTGCATACTGGCTTTCTGCGATAAGCTCATAAGCTGTTAATACGGGCAATACCTCTTTGAGTGCATACTCTTTATTGAGTTGCAATTTGGTAGCTAAATCTGCATTTACATAAACACTCTTCTTTTGCTGAACAGGATTTTCAAAGCCTGTAAAATCAGTAGCTGTTTCCGGGCTGCTATGTACAGCGATGAAAACCGGGAAATCGACCAGTCTGGTATGCTCCAGCGGAATAGCCTGCAGGTCATTAAGTATTTTTGCTTCTGCAGCAGTAGGTAATGCCGGACTGGAGTAACATTTGTACGTTGCTGCACCGCTAGTATGTACCGTTAACAGAATGCCTATTTTTTGCTCAGGCGCAAAAAGGTCTGATAACCCCTTGCAATATTCTGTTACCAGTCCCAGGGATGCAATAAATTTATCCTGGTCAAGGTTCACCGCTCCGATACGATCATTATCTAACAGTTTAATGACTAATGCATCATTTTCCTGAGCGAAAGAAGGACTGCTGCATGCCAACAGTACAGATAAGGCGAAATACTTGAGCTTCATGTAATAGGTATGTGAACGAATGATTTATTTCGTGCGCAATATACTCTTTGCTCTATAAAATACTTATCTATTTTGTATTTATTTTTTGCCGGAACAGCCATCTGGGAATCGCGTCTGAGGCTAAGAATGGAATAGTAATATTATTATGATTCAACTCAGTATAAGTCGTGAATACAAGTTGTTTATTCCCTTTTAGTTTGTTGAACAGGTATACGCTTCCACTATAGGGATTATCATTATCCTGCTGTCCGTGAATCAGCCAGATGGGCTTATGGCTAAATGCTTTAAGATTAGATATGTCCGGTACTGCAGCGATAGAAACCATTGCGGCAAAACGTTCAGGGGCAAAGCTCATCAGGTTCTGGGCAGTAGAGGCACCCATAGAATACCCTACAAGGTATATCCTGCTGCGATCTATGTTTGGGTATTCCTGTTCCAGTTTATGAAGCAAATCCAGTATAGCGGCTACATCTGCAGACGGTGCGGATACCTGTATGCCTTTGTCAGGATGATAATTAGATGAGCGCCGTGCAAATTGCGGGGCCAGTACAAATGCCGGAAACTGTTCCTGTATTGCTGTTCTGAGCCAGGTCCTGGCCAGCGGATCTAATTGTAATTCATTATCCGTACCTATTTTGCCGGAGTTGTGCAGCATGATCACAAGCGGGTATTGCCGTAGTCTGTTCATCTGTCTAGGTAACAATAAACGATAGGGTATCGTTATATCCTCAGCAGAAAACGAACCTTTAAGAAAGGGTGCAGCAGACAATTGTAATACCGCTGTCCTGTTGCGGGCTATGGTTAGGCTATCCGGTTTGTCCTGCCTGAATACATGCTGCTGTGCAGATGCCAGACCGGAACAAGTGAGTAGGAAATAGAAAAGGAGCAACGGTTTCATAGCTTAGTCAGGTGTTTGTTTAATATATTTCATCTTCTTTTATACGGATATTAGTACATTTTAGCAGGAACCGTCCTAAGTCGTTAAATTTCTGATCCGGTTCATTCGTGTGGAAGGCCTTGTATCCGCCTGCCGTTTTGCGCTCCAGCAGCCAAGACGCACCGTCAAACATAAGGGTTTCATGATTGTTTGGTAATGAATCCAACTGCATGCCATTGATCAATTGAATACATTTTTGTCCTTGCGCTGGTTTTAATCGCTTTCTTCCCGATATTTTTAATCCTTTAGGTGCATATCCACCTGGACCTTTTCCTTCTTTCCAATAAATAATGTATTCATTACTGGTTTGCTCCAGACGTATACTGATGGGGTGATGGAAAGACCTGAGCCAGGTAAACCGATAAACTGTAGTACCGGAACTGACGGGAAGGGTATATAGTCCGGGTTCTTTCAGCGCTTTAAGTTGTGTGGTTCTGGAGCTGACAGCATGACTGCTCAACTTCAGTTCAAATACAAGATTGTGATAGCCTGCAGCATAATTTATTCCGGACATAAAATACCAGTAAGGGAAGTAGTCATTATGACCACTACTATCAATATTTAATGGAAAAGATGATTCATTAGTGCCATGGAAATACTCTATTTGTTTTATAGGAAAATAAATCTGGTAACGGTTGATTGTATCATTTTGCCACACCTTACTAAAATAATATAATGCGCTGTCTACTGCAGATGCATAAATTGATTTCATTTCAGGTATATCTTCTATTGACTCTGATGCTGCAAATTGATCTTTTTCAATAGGGTATAAAAAGTCTTTGTAATATAGCTTTGCCAGTTCATATTGTACGCCTACATTGTCTGGATATTGTTCCAGAGCCTGATACAGGTACGTTAATTGTTCAGGATATAAATGCTGATTATCATAAGCATCCAAAAAGTGCATTTTTGCATGCACCATATACGGGAGCGGGCTGTTGGGATGATCGAGGATGAGCTGGTCCCAATAAGTACTACCGGAGCCTTTATGTTGACTGTTATAGTGCTCATACATATACCTATGGCCTGCGTCATTCATTGAGTCTATTGACAATAAAAGCTTAGCCTCACAAAGTCTTTGATCCGGATACCTATTATAAGACCGGACTTCTCGCTCCAATTCAATGATGCTTTGTGCCTGAATTTGCATACTCAGAAAAAGACCCGCCAGCAGGAACATCATTTTTCGCATCGAAAACAAATAAGCGCTTACTGCCATTTAATACAGTTTACCGGAATGAGCAGCATACTGCACACCTCCTGATCATTATGCCGGGCGGGTTTCCAGCCCTTTATGCCGATTAATTTATTACGGAGCATCGCCTGACAACGCTGGCTTAAAGCCGGCTTGCGAAAGTGCACATCAACCACCGTACCTGTATAATCGATGGTGAGTTCCAGATAAAGCTTTGTAGCGGGTTCTTCTCCCTCTGACTGGCATTGGGTGATCACCTCTGTAATAGAGTGAAATATATATTGCTGCAGCGAATCATTTGCATAAGAAGCAGGGTACTGCACTGCACGGTAAACGGTATCGCATACCTGTGCCTTTGCGGCAATACCAGAGAAAAGTATAAAGCATGAAAGTAAGACAGACTTCATATGGGTAAATATAATCAGAATTTAAACATGGTTCTGATATAATTGGCAGAAACCAAAAGCGCTCCTGGAAAGGAGCGCTTTTTTAAGCCTGTAATGAAAGAGATAGAATTGACTCAATGAACAAATAGATGCATATTCATTGAATGTTCTCTGGGACAAAAGTAAGGCTGTGCAATGCTACGATGTGCATTCAGACTACTATCTTAAGTACTGTTTTTGGTAAGGAAATATGTAATGATGTATGCCTGAAAATAAAGGCTCAATAGCCTGTTGTTTGCTTAAATTGTTGAACACGATATTGTTAAGGGTAACGATCTGCTTCTTTATAAGAAAAATGAAGTTTCCCGGTTCATTACCACAACCCATACAAAAGAACTGTATGTGAGATGGCCGTTCTAAACGGTGTATAGATCCATACTCCCCACGCTCATCGGTATAATGCCTGCTCCTTATCTCGATTACCAATGATATGCTTTAGTACGTATGATCCGGATCTGTGTAGATGCTGTGTGTATCAATTTGCTTTCATATAAATTTTTCTCGTCTTCAATCATCATGTTTTGTTCATAAATGACCGATAGCCCAGGATAGCTGACTGGAAAAGGTACGGTTTGCAAACCGTTTTCATAATGACTTGTTACAGCCAAATTATAGGTGCTAAATCATAAGTAACTGAAGGCCATATTATAGTTGTTATAAATGAGTATAAAAACATTTTGAAAGGCGCCTAACTTTTGTACTGTTTTTGGAAACCCGCTCCAGGACTTGGTTTTTGACACCCTGAGGCAGTCTATTTTTGTCCCCAAATTGAATTTATTAACCGAAGTGAATAAACTGATTGGCCTAAAAGAAGGACGTCAATCGGTCTGTTAGAACAGCGGAAATTTAAAAACAATTACATCCGATTTAATATGAAACAAAAAACAATTACAAAGATTACGGTGCCCGTATTATTATTGGCAGGAAGTACATCACTTCAGGCTCAGCAAAGGGTCTCGGACGGTACGGCCAATGCGGCTATTAATCCTGCAGCGGTAATGGAACTGCAAAGCAACAATAAAGGGTTTCTGCCCAGCAGAGTGGCCCTGACCGACCGCTTGCTGTGGACGCCGATGACCGGCAGTCCTGCCAAAGGTATGGTGGTGTTCAACACCACTACCGGCGGAGCCAATGGCCTGGACACTGGCCTGGTAGTGTGGGAGGGTAAATGGAACCCCCTGAGTTTTAACAGTAGTGCCGCCGCCGGTGATTTCTGGCGTTTGAAAGGCAATGCAGCCAGCACACCACCTGCTACAGTAGGCACTGCGGTTGGTGCGGCCAATTTCTGGGGTACCACCGATGCCAAAAACCTGGCCCTGGGCGTCAACAACATCACCCGCATGATCTTCGATCAGAATGCAAATGCTGTTGGTGGTGCAGCGACCAGTGCCGGATCGCAATACAGTTTTATCTGGGGGCAGAACGATACTGTAGGTACAGGTTCTAACCATTCCTCGGTATTCGGTTTACAAAACAAGATCAATGCCAGTACGTCCAGCTTCGCGACAGGGTATAATAATGCCCTGACCAATAGTCCGAACAGCACTGTAAGCGGCAACAGTAATATCCTGTTCAATGCCGGAGGCTCAGCAGTATCGGGCGATGGTAATAAGGATAGTGCCACTTATACGATTGTGGCAGGACGTAACCATACCATTGGTGGCAATGCACTGGGTACAGCGGTTTTCGGGCAGAATCATGTGCTGTCGGCTACTTCTATTGGGCAAAACCTGGTGAGTGGCTCAGCCAACACCCTGACCGGCGACAATACCTGGACCAATGTAGTCGGGGGGCAGAATAATAATATCAATACCGCCATCGCTTCGGCTGTTTTTGGTAATGCCAATAAAGACAGCTCCAGTTACACACTGGTGGCAGGTGGCAGCCACAGCATCAGTGCTAACGCCGATAATTCTGTAGTCCTGGGTAATGCACATAAGATTGCTGTTACCGGGGGCAATGCCAACTATTCTACTGTTTTGGGCAATATCAATACCATTACCGTTACCGGTGGCAATGCCGGGGCTAATCTGGTAGGCGGTAATTATAATATCATCAATACTGCTGCAGATGCTTACTCCTCCATCATATACGGCTCCGATAACCGTATGAGCAATGCAAAGAATGCAGCTATTTTCGGTGGCTCCAATAAGGACACTTCCAACTATACATTCATCAGTGGATTTAACAATATCATCGGTTCCGGTTCTGCTAATAGTGGCATCATCGGTACCGCCAACCAACTGGATAGCGGTAGCACGGCTACCTTCATCAGCGGTAGGAATAATGATGTAAGCAATAGTAAAAATACTTTGATTGCCGGTAGCAGAAACAATATAACCGCCGGGAACAGTGGTGCGGTGCTCGGTGATGGAAATATTGTAAATGCTCCCGGTAATCCTTTTGGGATTGTAGCCGGCCAGAACAATGAACTGTATGGTACGAACCAGACGGCTGTATTTGGTTTTGGTAATGTCGATTCCGGTGGTTATAATCTTATGACCGGTAAAGTCAATAAGACTGGTTCTACTACGGGCATGAGCTTGATCATCGGGGAAAATAACTATGTGATGAATAGTCCTGCGAGCTTCACTTATACCGGTGCGGCCTTAGGTGCCGGGTTCCCTTCTGATATAAAGGTATCTGGCAGTCGAGACTTGGTGAGTGGTCTGGGGAATACTGTTGGTGAGGGCTTTAGTTTCAAGCAAGGTAACAATGCGACGATCGGATCTTACAATAAGGTTACCGAGTCCAACAGCAATCTGATAACAGGTTACCAGGATACCGTTACGGGCTCCAATTTTTCTTCCCTTTCCGGCTTCCGGAATACTTTGACCTCCAGTAGCGGTGCGCATATTGCCGGTGCAAGCAATACACTTACTAACGCGAACCTGTCTAATGCCCTGGGTAGCAATAATACGATCACTAATGCTGCGTATAGTACGGCTATTGGCCAGAACAATACGGTAACACAAAATAACAGTATGGCCCTGGGTACCAATGCCACAACGACCAACAGCAACCAATTAGTGCTGGGCTTCAGCAATGGGGTGGTGTTGCCCAAAGCGGCTACGGCACCGGGCAGCCCGGTAGAAGGCCAGGCGTATTATGATACTACCCTGCACAAACTGCGTGTATGGGATGGTACTACATGGCAAAATGCCTGGTAGGTATAATTGAACCGTATACGGTAACCATATCACTACGAAAAAATATTTCAAACGAATAACCTATAATAATTATAAAATGAAATGTACACCTATGAACCTGCTTTTTGCAGGAGTTTTACTGATGAACAGCAGCCCTTTGCTCGCACAGCAAAGGGTGTCTGATGGCACGGCTAATGCTGCCATCAATCCTAATGCAATACTGGAACTACAGAGTAACAATAAGGGATTATTATTATCGCGTCTTGCCCTGACCGCCACTACTGCGGCGAGTCCGCTTAATGCCCATGTCGCAGGTATGGTTGTATACAACACCGCTACTGCAGGCAGCGGCAATACGGCAGTAAGCCCGGGTTTTTATTACAATGACGGTACCCAATGGGTGCGTGTTGTAAATGCCGGTGCTATTGCCAGCCTTGCCTGGATACAGGACGGTAATGATAATGGTGCCCTCAGGACGATTGGTACCAACGATAACTTTGATCTGCCATTTGAAACCAATGGTACTGAAAAAATGAGGTTGGGAACTAATGGCGGTCTGGGTCTGGGTACTTCGGCTCCGGCCTCTATATTGCATATAGACAATGACAACAGAGGGCCACTGTATGATGATGTTTGGGTACGCTCTTACAACACTACAGGAGGCAGTAATACATCCGGCCTCTACCTGAGCAATGCCCGTGGTACGCGCGCAACGCCGCAAAACCTGGGTAACAATGACGGGCTTGGTAACATTAGTATGCAGGGCTATGTCAATGGCGCAATTGCAAACCTTAGTGTCATTAATGCAACCTATACCGGCAACGGTACGAATCTGAACAGTAACCTGCAGCTCAGTACCAGTGGCACTACCCGGATGACACTCGATGACAAGGGTTTTGTAGGTATCAATACGACGAATCCTGCTACAAGACTGGATATTCAGAACGGTACCACCAATGGCGCTATTAAAATTGTAGATGGTACACAGGGCTTAAATAAAGTGCTTACTTCTGATGCCAATGGTGTCGGTACCTGGAAGCGCGCCGCTGTAGATATCTATTACGCGCCTATCGGCGCCGGAGTCAATATCCCTTCCAATACGATTACACCTCAATATACAGGAAATGCAGTAACCCTGCCTCCCGGTAAATGGCTGGTAGATGTCACCATGCTTATGTCCAAAGGTAGTGGCACCGTAACCTATACTGCAAGTAATGAGACCTGGTGGGTGCGTACCTCCTTCGGTAACAGTAGTAGCAGTTTTGCCACAAGTCCCGACATTGTGGGCTCCAGCGACCTTATCAGTGGCGGCTTGGGCACTAATTCCCCTTATTCGATCATGAAAGGTTCTGTAGTGATCAATAATACCTCCGGTGGCAATAAAACATATTACTACTGGGCTATCGGATCTATGCAAAACTTTAATGCTACCGGTAGCCTGATGAATTTTGGAGGTTCGGTTTGGGGAGAGAATGTGATTACCTATCAAAGCATTAACTAAGACGCCGCTTCCGGCCTTTTGTACACGTTTAAAAAAAGACAATGAAAACAACATTTTATAAACTAATTGCGGCCCTGAGTCTGGGTCTGGTCCCGGCAGGCCAGGCAACGGCACAGAGCGCCGTGACGCGTATGGGCACATACGATGCAGGTGGTACTACAGAGTACAGCCAGTATCTGTATATTGGCCCCGGTGCGCATATCACTATCCCTGCAGGGCAGGAATGGGTGATTGCCAGTCAATACGTTTTTATCGCTCCTACTGCTGTGATTGATGGCGGGGGTAAAATGATCCTGGATAATCCGGGAAGTATTGGTACGCTTGCCGAGACCGTAGCCTGGAGCGGCCAGCCCACCACGATAGACGGCGGGGGCAGCAAAATTCTGGCACAGGTCATCCAGCGTAATCCCAATAACCTGGTCCTGGGTGTAGTATCTACTACGCCTTCTATGGGCGATATCAGTACTGCTAATACAGACCACACGCTTTATATTGGTAATAACTTTACCTGGGCGACGACATTGGGCAATGGCTCGGCTGTCAGTGGAAATGATGTACTACTGGGGGCATACGACCTTCGCTTCAGCAGTACTGCTACAGAAACCGGGTACCGTCCTGCTGCCTTTGCAGTAACCGCCGGTAACGGACATGTAGTGAAAGAAAGCTATACTGCTGCCTGGATATACCCGGTAGGGATTACTGAAGGGGACTATACACCGGCTACAGTGAATCCGACGATGGTGAATACTGTGCATGTAAATGTTGCCAGTTACGCCACTTCTGTACCGGTAGAGAACTTCTATAATACCGGTATGCAACGTACCTGGAATATTTATGGCGACGTAGCAGGCAGTACCACCAATATTGCCCTGCAGCATAACACGACGACGAATCAGTCGGTCTTTAACAGCTCGGGTAACTACGTGACACAATACCAGGGCCCGGGTAGCTGGCAGGTAAATACACCGGGCGCGAGCACGGCAGGTGTACCGGCAGCCGGTACCGAGTTGCGTAACCGTGATTATGCGGCATTGGCAACCAATACTACTGCAAATCAAGCTTACTACACTAAGTCAAGTGAGCAGGGTATGGATACTGATCCGGACTTCAATATCACTTACATAAACACTCCGGTAACGGGTAACGTAGCCACGAATGATGATGTGCCGGTTGGTAGCACCTATGGTACACCTGTAGCGCAACCGGGTTATACCAATCCAGGTGCTGCTATTCCGGTAATGAACCCTAACGGTACCTATACCTTTGTTACATCTGTTCCGGGAGAGTACAACTTCCTGGTTCCGGTATGTTATAACAGTGTATGTAATAACGAACTGTTGAACATTACTGTACTGGATAATAACAAACCGAATCCACCTGTAGCGAACAATGACGTGACAGAAACGCCTCAGAACACTCCGGTAACGGTTCCTGTACTGGGTAATGATAAGCCGGGTACACCGGGTACAACCCTGCCTCCGGGTAATGTGGTCGTGATCGATAATAACCCAGGTGCGGGTACAACCCCGGCCGGTGGTACGACCACGATCAACCCTGACGGGTCAATTTCCTATACACCGCCAACCGGCTTTACCGGTACGGATACCATTACATATAAAGTATGTGATAATGGCACCCCATCTCTGTGTGATACAGCAATGGTTGTGGTAACAGTAAATCCTCCGGGCACCCCGAATACGACTACCGCAAATGATGATTATGTAACGACGACTCCATCTACATCCGTAGGCGGTAATGTACTGACCAATGATCATGATGCTGAAGGCAATACTCAAACCGTAGTGGCGCAAACAACTACAATCCCTGGTAAAGGTACCCTGACACTGGGCAGCAATGGTGCTTATACCTTTGTACCGGTTCCTGGTTTCAATGGTCCTGTAGACTTCCCATATGCGATCTTCGATAACGGTAGCCCTGTGGCTAGCGATACTGCAACCCTGCATATCCTGGTGAGCAAACCACTGGATACAGACCCTGACTTCAATACTACTTACATAAATACTCCGGTGACAGGTAATGTATCCACGAATGATGATGTACCAGTTGGTAGTACTTATGGTGCACCTGTAGCACAACCGGGTTATACCAACCCAGGTACTGCTATTCCGGTAATGAACCCTAACGGTACCTATACCTTTGTTACATCTATTCCGGGTGAGTACAACTTCCTGGTTCCGGTATGTTATAACAGTGTATGTACTAACGAACTGTTGAACATTACTGTACTGGATAATAACAAGCCAAACCCACCTGTAGCAAACAATGATGTAACGGAAACGCCTCAGAACACGCCGGTAACGGTTCCTGTACTGGGTAATGATAAACCAGGTACACCAGGCACCACACTGCCTCCGGGCAATGTGGTTGTGATCGATAATAACCCAGGTGCGGGTACAACCCCGGCCGGTGGTACGACCACGATCAACCCTGACGGATCGATTTCCTACACACCGCCAACCGGCTTTACCGGTACGGATACCATCACATATAAAATCTGTGATAATGGCACGCCATCAATGTGTGATACAGCACAGGTATATGTAACTGTTAACCCTGCAGGCACACCGAACACGACTACTGCAAATGATGATTATGTAACGACGACTCCATCTACATCCGTAGGCGGTAATGTACTGACCAATGATCATGATGCAGAAGGCAATACCCAAACCGTAGTGGCGCAAACAACCACTATCCCTGGTAAAGGTACCCTGACGCTGGGTAGCAATGGTGCTTACACCTTTGTACCGGTTCCTGGCTTCAATGGTCCTGTAGACTTCCCATATGCGATTGCCGATAATGGTAGTCCTGTGGCCCGTGATACGGCAACCCTGCATATCCTGGTGAGCAAACCACTGGATACAGACCCTGACTTTAACACTACTTACATAAACACTCCGGTAACGGGTAACGTAGCCACAAATGATGATGTACCGGTTGGTAGTACCTATGGTACACCTGTAGCACAACCGGGTTATACCAATCCAGGTGCTGCTATGCCGGTAATGAACCCTAATGGGACCTATACTTTTGTTACGGCTGTACCGGGTGAGTATAACTTCCTGGTTCCGGTATGTTATAACAATGTATGTACCAACGAACTGTTGAACATTACTGTACTGAACAATAACCAACCCAACCCACCTGTAGCGAACAATGACGTGACAGAAACGCCTCAGAATACTCCGGTAACGGTTCCTGTGCTGGGTAATGATAAACCGGGTACACCGGGTACGACCCTGCCTCCGGGCAACGTGGTTGTGATCGATAATAACCCAGGTGCGGGTACAACCCCGGCCGGTGGTACGACCACGATCAACCCTGACGGATCGATCTCCTATACACCACCAACCGGCTTTACTGGTACGGATACCATCACATATAAAATCTGTGATAACGGTACGCCATCAATGTGTGATACTGCACAAGTATTTGTAACGGTAAATCCTCCGGGCACTCCGAATACGACAACCGCAAATGACGACTATGGTGTAACCACCAAAGGAAAAACACTGAACGGCAATGTACTGTCGAACGATCATGATGCAGAGGGCAATATCCAAATGGTAGTGGCGCAAACGATCGCCATCTCTGGTAAAGGTACCCTGACGCTTAATACAGACGGTTCTTATGCATTCGTTCCTGTTTTCGGATTTATTGGTGCAGTTGAGTATCCGTATGCCATCTTCGATAACGGTAGCCCTGTGGCCCGTGATACAGCAACCTTGCATATTCTGGTAGGAACTGCTCCGGATTTCACACCTGTTGTTCAGATCGATGCCTTAAGCTTCCCAGCAGCAGGAGACAACAGAGACTTCGTGGTTAATATTGTTGAAGTAGCAAATATGAATAGTTTAGGTCAGGTTGCCTTCCGTATTCCGAAGCTTTCCGCCTTTACCATTACTTACGGCGCAACAACGACAACATCTAATGTGAGCGGAGGTACTACAGTATTTAATAACGATTGGATCATCACGGAAACTTCAAGCTACATATTGTGTACGCTTAAACCTGGTAAAGTGATTAGTCCGTATGGTTACTCTGCCTTAGGATTCAATATAAGCCGTAAAGCAGGTATTGCTGCGAATACCAGTCAGCCGATCAATGCAATCATTGTCGCTGCAAGTGGCGGAGATAGCAATAATGCAAATAACAGTTCACAAACATCTGTTACGGCAACCAACCCATAACAGTATAAATTTTTAAGGTGCCGCCCGGGAGCAGAACGGTAGGCGGCACCTTTCATTTATCATTAAGATTTAAACAACCATAAATTTAATACAATGAGACAAAATTTTTCAAAAGCCATTCTTACGGCCATAACGGCCTTGCTTTTACTGAGCTTCACGCCTTTCTCCGGCCGCGCGCAGGACGCAGATCCATGGATATCCATTCTTGCATATCCACTCAATGGTGCTCAGATACCAGTGGGAGGTAATGGTCAGATACAGGTAACGACCGGTAATATCGGAATCACTACAGATATTGTGGCCAATTCATTAGAAATTACATTATCTGTAGGGGGTAATGTTGGCATTACAGGCCTGGATCTGGTTAATAGCGATCCAAGATGGTATGTATATTCACTTACCCCAGGTACAAACGGAACGATTAAATTGCGTAATAATGCTACCTTACCTGTTTTCGATATCCATGATGTATGGATAAATACAACAGGTCTGATCGCAATGCCGATTTTCCAGACCGTTACGGCTAATATCAGCTATGTGATTGATCCCGCGCCGACCTTTAAAAATCCGCTTACCGGTGCACCAAGTGTTGCTCAAGGTAACCAGCTCATTGGTAATGACAACTCTACAACAAGCTTTACCGTATTTACACCGCTTCCAGTAACCCTTTCCGCTTTTACGGCTGAAGCGGATGGGTGTGCCGCAAAACTGAGCTGGACGACTACTGAAGAACGCAATTTTGATCATTTCGCAGTAGAAAGCAGCGCTGATGCCAGAACATTTCATACGATTACAACCGTAAAAAACAAGAGCAGTCTGAACGGAAGCACTTATGCATACGTGGCAGAGCAGCCAACCGGTACCATTTATTATCGACTGAAAATGGTGGATGTAGATGGCCAGTTCAAGTATAGCGACGTAAAATCGGTACATACTGATTGTAGCGGTAAAAATAACTGGACGGTATATCCTGATCCGGCGAGAGAAAACGAGCCCGTGCATATAAAACTGAATGCTACTAATGGAATGAAAACCGTACAGGTTAAGGCCGTTGATGCAATTGGCCGTATGGTGATCAGCAAACAATATGATGTAGTTGCCGGAGAAAATAACTATGTATTACCTGCTTTGGCTAACGGTACTTATATGGTTTCTTTGATTGATGCATATGGCAACCTGATTGACCAGACACAAAAACTGGTGATTGCAAAATAATATAGTACATCGTCTTATGTAACTATAGAAGGTGTTTAATTGCAAAGGCAAGGTATGTATACCTTGCCTTTTATTATTTCGGTCACTGCTCTATTGCAGTACTATGATTGCAGCAGTGTAAGCAGATACTTTTTTGCCAGCGCTTCTTTTGCCGCAGTGTCCAGTACGTTCTGACCTTTACTGTCCGTTATTTTGATCTCCGTTTCACGCCAGCGATCCTCGTTTAATGATTGCATGCGGGTAGCCTTATCCGTCTCACTGGTAAATAATTTCCAGCAGGACGATGCCGCCTTGCGATCCTGTTCCAGTACACCATCTTTCAGTTCCAGTCTGAGGGCAGTTCCTAGTCCGGGTATACTGACCTCCTGCCAGATATACTTACCCGGAGTGGAGTGCTCTGCGGGTGCATTAAGTGTTTTGAATAGTTGCTGTATCCAGTGATCCTGGTCTTCCAGTAACATTATGGAACGTAATGTATCCGTTTCGCGATACTCCTGCTTCCAGCCCAGTTGTGGCGATTTTTGTTGTGCCTGAAGGCTCAGTGTGCCAAGCCCCAGTAGCAGCGCGGTTAAAGGAATTAGTTTATGCGTAGCTTTAAGTTTAGAGCAATATACTATTTTTTAGTATACGTTTGTTCGCTATTGCTGTTAGAGAGCACAAACTGCCGGTCTGAAATAATCGCTATTTTACCTTTATTGATAACGGTCTTGCTGATCACCTGGTTATATAGACGAGGGTAGGTATACAGTAATATATCCGTCGGTTTATGGATTGGCTGTGTAAGCTCAAAAAGATAATTATTCGTGCCCGGAGCCAGTTCGTCCTGGTCGCCAGCCAGTCTGAGGAAGGCCGTTTCATACAGCAGAGAGTCCGTAATGGTGTAGTGGCCATCACCTTTAAGTTCCGTAAGGCGCAGTACTTTTTTATCCTTATCCAGTAATTCCAGCATAATGTATTTGCCATATACCGCTGGCTGCTCTACAGCAGAGGCGGCGCGATATACCGTAATGGTAACCGGCCCGCTAGCTTGTTTGGCCCCCTTTTTGGTACGGGCTTTCTGCACTATTTTGCCCGGTACATCTTTATCATAAGTCAGGTAGAGCGAGTCCTGTTGAATCGTGTAAGTGCCCTGTCCGTAATAGGTACCCCCGGAATGTTCGCCTTGATTGCTGAACAGATTGTTATCGGTAAACATCAGGCTGTCCTGCCCTGAACCATCGGCAGTATACGTGCCCGGAGTAATAGTTTGTGCATGCAGAGTAAGTGTTACAAAACATATTGCAAGTGCCAATAGGATAAATTTCATAGTATATCGTTTTTGGTGTAAGTCTAATGTAATGATATTTCTATGAAATGTATATTTTATAATGTGAAAGTTGTGTTTATGGTTTTTCTGGATAGAGTTCCAGCGTGTTGCTCCACACTACAGACCAGGTGTCTCTATCCTGCATTATCGCAAAATAATTTTTATTTCCTTTGTCGTGAGGATTATACAACAGTTTTAACCCGATGCGGGTTGGAGACAATGTGTATTTTGGTCTGACATTTTGGTCATCTGGTCTTTGAAGATGCCATAGATGTTCGATCAATACTGCATAAAAGTAATGATGCTGTTGCGGGGCTATAGTTATGGTTTCTGGCACATTTCCATCGCAGCCTTCATAATCGAAGTGCAGATAATCCTTATTATTAAGCATGAATATTTCGGGCCAGCCACATGTCATAGAGGCAATATATACAGGCTTATCAGAAGTATTGGTAAGCTCTATCATTACTCCATATGATTTTTGCTCAATGCTGGGCAATGAATCTAAGCTGTAGTGCCCGCGCAATAGTTCATAGGGTGCAGTTCCTTTTTTGTATTGATTAATATACTCATCAGTAATATTGATGCATATACTTACCGGAGATCCATTGCTTTGTGCCAGAGCCATTTGGTTGAAGTGTAATACACAAAGTATGAGGAAGATTTTTTGCATATTTGTGAATGATCCTATTTAATACGTAATTCTATTTTGCACATCTAAATTATGTCATGTCCATAAATTTATATAATCCTTTATGCTGTAATAGACTACGGATCTCTTCTAAAATGATTTTGAGTCTGTCAGTGGCAGACGCATTTTGTCCTTCAATCTGTTCATCCATTTCCTGCCACAGCTTTTGGATAAAATATGGAGTGCTTTCAGGTAAAAAGGACTCTTTCTTTTCTGGTTCATATGCCTCCAGCCAGTCGTCTTCCCAGAAACACATAAAACAAATATCAAATGATGCTCTTGTATTCAGGCAGTAGTATCCACAAACCGGGCAAGTATTGTACTGAATGTCGAGAGCACTTACTGGTCCTAGTATCATTATCGGAGGAAAATGTTGCTTGAAATAATTTCTTCTGTGTTGTAATTCAAAGGTATATTCCAATTTCATAAGGTATTAGCTACTTTTTCAAATTTGTCTGCAATTTATCGCAACTTCTAATGGTCAATGCGATTATTGTTCTTTTCATTATATTTGAATTGAGGGTATTTAATTCATCCCTTTGTTTTGCAACAAAAGTAAATAACCTGGCTGATACATGTTCCTGTGTATCGACTATCTTAAATTTTCACTTCCCCCTTTTTTCGCACCCCATTCCCATTTCCCTTAGTATCTTTGCCGCATGCCCAAGGTATTGCTCACGACGCTGAATGCGAAATATATACATCTTAATCTGGCCATCCGTATCCTGTACGATCTGAACAAGGATAACGGTAATGCCGATCTGCACATGCATGAGTTCACCATTAAGAACGATCCGCAGGAGGTGGCAGCATACTGTATCGATTATGATGTGGTGTGTTTCAGCTGTTATATCTGGAACATTACCCAGACCCTGGCGGTCGCAAGAGAGATCAAGGCCCTGAACCCGAATACAAAAGTCTTGTTGGGTGGACCGGAAGTGAGTTACGAATGGGAGCCGGTGATTGCAGAAGATGCGGTAGATTATATCATCGCTGGAGAGGGAGAGATTCCGTTTGAGCATTTTGTGCGCCAATACCCGCATGTATCGCTGGTGCCGAACCTGATTTATAAAGAAGAAGGACAAATACATTATAATAAGCAATCCGTACAGTTTGATGTAAAACTGCTGGAGGATCGTAATCCTTACCAGTACGATACGGCTGAGGAGCTGAATAATAAAGTCTGCTACATCGAGACCAGTCGCGGATGTCCGTACAAATGCGAATTCTGTCTGGCCAGCCTGGATAATAAAGTGCGCTACCTGCCCATGCAGACCATCAAGGATAATCTCCTGTACCTGATGCAGCGCGGTCGTACGATTAAATTCCTTGACCGCACCTTTAATATCAAGAAAGATTTTACCCTCGATCTGTTCCAGTTTATCCTGGACCATCATCGTCCGGGCAATGTATTCCAGTTCGAGATCACGGCCGATATTGTGCATCCAGACATCATTGCCTTTATACAGGAGAAGGTGCCGCCGGGACTTTTCCGTTTCGAGATCGGTATACAGACGGTTAACCAGCAGAGCAACCTGGAGGTAAGCCGTAAGCAGAACTTTACCAAAACCTCGGGTGTGGTACAATCCCTGCAGAACAAGATTGAGATGCACCTGGACCTTATTGTAGGCCTGCCGCTGGAGTATATGGCTGATCTGAAGTACAGCTTTGAAGAAACCTTCAAACTATATCCGCCGGAACTGCAATTGGGTTTCCTTAAATTCCTGAAAGGCACACCGGTGCGTGAAAAGTACGAACAGTACGATTATGTATTTGATCCGGAGCCTCCGTACCAGATCATCCGCAGCCGCTTCCTCAGCGAAGAAGAGCTGCATAAAGTAACGCTGCTGGAGAATGCCCTGGAAATCTACTGGAATAAAAAACGTGCCTGTAATGCGCTGAAGCATATTACGGCACACTACAGCATCTTTGACTTCCTTATGGGAGTGGGTGCGCGTTTTGTCGAAAAACATGCCTTCCATAAGCATACCCTTAAGCAGGTGTATGAAGTAATCCGTGATTATATACAGGAGCTGTATCCGGAGGATACTGTACTGGCAGAACTGCTGGCCCTGGATTATTATACCTTCTACAAAGTGAAACCACAGGACATTTTTGAGCTGGAAGCCGACAAGGCCGAGCGTTTTAAAGTGATCGAGAGCTTTGGCCTAAACCATCACAAATACCGTTTTGCGGTATTGCCGGTACATTTCGACACCACGATTTATATACAGGATGGAGCAATACAGCCCAAGCTGGACTACCTGATCATCCAGTTTGACGGACAGGAAAAGGGCGAGGTGCTTTGTGCCGATCTGCAGTACTTATAGGGAGAAAGCAAATGATTCACGATTAAATAATACTACAGGTCCGGGGCATATTTACCTCGGACCTGTATCGTTTTTATGCTATGCTGATTTAAGATTAATATAATCTTTTATCCATATGCAGTCTGCACGCGGCTTGCAGACACGTATCCCCAGACCGTGAAAAAAATGTAAATTGTATATAAAGGTATTGTATTACGCGATTTAGACCTTATTTTTGTGAGTATACACAATGAAGAAAGTCCTAAAAGTCATACTATACGTTATTCTCTCCGTCATACTCCTTGTTGTGGCGGCCGTAGTGGTGATCAATACACCATGGGGTAAAGAGCAGATCCGAAAGTACGCTGTAGACTACCTGCAGAAAAAGCTGGATACCAAAGTGTCTATCGGTAAGATCGATTTCAGTATACCTACAGCTGTAAATCTGAGCCAGGTACTGGTGCTGGACAAGCGCCAGGATACCATTGTCTGGGTCAATAAGCTGGATATTAATGTAAATATGTTTAAGCTGATAGAGGGTAAGATTTCTGTCAGTAAGCTGGGACTGGACGGGGCCAATATCAACATGTACCGTACGGCCAACGATACCAATTTCAATTACCAGTTTATCGTAGACTCTTTTGTGGGCAAGAAAGAAGCCACACAGCAAGAGGTGATGGATACCGCCAAGGCATCGCCGGTATATATTGATGCCGGACTGATCGATATCCGCAATACCCGTTACCGTTTTCATGATACTATAGGTGGTGCATTGTTCGGGATCAGGATTAACAGCCTGGTGCTGAAGCCGAGACAGATCGATATCAATACCATGCGTTTTGAAGTAAACGACTTCCGTGGCGATACCATCAACTCCTATTTCTATGCGATGCCTTCTGCACTGCCACCATCTCCGGAGGATACCAGTGCGGGTACAGAGATTTCCATAGTCGTAGATAAGCTATTATTGAACCGGGCAGATTTTGCATTTAAAGATGCAGAGTCGGCAATGGATTTTAATATCCAGACCAAATCCCTTTCGGCAGCTATGCCATACTTCAGCCTGCTGAAGCGTCAGATCAAAATCAATTACCTGAACCTGGATCAGACCCATTCGGGACTGGTATTTAATAAAATAGACCCGAAAGCAAAGGCTAAGGCCAAAGCAGTGCCGAAAGATACCGTGAGCAGTACCGATACCGGCAGCTGGGTCATCTGGCTGAACGACCTGCTGTTCAAGGATGTGAACTTTGCTTTTGATGACAATAATGCACCGCGTCTGAAAACAGGCATGGATTATTCACACATGAATATCCAGAACTTCTACCTGACCGGCAGCGATCTCATGTACAGTGCCGATACCATACTGGGCAATATCAAGAACCTGTCTATGAATGAGCGCAGCGGTCTGAATATACAGACCTTCCGCACCAAATTCATATACCATCAGCGGGGTGCTGTGCTGGACGAATTATACCTGAAGACCCCACAAACCTTGTTGCAGGATAAAATTGCGGTCAGCTACCGTTCGCTGGGTGATCTGAGTAAGGAACTCTCCCAGATGAAACTGGATGTGAATCTGATGAAGTCGGTGCTGAGCTTCAGTGACCTCTTTATCTTCCTGCCGGAGGCGCAGAGACAGCAACTGAAAGATTACCGTAACCAGAAACTGAACTTTAACCTGCTGGCCAATGGTACAGTAGGCAACCTTAATATAATACAGTTATACGCACAAGGGCTGAAACAGACCCAGGTAGACCTGAGCGGCCGCATTTTCGGACTGCCGGATGCTGATAAACTGCGTTATGTATTGAACATCAAAAAACTGAACAGTACCGAACAGGATATCCATTCCTTTGTACCGGCATCTGTACGCCAGCAGCTGGATATCCCCGCCTGGTTTGCCTTCTCCGGTACCATCAATGGTACAACTACAGCATATAATCCTGACCTGCTCATCCGTACCTCCGATGGTAATGCCCTGTTGAAAGGACATTTCTCAATGGCACAGCAGGGTAAGGAAAAGTATGATCTGTACCTGGATGCGCAGACGTTTAATATCGGTAAGATCCTGCGTATGCAACCGCAATTGGGTACCATTACCCTGAGCGGTACCGTAAAAGGGACAGGCTTTGATCCGAAAACCATGGCAGCAGATGTAGACCTGAAAGTGATCCAGGCATTTTACAATGGCTATGGGTACAGCAATATTACCGCACTGGGCTTTATCCGCAACAAAGAAGGACAGCTGGAGCTGAAATCCCGCGATCCGAATGCCTTCCTGACGATGCAGTCTATGTTCAACTTCCGGAACGAATACCCGGCAGTGACAGCCGATATGGCCATCGACCTGTTGGATCTGCAAGCCCTGAAGTTCATGGATACAGAACTGAAATTCACCGGAGATGTATATGCCGATGTCCCTTCAACCAATCCAAATTATCCAAATGGTCTGCTGAGTGTACGCAGTCCTTTCCTGACCTCGAACGGCAAAACATATATGTTTGACAGTGTATACATTAATTCTGCACCACAGGATAGTATACAAAATATAGATGTCAACGTAGCGAATATTATTAATGCTAAGCTTACAGGTAAAATACCATTGCTGCAGATGGGCAATGCCCTGCTGGCACATGTGAACCAATACTATACGATATCCGATACCGTAAGTAATGCGCCGCTGGCCTATGATATGAACCTGTCGGGTACGCTGGCCTATCACCGCCTGTTCCGTCAGATGGTGCCGGAACTGCGTCCTTTCGATACCATACGTTTCTATTCGGTGATCAATCCGAGTTCGCTGAATATCGGGCTTACCGCACCAAGAATCCGTTATGGAACCATGTCGCTGGATACCTTCTCCTTCTCTGCTATTGAGCAGGATCGCAGCCTGATGTATGTAGCGGGTCTGAACCGTTTTACGCAGGGCAGCATACAGTTTTATAACTCCTCCTTGTCCGGTTACCTGCGCAATGACAGCATTGCGTCTTTCGTCAACCTTACGGATGTGGAAGGGGTAGACCAGTTTGGGCTGGGGGTCATCACTTCCATCAACCCGGAAAGCGACATCGTACTGCAATTGCAGCGCGGGCTGAAGCTGAACTATGATGACTGGCTGGTAGATCCTGATAACAGTATCGTGCTGGGCGGAAAAAAAGGATTATACATACATAACCTCGCACTCAGCCAGGGCAACCAGCTGATCAGTGCCAATAGTCGCGATACCTCTTATAACAGTCCGCTGCATATCGACATCCGCAACTTCTCTTTACTGAACCTGACCAAAATGATCAGTAAAGACACCGTTCTGGCCGATGGACGCCTGTTTGTAAATGGTGATCTGGATATGCGCGACAGCTTCCCGAGAATTGTATCCAACATCCGGGTAGATTCCCTTTATGTAATGGGATCAAATCTGGGCGATCTGGGTGCTGATGTACGCAACGAAAATTCTTATAGCTATACAGCCAATGCTACTCTGAAAGGCTACGGTAATGATCTGAGTATTGCCGGTAACTATTACATGAAGCCGGTTAATGGCAATGAACTGGACTTTATCGCCAACTTTAATGCCTTCAGCCTGAAAACAATCGAAGGCCTGACTTTTGGTAACCTCAAGAACAGCAGCGGTATCCTTAAAGGACAGCTGGATATTAAAGGAACAATTGCCAGTCCGTCGATCGGCGGATCGCTGGAGACAGATAGCCTCAAAACAACACTGGCCATGTTCAATACTTATATGAGCATGCCGGATGAGACCATTCGCTTCAATGCCGGTAAAGGATTATATTTTGATCGCTTTAAAATTTACGATCAGTACGGCAAACTGGCTACACTCACCGGAAGCCTGAATACGAAAAACTTTACAGAGTATAGCCTGGATATGACCTTTAAGGCCAATGAATGGCAGGCTATGAACTCCACCTCCAAGGATAATGAATCTATCTACGGTAAGTTATTCCTGAGCGCCACACTGGGCCTGCATGGAAATATGACTGCACCTGCTATTGATGGTAATATCACGATCCATGACAGTACCGACTTTAACTATGCCATGCTGGACAATCCTTCGCTGGTTGCCAATGAAGGTATTGTAATGTTCTACGACGGTCGCGACAGTGGGTATGTCGATTCTGCCGAGCTGAATCTTAAAAAAGCAGCATACCTTTTATCACAGAGCTCTTCGCTGAATGTGAATGTTGATATTGAAAAAAATGCCCAATTTACCGTACTGATCGATCCGGAAACAGGTGACCGGCTGAATGTAAAAGGAACTTCCTTCCTGAATGCCAACCTGGGTTCTGACGGTAGCATGACCCTGACCGGTACGTATGAACTGGAAGACGGATATTATGAACTGAACTATAACCTGCTGAAAAAGAAATTCCGTATACAGAAGGGTAGTATGATTATGCTGGCCGGCGATCCGCTGGATGCCGATGTCAACATCACCGCGGTATATGATGCCAATGCCGCACCATACGACCTGGTACAACGCCAGGGCCAGGAAGCTTCGGAGATGAACCTCTACCGTCAGCGCATGCCATTCCAGGTATTGCTGAAAATGAGCGGTAAAGTACTGAAACCAACCATCAGTTTCGATATCGTCGTAAAAGAGGGTGGACTAAATACCGTAAATGCCACCGTAAAATCATTTGTAGAAAGTAAGCTGGGAGACCTGCGCAACAATCCATCCGATATGAACAAGCAGGTTGTATCGTTGCTGTTGCTGAACCGTTTCGTTGCAGACGATCCGTTTAGCTCAGCCGGTGGTGGGTTCGGATTTGAAAATGCAGTACGCCAGAGTGCCAGCCGCTTCCTGAGCGAGCAGATGAACCGTATGGCCGGTGACCTGATCAAGGGCGTGGAGCTGGATTTCGGGGTGAATTCTTCTGAAGATTTCTCTACCGGATCTCGTGTGAATCGTACCGATTTCAATATCACTGCATCCAAGCGACTGTTCAATGATCGCCTGAAACTGACGATTGGAAATGACTTCGCACTGGAAGGACAGACAGCCGGAGCCACCAATCCGAGCTACCTGCCGGGTAACCTTTCTGCCGATTACCTGCTTACGGCAGATGGTAAGTACATCCTGAGAGGATACCGTAAGAGTGAGTTACAGAATATCATTAATGGTTATATCATAGAAACCGGTCTTAGCTTCCGCTTCTCCCTGGAGTATAACCGCTTCCGCGCCCTGCTGATGGGGCAGCAACGCTACCGTGAATATATGCGCCGTAAACGTGAAGCAGAACGCAAAGCAGCAGAGCAGAAACAGGCTTCGACAATGAACATTACGAATACCTCTACTATTGACTAAATATAGCGCCTTGAAGAAATCGATCCACATATTAACCGGTTTGACGACCCTTTGCTGGCTGATGCTTATGGCAACATCCTGCTCCAATACCAAATATCTGGCTAAGGGGCAAACCCTCTATCTGGGTAGCAAAGTAAAGGTTACCGATACCGCCAGTAAAGACAAAGGCTACCTGGAAGAAATCCTGGGCGATGCCATTCGTCCCAAACCTAATAAAAGGATATTTGGTATACGTTTCAAACTGACCATGTACAACTGGGCCGGAGAGCCCCGTTCGGAAAAGGGATTGCGTAAATATATACGCGATAAGATCGGTGAAGCACCGGTACTGGGAGAGAGCTTTAACCTGAAAAGAAATGAGCAGATCCTGCTGAATAAATTGCAGAACAACGGATATTTCTACCCCGTAATTATATCTCGCCGGGAGGATGATACACTGAAAAAGACCACTAAAGGCTTCTTTGAAATACAGGCAGGTAAGCGTTATTTCATGAGAAATATTGATTACCTCTCCGGAGATACCACCGCGCTTGCTGCAGAGATCCGCAATGTGGCCGACAAATCGCTGCTTAAAAAAGGAAACCCATACCTGCTCGATGCTGTAATGGCTGACCGGGATCGTATAGATGATTACCTGAAAAATACAGGGTACTATTATTTCTCTCCGGATTACCTGATTGCAAAAGTTGATACCGGAACCAATACAGATTCTATCGATGTGTATATGCAGCTGAAGTCGGACCTCATGCCGCCCAAGACATTTCAGCAGTACCGCATCAAGGATATCTATGTCAATACAAACTATGTAGCCCGTAGTAATACAGACAGCACAGCGGCCAATCGCCGCCGTAATATGGATACGATTCCTTATGAGCACTATAGTGTGATACAGCGCCGTGAGAATTTCAGGCCGGTACTCTTCAAAACCGCCATTCAGCAGAAACCCGGAGATCTGTACAGCAAAAGAAAACAGAACCTGACGCTGAACCGACTGGTGAGTTTGAATGCTTTTAAATTTATCAAAAGCGAGCTGACCGATACTTATGATAGTACAGGGCTGCCTCTGCTGACCGCATTATATAATCTTACACCTGCACCGTCTAAAGCACTGAGTTTTGAAACGGCTGCATTCTCACAGAATGATAGCAGGGTAGGTTCCCGTTTATCTGTAGGATGGAAACACCGCAATATATTTAAAGGAGCCGAGCAACTGGAAATTAAGCTCAGCGGTGGTTTTGAGATGCAGTATGGAGGCGCTCAGAAACGACCTAACCTCTACCAGATTGGTCTGGAAACTAATTTGTCAGTGCCGCGTTTGTTGTTCGGAAGCCTGTTTAATGTGTCTACGACCAGTGCATTTGTACCCCGTAGTTATGTTAAGCTGGGCTATAACTACTACTTAAGCGAAACCACTTATCGATTGAATACATTTAATTTTGGTCTGGGATATCAGTGGAAAGAATCTATTAATAAAGAGCATAAGTTATACCCGGTCAATGTGACCTTCGTGCGTACCGATACCTTTAATAATGCATCGGACTTCTATATTAATAATATCATCTTTAACGGGATCATTATCGGGCCTACTTATCAGTTTACCTATAATTCGCAGATCGCGGGCCGTAAAGATGTCAACTTCTTCTTCGACGGACTATTAGATCTGTCAGGCAATATCCTGGGGCTGGCGCAGAAAACAGACCTGAGCAAGGAGCCGGAAAAAATATTCGGCAATCCTTACGCACAGTATGTAAAGATGCAGACCGATTTCAGGGTATACAAAACTTTCGGAAAGGAGAATATGTGGGCCAACAGACTGTTCCTCGGAGCGGGTTATGCCTATGGCAACTCCTACAAAATGCCTAATATTAAGCAGTTCTTTGCCGGTGGGGCCAGCAGTTTAAGAGGCTTCCGTTCCCGCTTCCTGGGGCCGGGCTCCTTCCATACCAGCAAAAGCACCACTAACTTCCTGGAGCTGCTGGGCGATATTAAGATGGAGGCCAATACCGAGTTCCGTACACCATTATACTCTACCTGGCTGAAAGGCGCTGTGTTTGTAGATGCCGGTAATATATGGCTGCTGAGAGATGATCCGACCATGCCGGGAGGAGTATTCACCAAAAATTTCGTCAGGGACATAGCGGTGAGTGGCGGTCTTGGGTTGCGTTTTGACTTCTCTATCCTTGTTCTCCGCCTGGACTTTGGTATGCCGCTGCGTAAACCATGGATGGACCCGGGAGAAAAATGGGTAATCAACCGCATTGATTTCGGTTCCAAATCCTGGAGGCAGGAAAATATCGTGTTTAACCTGGCCATCGGGTATCCGTTCTAAAACATATTCAGTGGCTGACCAATTGGTCAGCCACTTGTCATTTAATACAGTTTCTTTGTCTCTTATTAATGGTAAATACCTACCTTTGCCGCGATGAAGAAAGGTATACTTTGTTTACTGTTCCTGGCTACGCTCTTACAGGCGTTCAGTAAGGTAGTGATCTATATCGACTTCAAAATAAATGAAAATTACATTGCACAAACCTTGTGTGAAAACAAGGCCCGTCCGCAGTTACATTGTAACGGTAAGTGTCAGTTATCCAAACAACTGAAGAAAGACGAGGAGAACAGCAAGGAAAATAAAAAGACCATACAGGAAGCCGTTTACTATTGCAATGCTGCTCATTTCGAGATTGCATTAGTGACTTATTTCCAATCCGTACCTACCTACCAGACGCATGATGCCTCAACGTTACAGGCCGATCAGCAGCGCATATTTCATCCGCCCGATTATTTAGTATAGTGATTTATTGCTGAAGCCATTGGCTTCATTATGTTATCGTACCAGGGTACGCTTGTATTGTTATACCAGCGATTACCATTGTACCTGTATCCATCATTGTATTAAATAAAAAAATAAGAATGAAAAAAATATTTGCGCTTGTATGCGTAGCCATCGCTTTATGTACCTACACTTCCTGTACCTCTAAAAAGAACAACCCTAAGCCAGACATCGAAACACCGGCCAAAAGCCAGTTGGGCACAGCCAATACCACAGACCATACCATAACACTGTATGCAGATACCCCTTTACTGTTTACCGGGTATAACAGATTATATGTAAAAGTACAGGACGCTACCGGTGCAGTCAGCAGCACAGCCAATGTAAGCATTCATCCGCTGATGGAGATGAGCACCATGTCACACTCCGCACCGTACGAACAGGTAAGTTATGATGCTGCTACAGGTTTATATTCCGGAGCAGCAGTATTCATTATGCCTACGGCAGATGATGATGCCTGGAAAATGGAAGTAACCGTAAACGGACAAAAAGTCGCTATTCCCGTTACCGTGGGCACCTTTCCTACAAAAGTGATCAGCATCAGTCTGGGTAGCGATAACACCACATATATCGTATCCCTGCTGCGTCCCGCAGCCTGGAAAGTAGGTATGAATGATGTAGAATTCACCGTTCATAAAATAACCGATATGATGAACTTCCCGGCAGTAGATAACCTCAGTCTTGAAATGACACCGGAAATGCCTTCTATGGGTCATGGTTCTCCGAATAACATTAGCCCGGTAAGCACCGGCAACGGACATTATAAGGGTAAAGTAAATTATACCATGACCGGCGACTGGCGCCTGCACCTGAAAGTGTCAGATGCCAGCGGCACTGTACTGTTACAGGACGCATTTATAGATATTTTATTTTAACCGGAGCAGCCGGCGGCATCTCTGATACCGCCGGTCGTTCACAATAAGAAACATATGCGTATACCTTTATATGCCTTATTGCTGTGCTCCGTACCCTTTATGGTTCATGCACAATCAGAAACTGATTCTGTGCACCACAGCTATACACTCAGTACCGTCAATTATACCATCGCAGGACAACGATACCAGAAGAACTATACCCGCAGCCGGGAGCTGCAGCAATCCACAGATCGCTTGCTGGAACGCATACCGGGAGTAACCATGATCCGCAGGGGAAACTTTGCCATGGAACCGACTTTAAGGGGCCTGAGCGCCGCCCAGATCAACATGACGATAGACGGCATGCAACTGTTCGGTGCCTGTACCGATCGTATGGACCCGATCAGCTCCTATGTAGAACCCAATAATATGGAGCGCATACAGCTGGGGTTCAGTCCGAACGGAGAGCAGCATAATGCAAGTGTGGGTGGTGGACTTAATTTCAGCCTGAAGCAAGCACAAACCGGTGCAGCAAAAGTCTGGTCAGGGCTGGCTGGGGCAGGGTATGAGACCAATGCCAGCGCTACGCAAACCATTGCAGCACTGCAATATTCCCGTTCCCGTTTTGCCATAAGTGCAAACGGCGTCTGGCGCAGAGCCGGTAATTATACCGCCGGTAAAGGGCAGGAAATTAATTTCTCACAATACAATAAATGGAACCTCGGCCTGAGTGCCGTATATCTCCTGAAGCCCAATCAGCAACTGAGGGTAGATTACCTGCAGGATGAAGGGTATAACATCGGCTATCCAGCACTGACGATGGATGTCTCTTTTGCCAAAGCAAAAATAGGATCGGCCAGTTATATATATACGCCTACAGGAATGAAGCTCAAAAGCTGGGAGAGCAAAGTATATTATAATTATATAGACCATGCTATGGACGATACCAAACGTCCGGCCTGGCAGGTACCCATACATATGGATATGCCGGGCACCTCGCAGACGATGGGCTTATACTCCAGGGCTAAATGGTATTATACCAATCATTTTCTGGAAGCCCAATTCACCGCATACAGCAACAGGCTACATGCCGAAATGACGATGTATCCTAAGAATGCAGCAGAGATGTTTATGCTCACCCTCCCGGATGTGCAGCGTACCGTATATGGCATCGATCTTAAGGATAAAATATACCTGGGGCAGGACTGGACATTGAGTCCGTCCCTTACGGTGAACTATGTACAATCAGATATCTATACCGAACTGGGTAAAGAAACATTGTCCAGCCTCTTTACAGGCTCCCTGGATCGTAAAAACCTTATCTGGAACGCAGGTCTGAATGCAGAGAAACATATCAATGGCCGATGGACGCTGTTCGGACAGTTGAGCCGTGGTGCCCGTAGTGCTTCTGCTCAGGAACTATATGCCTTTTACCTGTTCAACCGGATGGATAATTTTGATTACATCGGTAATAAAGACCTTAAACAGGAAACCTCTGTAAACGCCAGCCTGGGCATGTCCTATCATCAGCACCGGCTGCATATACAACCGCAACTGTTTGTATATCGCTTCAGCAATTATATAGTCGGCCAGCGCAAGCAAGGGTACAGCACCATGACGATTGGTGCCAGTGGTGTGAAGCAATATGTCAATATTCCGGATGCTTTACTGTATGGCGGCGAATTATATGCTACATACCGGCCATGGGATAAATGGTATATACAATCTACCAACAGCATCAGCATAGGGCAGGACAATGCCGGTAATGCTTTACCGCTCATACCCCCGTTTAAGTCGATAAACCGCATCGAATATACACCGTCAAAATATGGTTTTTATGCAGAAAGCATCAGCCAGAGCCGGCAGGATCGTGTCAGCACAGCAGTGTACGGAGAGCGGGCCTCGGCAGGATTCACCATATTTAATGTGGGGGCCGGACGCAACTTTGCAATAGGGAAGAATACCCTGAATGTACACGCAGCAGTCTATAATATACTGGATAAACAGTATTACGAACACCTCGACATCCTCAAACTCTACCGTCCGGGCAGGAATTTGGCCCTTAACCTCAGCCTGACTTTTTAGCAATACATACAATTTTGCCATCATAATATGCTGTTTCTGAAAGGAATCAGCATATTTTTTTTCATTTTTCTAAGATTTGTTAAATAGTCTGCGTCTATATATATAACCCTGTCCCCGGTAAAAGGGATTGTATATTTTACCCTGTAAACCCTGTCTATCATGAAAAAGTATTTAGTGGCTTTAACAGTATGGAGCGTAATCGGACTGAGTTCCTGCATCCGATGTGTAAAGATGAAGTATGTTACTGTTGTAAAAGACTGTACCGGCGTATACCTGAGAGATCAGCAAAAGGATTACCGCGTGTGTAACCATGAGATGCTGGATGGGTATAATAACGGAGCAACTGTTCAGGCTCAATACAAGACTATCGGTTCCTGCCCTACATTGGATACCGGCGCCGTATGCGCAATGTTGCATGCTTCCGAAGGACTGATAGAAATATATTCGGTAGAATAATGCCCGTTATAACCCTTTAAATGATCCGTCATGAAAACGCTAACCCTATTTTCTATGTTGACACTGAGCACCCTATTGCTCAGTTGCGATAAGATTAATCCGCCCGGCTGTCCTCCTCCATTCGGGAAAGAATGTGTAGAGCGGAAGTTACTGGTCTTCCAGGAAGATGAAAATACCTGCGCAGATGCCACCATCAATTCATATATGTTCCAGGGCGAACTGGTGTATGTGATGGATTATGGCACCTGTATTGCAGATATGACTTCTGAAGTGCTGAATGATGATTGCCGCACACTGGGCTACCTGGGTGGTTTTGCCGGTGGCAGTACCATCAATGGTGTAGATTTCTGGAGCAATGCCATATTCGTTGCCCAGATCTGGCATAAATAGTATTGAATAAATCCCTATTTATTATATAACCCTAAAAAAAGTAAAACCATGAAAGCAATCATCAGTATTTTAGCAGTAGCAATTGTAGGATTTTCTTCCTGCTCTAAAAAATGTTCAACGGCAGATGGTCCTTGTAATGACAAGGTGCCTGTAGGTGAAGCTTGCCAGGCTTATTTTCAGCGCTGGTTCTTTAACCCTGCAACCAATAGCTGCGAGCTGAAAGCATACAGCGGCTGTTCTCAGAAAGGCTTTGCCACAGAGCAGGAGTGCAATGCATGTAAGTGCAAAAAAGATAGTTAAACGTAAAATTAATACAGGCAAACCTGTAGATGGATTATATAGACGAAAAGCTACATTACCTGATTACCGGATGCATTAAAGGCGAAGCCTTAATGCAAAGGGAATTCTATTACACTTATTACAGCACCTTGATGAAGGTGAGTATCCGTTATGCGCCTACCTCCGAAGATGCGGAACAGTGGGTGCATGACGGTTTTTTGAAGATATATAATAACCTGGGACAATATAAATTTGAGGGATCTTTTGAAGGATGGATCAAACGGGTAATGAGTCGCGTATGCCTCGACCAGTTACGTGCGATCAACGCCCTGAAAAATGAAGTAGACAAGAACACCATTTACAATACCGACAGCCATCTGCTCGAGAGTCCGATAGAAAATGAGATACACCGTAAACTATCTGCGGCCGATATTGTACACATACTAAAGAAACTACCGGAGAAGCAAAAAGTTGTATTCAACCTTTATGTATTCGAAGGGTACAGTCATAAAGAAATCGCAGATGTACTGACTATAACCGAAAACCATTCGCACTGGTTATTATTCCAGGCGCGGAAAACCTTGAAAAGTATTTTGACAAACGCACATAATTTTCAGATATGAGTGACGAGATCAGAGAGCAGGAATGGAAGGCCATGTGGGAAAACCAGGAGTTTAAACCTCCTGCAGACGGCTGGGAAAAGATGGCGCGCGCGCTGTCCGGAACAGACGTGGCCCCGGCTCCGAAGCTGATACCTTGGTGGGGCTGGCGTCGTTATGGTAAAATAGCGGCCGCAGCAGCAGTGCTGAGCTTAGGTACCTGGAGTATCTGGCAGTTCAGCGACCAGTCGGATATGACCAGAAATGCTTCCGAAACCATGATCGCACAGGCTCCCAAACAGGAAGCACCTACTCCTGCGGCCGTTGCCGCACAACCGCAAAGCGAACACACTACCGATGCCATAGCACCGGTAAGCAATGAAGCGCAGCATACCTTAGCAGCATCGACAGCAGTGCCGGGAAATGCTTTACAGGAGCTGGACTATACCTTCAGGGAAAAGCCGGAAGTTGAGATACTGCAGGATGTTCCGGTAATCGTTAAGGTACAGGCCGAAGAGATAAAGGACCCAATCAATATTACACCAGTCAAGCCATTGCAGCCGGAAGTGTCATCTAAAGAACTGGCTGGCAATAAAAGCAATCGTTCCGGTTTCGAACCGATTACCCATCAGACCAGCTATTTTGATGAGCCGCAGCTGGACAAATCGATGAGTATCGGACTGGCCGCAAACATCGGTAAGCCCAACCTGGGTAATGTACAGTATAATGTTGGTGTTGTTCTGCGTAAAGAATGGACAGATGCCTTTTATACCGAAGCCTCTGTAAGCATGGCTGCAACCGATGTGCGCTTCAGTGAGCATGCACGATACGGTATCTCCTATAAAAACGGAGAAATGGTGAGCTCAGACGGATTGAATGCCACTGCTGCCAATACAATAGGAGAGACGCAGAATATATACGGCAATAATATCCTTGGTGTAGGTATTGCACCGATGGTCGGGTATAAAGTGACCAAACAGGTGTCCCTGTCCGTTGGGGTAGACTTGTATCGCAACATCAATACAGGCCTTAACCTGTATTATAACAGTGATATTGCCCAGAAAGACATCAAAGCGATGTCTATGGTGAGAAATGTATCCCAATGGGATTCCGGGGTGAAAGGGCAGCTGGGTGTCCGCATCAATAAAGCACTTTCTGTACTGGGACAGTACCGCCAGGGACTGACCAATTATATCAGTACCGATCAGAAAAGCTATAAAAGTAGTCTCTTTAATATCGGGTTAATGTATCGCTTCCAGCCATAACCGGATTTGGAGTATATAAAAAAGTGTTGCGCGCCGGCTATGCCGGCGCGCAACACTTTTTTATATACTGTATATTTATTCTTTAACCAGTTTCCGGACAGCCAGACCTTTTGCAGTCTTCACCTTCAGGATATACACCCCGGCAGGATAGTCACCCAGGTTGATCTGTTTACTGAAGCTATTTGCATTCACTGCTTCCTGATTCCAGATCATACGGCCATCCAACGCTTGTACAGAGATCATCTGTATGGCATCCTGTACTGTTGTTTCAATATTGATGTATACTATACCCGTAGATGGATTGGGGTACATGGCCACATAAGCCAGTTGCTCCTGCACCGGTATAATGGCGGTCGGCGTATCCGGTCCGCAATTCGTATTGCCCCAGATACAATCCACATATTCCGGATGGTCAATATAAGGATTACGGTTATGCTGATAGGTATATGCGGCATTATTACGGTCAATCTCTCTCTGGCTCACCGGGTCCTGGTGATGCCATTGCAATAACAGATCAGTATACCATTGCTGCAGTCCCCTTGTAGTGGTACCATCCAGGATATTACCCTGACTGAAGCTGGGAACACTGCTCTGGTAGCGGGTTACAAAGTAAAAAGTTGCACGGGCTATATCTCCCTTGAATTCATCGATCGGCTCAAACACAGTGCCAGAGTAGCCTGCAGAACTGTTGGCGCCCAGTTTAGAACCATTGCTCGAAGTCCAGGTCGGGTTATTCACTTTTCCGTAAGGATAATTGCTGCGTTTGCCATTCACAAATCCGTCTGTAGGAATCACAAACTGGATGTCATGCTTCATCGGAGCATTACTGTTGAACAGGCTTTGCGGCACAATATGCTCCCGGTTATAACAGTCTCCTTCACTATTGTAATTACCACAACGGTCGCTGGTTTGCGAAGCACTGTAGGTATACGCATCCGTACCACTCGGTTTTTCGGAATACATATCCAGCAGGGTACCGTCATTTTCATAATAATGATCTACATCAGTTGTCTGGTAACCAGTATACAATCCGCCGTAACCATTATCTATATGCCCCAGGCTGATGATATTGGAGAGCTTTGTTTTCAGGGCATAACCCGTATAGCCGTTTGCCGCATTATAGTAACCGGCAGGGATCTGTGCCCATACCGCAGCAGTACCGGCCATGAATAATGTAAAGCAGAGAAATTTTTTCATATCACACAAAAACAGGCGCCAAAGGTAGATCGATTATACAATGATCGGCCTTTTGTTATATCATCTTTCTGTTAAATTGAGTGCGCACCAAAAACACTTGACTTGTGCATAATTTATCTATATATACGGCCGTGGCAGATAGGTAAAATATATTACCTTTGGGCAAATTTTTTAGAATCCATGCAATTTGATCATAAGCACTTCGACAAAGACCTGTTGATACAATTATATGCGGGCCTGGTAAAACCCCGGATGATAGAAGAAAAGATGTTGATTTTGCTGCGTCAGGGCAGAGTAAGCAAATGGTTTAGCGGTATTGGCCAGGAGGCGATTGCCGTAGGAGCTACTATGGCGCTGGACAGTGATGAGTATATCATGCCCCTGCACCGCAACCTGGGCGTATTCACCGCCCGTAAAATGCCTTTTTCTAAATTATTCCTGCAATGGCAGGGCAAAAAAGAAGGCTACAGTAAAGGCCGTGAGCGTTCATTCCACTTCGGTAGTAATGAGCACCATATCTGTGGTATGATCTCTCACCTGGGACCTCAGCTGGCTATTGCTGATGGTATTGCCTTGGCACATAAATTACAGAAAGAACAAAAAGTATCCCTTGCCTTTTCCGGCGATGGCGGTACCAGTGAAGGAGACTTCCATGAAGCGCTGAATACAGCAGCTGTATGGGGTCTGCCGGTTATTTTCCTGATCGAAAACAATGGTTACGGATTAAGTACTCCGAGCAGCGAACAATTTATCTGTAAGCAACTGGCCGATAAAGCTGTTGGTTATGGAATGGCTTCAAAAATAATAGATGGTAATAATATCCTGGAAGTATACCAGGCGATCAAAGAAGCGCGCGAATACTGTATTACAGAGCAGAAGCCGATCATGATCGAAGCCATGACCTTCCGTATGCGTGGTCATGAAGAGGCCAGTGGTGTGAAATATGTACCGAAAGAACTGTTTGAATTATGGGGCAAGAAAGACCCGGTACAGAACTATGAAGACTTCCTGAAAAAAGAAAATATCATTGACGATGCGCAGATCGCAGCGATCCGTGAAGCGATTCAGCAGGAGATTGAAGCCGGTCTGGAGATCGGTTTTGCAGCGGAAGCCATCAAACCGGATACTGCAGAAGAAGTAGCAGATGTATTTGTGCCATATAAAGCAGAAAATACAGTGATTACCGATAGCTGTGCAAAGAGCGAAAAGAAATTTATCCAGGCCATCAGCGATGCCATGCGTCAGGCTATGGAACGTCATCCAAAACTGGTTTTGATGGGTCAGGATATCGCTGAATACGGCGGAGCCTTCAAAGTAACCGAAGGTATGATGGAACAGTTTGGTAAAGAGCGTGTGCGCAATACACCATTATGTGAAAGCGCCATTATCGGTACTGCACTGGGTCTGTCCATCAAAGGATATAAAGCTATGATGGAAATGCAGTTTGCCGATTTCGCAACGGTAGGCTTCAACCAGATCATCAATAACCTCGCTAAAATTCATTACCGCTGGGGACAAAATGCCGACGTAGTGGTGCGTATGCCAACAGGTGCAGGAGTAGGAGCAGGTCCGTTCCACTCTCAGAGCAATGAAGCATGGTTTACCCATACACCGGGATTAAAAGTAGTATATCCTGCCACACCGGAAGATGCCAAAGGCTTACTGCTGGCCTCTTTTGAAGATCCTAACCCTGTTATCTTCTTCGAACATAAAGCCTTGTACAGAAGTGTAAGCGGACAGGTACCGGATGATTACTATACCATCGAGATCGGTAAGGCAAGACTGGTGCAGGAAGGTAGCGATGTGTCTATCATTACTTATGGTAGCGGCGTACACTGGGCTACAGAGTATGCGAAGCAGCATCCTGAATTGTCTATCGACATCCTGGATCTGAGAACGCTGTCTCCGCTGGATTATGAAGCTATCGAAGCCAGTGTGAAACGAACCGGTAAAGTATTACTCTTACATGAAGATTGTCTGATGGGTGGTATTGGCGGAGAAATTTCTGCATGGATCTCTGAAAACTGTTTCCAGTACCTGGATGCGCCTATCGTGCGTTGTGCCAGCCTGGATACACCAATCCCATTTGCTATTGAACTGGAGCAGAACTTCCTGGCTAAGGGCAGACTGGATGAGTCTGTACAGAAGCTGATGCAATTCTAAAATATCATATTACAATTCGGAATAAAATAGCTGTGGCGCACCAAAGGTGCGCCACAGCTATTTTATAGCTATTTTTCCTTCAAAAATTGGAGTATATACTGATTTATCTCTGCTTGCTGGGCCTCCGTACCACCATCATCCATATCATTATGAATCGTTGCGGGTAGTTTAATGATTTTTATGCCCAGTTTCTTCGCCTCTGTCTCTGCTGGCAATACACCCTCGTCTGCAGGCTGATCGCTGGATCTAAGCGTGTAAATCTTTGGCTTCCTGGTGCGGGGCAGGGCCATACGCCTGTTGTCCAGTGTAATTACCTTCGAAACAATACCCGGATATTTTTGCGGAAACAGCGCACTCATATCTCCGCCATTGGAATGCCCGATCAGTATAATGTTGCGTGTATTACACTGTGCAGAATAATGCGCCTGTGCATAACGGATTACGAACAGGATATTATCCGCTCCTTTTTCCCAGAATGGTCTGCGAACAATCTGTGGCTTCCCCTCCATCGGAATCAGCTCATCTGTAGGGAGCTCATGCTGTATACTGATGACCATATAGCCCTGCCAGGCCAGGAAATTACAGATACCCCTATAGGTAAGATAGCTGCCCGGATCATTGGCGCCATATCCATGACTGAGGATGATGAGCCCGGGACTGATAATGCCTGGCATAGGTCTGAAAATAGCTATAGGAATAGGCCGGGAACGTGCTTTGTCGAATAGGGTAAGCGTATCCGGACGCACCGTCAACAGTGATTTTTGTTGTTTTTGCTGTGCATAAACTCCTTTAGGTAAACCAGGCAGTAAGCATAAAAGTAAGCCTAGCAGCGATACTATGCGATTCATAGAGATTGTTTTATGGCACTAAAAGTACAAAATATATACAGGTCAAACTGTGTCCTATTTAATAGGCGTTTCTGTATCTGTGTCCATTCGGGTATTCGGTCTAGCTTTACAGTATAAAAATCTGGTTATGAAAACAATAGCTCATCAACACAGGGAAGTGCACTATAGTCCGGTATACCTGTCCGGCCTCAAATCACTGATTGATATTTACCGTGAACAAGGTGCCGGTACCGTACTTAATGCCGGTTTTGGACTGCCACTGGTACAGGCCAGCCTGGGTACCGAAGTACTTGGTTTTTCGTCGGTCAGTATTTCAGAAGAGGGTAGTCTGGTCATCCGTTATTTTGGTAAAGCTGGGTTTGATACAACTGTTATCCGGCAAGAGTTAGCGCAAAGAGCACAAGAGGAGCTGGATCACTCTTTCGGTAAGGTTGAGGATGTAGCTGCGATGCAGACACAGATCACCAGGCTGATCGGCTGGCTGAATAATTGCAATTAGCCACCGGTATTATTATACCTTTGAAAGAGACAATATTATGGCTGTGAGAAAAGAAATACTTTATCTTAAGATAGCACGCGTACTGGAAGAGCAGGTCGTTAATGGTACCCTTAAACCGGGCGATAAATTACCCTCTTTACGATCGGTACAGAAGATGTATAATGTTAGCCTGAATACGGCCAAACTGGTATTCTGGGAGCTGGAAAGCAAGTCACTGGTAGAATCCCGTCCCCAGTCCGGCTATTTTGTGAGTCCGGCTGCTGAGCGAAAGCGTTCTTTGCCTTCTGTGGGGAAGATCAAAGCTACATACCGGGAGCAGCAACCGCAGGACCTGATCACCAAGGTATTCGACACCTTGTATGATAATGAGATTACCCAATTTTCCCTGGGGCTTCCGGATCAGAGCCTGCTGCCTATTGCCAAGCTGAACAAGGGCATTATCAATGCCGTGCGTAATATGAAAGATGGTGGCGTCAGTTATGAGCCGGTGCAGGGCAATCTCAACCTGCGTCGTACGGTAGCCAAATGGTCACTGATACTGGAAGGGAAAATTACGGAAGATGATATCGTAACCACTTCCGGCACCATGAATGCCATTTTTAATTGCCTGATGGCCGTTACCCAGCCCGGTGATACGGTGGCGGTAGAGAGCCCGGTATATTTTGGCATTATTCAGATCGTCACTTCGCTTAAACTGAATGTGATAGAGATTCCTACACATCCCGTAACCGGTATAGACCTGGATGCGGTTAAAAAAGTATTACCTAAACTGAATGCCTGCTGTTTTATCAGCAATTTCAGTAATCCGCTGGGCTGCCTCATGCCGGATGAGCATAAAAAAGAGCTGGTACGGATGCTTACTGAATATGATATTCCACTCATAGAAGATGACCTGTACGGCAATCTCTTCTTCGGACCTTCAAGGCCCAAGCCTTGTAAATACTACGATGAGGCGGGTATTGTTATGTGGTGTGGTTCGGTATCTAAAACGCTGGCCCCGGGTTACCGTGTCGGCTGGGTGGCCCCTGGCAAATACAAGGATAAGATCATTCACCAGAAACTGCTGCAAACCATATCCACGCCCTCTTTATACCAGGAAGTCGTGGCTGACTTTATGAATTACGGTCGCTACGACCATCACCTCCGCACCTTCCGCAAAACACTGTATGCAAACTGTCTGCGATACCAGCGCGCAATAGAAATGTACTTCCCCGATCATACCCGTATATCGCAACCACAGGGCGGTTTCATGTTATGGCTGGAGCTGGATAAAAAGGTCGATACGGCTGAACTGTTTGACATCGCTATCAAACAAAAGATAGGCTTTGCTCCGGGACGTATGTTTACACAATACAACCAGTACAATAACTGTATGCGACTGAATTATGGCCTGGCCTGGAACGATAAACTGGAATTTGACCTCAAACGCCTTGGAAATATGGTTAAGGATGCCCTTTAATCGGAGAATAGTTCACTTTTATTATAAACTAACTGTTAAATAGGCTCATATATTTTTATCTGCGATTTTATTTGAATACTTTTCAGTTGCTTAGCGGTCTGGCACTAGGCCGTTAAATACAGTATTGCCAGCTAAGACCTATTGAATACTGTAGTAATATGAATGAGTAATGTATAACCGGTCCTGAAGAACCCCGGTGAAAACGTATGATTTAATATGAGTGAGCTACCGCTTTACCTGATTGTCTTGCATAAAACAATCAGCGCTTATGAACGTGCCATATTACGTGCTTTGCTAGAACACGCAGGAGATTATTGTGCTGTGTATATACTGGATACAGCACGCCCAACAGTCAAAAAAAATCCCATCCTTTCTTTTATAGATCGTCGTTTACTAACCTTTAAGGTACCTGCCCTGGAGTCTTGCGCATTGGAAGATACCCTGTCTGACTATCCCGGCCTGCAGCGGTATGAAGAAGGAATAACCGCAGCCTGTACCTATGCCATATGCCTTACGGAAAGTGTACTGGAAGCACTGCCACTGACATTCAAAAAAGCATATCGTCCGGAAATGGATAAAGATCACTGGTACGATGCGGCCATCAGGAAAGAACAGTATACCAATGTGCGGTTGTCATCACGCCAAAGCGGCCATACCTGGGAAACCTGCCATGAATTATCTTTTGCAACAATCAGGGGAATATATAATAACCGCGATAAGGCATTATACTACCTGACCTACCTCGTATTAGGCCAGATCAAAGATAATCCACGCCCGGTGCATCTTTCAAGGTATCCATCCTATACGATGAGCCATCTGATAAGATACTATCTCAGACTATGCCTGTTTCTATTAATGCGTAAGCTTTGTTTCTGGTCCGGAAAGTACAGCTGGAAGATAGCCCTGATCCGTCAGGAAAAAGTATCTTTTATCGGGCAGCCTGAGAAGAGCTTCTGGGCCGATCCCTTCCTGGTCCGGAAGGACGGCGAAAATTTTATCTTTTTTGAAGAGATGGATCGGAGTGCCGGCAAAGGACATATTTCGGTAATCATGCTTGATGAAAATGGGAAATCATCCGGCAAGCCTGCGAAAGTACTCGGACAGCCGTTTCATTTGTCCTTTCCGAATGTATTCAGATACGAAGATCAGTATTATATGATGCCGGAACAAAGCAGCTCCGGTAAGCTGTCGGTTTATAAAGCAATACAGTTTCCCCATGTATGGGCAGAGGAAATGGTGATGATAGAAGGCATGAATATACTGGACCCCTTATGGCTATTTCATGAGGGTAAGTACTGGCTCTTCTTTAATAAAATAGAAGAGGAAGAGTATGATAACAATGAACGCTTATATATTTACTATTCCGACAATCTGTTCAGCACTGACTGGAAGCCACATAAAAAGAACCCGGTGATTATAGATATGCACAAAGCCCGTAATGCAGGGCAGATCTATTGTAAAGAAGACATCCTGTACAGGCCCTCTCAGAATTGCGGAGCAACCTATGGTTCCGAAATCATGATCAACAGGATCGTAAAACTGAGTGAAGAGGAGTATGAAGAAGAGGCTGTAGAGCAGCTAAGCCGGTATAACAAATACTATGGTATGCATACCTTTAACGGAGATGAACAACTCCAGATCATAGACCTGTTGGTTAAAGGGTAAATTGCTTTATTTTCTGTGGAACCGGAAAACCAAAAATACCCCGATAATCCCGGCCGAGACTATCAAAGGATATTTTCAGTTTCAGTGGTTTTAGCTGTTAGGTGTGGTTCTGTTTAAAGTGTGTTTTGTTTTAGTTTCTGAAGCAAAAGTAGGTTCAATATTCCAGCCAGTAAAAAGTCCGGCACTAACTTTGGTTGTGTTTTTTCATAAAAGTATTGTGTACAGCACTATGCAACCATACTTTTGATGGGTATCGCATACCATAGTGGCTGTCTTCCCCTTTTAATATACCGGTGCATTGCATCTTTTTTGTAAATTGCGGCTATGAAAATGGTACATATCCTAGTAGGTGATATCGCCGGAGATGCGGTTAAGCAGGCATTGTCTTCAGATACAGAAGAGGCTTCTGTAATGGTGGTTAAAGATGTATTTAATGTAGGACCCCTGCGTTCAGAAACCCTTAAGTTTTCTGAGCTGCGCAGCCAGTTCTGGCAAGAGGTGTCGGGTGATCAGCATGAAATAGTGGTTGATGATCTCGATCGCCTGATGGAACTGTCTACCAGCCTGACCAATGAAACCATTGATCAGGTATGCTTCTGGATGGGTAGTATTCCCGCAGATGTATGTACTTATTTCTGGCTGCTGCATTTTCTTAAAAAGCATATGGGCAAACTGTATGTCATCAATATCAATGGCCTTCCATTCCTGGATGATGAGGGTAAACTATTCTATCCCGAAAGCATTGCAGCCTTGCCTCCGCGCCAGGTATTGAAAGCGCTTAAACTAGCCAGGGCCATTACCCCATCAGAATGGGAGACAGAGGGAGATGAGTGGAAGCGACTGATTCATGAAGAGGGGATGGGCGTACGCCAGAATGAAGGTGGCCGTAAGATCAGCAGTAAACCCATTACTGCTTATGATAAATTATTGCTGGATGCCTGTACGGCACAGCCTCAGAAAATCAATAAACTCGTGGGGCAGCTGATGGGCAAACATAAGATCTATACCGGCGACCGATTCCTGATCTGGCGCCTGCGTGAGCTGGAGCGTGCACAGAGACTCAGTCTCACAAAAGATACTGTAAAATTGTTTGACGGATCGGCCGCTACAACTTCGGAAGAAGTGGCTTCTTAAATTATACCACCATGGTACGCATTACTCCATTAGAATTAATCGGGACAGATGACAGGGGTTATACCTGTGAATACTTTCATGAACGCATGGGCAGACACCTGGTTATCTTTCGCAAAGCGGGTACGATCAGTGGCAACCATTATCATAAGGGCACATCACTTTCCAAACAACCGGAAATACTGATCCTGCTTTCCGGTACTGCTATATTACGTTATGGCAATATACAGGAGGCGGCAATTATCCGTGTAGAACTGGATGTACCCACTAAAATTGAGATAGATCCCTATGTATGGCATGAACTGGAAACCAAGACCGACTGTACATTGATCGAGCTGGGTTCCCTTTCCGAGCATAATGCAGATACCTATCGTATCTGATTAAGGTTTGCGTTGGATTAATGCAGCGTACATACTGTCTGCATGTGCATCCACTCCATTCAGTAACTGTTCGGCAATCAACTCCATATCCGGGTTCGTTTGCAGGAGGCGTTGTACTACGGCTTCATTCTCAGCTGTAAATACAGAACAGGTAATATACAGGAAATAGCCGCCCGGCTTCACTTTGCGACAGGTGTTGCGCGCAATGCTCCATTGCAGGTCTGCAAAATGCAGCAGCTTATCGGGGTGAAAGAAATAAAACTGTTCCGGCGTGCGGGCCCAGGTACCGCTGCCAGAGCAAGGTACATCAGAGATTACCCAGTCATACTCCCCTTGGATTTCGCCAGACACCGCACCGGCATCACTGCTATCCACAACCTTGGTCTGCACAAATTTATGGCCATATAACCTTGCCCGTTCTTTCAGATTGTGCAGTATCGTAGGGCGGATGTCTGTAGATAATACAGTGGCCTCAGAATAAGTATCTTTCAGCAATAGCATCTTGCCGCCTGCACCAGCGCAGGTATCCCATACTTTAATTGCTTTCTGGTCCGCATCCGCATGCTGTTTCAGCAGATCCATACTATGCTGGGAGCTGTAATCCTGCACTACGTAATCCTTAGGGTCCAATAGCTTGTCGATCTGTGTGCTGTTCGGCAGGGATATAGCATGTTCATCAGGCAGGGTATAGCTGATCTCCTGCTGTTGTAATATTTGAAATGTTCGTTCGCGGTTATGGCGCAGGCGCAGGAACAATCGCGGTTGTTGCAACATCGCTTTCTTCCAGGTATCTGCTTCCATGCCGCTGGTAAGCTGTATGCCGGGAAATGGAGCTGTTATATCCCATTGCACCGGGTGGGCTTCCATGCCATCCAGCATACGCTGAAGGAAAGCATTTTCTATGCCGCATTGTAACATACCCTCCCGAACAATATCCCATATGTTCTGACTGGATGATGGCGTCACAAACCGGGCAAACCGGTAATAAGTATATATCGCATCTGAAATGGCTCTGCGATCGCGTGAGCCCAGTTTTGGATGCGCTTTGAAATGTTGCTTTAAGTGATGGCTAAGGGGCAGCTTCCCGTCGTATGAACCGATGAGGGTTTCTACTGCCTGTCTGAGGTAGTACATGAATTATTTTATCGGCCGGTACCGGCTTTGAAATTGATTATGATCACACCATTCTGCTCAACAGGAGCAGACGGTAGTTTGTTGAAACGGATGGCTTTTATTTTTTGCTCTGCAATAGCACGTATCGTACTGTTTGCTGCAGAAAGAATCGTGTAGCGGGTAATGGCACCATCACGGTTCACCCATACTTTCACACTTACTTTACCACCTTCGCGGAATTCTGCTCTTTTATCCGGGCTGGCTACAATACTGCGGCCGTTAACCCCGCCACTATAACTTAATCCGTTAGGATCGCCACCTGGCTTGCCTTTCAGCCCGTTGCCCGTACCATCACCACGACTGGTTGCACCTGGTGCATCCTGGTCAGATCCCGTGCCACCAGGACCAGTACTACCGTTATAAGAATATTTCGGAGTAGCATTACTGCGCGCACCTGTATTGGTGCTGGCTGCAGCATTACGGCTGTTACTGTTGTTAGACGGTTGCGGAGGTTTATTATTAGGTCGGTTATTGGATACCGGAGTATTCGGGTTAGGTGTTTTATTATTGGTCACTGCACGTTTCAGCACTGCTGTAGAATGTGCATGTTCTGTTGTCGCAACCTCATCATTGGTCTCATCCTGGTTGATGTCAGCTTCGCTGCTGGATGAAGTTTCAGTGTTGCCACCATCAGCACTGCTGCCGGCATCGGCCGTAGCCGTAAGCGGGGCAGGGGCGCCCATGACCATTTCAGCTGGGTCAATACCCAGGCCATTATCCGAAGTGCCCAGTGCAGTAGTCAGTTCTACATCAAAGGTCTGCAACTCAGGCGGAGCCACAGACTGGTATTTCACAAAGAAAAAGGCCAGCAGCAGCAATGCGTGTATGCCCAGGGTCAGCGATAATGCTTTGGTATTTTTGACGCTTTCGAAAGTCACTACAGAATGGTTTTACATGCAATAATACTTATTTTTTGCAAGATAAGCGGTTAAGGAAATACTTAAAATGCAGATATGGTAAACTTACAAAATGTTTAGTCCCGTATTTGACAACAATTTCTTAAAGAGGGATTAAGATTGCCTTAACCTGTGCCGGCTACTTTTGCCATTCAATTTTTTCTCCTGCTATATTTTTTTTCTTATGAACAGAGTTCTACAACTACTGTGTGGCTTGGTGTGTGCAATATGTATGCCCTTCCTTGCTAAAGCACAAGCCGTAAATCCTTACCTACAGGCTATCACGCCCAATTCGATTGTTGTTAACTGGAAAACCAATACCACGCTTAGCCCTCAGGTACGCTTCGGATTATCTCCGACTAACCTGGATATGCTGACCAGTGGCAGCACCCAGTTAATGAACGATGTAAACTATAACAATGATTACTATTATCATACAGTGAAACTGCATGGTCTGCAACCTGCAACCAAGTATTATTATCGTGTGTTGAGTGGTACAGACTCCAGTGCGGTACAGTCTTTCCGTACCCTGCCTGTTGCCGGTGCAGCGCCTAATGCTTCTAATCACCTGCGTTTCCTGATCCTCGGCGACAATCAGATCAAGGCCGAGCCGCGTTATGACTCACTGATGATGTCTGCAAAAAGAAAAATGACGCAGCTGTATGGTGCCAATTTTAATGATTCGGTTTCCTTTATCCTCAACCTGGGCGATCAGGTAGATGTAGGTACCCTGGATCACTATGAACATGTACACCTGAATAAATCTAAATACCTGTCCGGCCTGTTGCCGATACAAACAGCAGTAGGTAACCACGAGACCTATGGTACGCTGAAGATGCAAGCCTATTACGACCACTTCTTCCTGGATAGTATGCAATATAAAGGCATCTATTCCGGTTCTGAGGAGTATTATGCCTTCCAGGCGGGTAATATGGTCATCATCTACATGAACACTGAATCCAGTGCGGCCAACAGCACACAGTTCAACTGGGTGAAACGTGTAATCGATACCCTGAACAATGATGCTTCTGTAAAATGGTTTATCACCATAGGCCACCGTCCTTACCAGGCGGAGCAATATGTTGGTGATATTTCTGCATGGGTGCGCAATTCAGTTGTGCCATATGCATTACAGTCTCCTAAGTACTTTATGAATGTAGGCGCGCATCACCACTTATACGCACGTGGTCAGATGGAAAACCAGCCGGCCTATAACATTATCTCCGGTGGTACCGCCTGGAACCAGTACTGGGGTATGGCTACAGAGCAAAACTTTGATGATGTACAGAAGACCATTTCCAACTGGGCATACCAGCTGGTAGATGTTGATATGGCTAATGATAAAGTTTCTGTAGTAACTTATTCTATCGGTAGTATCTACGGTACTAAGGATAATGTCGTGATTGACTCTTTCTATCGCAGTAAACAACTGGCAGTGCCTAATGCACCGCAGATTACCAATACCTTCCCGGACTCCCTGCAATTGCCGGTAACCCTTACGGCATCAGCTTTTGCTTCAACCGTCAATGAGCAGCTGAACTCTACAGAATTTCAGGTTGCCGCAGATCGTAACTTCGGCGTATTAGAGAAGAAATCATACCGTCATTACGAAGACCTGTTCGGAACTGTGACCGGTTCCACACCAGATACCACCAAAAATCAGAACCTTGGCCTGGATATTACACAATACACGGTACCGGCCGGTGCGGTAGGCAATGGCTGGCATTATGTGCGGGCACGCTATCGCGATAGAAACCAGTCCTGGTCTGCATGGTCAGTTACCGATTCCTTTAAGGTGTATAACAGTGTTGTATTCAATCCGGCGATAAGCCTCGATACCAACCGTTACGGCATGGGCGATACCGTAAGAGTAGCGTTCTCCGGCAGCTCTACTAATCCTGCTGCATGGATCGGTATTTACCGCAAGGGAGAGAGCCCGAGTACCAATACCTCTGTTACCTGGAAAACCACAAATGGGAATGTCAGCGGTGTATTGAAATTTAACCTGAGTACGAAAAATGAATATTACGCGGCACTGTTCCAGGACGGCGGCTATACTGAAATTGCACCACGCGTACCCTTCTACTACGGACCTAAACCTACACTGGCTACCGCACAGAGCAATTATAACGTAGGAACAACCGTGCCGGTGACCTTCAGCAATGCACCGGCGATGACAAACGACTGGATCGGTATCTACAAAGTAGGTATGAATCCCGGTACAGGCGCAGGTACCAGCCCTTCTGTGAAATGGTCTTATGTTGGTGCTTCGGCTAACGGTACCTATAATGTAAGCGGATTGGCAAAAGGATATTACTTTGCCACGTACCTCCTGAAAGATGCATACTTTGAAGCCACAGAAAGAACGTACTTCTCTGTAGGAGATAGTATTACCACCCTGACTACAGATAAATCGAACTATAACCTTGGTGAGTACATTGGTGCTACATGGGTAGACGGACCGGGTAATCCTAAAGACTGGCTGGGTATTTACGGCGCAGCTATGGATCCCAACACAGACGATTTTGTAAGCTATACCTATATCGATGGTCTTCCTGCAGGTTCCCGCAGCATTCCGGATACCTCTATGCCGAACCAGCCGGGCAACTACTTTATCGTACTGTTCACCAATGACTCTTACAACGAAGTGTCTAACCGTGTGTATTTCCAGATGATCAGTACGCCGCTGGGCATGAATCTGCTGCATTTTGACGGTAAAGTATTCGGTTTCGATCACCTGCTGAACTGGGAAGTGAATAAAGAAGAGACGGGAGATCAGTTTACCTTGGAATACAGTACAGATGCCAAACATTTTACCGATCTGTATCATACCGCGCATAATCCTGCAGCAAACGGGAAGTATGAGTATATGAATAAAGCGACACAAACAGGCAATAACTTCTACCGCCTGCAGATGCGCAGTGCGGACGGAACGCAGGCCTACAGCGAGATTGTAAAAATTCATCGTGATGAGACCGGCGAAAATAAAGTAAGTGTTTATCCTAACCCTGCACAGAACGGAGGCCGTAGTATGATCGAATCGCCATACCCGATCGAAAAGATAGAGGTGGCCGATGCTACCGGTCGTACCCTGTACCAGAGCCGCAATGTGAATGATAACAAGTTCTCCCTGCTGCACCAGGATTTACCACCGGGTACTTATTTTATCAAAATCTACTCCCGTAAATTATACACCGCTAAACTGGTGATCACACAATAGAAATTAAATCAGGAAATAAAAGCCCGGCTGACAGCAATGTTGACCGGGCTTTTTTGTTTACGGAATATTAAATTACAGTGATTGCTTGGCAGGAGTAGGGATAAGCTTATATTTGCCCTGAATAAAAACGAGAAAGATGACTGCTCTTGAATTTATACACGCCGCCCTGGAAGAGGATGTGCGTACCGGTGATTACTCAACACTGGCCTGCATTCCCAAAGAAGCAAGAGGCAAGGCTATACTGAAAATAAAAGAAGATGGTATCCTGGCCGGAATGAAATGGGCGCAGGATATTTTTCATTACCTGGAGCCGGATGCCCGCTTTAATCTTTTTATGAAAGATGGCGATGCGATCCGCTACGGAGACATTGCTTTTGAAGTAGAAGCCGGTGTACATACCATTCTTAAGGCAGAGCGCCTGGTCCTGAATACCATGCAGCGCATGAGTGGCATTGCCAGCATGACGAAGCGCTATGTAGACAAGATCAAAGATTATCCTACCCGCATTCTCGATACCCGTAAGACCACACCATTGTTCCGCATGCAGGAAAAGCAGGCGGTATTGATCGGTGGCGGACATAACCATCGTTATGGCTTGTATGATATGGTGATGCTTAAAGATAATCATATCGATTTCTGCGGAGGGATAGAGAAAGCGATCCTGCAGACACAGGCCTATCTCAAAGCCCATCACCTGGACCTGAAAATAGAAGTAGAAACCCGTAATATAGAAGATGTACGCAAGGTGCTGGCCACCGGTGGCGTAGACCGTATTATGCTGGATAATTATAAACCGGAACAGATCATTGAAGCCGTAGCCCTGATAAATGGAGCAGCCGAAACCGAAGCGTCCGGTGGTATTCATTTCGATAACCTGGAGCAGTATGCTGCTACCGGAGTCGATTTTATTTCCGTAGGGGCCCTTACGCATCATGCGGTAAGCCTGGACATCAGCCTCAAAGCAGAAATCTAAGCACTTTATGTCTGAACTGAAATCAATCCTGTTTATCATCAATCCCAAAGCGGGTGTTGATAGGGTAAAAGCGATACAGGATGCGATCGTAAACATACTGGATAAATCTGTTTTTGATATCCGTTTTGCCTATACCGAATACCCCAAACATGGTATAGAGCTGGCACGGAAAGCCGCTGCAGATGGTATCGACATCGTCGTTTCTGTGGGCGGTGATGGTTCCTTGAATGATGTAGTGACCGGACTGCAGGGTAGTGATACCATACTGGGCATTATTCCCAAAGGTTCGGGAAATGGCCTGGCCCGTTCTATAGGCATTCCTTTAAAGCTGGAAAAAGCACTGGAAGTTATCAATAGTTTTAATGTACAGGCGCTGGATGTGGGAATGGCTAATGACCATTACTTCATCAGCAATACGGGTGTCGGCTTTGATGCCCTTATTACCAAAGCCTTTGAAGGCAATGATGCACGCGGCTTTAAAACATACCTCAGTCTTATCCTGAAACACTTTCGCAGGTTTAAAGCCCAGGACTGGGTACTGAATATCGACGGAAGAGAGGTGCGCGAAAAAGCCTTTATGATTACCATAGCGAATGCACCGCAACTCGGGTATAACTTCTTCATTGCCCCGCAGGCCAAGCTGAACGATGGTATGCTCGATATTGTAGTGATCCGGGAGCATCCCAGTCTGCTTACCCCGGTTATCGGGCTGCAGGCTTTTATGGGAGCTATACAGGAGAGCCGTTATGTGCAGCATTATTCCGGTAAGGAAATCCGGATCAGCAACCCTCAGAATAATATCATGCAGGTAGATGGAGACGCAGTTTCCTGCCATGCGGGCGAGCCAATCGGGATCAGTATAATGCCTAAGGCTATCAAGGTATTAGTGCCCTGATTTTTTATGCACATATTGTGGGTTAATATAGGTCAATAAATAAAAAAAATTGGGTGTTTACATTAATATTCAATTAATTTTGCATACTCATTGACCATTATGTCCGACCGGCTGCCCAAAATTCGTACCAAAAACATCTGGATTCCTTTAATGCTCGCTATTGTACTGATAGTTGGGCTTGTTGCCGGTTTTTACCTGAATAAATACCTGGGCAGTAAAAGAGACTTTGCGACCATCCTGGAGCGCAATGACCGTCTGGAAGAAATGATCGACATCATTCATGAAAAGTATGTCGACTCTATCAGCTCCGATTCTTTGTATAACGATGCGATTGAGGGTATTCTAAGCCACCTCGATCCGCATACTTCTTATATTCCCGCTAAAGATTTTGAAGCCGTGAACGCCACGCTGGAAGGTAACTTCAAGGGTGTGGGTATGGAATACCAGATTGTACGCGATACCCCTATGGTATCCATGATCACGCTGAACAGTCCCGCATTCTTTGCCGGTATCGAAACCGGTGATCAGTTACTGAAGATCAATGATACCGTTGTCGCCGGGGTGAATGTATCCAAGGCAGAACTGGTGCGCCGCGTGCGTAAAAATCCTGCTACGGAAGTAAACATTACCCTGTATCGTCCGATCGAACAACGTACCATCACCCTGAAAGTAAAGAAAGGAGAGGTACCGGTGGGTAGTATTGATGCGGCGTATATGCTGGATAAAGAAACCGGATATATCAAGATCAAAAGATTCTCTGCCAATACCTATGACGAATTCCTGAAGTCCTGCACTTACCTGAAGGAAAGCGGGATGAAAAAACTGATCGTGGATGTGCGCCAGAATGCCGGAGGTTACCTGGAGGCTGCTACAGAGATCGCTGATGAATTTATCAACGGCAATAAACTGCTGGTATATACCTACGGGTCCAAGATCGGTAGAGAGAATTATAATGCATATCGCAACGGTATTTTTGAGACAGGTCGCCTGATGATTATGGTAGACGAGGCCAGTGCCTCTGCCAGTGAGATCCTGGCCGGTGCCGTGCAGGACTGGGACCGCGGCGTGATCATAGGCCGTAATACTTACGGTAAAGGTCTGGTACAGGAACAGTTTGAAATGGGTGATGGTGCAGCCATGCGCATTACCGTAGCCCGTTATTATACGCCGGTAGGCCGTAGCATACAGCGCTCTTACGAAGATGGCCGTGATAAGTACTTCTGGGAGCAGCAGCAGAATCGTGAGGGGATAGATACAATGATGCGCGGACCAAAATTCTATACAGGAGAAAATAACCGTGTGGTATACGGTGGTGGCGGTATCGAGCCTGATGTTACCGTAACCCGCGATGAAGAATCTTACTCTCCGGTACTGGCCAAAATTATTAATGATCCAAGATTAGACCAGTTCATTTATCAGTATTTTCTGAGTCATTATAAGTTATTTAAGTCCTTACAATCCTTCCGGGATTTTGACGCAAGGGTGTATTTCGATCCCAGCCTGTCCCGTGCACTGGATGCCGTAGGCAATGAGATCTCACCGCAATATGCCATGATCGTACGCATCAAACCTAATGAAATGAAGCTGTTACAAAACTATGTAAAAGCTTCCTGGGCAAGGATTCTGTATAGCAATGAAGGGTACTATAAAGTGATGAACCGTAGTGATAAGATGCTGAATGATGCACAGAAGATCATTAACGGGGAGGAGTACTCAAAAATTATAAACGGGCAGCGCGGTAAGCCAGCTCAGTAATCCATTTTTATTTTCTGCACAAAAAGTCTGCTGGCCGTTACTGATCATAAAGTACGGGCACTGCAGCATTTTGTAATAATTGAGGGTCTGTTTCAGGGTATCTTCATTCAGGTCTATAGCAGCGGCTTTAAACTCCAGCAGCATCCACGGTTTGCGGTCATGGTCATAGATTACCGCATCATACCGCTTACGCATATTATTCACGAGCAGTAGTTTTTCTACAGAGATCAGGCCCTGCGGATATTGCGCCTTTTGCACCAGCGAGGCCAGCACATTCTGACGCACCCATTCCTCCGGAGTCAGGATGACGTATTTTTTGCGGAAGGCATCAAATATCATCTGCTTACCCAGTTCCACTTTAATATTGAATGAAGGTTCCGGAAATTCAAGTGCAATCATGATGCGCAAAGATGCCTAAAAAATCCGGCATTTGCAGCGCGGGTAAGCCCTTTAATTTTTTATTAAATGCTTGTAGTAGCTTTAATTGGCGGGGAAAATGTGCTAAATTGCCATATGAAAACAAAAAGCGAAATAGTTAATGATTGGCTGCCCCGCTATACCGGCCAGGCTTTGGAGCATTTTGGAGATTATATTCTGTTATGCAATTTTCAGAACTACGTAGAGATGTTTGCCGAAATGCACCAGGTACCTGTGGTGGGCAGAGACAAGCCCATGACCTGTGCTACTGCAGACGGTATTACCATAATTAATTTCGGTATGGGCAGTCCCACTGCTGCCACTATTATGGACCTCTTATCCGCTATTACCCCTAAGGCCGTATTGTTTCTGGGCAAATGCGGCGGTATAAAGAGTAAAACTGCTGTAGGCGACCTTATTCTGCCCATTGCGGCCATAAGAGGAGAGGGGACCAGTAATGATTATTTTCCGCCAGAAGTGCCCGCCCTGCCGGCTTTTGCCCTGCAGAAAGCGATTTCAACCACTATACGCGATCACCATAAAGACTACTGGACCGGCACGGTATATACCACCAACAGGAGGGTCTGGGAGCATGATGACCAGTTTAAAGAATACCTGAAAACGATTAGGGTTATGGCGATAGATATGGAGACGGCGACCATCTTCTCGACCGGGTTTGCCAACCAGATCCCAACCGGGGCCTTGCTGCTGGTTTCGGACCAACCCATGACACCCGATGGCGTGAAAACCTCTAAAAGCGATGTTTCTGTGACGCAGAATTATGTAAACCTGCATTTACAGATCGGTATAGAATCACTGAAGCAACTGATCAACAACGGGCATACGGTAAAACACCTTTTATTCTAAACCCTTACAACGGATATAAAAGTCCGGGCTGGGCTTCACTTCTTTTACAGTTGCAGATTTAAACTGTTTGACCTTAGTTGTAGGCCGGAGCCATTTTGCTTGTCCGTCGATATATACCAGTACGGGTATGTTATACCCCTCAATGCAGGATTGCCATTGATAGGTAAATCCTTTCCCTGTTCTGGTTAAGACCAGTTCCGGTACCTGGGTAGTGCGCAGGTATTGTGCAAACAATGGTTTTAATTTCAGCTTAGTCCGCTTTATGATAAAGCGTTCCAGCTCCGGTCCGGATATAGCTTTATAGCCGTAGGTACTGCCAATATCATGTAATAATTGGCGAAACTGCTGATCATCCTTCATCAGCATACGGATCATATGGATCATGGCGCTGCCCTTTACATAATGATCTCCGCTGCCGCCGTCACAGTTGCCGGGCATGCCTTCCATAGGCTTATCATTGCGGATCAGCCTCCAGCAGCCCCGCTGGTATTGAAAAGCCTTTTCCTGACCGAATAGTGATTCTGCTAACAACGTTTCTGAGTAGGTTGTAAAACCTTCATGTATCCAGGAGTACGCCACATCATTGATCGACACATTATTGCCAAACCATTCATGCCCGCTCTCGTGGACAATAATAAAATCAAACAATAAACCAACGCCGGTCTGGCTGCGGTCTGCACCCGCATAGCCCATCTTATATCCATTGCCATAAGCCACCGCACTCTGGTGCTCCATACCCAGGTAAGGTGCATCTACCAGCTTGTAGCCATCCGGGTAAAAAGGGTAGGGGCCCATCCAGTATTCAAAAGCGCGCAGCATCGGTTTTACTACCTCAAATTGTTTGCGGGCTTTGGCTTCATTTGATTTTAATACATAATAATCCAAGGGCAGGGTGCCATTGAGCCCCCGGAAGGTATCGCGCATGTGCGTATAATCTCCGATATAAAAAGTAATGTCATACAGGTTTATAGGCTTGCTGACTTTCCAATGCCATTCTTTGTCTGTTGCACCATTATTATTGGTTTCGATTAATGCGCCATTACCTATTGCGGTATACGCCGCATCTGTGGTATAATAGAGATCAGCTCCCAGTTCGGGTTCATCTCCCGGGTAATCCTTGCAGGGAAACCATACCGAAGCACCTATGCCCTGGCAGGCAACCGCAATCCAGGGTTTGCCTTGTTCATCTTTCTGTCTTACAAAACCACCATCCCAGGGGGCTTTCTTTGCCTGTACCGGTACGCCCTGATACTGCAGCACTACAGAAAAAGTATCGTTTTTCATGATATAACCGGTAGGGATCAGGTAAGCATTTCCGTTTTTTAAAGCAGGGCGATATATACCATTAACCTTGACCGTACTTAACTGCAGGGGCGATTGCAGGTCTACCTGTATGGTGTCGATTGTATGCTGCGTCGCTACTGCGTGAATGGTTACCGTGCCGTTGATACTTTCAGCCGTTGTGGGTATGCTAGCCTCCAGGGTGTAATGCACTACATTCCACCAGCTGCGGTAGGGATTGTTGGTACAATATAATTTGTCTTGTCCGCTTACTTTGTTTCCGAAGGCCAGCAGGCCGATCAGTGCAAGGAGATATAATTTCATCAGGAATATTTACGGGCTAAAAATACAAATTATCATGGCATATAAAAATGGTTATGGCGCACCAGAGGCGCGCCATAACCATTTTTATATGCTCATCCGTACAAATTACTCTGCTTTCAGCAGATCGATGTCGAATAATAATACACTGTTCTCTTTAATAGGGCTGCCCGGCATAGCACGCTCTCCGTATGCCAGAGAAGATGGCAGAATAGCCGTTACTTTATCACCTACTTTCATTTTAGACACCATGATGTCCCAGCCTAAGATCATTTGTCTCTGACCTACGGTAAACTCAATTGGTTGTACGTGGTTGAATTTAGGATCTTCGTTAGAATCAAATACAGTACCATCCAGTAATTTACCGGTATAGTTTACAGATACTTTTTTGCCGTTACCGATTGGTAAAGCGGTACCTGTTTTCTGTACGATATAATAAATGCCGGAAGCATCTTTGTAGGCTACTTTAGGGTTAGCCTTAACCGGAGTTTTAGGTAACGCTTTCACCACGATTTTATTGTCTTTCAGGTATTTCTGGATAATGCCGTCATCAATAGTGTTTTGTTTGGCAGCACGCTCTTTTTGCTCCTGTTCTACTTTTTCTTTGCTTCTAACGGATACCATTTCTACATCCCAGGTTACATATCCTTCAGGTTTTACCCACTCAGGCATTGGTTGCTTCATCGCTTCGAAGAATGTCTTAGCCGGTAATCTGAAGACCATTTTATCGCCGTCTTTCATCATCAGTAAACCTTCAAATACATCGCCGCTATAACTAGGGTTTTGTAAAGGCTGATCTACCGGTTGATTATTGTTCATTTTGTGAGAATCGAAAAACGTACTGTCACTTAATTTATAAGTGATGTGCATTTTCGCCATATCACCAGGTTTGCTTACATATGTACCGGTGCCTTTGTGCTCATAACGATATTCCAGTCCGCTGGCAGTTTTTTCATAAGATTGGCCTTTGCAGGAAACAGTCGCTGCCATTGCAATGGCACAGCTGAATAATAAAGTGTTTAATTTCATGATATGAATTTATCTGTTTTATTTATGGTATAATGTTACCGATTAGTGATTTCAGTTTTTCTATAGTGGCTTCAAAACCCAGGTCAGATCTGCCGCCTGCAGCGTTAAAGTGACCGCCACCGTTAAAATGGGTCCTTGCAAATGTACTAACATCTATGTTTCCTTTACTGCGGAAAGACATTTTTATTTCTCCGTTTTTTTCTGTGATCAGTACCGCAACCTGTACGCCCTCAATGCTTAGCGGATAGTTTACCAGGCCTTCTGTATCGCCCGACATCAGGTTGAAGGGCTCCATATCTTTGGAGGACAATGCAATGATACCATACTTGCCCGAAGGGGCGATGTCCATTTTCTGATGCAGCGCATAGCCTATGAAACGCATACGGTTTGCACTCCAGCTGTCATAAACATGCTGATGGATGATGCTGTGCTCCAGGCCGCGATGCTTGAAAAAGGCAATCATTTCATGTACACTTGCTGTAGTGGCCGGGAATCGGAATGAACCGGTATCGGTCATTGCACCGGTATACAGACATTGCGCGATTGCATTATTGATCAGGTCTTCATCTCCGCATTGGCGTATAAAGTCAAAGATCATCTCACAGGTACTGCTCTTGTCAGGATTGCTGGTGCCACAAAAGAATACGTCAGCTTCCGGTTGCAGGTGGTGATCGATCAGTACACGCAGTTGTGTAGCTGCTCTCAGCGGTGCTTCCAGCCCTTTGATGCGGCTCAGGTGATTGAAGTCCAGGCAGAAGATCAGGTCACTGGCTGCAATAGCCTGCTCACACATCTTTGGTTCAGATTCGTAATTCAGTACTGTTTCGATAGCCGGCATCCAGTGCAGAAAGTCAGGAAGCTCATTTGGGATCGCTACCGTTACCTCATGTCCTTTCTGGATCAGGTAATGGTACAGTCCGAGAGAGGAGCCTAAAGCATCCGCATCCGGTTTCTGGTGAGTGGTAATAAATATCTTTTTGGGTTCCGCCAGTATGGGGAATATATACTCGATAGGATGCATGCTTCGATTGCGCTTTTTTAATTTGTGCTGCAAGTTACATAATCTGTATTAAAGAAGAAACGGACAACAGATGTACTGTTGCCCGTTATCCTTGTAATATGCCGTATGTCAATAAGCCTTGTTTAAAATGTCTGCGACTGGAACACAGGGTCCTGCGGATTGCTGATGTCATAGATCACCATACCACCATCTACCATACAGATCAGCACATTGTCATAATCGTATGGAATGCAGTCGTAGAACGTATACCCGGCACGGGTGCCTGTTAATGTTGCTCCGGAAGGGTTGCTTACATCAAAGATGCGCAGGCCGCCCGCTCCGTCACACACATACAGGGTGTTGTCTTTTATACCCAGACCGTAAGGGCCATGCAGGGAATAGGTATTTAATAATTGCGGATAATTCAGGTTGTCGACCTGGTAAATATATAGTGCGTTTACCGTTCCGCCGCAGGTATTGCCCGAGCGAACGGTTACATAAGCGTAATTATCCTTTGCTACAACCGGGTCACAGGCACGCACATGTGAGGCCATCTGCTCGAATTCCGGTAACTCCGGATTGTTCAGTTTATAAATGTACATGGCCTCTCGGGAACCGATGAATAATTTATCCTTGTAAGGATAAATTGTTTCAATGTCTGCACCCAATACCACGGTAGATACATGATTCAGGCTGCCGTCGGTGTTCGTACGGTACGTTTTGAGCGCATTTTGATCCACTGCATACAGGTAATTACCGGAAATGGTAAATCTTGCCAGAGAGCCTCCCGTTCCTGTCGAAGGCGACATCTCGCTGTACCCGTCTTTACTGCAGGAAGTGATGCCGCAAAGGCTGGCCAGGCTCACCAGCGTAAGGATTGTATATATGACTTTTTTCATGGAGATTAGTATTTACAGGTAGCTTCAATATTGTTTTTCTTTTCCCATCCGACAACAATACCTTTTGTGGTATCCACGCACTGGAAAAATCCTTGCTGCGGCGGCAGGGTAGAAGTGCCTAAGGCAAAAGTATTTTCCACCCGCGATTTTACCAGCACCTGGTCCATATTGCTGATGTCCAGGGTTACGATATCGGTAAAATTATTGGTGTATAAATAATTGCCCCTGATCGAGAGCTCCTGGGCACCGTATACCTGTATAAATTTATAGGGTTGCGGTTTCTGATCTACCAGCTTGTATACATGTATACCGGCATTAGACTCCAGCTGAAACACAAAATCTTGCCAGGCATATATTTTGCCTCCGCTGCTTACTGCCTGCGGTGGTTTGGACCGGATGTCCCGGGCCTCAGATTTGCTCAGGTATTTAGGCACCCACACCGTGCCCTGTATAGGGGCGCCCCGGTTGCAGGAAAACAGGCCTATACTCATGCCGAGCAGGCACAGGCTTAATATTTTTTTCTTCATAATTTCGATTGTTATGTTGTTTCAGGATGATACAGGGATGCTGTTAAGAGATAAGACGTATTGTTTTAAGAAAATCTTAGCAAATCCCGGAATTTTTTTCACAGAACTCTTCTGTAATGAGTGTAAGCCAACGCGGAGAAAGATGTTTGCTCACAGGGGAGGGCATAAAAAAAGCACTGACCAGGGGTCAGTGCTTTTTTTATGTATAATGCTGTAATTACAATTCCAGTAATGCCTGAGTAGGGCTTTTGCCGATCAGCATCAGCTCCGGATTTTCCAGTAATTCTTTTACACGTACCAGGAAACCTACAGACTCACGACCATCAATAATACGGTGGTCATAGCTCAGTGCCAGGTACATCATCGGACGGATCTCCACTTTACCGTTTACAGCCATAGGACGATCCTGTATTTTATGCATACCTAAGATCGCAGACTGAGGGATGTTGATGATAGGAGTAGACATCAGGGAACCGAATACACCACCATTAGTGATAGTAAAGGTACCGCCGGTCATTTCCTCGATCGTCAGTTTGTTGTCACGGGCTTTAGCCGCCAGTTCGCCGATTTTACCTTCGATCTCGTGCATGCCCATGCTTTCTGCATTGCGGATCACCGGTACTACCAGGCCTTTAGGCGCAGATACCGCGATCGATACATCACAGTATTCGTGGTAAACGATATTGTCACCGTCAATATAAGCATTCACAGCAGGCCATTCCAGCAGTGCGATGGTACAGGCTTTGGTGAAGAAGGACATGAAGCCCAGGTTCACACCGTGTTTTTCTTTGAATTTATCTTTGTACTGCTTACGGATGCTCATGATGTTTGTCATGTCTACTTCGTTGAAAGTAGTCAACATTGCAGTAGTGTTTTTCGCTTCTACCAGGCGACGAGATACTGTTTTACGCAGGTTGCTCATCTTCTGTACTTTATCCTCACGAGTGAATAAAGGTTTGCCTACCGGACGACCAGGGTTTTCTAATGCAGCCAGGACATCGCTTTTGAAGATACGGCCATTAGCGCCCGTACCGGTAACGTTACCCGGGTTTACATTTTTATCAGCCATCATGCTCTTCGCAACAGGAGTCGCTTTTACATCAGCAGCAATAGCGGTTGCCGGAGCAGCAGGAGTTGTTGCTGCAGCTTTTGGCGCTTCAGCAGCAGGAGCTGCTTCCGGAGCCGGAGCCGCTGCACCCGCAGGGCGTTCAGCAGTTTCGTCAATTTTACAGGCAATATCGCCGATATTGATAGTGTCTCCTTCTTGTGCAACGTGGTGGAGGATACCCGCCTGCTCTGCATTTAATTCGAAAGTTGCTTTTTCAGATTCTAATTCGCAGATTACTTCATCACGATCTACCCATTCTCCGTCTTTTTTGATCCAGGTAACAAGGGTTACTTCACTGATTGATTCGCCAACAGGAGGCACTTTAATTTCTATCATAATATTGCTGTATTGCAGAAAATATATTTAAAAAATCAACAAAACCGGAGCCGATTTTGTATTTCGGCTGTAAAATTACTAAAGCGTAATGATTTTAACAACCGAAACTGGGCGATTTATGAATTTATTTGTAAAGCTGCTGCCGAAGCCATAGGGACAAGGCTTTGAGCGCATTGCCATTACGGTCTGTACTGGTTTTTGGTGAGATGTTATGGTGCTTATTGTATATATGTGCGATCCCTGCTTCCAGTTGAATATTGTCCTGGCTATAGTGTACCGCCCTGCCTGAATCTGCCCAGTAGCGGGCCAGGTATTCCTGTTCCGTTTGTCCCGGAGTAGGAATCAGTATCGCCGGTTTTTGCAGGTAGTCCAGGTCCATAAGGGTAGAGTAGCCGCTGCGGCAGATCACCAGCTGTGTCCTGGTCATGGCCTCTTGCAGCGCGGTACCGCCCAGGTAAGGATAATATTGTATATGTTCCGGACAATGATCCGGAGTTTTACCTTTTATGTTTCCGGCAACAAAAACAAAACGGTAGCCGGTCAGGGTACAGCATTGGTGCCAGAGTATATGCTCCAGCTGACTACGCATCGGTTCCGGTCCGGATAATAAAACCAGGCAGTGTTCTCCTGTAGTATCCGGCGTAGTATATCGCATAAACTGTGATAAGGGGCCTATATAGGTGGCATTAGCCGGCATCTTTTCCGGATGGGCCAGTATACCCGAAAGTCCTTTAGTCGCATCGTCGACAACCCAGCATTGATCAAAACGCTCCAGCATACTTCGGTGGCGGGACAGCAATACTTTATCGGCAAGCCTGCCCATACCACTTAAGATCTGCACCTGGTGGGTCATGATAATGGATGTCAGCACCGGATGGTATAATCCGTAACGGTTATCAGAAATGATGATATCAAACTGATGTTGTGCCTGTACCCGTCTCAGCCAGCGATGTTCATATATAATGCGCCCGATGATCCTGGGAATCTGCAGGAGCAGCTTAGGCATAAGCATCTTGGCATTGCGGCTGTAGCGAATGTCATATCCTTTTAAAGGCAGGATCTGCAACCCCGGAAACTGTGTCTTCAATATGCTTGCCGGGGCACCCTCTGCTGCTGCAACAACGGTGTGTCCTTCCTGCAACAATGCAGCTATGACCGGAAGACATCGGGTAGTATGACCCAGTCCCCAGTCCAGCGGTGCAATCAGTATTTTTTTAGGAAGAGCAGACAATGTGAAAAGATTATGTAGGGATAAACGATTTATGCCTTTATTTTTATAATTTTGAAGGACACAATCCGCATCCGGAATGATCCTGTGCACAAAGAAAAGAAAAAAACAGGAATACCATCCGGCGGATATTAAATGGTTGAAACAAATGAAGCGTAATAAAATATGGGGAATATTGGGTGTATTAATGGTGCTGTCACTTTGCCTGCAAAGCTGTGCAACCGGTAAAAAAGGTTGTGGTTGCGGTAATGACATCAACCGTATGTATCAGAAAAAGCGCTAACCCCCCGCCCGAAACCCGTTTTACCTGCAAGAGCAGGAACGCCCACCCTAAAAGGTAGCAATAATCCGTACCGGATTTTCGTTTACTTGAAAGATCACTATGCAATATAAAAAAAACTTATTCATACTCTTTGGCTGCCTGTGTAGCAGCCTGTTTGCTGTAGCGCAGAACAGTACCCTGTCCGGGAAAATCATGGATACCGAAGGTAAGCCTATACGGGATGCGCAGGTACAGCTGCAGAAAACAGAGCTTGTCGTATTCTCCGACTCACTGGGTAATTATACTATTGAAATCCCTTCCGGCAAAAGACTGAACCTGAAAGCATCTCTGCTGGGTTATGAGTCAGAACCATTCAATGTGACAGTAGAAGCAGGGCAGCACCTGGTGCGAAACGTATACCTGGAGCAGAATGCAACCTTACTGGATGAGGTAGAAGTAAAAGATGAGAAGATAAGAGGTGATGTGGGTACCATTGGTATCAATACTAAAGATGTCGACAAGCTGCCGAGCACTATCGGAGGTATTGAAGGACAACTGAAGGTATTGGTCGGCAGCAGAAATGAGCTGACTTCCCAGTATACGGTGCGTGGCGGTAACTTTGATGAGAACCTGGTTTATGTCAACGATTTTGAAATTAACCGTCCTTTCCTGGTCCGCAGCGGACAACAGGAGGGATTGAGTTTTGTAAATACTGACCTGGTAGGTAGTGTAAACTTTTCGGTAGGTGGTTTCCAGGCGAAGTATGGTGATAAAATGTCTTCAGTCCTGGATGTAACTTATAAAAGACCTAAATCCTTTTCCGGTTCGGCAATGGTAAGCCTGTTGGGCTTTCAGGCCCATCTGGCAGGTGCTTCCAAAAAACAAAGACTGACTTACCTGATCGGTTTCCGTCAGAAATCGAACCGCTACCTGTTGCAGTCTCAGGTCACAAAAGGGCAGTACAATCCTTCATTCAGCGATCTGCAGGCTTTAATCAATTATAAAATATCGCGCAGCCTGGAGCTGGAGTTTATCGGTAACTATGCCCTGAACCGCTTCCGTTTTGAACCCGAGAGTTCCCGTACTGCATTCGGTTCCATTACACAGGCGCTTGCCTTTAATGTATTGTATGATGGTTCTGAAATAGACCAGTTTGATAATGCTTTCGGAGGTGTATCTCTTACTTATAAACCTAATGACCGCCTGAAACTGAAAGTACTGGGCGGTATGTTCCAGTCTAATGAGCAGGAAACTTTTGATATCTTAAGCCAGTATCAGTTATCGCTGGTAGAGCTGGATCTGGGTAGTAAAAACCTGGGCGAAGATAAGATCAGTTTGGGTTCCGGTGCCATACACCGCTATGCCCGCAACTTCCTGCAGGCAGCTGTGGCCAATGTTGGTTTACGTGGGTCCTACGATGGAGGGAAGCACTACCTCTCTTTCGGGGCTGACTTATCTCATGTGGTGATCTATGACCGCCTGATGGAGTGGGAGCGCAGAGACAGTGCCGGGTTCTCTATTCCATACGATCCGTACCAGGTGAATATGTACCAGAGCTTCCGTGCAGACAATGAACTGAACTATAATAAAGTTGCTGCATTTGTGCAGGACAATATTTTACTGAATAAGGATATGATCCTGAGCCTTGGCCTGAGAGGAACCTATTCTTTCCTGAATAAAGAAATGCTCTGGAGCCCGAGAGGAAACTTCAGCTTCAAGCCGGACTGGGACGCTAATATCCTGTTTAAGATAGCGGCGGGTATTTATGCCCAACCGCCATTCTATCGGGAGATGCGTGCACTGGACGGTACTCTGAATACTGCATTGAAAGCACAGAAATCAGCACACTTCGCCGCCGGTACGGATTATAACTTCGTTGCATTAGGCGATCGTCCGTTCAAACTTACAGCTGAGGTTTACTACAAATCATTGTGGGACCTGGTGCCTTACGAATATGACAATGTACGTATCCGCTATGCGGCCAATAACAACAGTAAAGGTTATGCCTACGGTGGAGAAGTAAGATTGTTCGGTGACCTGGTAAAAGATGCAGAATCCTGGGTGAGCCTGGGCTACCTGAAGACTATGGAGCGCATACTGGACCCGGCAACCAATACCTATGGCGATTATAAACCACGTCCTACCGATGGTCGTGTAACCTTTGGGGTATTCTTCTCCGATTACCTGCCGCAGAACCACAACTTTAAAGTATACCTGAACATGATGTATGCAACCGGCCTGCCGGTGCCGCCTCCCGGTTATACCTTCAATAAAGTAGAAAGTTTCCGTCTGCCGGATTATAAAAGAGTAGATATAGGTTTCTCTGCCTTGCTGCTTGACGGGGTGAAGAACCCTGCCCGTGCCTACAGTATTTTTAAAGGCGTGAAATCAGTATGGGTGAGCCTGGAAGTGTTTAACCTGCTGGGTATTTCGAATACACTTTCGTATGAGTACATCCAGTCGCTGAATACAGATATGAACTTCTATATTCCTAATCGTTTAACCTCAAGACTGATCAATTTTAAAATAGCCGCTAAGTTTTAAGCACCATATTTATAAGTATGATAAAAGCGCCCGGGATGATTTTCCGGGCGCTTTTTAGTGCAAAAAAAAATTTACAGCAAATACCCCTTAATGGGGTAGAAAATTGCAGTTTAAAACTGTATTTTCGTCACATAATTTTTCTTATCATCATGTATAAAATATTTACCCTACTATCCTTTACCTTGCTGTTCGGTGCCTGCAAATCTGTGGAGCGGAATAACAGGCTGCGCAATACAGCCATATCTGTTCACAAGCTGCAGAAAGATATAAATTTTGTAGAAAAGAAACTGATTAAGAAGCATCCGAATTACGACTGGTATACGAGTAAAGAGGCCATGGCCTATAAATTTGACAGTTTGCGTAAGGTAGTAAACCACCGCATGACCCCAAATGAGTTCTTTCTGGCCATCAGTCCGGTAGTTGCTTCAGTGCACCAGGGTCATATGACTATGCTGCCCCTGGCTAAAAAATACACCCGCAAAGAAGCAAAAGCCATGAATGAAGCGGGGAAAGGGCCGGTATCCCAGTTTGACTACTTCTGGGAACAGGGTAAATTGTATGTGCTCAATAATCATTCTATACATAAAGAGATCAAAAGAGGTGCAGAGGTACTGGCTATAAAAGGTGTCTGGACTAAAGCACTGTATGAAAAGTACAGAAATACCTTTACTTCCGATGGATATAACCAGACCTTTATCCGTAAGATATTTGCCCGCAGGTTCCCGGTATACCTGATAGAAGAGATTGGCGTGAATGACAGCCTGCCATTTGTGATGCGCCAGGGCGACTCAACATTTACTACAATGGTGCACCGCCTGAAAGATACTACAGCTGAAGAGGAAATACCTAAAAAAGAAAAGCAGAAGATTGCCAAAACAACCGTTTCGCCGGTAGTGAAAGATTCTGTTGCACAACAGGATTCTGTAGCCAAAGCGACAGCATTGGCCAAAAAAGAAACCGAAAAACAGGAAGAGCGCAACCAGAATGTTTATGGGTATGATAAGGAAACGAAGAAGTATACCCGTAGCCTGAGCTTTGCCGGCAAAGACAGTGCTGTAGCTATTGTAACCATCAGGCAGTTTATGGGCGGGCAATTCCGTAAAGCATATGCAGAGATATTTGATTCCATCCGCAAACAGGACTGTAGCACACTGATCCTGGATATCAGGGATAACCCTGGTGGTAGTGCCAAGGAGATTGTAAAACTGTATGAATACCTGGCCGATACCAACTTTACTTTTTACAGACCTACACAGGTAGTGTCCAAAACGAGTATGCTGCGCGCCGGTTTATTCCAGCGGGTACCTAAGTTTGCCTATCCGTTTATGGCACTATTCTATCCGTTCTATGCCGGAGACCGTTTCTTTGGTACGCGTAAAGATGACGGAAAATACTATTATCATAACTTATATGGTACAGATGAAAACAAGCCGCGGGCCAATGCGTTCAAGGGCAAGATCTATGTGCTGATCAATGGTGGCTGTTTCTCTGCTGCCTGTCTGTTATCTTCTGAGCTGAAAGCCTTGCCTAATGTTACATTCGTTGGAGAAGAAACCGGCGGAGACTTTAACGGTACGGTTGCAGGAGTAATGCCGCTGTTCCGTTTGCCACATTCCCGTTTGCCCTGGAGAATGGGCCTGATGCACATTCGTCCGGAAAATGAAACGGAAGTAAAAGGAAGAGGTATCTTCCCGGATAAAGAGATTATCCCGAGCTACGAAGACAAGAAAAATGATAAGGATCCGGAAATGGATTGGGTCATGAAACAAATCGAACCACAACCTCAATTACAACCATAAGCAAAAGAGCGGCAATAGCCGCTCTTTTGCTTTATACCCCTTAATTTATGTGTTATGCTTGCAAATAATACATATATGCTTTATTTTTATGGCACTATAAAACATTTCCCATGAAACATTTTTATTCCCTCTTTGCCCTTTTATCATGCTTTGTGACCACCGTCCGCGCCCAGGATTTTCGTTGGGCCAAACAGATTGGTGGCACCGGCAATGAATACATTACTGATAAGACCTTTGACAAAATGCAGCGCCTCATCTGTGTAGGTAATGCAAACGCTGTTGCAGACCTGGACCCGGGGCCGAATACATTTACCGTGACCGGAAGCATTAATAACCCTAAAAGCTTTGTGACCAAAATGGACACTGCCGGTACTGTACTCTGGATCGATACCTTCGGGGGTAGTAATGGTGCTATGTATACAGAATCTGTAACGACCGATGCGGGTAATGCCATCTATATAACGGGTAGCTTCCGCGGTACCGTAGATTTTGATCCGGGACCAGGACAGCAGCTGTATACCAGTACCTCCAATACCGGTTCTATCTTCTTTCTTAAATTAAATACCAACGGCGCCCTGCAATGGGTTAATGTTTTGAGCGGAACCGCCTTAAATGTTAACCAGGGCTATGATATTATTGTATCTAAAGAAAACGGAATTCTCGTTTCCGGAACATTTGGCACCGGAAATATTGACTTTGATCCGGGACCGGGCACTTACCTGCTGACAGCACCGGTACGCCATATATTTGTAGCTAAGTATAACCTTGATGGCGGCCTGATGTGGGCCAAAAGCTATGGTGGTGACGGACCGGAAGAATCCTGTAAGATGGATACCGATTATGAAGGTAATATTTACCTCACCGGCCAGTTTTCTTCTAACTGCGATTTCGATCCTGGTCCGGCTGCAGTGATTCCTTATCCTAACTCAGAGGAAAAGCTATATGTAGTGAAATGGGATAAAAACGGAAACTTTAAATGGGTTCGTTGCTTTATCGGCACCGGTGGCAGTTCCTACAGTAATGATATTGATTATGATTTGAAAGATAATCTATATGTCTGCGGCGGCTATAGCGGCACCATGAATTTTAATGATGGCGGTGATGGTGGTATGATGACCTCTTCTCCGTACCTGAGTACTTTTGTGGTAAAGCTGGATACTGCCGGTGAATTTAAATGGTCTTTCTCCGTAGACTACAGCACTGCAAACCGCGGCTATGTCGACAAGTTTAGCCATTATTATATCACTGGTTACTATCATAACACAGCTGTAGATTTTGACCCGGGACCCGGTACGTATACGATACCTTCGGCGGGCAATGTGCAAACCTATATCTGTAAATATGATTCTAATAAACACTTCCTCTGGGGCCGCGCACTGCAGTCTACTTTTGTCTCCCGTGGCAATACGATTGAGCTGGACACTACAGGGCAGATCTATGTCAGCGGAGAGTTTAACCAGACCGCAGATTTTAATCCGGGTGCGCCAACTTATAACCTTACTTCCAATGGTGGAGATGATATATACCTTTTGAAATTATTTCAGTGTTATTTAGATCCGCGGGTAACAGTACAGAACCAAACCCTGACGGCGATGGGTACTGGTATAAACTATCAATGGATTGACTGTAACACCGGGCAGCTGGTATCCGGTGCTACCAATGCTACATTTACGCCGACGCAGACCGGAGACTATGCCCTGGCTGTCAGCAGCAGTAATGGTTGCCGCGATACTTCAGATTGTTTTCATATCACCATCAATACGAACAGCATTACAGAACAGCAGCTCGCGTCACGCATGCAGCTATATCCCAATCCAGGTTCAGGAGTATATAACCTGGTACTGCCGGAAGGATATCATCAGGCCACTGTAGGTGTCTATGACGTATTGGGCAGAGCTATTCAGAATAGTAAAATAAACCAGCAAAAGAGTGTGCTGTCTTTAGGTTTACCTTCTGGTATATATATGCTTAAGATCACCCTTCCTGATGGGTTGATCCTGCATCGCAAACTCATTCATACAAACCCTTAGATAATAAGTATTCAACATAAAACAGGCTGCATGATTCATGCAGCCTGTTTTATGTTATGGTGTTGTTGTTTTGTCTTCGCGCACTTTGTTAGGACCAATGAACCAGCCTATGGATAGTGATAATTGTGGAGCAAATTCTTTTGCCGTATATTGATCATTTATACATAGTCCGTATCCTATAGAAAAATCTGTGTATAATCTATTGGATGTTAAATAATTTAAGTGACCCAGCTGTGCGGCATAGAAAAATACAGGCCTCATGTCGTAATTGTCTTTGCCTATATATTCTTTTTGTGCACCTCTGTAGCGAAGCAGCACACCGAGGTAGCCACCATTTGGCAGGTAATTGCCGCGATGTCTCAAGTAGTACCGGTAAGAGCCGCTAACCATAAAACTGGACCATGCATGGAAATCTCCCAATAACGACATATCTCTGGGATTTGACTGTTGCTTTTGTGAGTTGGCAAATTTAGGGTTACTAAAACCGGCTATAGTATAGCCATACCCCCACCCAAAGGAAACACTATTCCAGCGGTTAATATTATATGATACTTTTGCTTCTGCTGATATGATGCCCAGCTCTATACTTGCTCTCAGCTTAGGATTCGGGAATTTAGGTTTGTGTTTTGTTTGTGCCATCAGGCTGCTGCTGATTAATAATAGCGCTGCGGAACAAAACAATTTTCCGGGTAGAAATTGATACATATTGTTTTATGGATATTCAGGAGAAAAATCAAAAAGGAATTCCTTTCAAAGAATGCTCGATATGTACATCGATCATTTGTGAGAAGGAGTCATAGGGCGCATCCCAGATCATCTCACCCTCATCGGTATCATATGCGGGGGATATAGAGCAGTTCCAGGGTTTAGGATCGTCTCCCTCATCCAGGTAGATAAAGGTGCCACACTTGCCTTCAAAGATATGGACCATTACTATTGGCCGCGATATATCAAAGCCCCTTTTACCTAATTCGGTTCTAAAATACAGGGACGCTTTTGGGATATTTTTACCACCTTCATTCATGGAGATACAATTGAAATCTCCTCCGATATACAGATACTCCCGCAAGGTTTGCGGAAAAGGCTTTGCCTCATTGAGTGCCAGTTCCATTTCCACGATCTCTGCTTCGCTAAGACCGCTTGGAATTCCGAACCGTGCAATTTTAGGCCCTAATCCTTTACGTTTATAATCTTCGTAATTTTTTAGAAAATGTATGATCATGTACTGGTTGACTATTTACCCTTTTGTAAAAAGGAAAACACTTCGCGGTTAAATACATCCGGTTGCTCTACATTCACCACATGACCGCAGTCCGGGATAATGTGCAGTTGCGCATTACGATGGTGTCCGGTCAGCTTTTGAATGGCAGGCAGGAACATATAATCTTCGGCACCCATAATGTATAAAGTACGTACATGTGTCTCCTTCATACGGAAGAATGCTACCAGCGGGTTCAGGGTAGTGAAGAGGGTTACCCATTTTTTAAACTCTTTCTGGTATAATTTCTTCGCTTCGTTGATGAACAGCAGTCTCGACTCTTTGTGATTCTTTTTAGGCATCACAATAAAAGCAAAGAAGCTGTACAGGAACATATAAGGTATAACGGACTTGCTGAGACGGGCAATATTCATCAGGAAGCGGGAACGAAGATTCAGCTTCATCACCGCACCGCCCATCACCAGGCTGCTTACCCGGTTGGGGTAGCGCTCTGCCAGGTCACGGATGATGACCGTACCTAAAGAGATGCCCACAAAATGGCTTTGTGCTATACCGGCATGCTCCATAACCTCGATGATGTCATCACCGATCTCAGAGAAGGAATAGCGGCCTTTCTGTTTTGTTTTATGATCCTTAGAACCGCCGTGTCCGCGGAGGTCCACCATCAGCAGGTTATATTCTGAGGCAAAAGTCTTGATCTGTTTAAACCAGATGGTGCTACTACCCCCCGCGCCATGCACGAAAGTGATCCAGGGAGCATCGTCCCGCAGTATGAATGTCTTATAATGAAGCAAAGTTATCTCTCTTAACGGGCGCGAAAATACGATTTTACTACGGAATATTATAATATATAGTATCTCTTATCAGTGATATGCATAGCTCTTTGTTTCACGTTAACACATAAGGTATTATCTTTGCAGCCGAATTATGAAATACCAAAACGAAATTAATCGTCGCAAAACCTTTGCTATTATTTCCCACCCGGATGCCGGTAAGACCACATTGACCGAAAAACTGCTGTTATTTGGTGGTGCCATCCAGGTAGCCGGAGCGGTAAAAAGTAATAAGATCAAAAAGGGAGCCACATCGGATTTTATGGAGATCGAGCGCCAGAGAGGTATCTCTGTTGCCACCTCTGTAATGACCTTTGAGTACAAAGATCTCCTGATCAACCTGCTCGATACACCGGGTCACAAGGACTTTGCTGAAGATACTTATCGTACCCTGACAGCCGTGGACAGCGTTATCCTGGTGATTGACAGTGTGAATGGGGTAGAGGAGCAGACCCGCCGCCTGATGGAGGTATGTCGTATGCGCGATACACCGGTAATCGTGTTCGTTAATAAAATGGACCGTGACGGTAAGTTTCCTTTTGACCTGATCGATGAGATCGAAAAAGAACTGAATATTTCCTTACATCCTCTGACCTGGCCTATTAATATGGGTCGTGAGTTCAAAGGGGTATATAATTTATACGAAAAAAGCCTGAACCTCTTTACGCCTAGTCAAAAGGCAACAGATGAGAACAGTGTGGCCATCAATGATATTAATGATGCATTACTGGATCAGAAAGTAGGGGCAAAAGATGCAGCACAGCTGCGCGAAGATGTAGAACTGCTGGATGGTGTATATGGTGAGCTGGATAGCGAAGCCTATATGAAAGGTGAAGTAGCGCCTGTATTCTTTGGTTCGGCCGTAAATAACTTCGGTATCCGTGAGATGCTGGACACCTTTGTGCGTATTGCGCCAAATCCTTTGTGCCGTGCCACTGATGTAAGAGAAGTTTGTCCCGGCGAGCCTAAGTTCAGCGGGTTTATCTTTAAGATTCACGCCAACCTGGACCCGAGACACCGTGACCGTATCGCATTCCTGCGCGTATGTTCCGGCCGTCTGGAGCGTAATAAAAGTTATAAACACATACGCCTGGATAAGGATATGAAGTTCAGTAACCCGTATACCTTCCTGGCCCGCAGCAAAGAAGTGGTAGATGACGCCTATCCTGGCGATGTAGTAGGTCTGTTCGATACCGGTAACTTTAAGATCGGTGATACACTGACCGAAGGGGAGAAAATGATGTTTACCGGCATGCCGAGCTTCTCTCCGGAGCTGTTTCGTGAAGTGGTGAATAAAGATCCGATGAAGACCAAGCAGCTGGAAAAAGGTTTACGCCAGCTGACGGATGAAGGGGTAGCACAGTTGTTTACCCAGCATGGTGGTAACCGTAAAATAATCGGCTGTGTGGGAGACCTGCAGTTTGAGGTTATTCAATATCGTTTATTACAGGAGTATGGTGCTTCGGTAGATTTCGTGCCTTTGTCTTTCTATAAAGCGTGCTGGATTACCGGAGAAAAGAAAAAGATCGATGAGTTTACCCGCTTCAAGCAGGCAAATATCATGGAAGACAAGGATGGTAACCTGGTTTACCTGGCACAGAGTGAGTGGTTCCTGAACACAGAACGCCAGAATAATCCGGATATTGAATTCCATTTCACCAGCGATTATAAACACTAATAATCGTATCTTGCTTTTTCATTGCATACTAAACCGAAACTCTTTTGACGTACTCTGAAGCAATCATAAAAGGTGTATTCCTTGGGCTGTTCATGGCAATATCAGTTGGGCCTACGCTATTTGCAATTATCCGCTACAGCATGCACCATAGTTACAGGGCCGGCCTGGCCTTTGTACTGGGAGTAAGTGTAAGCGATATCCTGTATGTAACCCTTGCCAATATTGCTACACAATGGATGACCTTCCTGGAAGATCACCAGAAAACAGTAGGATATGTGGGCAGTGGCCTTTTCCTGATCATGGGTTTGTACGGCTTAATGAAGAAGTTTAAGCCCAAAAAACCGAATCGTGATCAGAAGACGATGAAGATCAGCCGTAGCGCTTATTTCCAGATATGGCTCAGTGGCTTCCTGATGAATACGCTGAATCCTGGAGTAGTACTTACCTGGGTAGGTGCAGTAGCCCTCATTGCCGGCCCTTCTGTAGAGGCCTCTCATAAAGTAGTCCTGTTCAGTACCTGTCTGGGACTGGTATTGGGTATCGACTTTCTGAAAGTATTCCTGGCCGATAAGATCCGCCATAAACTAAACCTGCGTACAATAATGTACATTAATAAGATCAGTGCCATATGCATTTTTGCACTGGGTCTTATCCTGCTGATCAAAACCCATTTCAACCTGGGCGTATCACACTAATCCAGATAATTTAATGATAAACATGTATATACATCCTTTATAGCTGAATTCGCTTATAAAGGATGTATATACTTATATAGATGTTTTTTACATTCTCGTGACGATTTTGTCGAAGGGTTTTTTTTAGTTATGATTATTGATTAAATTTGCAAGCCTTGGAGCACATGCTCAAACACAGTTTAACAAAGTAAATGGCAGTATCTGAATCTGCCGACTATATTTTCAATTTTATATGAACATCTACCAGGATTACCTTAAAGAGATCGAAGAAAGAAAAGCCGAGGGGCTTCATCCAAAACCCATTGATACTGCTGAGCTGTTATGGGAAATTATTGCACAGATCAAAGATACAGCCAGTCCGTATCGTGAAGATTCTCTTCAGTTTTTTATCTATAACACATTACCGGGTACAACTAGCGCAGCCAGTGCTAAAGCCAGGTTCTTAAAAGAGATCATTCTGGGTGAATCCGTGGTAGAAGAAATTACACCTGCTTTTGCTTTCGAACTGTTATCTCATATGAAAGGTGGTCCCTCTATCGAAGTATTGCTGGACCTGGCGCTGGGAGCAGATGCTGCTATTGCACAAGCTGCTGCAGAAGTATTGAAAACACAGGTTTTCCTTTATGATGCCGATACAGATCGTTTAAAAGAAGCTTTTAAAAACGAAAACCCAGTTGCTAAAGATATCCTGGAAAGCTACGCGAAAGCAGAGTTTTTTACCAAGCTGCCGGAAGTTCCTGAAGAAATTCAGATAGTTACATTTATTGCCGGTGAAGGTGATATTTCTACGGATTTACTGTCTCCGGGTAACCAGGCGCACTCCCGTTCTGACCGTGAATTACACGGTTTATGCATGATCACTCCTCAGGCACAATCTGAGATCAGAGGGCTGCAGGTACAACATCCAGATAAGAGCGTGATGCTGATTGCTGAAAAAGGTACCATGGGTGTGGGTTCTTCAAGAATGTCAGGCGTAAACAACGTGGCACTCTGGACCGGTAGAAAAGCCAGTCCGTATATTCCATTCGTAAATATCGCCCCTATTGTAGGTGGTACTAACGGTATTTCTCCGATCTTCTTAACTACAGTTGACGTAACCGGTGGTATCGGTATCGATCTGAAAAACTGGGTGAAGAAAGTGGATGCAGACGGAAATGTAGTACGTAATGAAAACGGAGATCCTATCCTGGAAGAAGTATACTCAGTGGCTACAGGTACGGTATTGACCATTAATACAAAGAAGAAAAAATTATACAACGGCGATCAGGAACTGATTGATCTTTCGAAGTCATTTACGCCTCAGAAAATGGAATTCATCAAGGCGGGTGGTTCTTACGCGATCGTATTTGGTAAAAAAATCCAGACGATTGCAGCAAATATCTTAGGTGTTGAGCCGGCTTCCGTTTTTGCTCCTTCTAAAGAAATTTCTATCGAAGGACAAGGTCTGACCGCTGTAGAAAAAATATTCAACAAAAATGCGGTAGGCATTACTCAGGGCAAAGTATTACATGCTGGTTCTGATGTACGTGTAGAAGTAAATATCGTAGGTTCTCAGGATACTACCGGTCTGATGACTGCACAGGAACTGGAATCTATGGCGGCTACCGTTATTTCTCCGATCGTAGACGGTGCTTACCAATCAGGTTGTCACACCGCTTCTGTATGGGATAAAAAAGCACAGGCTAACATTCCTAAGCTGATGAAGTTTATGAATGACTTTGGTGTAATCACTGCCCGTGACCCTAAAGGGGAGTATCATTCTATGACCGATGTAATTCATAAAGTATTAAATGATATTACAATCGATGAATGGGCTATCATTATCGGTGGTGACTCACACACCCGTATGTCTAAAGGCGTAGCTTTCGGTGCAGACTCTGGTACCGTTGCCTTAGCTTTAGCTACCGGTGAGGCTTCTATGCCAATCCCGGAATCTGTAAAAGTAACCTTCAAAGGCAGCATGAAAGAGCACATGGATTTCCGTGATGTGGTACATGCTACACAATTACAGATGTTACAGCAGTTCGATGGTGAGAACGTATTCCAGGGAAGAATCATTGAGGTACATATCGGTACATTGCTTGCAGACCAGGCATTTACCTTTACGGACTGGACTGCAGAGATGAAAGCAAAAGCATCTATCTGTATCTCTCAGGATGATACCTTAATCGAATCTTTGGAGATCGCGAAAAGCCGTATCCAGATCATGATCGAAAAAGGTATGGATAACAGCAGACAAGTACTGCAAGGCCTGATCAACAAAGCGGATAAACGTATCGCTGAAATCAAATCTGGTGAGAAACCAGCGCTGATGCCGGATACAAATGCAAAATACTATGCAGAAGTTGTCGTGGATCTGGATGTGATTGATGAGCCGATGATTGCCGATCCTGATGTAAATAATGCTGATGTATCTAAAAGATATACGCACGATACCATTCGTGAACTGTCATTCTATGGCAATGATAAAAAAGTAGATCTTGGTTTCGTGGGTTCTTGTATGGTGCATAAAGGCGATCTAAAAATCGTTTCTCAAATGCTGAAAAATTTAGAAGAACAGCAGGGCGCGGTAACCTTCAAAGCACCTTTAGTAGTAGCAGCACCTACTTACAATATCATTGATGAATTGAAAGCAGAGGGTGACTGGGATATGCTGCAGAAATATTCCGGCTTTGAGTTCAGTGATTTATTGCCAAAAAATGCGGCACGTACAGAGTATGAAAATATCATGTACTTAGAGCGCCCGGGTTGTAACCTGTGTATGGGTAACCAGGAGAAAGCGGCTAAAGGAGATACCGTATTGGCTACCTCTACCCGCCTGTTCCAGGGCAGGGTGGTAGAAGATGCTGAAGGTAAAAAAGGAGAGTCTTTACTGGCTTCTACTCCGGTAGTAGTACTTTCTGCTATTCTGGGTCGCATTCCTAGCATTGAAGAATATAAAGCAGCTGTACAGGGCATCAACTTAACTAAGTTTGCTCCGGTAGCAGTGAATTAATAAGTTTTATAAAATAATAGTTCAGAGACCTCTAAGCTTTCAACAGCTTAGAGGTCTTTTTTTATGCAGCGTATACAGCTTTGTAAAACAGCAATGATGCAACATAAAAATGCCTCACTGGCTTTGAAAGACATGGGCATAGAACTGATGAAAACACAGCCTGTTTACTGGTCTACTGGCTGCAATTATTAATGACAAGCTATTTAACAATAAGTAAATTCTACATCACAATTTTTTTTCGTAAATTGTCATTAGTTTTTGACAATAGATAAATTAATATAATTAGATATGGCCTTCGATTTAGATTTAATCAAAAAAGTGTACGCTGAAATGCCTGCAAAGATTGAGGCTGCACGTAAGCTGCTTAATCGCCCTTTAACCCTTACAGAAAAGATCCTTTATGCACATTTAGACAAAGCAGCTGACAGAGCGTTTGTACGTGGAGAGGATTATGTAGACTTCCGACCGGACAGAGTAGCGATGCAGGATGCAACGGCGCAGATGGCATTATTACAATTCATGACTTGTGGCAGGGATAAAGTGGCGGTGCCGTCTACGGTGCATTGTGATCACTTGATTCAAGCTAAAGTTGAGGCGGGTACCGACCTTCAGGTTGCAGTAGATAGTAATAAAGAAGTGTATGACTTCCTGTCCTCTGTGTCTGATCGTTATGGTCTGGGCTTCTGGAAAGCCGGTGCCGGTATCATTCACCAGGTAGTATTGGAAAACTATGCATTTCCGGGTGGTATGATGATCGGTACGGATTCTCACACACCTAATGCGGGTGGTCTGGGTATGATCGCGATCGGTGTCGGTGGTGCTGACGCCTGTGATGTAATGGCGGGCCTGGCCTGGGAATTGAAAATGCCGAAACTGATCGGGGTAAAACTGACCGGAAAATTAAACGGTTGGGCTACGCCTAAAGATATCATTTTGTGGGTGGCCGGTAAACTGACCGTTAAAGGGGGTACCGGTGCCGTAGTAGAATACTTTGGAGAAGGGGCAACCAGCATCAGCTGTACTGGTAAAGGTACCATTGGTAACATGGGTGCAGAGATCGGTGCAACCACTTCTACATTTGGTTACGACGAGTCTATGGAGCGCTACCTGAGAGCGACCAGCCGTGCCGCCATCGCAGATGCGGCTAATACCGTAAAAGAGCACCTGACCGGTGATCCGGAGGTATATGCCAATCCTGAAATGTACTTCGACCAGGTGATCGAATTAGACCTGTCTACCCTGGAACCCTACATCAACGGACCTTTCTCTCCCGATCTGGCTACGCCGATTTCTAAAATGAAAGAAGCTGCTGCCGCTAACGGATGGCCAACCAACCTGGAAGTGGGTTTGATCGGTTCCTGTACAAACTCTTCTTATGAAGATATCAGCCGTGCCGCTAACCTTGCGGAACAAGCGGTTGCTAAAAACCTGAAAGCGAAAGCTAAATATACAATTACTCCGGGTTCTGAACTGGTACGGTTTACCATCGAAAGAGACGGATTCATCAACACCTTCGAGAAGATCGGCGGTACGGTGTTTGCCAATGCTTGCGGACCATGTATCGGTATGTGGGCCCGTGAAGGTGCAGAGAAGAAAGAGAAAAATACCATTATTCACTCTTTCAACAGAAACTTCGCAGCGCGCCAGGACGGTAACCCAAATACTTATGCGTTTGTAGGTAGTCCTGAGATCGTTACCGCACTGGCGATTGCCGGTGACCTGACGTTCAACCCGCTGACCGATACCCTCACCAACGAGAATGGGGAGCAGGTGAAACTGGACCCGCCTACCGGCTGGGAATTGCCGGTTAAAGGCTTTGCCGTAGAAGATGCCGGTTACCAGGCACCAGCTGCCGATGGCAGCCATGTAACGGTTGTCGTATCTCCTACATCTGCACGTTTACAATTGTTAGCACCCTTTACGCCATGGGAAGGTACAGATCTGAAAGGACTGAAAGTACTGATCAAAGCAAAAGGTAAATGTACCACTGACCATATCTCTATGGCAGGTCCATGGTTGAAGTTCCGTGGCCACCTGGACAATATTTCCAACAACATGCTGATCGGGGCAACCAACTTCTTTAATGAGAAAACCAATACCGTTAAAAACCAGCTGACCGGTGAGTATGGCGAAGTACCAGCGGTACAACGTGCATACAAAGCGGCCGGTATCGGTTCTATCGTAGTAGGGGATGAAAACTATGGCGAGGGCTCCAGCCGTGAGCATGCCGCTATGGAACCGCGTCACCTGGGTGTGCGGGTAGTACTGGTCAAATCATTTGCCCGTATTCATGAGACCAACCTGAAAAAACAAGGTATGCTCGGACTCACCTTTGCCGATAAAGCAGATTATGATAAGATCCAGGAAGATGATGTGATCGATGTATTAGGGCTGACTACATTTGCTCCCGATACACCGCTGACAATCGTTTTGCACCATGCAGACGGCACCAGCGAAGAAATCAAAGCAAACCATACCTACAATGCTCAGCAGATTGAATGGTTCAAAGCGGGTAGCGCATTGAACATCATCCGCAAAGAGTTTGGGGTAGCATAAATAATTACGATCTGTAACAGATCGGGTAAACAAACAGGAACCATAATCATATTATGGTTCCTGTTTGTTTTAGTGTAACGGAGTATCCGCTTAAAGGAAATAAAGACTAGCATTATGGGTTGAAAAATCTATTTATATCTATGGCTACTTTGTGCCTTAGGGTTCGAATTATAGACGATTACATTCCATATTCTGAAGAAAATATTTGTGCAGAATACGTTCACTTGCGTCTTAAATTGAAATACCATTTCTAACCAGGGGAACAGAATACATATTCCTTTCCCTTCAAAAAATGAAATTATATGGCTGCAATGGAAATTAAAGGAGGGAAAGGTGCTCCCCACGTAGATCTTACACCTATGGTAGACTTAGGCTTCCTGTTGATTACTTTCTTTATGTTTACGACTACCATGTCTAAGCCAACAGCGATGGAAATTCAGATGCCTTATAAGGAGCCTGATATGGATCCGTCAAAGAGTAGTCTTGTAAAAGAAAGTACGGCAATGACGATACTTTTAAGTAAAGATCATCGTATCTATTATTACTATGGCATGGGCGCTGATCCTAAAAGGCCACCGGAATTAAAGGCGACAAATTTTAAAAATATTGATGGTATCAGAGATGCTATTATAGCAAAGAAGAAAGAGATAAAGGGTATGATTGACCAGGGTAGCCCTGCACTTGACATAAGCGATAAGCTGACCGTCATGATAAAACCGGCGGACAATTCAAATACAGAAGACCTGATTAATATACTGGACGAAATGAGCATCAATGCAGTTCCTGTATATGCAGTTGTAGATATTACTCCGGAGGATGAAGCATTTCTTGCTGCAACAGAAAAAAGAATGGGATTCGAAAAATAGATACCGTTATGATTAATGAAGCAGCACCTGTTTCCTATACTCCTGAAATAGCGTAAATTTGTCCTTCAAATAATTACGATGAGATACTTTTTAGTATTATTATACTGTTGTCTAAGCCTTTCTGCCTTTTCGATCAAAAAAACAGAATTGAAAGCCGGAGACCTTATTTTTCAGGACCTGGATTGTGGCGGGATGTGTGATGCTATTGAAGCCGTAACCGAGGGGTACAAAAACAGGGATTTCTCCCATATGGGTATGGTCAGTGTGATGCCGAACGGTACCTATTATGTACTGGAGAGTATTGGTAAGGGCGTGCAGGAAACCGAGCTGGATGAATTTCTGAAACGCAGTACCCATCCGCACCTGGTGGCCCGTGTAAAGAAATCGTATCGTAGTCTGATACCTGCAGCAGTGGCCTTTTGCCAGTCAAAAGTAGGAGGTGCCTATGATGAGGAGTTCCTGTATAATAACGGTAAATATTACTGTTCAGAACTGATCTATGATGCCTTTAAGTCGGCTAATGAGGGGCAGCCGTTTTTCCAGTTATATCCGATGACCTATAAAGATCCGGCAACGGGCTCTTTCTACCCGGTGTGGGAAAGCTATTTTCGTAACCTGAAGGTGAGCATTCCGGAAGGCTTACCGGGATGTAATCCGGGTGGAATGTCGACTTCAGATAAGATAAAAGTGCTGGGCGATCTTGAAGGATAATTCAATCGTACATGACCAATAAAGAAAAAGGAAAGCGTTCATCACGCTTTCCTTTCTGCATTTTAAAAACGATAACCGATCTGAAAATTGGTCTGAAACATTTCCTTTTCAGCATTCCTCCTGTACACCTCGCCTGTAGATTCTACTTTGCCTTTGTTTATTATATTCACACCTACTCCCACTTCTATTCCCACATAGAAATGTTCATTAATATTGAAGCCGGCATAATTATTCAGCATTGGACCAGCCTGCCATATAGTATATTTCCATGATTCGTATTGAGTCTGACCAGAATAATAGCCAAAACCATAATATTCGATTTTTCCCCTGAAATAGTAATAAGACAGTCCCACACCGTAGGTCATCGTTTTGTTCCGTACCGGGTAATACCGGAAGCCGGGATTCAACTGTAACCGATTGGAATTTTCCACACCCGCATCTACATTAAATCCATCATTCATAAAAGCAAGCAGCACCGGTATATTTACCCCAAACCGGCCTTTGTGGTCGATCAGGCGTTCGTAAGCAATGCCCATGCTCCAGTTGTATGTATAAAAAGTAGCAACAGGGATAATATTAATACTGTTTTTCAGCGGTGCAGTATGTTGTGAAAATCCTTTGACACTGCATATCAGGATCAGTAATGAAGCGTATATTTTTTTCATAAAATTAGAATCTGTAGCCCAGGCTGAAATGTGCATGGCGCATGGTTAAGATGTTTTGATTATAACTACTATGCTGTTCTTTGACGTCTTTAAGTCTACTGTAGATACTTGGGCCATAGCCAATTTCCAGATTCAGATTAATGCGCTTTGTGATATTACAAGTAAGCGAATTGTTCAGCATCAGCCCCAACTGGTTCAGGCGGTACTGCTCAACATAGTATGGAATGTTTTTTTCTTCAGTATGCCCGTTTACATAAAATGCAGATAGGCCTATCCCGTAGGTCAGTGTTCGTTGCCCGAATGGGTAGAACTTGATGCCTGGGTTTATCTTGAGCACATTTTTGTATTTTAATGTGCCTGTGAAACCTGGATTTACTACTGTCCGGTTGCCGAAATAAACGGGGAGCGTCCAGGAAAATCTGCTGTCTTTTTTAAAAGTTTGTTCATAAGCAATACCTACGCTATAATCATAGGTATAGAAGTAAAGATCGAAAGTGGCCGCAGGAATTATTTTCAGGTTGTTGCGCGGATAGATTTTCTTTTGTGCACGCGCCGTTCCAAAGACGCTGAGCAGGGAAAGGGTAATTAATAAATGTTTCATAACAGGAGTTTTGATAAAAGTTCATCGTAAAATATAATCATAACATAAATATATAATCTGTAAGTCAAAAATTAGTGAGTTTGATTAATTTTTTATTTTAGAAGGTCTGATATGCTATACTGTTTTGCTTTTGCCAAAATGCTATACAAGAGCAATACCCTTTATTTTTCAGGAAAAATCCCCATTTTACGCTGCTTATTTTCTGCTAGTATTGCAGTGTAATCAACAGTGTATACAGATTAAGTTTTGCTTAAATGTTCGTTTATCCGTGATAATGTTCTGTGGCACTATGTGATTTATAATACATTTGTTATATTTTGTACATGTTTCACCACCTAAAAACAAAAAAATATGCGTTCAAAAACTACTCCAGTATTGACTACAGTGCTGTTCCTAGCACTGGTTTTTTCCGGTTATTACATGTATAAGCAAAACCAGGAAATCAAAACACTTCAGGCAAAGATCAGTGAACTGCAGTCTGGTAGTACATCCTGCTGCGGGGATAGTGTTGTGCCTGCATACAGCAGCATCAGCTACGAAGAATTTGAGCAAAATGTGAATTATTTTAAAACAAGCATCGGCGGTAATGCCATTGATGCAGAGTCCGAAACAAAATCTTTGTGGATGAGTATGGATGAGATGCAGAACTACCTGTGCGTAGTGCGCAATCATGCCAAGGAAATGGGACTTAATGCAAATGATCTGGGTCTGAGAATATACTTTATCCGTTACAAACCTTCCGGTACTGAATTTGATAATAAACTGTCTGTTGCCTTTATTCCTACATACAAAAGTGAAAGAGGCACATCAACAGATTATGATGCAAGCCGTCTGAAAAGCACTACGATTATGGAGGGCGGACAGACATTTATCATGAACCGTATTATGCCTTGTCCGGTCAATTGTGATGGGGTACTGCTGAAATAATTTATGCTGCTGGCCACATTTTCTTACCTGCTCCTGCTGATTACAATGATCATCGGGTGGATCACTTTCCCAAACAGGAAAGGGGTACTACGGTTATTGCCTGTATACATTACCCTTGTGTTCGGACTGGAAATGCTGGCTTACTGGCTGATGAAGCATAAGAGACATAATATGGACGTGTATGATATCATGTCCATACTCGAATTTTCTTTTTACAGCCTTTTATATTATTACGTAACGGTCCAGCGGTATACACGCATACTGATCGGCATTTTTACATTGCTGTTTGCCTTATCGCTGGTCTTGTTTTACGGGCATATATACCGCTATACTTTTTACAATATTATTTCGACATTCCTGTCTATGTTCTTTATGGTTATCATGGCGGTCAATTACCTGGCAGAGGTATTGCGTTCCGACAATATCATTTCTTTTAATGATAACCCCATGATCTGGATCAGTATAGGCTTATTGTTGTACCTCAGTTGTTCAGCCTTCCTGGTCACCAGTAACTATTTCAAGATTGTATATGCTCACCATAGCCTGGTGCATAATGTAGTAACATTTATCAGTGTGCTTTGTCTGTATACCTGCATGACGACGGCACTTTTATGCAAACGCAGATGAATAATAATGAACTTGTATATATTGCTACCATTATACCCGTACTGCTTGTCATTACGGTGATCGTCATTATTGTCCTGTTTATCCGTAAAAAGAATAAACTGCTGATTGAGCAGCAGCAAAAAGAACTGGACTTCCTGTCAGAGATCAATAAAGCCCGTATAGAAGTAAAAGACACTATTTTAAAACAGGTCGCAGGAGAGCTGCATGATAATATAGGACAGATACTGGCATTGAATTGCATGTACCTGAAATCGATACGGAAATCGTATAGCGAAGAGCAGCTGGATGTGATTGCAGAGCTGGCTGCTAAAGCACTGAATGAGGTGCGCCAGCTGAGCCGCCTGCTGAATGATGACCTGGTGCATAATTACAACCTGGTGGACTCTATACGCAAGCTGCAGGAGTATTTAAGTAAGCTGTCTGCTTTAAAGATCAATCTTGAGATTTCCGGCGAGGTCAGGGTATTGGATACTAATGTAGAATTGATTATCTTTCGTATCTGCCAGGAGTTTATTACCAATTCACTGAAACATGCGCAATGCGATCGTATTGATATTACCTTAAGGTATAATCCGCATCAGCTGATGCTACAGCTGAGCGATAATGGCTCCGGATTCAATATACAGGACATTTCTGAAGGAAATGGCGTGCTCGGATTTTATAACCGTGCTAAAATCATTAATGCCCGGATAGAGATGGATTCCGTTCCTGGGAGCGGCACCACACTATCCCTGGTTTACAATACACCACAACAATAAAATACCGCACGATCATGGAAAAGGTAAATGTAATCATAGCCGACGATCATGAACTTATGTCCCGGGGTATCTGTACCCTGGTCAATTCTATACCGGATCATGAAGTGATTTATGAAGCACGGAACGGCAAAGAACTGGTGCGCTACCTGGAAACCGGCGGTAACCTCCTGCCGGATATTATCCTGCTCGATATCAATATGCCGGTCATGGATGGTTTTAAAACTATGGAGTGGATGCAGATCAACCATCCCGAACTGCCTGTACTGGCCCTGACTATTAATGATGATGATGCCTCTGTGATCAATATGCTGCGTCTGGGTGTAAAAGGCTATCTGCTGAAAGAAACCGATTCGGAAGAGTTGATCCTGGCGATGAAAACGATACTGAACAGAGGATTCTACAGTTCGGAAATAGCCAGCGCCAAGCTGCTGCAGGCCGTGATGCAACCCAAAGGGGCCATGGCCGTGAAAGTGGGCCTGAAAGAAAGAGAACTCGAGTTTCTGAAACTGGCCTGTACCGACCTTACCTATACACAGATTGCTGACCGCATGTGTCTGAGCCCTAAAACGGTAGACCACTATCGTGATGCACTGTTCGAAAAATTCGAAGTGAAATCGAGAGTCGGTCTCGTCATCTTTGCGATAAAAAACAGACTGGTGCAGATTTAAGCAGTACATTTGCCTTCAAAAAAAAGTAAACATGAAAGCGATTGCGCTCATCCCGGCACGACTGGCTTCCACACGGCTGGCCGAAAAATTACTGATAGAACTGGAAGGTAAAACAGTGATCCAGCGGACCTATGAGGCTACTCTGGCCACTGGTCTTTTCGAATCGGTTGTCGTGGTCACCGACAGTGAGGCCATAGAATCCATCATCAGCAATTGTGGCGGAACTGTGTTGCGCAGTACAGAGGAGTATGAATCCGGTACCGACCGCATCGCTGCTATTGCTGCTCAGCTGGAAGCAGACGTATTCCTGAATGTACAGGGAGATGAGCCTTTTGTGCAGAAAAAGCCACTGGAACAATTACTTAATTTATTCAGAGACGAAGCCGGAAAGCAGGTTAGGGTAGGGAGTATTCGCAAACCCATTACCGATCCTGCGCTGATCAATAGCCCCAATGTTGTAAAGGTAGTCTGTGATTTGGATGGCAATTCCCTGTTGTTTTCCCGCAGCCCTATACCATATGTGCGTGATGAAACCGTTCCCAATACTTATTACCAGCATATAGGCGTTTATGCTTTCCGTAAAGAGGCCCTGATGTTGTTTCCGACACTGCCTATGACCCCTCTGGAAAAGGTAGAAAAGATAGAATGTCTTCGTTTCCTGGAGCATGGCATTCCATTGAAGATGACTACTGTTTCTGAAATGGGTATTGGCATTGATGTGGCCGATGATGTAGATAGAGCAAGGGCTTACCTGAAAACGATTCAAGAATAAAAAGAAAGGACAAGTCTTCTTGGACGCGAGTTGAAGGAGCTTGTGTACATGTTATAAAAGTGTTGGGGGGGGCGGCAGGCCGCCCCACACACATATAAAAAATATTTTTT
>NZ_VOSI01000001.1:0-135689 GCF_019797745.1 Edaphocola aurantiacus | reverse complement strand
TGTCGTGGCGGTTTGTTGTTTCTTTTTTACTATTCCACACCCCCCCCCCCCCCCCCCCCCCCCCCCCCCCAACACTTTTATAACATGTTTTTTATTTAATTACATATTGATATAAGTCATCAGCAATTTATAGCGCTGTGCCAGATCATCATAAGCCGGCAGGTCACCATAAACTTCTTTTACGGTATACTCAAAGCGCTCAAATGCAGCAACAACAGTTTGTAACTCCTGTTTATTCGTTTTCAGTGTCACTTCCAGCATACCGGTTTGCGTATTGGTATAGACCCTGCTGTTGAGGATAATTACATTTTCTCCTTCGCAGATACGGGCAATCTGTCCCAGGCTGTAATCGCCCAGTTTCATTTCCAGTACAATGATGCCGCCAGGCTCATTCAGGCTGCCATTCTCTCCAAGATAATAAAACAACGCATCACGGGAGATTGAACCCAGGTATTCCTGCTCCTGGTTGAGTACCGGTACTACCGGAACCTTGTTTTGTATTGCCATTTTTACCGCCTCAAAAGGGTGCAGCTGTACATGACAGAACAGACGGTTCAGCCTGCCTTCAAACACCGACAATTCATCATCCGGATTTTCCCAGTCCAGCAGTATCGATTCCTTAACCATGCCCAGGTAGTTCTTACCGTTTACCAGAGGTAATTGTTCCAGGTGTGTCTCTGCAATCATACGTAACGCATCATCGACAGTATCGGAAGGTTTCAGTACAGGTATGGTAGGTTCTATTAAAGCGTCTAATGGCATGATGTAATTGTTTATCCTGGTGAGCAGATATTGTTGCAAATGTAGGCAATAAGCCTGTTGCAGTGGTTAATTTAAGTCTAAAATTATTTTAAAGAACATATTGCCGGTTTTTACAGGCAAAAACATAGAAAAACATTATTTTTACGATTCAAAACCTTTTTCCTTTGTCGCATACAATCTATCGAAACCTATTGGACGAGGAACTCTTGTACAGGGTTGCTCATAAGCGGGATCAGGAGGCACTGGCCACCCTGCATAAGCGTTATGCACACCTGGCTTTGGGTGTGGGTATGAAATACCTTTCTGCCGATGCTGCCAAAGATGCGGTGCAGGTTGTTTTTATCAAAATATGGACCGATGCGGCACAGTATAAAATCAAGAGTTTTAAACCCTGGTTATATACCGTTGTAAAGAACCATTGCCTGATGGAACTGCGTAAGCAGCAACCGACTACTCCCGTAGATACAGAAAATACATTTGACTTTGTGGAATATGAAGACCTTTCGCATCATAAGATGGAACAGGAACAAGTATTACGGATTCTCGAATCCTGCCTGAGCAAATTACAGGAAGCACAAAAAGCCTGTATAGAGCTGTTTTACCTGCACCAGAAGACCTACGCAGAAATTGCTGCACACAATCAGATGGATGACAAACAGGTGAAAAGCTACCTGCAAAACGGCAGACGTAATCTGAAACTTTGTTTTGGTCAACATAAAAACAGCATTGCATCATGAACAGTAGAGCCAGATTGATAAAAGCGATAGATAACAGTGCCTGCCTGACCAGGAGGCAGATTAATGATTATATCTATAAAAAATTATTTCCGGAAGAGCAGTATGTTGTAGAAATGCACCTTAATGAGTGCCCTTTCTGTAACGATGCTATAGAAGGTTTCTTAAAGACATCCAACGCCAACCAGTTGCTCAGCGAGGTAGACACCCTTCAGTTACCTGCGGTGGAGGCTACTCCCGAGCCATTGGTAGAAAAGGTTGTGCCTAAAAAAGAAGTCATCGTGCCACCGGTATCCAAAACGGTGACAGAAGGACCGGTACATCCGACACAACGTAAAACAGTTGCATTTGATGCACCTGAACGTAAACGCGGTATGAACTGGAAAGTAGGACTGGCTGTAGCTGCAGTCGTTGGTCTGGGTATCTGGGGACTGAATCAATTTAACAATCATAAAGCGGAGAAAGCCGCTATGCTGGCAAAAGCAAACGAATCGGCCGGCGCACTGGATGAAGGGGTAAGCCCTCCGGTAAGCCGCCAGGATGACTCTGCAATGAATGCCAAATATGGCATGCAGGGACAGGCCGCTCCGGTTATCGCCAGCCATAGCAGTACCAGGGTCAGTAATGTTGCTGCTGACAGTGATGCAGCCATGGTGGCTGCGGCCGATGTGCCTGCAGCAGCTGCACCGGCATCTATAGCGATGTCCAGAGAAGCAGCTCCGAGCCCTGCAGTGGCCGCGGCAAAAACAGCCGCTCCTGCAGAAAGTAAGGCTAAGACAAATGCGACACCTGTATTAGCGAAAACGACTCCTGCTGAAACCAGGGCTAAAGCTGCAGAAGTGGTGAAAGAAGCTGATATGCGTACGACCAGCAGCAGTACAACAACTACAAAACCTGTAGCCACAGCAGTGAAACCTGTTGCAACCGAAAAGACCGTAGCTAAAGAAAAAGTACGCCCTTCTGCTAAAACACCTGAGGAGCGCGCCAAAGATGCTGCCAATAAAAAAGCGGCTGCAGAAGAGAAAGCGATCACACAGGCAGAAGCAGACTTTAAGAAGGGTATGGACTTGTATAAAAAGAAACAATATGCCTCGGCATTGCCTTATTTCCAGGCAGTGGCTAAAAAGCCTGATATGCCTAACAGCAAGCAGGCAGCTAAATATGTGAAGCTGTGTAAAGAGCAGCTGGCTAAGGATAAAGACGATAAGTAATGCAGCCGGTAAGCGGGTGCAACAGAATAGCGGTGTTGCCCGGTACACTTACAGGTTACTAAAACGGATGATTTTATGCTGAAAGAATATATCAATATAATTGACCGCTATATCAGGGAAGAATTTCCTTTACAACTGCGGGAAGTGTCAGTATTGGCGTATAAAATAATCGCGCTGATACTGCTATTCCTGGTACTGTCTTTTGTCCTGAAACGGGTCTTCATACCAATCATCCGCTGGATCGTTTTTAAATCCAAGAGGCCGTTTTATATTGCCTGTTACAACCGGCACGTGTTCCGCTCCTTTCTCAATTTCATTCCCATGCTGTTCTGCTACTGGATTATTGAAGATGTGTTTTACCGGAGCAAGCGATTCCTGCCCTATATAGATGCCATATTTAACTGGCTTATCATCACCGTAGTTGCCGTCATACTACACAGACTTATCAAAGCGGTAGAGGATTATGCCGATGGCAATCAGCTGAACTATAATGCAACCGGTATCAAAGCCGTGGCACAGTCCATGCGCATTATCGGCATCATAGCCTACGTCATTATTTCCCTGTCTATATTCCTGCGCATCTCTCCCGGTAGTATTTTTGCCGGACTGGGTGCCATGACTGCTGTAGTACTGCTTATTTTCCGGGACACAATTCTGGGGTTTATTTCCGGTATCCATGTGGCGACATCAAGACTCTTCAAAGTAGGAGACTGGATCAATGTAACCAAATATAAGCTGGAGGGAAATGTGATAGAGATCAACCTGCTGACAACCAAGATCAAGAATTTTGATAATACCATATCTTCTATTCCTACCTACGACCTGATCTCCACAGAAGTGCGCAATGCACAGGTGCTGATCGATAAGAACTCCAGGAGGATTAAACGCTCCATATTTTTTAGTATCAAATCATTTAAGTTTATTGACTTGGAAGCCTATCAGCGCCTGCAAAGGATCGATATGCTGAAAGACTATTTCCTGACCAAAGAAATGGAAATACATCGCCTGGAAGAGATCAATACCGGTGAGGCTGCAGATGAATACCTGATCAATGGTAAGCAACTGACCAATATCGGCACCTTCAGGATGTATGTATACAATTACCTGAAACGCCATCCGCAGATTGATGAACAACAGCCGATCATGGTGCGCCAGATGGAGATTTCGCCCAATGGTATGCCCCTGGAGATCTACTGTTTTACCAAGCTGGGGATCTGGAGCGATTTCGAAAACCTGCAATCCGATATTTTCGATCACATACTGGTAGCTGCCCGGGAGTTTGACCTGGATATAGTACAGACGGTAGCCAGCTCATAAGCACAATGTATGCTGCGGTAGGATCGAAGGTCGGGAAACAAATATGTAATCAATATATAATGTATAATATGATACCCGAAAAACTGCTGCAGCAAATTGACTTTATTAAAGAAATTGATAAGGTCAAGTACATTCAGCGCAAGACAAAATTATTCAACAGCGACAGAAATGAAAATGATGCCGAGCACAGCTGGCACCTGGCCTTAATGGCCATCGTACTGGCTGAGCATGCCAATGAGCCGATAGATGTCCTGAAAGTGGTTAAAATGGTGCTGATTCATGATATTGTAGAGATCGATGCCGGAGATACCTTTATCTACGATACGCAGAAAAATCACAGCAATACAGATGAGGAACTGCTGGCCGCGAAACGCATCTTCGGTATGCTGCCACAGGCACAGGCCGAAGAGATGATTGCGATCTGGGAAGAGTTTGAAGCCGGTGTCAGCATCGAAGCCAGGTTTGCCCGTTCAATGGACAGGCTGGAGCCATTGTTGCAGAACACCTCTAATAGTGGCGGTACATGGAAAGAATTTGATGTTCCCTATCAGAAAGTATATGAGAAGAAAAGCGTCATTAAAGAAGGCTCAGAGCCGATCTGGTCCTTTGCCGAAGGTTTGATCAATGATAGCGTGGAGCAGGGTATTTTGAGAAAGGATTAATTGTAATCCGATCCTGTAACAGGAGTTTGCAATTATACCAAAACGGATATTCATTAATAGATAAAGGGCCGGATCATTGATCCGGCCCTTTATCTATATGCTAAAAGCGATTGATTAGTTTACTTTAAACAACCATCCGTTTTTATCTTCTGTACGTCCGTAACGGATATCGTCCAGTTGTTTTTTGATTTTGTTAGCGATAGGGAATGTCTCTGCAGGAGGCAGGGTCAGTGTCTCGCCTTCGTAAGTCAGGTCCTGGATCAGGGACATAGAAGCCGCTGTACCGGTACCGAATGCTTCCTGGAATTTACCTTCTTTATACGCCTGTACCAGCTCTAAGATGCTGATCGGACGCTCTTCAACAGGAATTCCGTTTTCTTTCAGCAGGGCAATAACGCTGTCTCTGGTTACACCAGCCAGGATCGTACCGCTGTTCAGATCAGGAGTCAGGGCTTTACCATCAACGATGAAGAACACGTTCATAGTACCGATTTCCTGTACGAATTTATGCTCAAATGCATCTGTCCACAGGATCTGATCGTAACCCATTTTCTTGATTTCGCTGGTAGGCAGCATAGATGCGCCATAGTTACCAGCAGCTTTGGTATACCCGATACCGCCAGGTACCGCGCGTACATATTTCTCCTGCACATAGATACGTACCGGTTTGCTGTAGTACGGACCAGCAGGGCTATTGATGATCATGAATTTATAATCGTGAGAGCTTCTTACACCCAGGAACTCATCTGTAGCCATCATAAACGGACGGATGTACAGTGATGTACCATCTTCGTTAGGTACCCATGAGTTATCCAGAGCAATCAGCTGACGCATACCTTCCAGGAAAATTTCTTTCGGGATCTCCGGCATATCCAGGCGGGCTGCAGATTTATTTAAACGTTCCCAGTTTTTTTCCGGGCGGAAAACCGCTGCCGTTCCGTCTGGTTGACGATAAGCTTTTACGCCTTCAAAAATAGCTTGTCCGTAATGTAAAGCTGAGGTTGATGGACTTAAGCTTAAAGGACCATAAGGTACGATTTCCGGATTGCCCCACTGGCCATCTTTATAATCGCATACCAGCATGTGGTCAGCATATTCCTTACCAAAAACCAGTTCATCTTTGCGTAGCTCATGCGCACGACTGTCTGCTACTTTAGAAATTTTAATGTCCATATTGTCTAAATAATAGATTTAATATAATTATGACCCGGCTTTAGTGCTAGTCAAAGACTTACAAAGCCGGGGCAAATCTACGTTTTTTTGAACAATATAGAAGTGTATTGCAGTTTGTTCATAAAAATTTACTTTTGCCGGGAACGCTTTCTATACGTACTTTACCATATGATACAGCAACTTTTTGCCTCCGAAACACTGGTGCATAACCTGCCTAATTTTAACAGTTTGTCAACACCGGAAGGGGTGCGTGTACTGGTAATCCTGGATCGTTTTGTAGACGAAAATGCTGATAAAGAACAGATTACGAAGATTTTTCAGGCCTGTAAAATCACGCCGGAGCAACTGTATATTACCGACGAGCGGGTAGCCTGGCAAAACATCAGCGGGGTAGACAGTATCAAGGAAGTATTTCTGTTCAATGTAGATCCGAAAAGTATACATATTCATTATACCTTATTCCCTTATAAAATGCTGGGTATCGGAGATAAGCAGATCCTGCTGGCCGATGAGCTGCGCATGGTTATGGGCAATGCCCAGCTGAAAGCCGACTTCTGGAACAAGGCACTGAAACCATATTATATCGGAAAATAAAAAGACCAAGATTCATGACCAGATTAGTATTAGCCTCCAATAATGCACATAAGATTGCAGAGATCAACGGCCTCCTGGAGGGCGCTTTTGAAGTGATCAGCCTCAGAGATACCGGCATTACAGAAGAGATTCCCGAGCCGTACGATACCTTCGAAGAGAACGCACTGGCTAAGGCCAACTATGTATATGAGCGTACCGGCCTTATGACCTTCTCCGAAGACAGCGGCCTGATCGTACCGGTGCTGAATGGTGCACCAGGAGTGTTTAGTGCACGCTATGCCGGTGAGCCGCGCAGCGATGAGCGCAATACCGAAAAGCTATTGCAGGAACTGAAGGGCAATACGGATCGCCATGCCTATTACCAGACGACAATTTGCCTGGTAGGCAGCGGAGCACCAGCGTATTTTAAAGGAATCTGTGAGGGAGATATTGCTACTGCACCATCGGGCAGCGGAGGCTTTGGCTACGATCCTGTATTTATCCCAAAAGGGTATGATCAGACTTTCGGACAGCTACCCGCAGAGGTGAAGAAGGCCGTAAGCCATCGCGCTAAAGCCATGGCTCAGTTCGTCGGGTTTATAAAACAAGGTCTGTAGCAGGAGCGGACTTGTCTTCAAGGCAGTCGTCTATAGATTGCATCATGTCCTGTATCGTATCCTGTTGCACCGGGGTGAAGCCACTGTGATCGGTTACCTGGTCGGTAGCATACATCATCAGGCACATAGCCAGGAAGTCCTGTTCATCTTTGCCCACGATATCGTTGCGCAGTTTGGCCAGTCGCTGTTCAGCTACTTTCATTGCCTGGCGTATCGCCTGTTCCTCTTCCGGCTTTACCCGGATGCGGTAACTGCGGCCGGCCAGCCATAAGGTTATAGGGATGGTGTTTTCCATAACAGCATTCATTTTCAGCAAAAATAAAATTTTGTATCCTTATATAATAGACTAATTTTACACCTTATAATTTTTTATATTATCTGTTATGGGTTTTTTTGACAAACTATTCAAAAGAAATAAAGATCAGGAAGAACAAAAAGCGGTATTAGACGAAGGACTAAAACAGACCAAAGAGAATTTCTTTAGCAAGATCTCCAAAGCCATTGCAGGAAAGAGTGAAGTAGATGAAGAAGTGCTGGATAACCTGGAAGAAGCCCTGATTACAGCAGATGTAGGCCTGGATACGACCGTTACCATCATCAAAAATATCGAAGCACGCGTTGCCAAAGATAAATACATCAATACAGGCGAACTGAACAACATTCTTCAGGAAGAAATCGCCAATATCCTTACCGACTCATCCAGTACCGATTACAAAACGTACGGCACACCGCTGGATAAAAAACCTTATGTAATACTGGTTGTAGGTGTAAACGGTGTAGGTAAGACTACAACGATCGGTAAGCTTGCGTATAATTTCAAGAAGAACGGTAAGTCTGTATTGCTGGGTGCTGCCGATACCTTCCGTGCCGCAGCTGTAGATCAGCTGAGCATCTGGAGCGATCGTGTAGGGGTACCTATTGTAAAGAAAGAGATGGGCAGCGATCCTAGTTCTGTAGCTTATGATACTATCGTCAGTGGTATAGCCCGCGATGTAGATGTAATCATTATAGATACTGCTGGTCGTCTGCATAATAAAGCGCACCTGATGGAAGAGCTGAGCAAGATCAAACGCTCTATCGGTAAAAACATGGAAAATGCTCCGCATGAAGTTATGCTGGTGCTGGATGGCAGTACAGGGCAGAATGCATTGGAACAGGCCAAGCATTTTACAGCAGCTACAGAAGTGACCTCACTGGCCATTACCAAGCTCGATGGCACGGCCAAGGGTGGTGTGGTATTAGCCATCGCAAATCAGTTCAAAATACCGGTAAAATATATCGGTGTAGGAGAGCGAATGGAGGACTTACAAGTATTTAATAAATATGAATTTGTAGATACTTTATTTTCCTTGCAGTAACATATGGTTAATGGTAGATAAATAACAATTACTTTATACAGTTTCTCTCAGTAGCGGCAAAACTTATTCTAGTTTTGCCGCTACTTTTTAGAACCATTTTTTTAGTTATTTATACTATATGAAGCACGTTTTACTGCTCTCAGTTATTTCATCTTTTTCCGTTATTGTGCAGGCGCAGACTGCCCTGGTAAAAGGTGTTCTGGAAAACAAGGACAACGGCAGGCCACTGACCGAAGTGGAAGTGACCATTCCGCAACTGAAACTGATGAAGATAACCAACGCAGAAGGGCGCTTTACCTTCAGCCAGGTGCCGCATGGTACCTACAAGCTGGTGGTGAATACTTCTGCCAACAAACAAGAAACAGTAACGATCAATGTGGACCAGGACGTTGTAGACCTGGGTGCACTGGCCTTCGGGATTGATGAGCAGGCTATCAGCGTAGCCGCTAACCAGGCGCCGACCATTTCGCTGGAAGAGAATGCCTCTTCCGGAGATGATGACGGTATCAGCGATCAGAGCGTATCCGGTGTACTTACCGCATCACGCGATCCTTACCTGGCCGCAGCCTCTTATACCTTTGGGCCGCAGCGTTTCCAGATTCGCGGATATAAAAGAGATCAGCTGGAAGTATATATGAATGGTCTTCCGATGAATGATGCTGAATCCGGCTCGGCCTTCTTCGGTCAGTGGGGCGGACTGAACGATGTGTTCCGCAACCAGACTGTAACCTACGGACTATCTCCTTCAGAAGTTGGTTTCGGCGGACTGAGCGGCGCGACACAGATCGAAGCCACTGCTGCCGATCAGCGCAAGCAGACCCGCATCTCTTACGCAGCCTCTAACCGTACTTACCGTAACCGTGTTATGATTACCCACAGCTCTGGCCTTAATGAAAAGGGCTGGGCTTATTCCGTATCTGCTTCCAGAAGATGGAGCGATGAAGGCTATATTCCGGGTACATTCTACGATGGGTACTCAGCCTATCTGGCCGTGAGCAAGAAAATCAATAATGCCAACTCTATTCACCTGACCGCGTTCGGCGCACCAACCAGCCGTGGCAAGGCTATGCCTGCTACGCAGGAGGCTATGGATCTGGCCGGCAGCAACTTCTATAATCCTAACTGGGGTTATGTAAATGGAGAGAAGAAAAATGCCCGCGCCAATAATTCCAACCAACCCGCTGCTATACTGACTTACAAGTATAACCCGGACAATAATACCCAATGGAATACCTCACTGGGCTTCCAGACCGGTTATAATGGCAATACTGCCCTGGACTGGTACAATGCTATGGACCCTCGTCCTGATTACTACCGCAACCTGCCTAGCTATTACCTGTACGATCCGAGAGGCGCAGACGAGGCTATGGCCAATGCACAGCGCGATTACCTGCTGGCAGATCCAAGTCGTATGCAGGTCAACTGGGATCGACTGTATGGTGCCAACCGTATGAATGTACGTACCGTAAATGGCGTTACCGGCAAGCGTTCGGTATACCTGATCGGTGAGGACAGAGACGATATCAATAAGTATATGCTCAATTCCACACTGCAAAAGGTAGTAGGAGAGCACGTAAAAGTAACTGCCGGTGTAGCAGGCATCCTGCAAAAGACTGCAAGCTACCGCAAAGCCTATGATCTGCTGGGTGGTGACTATTATGTAAACCTGAACCAGTTTGCAGAGCGTACCTATATCGGTAACAACGATTACAACCAGAATGACCTCAACAATCCTAATGGTATTGTGTACAAAGGCGATAAATATGGTTATTACTACAAATCAGACTTTGTACGCTCTTATGCTTGGGCACAGGGCGAGTTCACCTACAATAAAGTAGACTTCTTCCTGACCGGTCGCCTGGGTATGGAAGGCTTCCGTAGAAATGGTATATTTAAAAATGGACTGTTTGCCGGAGATTCCGAAGGCCAGTCAGAGCGTTTCGACTTCCTCACCTATGCCGTAAAGGGCGGACTGACCTACAAACTGGATGGTCGTAACTACCTGTACGTAAACGGTGCTGTCATGACCAATGCTCCAACATTTGACAATACCTTCGTATCGCCGCGTACCCGTAACAAAGCTGTAGACAACCCGGTTGTAGAAAAGATCACTTCATTAGAAGGTGGATATTTACTGCGCTCACCATTCCTGAATGGTCGCCTGAGCGGGTTTGTAACCGAGATGAAAGACATCACCGACATCAAACGTTTCTACCACGAAGACTATCGTACGTTTGTAAACTATGTATTGCAAGGCGTAAATATGCGTAACCTGGGTGGAGAGTTTGCCCTCAAAGCCAAGATCAGCCCGAGCCTGTCTGCCACCGCAGTAGCCAGCTGGACACAAGCCTTCTATACCAGCCGTCCTACGGCCAGCGTATTCCTGGACAATGATACCTCTACCAAAGTAGCTACGCAGACCATCTACCTGAAAGATTATTATGTTGCATCGGGCCCGCAATCGGCCTACACACTGGGGCTGAACTACAGCTCACCTAAATACTGGTGGGCCAATGTAAACTTCAACTTCTTTGACCGCAACTATATCGACGTAAACCCTGCGCGCCTCACTTCCGATGCAGTAGAGTTTATACCCAGAGGTACACCACAGTGGAACGATATCCTGGGTCAGGAGAAGCTGCCGGCATATTACACCATAGACCTGTTCTGTGGTACCTCCCTGAAACTGAAGAAATACATCAGATCGGCCAGCAACGATATGTTCCTGTACATCAATGTTGGGGTTAATAACCTGCTGAACAATAAGAACATCCGTACCGGAGGTTTTGAGCAGTTGCGTTTCGATGCCGCTACACAGAATGTAGAGCGCTTCCCGGCCAAGTACTTCTATGGCTATGGTGCCAACTACTTTGTGAGCGTTACCTACAAGTTCTAAGCATTCAATCCTATAACTATATACAAGGCCCTTCCTCAGCAGGAAGGGCTTTTTGTTTCGTCTATTGTTGGCCAACCCTCGCCTGGAGTACATTCTTTCCGTCATTTCGAGCGTAACGAAGTGTAGCCGAGAAATCTCCATTCTTAATTATAAAAGGAGATATCTCCATTCCGCTACGCTACAGTCGATATGACGAAGCGATCGTACCCGTCATTTCGAGCGCAACGAAGTGTAGTCGAGAAATCTCATCAATCTTTCCTTCAATCATGAGATATCTCCATTCCGCTACGCTACAGTCGATATGACGAAGCGATCGTACTCGTCATTTCGAGCGCAACGAAGTGTAGTCGAGAAATCTCAATTCATAATAAGAGAGGAGATGTCTCCATACGATCGACATCACGAAGGGACGTAACCCGTTCGCTGAGGCACTCGAAGTGATAATGTTGTGCATAAAGTACCCTTCGATGCTGGCGCGCGCTCCCAAGCGCGTGTCCTCGCATACCTCATGACCCCACCACAGAGGTACCCCCGGCTACCCCAAACCTTAATGAACGCGATAAAAAGCTCAATTCAATTTAGTCAAAAGCACAATGAAGCGACCCCAAAGCACAATAGAGGGTATATAAAAGCTGTGCGCGAGGGGTAAAAAGCTCCATTCCCGCAGCTTTTTGCTTAATTTCATTTCTTAAAAAGCTGCGTGCATTCCATAAAAAGGTACTCCCGGCCACCCAAAAGCTAAATATCATTTAGTTTTTTTGCGCGTCGATTCAGGTTTGGTGTGGATTCATTTATCTAAAGGGTAGATAGATTTATGTTTTGGCTCCCGCTAGCGCACGCGCCATCGCGTGTGCCTAGAAGTACAACAGCCGCCCCTCGTGTATGCCTCAGCAAAAAGGCATATCTTTGCATATTGTTGAATAATAATATGATGCGTCCCGTGCAACAATCCGTTTTCCTGGTCACCCCTCCGTTTACACAGCTCAATACCCCATACCCGGCTACTGCTTACCTCAAAGGTTTTCTGAATACCAAAGACATTGAGTCGCACCAGGCCGATCTGGGTATACTGGTGATCAACGAGTTGTTTTCTGCAAAGGGGCTGGAATCCTTGTTTACCGAGATCGAGGCCGGCGGTTATGTGTTGGATGGCAATATTGCCCGCATCATGACCCTGAAAGAGGATTATCTGCACACGATAGACCCGGTCATAGCCTTTCTGCAGGACCGTAACCCTACACTGTCTTATGCCATCTGTACCGGCAATTACCTGCCCGAGGCCGGAAGGTTTGAGCAGGTGGCCGACCTGGAGTGGGCCTTTGGTACACTGGGTATCCGCGACAAAGCACGACACCTGGCTACTTTATATTTAGAAGATATTTCAGACCTCATCATTGCCACCGTCGATCCGCTGTTCGGGTTCAGCCGGTATGCCGAGCGACTGGCCAGCAGTGCACGCTCTTTTGATGATCTGTATAATGCCTTAAAGGCACCCCCTACCTTTACCGATCGCATTCTGCTGCGCATACTGGAGGAGCAACTGGCGCTGTACAAGCCTACCTTGATGGGTCTTTCGGCACCATTTCCCGGAAACCTATACAGTGGTCTGCGCTGCGGACAATATATCAAACAACATCATCCCGAGATCAAAATATGCCTCGGTGGCGGTTATGCCAATACCGAGCTGCGCAGCCTGAGTGATGCCCGGGTATTCGAGTTTCTGGACTACGTAACCCTCGACGATGGCGAGGCGACCGTGTTGCACCTGATCGAGATGCTGGAGGGCAAGCGGGACATACACTTCCTCAAGCGCACCTTTGCTTTGGATGAGGAGGGTGTGGTACAATACTACAACGGCACCATAGCCGGAGATTATAAGCAGGCCGATGTGGGTACACCCGATTACGGAGACCTGCCACTGGATCGCTATCTGTCCGTTATAGAGGTGGCCAATCCGATGCACCGCCTCTGGAGCGATGGCCGCTGGAACAAGCTGACCCTTGCACATGGCTGCTATTGGGGCAAATGTACCTTCTGCGACATCTCGCTCGATTATATTAAAAATTACGAAGCTACTACGGCTGTAGTGCTGGTCGATCGTATGGAGCAGCTGATCAGCGAGACGGGACAGCATGGCTTCCACTTTGTCGATGAGGCAGCACCGCCTGCGCTCATGCGGGAGGTTGCACTGGAGATCCTGCGCCGTAAGCTGACCATTACCTGGTGGACCAATATCCGTTTCGAAAAAAGCTTTACCCCTGATTTGTGTCGCCTGTTGGCGGCCTCGGGCTGTATAGCGGTATCGGGCGGGCTGGAAGTCGCCTCTGACCGATTGTTACAACTAATCAAGAAAGGGGTAACCGTAGCCCAGGTGGCTAAGGTGGCCGATAGCTTTACCGAAGCGGGCATTATGGTACATGCCTACCTGATGTACGGCTTCCCTACACAGACCGAGCAGGAGACGATCGATAGCCTGGAGGTGGTACGCCAGTTATTTGAACTGAATGTGGTACAATCGGGTTTCTGGCACCAGTTTGCCATGACGGCACACAGCCCGGTGGGTATGAATCCTGAGCTCTTTAAAGTGAAAAATGTGCTGGAGGGAGTAGGGGCATTTGCCAATAATGACCTGCCGCATATAGATGAAACGGGAGCAGATCATAGCCGTTATGCTGGTGGCCTGAAAAAGGCGCTGTATAATTACATGCATGGTATCTGTTTCGACTTCCCACTGCAGGACTGGTTTGACTTCCGGGTGAAAAGACCAACCATTGCTCCGGATTATATAGAACGCAGTCTGGCCGAAGCACCGGAGCCGCCATTACGCCCGAGCACTAAGATTGTATGGACGGGTAAGCCGCCGCAACTGGAGGTAAATCATCAGAAACATAAAGGTAAGATTGTGACCCGTGCACAGCTGGTCTTCCAGCAAAAGCGCAGTGCCCTGGAGCTAAATGTAACCCCTGCTGAGGGTAAGCTGATTCAGGAATTGCTGGAGCGCTGTCATGTAAGTAACCAGGCCATGACCGTAGGTGCACTGCAAGACCATTTCATGCAAAACCACCATACCGATATTATGCCTTTACTGGAAGGCCCTACGATAAAAGACTTAAAAGAAATGGGCTTATATATTTTATAAGCCCATTGTCGTATTTGTCGCAATATTTTAATGATCGTCATGTCGACCAGCGTGGAGACATCTCCTCTTGCAGCGATCAGAGATTTCTCGGCACCGCTGCGCTCGCTCGAAATGACGGGCACATTAGTAATCTCTGTTGATGAGGAATTGTACCAGTTCGCGGAACGGTGCTTTCTTTTCATCCGGTACCTGCACTTCGTTCAGCGCCTGTAATGCCTTTTGCGTATAAGCGTCTATCGCTTGTTTGCAGATAGATCCTACACTCAAGGTATTGTACAACTGAATGGTATCCTGCACTTTAGCAGGACCATGCCCATGTGCCAGTATATTTATGGCTGTTTTCTGCGTATCGCTTGCCTGTAGCATAGCGGTAATCGCCAGGAAGGTTTTTTTATTGGCCTGTATATCTCCGCCTATTTGTTTGCCTACTTTATCGCCATCACCAAAAGTATCCAGGTAGTCGTCCTGTAGCTGGAAGGCAATACCCAGGTTCTTTCCGAAGGTGTACAGGCGGGCTGCATCTTCTTCAGTCGCACCGGCTATCAGTGCGCCGATCTGCATACTGCAGGCCAGTAATACAGCCGTCTTCTGCGCAATCATGTGGATATAAGCCTCTTCAGTAACATTGTCCTGCTGTTCAAAATCCATATCCAGTTGCTGCCCCTCACATACCTCTATTGCTGTACGGTTAAAAATGCCCAGCAAAACGGGTATTAACGCTGGTTTTACCCTTTCCAGGCACTGGAATGCCATAATGTTCATCACATCGCCGGATAGGATAGCTGTAGTGGTGCTGTATAACTCATGAACGGTAGTCTTGCCACGACGCAGCGGGGCATTATCCATAATATCATCATGTATGAGGGTGAAATTATGAAACAGCTCTATGGCTGCAGCACCCCAATATACATCTGGTGTAATGCCTTTGTATAAGGCAGCGGCCATAAGGCATACCGATGGTCTGATTCTCTTACCGCCAATCGATAATATATAACTGCAAGGTTCATATAAATTCCGGGGTTCGCGGGAGAAGAGTTGCTGCTCCTGTAAAAACTGCTCAAAAGCCTGAGCGTGGTGCTGGAAAGACTGCATCATAAAGGATTTCAGAGAGATAAATGTCCGTTGCGAAAGTAAACAATCTTTGTGAGAGCGATGGGCTAATATGTTAAAATTTCCCCCTAAAGGGGGGATATTTCTAATATATTTTTTAACTTTGAATATTAACCAACAGAAAATTTTATTTGATGATACAAACTAAAAACTGGGTAAAGGCATTTATTCTTTTTTTATCAGTACACATCATTCCGGTGTCGAACGTAATTGCAGAGGGTTTGGTAATACCTACATCTACCAAAATGGTAGAAGATAACGCAACCCGTATTTATCAGGAAATTAACTTCGGAAGTTTCCGTAAATTATCCAAAGAAGTGTTCCTGAAAGGATATCAGGGCTACCTGAATCTGAAACAAAGTGGTCAGTTAAATGACCATGACGTTTTAACCATTTGTGACTTTAGTCTTTCTTCTAACGTTCCGCGCCTGTGGGTGATTGACCTGAAAAAGAAAAAAGTGCTGTTTAATTCTCTGGTCGCACACGGCCAGGGCAGTGGCGAAGAGTTTGCAACAAACTTTTCTAATGTAGAGAATTCTCATCAAAGCAGTATGGGTTTTTATGTAACCGATAATACATACTATGGTGATAAAGGATATTCTTTGAAATTGCAGGGTAAAGATGTCGGGTATAATGACCAGGCATTTAGCAGGGCAGTGGTAATACACGGAGCAGATTATGTCAGCTACGATTTTATTAAAGGCAATCAACGCCTGGGTCGCAGCTGGGGATGCCCGGCATTACCGGTAGAGCTTACCCGTCCTATTATTGATAATATCAAGGGCGGTACCGCTTTATTCATTTATACGTCAAACCGTAAGTACCTGGCCAGTTCAAAATGGCTGAACAAATCTCCTAAAGTTAAAATGGAGGATATGTTCAACCCTAATGAACCAAGAATGCTGGCAGAAAACGCACAGGAAACGAGAGACACTGTAGCCAAGCCGGTAGCCCCGAAATTGCCGGTGGAAAAGAAACCGGTGCCCGCAGAGATGTACTTTAATTGAACTTTAGTATTGGTTGCTTTTGGCGCATACAAATATGCTTGAGCAATAGTTAAAAGTCCGCAGCAATAGCTGCGGACTTTTTTTTAGGTCTCTCATTACAACTGTTGATCTCCTTAAAATTGTGCCACATAATTCTTGGCATTATTAATCGCTTCCGGCAGTCCATATCCGATACCTACCTTGCTTTTTGAAAAATTGTAGCCCGACATCAGACAGCTTCTTCGCTGCTCTGGTGTGCCATGATGCCCGGGATCATTGAAACTATAGTCCCCGATGGCATAAAAAGAGCTCGCTACCTCACCAACATACTGATCTCCAACGGCCATACTTTTCAGGTGTAGATAGCATCCTGCCAGATAATCTGCAAATAGCTCATTTCGAAATGAATGGCTTGAGTAAACCTTGTATTTGGCATCGACACAATGCCCGAATTCATGTGCCATGATTATGGCAATACTGATCCCGCTATTAGTAGGAGAATTGGCGAATTCTTTATTGATCAGGTTGAAACCTATAGCCACCGTGCCATCAGGATATTGGTTATTAGACACCTGCTCTGTAAAGTAGGCATTGGCCCCACTATTATCAGTGTAGAAATAGATATCAGGCATCACTCCGAATTTCTGTGCCAGGTTGTTGTATTCTCCGTAATGCCATTGATCCAGTTGCTGATTTCCGGAAGATTTATAAAGTTGTCCGAGCCCGCCAAAACTGGAAACGAAGCAATAGCCTCCTTCATCCTTAGGCGTAATTTCTGTCGGTTCGCATCGGGCAAACAAAAGGATTATTGCCAAATACATCAGGTACGACACCCGGCCGCTGATCCTGTATTTCTTGTTCCTGGTCATAACTTTAGTATTTAAATGTTATAGTAACCGTTTTTTTTGGTACTGCAATACAGTACAAAAATAACATGATGTTACATTGATCTTTAGCGTAAAAACACCCCTATTTTATCCGTGCAAATATGGTGGTATTTTATAATATTAGTTGTATTATTAAAATGGTTTAAGTAGAAAGGTTCCGCGGCAATTACCGCGGAACCTTTGTGTGATGGATTTTTTTGTGTATTTATACTATTCTTTCACAAACGATGATCTGGATAACTGAGCACCTGTCTGGTCTGCCACGATGCATAAGTATACACCAGCAGGCAAATGCTTCATATTTACCTGTACAGCGCCTGTTTTTGTGTTGCCGGTATATACCACCTGACCATTGGTATTGTACACTGTTACGGTTTCAGTACCTTTCAGGCCATTGATCGTTACCGATTCACGGGCTGGGTTAGGGTATAGAGTGATGCCATTGTTCTGACTATACTTTACTATTCTTACCGGGCTGTATGCATATGCACCATCATGATCTTTTTGTTTCAGGCGATAGAAATTATCTCCGTAAACCGGTTGCTGATCGGTATAAGTATACCTGCCCTGCGACACAGCTGCATTACTGCGTACCGAACCAATAATGTTCCAGTCCTTGCTGTCTGTACTTCTTTCGATATCAAATCCCCAGCTGTTTTGCTCCGCAGCAGTTAACCATTCCAGCAGTACACTGTTTGGTTGCTTTATGGCTTCGAAGCGCAGCAGTTGTACCGGCAGCGGACAGGTTACCTGGTACGCCACTGTATCTCTGCTCACACAGCCTCCCATCGGACTGCTTATGGTCCATACAAAGCGATAAGTACCCACAGAATCCATATTATTTGCCACCGTAGAGAAACTGGATGTTGAGGCAATAACCGGTACAGCGCCTGTTGGAGCCTGCGCGACGGTCCATGCACCAGTGCCGGAACCTGGATTATTGCCCAGTAAAGCTGCACTGTTGGCACATAATCCCGACTGATCTGATCCTGCATTAGCATTGACCGGATTTTCTACATGTACCGTAAAAGTACCGGTCATAGCCGCTCCGGAACAGGCATATTCCTGGTCCAGGAACGGACCGATGCCTGCTGTTGCCGGCTCTGTCTCAATCCTGAATACATAATCGCCGGCTTTGTCCAGATTACTGATAAGCGTAGAGGTGCTGGTTATAGAGCGCAGGTTGGAGGAGGTATAGGTTGGGGTAGCAGACCCGGCAGGTTTAGAGATTACCGAGAAGCTGTAAATGCCGTTAAATTCCTGAAAGTAACTGCTATTGACTACTCCCTTATAGATAGCAGGCAGGGGTATTGTCGCCGAGATAGCGCCGGTGCCCGGATAACATATACTCTGGTCGGAAACGGCAACATCAGGGCGGTTATTGTCAGAGATATGGATGTAGTAAGGTTGTGAGATAGAACAGGAACCGTTAGAGGTGCTTACGCTGAACTTATAGGTACCAATCTGCCAGCCGCCTGCAGGAGGGGTTACCGTTACGGTCCGGTTGTAGGTGCCGGCACCTGCCAGGCTCACTGTAGGCGCACCTCCCGGAGGGAAAAAGCCACTTGGTGTAATGGTATTGGTCACCGTGGCCGGATCAGAAGGGTTAATGTCGAAATAGAATAATTCTGGTGTGGTACTGCCGACTTTATTCGTGCAATGTACCTCACCTCCGCTTCCTGAGGTGGCATATGCCTTATATTGTTCGGGGTGTGCTGCAGGAGCAAAGTTGACATCGCTGGGCGTTGTGCCCGTATAGGTAAACGATATTGTCGGGGTCGTATACGTACCACAACTGTTGGTGACGGTCAGGGTAAACTGATAAGTACCATTTATGGTCATACCGGTAAAATATACTCGTCTTAACTCAACAGCGTAAAAAGTCATATTGGCTCCTGCCGGCTGGCTGATCACATTTAAGGTAACCGTATTACCATTCGCTACCGTACCTGCTGATCCCGCGTAAGCAGTACTGAAAGCAGGAGAGGTAGACTGAAAGTCGTAAAAGTCCAGTGAGTTGGACGGGTTCCGGCATTTGGATACAGTTGTCGGAGAGACGATCTGTGGATTAGGTACAAAACGAACGATAGTGGTATCTTCATAACTACAGATACCATCCAGCGAAGTAATCCTCAGTATGGCATAGTATGCCGGATCGATTTCATGAGTTGCTGTGTTGATCAGGGAGAATGTTGGTGTAGCAGTTGTTGTACTGCTGAATTGTGCATTGGTCGATACCTGGGTGTTGAAGCGGGCAAGGTTGAAAATATTTACTGCTCTCCAGCTTCCGGTATAACCGGCTGGGATTACCCCGGAAAGGTTCGTGGTACCGGTAGTGGCACAGATTGTAGTAATATCTGATCCTGCTGTAAAGCCGGCTGGTCTTGGATGTGCGGTGATGGTTACATTAGATGTAGCTGTGCCGGTACCACAAGGGTGGCTGAGGCTGAATACATAATCTCCGTTTACGGTCATGCCGGTTACCGTTGTGGTAAGGCTGTTGGGAGTAGTGATCACAGGAGTTGTCGGACCAGATACGAAGCTCCATGTAGGGTTGCCCGCGCCGACAGTACCGGATACTCCACCTGTCAGGGTAGTGGAGGAGCCGCAGATGATGGAATTGCCCCCTGCATTTACAGTACAGTTGACCGTAATAATTTGGGCATAAAGTTTGCCTGCTGTGCCGGATAGCATTGTCAGCAGGACGATAATTAATCGGGTAAAATTTAGTTTCATGATTTTTGGTTTTGATTTTAAATTGCCTGGATTGTGTTGAAAAGAAGGGTAAGATGCGCTATAGAAGTATTTCCTGGGTTGTCGCGGTGCAATGCCAATACTGTTATGCCTTATGAAAAAATCGATCCGGTCTTTCGCCTGTGAGCAGGCAAAGAGGAGAATCGATTTCAGGTTTTGTCTTTTGTAAGGTGTGTAGTATGGAGAGAATTAATCTCTTCATCATTTAATTTGTTCTGCGATTAATTCTGCATGCAAAATAAAGCCAGGAGATATAGAATAATAAATAATATAGTATCTCCTGAATACTATACTGCGGCTTCTGCTACTGTTTCTCCGTACATTTCCGATAGTCTTAACCAATCAATAGGATTCAGGATGCTACAAAGTAGTGTAGAGTCTTGTTGATGAACGAAATAGAATATTCTGGGGCGCAATTTTCCCCGTAGTTTCTGCAGTATGATGCCGGATATCTTTCGGGATGCTCAAGTTTTGTATTCGGGAAGTACTATAATGCCGGTTGAGTTATGGCAGAGTATGGTAATGAGAGAGGCCTGGAAGGGCGTAAGTACTCTTGTACTTAGATTTGCTTTATAAGCATATACCGGCTTAATTTTGCAGCCGAAAGCTGTGATACAGCGATTTAATTTATGATGAATACCATTTTGTGGGTACTACAGATCCTGCTGGCGCTATTTTTTATCATGCCGGGTTATGGCAAGCTGTTCAGCAGCAGGCAGCAGCATATTGAAGATAAACATATCAAACCCGATGGCCAGGTATGGCCGATAAGGGTACTGGGAGTGTTGGAATGGTTGGGCTGCATCGGCATCATCCTGCCCTGGTATACCGGCATCGCGCGAGTGCTGACACCAGTATCTGCATTGGGTTTCGGGCTCATTATGCTGGCCGGCATATTCATGCATGGGCGCAGGAAAGAATATAAAATGCTACCCATGCTGTTTATCGTCTTTTTAATGGCTGTAATCGTTACGTATTGTCGGTTTGCAGGGGTGTAGCTGTATGTAACCACTGCTCCAGGATTACCGCCATTATAGCGTTCGAGCGCCCGATGTGATCGATCTTACTCAATATAGTCTCCTTGTCCTGTACAAAAGGATTGTCCGTAACATCAGTCGGAATGTGCTCCAGCACTTGCTCCAGGCTTTCCTTCGTCAGCTCCAGGTGAAACTGTAAGCCGATAACTTGTGTACCGTTATACATAAATGCCTGGTGGCCGTTGGCCTCTGATTGTAACAGATCCAGTGCACCGTCCGGAATGACAAACTGGTCGCCATGCCAGTGAAATACAGTTGGCTTACTGCGGAATAAATCGTCAAACCAGGGCACCAGATTACAGTCAAAGTCGGGTAGTACGGGCCACCATCCGATCTCTTTATGGTCTGCCATGACCACTTTAGCGCCCAGACAATGCGCGATCAGTTGTGCACCCAGGCATATACCCAGCACTTTCTTGCCGGAGCGGATACACTCTTTTATCAGCGCTTTCTCCTGGCTCAACCAGCTGTACCGGTCTTCTTCATACACATTCATCGGGCCGCCGAGAATGATCAATGCATCAATTGCAGCAGCATCCGGCAGCACATGATTTGTCTCATAAAGCCGGGTAGCAGAGATCTTGTGCTGATGCTCCTCTAACCAGGTTTCGATATAGCCTAATCCTTCAAAGGGCGCGTGTTGCAGGTAGTGTACATTCATATCTGTGTTGTATGTTCGTTCCAGTAATAATGGTCAGGAGTAGTTCGCTGCCCGAATACAGCTGTACCCACCCTGATGATGGTTGCACCTTCTTCTATAGCAGTTTCCAGGTCGCCGCTCATACCCATCGATAATTCATCCATAGATACTTCAGGAATATCCAGGGCAATGATTTCCTGCTGTATGGAACGGAGTAGCTGAAAGCACTTGCGTACCTGCTTGGTATCTGCACTGAACAGGCCTATGGTCATTAAACCCTTTATCTGTAAAGTGTCCAGTTGGGCTACCTCTTGTATAAGGGCAATTGCCTGATCTGGATGTACGCCGAACTTACTTTCCTCTCCAGAAGTATTGACCTGTATCAGCACTTCCATTTTCCTGTTTTCGGTGGCTAAGCGCTGATGCAGTTTTTCGGCAAGTTCCCACCGGTCCAGTGATTGCAGGCAGCTCACTTCATATTTGAGGATGTCTTTAATCTTATTGCTCTGCAGATGGCCAATGAAATGATTGGTATGTGGTATCGTTTTCAGGGCCTCATACTTTTCTTTCAGTTCCTGCACCTTATTTTCCGCAATAAGGGTACAACCCTGTTGCAGCGCCACAGCAATACGTTCCGGTGGCACTGTCTTGGTGGCCAGTAAGAGTTTAACTTCTGCACGTGCTCTTCCGCTTTGCTGGCAGGCTTTTGCCATGCGTGCCTCTATCTGCGCTATATTATGGTTTATGTCGTTATACATAGTTCTGTTTCCATTACCGCTTTTGCTTCCAGTTCGTTGATCAGGTTTGCTTTCACAACCCCCAGTGCATAATCCTTGGCCTCGGCAAAAGAGCAACCGTATCTGCGTTCAATGATTCGGAACTGTTCCGGGAAGCGGGATAATAATAGGGTGTAGTAGGTATCCAGTGCCTCATCAGCGGGCATTTCAAAAGGCAGCTTCAGCTGAAAACGGCGGATCAGGGCCGAGTCAATAATTTCCGGGTGATTGGTTGCACAGATCAGCAATGCTGTATCAGGATAATAATCGATCAGTTGTATTAACGTATTGACCAGTCTGCGCATCTCGCCCACATCTTTATCCTCACTGCCGCGGGCTTTACCGATCTGGTCAAATTCGTCCAGGAAGAGTACTGCCTTATCTCTTATGGCGCGGTCAAATACCTGTTTGATATTCTGTGAAGTCTCCCCGATACGGGAGCAGACCACATTACTCAGGTTCAGGATCAGTATCTTTTTACCTAATGCCTGTGCCAGCGCCTTTGCAGTCATGGTTTTACCACAACCGGAGCTGCCATACAGTAGTATTTTATTGTCCAGCGGTGAGCCATGCTGATGCAGTTCTGTAGCGAAACGATGTTCCCTTATCAGTTGCAGGACTTTAGCCCTGTTCTCTTCAGACAGTACGGTATCATCCAGCGAAACAATTTCTTTATCATTTATGATCAGGTCAAACGAGTTCATTATGCCATTTACTTTTAGTGATTTGATATACAAAGTTAAGCTTCGGTTGCTCTCCGAAATAAGTAACTTCCTGTTCTGCGATTTTTTCTGCACCCAGTCGTGAAATAGCGATTTGCGAGCGGATATTTTGCGCCCCGATATGGAAATGTACCTTCGATACAAAACGGAACAGATAATCCAGCATCAGGCGTTTTACAGACTGGTTATAGCCTTTGCCCCAGCAGGATACCGCATAAAAGGTATAGCCGATAAAGATACTGTCATCCTGTTCATCATAATCGTATAAGCGGGTACTACCGATGACTCTGCCACTATGCTTATCAGTAATGATAAAGGCACCTTTGCTCTGCATAGCTCCCTCAAAGAACGTGCGGAATACATCCTTCTTCCAGCGGTCTTTGTTGGGATGCTGCGCCCAGATGGCCGGATCGGCGGCAACGGGATATAACATATCAAAATCCTGCTCACGGAGCGGCGTCAGTACGGCAAGTTCATTTTCCAGTAAGGGTTGAATATTAAAATGCATGTTCGTGTGTAAACTATTTGGGGGTTAAGATTTTCTTCATCATCAGATCGGTTTGCTCATCATTACCCAGTCTGAAAATATGTTTGTCAAAGACCGTAAATCCGTTCTTCTCATAAAACCGCAGTGCTCTTTTATTTTCCTCCCATACGCCCAACCATATGTACTGTGCCTGTTCCTGCGCGGCAACTTCCAGTGCCTTTTCAAACAATACTTGTCCTACCTGTTGCCCATGATATGCCAGCAATACATAGATCCGCTCTATCTCCAGCGCAAGGTTATCCTTCAGTTCTGTCTGTGCGGTACCTGTATTGAGTTTGAGGTATCCCAGTAACTGATTATCCCGCAGCGCAAAATAGAACCGGGTATGCTCATTGTGCCACTCTTCAGTCAGCTTTTCTATAGAGAGGTTTTGCTCCAGGTACTGCTGCATGTTTTCTGCTGTATTAACGGAAGAGAATGTTTCTGAAAATGTATTACGACTGATCTCTTGAAGCAGGGGGATTTCGGCTGCGGTTATGGGTCTGATCTCTATTGATGTCATCATGTGTATTATAGGGTACTCAATTAAACATCCCAAAAATAAAATAGTATTGGATTATATTTGTAGTCCAATATTAATAAAATGGATAGTCCAATTTTAGAGAGTTTGTTCAGCAACATACTGCTCAATGATACCGATAACAGACCGGTGTATCTGCAGGTTGCTGATGCCATACTTTTACTGATCAGAGAAGGGAAATTAAAGCCGGGACTACAACTGCCGAGTTCGAGAGCGGCTGCACAACTCCTGCGGCTGAACAGGATTACTGTCTCAAAAGCATATGAGGAATTGCAGATGCAGGGCTGGCTGGAGCGTTTTGTAGGGCGCGGGACATTCATTTCCATGCACATCCCGGAGTCTGAACCCAAACACTGGGATAACCGGGCCCTAAACCGTGCCCGAAAGACTGCCGGCTTTTCTGTAGACCGCAGCGCCTATCCTGATAATGACTTTTTTGTACCCTCCGTTCCGCTCCATCTCGACGATGGTTTTCCAGATCCTAAACTGGCGCCGATCAAAGAGCTGTACCGGGCATACCGGGCTCAGCTGACCCGCAGCGGATTGTACACTAAATTTGGTAGCTATAGTAACCCTGATGGTTCTGCAATCTATAAGGAAGCGCTGTCTTCATACCTGAATGAGACGAGGGCATTAAAAACAACAGCGGCCAATATTCTGTCTGTGCGGGGTACCTTAATGGGTATCAACCTGGTCTGCAATGCACTGATCAGGCCGGGCGATGTTGTGGTTTCGGGCATTCCGGGCTGGCAGCGGGCAGAGCATAATTTCCTTCATGCCAGTGCCAGACATATTGGTATACCTGTAGATGAGCATGGCATAGTGGTTGCAGCCCTGGAGCAGATCTGTAAGCAACAAAAAGTAAGGATGGTATATGTAACCCCGCATCACCATTATCCTACAACGGTATCCTTACGCATAGATCGCCGACTGGAATTGTTACGCCTGGCCAATGAATACGGCTTTATCATTTTTGAAGACGATTATGATTTTGACTTTCATTACCGGCACAGGCCTTTAGTGCCCCTGGCCAGTGCCGATGAGAACGGTATGGTTATATACTGCGGCTCTTTTAGCAAAAGCTTCTCACCGGCTTTCCGTATGGGCTACCTGGTGGCCTCGGAAAATGTAATTGAACACCTGGCTAATGTACGGATATTGCTGGACAGGCAGGGCGATCATGTGCTGGATAATGCTATGGCCGAGTTGTTGAACGATGGTACTATTCAACGTTATCTGCGCAAAGCATTGGCGGTATATGAGGACAGAAGGAATTATTTCTGTGATGCCTTGCAACAGGAATTGGGTGGGCTGGTGGACTTCTCTATACCAGAAGGGGGAATGACCGTATGGACAAAATTTGATCCATCGATTGATCTGCAAAAGCTTTCGGAGCAGGCTTATGCCAGGGGCTTATACCTTTCGGCCGGAGCAATGCATCAGTATCCCGGCTATAATGAAAATGCTGTGCGGCTGGGTTTTGCTTCTTCGACAAAAGAGCAACTGGCAGAAAGCATCGGCATTATGAAGAGCCTGATAAGATAAGAATATATGACATTTAATAGGACTACCTTGATGTAGATCGTTACCCTTCGGGGACCTCAGGGTAAGAACCTTTCGGTTGCTGAGGTTCCCGGAGCACCAAGCAAAATGACTATCGCTGTGCTGAATGCGGATACTCCATTAAATGACACATAAAAAGAATGGGGCGTTGATCATATGATCAACGCCCCATTCTTTTTATGTGTATCTGATTAAGCTTGTGCTTTCAGATTTTTGATACGCTCTTCTTTGTCTTCTTCTTCACGTAAAGAATCAGATTTATCCATATCTACCAGAACCGGAGCGGCCAGGAAGATAGAAGAATAAGTACCGATCAATACACCCAGAGACATTGCAAATGCGAAACCTCTCAGTACTTCACCACCGAAGATGAACAGGATTACTGCAGTCAGGAATACAGTTACAGATGTCATTACAGTACGGGATAAAGTATCGTTGATCGCACGGTTGATAACAGTTGTTTTATCAGCATTTGGCGTCTTACGGAACGTCTCACGGATACGGTCAAATACGATAACTGTATCATTCATTGAGAAACCGATTACGGTCAGTAAGGCTGCGATAAAGTGCTGGTCAATCTCTAATGCGAATGGTACGAAGTCCTTAGCGAAAGAGAATACTGCGATAGTCAGTGCCGCATCGTGTATCAGGGAAATGATGGTACCGAAAGAGTACTGCCATTTTCTGAATCGGATGAAGATATACAGGAAGATCGCAACGATCGCAATGATAGACGCTTTGATCGCACCTTTCTTCAGGTCTTCAGAGATAGTAGGAGATACCGCTTGAGTACTTTGTACATATCTTGTAGAGAAGGTAGCCAGGTCTACATTAGCCGGGATCAGTTTCTCTGCTTTCAGACCATCATATAATTTAGTCAGTACTTTAGTTTCAGCATCTTTACCTTGCATGTTGATCAGGTAATCGGTAGTAATGTTCAGTTGGTTACCGGTACCGATTGTTTTTACAACAGGGTGTTTCTCCAGGTGAGCAGTCAGTTTTTCACGAACATCTTCTGTTTTCAGATGCTGATCAAATTTGATGGTATAGCTACGACCACCGTCAAATTCAACACCATAATCAAATCCGTGGAAGAAAGAGGCGATACCCAGGCTGATAATCACAGCAGAGATAACATAAGTGATCTTTCTTTTCTCGATGAATTTGAAGTTTGCTTTATGGAAGATTTTTTCAGAAAGCTTAGTGAAATATTTGAAGTGACGACCTTTCTTAGTGTAAGAATCTGTGATCAGGCGGGAAACCATGATACCAGTGAACAGGGACAGTACCAGGGCAATGATCTGCGTCAGGGCGAAGAAACGGATAGGACCCATACCGAACACCAACAGGATAACCGCAGTGATCAGGGAGGTAACGTGACCATCCAGAATAGGTGCATAAGAACGTTTGTACCCTTTGTCTACTGCTTCAGAATAAGTATCACCCAGTGCCAGTTCATCTTTAATACGCTCAAAGATAATTACGTTCGCATCCACAGCCATACCGATACCTAATACGATACCCGCGATACCGGCCATAGTTAACGTAGCACCGAACTCAGCCAGCAGACCGAAAGTGAATAACAGGTTTAATAATAATGCGATGTTAGCAATGATACCTGAAGTATTGTAGTACAGTACCATCAGTACGAAGATTACCAGGAAGGCAACTGCGAATGATTTGATACCACCATCAATAGACTCAGCACCCAGGGTAGGTCCTACAACTTGTTCCTGAACGATTTTCGCAGGAGCAGGCAGTTTACCGGTTTTCAGGATGTTAGCCAGTTCTGTACCGGAAGTAACATCAAAGTTACCGGTGATAGAAGAACGACCGCCAGAAATTTCATTGATTACGTTAGGAGCAGAATATACATAGTCATCCAGCGTGATTGCGATCGGGTGACCAACATTGTCTTTCGTCATTTTAGCCCAGATAGAAGAACCTTGTGGGTCAAACTCCAGGGAGATCTCAGCCTGTCCGTTTTGCTGATAGTCAAAGCGGGCATCTTTTACGTGATCACCTTCCAGTTTAGCATCTTCTGTACCTGGTAATGTTTTGATGGCATAAACACCTAATTTAGGGTTTTTGTCTTTTTTATCACCAGCTTTAGCATATGGATTTTCGCCCAGTAAGAACTTAACATTAGACGGGAATTCTTTTCTTACCACATCCATGTTCAGTAATTCTAAAACTTTATCCTTGTTTTTACGGTCAACCAGACCAATGATGCTGGATTCAGCAGCCTGACCTTGCTGGTCAACCATTGGCGTCATGTACGTAAATAAAGACTGATTTGCAGCACCAGCTTTAGCACCGGCTTTGCTTGTATCGCCCAGGATGCTCGTCAGACTACCGTCTTTTGCAGCAGTAGTATCATTAGCGGCTACCGTTTTAGCAGTATCAGTTGCTTTCTTGGTTGTATCAGCAGCAGGTTTTTCACCGGCAAAGTATCCTTTCAGTGTTTCGTCAGCTTTAAATACAGAAGCTACCAGCTCCTGGTTAGAGTAAACTTCCCAGAATTGCAGTTTTGCAGTTGCCTGCAGGGTATTTCTGATCGATTCAGGATTCTTAACACCAGCCAGTTCTACATTGATGATACCTTTTTCTTTATCTAAAGAGATAGTAGGTTGGGTAGCACCGAATTTGTCAATACGAGTTTCCAGAACTTTGTACGTGCTTTCGGTAGCTTCACCGGCAGCTTTTCTGATGTACGCCAGTACTTCTTCGTTAGAACTGTTGCTATTGATAGCAGTCTGGTTTGGCTTGGCAAATAAAGATGCCAGTCTGCCACCCGGATTAACCTGGTTATAAGCGTTGCTGAATAACGTGATATAGTTTTCAGGCTGTTGCTCGTATTTTTTATTAGCGATATCGATAGCGCTCAGTAAACCCGGATCTTTAGGGTTGATCGCCATGGATTGTAACAGACCGTCTAAGCCAACTTCAAGTGTTACACTCATACCACCCTGTAAGTCCAGACCTAAGGCGAGCTCTCTTGATTTTAACTCCTGGTAAGAGTATTCTGCCCCTAAGAAACTGAATGCTTTCTCATCACGAAGACTATCTGTAATGTGCACGAAAGCTCTATCGATCAACTCTTGCTTCTCAGCGCCGGTAGCTTCCGGATGCTGTTGATTGATCTGCTTTGATGCCATTGCAGTGTACTTCGCATCTACGTTGTGTGCGACGAATGTAAATGATAATCTCCATAGGGAAAAGACTATCAGGGCCGCGGTAAAAAACTTTACCAATCCTTTTAATTGCATACCAATAGTGATGTTATGACTTTAATTAACAAAATTTATTCAAGTGGGCAAATATAACAGTTTAATTTCAATTTGTTATATATATTTTAGCATTTTGCCAAACCATTGATTTTCATAGTATTTTAGCGGTTTTTAGCCTATGTAGCTGATATAAAGTATCTTTGTCCGCATAATTTAACATAAAGACTGTAGCATGAAATTTTCCGTTGGTGATAAGGTTATTGTGAAGCATACAAAAGAGGATGGAAAGGTTGTAGAACTGATTAATGATCAGATGGTTGAAGTAGAAGTTCTGAACACCCGGTTCCCGGCATTTACCGACGAACTGGAGCATCCTTACCTGGATTGGTTTACTTCAAAAAAGATGAATGCACGGAAAAGAGCGCTTAGTTTAGATGATTTCCCGGCAGAGCACCAGGTGTCCGCTGCAGAGGGGGCTAAAATGCATTCCGGTATGGAGTCCGGATTTCATATGGCCTTCTTGCCGGTATACCATTTCGATGCACAGGAAGAGGAGCTGGCCAAGCTAAAGCTCTATTTCATCAACCAGACAGAATATACCCTCAAGCTTAAATACGATTGTGTTACCGCATTGGGCAAAGAATTTTCTTTCGGTACCACCGTTTACCCTTATCAGCATTTATACTTGCATCATATCCGGTTCGATCTGGTGAACGAGCGACTGCATTTCGATTTCGAGATCAGAGGTATGGGTAAGGAGCATGAGTATAAACTGCTGGAACACCAGTTGAAAATAAAGCCAAAACAGATCTTCCAGAAGATACAGCAGATACAGGAGCAGAATCAGCCGCTCTTTCACTGGAGTATTGCATCAGACTTCCCCATAATTGACACTAAAGAGCTGACAAAGGACCTGTGGGTGCCGAAAGCCAAACCGGCCAATATATACCAGTTTAAAAAACGACCTAAACTATCTACAACCGTAGACCTGCACATTGAGAACTTACTGGATGACTATATCGGTCTCGGCAATTTTGAAAAACTGAGTGCGCAATTACAGGCCTGCGAAGAAGCTGTTCTTGATGCGGTACACCATCAGCAGCCGTCCATCATTATCGTTCATGGAGTAGGGTCGGGTAAACTGAAAGAAGAGGTACATGCCCTGCTGAAAAGAATGAAAAAGGAAGTAAGGCTTTTTGAGAATAAGTACAGTAGTAAATACGGCTTCGGGGCTACAGAAGTGTTTCTGAGATATTAGGATTTATGACAGAAGATATCATCATCATTATCGGGGCATACCTGCTCAGCTGGTTCGGTATCGCTACGTTTGCCTATATCGGCAAGCGATGGAGAAACATGAGTCCCAGAAATATTGTAATCGTTAATGTGCTTGTGCAAATTGCTTATTCTGTCTTGTTTTTTTACTTACTCCGGTATGAAAGTGCAGGAGGAACAGGTTTGTTGTGGTTCTTGCTGGGTCTTTCTCTTATATTTGTCCAGACCATAATTAATTTTGGTTCGGGCCTGGTCGTTTATATCCTTGGCCGGCGTGATCAGCCGGGTCAAAACGGGTAAGGATTATTGACCGCATGCTTCGTCATTGATATTTAAGGATAAGTTTATTTGAATTTTAATAAATATCTATTATCATTGTGATATAAATATTTATCATCTATGTTAGAGATTATTGGAATTATCTTTTTCGCCCGCAAAATCGGTAGCATAGCCCAGGAAAAAGGGCTGCCGGTTGGTTGGTGGCGCTTTTATGCTGTAATGGCCTGGATACTGGGAGAGTTTGCCGGGGGCTTTATTGCCGGATTATTACAACAGGATACAATCGTGATCATACTGCTGGCTTACCTTTGTGCCGGTATCGCCTGTTTTACCCTGTACAAAATCATCAGCTCCAAACCGGATGTAATGCATGAGTTTGACTTCGATAAACAAGACAACACCTACCAATAGAATAGTGATATTATAAAAAGAAAAGGGAGCTGATACAGCTCCCTTTTCTTTTTATAATTAATGTCCGTGTTCCTCATCTCCCATCAGATCTGGTCTGCGCTCCAGTGTGCGCTGTACGGACTGTTTGTATCGCCATTCTTCAATTACTTTATGGTTGCCGCTCATCAGTTCGGCAGGTACCGGCATACCGCGGAAGTCCTGAGGACGGGTATATACCGGTGGTGCCAGCAGATTGTCCTGAAACGAATCGGAGAGGGCAGAGGTCTCATCGTTCAGTACGCCCGGTATCAATCGGCCGATGGCATCAACCACAACAGCAGCGGCCAGTTCTCCACCACTCAATACATAATCCCCGATAGATAACTCCATGGTTACATACTTATCGCGGATGCGCTGGTCAATACCTTTGTAATGGCCACAGATGATCATCAGATCTCCGCCCAGCGATAAACGGTTGGCGATCGACTGATTAAACGTCTTGCCATCCGGAGTCATAAATATGATCTCGGCATAGGTACGCTCAGCCTGTAATTTGTCGATTAATATGGCCAGTGGTTCCGGCATGATCACCATACCGGCACCACCGCCGAACTGATAATCATCTACCTGTCCCTGGCGGTAAGGAGTATGCGTCCGCAGGTCGTGACAGTGCACTTCCAGCAGGTTTTTGTCCTGTGCCCGCTTCATGATAGAATGGGCAAATGGACTGTCTAATAATTTAGGTACAACAGAAATAATATCTATATGCATAAGGTATGCTGCAAAAAATAAAAACTAAAGAATAGGTTGTAATAATCCGGCCATCTCTTCCTGGTAGGCTTTGGCAGCATCATGAGCAGCAGCAGCAAAATCGGTACCGCTACCGGCATAAATAACGCCGCGAGATACATTCACCAGCAGGCCGCAATCGTTATTCATAGCCACTTTGGCTACGGTCTGCAAATCGCCACCCTGTGCCCCAACACCAGGTACCAGCAGGAAGTGGTCCGGAATCAGCTGGCGTACGCGCTCCAGGTATTCGATACGGGTCGCACCGATCACAAACATTGTATTTTCCGGTGTGCCCCAGGATGCAACAGTTTGTAAAACCGCTTCATACAACTTACCATCTTTGAATGGCTGCTGCTGGAAATCGGCACTGCCTGCATTGCTCGTCAATCCCAGTACAATAGCCCATTTGCCCTCATATTTCAGGAATGGTGTAACGCTGTCATGACCCATATAAGGTGCAACCGTTACACTGTCGAATGGGTAGGTGTGGAAGAATGTTTTGGCATACTGATCTGCCGTATTTCCGATATCGCCGCGCTTGGCATCAGCAATAGTGAAGATGTCTTTAGGAATATAGTTCAGGGTCTTCTCCAGGCTGATCCAGCCTTTCACGCCCATAGCCTCATAAAAAGCTGTGTTGATTTTATACGATACGGTATAGTCTTTAGTCGCATCAATGATCGCTTTATTAAACTCAAAAACGGGATCTTCGGTCTCCAGCAAGTGTTCCGGTAGTTTGGTGATGTCTGTATCCAGACCTACACATAAAAAACTTTTTTTGGCTACAATGGCCGCTCTGAGTTGTTGACGATTCATATATAAAATAAACGATGTTTCTTAATTGGGCGCAAATTACAAATAGATTCTCGCTTAAGCAGGCCTTTCTTCTTTTTTGTTTTAGATTTGCCCGGTAATTGTCCCCATATGAATGTAATTGATGTCATTTCCTATATAGGTATTTTCGTTTTTGCGGTAGCGGGTGCGCTTAAGGCCCGTACCAATGAGATGGATATACTGGGTGGTCTGGTGATTGCATTTGTAATGGCCTATGGCGGCGGTACGGTGCGTGATGTACTGCTGGGTATAGGCCCTGTAAACTGGATCAATAATTATCTTTCCCTTGCACTGGTACTCACGGCCAGCTTTATCGTTTTCCTGTCGAAGAAAAATATTGAGAAATTCAAGCAAACTATCTTTATCTCCGATGCCATAGGTTTGGGTATGTTTACCATACTGGGTATAGAGCGCAGCATGGCTTATGGTGCCAATAGTGTATATGCTATTCTGCTGGGGGTGATCTCGGCAACTTTTGGAGGTTTACTGTCCGACATTTTATGTAACCGTGTTCCGGCCCTGCTGAAGAATGGTGAGATGTATGCCACTGTTTGTGCTATCGGGGGCATACTTTATTATTTACTGCAACGAGCAGATGTCTCCAAAGACTGGTCCATGGTGTTTTGTGTACTGGTCGTGGTGGTCATCCGTATTATGTCTAAACTGAAAAACTGGTCTCTTCCGAATATATGAAACGATTGTCCTGGATCTGGATTGCAGCCTTGTGGCTGATTGTTGGTACTGCCTGTGGTACCCGTAAACATGCTGAACGTAACCGTAACGTACCGGAACGCAGTGCAGAAGCGACACAACCCGCCCGCAATAAAGATCGCGCAGCAATTGTGAACTATGCCGAAAACTTTTTAGGTGTCCGATATGTATATGGCGGTACAGATCCGAAGCGCGGATTTGACTGTTCCGGACTGGTACAATATGTGTATCATCATTTCGGAATCATGGTGCCCCGTACGACGAAACAATATGCCGGTTTTGGAAAGCGTATCAGCATCAAACAGGTAAAGCCAGCCGATTTATTGCTCTTCTCCCTGTATGATGATTACAAAACCATAGGTCATATCGGTATTGTATCAAAGGTGTCCGGCGACAGGGTATGGTTCATACACGCAGCCTCTAAAAAAGTGATGATCAGCGAACTGGAAGGTGTACATGTACGTAGATTGAAATTTATAACCCGCGTAATAGAATAGAAAAAAGGTGTGCAAGCTCAGCTTACACACCTTTTTTATTTATTGCGGATGCATTCCGTCTTTAAACTTCAGGCCTTTGATCAGGGCCGCGCTGGGCCCGTCTGCTGATATTCCGTAACCGGTTACCAGTATACCTTTGCCGCCATCTGATCTTTCCAGTGCATAGACAACAGCCAGGTCATCGGGGCTGGAAAATCCTTCGAATCGGTAGAACTCAACGATCACGAAATCAGCGATGCTGCATTGCACACCATCACATAACAGTCCCTCTTCTGTAAGGTTGAAATCCAGCGTATAACCTCTTTTGGCAAGATCATCTGTAGCCTGCGATAATGTTTCATAATTCCTCATATACAGGGTGTTGTTGTTTATGCTAATATACGAAATATCTGCGGTCTGTAAAAGAACAAAGCTGCCGGAGCTTGTTAAAGGCCCGGCAGCTTTGGTATATATGGATTAGTAATGAATTAAGCAGGAATGGCTTTGGACTGTTTCGTTTTCCGAACCAGCAGTATAATACCGGCCAGGATCAGCAAGGAGGAAATGATTTCTGCCTGCGTCGGGTGTATAAAGCCCAGGTCATATCTTGTATTGACCCTTACTTTCTCCACCAGGAAGCGTTCCAGCCCGTTAAAGATCAGGTAGAGACCGAATAGCTGCAGGGGCTCATTAAGTTTTTTTCTAAGGCTCCATAATATCGGGAAGATGATGAATACACAAGCCAGGAACTCCCATACAGAAGTAGGAAATACGGCAACCGGTAATACGGAATTATATTCCTCCTGGCCGCCGGCAATCGGCATACCTTCATTGTTTACATTATGCTTGTAGTTCATCGCTACAAACCAGCGTGGCAGTACAGATGGGGCAGGGTAGTAGATATGCGGAATCTTACCTTCGAAGTGTTGCATATATTGTCCCTTTTCGGCAGCCACCTGGTTGTATTCCTCAATAGTGGCTGTTTTTACCGTACCATCGGCCTGGCTTACATAAGCACTGTTGTAGATACCCCAGTCTCCGTCGCCGGCAAAGTGACAACCCAGGCGGCCTATACCATAAGCCAGGATCAATGCTGGTGCTGCCGCATCACAAAGATGTCTGAAGTCCAGTTTTATTTTTCTGGCGAAATAATATAGAGCTACAGTAGCCAGTATCAGACCACCGTAGAAGGTAAGCCCGCTGCGGGAAAATAAGCTGCCGATAGGATCCTGAATAAAATCGCTCCAGGTCTCCAGTGCATTAAATACTTTGGCACCGATAAAGCCTGCAATAGCAGCTACGAAAATAATATCCGATACTCTCTGGTGCGGATAGATTTTTTCACTCTGACCGGTCTTTTTATTGATGCGGATATCCGGTTGTATCAAACCGGCTTTTGCTTTGCGCTTAAGTTCTTTCTGCAGTGCCAGTGCGCCGAAAATGAAGCCGAGTGCAACAAAGAAGCCGAATGTCTTCAGGATGCTCAGTCCCGGGATGTCGATACCGAAGAGTCCCCGGATGAGGTAGTGGAAGTCAGGATACATAATTGATCAATACTTGCGTACTTGCTGTGCGCAAATTTTTTTAAGAATAAGGAAATATCTGTGTACACCGGTTCTGTCTCTGCCGGACAAAAATAAATAACCCGGTGTATAGTACAAAGAAGAAATATACACCGGGTCGTAATTTGATATTTTTTTAAGGGAAACTATCCCTGTATCTGTATCGAAAAAGTAATCATGCGGCTGTTTATTTTTTCAATCGCATTGGATAATGGAATGGTATTATCAGGAAAGTGATTGTTCATCATACCCTGGCTGATCTTGATCTCCGGAGAGAAAATAAAGTTAGGGTATATGAATTCCAGCCCGAAGCCTACCTCGGCAGAAAGATCATTAGGCTTTATGCGCAATACTTCGTCAGATCTGCGGGAGCGGGCATTGGAGGCCATGTCATAATCAAAGCGGCCACCCAGCAGTCCGTAAAAACGGAAATTGTGTATGCGGTCACTTTTGAACTTTAACTGCAAGGGCAATTGCCCGTATATCGATTCAATCTTGTTGTCCTGGACGATGCCGCTTCGGCTCACTGTGCGTATCCCTTTCTCTGCAAATACAACGCCAGGTATAAAACGCAGGTCAATGAATTTGTTGATTCTTAAAGAGCCCATCAGCCCGATATGGAATCCGGGACCCCATTTAGGTTGTATCACCTGGAAGGTATCCTGCTGCACAAAATAGTTGGTATTGCTAATCTTGAATGCAGAAGCATTGGCACCGAAGGTCAGCCCGAAGTAATATAACTTACTGTCGTGCTCCTCCATATTCATTACTTTTTCCTGTGCTGTAGCAGTTTGCTTTGCGGCAAACAATAATACCGCAGCACCAATAATATACCGGCTTAGATGTGTGAGATAAGAATTGCGTATGTTCATTATACGTTCAGTGTATGGTAAAAACGAAAGCCGACGAGGCTTTAGTATCTGTTATAACAGGGTAAATATACTGTTTTCTTTTTATTTCTCAGCGGTATACAGCGTGGTAATGCCAAATGTCAGCGGGCGTGCTTTTACTTGCTTAAAGCCGCATTTGGTCAGGATCTTAAGGAAATCCTGTCCTTCAGGGAAGGCCGCAACGCTCTGTGGTAAATAAGTGTATGCTGTAGCATCTTTGGATACGGCTTTACCGATGGTCGGTAAAATGTACCGGAAGTAGAACTTATACAGCTGACGGAACGGGAATTTTTTCGGATGCGAAAACTCCAGTATGGCCAGGCGTCCACCGGAGCGCAGTACGCGCTGCATCTGGCTCAAACCTTTCTCCAGGTTTTCAAAATTACGTACACCGTAGGCGCAGGTAATGGCATCAAAACTACTATCTTCAAAAGGCAATTGCTCACTATCTCCGTACATCAGGCTGATCTTATCTTCCAGCTGCTTCTCCTTCATTTTGGTACGACCTACAGCCAGCATCCCTTCAGAGATGTCTACGCCCGTTACTTTGTCCGGACTGATGGCCAGGCAGGCAATAGCAAAATCACCGGTACCGGTAGCCACATCCAGGATCTGTTTAGGCTGTATCGGTTCAATAGAGCGAATGGCTTTCTTTCTCCAGCCTTTATCAATGCCTAAAGACAGTAAGTGGTTCAGGAAGTCATATTTACCGGCGATACGGTCAAACATGCCGGCAACTTGTTCTTTTTTATTGAGATCAGATTCGGGCAGGGGTACTACCATTTTTCTTGAATTGTCCATAATGTGGGCACAAAGATAGTAAGATATTGATTTGAAACGCGATAAAAGTGATGGGTTTATATCTTTTTACCCAGTATGACCAGTGTGCGCTTAGCCTGTGGCATATGTGCTATTTCCGGCAGGCGGCCCCATTCTTCAAAGCCCGCCCTGGTAAAGAGTTTGAGGCTAGGTTCGTTATGTGCAAAGATAAAGCCCAGCAGGTTGGAAATGCCCAGTTCCGGCGCCATTTCCATAAGCTGGTTCAGCGCCATCTTGCCATATCCTTTGCCCTGGTGTTCATTTGCAATGTACATACTCACTTCGGCGGTGTTGCGGTAAGCGGGGCGTCCATAAAAATTGCTGAGGCTGAGCCAGCCAGCAGACTCACCGGCTTCATTGAGTAAGATCCATACGGGGCGGTCACTTTTCTGGTGCGCTTCATACCACTCTTCACGGGCAGAAAAGGGTAGTGGTTCTGTGTCGGCAGTGGCCAGTCCGGCAGGTATACTGTCGTTATAAACGCGGTTTATGAAATGAAGATGTTCGGGCTGCGCGGTGCTGAAATGGAGCATATTCTAATATTTTTAACAAATAATTATATAAAATCTAGTTAAATCGTGTGTTTTTATAAATCTATTAACAAAACAAAATGTTAAATTTCCGAAAATCCAAAAATATTTTAGAAAAATTGGTCAATTCATCTTATGGTCGTATCTTTGCAGTCCTCTCTAAACAGAGGAAAACGTACGTGCAATATCAACTTGATCAAAATACTTATTAAATTTTATTGTTAAACCTGTTCAAAAAGGACATCTTTTTTGGATGGGATTTTTCTGTTTATACCCAATAAATTGGTTTAGATTACTTATGTCGAAACAATTAAAACGCACACAGTCGGGTCGTGTTAACTTTGCAAAGATACACGATGTAGCGGAGACGCCCGATCTGTTAGCCATTCAGCTGCAATCATTCCAGGATTTCTTCCAATTGGAAACCACGCCTGATAAGCGTGACAACGAAGGTTTGTTCCGCGTATTCAAGGAGAACTTCCCGATTACGGATACCCGCAACATCTTCGTGCTGGAATTCCTGGACTACTTCATCGATCCGCCACGTTACTCTATCGAAGAGTGTATGGATCGCGGACTTACGTATTCCGTGCCGTTAAAAGCTAAGCTGCGTCTGAGTTGTAACGATGAGGAGCACGTAGATTTTGAAACTATTGTTCAGGATGTGTTCCTGGGTAATATCCCATACATGACCCCACAGGGTACTTTCGTGATCAATGGTGCTGAGCGCGTTGTCGTATCTCAGCTGCACCGTTCTCCTGGTGTATTCTTTGGTCAGAGTACACACCCTAATGGTACCAAAATTTACTCTGCCCGTGTAATTCCGTTTAAAGGTGCATGGATGGAGTTCGCAACAGATATCAATAACGTAATGTATGCGTACATCGACCGTAAGAAGAAATTCCCGGTTACTACCTTACTGCGTTCTATCGGTTTCGAAAATGATAAAGACATCCTGAACCTGTTCGGTATGGCTGATCAGGTAAAAGCAGACAGAAAATCACTGCAGGCTAATATCGGTCGTCGTCTGGCAGAGCGCGTACTGCGCACCTGGACAGAAGACTTCGTGGATGAAGATACCGGTGAAGTTGTTTCTATCGAGCGTAACGAAGTTATCCTGGAGCGTGACAGCGTTCTGGATGAAGAATATATCGATTCTATCCTGGAAATGGGTGTAGATTCTATCTACATTCAAAAAGAAGAGTTGAGCGGTGATTACTCTATCATCTACAACACTTTAAATAAAGATACTTCCAACTCTGAGCTGGAAGCGGTACAACATATCTACCGTCAGTTACGTGGTAGTGATGCACCGGATGATGAAACCGCCCGCGGTATCATCGAAAAACTGTTCTTCTCTGACAAACGTTATGATCTGGGTGAAGTAGGTCGCTACAAGATCAACCGTAAACTGGAGATGGATCAGAGCAATACTAAAAAAGTATTGAGCAAAGAAGATATCATTGCTATCATTAAATACCTGGTACGCCTGTCTAACGGTAAAGCAGAGATCGATGATATCGATCACCTGAGCAACCGTCGTGTACGTACAGTAGGTGAGCAATTATATGCACAATTCGGTGTAGGTCTGAGCCGTATGGCACGTACCATCCGTGAGCGTATGAATGTTCGTGATAATGAGGTGTTCACTCCGATCGATCTGATCAATGCGAGAACACTGTCTTCTGTAATCAACTCTTTCTTCGGTACATCTCAGTTATCTCAGTTCCTGGATCAGACCAACCCGCTGTCTGAGATCACGCACAAGCGTCGTATCTCTGCACTCGGACCAGGTGGTCTGTCTCGTGAAAGAGCCGGCTTCGAGGTACGTGACGTTCACTACTCTCACTATGGCCGTCTGTGTACCATTGAAACTCCAGAGGGTCCAAACATCGGTCTGATCTCTACACTGTGTGTGCATGCTAAGATCAATGATATGGGCTTCATCGAAACACCTTATCGTAAAGTTGATAATGGTAAAGTAGATCTGAAACACCAGATTTATCTGAGTGCGGAAGAGGAAGATGATAAAAAAATTGCACAGGCGAACGTTCCTCTGGATGACAAAGGAAGCTTCGCTGAAGATAAAATCAAATCCCGTGAAACAGGTGACTTCCCTATCCTGGAAAGAGAAGAGGTTCAGTACATGGACGTCGCTCCTAACCAGATCGTAGGTCTGTCAGCATCTCTGATTCCGTTCCTGGAGCATGATGATGCCAACCGTGCGTTGATGGGATCAAACATGCAACGTCAGGCTGTACCACTGATCCGCCCTCAGGCGCCTATCGTTGGTACCGGTCTGGAAGCAAAAGCTGCCCGCGATGCCCGTACGCAAATTCATGCAGAAGGTACCGGTGTGGTAGAATATGTAGATGCAAACGAAATTCACGTTCGTTACGATCGTACAGACAAACAACGTCTGGTATCTTTCGAAGACGATCTGAAAGTATATAAACTGATCAAATACCGTAAAACGAACCAAAGTACTTCTATCACCCTGAAGCCTGCTGTACGCAAAAATCAGAAAGTGGTAGCGGGTGACTTCCTGACTGAAGGTTATGCAACACAGAAAGGTGAGCTGGCACTGGGCCGCAACCTGAAAGTAGCATTCATGCCTTGGAAAGGGTACAACTTCGAGGATGCGATCGTAATTAATGAAAAAGTAGTTCGTGAGGACTTATTCACTTCTATTCACGTTGATGAGTATGAACTGGAAGTACGTGCGACTAAATTAGGTGAAGAAGAACTGACTTCAGATATCCCTAACATCTCTGAAGATGCGACTAAAGACCTGGATGAAAATGGTATTATCCGTATCGGTGCGCATGTAAAAGAAGGTGATATCATGATCGGTAAGATCACTCCTAAAGGAGAATCTGATCCTACTCCTGAAGAGAAACTGTTACGTGCGATCTTCGGTGATAAAGCCGGTGATGCGAAAGATGCTTCTCTGAAAGCACCTCCGAGCACTGATGGTGTAATCATCGGAAAACAATTATTCCAAAGAGCTAAGAAAGATAAATCTCAGAAACTGAGAGAGAAGAGCGATCTGGAAAAAATTGAAAAAGTACACGGAGAGAATGCTGAAGCCGTGAAAAAACTGTTACTGGAAAAACTGCAGATCTTACTGGCTGATAAAGCTTCTGCCGGTGTTACCAATACATACGGTGAGCCTGTAATCAGTAAAGGTGGTAAATTCAGTTCTAAAGTACTGAACTCTGTTGACTTCCAGAACGTAAATCCATTAGGATGGACTAACGAAGAAGAAACAGATGATCTGGTAAACCAGTTGTTACACAACTATAATATTAAATATAACGAAGAGCTGGGTCGTTACAAACGTGAGAAGTTCAATCTGTCTATCGGTGATGAGTTACCAACAGGTGTATTGAAACTGGCGAAAGTATACATGGCGATCAAGCGTAAGCTGAAAGTAGGTGATAAGATGGCGGGTCGTCACGGTAACAAAGGTATCGTATCCCGTATCGTACGTGCAGAAGATATGCCGTTCCTGGAAGATGGTACACCGGTAGATATCGTTCTGAACCCACTGGGGGTACCTTCCCGTATGAACCTTGGCCAGATCTATGAAACGATCTTAGGATGGGCAGGTGAAAAACTGGGTCTGAACTTCGCTACTCCAATCTTTGACGGTGCTTCTGTAGATGAAATCAAAGGCCTGATCGATGAAGCTGGTTTACCTAGCTTCGGTCACACTTATCTGTATGATGGTGAAACCGGTGAGCGCTTTGACCAGAAAGCTACAGTTGGTATCATCTATATGATCAAACTGCATCACATGGTTGATGATAAGATGCACGCCCGTTCTATCGGACCATACTCACTCATCACACAGCAGCCATTGGGTGGTAAAGCCCAGTTCGGTGGTCAGCGTTTCGGTGAGATGGAGGTATGGGCACTGGAAGCATACGGTGCATCTAACATCCTGCAGGAGTTACTGACGATCAAATCGGATGATATCGTAGGTCGTGCGAAAACGTACGAAGCGATTGTGAAAGGAGATAATATCCCTAAAGCGGGTACTCCGGAATCCTTCAACGTATTGATACACGAGCTGAGAGGTCTGGGTCTGGAACTGACCTTCGAGAACAATGAAAGTAAGAACTAAGTTATAAATACGGCGGGTACGATTCCGCATCCGCCGTATCTTAATACCCTTACTTTTAACAACAAAAAATATTTAATAATTAAAGCAAGGAATAACTGTTCCACGCTTCAATTCAAATAAAAAATGGCAATAAAGAAAGATAATCGCCCAAAATCGGGTTTCGACAAGATTACGATTAGCCTTGCTTCTCCGGATGCTATCCTGGATCGCTCTTACGGTGAAGTATTAAAACCGGAAACGATCAACTACCGTACTTATAAGCCTGAGCGCGACGGTCTGTTCTGTGAGAAGATTTTCGGACCAGTAAAAGACTACGAATGTTATTGTGGAAAGTACAAGCGTATCCGTTATAAGGGTATCGTTTGTGACCGTTGTGGTGTAGAAGTTACTGAAAAGAAAGTACGTCGTGAGCGTATGGGTCACCTGAAACTGGTTGTCCCTATCGTGCACATCTGGTATTTCAAATCATTACCGAATAAAATTGGTTACCTGTTAGGTTCCAGCTCTAAAAAACTGGAAAGCATTGTTTACTACGAACGTTATGTAGTAATTCAGGCAGGCGAGGCGGAAGAAATGATCCGTCAGAAATTAAACTTAAAAGACAGCGAAAAAACATACCTGCAATTATTGTCTGAAGACGAGTACCTGGATATCCAGGACGCACTGTCTAAAGAAAATCAATACCTGCCGGATGAAGATCCTAATAAATTCGTAGCTAAAATGGGTGCTGAAGCAGTTCAGGATCTGTTGGGCCGTCTGGATCTGGATTCTTTATCTTACGAGCTGCGTGCTGCCGCTGCGAACGAAACTTCTCAGCAACGTAAGCAAGAGGCGCTGAAACGCCTGAGCGTGGTAGAAGCATTCCGTGATGCTAATACCCGTATCGAAAACAAACCGGAGTGGATGGTAATGCAGTATCTGCCGATCATTCCACCGGAACTGCGTCCGTTAGTACCTCTGGATGGTGGCCGTTTTGCGTCTTCTGACCTGAATGACCTGTATCGCCGTGTGATTATCCGTAACAATCGTCTGAAACGTTTGTTAGAGATCAAAGCACCGGAAGTAATCCTGCGTAACGAAAAACGTATGTTACAGGAAGCGGTAGACTCTCTGTTCGATAACAGCCGTAAATCAAATGCGGTTAAGGCAGAAGGTGGCCGTGCACTGAAATCATTATCAGATGTACTGAAAGGTAAACAAGGTCGTTTCCGTCAGAACTTATTAGGTAAACGTGTTGACTATTCTGGTCGTTCGGTTATCGTAGTAGGACCTGAAATGCAGTTACATGAGTGTGGTATTCCTAAAGATATGGCGGCTGAGTTATTCAAACCGTTCATTATCCGTAAATTAATAGAAAGAGGTATCGTTAAAACCGTAAAATCAGCTAAGAAACTGGTTGAGCGTAAAGAAGCGGTAGTTTGGGATATCCTTGAAAACGTACTGAAAGGTCACCCGGTAATGTTAAACCGTGCCCCAACGCTGCACAGATTATCTATCCAGGCCTTCCAGCCACGTATGATCGAAGGTAAAGCGATCCAGTTACACCCTCTGGTGTGTTCTGCGTTCAATGCCGATTTCGATGGTGACCAGATGGCGGTACACGTACCGTTAAGTAATGCGGCTATCCTCGAGGCACAAATGCTGATGCTGGCTTCTCATAACATCCTGAACCCTCAGAATGGTACACCAATCACCCTGCCTTCTCAGGACATGGTATTAGGTCTGTACTATTTGACAAAAGGTAAAAAGACTAATGAAGAGGAGACCATCAAAGGTGAGGGCATGACTTTCTATAGCGCTGAAGAAGTAATCATCGCGCATAATGAAGGTAGAGTAGCCCTGCATGCGTGGATCAGAGTAAAAGCTGATGTACGTGGTAAAGATGGCCAGCTGGAGCGTAAACTGATCGAAACAACTGTAGGTCGTGTCCTGTTCAACCAGGTTGTACCTAAAGAAAACGGTTATGTAAATGCACTGCTGACGAAGAAATCACTGCGTGAGATCATCGGTGCAATCCTGAAAAATACAAATATTCCTAAAACCGTTCGATTCCTGGACGATATTAAGCAAATCGGATACCGTACGGCCTTCCGTGGTGGTTTATCGTTCAACATCAATGACCTGACCATTCCGGATATCAAAGAGAAACTGGTTGAGAATGCACAGGTAGAAGTTGATGAGGTTTGGGATAACTATAACATGGGTCTGATCACAAACAACGAACGTTACAACCAGATCATCGATATCTGGTCTCGTGTAGATACGAGAGTAACTGAAACACTGATCACCGAAATGGCTAATGATAAACAAGGGTTTAACTCTGTATACATGATGCTGGATTCCGGAGCCCGTGGTTCTAAACAACAGGTAAAACAGCTGGCTGGTCTGAGAGGTCTGATGGCAAAACCACGTCGTAGTGGTTCAAGCGGTTCTGAGATTATCGAGAACCCGATCTTGTCTAACTTCAAAACAGGTCTGTCGGTATTAGAATACTTCATCTCTACGCACGGTGCCCGTAAGGGTCTTGCGGATACGGCCCTGAAAACGGCGGATGCGGGTTATCTGACCCGTCGTCTGGTAGACGTTGCTCAGGACGTAGTAATCAACAGTGAAGATTGTGGTACATTACGTGGTCTGGCTACATCAGCACTGAAAGACAACGAGGAGATCGTAGAACCATTGTTCGATCGTATCCTGGGTCGTACTTCACTGCACGATGTTTATCATCCGCACACAGAAGAGCTGATCGTTAATGCAGGTATTGAAATTGACGAAGATATCGCTAATGCTATCGAAGAAGCAGGTATCGAAATCGTTGAAATCCGTTCTGTACTGACTTGTGAGGCTAAGCGTGGTGTATGTGCTAAGTGTTACGGTAAAAACCTGGCTACAGGTTATATGACTCAGAAAGGTGATGCAGTAGGTATTATCGCTGCACAATCAATCGGTGAGCCGGGTACACAGCTGACATTACGTACCTTCCACGTGGGTGGTACAGCGAACTCTTCAGCGATCGAGTCTAACTTAATCGCTAAGTTCGAAGGTACCGTTCAGTTCGATGGTCTGCGTACGGTTAAAACAATTACTGAAGAAGGCGAAGAAGGACAAGTAGTAATCGGTCGTACCGGTGAGCTGCGTGTAATGGATCTGGAAGAAGATCGCCTGATGAACACACATAACATCCCTTACGGTTCTATTCTGAAAGTTAAAAACGGTCAGAAAATCAAGAAAGGTGATATTATCTGTTCATGGGATCCGTTCAATGCCGTTATCATCTCTGAGATCGACGGTACAGTAGATTTCGAGAACGTAATTGAAGGTATCACTTTCCGTGAAGAAGCGGATGAGCAAACAGGTCACCGTGAGAAAGTGGTTATCGAGACTAAAGATAAAAACAAAATTCCTTCTATCCTGATCAATGGTAAAGAAGTGAAAACATACAACTTACCGGTTGGCTCACACATTGGTATCAATATGGGTGACAGAGTGAAGAGCGGTCAGGTAATTGTAAAGATACCACGTGTAATGGGTCGTTCCAAAGATATCACCGGGGGTCTTCCTCGTGTTACCGAATTGTTCGAAGCACGTAACCCGTCTAACCCTTCTGTAGTAGCAGAGATTGATGGTGTAGTAAGCTTCGGTAACATCAAACGTGGTAACCGTGAGATCATCGTTGAAAGCCGTGAGGGTATGGTTAAAAAATACCTGGTGCCGCTGACACGTCAGATCACTGTTCAGGATGGTGACTTTATCAAAGCGGGTAATCCGCTGTCTGATGGTGCCATCACTCCGAGCGATATCCTGGCGATCAAAGGACCTAATGCGGTACAGGAATACCTGGTAAATGAAATTCAAGAGGTTTACCGTTTACAAGGGGTAAAAATCAACGATAAACACATCGAGGTAATCGTACGCCAGATGATGCGTAAAGTATCTGTTCAGGATCCTGGAGATACCCGCTTCCTGGAAGATGATACTGTAGATAAGAATGATATTCTGGATGAAAATGACTGGATCTTTGATAAGAAAGTAGTTGTTGATGCTGGTGATTCTGAGAAATTCAGCGCTGGTCAGATCACTACACTGCGTGAGATCCGTGAAGAGAACAGCATGATGCGCAGAGCAGATAAGAAACTGGTAGAATTCCGCGATGCGGTACCGGCAACTTCATCTCCACTGCTGCAAGGTATCACCAAAGCGTCGCTGGGTGTACCAAGCTGGATCTCAGCAGCTTCCTTCCAGGAGACAACTAAAGTATTGTCTACTGCTGCGATCAACGGTAAAGCCGATGATCTGACAGGTCTGAAAGAGAACGTAATTACTGGTGGTCTGATTCCTGCAGGTACTGGTATGCGTGAACTGAATGAGATGGTAGTTGGTTCTAAAGAAGAGTACGAACTGTTACTGGCTAACAGAGAGGTTCTGGAATTTGACGAAGAAGAGTAATCAATTCAGATATATAAAAAAGGAGCGCGCCGGCATAGCCGGCGCGCTCCTTTTTTATATATCACGCCTTTGTTTCAGTTCGAATGTGTATATTTACTATGTGTTAGCATGTGATTTCAGGAGCGTGTTATAGTAATGTACTAGCCATTCATACCGTCATTTCATTTATCAACATAAAATCACAAATTATGAAAACACTTCGCAAGGTGCTGATTGCACTACTGATTATCATTGCCATACCCCTAGTGGTGGCTTTATTTGTAAAGAAAGATTATGCTGTATCACGGGAAGTCGTGATTAAGAAGCCCAAAGCGGCTGTATTTGATTATATACGTTACCTCAAAAATCAGGATAACTATAGTAAGTGGGCCAGTATGGACCCGGCGATGAAGAAGTCTTATCGCGGTACAGATGGCACCGTAGGTTTTGTCTCCCGCTGGGAAAGTGATCATAAAGATGTAGGTACCGGCGAGCAGGAGATCAAAAAGATTACTGAAGGGGAGCGTATCGATTATGAGCTGCGCTTTTATAAACCTTTTGAAGCGACAGAACCGGCCTATATGACTGTAGCAGATGCCGGGGAAGGGCAGACTAAGGTTACCTGGGGCTTCAGCGGACATATGAACTATCCTATGAACCTGATGATGCTGTTTATGAATATGGAAGAAATGATTGGTAAAGATCTGGAGACAGGGCTGGCTAAATTAAAAACAGTCCTGGAAGCACAGGCTACTACAGCCGATGGCAGCAAAGCTTTTCTGGAAAGCTATTACAGGCAGACAACTGCAAACCTGGAGAAAGCGGTGTCTGGTCTGAGCGCAGCACAGATGAGTTTTAGCCCCGGTGGCGGTAAATGGTCTGTGGCGCAATGCCTGGAGCATATTATTACTACAGAGAAGAAGATGTTTGCTGATATCAAGAAAGATATGGACAAGCCTGCGCGGAAGGCAGAAATAAAAAGCACCGATGCAGATATTATCAAGATGATTACCGACCGTTCGGCTAAGTATAAGGCACCGAAAGAGCTGCAGCCTGTGGGCAACTATGCCAGCACAGCCGAGGCACTGGCTGCTTTTATGACGACAAGGCAAGCCATAACGGGATATATACAAAGTGCCAGCCTGGACAATCTGCGTAATCACATCAGTGATTATCCTACCGGTAAGGCTGACGGATATCAGAATTTCCTGTTCCTGGCGGCGCATACTGCCCGGCATACTTTGCAGATTGAAGAAGTGAAGGCCGATCCGGCTTTTCCGAAGCAATAATATTGAGGAGGTGACTCTTTTGTGTACTGTATTGTTGCGCGCCGCAAAGCAGCGCGCAACAATACATGATGAAGGTTTTTTTATGAAAGGCAGCTATTGTTCACTTTTTAGTGACTATATTTACAACCTTATTAATTGAATATTCGTAATCTGTAGCACATTCTTGTTCATTCCATCATGAAATTTTCAGCAGGCATTCAGAAATTTTTATCATTTGGCTACCTTTTCCTGGTTGTACTGGGTATCCTGAAAGAAAGCTTATTTTATTACCCGCTCGGCATCCATATCCTCAATTACTCTACTATTATGGATGTACTGCTTAGTCCTGTTGCAGACCTGACCTCGCATCCCGTGGTATTCATTGCTGTGGCCATACTGGTGTTGTTTTCCTATTTTTTTCCTGTCTTTCTGGCGAGGAACAAGCACAGGGCTATCGCACGCAAAATGGCCGGACTTGAAGGGAAGGAGCACCTGACCGAAGGCCAGATCGCAGACAAAATTTCCTCTCTTTTTGCCGGGGTACTGGCGGCCTCTCTGTTCTCTTTTTTTATTGGCATGGGCTATGGTGGTGGCCGGAAGCAGGCGGAGCACATCAAAAAAGGTACGGCCAAGTATGATCGTACCATAAATTTCACTACCGGAGAGCGCGAGCAGGTATTCCTTATCGGCAGCAATAGTGTATACTATTTTTATGTAAGCAAAGACAGCAAGATCATAAAGATAGCCCCTGTGGGCACGATCAAAAGCATTGAATTAACCCATAATAAAATGATTCCATGAGTATGAAAGACTCATTGGATCAAAATGAGTTCTGTCACAGATACCAAAAGAAATCCGTAGCCGCTAGGCTGATGAGGTTATGTTATAGATCTTATAAACGTTGTTGCGGGGGGGCGTGCCCGGGGGCCCCACCGTTTTTAAATGTTTTTTTTTATAAAAAACAACACGGGGGGGCCGCCCCCCCCCCCCCCCCGCAACAACGTTTATAAGATCTATATTTTCAGAAATCGATTTTATTAATCACTTTACGGTGATTGTATTTATGATCTGTATTAATCCTATTAAACAGATCAATCAGTAAATATCAACAGCCGTATAAAATGAGCCATAAGAATTCCTTGGCCAACCAGAGCCTGAAGCATATAAGAAAGAGCCAAAAGCGCAATGGCTTTTTGGCTCTTTCTTATATGCTTTTTAGAAACTCATGCCTTTTAAAATACTTTTAATTTGTGGTATTTTTGTGTACTTTCCATCGGGAATCAAAACGGCCCAATAGTAATTTCCGTAGCCCTTACTTAAAGCAATCTTTTTATGATTTTTGATTTGGTTGGCTAAAATTTCTATACCGAATTCTAAATTAGATTTTGGATTGAAAATAGTTTTGTTGGGATCGTCAACTTTTAAATTTTTATCTACTTCCCAATTGAAATCACATGGTAAACTAGCATATGATTTTTTATCTTGGTAAGATAGTTGCATCAATCCTTCGCTTCTTACAAATTGGTTAGTTATGGAATCAAGGTTCTCGAAATTTTTCTCCGGGACTGAACATGTTCTTTGCCAACTACTTTCATGCAGACAAATATTGCAGATCAATTCTGCCCAAACGCTTTTTTGTTGCTTAGCCGTCAATCTTACAAAGTCGGGGTGAAAATCTGTAATATCCTGACATTGGGCTAATTTATCCCAAAGTATGCTGATTTTGTCGATAACTATTTTTGACCATTCCGTGCGCTCTGGATGATGTTTTTCCCAGGAAAGGACTGCATAGCCATCGGCATTTACAGGAGTTTTAATTTTGAGACCCATAGCTCCTAACGTAATTTTACCTAATATGCCATCTTTCGTCAACCCGTTTCTATCTTGAAAATCAATGATAGCTCTTTTGGTATCCTTTCCATAAATACCGTCTATACCATTTGGGTTGAAACCGTTTTCTTCTAATAATGTTTGTATCAAAGCGACTTCTTGCGAATGCTCACCAAATACTGGAATGTGTGAAATGATTGTCATAATTTTAGGATTATGGAGTTGTTTTGCAGTTTTTCGTTACGATTTGTTGGGGAAATTGACCTCACCAACTCAATTGCTAAACTTTAAACACTTATACTAGTTGAAAGATTTTTGATTTTATCTCTTTTTTAGCACATTTCTAAATTGTGTAAAAGAGATAATTAAATCCTGGACATCAGGTAGTCTGATACTTGACGTATTGCGATTGTTTAATCAATTACTAAGCCCTTCCTGTCATTGGTACAAGGGGGTACCGGTTAACTGAAAGAAGAGATTGGCTATATTATTTGCCCTTATCCGAGACGGTAGATGTGTTTGATCTCCTATGTTATTGGATATCCACATCATTGTTGCTCCTGCTTGAATTACGGCTTTATTACCCTGACTTACCCAGTAGCTTACAGCATATGCATCTGCATCATTCTCCATATTCTGATTGAGCCATGCCTGTACGTATGGGTTATTGGCATTCCACAGTCTTTGTATGATATGACCCAGGTTGTGATGCCCATATTCATGAGCCATACAAAATGCGGCTGCTAATGGCCCGACTTGCTGCATACCGGCAGGATTGAAGTAAATAACAGGTCCAATTTGATCAAATGAGGCAATGGCGAGATCGGAAAGATTGGCTATAGGTATTTCTCTTACTCCCTGTGGTGTTGTCCATATTTGTGCTTTCACTGACGTAGCGAGCAATAATAATATTGTTATTGCAAGGATTAATTTTTTCATGTCTTTATTCTTTAAGGATTAAAAATTTGAAATACTTGCTTGGTAAAATATCGTACATGTCAGCACATTGCAATTATGATTATGCGATGTGCCATTGAATAGTTTGCGTAGTAAAGGCCAGGAAGGGGCAGATTAATTATCCTTTAATTAATGCTTGTATAATAGACAGGATGCAGATTTGCAGGATTTTATAACGTTAGTATTGAAAGTGGGTAAAAGGAGGGCTTTATCTATGTTTGTATACATAAAATACGACTACTACCTTACTGGCAATCGGGTTCTTTTCGTTTTTTAAATATCTTACGTACTGTGGGCGAACATAAATAGTCTTGTCTTCATTATAAATATCTCTACTCATATAAAAGTCGCCTACATCAAGCGATTGGGGGAATGGCTCTTCTCCGTCGGAATAAGTAAAATTACAGTCACTGCCATCTAAAACATTGATTTTATGAAATTCAAAATTTCTGATCTTGTACTTCTTGAACAATTGATCAGAATAGGAGCGATCCGTTTCACTTTCTTTGCCATTTACAGGGCTGAGTGTTGATGTAATTTTTTCAATGAGCACTTCTTCGTTTTTAGACTTTGCTTTTTGCGCGTAAGCAAAGCTGACTGTGCAGGTGAGTAGTATCGTCAAAAATGCAATTGTTTTCATCGGATGACTTTTTAGAAGTGAGTGGTTAAGGGATTTTTTGTAGTAAGTACATTTCAGTTAGTAGCTTTTTGATTACCTTATCGACTATAAAGGTAGTACTCCATACAAAGCAAAAAAACGGGGAAAACCCCGTTTTACGATCGTAGTCTTTGCATACCAATTGTTTGCTATACCTTTAAGAAAAAATAGTGTTATGGCGGTCTGGATGCAGATTTTTGGGAAACATACAGTTGCAGGAGATTTGGAGAATATCATGAAAGAGATTGGAGAACGAATACTGCAAATCAATTTGGATCTCGATTTTTTGTGTAATTGTAATAAAGAATATTACATGACGCAGGAAGGAAATGAATCTGTAAAAAAGCTGCGTGTATTGGATGGATTGCTGCCTGGGTATAATATTTATGGCATCTACATCCAATAATACATTATTACATTTCAAAATATTAAGGGACTCAATTTGAGTCCCTTAATATTTATAATAATTTGGTTGAGGATAATGATGTAAACCAATGGTATGCCTTTAAATTTTCTCCATAATAGTCAAAAAGAAAGACTGGAAATGAACTTAAAACTCCAATAGTTGAATCAATATTAATATACTTTTGTTGTTGACTATAAAACAAATCTAGCTGAGAAATATTACCATTAGGATATTCATATGAGCCATTTACAATATAATTCATTTTCATTAAATGTAAACATATAACACTATTCCAAGTTTCCTCATCATATTTCTTATATTGACTATAACATTTCATACAAGTATCGTGAACAACTTTTTTGTAGTTTATATTCACTTTACATTCGACTTTTAAATCTTTGAAATTAGTTTCAGGTTCAGAAATATGCCTTAGTGCTTCTACCATTGGATAACTGATATACAATTTACCTTTTTCTGTTTCATTGTTAAAAAAGCCTAGAAGATTTATAATATTATCATCGCTTGCACTAGTATCATGTCCATCGTAATCAAAGAACATATATATTTCTGCAAAGTCAGATCTTGTAAAATCCTGCAGAGTTGCCTTATTAACTTCTATTTCTTTTAGCAAATTAAAAGTATCAAGATCTTCGTCTCCAGAAATTAATTTATAGAATTGATAAATAGTATTACAATAAGCAGAAGTTATAATGATTTTTTCACTTAAATATGAATTTTTTAAACTTTTTATTATTAAATCTTCTGTTTTTTCTCCTTCAAAAACAAACAATATATTATTCGACATCAAATGAACCCGCTTTATACATTTTTTCAATATTATGAGCTTCTCTTAATTCCTTTTCTGTTCTTTTACTCAGTGGTGAAATACTCTCTTTATCCATAACAAAATAACAATCAGGTCTTAAAATATCATTACTTAGAATTGACGTATTATGTGTTGTTAAGACAAATTGAATATTAGTGGATTTTAACTTATTGACAACTAATTTGGATAGTGCATGATGATAAAATGCATCAAACTCATCAATAAATAAGAATGAAACTTTATCTGTTTGTTTAACTCTTATAAACCAATAATAAAAAACAGCTAAAGCTATCGTTCCCATCGAAGCAGCATTTACAAATGGAATATACTTATCGCCAAAATCAAAATATAATGTCTTCTTCTCTATATTTTCCATTACAACTAGCTTACAACTAATTCCAGCTTCATTTAAAAAAAGTTCAAATTCTTCACTTTCTCCTTGTTCTATTATATAATTAAAAATATCTCTTTTGCCACTTTCAAGACCCATATAAGAGGTTTGTCTTAATGATCTGAAGTATAGCATACTTTCAACGAAAGAAAAGAAATCTTTGAATGTTTGATTTATAGAATCATCATCTAACTCCGCATTATTTTTTATATACTTAAGTATAGACAATTCATCGTTAGAAATCTCGCTTTTTAATGTTTCTGTACCTTTTAATTTGATAATGGCATTACTATCTTTTATTCTATCGTAAAGAACAACCTCTTTTTCATCAATACTTAATTTTTCGTAAATAATTTTTTTATAGTCGGTCTTTCTATAATTGTAAATTACTTTATTTGAGTTTATTAAAAATTCAAACTGAAATTCTGCAAAATCAGAATCATTATAGGCATTTAAATAATTCTCATATTCCGAATCTCTACCATCGCCATCGGTTAAGTGTTCAATAATATCAAAGATTGCATATGCTAAATTAGATTTTCCAACACCATTATGTCCATAAATTAATGCACAATTAACTATATTATTTTTTATGCATTCCGTATTAAAATTATATCCACTAGTATCTGAAAGATCAAATTCAAATTTTTTATTAAAGTTCTTAAAATTAGCAACAGAAAATCTCGTTAACATTTTATTAAAATTTATATTTTCCAAAAATAAACAAAATTTTATTGCCGTAATTTTTCTACGGTTATTATTTTGTTATTTTATAAATCCTAATTTCAATTCAATTATTATAAAAATTTAACAATTAACAAGTTCTCGATAAGTCTTCTTTGTCCCTTTTAAGTTAGACAGTAAATGCAACAAGCTTTCCATTGGCTTGCTTTTTCGAGTATTATATTTGAAGACAAATTCGTTCAAATACTTTTGTAAATGTTTCCGTGATGTTACACGGTATACACCTATGATGCCCCTCTTTAGGTTTCCCCAGAAATTTTCGATAGTATTTGTATGAGCATCACCATTCTCGAATTGCTTACGGCCATGATTGACTATTGAATGATCAAAAGTCAATCCAAGACCGTGATATGCTCCCCATTCGTCTGTATAAACAGTACTAAATAATTCTACGGTTCCACATATAATAGGTTGTAAATCTTCAGCCTTAACGGAAGGTACCACACGTGCCATTACCTTTCCGCCACGTTCAATCAAACCAAATACAGGAACTTTATCTTTATAGCTACGGCCTTGTACTTTTTTATATTTTTTGTCATGGTGTCGATTCCTGTTCTTTCCGCCAACATACGTTTCGTCAGCCTCAACAACTCCTTTCATTTTATGCATATTCTCAAATTTGGAACAGTTCCTAATTCTATGCAACATCGCTCAAGTTGTCTTTTGTGTCAAACCAAGCTCTCTATGAAGCTGCATTGAGGATAAACCTCCTTTGTGTGTTACAAAGAACCAAATAGCTGCAATCCATTTCTGCATGCTGACTTTGGAGCCGTGCATGAATGTGCCATGTTTAACATTGAAATACTTTCCTGTCTTGTTGCATTTATATCGATTGCCACATTTATAAACTTTGGAATCTTTGTCAAACGGTGAAACAACAGTGTCTTTCCATATTATTTGCTCCAGGAAATCAATACATTTCTCTTCTGTATTGAAGGCTAGTATCAATTCAGTAATGGATCTGAATTTGAACAATTTTTCGGGATTTAATCTAGTGGATATTTTCATATCACACTTATCCTATATTTCCAAAAATTATAAGAGATTGATCAGAAAGAATCGCTAATGTTCAATTTTGATCAAAACAAACAATGCGCAAAAGGAACGCTAAATCCGGTGGTTTTTATAGAAAACATGATTATTGGAAAAATAATTTGATTAATTCTGTCGGATATATAGGCGTCAAAAATGCCTGAATAATATAAGACATATAAGAAGGTGTTTAACTTTTCTCTCTAGCAAATCTGGTAAATTTAAATCCTGAGTTATGGCAGTTGAAAAAAACAATTAATTATGTAAACACGCCCTACCTTTCTTTACACTATCCATTACTAAAGAGGGATAATAGTTATAGTCATGGTATATATGTATCTATTAGTAATGATCTTCTATGCTTAACTGGGTTGTTTAGTCATTTTGCTAATTGGACTTCATTCACCGAAAATAAAGTTGCCAGTAGTGGGTATATTGAAATTGCAAAGCAAATATTTCGCGTACTTGGGGCTACAGAGTTGATTGTGTGTCCTGAATGGTGTATGATTAACGAAGAACATTAACTTTTTTATTCCGATTTTGAAGCCTTGAAGCAAAGATATCCACAGAAAATAAAAGATCATCTGGAAGGCTTAAGTGCCTTTGATTTGCACATTATTGCCTTATAATGGTCCTTTGTAAACTGATTGCTGAATTTATTATTTAGCTTAAGATATTTGTTAGAGGCTTTAAGCCTTGGCGCGGGTTGCTTTATTAAATTACAATGCTATTCATGTCTCCTTTATGATAATACTTAATACTTGATTTACGGCCATTTTGTGTTTAACTAAAAGGTTTGAGTTGCGTCGATAAAATCAGGCTTCCACGCTCTTAGCAATCTTTTTGCTTGGTATTATGATTATCTTATGCGAAATTTAGGGCTGCGTAGTTAATCAATTGCTCATAACGAATCCCTGATGAAGAATTCTTACATTTTTTTGCTTTGTTGTTTATTGCATACGCATGCCTGGTCTCAGAAAACCAATATGGTGACAAAAGAAAAGCAGCTGGCTGCTTTATATAGTAAAATTGATGGTAACAGATATAGTACAAATTCCGATAATAAAGCAGAAATGTTTGCACGGCAAATGAGTGATTTCATTCGTGAAAATCCTGCTACGCTGAGTTATACTTTTACCAAACTGCAAAAAAGCGGAGTGCATATAGCAACCTCTCCAGATGGAAATTTCAGAATCTATAGCTGGGATACCTGGACGGGTGGGAGCATGCACTTTTTTCAAAGCATCTATCAATGGAAAGACGGCGGACAAATATACTGCCGTATGCCGCAATACAGTGAAGGTGATCCGGGTAGTTTCTCATCACTGATCTATATGGTAGATATAGGTAAATACCGCTATTACCTGTCTGTGGAGAACATGATTCTTTCGACAATGCACAGGGGCCAAATGGTAATGGCACATCGGATTGCCGGTAATAAACTGATTGATACGGATAAAATATTTAGAGCAAAAACACAAAAGCTTAAAGTAATAGATATATATTTTAATATCTCCAGTCTGGATGAAACCCGCAAATGGGCAACAGATCTGATCACCTACGATTACAGGTATAAGCTACTGTACATTCCACTGGTTACTAAAGATAATGTAACCTATAGGAACCTTTTATACCAGCTCAAGGGCAACTACTTTGAGTATATCGGTATCGAAACCGGTAAACGTAAGTAATGTATATTATTGAACATCAATTAAAAAGCCATCTGCAGGTACAGATGGCTTTTTAATTTGGATATAATTCCGTTTACGGATGTTGGGCTTCATGCTTGCCTTCATTGATCTCTTCGACCAGTTTGGCATTAAAGGCCGGTAAGTCTGCGGGTGTACGGCTCGTCACGAGTCCGGAGTCTACGACCACTTCATTGTCCGTCCATTGGGCACCGGCATTGATCAGGTCTTTGCTGATGTTCTGGACAGAAGTCATCTGGCGGCCCTGTACTACTTCAGCATTGATCAGCAGTTGCGGTCCGTGGCAGATGGCACCAACGGGCTTCTGCTGCTGAAAGAAATCCTGTATAAATGCAATTGCTTCCTGGTTGGTACGCAGCTGATCTGGATTGATCACGCCGCCCGGCAGTACCAGTGCATCGTAATCTTTGGCCGAGGCGCTGCTCAGGGTTTTATCTACCCAGTATTCAGGACCCCAGTCCTTTTTGGCCCAGGCTTTTATCGTGCCTTCTTGCGGGCTCACGATATCAACCGTCCAGCCCTGTTGCTCCAAATGCTCTTTGGGCGATTTTAATTCACTTTCTTCAAAGCCATGTGTGGCTAATATTGCAATGTGTTTAGACATAATTGTAGTGTTTTGAGGTTATGGTTTATGGTTAAATATTCAGATCCCCGGAGCGGCCCACATCCATTTTCTGACCGGTAATACCGCTGACGGCCACCTTCATAAAGGTGATCAGTTTGTTGGATTTCGTATCCCAGTAGTGCGCTTCGTGGGGTTTTACTTTCATGACGCGTATACGTGGGTCTTCCTTTCCTTTTTCAAACCAGCCCTCGACCATCTTATTCCAGTATTTGTCAATATGGCCCTGCTCCTGGCTCACCTCGGTATCGGCATGGATGCTGAGGAAACTGTAATTGCCCGGATCGGAATACAGCAGGCAGATGGAAGAGTCCTCTTGCAGGTGGCGGAATGTTTCGCTTTCAGAAGAAAACAAGAACCAGAGATTGCCCTGATCATCAACCTCCTGGGTACTCATAGGCACGGCATGTACATGCTTGCTGTCTTTAGTGTGGGTACATAGCATACCAATATCGATCTTGGTAGCCATTTCCTTTAATTTGCTGATCGCTTCTTCGTTATTCAGATGTTCTGTACTCATAAGATGAAATTTTATTGGTTTTAAATATATAGTCCTTAATCTTTCTTCTGATATGATGTAACGGTAATAACCGCCCTTACCGGTACGGTGCCGGCGTAAGAAAATCTGGGTTTGGGAATCATCTCGTAATGTGGAAATACATAGTCGAAATGTGGTATAAAAATAGAGACAAATTGCGGATTATCAGTAGCTTGCAATACTTAAATCTTGTTAATTGGGAAAGTGTTAGGAGATGGAATTTACTTTTGTGAAGTCTTTTTAGGTTATAATAAGTTACCTCTATTACATACCTTTATCCGGTAATCATATCCTATGTTCATCTACCTTTTAAAATTATGGTTTAAAACGGGCCTTTTTAGTTGTTTATGTAGTATTGTAATACTATCGCTCATGCTGCGACCAGATATTACTGATCATATTGGCGGGCAGTTATTTGCCTTGATTATTTTTGCCAGTTTCTTTACCACAATGTGGTTATGTGGCACCATTCTGCCCGTTTTCTTTAATCTGTCAGAAGCTGTACGATCCCATCTATGGTCACGTCTTTTATCTTTTTTTCTGCTGCCCTTGGGTGCAGCAATATATATTATAGCCTCTGCCGACCGTCATACAGAGTCATTTATAATTGTTAATGGCACAGTATTCCTACTCATACTGATATTCCATTATTTGAAATTCAGTAAAGGGATTAAGGTGGCAGAAGGGTAAACTTTCTTTTGTATATAAGCTTTATTCACATTAACCTTATTAGACAAGTTTGTATTTACTTAATTTTTGACTTTTGACTTTTCTTCCTTTTGACTTCTTTAACGTATAGATTTTATCCACACCAGGCTAATATTTTCCTATACCCAGGTATTTTTTGTTTTGCCCTAAAAAAATTATCTTCGCCAAGTTTAAATAATAAAATATGTCTACTGAAAATACTACAGAACTGATCGACTGTTTAATCATCGGTTCCGGACCTGCAGGTTATACTGCCGCTATTTACGCATCCCGTGCCAACCTGAAACCTGTATTATACAGCGGTCTGCAACCAGGCGGACAGCTGACCATTACTACAGATGTAGAAAACTATCCGGGTTATCCTGAAGGGATTATGGGCCCTCAGATGATGAAGGATTTTGAAAATCAGGCGCGTCGTATGGGTGCCGATCTGCGTTGGGGTATGATCTCTAAAGTAGACCTGAGTGTGCGTCCGTTCCGTGTAGAGGTAGATGAGTCTTCCTGGATCGAGGCAAACAGTATCATTATCGCTACCGGTGCTTCTGCCAAATGGCTGGGCCTGGAGAGCGAGCAACGCCTGAATGGTTATGGTGTATCAGCTTGTGCCGTATGTGACGGTTTCTTCTTTAAAGACAAAGAAGTAGCGATCGTAGGTGCCGGTGATACTGCTTGTGAAGAGGCATTGTACCTGTCTAAGATCTGTAGCAAAGTACACATGTTCATCCGTAAAGAAGAAATGCGTGCATCTAAAGTAATGCAGGACCGTGTACTGAAAACAAGTAATATCGAGGTATACTGGAATACAGAAACGGACGAGATCCTGGGTGAGAAGAAAGTAGAAGCCGTACGCGTGCTGAACAATAAAACCAACGAAAAAACAGAGATCCCTCTGAGTGCCTTCTTCGTTGCGATTGGCCACCAGCCAAACAGTGATCTGTTTGCAGGTGTGATCGATATGGACGATCAGGGCTATATCATGACCACTCCGGGTACTTCCAAAACCAATATCCAGGGTGTATTTGCCTGTGGAGATGTACAGGATAAAATGTATCGTCAGGCAGTAACTGCTGCCGGTAGCGGCTGTATGGCTGCACTGGATGCTGAGCGCTATCTGGGCGAGTTTGTACACAATTAATACGATTAACATTATATACTATAGTGAGTCCGCAACAGCGGCTCACTATATTTATTGATATACCATTCTTTTTTTATCTGTAATATGAAGTTTGAATTACAAGCCGTTTGTCCCGATACAGGTGCCCGTGCGGGCCTGTTGCATACCGATCATGGTGTGATCGAAACGCCGATCTTTATGCCTGTAGGTACAGCCGGCAGTGTAAAGGCGGTAATGCAGGATCAACTGCTGAATGATATTAAGGCCGAGATTATCCTGGGTAATACTTATCACCTGTACCTGAGACCAGGCACAGACATTATCGAGGCTGCAGGCGGTCTGCATAAATTCAACGGCTGGGACAAACCGATTCTTACAGATAGTGGCGGCTACCAGGTATTTTCCCTTTCGGGCAACCGTAAGCTGAAAGAAGAAGGAGCCATGTTCCAGTCGCATATCGACGGTTCCCGACACCTGTTCTCCCCGGAAAGAGTAATGGATATACAACGCAGTATCGGTGCCGATATCATCATGGCATTTGACGAGTGTACTCCTTATCCCTGCGACTATGAGTATGCCCGCAAATCTATGGAGATGACACACCGCTGGCTCGACCGCTGTGTGCAACGCATGGGCGAGACCGAACCTAAATATGGTTATAACCAGTCGCTTTTCCCCATTGTACAGGGTAGTACCTACAGGGACCTGCGCAAAATATCAGCCGAATATATCGCCTCCAAAGGTGCAGATGGTAATGCCATCGGTGGCCTGTCGGTAGGGGAGCCGGAGCAGGATATGTATGAAATGGCCGAGCTTGTTTGTGGTATACTACCGAAAGACAAACCCCGTTATTTAATGGGAGTAGGTACGCCATGGAATATTATCGAAAATATCGGTTTGGGTGTAGATATGTTTGACTGCGTAATGCCGACCCGTAATGGTCGTAATGGTATGCTGTTTACCTCACATGGTGTGGTGAATATTAAGAATAAGAAATGGGAAAAAGACTTTAGCCCGATAGATGCGGGTATAGAAAACCGTTTCAGCAATTTCTACACCAAAGCATACCTGAGGCATCTCTTCCAGGCCAAGGAGATCCTGGCGCTGCAGCTGGCTAGTCTGCAAAACCTGTCGTTCTACCTGCACCTGGTAAAAGAAGCCCGCCAGCATATACTGGCCGGTACCTTTGCTTCCTGGAAGCGTACCGCATTAGATATTGTAAAAACAAGATTGTAACGCCATTTATAGATTCATATGAGATTTTTGACCAAGATCGACCGGTATATTTTAGGAAAATTCTTATCGACATTTTTCTTCTTTATCCTTATGATGGCGGTCATCATATGTGTAATTGACTACAGCCAGAAGATTGAAGATTTTGTAACCAAGAAGGCGCCGACCGGAGAGCTGTTTATCTACTTCCTGGTATCAGCACCCAGCTTTATTACCATTCTCTTCCCGCTGTTTGCCTTTCTACCCACCATCTTCTTTACCTCGAAGATGGCCAGCCGTACAGAGATCATTGCGATACTGGCTACAGGTTCCTCCTTTAAGCGTTTCCTTAGGGCCTATGTCGCCGGGGGCATATTACTCGGAGGACTTGCACTGGTGACCAATCACTTCCTCATTCCCCGTTCTAATGTGGTGATGAATGATTTCCTGAGAAAATACTTCTTTGATAAAAAGCTGTCTACAGAGGGCCACGTACACCTTAAGATCGCCAATGATACCTACATTTATGTAGAGAACTTCACCTACGATTCTCAGACAGGTACTCAGTTTACCGTAGAGACGATGGATGGCATTATCCTGAAAGAGAAGCTGACTGCTGATCGTATTTCCTACACCGATTCTACCAAAGAGTGGACCCTGCGTAATGTGGTCATCCTGAAGAATGAAGGGGTAAAAGAGACCCTTACCCGTATACCGGAGTTAAAGAAAAAATATGCCTTTACCCCTGATGATCTGTCCATCGATCGTAATGTGAAAATGGAAATGACTACACCGCAACTGCTGGGCTACATCAACCGTGAGAAAGCACGTGGCACTGAGAATGTATCTGATTTTGAAATTGAATTATACAAGCGTACGGCACAACCATTTGCCGGGTTTATCCTGGTCATTATAGCAGCCTGTATTGCCTCCCGTAAAGTACGGGGTGGGAGCGGGGCGCACCTTGCGCTCGGTATCAGCATCAGTGCCCTGTATATCCTCATGATGCAGCTGACCTCAACCTTTGCCACCAACAGCGGCCTGCATCCTGCTATTGCCGTATGGATTCCTAATGTCATTTTTGCCGTACTGGCTTATGTACTGTATCGCCGTAAAATGAGTTAAGGCAGCTAAGGAATGATTCCGAAACTGCCTTAAATATGCTATAATTTATTATGGTGCTTATTCCCCCTTACTCCTGGAGATGATAATAGTTGTGGAGAAATCCGGAACTATAGGGAGGATAATAGTCTCTCCACCGATAGAGGTGACATAATCATTGCCCACTACCGTTTCAGGTGTATAATCGCCACCTTTGGCCAGTACATCAGGTCGTACTGCCTTGATCAGCTCCAGCGGAGTATCTTCCTCGAAAATACATACTGCATCTACAAATTCCATAGCAGCCAGTATCATAGCCCTGCTGTAGGCATCGTTGATCGGTCGTTGCTCTCCTTTCAGGCGCTTCACCGAAGCATCGGAGTTAACACCTATAACCAGCTTATTGCCCAGAGAGGCCGACTGGCATATGCTGGCAATATGTCCCTGATGTATAATGTCAAAACAGCCATTGGTAAATACAATCTTATGACTGTTTACCCGCCAGCCGGAGCACATGCGTTTAAGGGTAGTCTTGTCTACTATTTTATGCCGTATGAGTGCTAGTTTGTCCATCTTTTTTATGCTTATTGATAACAGGTAAAAGAATGAGGGAAAGTAATCCCAGTACCAAAACTAAGACAGTTTGCACAGACCAGCAAATCCATCCGAAAGCCTGTCCCACACCTTCATTAATGCCAAAAAGCAATAACACAGCAGAGACAATGAGCGGGTACGTTCCGATTCCACCGGGGGTAACAATCATGCCAATGCTGCCAAAGGCAATAATAGCCAGTGCAGATGTCATATTAAGCCCTGTAGTGGCAGCCAGCGCCTGGTATCCGATATACACCATCAAAGTATACATCAGCCAGATCAGGACCGTATACAGCAGGAATTTGCCTCTTTCTTTTAATCTCCATACAGACGTAATACCCTCACCCAGATTTTTGAATAACTGGCCCAGTTTAGACCCTTTAATACGTTTAAAAAGGTAGCGCAGCAGTATAACACTCATAATCAGGATACCGGTGATAATCATAATCCGGTTCCATCCGGTGCCGTTACCATAAAGAAAACGTCCCAGGTATTTGTCCATCAGTTGTGCCGCAATTGCACGTTCCATAACCAGGGTCAGTAACATAACGATTACCAGGGAAACCAGGTCGAAGGCACGCTCACCGATAATAGTACCGATTGCCTTTTCCGGAGCTGTCTTTTCATATTTTGCCAGTATGGTGCATTTGGCCACTTCTCCCAGACGGGGCACTACAGTATTGGCCATATAGCCGATCAGTACGGCAAAGGTAGTGTTGGCAGTACTGGGATTAATATCTACCGTACGCAGCAGGATCTTCCACCTCAGCGCACGGAAATAATGGGAGAGAAAGCCGACAAAGAAAATAGGGATCAATACCCACCACTGAATGTTTTGTAAAGAGGAGAGCATGGCGTCTTTGTTCTCTTTACTCATCTCGGTATAGCGCCAGTAGATCAGGCCAAGGCCCAATCCTATAAAAATAATAATCTGTATAAGGGTATAAATATGCTTCTTCTTCATGAATCACAATATGTGCAATGGAGGTATATAATAAAAGCCTGTCACAGACAGGCTTTTATTATAAGTAATGTAAAAGTCTATTTTTTCATTGAATTTTTAGCTTCAATACTTAAGGTAGCGTGTGGAACCGCTCTCAGACGAGCTTTATCGATCAGCTTACCGGTTTCACGGCAGATACCGTATGTTTTGTTTTCGATACGCACCAGTGCTTTCTCCAGGTTGTTGATGAACTGGATCTGGCGTGCTGCCATCAGAGACAATTGCTCTTTCTCCATCGCTCCGCTGCCATCTTCCATGCTGTTCAGCTTGTTGTCTGCATCATCACCAGCTTCATCCTTACGGGTAATCAGGTTCTGATAGTAAGCGAAGTTTTCTCTTGCTGTATCTAAACGTTTTAAAATCAGTTCTTTGAATTCATTTAATTCCTCGTCACTGTAACGATATACTGGACCTGTGCTTTGTTCTGGCATGTCTAATAAAGATCTTGTGTGTGGATTATATTCTTTCATGGTCGTGCTCGGAGCGGTAATTTTTGCGGATGGTTTTTCCTTTTTACGATGTGCAATAATTGGTGCTGGCTGTTTGCTCTCTGCTTTTCTGGAAGCAGGCTCTGCAGCGGCACTTGATTTGCTTGATTGTCTATCTTCAGCGACAGGAGCCGATTTGGCCACTGGCGCAGGAGTTACTTTTTTAGGCGCTGGTGCTACCGGTGCTTTTGGAGCGGGTACAGCCTTTTTAGGCGCTGCGACAACTTTTGCCGGAGCTGCTTTTTTAGGGGCTTCAGCCACTTTTTTTGCAGGAGCAGCCTTTTTAGGCGCTTCTGCAGCTTTTGCTACAGGAGCAGCTTTTTTAGGAGCCACGGCTTTTTTTGCCGGAGCTGCTTTTGAAGCAGGAACCGCTTTTTTAGGGGCTACTGCTTTTTTAGCCGGAGCTGCTTTCTTAGGAGCCGGCGCGGCTTTTTTTGCTGGTGCGGCTTTCTTAGGAGCGGCTACTGCTTTTTTCACAGGAACAGTTTTTTTCGCTGGTGCGGCCTTTTTAGGAGCCACGGCTTTTTTCGCAGGAGTTACTGCTTTCTTAGGTGTTGCTGCTTTTTTCGTAGCCACAGTTTTCTTCGGTGAAGCAGCTGCTTTTTTCGCAGGCGCCGCCTTTACTGGTTTTTTGGGAGCTGTTTTCTTGGTGGCCATAATTACGAATTTTTAGTAATAGAAACGGCTAGCAGTAAATCGTTGACCTCAATGCTGATGCCATCTTCAATGTTGTTAACTAACTCAATTTTGTCTGCAAGTATTTCTTCCGAAATATACGCTATATTATTTTTAACGGCGCTATTAATAGCCTCGTTTTCTTCAATTTGTACTAATATTCTATCGGTCAGGGCAAAATCCCTTTCTTTTCTGATCTTCTGAATGCGGTTAACAATCTCACGTGCATTTCCTTCTTCGGTTAACTCATTGTTCAGAGAAATATCCAAAGCTACGGTAATATTTTCTTTATTTGCAACAGACCAGCCCGGAATATCTTCTGCGATGATCTCTACATCCTCTATATCCACAATCACTTCTGTACCCTCAATGTTTACTGCTATATGCTTGTGATGCTCTAATGCAGCAATCTGATCAGCACTCAGGTCATTGATATAAGCGGCTACTGCTTTCATTTTCGCACCTACTTTCTTACCCAGGGTTTTGAAATTAGGTTTGATGCGTTTTTTAATAAATCCGTCATCCGTCAGGAATTCCAGTTCCTTAACATTCACCTCGGAAAGGATCAGGTCCTTCACCAGGTTCAGCTGATCTTTGTCATGCTGGTTAAATGCAGGTACCAGGATTTTCTGTAATGGCTGGCGCACCTTAATGTTTACTTTCTTACGGATAGATAATACCAGGGAGCAGATATCCTGCGCTTGCTGCATACGCTCTTCCAGATCAGTATCGATTACCGATACATCAGAAACCGGGAACAGGGCATGGTGTACTGACTCTTCTGTAAATCTGTTGCTGACACTGTTCAGATTCTGGAACAGCCAGTCTGCAAAGAACGGAGAGATAGGTGCAATCAGTAAGCTCAGTTTTTCCAGGCACTCAAATAAGGTCTGGTACGCGCTGATCTTATCCAGTTCATACTCACCTTTCCAGAAACGGCGGCGGCATAAACGTACATACCAGTTACTCAGCTGCTCATCCACAAAGTTCTCAATCGCTCTGCCGGCCTGAGTAGGCTCATACTCATTCATCGATTTGGTTACCGATGCAATCATGGTATTTAGAGAGGACAAGATCCATCTGTCAATCTCAGGGCGCTCCGCTACCGGAATGTAGGCTTCTTTAAAGGCGAAGCCGTCTACATTGGCATATAATGCGAAGAACTGATAGGTATTATATAATGTACCGAAGAATTTACGCTGAATTTCTTCAATACCTTTAATATCAAATTTTAAACTATCCCATGGAGAAGCATTGGTGATCAGGTACCAGCGTGTAGCATCGGCACTGTATTTCTCAATTGTCTCAAACGGGTCTACAACATTACCCAGGCGCTTGCTCATTTTATTACCATCCTTGTCCAGAACCAGACCGTTGGCAATAACTGTTTTATAAGCAACACCAGGATATTTATCTTCTGTTACCTCTATACCCGCTTTGCGCAGTTCTTCATGCACACTGTCTTTCAGTAATGCACCCAGTGCATGCAGGGTATAGAACCAGCCACGGGTCTGATCTACACCTTCCGCGATAAAGTCGGCAGGGTAGTTACGGGCAAAGATTTCTTTATTTTCAAACGGGAAGTGCCATTGTGCATAAGGCATCGCACCCGAATCGAACCAAACGTCGATCAGGTCCGGCTCACGGTACATCGGCTCATTATTATCATCAATCAGCACGATATCATCTACAACCGGCTTGTGCAGGTCGGTCAGCGGCAGTACGATGTCTTTGCTGTAACCGGCAGCTTGTGCCTTGCGGATCTCTGCTTCCAGTTCGGCAACAGAGCCAATACATTTCTGCGCACCATCAGTACCTGTCCAGATCGGCAGCGGAGTACCCCAGTAGCGGCTGCGACTCAGGTTCCAGTCTACCATATTCTCCAACCAGTTGCCGAAACGGCCTTCACCGGTAGCCTTAGGCTTCCAGTTAATGGTTTTGTTCAGGGCCACCATCTGATCTTTCAGTGCAGTAGTTCTGATGAACCATGCATCCAACGGATAATAAATGATCGGCTTGTCAGTTCTCCAGCAGTGTGGGTAACTGTGCTCGTATTTCTCTACTTTAAAGGCCTGGCCATGTTGTTTGAGGAATACAGAGATATCAACATTTACATCCTCGTAATAAGGATCGTCTTTATAATTTTTGACAAAACGGCCTGCATATTCCCCGGTACCTTCCACGAATTTACCTTCGCGGTCCACCAGGTTATAGATACCGATATTGTTTTTCTGACCTACTTTATAGTCATCCGCACCGAATGCAGGAGCGGTATGTACGATACCAGTACCATCTTCAGTCGTTACGAAATCACCCAGGATCACGCGGAACGGGTCACCGCCGCTCAGTTCTGGTTTATTGCTTTCGAAAGGCAGTAACTGCTCATAGCGCAGACCTTCCAGCTCTTTACCTTTGAAAGATTTTTCAATCGTCCAGGGCAGGATTTTGGAACTGCTGTCCCAATCGCTTAACGATTGGTTCTCGCCTTCCGCTTTAAAATATTTAGCCACCAGCGGCTGCGCCAGGATTACCTTTTGCTCCGCATGGGTATAAGGATTCAGGGTTTTTACCAGTACATAGTCAATGTTTGGTCCTACCGTAAGACCCGCATTGGACGGTAAGGTCCATGGGGTAGTAGTCCATGCCATAAAATATACCTGCTCGTCTGCAGCATCCAGTCCGAGTTGGGTTCTGGCTTCGCCGGTCAGGCGGAACATCACCGTAGCACTGGTATCTTTTACATCTTTGTAAGTACCCGGCTGGTTCAGTTCATGCGAACTTAAACCCGTACCTGCTGCAGGAGAATAAGGCTGGATGCTCACACTTTTGTACAGCAATCCTTTCTTGTATAATTCTCCCAGACACCACCAAAGGCTCTCGATGTAATTATTGTCAAACGTGATATAAGGGTCGGATAAGTCTACCCAGTAACCCATTTTAGTGGTAATCTCGTCCCACTTATCTTTAAATTTCATAACCTCCCGGCGGCAGGCTGCGTTATAGTCTGCTACAGAGATTTTTTTACCAATATCTTCTTTTGTAATACCCAGCATTTTCTCCACACCCAGTTCTACGGGCAAACCGTGTGTATCCCAGCCAGCTTTACGCTTTACCTGGAATCCCTGCATGGTTTTGTAACGACAAACCAGATCTTTCAGTGTGCGGGAAATGACGTGGTGAATACCCGGCATACCATTAGCGCTCGGAGGCCCTTCATAAAAAACAAAGGCAGGGCTTCCTGCTCTGAGATCCATACTTTTTTGAAAAAAATGACCTGCGTCCCACTTCTGGTGCTGATCCTGCTCGATGGCAGGCATGTTAAGCTGCTTATATTCCGGATACTTATTACTCATGGATTGATCTACGCGATTACGCTAAAAAATTGTGTGCAAAGTTATGATTTTTTTGCGATATTTCCAATTTTGCACGGCCGTAAATATAATGATAATATATGACCCGGACAGAAATTAATTTGTCCGGGTCATTAATTGTGAGCACTAGCCCAATGTCAAAGTAAGAGAATGTATTATATATATTATCTGTTTTTATGTGATTTTATTTTTCTTTAGGTGTTATGTTTCCGGTTTACTTAACGGCGAGGGTTTTACATACTTTCTCTTTATTGGCACTGTACATAAAGATATAATAGAGACCACTGCTCAGGTCGTCCAGCGTAATGGTACCACCATGTACGTTATTGAACTGGCGCACAACCTGGCCCAATGGATTTATTACAGCAATATTGGCAGTTTCTCCTTCCGGCAAGTCTGCGACCATCTGAACAGATGTAGATGGGGCCGGGTTAGGGAATATATGCAGGTCCATAGGTGCTGCATTACGTTCCAGTTTGATTACATTTGAATATCCGTATTGTCCGTCTGGGTTAAATGCTCTTACACGGTATAAAGCCGTTTGAGGTTCCATGTCGGTATAGGCATATTGTTCATATCCTCCTACTTCGGTGCCTTCTTTCACTTTTTCAATACCGATCTGTTTCCAGGTGCTGCTGCCTTCGGTCATTTTTTCGATGGCATAGCGGGTATCGTCAGTGGGCACTTTCCAGAACAGTCTGTTCCAGTTACCATCGCGTTTACCGGTAATGATTACATTGTCCAGCGGTAATACAATAGAACAGTCAGGCACGGTAGTAGTAATAATAGTATTACCGTATGTGGTAAATGTATTGGTTATGGTATTAGTCACCTTAATATTACCCAGGATAAAGAACAATGGATTATTGTTTTTCGTAGGAGACCAGTTGAATACAGTAAATGGAACGGAATAGGCATCTGTCATAGTTACATCCGGCAGGGAAGCTGCAGAATAAGAATGAATCAGCACATTGTCTATGAATGGGTTAAAGTCTCCGCTGCTGTCCACATCGGCATATACATCCACACTATAGTCTATAGAGTAATCGGGTAATGCGGTAGATACTGTGAATTTGTATTGTGCCTGTTGAGATCCTTTCTGACATAATTGTACTGCATCCATAGTAGGGACATTAGACAGGTAGGTAAATCCGAGCATCGTACATTGTACATTTAAAGAAGCCGCATTGGAAGACCAGGCATCGCCTTTGAATTTAATCGCCTGGTTACAGCCTCCGGGATACAACAGGGTCAGGTTTTTGATCTGATAGAAGTAGTTACCATTACCTACATCAGCTACATTCAGGATCAGGCCATCGGCTCCGTCTTTTACCTGGTTGATACATGGTAATATATTATCATCAATTGTCGGGTCATTAACGTAGGTGCTTAAAAGTGTAGCAGGGTTAGTATTGCGATTGATAATAATAGTGGCCAGGGCATTGTCCAGGGCACCATTACCTCCGCCCTGACTGGATTTAGGAGGGTTACTTACTGCGTAAGGGAAAGAAGGGTTTGGGTATCCGGCTTCTGTCCATAAGTGCAGTACCGTATATTTATTACCGTTATTAATATTGATGGTGAAACTCAGGTCCACATTGACCACACAGTTACCGTTAATGTCAGTATTTGTATAATTAAGCTCTACTGCAGGGCTTACGAAGGTACAGGCGCTGGTTTGCGCATTGCTGTACTGGGGCACGATCATCCAGAGACATATAGCCAGGATGGAAGCCCATGTTGTAAATTTTTTCATGATTTGGCATTTAAAAAAGATGAATTGGTTAAAATAATGCACAAGAGATCATGCCACAACATATTAAATAAGTGTGTAGGTGTTCGTTTTAGACAAAGCATTACCTGCTGCAAGCAGGAGCAAAGCAGATGGCAGCATACGCCATGCCAAAACGTGTCTTTTTTTAAGATGTTATATTACGTGTTGAAAATTGGTCCTCGCCCGGCATGATGGGTTATGCCGGTTTGTATTGTTTTTAAGGTTGGATATAACAATATCAAACAAATTGGAAAGGAGTGCGTATTGCGGCTCTTCATACAATAGATACTCCGGGAATGGAAAAATATCAGTACAGCTCGTTGGGGTGTGCTCACACTTAAGGCACTAAAATAATGCTACATAAGATAGCCAGAGTATGTTGCTCTTCATCAACAGAGGCTCTTTAGTATGGGGAAACACTTCGGTTTACAGCTTCACAATGTCAAATTCAGGTCAAATCTGTGGAGGATCAAAAAAGAGGCGTGATCTGCGGAATGGCCGATTGGGCGCACATCTATTTGATTTCCACTTCTAAGTTACGATTATAAAACAGGACACTTTGTGAATTATTTATAGTTAACGTATTAATAACATATAAACTTTGAGGTGTTACAGAATAAGTTTTATACAGAATACGTTGTATTGGTAAAAATAATAATATTTTTGCACATTCGGCCCCCGAATTTTGAGATCAAAGCAGCGCCAGGCGCGCGCAAAAGTGTTTTATGAATGTATTGACAACGCTACAGCAGTATTGGGGGTATAGCGGTTTCCGTCCCATGCAGGAAGAGATTATCCAGTCCGTATTAGCGGGCAGGGATGTATTTGCCATGTTGCCGACCGGTGCAGGCAAGTCTCTTTGTTACCAGGTGCCTGCAATGAATATTGAGGGTATTACTATAGTGGTCAGCCCACTGATCGCCCTGATCGAAGACCAGGTACAGGCGCTGAATAAGCGTAATATTCCTGCAGTGAGCATTCACTCCGGGCTTGATCGCTTACTGCTGGCGCAACTGATGGATGAGGTCGCAGACGGGCGGTATAAACTGGTATATGTTGCTCCGGAACGCTTGCAGAGCGAGACGTTCAGAGAATTGATGATACAGTTGCCGGTACAGTTTATTGCAGTAGATGAGGCACACTGTATTTCTCAGTGGGGCCATGACTTTCGTCCTGCCTACCGCAACATAGCAGAGTTCAGGGAGTTATTTCCCAGAGTGCCCGTGCTGGCCATTACCGCTTCAGCTACGGCTGCTGTGCAGGAAGATATCTGTAAGCAATTAAAATTGCATCAACCGCAAACCTTTACCCAGTCTGTGATACGGCCTAACCTGTCCTATCATATTGATTATACAGAGAATAAACCTGTGGCCCTTACCGAAGCACTCGTTACGGCTGGCGGCAGCAGCATTGTGTATTGCAAAACCCGCAAGCGTACCGTAGAATGTATGCAAATGGTCAAGGACCGTACTGGATTGCCTGCTTACCATTATCATGCCGGTATGCGCAAGATGGAAAAGGATTTTGCCTACCACCAATGGCTGGAAAAAACAGATGCGGTCATGACCGCAACAACGGCCTTCGGTATGGGTATTGATAAGCCGGATGTAAGGCTGGTGCTGCATTACGACCTGCCTACAAGTATAGAACAATATTACCAGGAAGTAGGTCGTGCCGGTCGTGACGGAGAGGCAGCAAGAGGACAGTTATTTTATCATACAACCGATATCAATTACCTGCTGGATCTGCCTGAAATACAGTTCCCGCCTATATCGCAGGTAAAGGCGGTATACCAGCACCTGTCCGATTACCTGGGCATACACCTGCACACCGGAAATGAACAGGTATTTGCATTTGATATTACGGAGTTTGTAACCCGTTTCAAACTGGACATGGTCACCACTGTCAGTTCCATAAAAATACTGGAGCGGGAAGGGTTTATGGAGTGGAATGAAAACGCGCAAACCCAGTATACAATAAGGTTTACCACTGACAGGGATACTATAAATTATCTCGAAAAAAACTATAAAACTTTATATCCTGTAGTGGAGACCCTGTTGCGCCACTATGGTAGTATCTATAATTTCGAAACAGCAGTGCCCATTTTTAAAGTGGCCAAAGCACTGAATATCGATAAGACCATACTGGAAGACAGGCTCTGGCAGCTGCAGGACCTGGGTGTATTGGAGTATAAGCCGGCAATTGTAGGCAGTTATATGCTTTGGTTGCATAACCGTATTCCATTCCCATACCTTAACCTGAACGAGCCGGCCATCCGTAAAATGAAAGCAGCATTGTCGCGCCAGGTACAGGAGATGGCTGATTTTATACAGAATGAAGAGACCTGTCGTAATCGATTATTGTCTGTCTATTTCGGACAGGAAGATGTAGCAGATTGCGGACAATGTGATAATTGTCAGAAGCATCGCTCTGAGGAAGTGCATACCAATGCATCTATAAATAATACCCTGCTTGAAGTACTGAAGCGGGAGGCACCGTTGCCGCTGAGTGATTTACTGCAGCAGCTAAGGCATATTCACCGCGAACAGGTCATACAGGCCTTGCGGACATTAGTAGCAGATGGTAAAGTACGTCATGAGGGGGGAATTATTTCCTTCTGATTTTTGTTATTTGATAATATTAACATATTTTACTACTTTTGCAGCCAAATTAGAAAACCAATTTTAACCATACAACATCATTATGGCAAACAACAAAATAGTTGAGTTATTAGGCGCCGACGCCGATTCATTATTGAATCACGAGTGTAAGACTATTGATAAGTCTATGTTACACGCTCCATCACCATCACATGTAGAGGATATCTGGATGCCGTCTAACCGTAATGTACAGACTTTACGCAGCCTGCAAACTATCTTAGGTAACGGCCGTCTGGCAGATACCGGATATGTATCTATCCTGCCTGTGGATCAAGGTATTGAGCATAGCGCTGGTGCATCTTTCGCACCAAACCCAATCTATTTTGATTCTGAAAACATCGTGAAACTGGCTATCGAAGGTGGTTGTAACGCTGTTGCTTCTACATATGGTGTACTGGGTTCTGTTGCCCGTAAGTACGCGCACAAAATTCCGTTTATCGTTAAGATCAACCACAACGAATTCCTTTCTTACCCTGATAACTTTGATCAGATCATGTTCGGTTCTATCAAGAACGCATGGGAAATGGGTGCTGTAGCGGTTGGTGCTACTATCTATTTCGGTTCTCCTGAGAGCAATCGTCAGATCGTAGAAGTGGCTAAAGCATTTGAATATGCACACTCTCTGGGTATGGCTACAGTACTGTGGTGCTACCTGCGTAACAACGCATTCAAAGTAGATGGCGTTGATTACCACACTGCAGCGGATTTAACAGCACAGGCTAACCACCTGGGTGTTACCATTCAGGCAGATATCATCAAACAAAAATTACCTACACTGAACGGCGGTTACAACGCGATTAAAGTGGGTAAAACACATAAAGATGTTTACAGCAAACTGACTACAGATCATCCGATCGATCTGGCTCGTTACCAGGTGGCTAACTGCTACATGGGTCGTGCAGGCCTGATCAACTCCGGTGGTGAGTCTAAAGGTGCATCTGACCTGGCTGAAGCAGTAACTACAGCAGTGATCAACAAACGTGCCGGTGGTATGGGTCTGATCTCTGGCCGTAAAGCATTCCAGAAAGATATGAAAGTAGGCGTTGAGCTGCTGAATGCAATCCAGGACGTATACCTGGATGATAGCATCACTTTAGCTTAATCCTGATACATTATAAACAATAAAGCCCTTCCGATCGGAAGGGCTTTATTGTTATATCAATGAAATATAATCCTAAATCTTTTCCAGGACCAGTGTTACTTTGTTGAAGTCCGCAGAAGCATTGATCACTTTACGGAAATCTTCTACCTCAGCTGCATCATAACGCGGTTGCGCATAGAATTCTTCGATCACTACGGTCAGTACATTACCTTTCATGCTGTGCGAGGAGATGAAGCCATATTTTTGCTGACCATAGGTAACTTTAAAGTCTGCCGCATTGGGATTGGAGACTTTGTAGCCCTGTGGTACATGCACAATGATCTCCCGTTTCAGTACATGCGGGTATGCGATCGAAATCGGCAGAATACGTTTCTCCTCCCGGTACATTTCCATTTGCGGACCTATAATATCGCCTAGCTTAAACAGGTATTTACTGCCCGCTTTTTCGATAAGTTTATCGGCCTTGATCTCTGCTACAATCTCCACAGGCTTATTGTCTGTATAGTGTTCCAGCCCTTTATTGTTGAACTGGTAGCTTAATATATCACTCTCTTCATCCGCAACAAACATCAGCGCCTTTACCAGTTCTTTTTCTTTCTCTTTAGGTACCAGGGTTACATTTTCCCTCATTCCTATAGATGAGGCACCTGTAAAGGAATGGGACATCTTGATCTGCGGAGAGAGGTCTTGCTCATTAAAGTTAACGGTAGCCACCAGAGCAGTAATATTATCCTCTATTTTAGAGCAGGGGACCTCTCTGAATACCTGCACCGAAGAGGTAACACCACCCAGAGATACCCGCTTACAGAACAAGGCTTTATTGCCCTCTACATACGCACCTAGTGCAGGGTAGCGCATAGTGGTGGCAGTAGGTAACAGGAATTTTTTGGTTTCCGGAAAGTGGAAGATGTATATATCCAGGTAGTTCCACAGCTCCATTTCTTCATCCAGTTCATATTTGAACCGATTGGCGGTAATGCCCGCCTCATGCTTTACCTGCAGCAGGTCAAATGCATTGGCAAACAATTTAACGATGCCACGCTCTGTAGTCGTCTTTTTCTCAATCATATAATCAAGCCGCTCATAAGCCTCATCAGTCAGCTCTTCGTTAACGACAAACTGTTCTTTGATCACTTTCTCCAGCTTAATAATGCGTTGGTCTACGGGCATATCAACCGTAATGTTCAGCGATTTGATATATTTTTCCAGGGCCTTTTGCTCCTTCTCGGTAGGAGTGTACAATTGGGTGTAGATTCCTTTTGCTAAATCGGCCCAGGTGTTCGCCCTTTGCCCGTCATTGATATAGCTTATTTTGTAGTCAATCCGTTTGGCATTAGGATCAGGATCGGCATATTTTTCATCCTTAAGCGCATCAATCTTGGCGAATGAAGCCTTGTATGTAGCCGTTTTCCCCTGCTCATCTTCCTTGAAGACTGGGGTAGGGAAGCCGTTATAGCCTTTACAGTCAAACTTAATATGGTCGGGCGTGGACAGGACAAAAGATGAGGAAACGGTCGGTATACCGAACTGAAACAGTTCTGAGCCAAACGAGTTGACGGCGCGTTTTTCTTCGTAGATGAATTCAATCTCATCGCCCACCGCTACATTTTCAAAAGCAACGTGGTATTGGGTATTGCCATATTCATCCTTAGATGTCTTGGTGTCTGATTTTTTTATTTCATAAACCTTCCCATTTGCCTTGATCGTGCGGGCTTTAAGATCCACAATCTCTCCCGAGCGCGATGGTCCTATCACCATTTTATTAAAAGCCTCTAAGCCTTTCTCGTCCTGTAGTTTGACGATACGGTGAATAGTCCGGTACAGAAAGAAATCTTTGGTTTTACTGTCAAATTTGTAATTCAGTTCCCGGGCATCTTCCATAAAAATCAGCGATTCTTGTGCAAATTCTTTAGGTACCTCATGCATGGGAGGCTTTTCGGTCCACGATAACTGAGCATAGCTAAAGGCCGGTAACAACAGGAATGCGGATGCGCAGTGCAGCAGTATCTTCCTCATATTCAGATGTGTTTTTTGTTTTATTTGATTTTACTGAGTTCTATAGTTTCTTTATATGCTTTTTGCAAAGCGGCAATCATAAGATTATATTCCTTAAACTGGCTTTCTTCAATCATCAGTTTCTCGAAGGTGAATTCACTTTTCAGGGTCAGCAATGTTCCATTTTGCTGGTAACTGACACGATAGGCACCCAAGCCTTTGAAATTGTGCTCCTCATTTTCGGGTACGTAAGATACTTTGTATCCCTTCGGGATCTCCAGCACAACCGTGTATTGCAGTGTTTGATTGAAATCAAAATTCACCGGAGCCTTGCGTGTCTGGGTTTCAATCTTTCCGTCTACAAAAGGCTTGAGCAGGTGCATATTGATATAATAATCATCACCAACGCTTTTGATATAATCCTTCAATTCAAAAGAAGCATTAATGTGCAGAGACTTCTGTTTGTCTTTTTCCAGCACATAGTCAAATGATTTTTGAGCGTACTTATTATTGCCTCTTGAGGTAATGGCCGAAAAGACTTTCTCTTTGTCTTTTTCGCTCATGTACATCAGGTGTTGCTGTACTTCCCAGGCAGCATAGCCTTTGAAGTCTGAATGCACTACACCAGTCAGCATATTATTCTCGATACGCACATAACTGCTGTCGCGGATAATGCCTCCCGAAGCATTCTTCACCGGTATGGTTACGATCTCGTAATCTGTACCATCATGAGCAATAAAAGCATCTTTGCCCTGCAATGAATAGGGTACACTTCCGTATGGGGTAACATTGTCCGTTGCATCCAGGAACACCCATTGGCCTTCAATCTTCACCGCACCGATCATATGATTAAATGCACCGGGCATTGGAGTTTGTTTGAGCGAGTAGGGCAGGTCTCTTGTGCCGATCCAGACATAACGCGCATCCAGCCCGGCTTCGCGGCACATCATCACCAGCAGGCTGGACTTGTCTTTACAGTCGCCAAACTTGCGCTGGAATACGACATCGGCTTCCCTGGGCACAAATCCGCCTAAGCTGTCTTCAAACGCGATATACCGGATGTGCTCCTGTACCCATTCAAATATAGCCCTGGCCTTGTCTTTGTCATTGGAAATGCCTGTAGTCAGTTCTTTTACCTTGGCCTTAAGATCGGTGCCTGTAGTCTTGTTTATGTTTTTTACTTTGTCAAACAGAAAGCGACCCAGATCGTCAGCATTGCTCAATACCTTTACAGGCTTGTCGCTATTGGATGCCGTATACTCCTGCACCAGGAAGAATACATGCGGCAGGTAATAGTACACCGCTGGGGCATCAGCGTAAAACTTTGCTTTAGGTACCTGTCTGCCCTCCCAGGTTATAGTGATCGTTTGCTTGTTTTCTTTTACTGTTTTTTGCAGCCATGGCGCTTCTGTGCCCTTAAAGATCTCAGAGATCTTTACACTTTTGGGGAAGGTAACAGAGACTACCTCGTGCTCAGTAGGCAGGTAGTTCTGCAGAAACACTTTAGACATCAGGAAGATGTCGCGGAAGTGCTGTGTATATTTTAAAGAGGTTCTATTACCCTTGGAGAGGTTGTTATAGTAAATTTCCTTTTCCTTGGTATCATCGTAAAATACATGTCCCGAGGTGCCGGGGCTTGTTTTAATATTGGTCGTAGGGATGCTTTTAAATCCTTTTGCAGTGGGTATAAGAGTAGCCGCTTCAAGCTTGTCTAATGTAGAGAAGTAGCTGTCATGTACTGTTTCTACCGAAAGCGCGGCTGCCCGTGTTTCATCAATCAGCATAATCTCTTGCTCCACATCCATGCTGGCTTTTAGCGCACCTTTTTCATAATATATGTTTACATGATGATAGTCTTTTGTGTAAACCCCTATCTCTCCATTATATTTCTGAAACAGCTCTTCTGTCGATTGTGCAGAAAGGTTACTGCTTACAGCGCATAGTAAAAGGATCAGTATTTGTTTCATATGTGTATTGTTTTGCCTTGGCTGGCTGATGTAATGACTAGCCAGGGCTTATATTCCATAAAAATTATTGTACGGCCAGGCCGTAATAGTAAAGCACTTCTTTCATCTTACCTGTACCATCTGTGATCTGCATTTTGCCGTGCTGCAGACCATCGATGAAATTAGTGGTACATAAAAGATTGCCTTTCTTATCGTATTCCTTTCTCATTCCCTGCAGCATATCATCTTTGTAGAATGATTCTTCGAGTTTCGAACCGTCTTCATTCCATCTGTTGTACAGGCCGTCGCACATTCCTTTTTTGAAGGTTCTTTCTTCGGCAAGTTTTCCATTACTGAAATAAAGTTTCTGTACACCTTCATACAAATTGTTAGCCCAGTTAAATTCCATTGCTTTAGTTCCGTCTGCATAAAACGTTTTTACAATAGCCGTACCATTTGTAATCGGAATCATGGGTGCTTTTGTATTATCCTTGTTCAGATAAGCATAACCGATAAGCAAGCCGCGGTCATAGTATAGCAAGCCTGCTATTTTACCCTGTTCTCCGAAAATAATCGATTCGCCATGTCGCTCACCATTCGCTGTATTGAAGAGGTAGCGCAATTGCTCTCCGCAATAAACTTTAGTCGGGCCGCTCTGTTCATCATCTATATATTCGTTTGTTTCTATCAGATTTCCGGCAACATCATATCTCTTTAAAGTGCCGTTCAGATCACCTTTGTGGTAGATTGCAGTAATCCATGGTTTACCATTGGGGTGATATCTTTCTGATAAGCCCTCTAGTTGCCCCTGTTCAAAATTGCTGCGCTCGATTACTGTTTTATTATCCAGGTATTTCAGGTATTGGCCATTAAAGCTGCCATACTTAACCGGCACCGTGATGCGCGTATTTCCGCTTGGGAAGCGAAGCACATAAACACCTTGTCCTTTCGGGAAATCTATTCTGGCAGCCGATTTGCCGCTGGTGTCGTATTGGGTTACACCCAGCAGCATGTCCTTGTCGTAATACTGTATGAAATCAATTTTTTCATTATAGAAATACGATACCTCCGGACCGGAGCGTTCTCCGGCATTGAAGAAATTGCTTTTCGATACTTTACCGTTTGAAAAATAGTTTTGAAGCCCGTCCTGTAATTCATTTTCATGCAGATAACCCTGGCGGGATAGTTTTGAGGCATCTGAATAAGAGGTATAGGGACCTTCGTCTACTCCATTAACGGTAGTCTTCTCATAAGCCAGTGCCCCGGTCGAATGATAATATTTACTCGTTCCGTCTATAACACCATTGGTATACGGGATCTCTGATTCTATGCCACCAAATTCCTGGTATGTCTTCATTAATCCATGATTCTGCCCCTTCTTGTTCAGTGGTGTCGATTTTATTTTAACACCATATTCATTGTAGGCTTCCAGTAAGGTAAGGCCATTCTTATCCGCAGCTGTATAGACTACCTTTCCTTCAAGGTTTTTGTATTCAGCAGCAACGGGTGAACCGTTATCAAAATTAACCGTTGCATATTTTACCTTGTTTTTATTGTAGCGCTCCAGCAATCCATGAGGTACGCCGTTTTTATACTGCTGGGTAAAATAGCTTTCTTTTTCATCGTAGAAATCCTGGCACAGACCATCGCGTTCACCATTAGTGTATTCGTACACCATATCCGGATGCCCGCTTTTGAAAAACTTTTTATACGTTCCGTTCAACTTCCCGAGTACATACTGTGCATCGAGTTTCAACTTACCGTTTTCATAATACTCTTTATAGATACCGTCCAGTTTATTGTTTCTGATGGAGTATTCTTTCTCCAGTTTGCCATTGGAGAAATATACCTTGTATGATCCGTCTATAGCTTTATCCGCATCAGATTTATCATAAACCATAGTATAGTGTTCCCTTCCATTCGGATGCAGGTAGGTTACTTTAAAATTCCCGTCCTTATCTTTTACCTGGGTAGAGGCCACCTGGCCGTTGTACCAGTAATCGGTCCGGTCATGGAATGAATGATTTTTGTCGTAGTTAATACTATACTCCATATTACCGTTGGTATAGTACTGTACGAACTGACCATTTTTGGCATTTCCGTCTGTATATGTTTCCTCCATGCGCAATTGGCCATTCGGATGGTAATATTTCCAGAGGCCTTCTTTTTTTGTATTGGCATTGAATTTTCCTTCTGCACGCAGCATATGGCCTTCATAGGCCTTCATATGTCCTTCTTTTAATTTGGTAAACATAATGTCGGCAGGTTTGCCTTCTACGAACATGCCATCGATGAGCAGGTAATTTACCTTGTCCAGCGTACGTTTTTTGTAGTTCAGTTCGCGTGTACCCAGGATCATTCTGCGATAGGGATCTATTATATCAGTAATAGATGCCAGCTTTTGTTTGCCTCGCTTACCGTCAACATGTTTGTCTACAGATGCAATGCCATAACCAGAAAACAGGAACAGCATATAATCATCAAAAAGGCCCTTCTCGCGGATATTCAGCAGAAAGGGTACATAGTATTGCATCACGAAGTTATTATCCTGCTCATCATATTGCAGTTTCTCAAAGATCACCTGCATCTGGCGGATAATCGCATCATCTATTTTGCCAGATACTTTGAAGTCTTTGCCCAGTGCAAGTTTGGAAGAGATCAGTTCGTCAATCTCATCAAATAATTCGTGGCGGTATGCCGGTTTTTTGTCACGGTAATATCCTGCGGCATCATCCTTCATTGAGGCAATAGTTCCCAGTATCAGGATAGGGGAGCGAGCCTCGTCCACATCTCCGGTACTTGATAATGCACCTTGCATCGCGATCATGGCTTCGGTTAAGCGACCCTGCAGGGCGTAAATCGTACCCAGCAGGCGATGCGATTTCGGATGCATAGGATTATAGAGCAAGGCTGTCTGTAGTTGCTCTATAGCTTTGTCGTATTCCTTGTTCTGAATGTATACAACCCCTTTTTCATAAAAAGGTCTGTGATCGTTCGGGTAGCGCACATGTGTAGAGTCGAAATAAGCAATCGCTTTTTCTTTATTACCCAGGTTCGAGTAACCTACACCAATATTGAGCAAAATCTGCCGCTCTTCCTGCGGGTAAGATTTCAGTAATTGTTTATTTAAGGCTATTGACTTTTCATACTGGCTGTCGACCAGGTAAGAGAGTGCCAGTTCATATTGTGCAGCATAGTAATTGGTATCACCTTCCTGGATCTGTTCAAATGCCGCAATAGCTTTTTTATACTCACCTTCTTCGTACGCAGTAACACCGCTATTGATCAATTCTCCGGAATTGAGCAGCTTTTTCTGAGCGTGGGCAGGGAACAAGGCTGCTGCAGACAGGCAAAGCCCTGAGAGTAGGATATGTTTCATACCATAATGATGCATAGTAGTAAATTGTATTTTATGATAAAATGTTAAGATAATGAAAAAGAAATGAAAAATTACATTCACCCGAGGATTTGAGAACACTTTTTTGGGAAATACATGTATACAGAATCTTTAAATCACTTTTAGGTGAATTGTTGTATATTTGGCTATCATTTTAACCCTTCTGAATTTAATTTATGAAAAAGTTTTTAATGGCTGCAATAGTTTCCTGCGGCGCTTTTGTAACGGCAAAGGCCAATACCCTGACGATTATTAACCTGACCGGCTGTACGTTCCGTTGCGGCGTATCCTGGTACGGAGATGTGATGGCGGCACCCGGTACGACAACTATCAACTCTATTGGCCAGGATCTGGAATCGCTGAAAATGGAGTTTCTGGATGTAAATGGTACCTACAGACAATTAGTATCTGGTATTACGTTTCCGAATACGAACAGTTTAGGTACGCCGGCACCTGCATGTCCGGTACCAAATGGTTTTATTACCCTCAGCTGGGCACAGGCATCCTTGTCGGCTAATGCAACAATGGTGATCTTTTAGGAAGATATTATTTACCAAAAGAATAAAGCCGCGCTGCCTATGGCAGCGCGGCTTTATTCTTTTTATATTGGCAAAAAAAACTTGATCTCTTGAAGGGCGTAAGTCACATTTCTGGCTTATCTACGTTCCCATCTCCACATGATCCCAGTCCACATCCTTATTCATCAGCCATTCCAGCGCCTTGCGGCGTTCGTAGACAAGACCTTCATTCACCGGTGCCTCGTTTTCTTTAATGCGCTCATCTACACAGTACCAGTGTATACGATAGTAATAATCCAGCATGGTATACAGTTCGGCTTCCGTTCTTAATGCTGACAAGGCCTCTATCTTCTGATTGGTTTCTCCTTCTTCCAGGTTAGGCAGCAGGGTAGCCATTTCATCACCGCACCATTCCTTTTCCTCCAGACTGTCGATCATCTGTGTAGCCCACATCAGCGCCCATAAACCTTCCAGGTACCAGCGCAGGGTATTGAACTCCACATTGCTCAGTTCTTCTTCTTTCTTTTCCAGCACAGCTTTTTCCCATTCCGACAAATGAGCATCCAGACCCGATTGACTGATCCAGTCCTTAATGATTTTTACCGGTGCTTCGAACGAGATATTGATCAGGGCATTCATCACCGACATTCTGCCTTTGATATCGCTCAGGGAACGCATGGCAGGTGCTTCCATCACCGGCAGCCATTCTATAAAACGATAACCTTTGTCACGGATGCGGGCTATATTCTCTTCTTTGATGTGTATTCTTTGCGCTTCGGTCATTATATGTTTATTGAAATATTGTTTGGTAATTGAGGGTATCTTAATTACTGTTATTGCCTATGTTTTGTGCTATACTCTTCATAGAATAATTGTCTTTATACAGAAACATTTCCTGTCCGGTAAATGTTTTATCCGGATACACTGTATTCAGTAAAGTATGTGTAACCGCACGGAGCTGCTGCAGGCGTTCATCATCTTCAAGCTCATTTTGTTTGAGCTTATGCACAATATAAATATACTTCAGGTTACTGCCCGTAGTTTTGTCGTAAATGCGTACCGTTGTGCTCATCCGGTCGCCCAGACTATCGGTAAACACTGCTTCCAGTGCTTTGCTGGTTTGTTCATTATAGCTCTGCTCGATATAAGGAGCTTTTCCGATATTGCTCATAAATGTGCGGAAAGGCATAGCAATAGCCAGCATAAATCCATATGCCAGTAACAGAGAGATAAGTAATTGAGACAGTTTCGTTCTGGATTTGGGATGCTGTGCCGGATCGTAATTAACCACCCTGGTTCCGGCAACAAGATCACCGAGTCTTCGGCCCGGGTTGATTAAAGTGATGATCACTTCTACAGGCCAGATGATGCAAAACAGGTTGCGCACAACCGTCCTCAGAGGACTGGCAATCGCACCGGTTTTATAGTGTACAATCTGCAGCTTGGTTATTCTTTTACCCGGACTCCTTCCCTGAAACACATCTTTACAAAGGTAGAGGGCAAAGCCGATAAGGGAAAGGTAAAATGAAGGGCCGGAAATACCAAATCCTGGTGTGGGATGGGCAGCATTAAAGGCCGAAAAGAAATTCATAAACACAGCCGGCAGGGTAAGGATCATAGCAGCCGCACTCATGATAAAATGGTCTAAAAGCATAGACCCGATGCGGGTTCCGGTATTGACTTTCGATTGCGTATACATCTGTCTGTTTATTGAATTGGATAGCCGTAAAGGATGGGCACAAAAGTAAATTTTTCTAATGAAAATTGAGGTATATGTGTAATCATATAGTGCTATTGTATTAATTTTTTATTTATCATATATTTGTGAATAATGAATTGTTTCACCGGTCCGGATACAAACCAACACCATATATTTTCCGGCTACTACACCTGTTTAATAAAGATTATGCATACTTCAATCCTTATCAATCACCTTAAACACTATGTTTATGACACACCCATCCCATCGCAGGGTAGCCGCCGGCACCCTGAAAACCTACTATGCCCGCATATGTAGTTATGCACTTCTGATGTGCAGTATGATGCTGCAACACTCCGCACACGCACAGGTATTCAACAGTTCCACCTCTACCGAAACGACCTTTCCTGCTCCGCCACTGGGGCCTATGTACTACCTGGATAATAATATCAAATACCTCTTTACCTCCTCCGTTTTCACTACATTGCTATACGCACCGCCTTACATGAGCGGCACGGCTTCTGTAGCTTCCTGGTCGCATGATATGTATGTGACCCCTTCCGGTGCCAGTGCTGCCGATGGTGGCGGCTTTTCGCTCGGACTGATAGAGCCTGCAGGCAGCTATATCGGCCTCCTGGCGGTGGCAATGCCCAATGCGGCCAATATCTCTGCAGTAGCCATGCATGGCAATTGTCAGGAGAATGTTATGGTTGTATATGCTATGCCCTGCGGCGGTGATTCTCTGGACGAATGCCGGCCATATGCACAATATTATTACCAGATGTACCATTGGGTGCATCCGAGCTCCCTTACGCCTACAGGCCCGCCGGTAGCACTCTCCACCGGTTGTTCCTTCTTTGATCGCATTAGTATTGATATAAACCACGATGCCACTAAAGCGGTTGTGGTATGGGGGCATAATAATACTGCCTTGTTTTCCAAAGCATTTAACTTCAATACGGGAACCCTTACCGTAGGGCCAACCAATATTATCTCCACCAAAGGAAACCTGGCCGATGTCGCTTTCCGTAAAGACCCGGGCAGCGGTACAGAATACCTGCATTTTGCCTACCTCAGCAGGGTGATTCGTGCTTCCTGTGAAGAGGTATATGAAGGAGATACTGATCTTGGATTGTCAGAAGCCACTTTTATAGAAGGCATGACCACTTTTAATGACCTGATGTCGGGATCTTTTTCCGGGCTTACCGATCTCAATATAGAACCCTCGGGCATTTCGGGTATTGTAGATGAAGCGCACCTGGTGCTGGATGCACCGGATGTATCTGCAGCACCAGGCTGGAGCTATACGTGGAATGAACGCACGGATAATAGGGTATATGTGCGTACATACAAAGACCTGGTGAGTTTACCTACCGATCCCAGCTGGACGGTCAATAACGGCATAATCGGCGGACCTGCTCCTCGATTTACTCCCGGAATCAATCCTTCTGTAGCCTATCATCCTATGGGTAGCCAGTATTTTGTTGGCTTTGCCGGTGGTCCGAAAGATTATGTGGCCTGTCAGATCAATGATTTAGGCGGACTGGTATCCATGAATGACTACCTTGAGGTTCCTAATAGCAGCGCCCCTACAAGCGGCAAGCCTCTGGTGGCACTCAGCAAGAACAGTACCGGTGATTACCTGTATACTGCTTTTGTGCAGGAAGATGAGATGGGCAATTTCAGCCTGGTACATAAAGGGCATCCCTGGATGAGTCCTATGGCCTGGAAACAAACTACAGTGCTGAATGGCGCTCAGGGAACTGATGTGCGTGTTTATCCTAATCCATTTACAGATGTCCTTCACTTTGACGTTCCGGATGCAGGACAAACCGGAATATGGACCCTGACCATAACCAATGTACTGGGACAATCAATAGCGGATATGCGCGGCGCGGCAGCAGAGATTAATAATCGCCTGCAGCAGCTGGCGCCGGGTCTTACGCGCGGCCACTATATGCTGACGATCGATAACGGATCAGGCAAATTGCAACATAAAACAATAGTAAAACAATAATGCAAGCATGTGCAGTTGGAGGGTATCGCGAAGCGATACCCTCCAACTTTTTTAACTTTTGACTTAGCCCGTAATTCGTACCTTTGCTATTCTTCAAGCGCAGATACACATGTAGAATTTATCTTTTCTTATGGTTACAATATCGAATGCCGGCTTCCGCCGGGAGTCTGGCTATTGTTCACATTCAAACGAAAAGATATGTTGGTTATACAACAACTTACTTACGCGCATTCCGATAAAACTATATTATTTGATGAGCTCAGTATGAGCATCAGCACACAGCAGAAAGTGGCCCTTGTCGGTAATAACGGCGTGGGCAAATCCACCTTATTGCAATTGATTGCGGGCAGACTGCAATCACAGGCCGGTAGCATACAGTTACAGGAGCAGCCTTATTATGTGCCACAGGTATATGGTCAGTTTAATGAGCTGAACATAGCCCGGGCACTGGGCGTGGCCGATCGTATTGCAGCCTTGCATAGCATACTGGCCGGAGATATGAGTGAGCGAAACCTTGATCTGCTGCAGGATGACTGGGCTATAGAAGAGCGATGTACCGCTGCGCTGGAGCAGTGGGGGCTGGGTGCATTTAGCCTGGATACGCCTATGTCACAACTGAGCGGCGGGCAGAAGACGAAGGTCTTCCTGGCCGGTATTGTCGTACATGAAGCCTCCTTTGTGCTGATGGATGAGCCCAGTAACCACCTGGATCAGGAAAGTCGCAATCTGCTATATGAGTACATCCGTAATACCCGTCATACGTTGCTGGTGGTAAGCCATGACCGTACCTTGCTCAACCTGCTGGATACGGTTGCAGAACTGAGTCCTAAAGGGATAAGCCTGTATGGTGGCAATTATGAAGAATATAAAATACAAAAACAAACCGGCCTCGAAGCGCTGCAGCAAGCAGTGCATCATAAAGAAAAAGAATTGCGTAAGGCAAAAGAGATAGAACGCCAGGCGGCAGAAAGAAGGCAGAAGCTGGATGCACGGGGTAAACGAAAGCAGGAAAAAGCGGGAGTGCCTACCATTATGATGAACACCCTGCGCAACAGTGCACAGAAGAGTACTGCAAAGATGGGCGATGTACATGCGGACAAAGTGCAGTCTATACGCCAGGATATGCAGGAACTGCGCAATGATCTGCCCGATCCTGATCAGATGCGCATTGGCTTTGCCACCACCGATTTGCATCAGGGTAAGATATTATTAAAAGCAGGTGAGATCAATCATAGTTTTGGTGACCAACCTTTATGGAAGGAGCCTTTATCCTTTACCATTGTCAGCGGTTCCCGTACGGCTATTGCGGGTGCGAATGGTTCTGGCAAAACTACATTGTTACGGATGATTATGGGTACGCTGGAGCCACAGCAGGGCATGCTGTACCGTGCAGCGCATACCATGCTCTATATAGACCAGGAGTATAGCCTGGTACAAACCAGTGATAGTCTTTATGAACTGGCACAGCAATATAATCGTACCGGACTGCAGGAGCATGAAATCAAGAACCGGTTGAAACGTTTTCTCTTTGACCCGGAGGATTGGCATAAATCTTGTGCAGTATTAAGCGGGGGAGAACAGATGCGTATGCTGCTCTGCTGCCTGACCATACAACAGCAGACGCCGGATATTATTGTACTGGATGAACCTACCAATAACCTTGATATTCAGAACATGGCCATACTTACAGCAGCGCTGAATGAATATAAGGGAACGCTGATTGTAGTGTCGCATGATGCCTATTTCCTGGAAGAGATCGGCATAAAAGATCAGATCTGTTTATCTTAAATTACATTATAGCTATGGAACATACTTCTTTATATGACCGCATGAGCCCTTCCGAGGCCGTGGAGCTGCAAAAACAACTGCGCAGTCAGATCGACCTGAGTCCTTATGAAGGGGACATTAAATATATTGGTGGTGCAGATATCTCTTTCAACCGTTTTGAAACAACCGTTTATGCCGGGATCGTGGTGTTGTCTTATCCTGAGATGCAGGTTGTTTCGCGTGTTGCAGTGGTAGAGGAGGCAACATTCCCATACATATCGGGCTTACTGGCTTTCCGTGAGGTGCCTTCTTTGCTGAAAGCCTGGCAGCAGCTAGACCTCAAACCCGATGTGCTGGTACTGGACGGGCAGGGGATTGCTCATCCACGTCGTTTAGGTATTGCCACACACTTTGGCCTGGTGGCCGGAGTGCCCACACTGGGCTGTGGCAAAAGCAGACTCACCGGTACGTTTGAAGAACCGGCCAATGAACCGCTGTCGCAGCGCCCGCTCTGGCACCAGGGAGAGCAGATAGGCGTAGTACTGCGCACCAAGCGCAACTGTAAGCCGGTATTTGTTTCTCCGGGACATCATATCAGTATGGAGCAAAGCGTACAGCTTATCAGTAATAGTCTCCGGGGTTATCGCATACCGGAGCCTACGCGTAAAGCCCATCTGTGGGTCAACGAGGTACGCCTGCAGGCCAAAGAGGCACCCGGACAGCAATTGTTTGTATAAGCTTCGGTCATTTTCCGTCTAAATCGTATTTTTGTGGACATTGCATGGTTTTGCCATGCAATGTTTGCTTTTAATGAATTGCCCGGAATTTTATGACATCACTACCGCAACATGTTTTTGATACTGCTCCTGACTGGAATGAGGATGCTTATGTAATGGCCCATCAGCAGGCACCGCCGGTATCGGTACGCCTCAATCCACTGAAGCCTTCATCAGCATTTTCAGCAGCACAACAGGTGCCCTGGAGTGCTAACGGACTTTATCTTCCGGAAAGACCCTCTTTTACGCTGGACCCTTTGTTTCATGGCGGGGCGTACTACGTGCAGGAAGCCTCTTCCATGTTTGTAGAGCAGGCTTTTCAGCAACATGTATCGCGTAGCCAACCGCTTAAAGTGTTAGATCTTTGTGCGGCACCGGGCGGTAAAAGCACACTCCTGGCCGCTTTGCTCCGGGCAGATGATCTGCTGGTGTCGAATGAAGTGATACAAACCCGTGCATCTATACTGGTAGAGAATATGACGCGCTGGGGGCAGATGAATACCTGGGTGACCAATAATGATCCTAAAGATTTTGGCAGGGCTACTGGATTCTTTGATGCAATGCTGGTAGATGCACCCTGTAGTGGTTCCGGGTTGTGGCGGAAAGATGAACAGGCTATTGATGAGTGGAGTGAAAGTAATGTACAGCTTTGCTCTGAGCGTCAGCAGCGCATCCTGGCCGATGCCTTACCTGCATTAAAGAAAGACGGGGTACTTATATATGCAACCTGCTCTTATTCTGTTGCAGAAAATGAGCGCATTGTAGACTGGCTCATTACAGAAATGAATATGACAGCCTTGCGCGTAGATTGCGATGCAGAATGGGGTGTAACAGAAACGCAGTCACCGCAGCATAAAGCCTGGGGTTACCGCTTCTATCCCTGGAAGGCCAAAGGGGAGGGCTTCTTCCTGGCTGTACTGCGCAAGAATGACGGGCTGGTTACGGATAGCCTTTACCAGAGCAGTACTAAGCAGAAAACCAAAGCGAAGCAGGATGCTGTATTACAGCAGCAGATGCAGGCTTATTTCAATACAGATATCGAGCTCTTCCAGCACCAGGATATGATCTACGCGGTGCATCCCGAACACAAGGCTTATGTTGAATCTATGCGTGGGGCATTTTATATTAAAAAAGCAGGCACGGCAATGGGTACTATGCTCAAAGAACTGGTGCCGGAGCATGACCTGGCACTGAGTGTGCATCTTGCCGAAGGTGTCTCCCGTATTGCCTTAAGCCGTGATGAGGCGCTGCATTACCTCAAGAAAGAATCGGTACGCACCGGTGACGGATACAAGGGCTGGCATGTGGCTACATACGAAGGAGTAGGGCTGGGCTGGGGTAAATGGATGCCTAACCGTATGAACAATTACCTGCCCAAGCATTACCGCATCCGTATGGATCTGTAACTACACCTTACGGCTGTACCAGTACATCGCAATACATAACAGTATGGCAATCGCCAGTATAATCCAGACTATGTTTTTCTGATAACGATCCGTATGTTTACGGCTATCGAGGTAAGCTTGTATGCGCTCCAGCTGCGTTTCCTGCTGCGCGCATAAAGCAGCCAACCGGTCAGTAACCATCCTGCACTGGTGCTCTGGCAGCACGGTGCATAAGGCCAGCACATCGGCACAGCATTGTGTATATTGCTGTTCGCCGGCTTTCTGCTGAAACACCGCAATGTTATGGTCATTCAGCAAGGAACAGAGATAGTCGGTAAGGTGATTTTCTATTACATGATGTGATTTCCTGTACACAATAGCATCCGCCACATGATGTACCCGGTCCAGGATCAGTTCCGGGGTAATCGCCTGGGTATACCGGATTGTATTCTGCTGCAGCAGCCATAATTCTTTATCATATTCCTTCCTTTTTACGGCATCCGTCAGCACTTCATAGGCTTCCTTGATCAGGCTGAAATGCGTATGAGCAAAAGCATTATCCGCATTCTTATCCGGATGAAACTGGTGCGCCAGCCTGCGAAACGATTTTTTGATCGTATCGGTATCGGCCTGCGGCGGCACTTCTAATATCTGATAGTAATTGCTGATAATACGGGTTCTTTATAACTGCTTTCCGGATATGGAGGCGAAGAAAAGGTACATGGGTACGAAAATAGCATATAAATGCATTTTGATTTCTGCATTTCGCATATTATCTTTGAGAAAATTTGAACAATCGCCATGATGAATAAACATTTACTGCGTGCTGCCTTCTCTGTCTGTGGTATCGGTCTGCTGAGCCTGGGTTTTATCTCCTGCATTAAAGATTATACCTGTCGTTGTGAAATCTCTTATTCCGGTAAGCCTGGATTGCCAGAGCCTACTGTAAAAGAATATTCTATTAAAGATAATGGCAGTGGTGCTGCTTCAAAATGTAAGGCCGCTTCCCGTGTGACTACCGAAATGGGCATCATTACAACGGAGACCTGCGATCTGTATTAATCTGATCTCATACATTTATTTATAAAAAATTGCGTGCATTGATATCATCGATGCACGCAATTTTTATTATCCCTATGTTGTCCGTGTTGTCCGGGTTATTTTAAACGGTTCAGGGCCGCTTTGGCTTTCTGTTCCAGCGAGTTTTCATAATCATGATTTTTCATGTCGATACACTCGTTATACCTTTTTATAGCCAGTGCACTCTGGCCCATATCTTCATAAATATTACCCAGTTCCAGCGCGGCTCTTGCAGCATAGTGCTCAGAGCGTTCACTGCCCATTTGTATGGTTTCCTGGAAATAGGCAATAGCCAGCTGCTGCTGCCCCAGGGCATGGTAGATCTGTGCATTGCGGTAGGTAAACTCCAGCTGATCGGCAATGTTACTGAAATCAGCCTTGTCATAATTCTTAATCACCTGGCTGGCACTCAGGTAATTACCCCCATCGCAGAGAAAGTGTATTTTCAATAAAGTAGCATTGGGGTAGTCCGGGTTTTTTGCATAGCGCAGGGCCTGCTTATCCCCATCCGTGATGGCCGTGCCGTACTGCAGACAATAACGTTTATATTCATCTGCCTTAGCTTTATTGCCTGTAACCCAGTAATACTGGCTCATTTTCTGATAAGCCTCCTTTATAAAATAATTATTCTTCGTTGTATTCAGAAACCTGCTGAAGTAAATAATGCAATCATCATCCAGGCTGAATAAAGCTGCCTGTCCCAGCTCGAACTGGAAGGCCGGCACCTCCATATAGCTGCTGCCTTTATTCATATTGTTCAGCACATTCATCGCCACTTTGGAGCGGTTATTGTTTAATGCAATATTGGCTTTGGTAAAGGCAAGTAACTGGTTATTGCGGACATCAATTTTGTTGGCATCTAGGTACTCGAAAGCCATGCCCGGCTCACTGAATAATATAGATTTGAAATAACAGTAATAAACAATCGTCTCTTCTTTAAGCAGGTCTGTGCTATTGTCATTCAGATAGTTGGCAATCCGGGTATTTCCGCTTTTTACAGAGCCTTTAAACCCCAGCAGGTTTACCATCCAGCGATAGTTATTCGGTATGGTACCGATCATGCCCTCTGCTACACCCAGCAATATATTATTCTGTTTGAAATTGGGAAAACGCCCCTGATTCTCTTTCAGATTGTTGTATGATTTACGGAACAGATTAGCTGCCGCCGTCATATCATTAAACCGGATATTAATAGCTGCCCAGTGAAAGTATAATGTGGCCTTGGTATAGGCATACCAGGGTGAGCTTTTATCGCCTTTATCCAGGATATTCATACGGATGCTCAGGTTATTCCTCCTGCGCTTCAACTCTGCCGGATCGCCGCGGAACAATAGGGTAAACGCATCATCATAGCTATACAGATATACCGCAATCAGGTTGTTAGGATGCTCCTTTAATTCTGCTTCCAGGAGCTGGTTGGCATCTGTAATGCGAAAAGCAGTATAGGCCTGATAGGCTTTCTGACAACGGGAGTTAAAGTCGTAATAGTATCCGGCCAGGCTCTTGAGTGTAGATAGGAATACAAGGATAAAGGTTTGGATCAGCGATTTTCTGAGCATGGCGCAAAAATAAACTCCTTTCATGGGATAAGATATTTTTTATTTGTTATCGGCTTCAGATTTTCAGAAAGGTTATATAATTATTGGCATGCTGCACTATTGCTTATGCTGTTTTTATTGTAAATTGCGGGTCAATAATTGAAAATTACCCGGATATGTCTTTAATAAAATTAGAAAATTACGCGCTCGGTCAGTGGGTACCCTCAACCGATAGCGGAGAGACTTTATATAATGCCATTACCGGCGATGCACTGTTTGTAGCAGACAGTAAAGAGCTGGATTTTGGCGCCATGATGGATTATGCCCGCAAGGTAGGTAGTCCTAAGCTGAGAAAAATGACCTTTCATGAGCGTGGCAGAATGCTGAAGGCCCTGGCCTTGTATCTGCTGGATCGTAAAGAAAGCTATTATAAAATATCTGCCTTTACCGGTGCCACGCGTGCCGATAGCTGGGTAGATATTGAAGGTGGTATTGGTAACCTGTTTGCCAATGCGTCCCTGCGCCGCCAGTTTCCGGACGAGCCGTTTTATGTAGATGGTGATGTAGCCCCGCTTTCCAAAGGTGGTACCTTCATTGGTCACCACATTATGGTGCCGAAGCGTGGTGTAGCTATTCATATCAATGCATTCAACTTCCCGGTATGGGGTATGCTGGAAAAAATAGCGGTTAACCTGATGGCTGGTGTTCCGGCGATCGTGAAACCCGCTACTATAACTTCCTTCCTTACCGAGGCTGTTGTAAAAGATATTATTGCATCCGGTATCCTGCCCGATGGAGCACTGCAGCTGATCTGTGGTTCTGCAAGAGGTATCCTGGATCATGTACAGAACGGAGATACGGTGACCTTTACAGGTTCTGCGACTACCGGTAAAATGCTGAAATCACATCCGCGCCTGATCGATGAGGCCGTTCCGTTCAATATGGAGGCTGACTCCCTGAACTGTTCGGTACTGGGTACAGATGTTACCACTGAGATGCCGGAGTTCGACATCTTCATTAAAGAGATCGCAAGAGAGATCACCACAAAAGCAGGTCAGAAATGTACGGCAGTACGCCGTATCATGGTGCCGGAACATATGGTGGAAGATGTACAGATCGCATTGGGCAAGCGCCTGGCGAGCTCTACCATCGGCGATCCTTCTGTAGAAGGTGTACGTATGGGTTCACTGGCCGGTCAGTCTCAGAGAGAAGAGGTGCTGGAGAAAATTGCACAGCTGAAACAAAGCCAGGACATCATTATCGGTGATCTGTCTAACTTTGAAGTGAAGGGTGCTGACAAAGCGAAAGGAGCCTTCCTGCCGCCGATCGTATTCCTGAATGATAATCCGTTCCATAAAACGGCAGTACACGATATCGAGGCGTTTGGTCCGGTAAGTACTATTATGCCGTATAAAGATATTGATGAAGCTGCTGCACTGGCACAGATGGGTAAAGGTTCCCTGGTCAGCTCTATCATTACGGCAGATGATCAGATCGCCAAAGCATATACGCTGGAAGCAGCGACGATGCACGGCCGTATCCTGGTGCTGAACCGCGATTGCGCCAAAGAAAGCACGGGTCACGGTTCTCCGATGCCTATGCTGATCCACGGTGGTCCGGGTCGTGCCGGAGGTGGTGAAGAAATGGGTGGTGTAAGAGGTATCCTGCACTTTATGCAGCGTACCGCAATCCAGGGCTCACCTACAACTATTACGGCTATTACAAATGTATACCAGCAAGGTGCTAAAGGTAATATTGACGGTATTCATCCGTTCAAAAAACATTACGAAGAACTGAAAGTAGGTGATCAGCTGATCACCGAAAGCCGCGAGATCACCAGCGAGGATATCGATAAATTTGCAGCACTGAGTGGCGATAACTTCTACGCGCATAAAGTAGAGACCAATTTTGAAGGTACCATGTTTGACCAGCAGGTAGCACATGGATACTTCATTATGAGTATTGCAGCCGGTTTGTTTGTAGACAGCTACGAAATGAATCCTGTATTGCTCAACTATGGTATTGATGACCTGCGTTTCACCAAACCTGTTTATCCGGGTGCGAAGATCAACATCCGCTTTACCTGTAAGCAGAAATTACCAAATGATACCACACCGTCTGAAGACAATCCTAAGTCTAAGATCAAGCGTGGTGTAGTAAAATGGCTGGTAGAGATGCTGGATGATACAGATGAGCCACTGGTAGGGGTAGCGACTATCCTGACTATGGTGAAGCTGAAGAATCAGGATTAATTTTTTATACGAATAATAATTTCTAGTGTTGCGCGCCGGCTATGCCGGCGCGCAACACTTTTTTACCTATCCAACCTTAGTGATCTATTGGGCTGTCTTTATCAGAAATGATCGATTATGACTATCGCCCAGAAATTAAGTACACTTGCGCTGGCGCTGTGTAGTTGCAGCACTGTCACTACCCACGCGCAGGACAGCACTAAAGTAGTCCAATCAAAACGCAACCGTATAACCTTTAAGCCTGTAGACCAGCAGTACCAGAATCTGTTCTTTCGCGACCCTATGACCTATTATGGGCAGTATTATGGCTCTGGTATTGAGTTTGAACGGCGTATGCATACCGCTGGTAAGTGGGCGTATGTGCTTCCGTTAAGCATACAAAAAGATTTTGCAGGTCCCTTTCCTTCTACTGCGGTAATGTTTTATCCTGGACTTCGATATTATGCGGTAGATCGTAAAGTGTCCTACAGCGTCAGCTTTCATGTGATGCTGGGGCATGAGCGGGTAAGAGATCACTTTACGGAATCAGCATACCTGGGTGACAATAAATATTACTGGAGGAATCTATGGACTATGGGTATGGTGCATAACCGTATTTCCTTCGCCATAAGTAAGTCCTTCCGCATCGGGGCCGAGTGCGGGATTGGCCTGGCTAGTGTTGTGTTTAGTCAGGATTACAGTAAAGGTGGCGACGGTACGAAACGTGATCCCTGGACGGTTTGGGCTGGCCTTACACCGGTACAGAATTACGGTCTTACATTGAGTTATGACTTCTAACTGATCATCCTGATTCTCAAATACCTGATTTTCGGTATCCCAATGGCGCTATATGCGCCATTTTTCGTACTTTTGGAACCTTAATTTATATATTACAAGGAATTATGTCGTATACTCCGAAAAACAAAATCCGCATTGTTACTGCCGCATCTTTATTTGACGGTCATGATGCTTCTATTAATATCATGCGCCGCGTGATGCAGTCTAATGGTACTGAGGTGATTCACCTGGGCCATGACAGAAGTGTACAGGAGGTAGTAGATTGCGCGATACAGGAAGATGCCAATGCGATTGCGATGACCTCTTATCAGGGTGGTCACGTGGAATACCTGAAATACATGTACGACCTTTTGAATGAAAAAGGTGCCGGACATATCAAAATATTTGCCGGTGGTGGTGGTGTAATCCTGCCGGAAGAGATCAGAGAACTGGAAGCATACGGTATTGATAAGATTTACTCTCCTGATGATGGCCGTGCTATGGGTCTGGAGGGTATGATCATCGACCTGATGACTAAATCTGATTATCCTACCGGTAACCAGCTGAACGGTGAAGTAGGACATATTACCGACAGAAATCCTAAAGATATTGGCCGCCTGATTTCTGCTGCAGAGAACTATGGCGAACTGCCGGAAACGCAGGCCATGCTGGCTAAAGTAAAAAGCCTGGCTGCGGAAAGTAAAACGCCTGTACTGGGTATTACCGGTACCGGTGGTTCGGGTAAGTCATCTTCTGTAGATGAGATCGTGCGTCGCTTCCTGCTGGACTTCCCTGAAAAAACGATCGGTATCATCTCTGTAGATCCGTCTAAACGTAAGACTGGCGGTGCTTTACTGGGTGACCGTATTCGTATGAATGCCATTCGTAACGAAAGAGTATATATGCGCTCGATGGCTACACGCCAGAGCAACCTGGCTGTATCTAAATACATCGAAGATGCAGTAAACATCCTGAAAGCTGCTAAGTATGACCTGGTGATCCTGGAGACATCCGGTATTGGCCAGAGTGATACACAGATCACGGATTACAGTGATGTGAGCATGTATATCATGACTCCGGAATATGGTGCGGCAACACAGCTGGAGAAAATCGATATGCTGGACTTTGCGGACATCGTAGTGGTAAATAAGTTTGATAAACGTGGTGCTGCCGATGCATTGAGAGATGTGAAGAAGCAATACCAGCGCAACCATAAGCTGTTCGACAAAGACATCGAGTCTATGCCGATATATGGTACCATAGCATCTCAGTTCAACGATCCGGGTACGAACAGTATGTATCGTGCACTGATGGATGTTGTAGTAGCGAAAACCGGTGCTGATCTGAAATCTGACTTCGTTGCTTCTGGCGAACTGAGTGAGAAAATCTTTATCATTCCGCCATCCCGTACCCGCTACCTGAGCGAGATTGCGGAGAACAACCGCGGTTATGATAAAAAAGCAAAAGATCAGGCTGAAGTAGCACAGAAACTGTTTGGTATCAGTAAGACCATCGAAACCTTACAGTCTTCCGATATCGAAGACAGAGACCGTCTGATCAAAGAACTGCAGGAGGTATATCATAAAGTAAGCCTGGACCTGGATCCTAAGCATATGGAACTGCTGAAGAACTGGGAAGCGAAAAAGGCTAACTACCAGAATGAATTCTACGAATTTAAGGTACGTGATAAAGTACTGAAAATTAAAACACATACAGAATCCCTGTCTCACTCTCAGATTCCGAAAGTGGCTGTGCCAAGATTCGAAGCCTGGGGCGAAATCCTGAAATGGTCTCTGCTGGAGAACTTCCCTGGAGAATTTCCTTATGCAGCGGGTATCTATCCGTTCAAACGTGAAGGAGAAGATCCTACCCGTATGTTTGCCGGAGAGGGTGGACCGGAGCGTACCAACAAGCGTTTCCACTATGTAAGTAAAGGCCTGCCTGCTGCGCGTCTGAGTACCGCATTCGACTCCGTTACTTTGTATGGTCAGGACCCGGATCATCGTCCGGATATCTATGGTAAAATCGGTAACTCCGGTGTGAGCATTCCAACCCTGGACGATGCGAAAAAACTATATTCCGGCTTTAACCTGGCTGATCCTAAGACCTCTGTGTCTATGACGATTAATGGTCCGGCACCGACGATCACCGCTTTCTTTATGAATGCAGCGATTGATCAGCAGTGTGAACTGTATATCAAAGAAAATGGCCTGGAAGCTGATGTGCATGCTAAAATTGACGAGATCTATGCTTCAAAAGGCTTGCCTCGTCCATACTACAGTGCCAACGTTGGTGTAGGCCAGGAAGCAGAAGGTAAGCAAGGCGCATTACCGGAAGGTAATAACGGTCTGGGGCTGATGCTGCTGGGGGTAACCGGCGACCAGGTATTACCGGCTGATGTATATAATGATATTAAAGAAAGAACGCTGAAAGCAGTACGTGGTACTGTTCAGGCAGATATCCTCAAAGAAGATCAGGCACAGAATACCTGTATCTTCTCTACCGAGTTTTCTCTGCGCGTAATGGGTGATGTACAACAGTACTTTATCGATAAAGGTGTGCGCAACTTCTACTCTGTGTCTATCTCTGGATACCACATTGCAGAAGCAGGTGCCAATCCTATCTCGCAGCTGGCCTTTACCCTGTCTAACGGCTTCACGTTTGTAGAATACTACCTGAGTCGCGGTATGCATATCGATGACTTTGCTCCAAACTTATCTTTCTTCTTCTCCAACGGTATTGATCCGGAATATTCTGTGATCGGTCGTGTGGCCAGAAGAATATGGTCTAAGGCAATGAAGTTCAAATATGGTGGTAACGAGCGTTCTCAGATGCTGAAATACCATATCCAGACATCGGGCCGTTCGCTGCACGCACAGGAGATCGACTTTAATGATATCCGTACAACCTTACAGGCCCTGTATGCGATCTACGATAACTGTAACTCCCTGCATACAAATGCGTATGATGAGGCAATCACTACGCCTACCGAAGAGTCGGTACGCCGTGCTATGGCCATTCAATTGATCATCAACCGTGAGTTAGGTCTGGCTAAAAATGAAAACCCATTACAGGGTTCATTCATTATCGAAGAACTGACGGACCTGGTAGAGGCAGCCGTATTGTCTGAGTTTGATAAAATCACAGAGCGTGGTGGGGTACTGGGTGCAATGGAAACCATGTATCAGCGTGGTAAAATACAGGAAGAAAGCCTGTACTACGAGACACTGAAACATACAGGTGAGTTTCCTATTATCGGGGTAAATACCTTCCTGAGCTCTAAAGGTTCACCAACGGTAATCCCTGCTGAGGTAATCCGTTCTACTACAGAAGAGAAGGAATACCAGATCACCAATGTTCAGAACTTGTGGACACGCAGTGGTAACAATGGAGAAGAAGCCCTGAAACGCCTGCAGGAGATTGCAATCAAAAATGGCAATATCTTCGGTGAGCTGATGGAAACAGTTAAATACTGTTCCCTGGGCCAGATCACCCAGGCACTGTTTGAAGTAGGTGGTCAGTACAGAAGAAATATGTAATCCTAAAGTAAGTATATATCAAAACCGGTTGTAACGTTAAGTTGCAACCGGTTTTGTGTTTTTCCGGAGTAGCATTATGGAGAAGTATACTTTTTTATAAGTACTTTGCGTTTTGTCTATTTATTATCACCAATTGGAGACTTTATTTATATACAGCATATGAGGATAATTTTTACCATTCTGTTTTGTGCGGGCTTTATCGGGAATAGTGCCTGCAGTCAGCAACATATTGATTTTAATGTTCGTTTTTCGGAATTATATGCCACGTATGATTTTATGATGAAGATCTCAGACAATTATCCCGATAATGAACTGAAGACAATTTTTGAGCAGTCTGCATACAATACCGCGTCCAACAGGGAAGGGCTCAGGCATTTTGAACAATTGCCGATTGACTATGCTTACGCTTTCCCGCAATTCCCCAAAACAATGAAAACCGGCCTCATGTCGCGTGATATACTGGAGCGAAACCTGGTGTTGAGCGACTCTGTACCGGCGTTTCTGAATCGCTCGATAGGTATATTGCCAGCTAATGATCTGATGATATTTGCACAGCTATTGCAGCAGTTTATTCCGGTTTATAGATCACTTATTCTGCTACCATATAAAGATAAATTCGCGCTGCAGCAGCAATCTTTACAGGCCTATGCTGATAAGGGAATACTGGCTGATTTTCTTACACTGGGACTTGCATTCTACAATACAAAATGGGACCCTGCTGTTCCCTTTGAAATATGCGTGCAGCCCGCTATGGAAGCGGATCATCTTGGGGCCCGTGCGTTCCTCAATATTGCGGTATGTGAACCACCTGTAGGACTAAAAGATCATAAGTCTTTTTTCAGTGTTGCTATGCATGAAATATATCATATCGTTTATGATAACCAATCGCTCGAAGTGAAGCAGAATATCAAGGGTTGGTTTGCAGCAACCAATTCGCCTAACCGTCAGTATGCCTTACTGCTCCTGAACGAAGTGCTGGCTACTGCACTGGGCAATGCTTATGTTATGGATTCACTGAATGGCACTATAAAAGAAGACGACTGGTATGCAAATAAGTATATCACTGCGATGGCAAAAGAAATCTATCCTGTATTAAAAACATATATCAGGGATAAGCAACCCATAGATGAGGCGTTTATACGTAAGTATGTAGCGATTTATGACAGGCAGTTTCCCAATTGGACTAAAGAGCTGGATCACCTGATGACCTACCGGTATGTTATTACAGACGATCAGCAGGATCTGAATTATATCAACAAAACCTATCGCTATTATTCCTACAAAAGATCTGGCGTTCCTTTTTCAATAGCAGAGGCCGATCGGGTAAGACAGGAGCCGGTTACCAAGGTATTTATAATATCCCGTAATCATAAAGAAATTCTGGCAGCATTGAGACAGCAGTATACAGTATTACAGAAACATGCTTTTAATTATAAAAAGGAGTTTATACATGTAAGTATACTGGAAGATCAGACAAGGCTCATGATCATAAACCGTCATGCATCATCGACAGCTACGCTTATGAATAACTGGTTTCCCGGTAAAGTATTGCCTTAATATATCCATACCGCAATAAGTTTCTGACATATGACATTTGATTTATAATAACCTTTTCTTATATTGCGTTAATATATTGTAATTCATTACTTAAAATTTAGTCTATTAAACACCATATCTATCTGTTGTTTTCTATTCTATCAAAACAACATTTTTTATGGCGCTTTTGATCTTCTTTACCATTCATTGGTATACCTCTTTATTTTTTCAATCCGTATTCCACCATCGTTATGCAGCCCATAATATGTTTACGATGTCAAAGGGCTGGGAGCGGTTGTTTTTCTTCGGTTGTTTCATCACACAGGGTTCTTCCTATATCAGTGCTTATACTTACGGGCTGATGCACAGATTACATCATGCCTATACCGATAAGCCTGAAGATCCGCACTCACCACATAATGAACCTAATCCGTTTATGATGATGTGGCTGACAAGAACCAGTTATTTTAATATCTATATCGGGAAAAGGGTAGTGGAAGAAAAGTATAAAAAGAATCTTCCGGACTGGCAGGCATTTGATAAAATCGCCCACAGTGGTATTGCGCGCTTATGCTGGGTAGCAATATATTTTGCAATCTATATGTCGCTGGCTACTGAATGGTGGTACTGGTTATTATTCCCGGTTACTATTGCAATGGGCTCCTTCCAGGGAATGATTGTAAACTGGTGGGCACATAAGTTCGGTTACGAAAATTTTGAAATGACCAATACCTCTAAGAACATCCTTCCTGTCGATTTAGTATTCTGGGGTGAAGCTTATCATAATAATCATCATAAGCATCCTCATAAGCCCAATAATGCCTCTAAATGGTTTGAGTGGGATATGGGATTCCAGGCGATGAAAGCATTGCAATTCATGAGGGTAATTAAGATCAGATCATAATCCCTTAACAGGGTACATAATAAAAAAGGAGTAAAGCCATAAGCTTTACTCCTTTTTGGGATAAATAATACTAATATTAAACTAATTTTATATTAACTGCATTTAATCCTTTTTTACCGTTTTGGGTATCGTACACTACTTTGTCATTTTCTTTTACATCAGAGGTTAATCCGCTAAAGTGAAAGAAGATATCTTCGCTTCCGTTAGATGGTGTAATGAAACCGAAACCCTTTGTTTCGTTGAAGAACTTAACTGTACCTTCTTGCATGGTTATATTGATTTAAATTGTAAACTGCTTATTTAATTTTTTTTACGTTAACGGCACTGTATCCGTTTGGCGTTTTCTTTTTGAAAAAGGACACTCTGTCTTTTTCCTGTATCGGCTCCTTGAATTTGCTTACGTGTACGAAAACGGTATTTCTGCTGTTATCTTCAGTGATGAAACCGTAGTCTTTGTCTGTAAACAGCAATGAAACCATTCCTGTATAAATTGTATCGTCTGGCGCTTCGTCAAAATTTCTTCTGTGATCCTGTGCTGCTGGCTTCCTGATTTGTTGCTGATCCGGTGGAACATCTGTCAGGTTACCGTTTTCGTCCAGGTACACAGTCATTTCCTCTAGACTTTTCCCCTTATCGTTGTTTGTTTTTCTGTCTTCTTTCTTTTCAGCCTTATCCTGTTTTTTCTTTGCTTTTTTCTTCTCTCTTTCCTTTTTTGAAAAAGTATCTGCCATGCTTAGATTAATTGTTTTTTTATTAATGAATTACGCTGGTTCTCCTGTGAGCCAGGCCTTATTTGTTTACTATTTAACTTTCGCCAGAGTATCGTATTGAATGACCAATGACGGAAATGATAATGTAGTAGTTTAAAGCGAGAACTGAGGCGGGAGCAGTAATAAATTATTGATACAATCAGCTAAAGTAAAGGCCGAAACCTACTATTGAATTGCAAAGGTAGTGTATTTTCTAATAATAAAAAAATATAATATTTTCTTTTGCATGATATGAGATGCATTATACTGGCGGGAATGCAGGCCAGGCCTGATGATAAGCCTATTTTTATAAAATTATAAAGGCCCGCAAATTTTTGCGGGCCTTTATAATTTTATAAACTTGTTTGTGCTTATTTGAATGCGCTTAAACCAGTTACATCTTGTCCGGTAATCAGCAGATGGATGTCATGTGTACCTTCATAAGTAATTACAGACTCCAGGTTCATTGAGTGACGCATAATGCTATACTCACCAGTGATACCCATACCACCTAAGATCTGGCGTGCTTCGCGTGCAATGTTGATGGCAACATCACAGCTGTTGCGTTTAGCCATAGAGATTTGCGCCGGTGTTGCACGACCTTCATTTCTCAGCTGGCCTAAGCGCCATACCAGTAACTGACCTTTAGTGATTTCAGTAATCATTTCAGCCAGTTTCTTTTGTGTCAGTTGGAAGCCACCGATAGGGCGGTCAAATTGGATACGTTGCTGCGAATAACGCAGTGCTGTATCATAACAGTCCATACCGGCACCCAGGGCACCCCAGGCAATACCAAAGCGTGCGCTGGACAGACAGCCCAAAGGACCTTTCAGCCCTTGTACGCCAGGCAGGATATTTTCTTTAGGAACTTTTACATTATCAAACACCAGTTCTCCGGTAGCAGAAGCACGTAAGCTCCATTTGCCATGTGTTTCCGGAGTAGTGAAGCCTTCCATACCGCGCTCAACAATCAGACCCTGGATCTTGCCTTGCGGGTTTCTTGCCCATACTACAGCGATATCTGCAAATGGTGCATTGGAGATCCACATTTTAGAACCGTTCAGGATCACGTGACTGCCCGCATCGGTAAAGTTGGTCAGCATACCGGCAGGGTTAGAACCGAAATCAGGCTCGGTAAGGCCGAAACAGCCCATCATTTCACCCGAAGCCAGTTTAGGTAAGTATTTTTTCTTTTGCTCTTCAGAACCGTACGTGTAGATCGGGTACATTACCAGCGACCCTTGTACAGAAGCAGTAGAACGAACGCCGGAATCACCGCGTTCCAGCTCCTGCATCATAATACCATAGGTCATATAATCCAGTCCCGGACCACCATACTCTTCCGGTACAAACGGACCAAAACAACCTTGCTCTCCCAGGCCTTTAATGATCTGGCTTGGAAATGCAGCACGTTGCGCATAATCTTCAATTATTGGGGAGATATCTTTCTTTACAAATGCCCTTACCGAATCGCGAATTACTTTTTGTTCATCGGTTAAAAACTCGTCTAATAAATAATAATCCGGATGTTGATACAGATCTTGCATATTGATTTTGAGATTTTTTTGAAATTCGGACAAAGTTAACGTTTTGGATTGATCTACGCTTCATTTTTCAAAGAATCTTATTTGTGGCAGTTATAGTCTTTTTTAACAAGGTAATGTCTGCAAATTGTGTTAATTTTGCGCCGCCAAGGTAAACATGACAGCCGGATGCCGTTCCGGTACGATTTTTGCGGTATATTAAATGTATGTACAAACAAACATTTAACATATTAATTTCATATGAAAGCTTTGAAATGTATCGTTAGGATTGTATGTTTATCCCGGAATTGCAGGAGACAATGTGCGGGCGTTTTACTTCTAAAAATATCTATTATATAATATGAGACAACTCAAGATTGCAACCCAGATTACGAACAGAGATTCGCAGGCCGTTGAGAAATATCTTCAGGAGATCAGTCGTATTTCGATGATCACTCCGGAAGAAGAGACTATACTGGCCCAAAAGATCCACATGGGGGATCAGCGTGCTCTGGAGAAGCTGGTGAAAGCCAACTTACGTTTTGTAGTATCGGTTGCGAAACAATATCAACACCAGGGTCTTTCTTTAAGTGATCTGATCAATGAAGGTAACCTGGGTTTGATTAAAGCGGCACAACGTTTCGATGAGACCAAGGGCTTTAAATTCATTTCTTATGCGGTATGGTGGATTCGTCAGAGCATCCTGCAGGCATTAGCAGAGCAGGGACGTCTGGTACGTCTGCCTCAAAATAAAATCGGTACTTATAACAAAGCCAACAAAGCCTATATTGCTTTCGAACAGGAACATGAGCGCGAGCCAAGCACAGAAGAGCTGGCCAGCATCCTGGAAATGAGCGAAACAGAGATTGCGAATATCTTCAGCAGCAACAGCCGCCACACCTCACTGGATGCGCCGGTACATGAAGCCGAAGATGTGGCTATGGGTGACCTGCTGGAAGGCAGCAGCGATACCGATGATGATGTAATGAAAGATTCTCTGAAAGCAGAGATTCAGCGCATCCTGAAATCATTAAGTGTTCGTGAAGCTGAAATCATCTCTTCTTACTTCGGTCTGGAAGGCGATAATGGCCCGACAATCGAAGAAATCGGTAAAAAATACGACCTTACTAAAGAGCGTATCCGCCAGATCAAAGAAAGAGCGATCAAACGCCTGCAAAAAGCGCGTTACAGTGGATCGTTGAAATCTTATTTAGGTTAATAAGAACGAATAACCTAAACAAAAAATAAAGCGTGGTATATATACCACGCTTTATTTTTTATAACTGAAGTAAGTATCATGATAGCAGCACTTGTCTGAACCGGTGCTGTTATGCCTTCTTAGCGGTTCGGATTGGTCGCATTGACATAATCCCATACCTTATCCTTATTAGCGGAAAATGTAAGGGTATTAATGGCTTTAAAGTACATGCCCTTGTCTACACAATTTGCATAAGCGCTTTTCAATAAATCTACCTTACCATCTTCAAAGCTGAACCGCTTGCTGATGGCAGCAATCTGATCAGAAGACAGGTAATTATTGCTGCTGATGAATATGGCCATACGCAGTTTGTCCTTATCAAATGCCTGTTTATTGATCTCTGTCAGTGCATCGGCAAAATCCATATCGCTCATTGCAAACCGGGTAGTAACTGGACGTCCGCCACAAAGACAATTGCCGTTACATGGTCTGCCGTATTGTACATCCGGATTAGGGCGGCTACCGTATTCTGGACGATTCTGATTGCCATAATCGGGGCGGTTCTGGTTGCGGTTATTCTGCTGTGCATTCATGGTGCCTGTCCATAAGAGTAGGGCGGCAAGAGGTAGTAAGGCTCTTTTCATCATTTTCTGTTATTATTTAGGGGTTGAGTATTCAGGTTGCAATATTAAGACACCGGGTGGAGATAAAAGTTTATTGCAATAAAAAAAGTTCAGGATTTTTTTCCTGAACTTTTTTTATAATGTATTGATTACTTATGCATTAAAGGTAACCGGATCAATAGCCGGAGGGGCAGTATTACCATTTTCCGGGAAGAACGGTGTGTCCTGCGGATCTTCAAATGGTCTCTGGCCGATCAGGCGCTCCAGGTCATCTTTATATAAGACTTCTTTTTTCAATAATTCTTCAGCAACCAATTCTACTTCTTTGCGTTTTTCAGAAAGTAATGCTTTTGCTCTCAGGTATGCCTTGTCTGACAATAGTTTTACTTCCTGGTCGATGATCTTGCCGGTTTCTTCACTATAAGGCTTCTGGAAGCTACCTTCGCTTTGCGGATCATAGAAAGAAATGTTACCGATCTTGTCATTCATACCATATATGCTTACCATAGCATAGGCAGTACGGGTTACTTGTTGCAGATCGCTCAATGCACCTGTAGAGATCTTACCAAAGAAGATTTCTTCGCTGGCACGACCACCAAGGGTCATACACATATCATCTTCCAGTTCCTGTGTTAAGGTCAGGTATTTCTCTTTAGGCAGGTATTGTGCAAAGCCCAGTGCAGCGGTACCTCTCGGTACGATAGTAACTTTTACCAGTGGGTGTGCGTGCTCCAGGAACCATCCTGCTACGGCATGACCCGCTTCGTGGTAAGCAATTACTTTTTTCTCTTCTGGTTGAATGATCTTGTTTTTCTTTTCCAGACCACCGATGATACGGTCAATTGCATCATTGAAGTCCTTCATATCTACCTCTGTCTTACCGTTACGGGCAGCGATCAGGGCAGCTTCATTACATACATTCGCGATGTCTGCACCCGCAAAACCAGGTGTCTGGATGGCCAGTTTCTGCACATCAAGGTTAGCTGATTTCTTGATCGGGGTAAGGTGCACCTGGAATATTTTTTCTCTTCCTTTAGCATCCGGCAGGTCGATAGAGATCTGACGGTCGAAACGACCCGGACGTAATAAAGCCGCATCCAGTACATCTGGTCTGTTGGTCGCTGCAAGGATAATGATACCACTATCTCCGCTAAAGCCATCCATTTCTACCAGCATCTGGTTCAGCGTATTTTCACGCTCATCATTACTCATTACCGCATTCTTGCCTCTTGCACGGCCGATCGCATCAATCTCATCGATAAATACGATACATGGTGCTTTTTCGCGTGCCTGCTTAAATAAGTCTCTTACGCGGCTGGCACCTACACCTACGAACATCTCTACGAAATCGGAACCCGACATAGAGAAGAACGGCACCTGTGCTTCACCGGCAACAGCTTTAGCCAGCAAGGTTTTACCCGTTCCCGGAGGGCCTACAAGTAGGGCTCCTTTGGGGATTTTACCGCCGAGATTAGTATATTTTTTAGGATTTTTCAGGAAATCGACAATCTCCATGATCTCCACTTTTGCTTCGTCAAGTCCGGCAACATCATTGAAGGTGATATTAACCATAGTGCCTTTTTCAAACAACTGTGCTTTAGACTTACCGATGTTGAAGATACCACCACCTGCAGGACCTGCGCCACCGCTGCTCATTTTGCGGAACATGATCAGTATACCGATCAGTACGATTGCCGGCAGGATCAGTTGTGTAAGGAAGGCAAAAGGATTACCTCTGTCTTCCAGGAACACCGGTACTTCAGGTTTGTTTTCAGCCTTCAGCTGTTTCATAACCTCCTGGTAATTGTCATTAAAGACCTCGTATTTACCAATATTGAAGGCAAAATCAAATGCGCCGTCCTTGTTGGACATCAGCATATCATAACGATCATTGCGCTTCGGTTTCTCTTTCGCCCAGTCTTTCAGGAAAACCTCCGCTACCTGGTTGTTTACAATAACAACTTTATCGACTTTATTCTGCAGCAGAAATTCGTTCTGGAATTGCAGGAAAGAAATTTCTTTATTCTTTCCGCCACCAAGACTGATAAACTGCATACCGATTATAATCGCTAAAATAATGCCATAAATCCAGTAGAAAGAGGTCTTTGGTTTTTTGCCCTGATTGTTATTATTCATCCCCGGCTGTTGCGGGGTCTTCTTATTATTAAGCTCGTCCATTGTCTGTTTTGTATTAGTAATAGGGAGGCCATGACGTGTTTCGTATGGCTATGGGTGCTCCTGCTTTTCAGCATCCAGCCACAGACTTTCGATATCGTAGAATTTGCGTTCTTCCGTTTGGAATACGTGTACCACAATATTTACATAGTCTACCAGGGTCCATTGCTGACCAGGCTCTGCATGGTAAGGTTTTTCGCCGCATTCTTTGCGCACTTCTTCCTCAATGTGCTGCGCAATGGCTTTCACCTGAATGTGTGTTTGCGCATCACAGACAATGAAAAAGTCCGCTACCGCTTCTTCGATATTACGCAGATCGAGTGAAACGATACGTTCTCCTTTCTTGTCCTCAATGGCCGAAATGATAGTTTTGAAAATGGCGCTGTCCCGGGTTACTCTTTGTTGTGCTTTTCTTACTACAGCTTTTTTGTCTGCCGCACCTGATTGATTATTGTCCAATACTAGTTTATAAATTGAAAATTAAAAATCTAATTTTATATTGCGTCCAAAATTAAGAAATCTTTTGGCAATTAACACTGTTAAAGCTTATCCAAATTGGTTGCATTATTTACCTACAGTAGATAGCACCAATATCTATGCCACAAGACTGGCAGAGGACGGATTGGCACATCATGGCGAAGTCGTATGGGCACTGGATCAGACGCAGGGCAGGGGACAAAGAGGCAAGCAATGGGATACCCGGCCCGGAGAAAATGTCATGATGAGCCTGATAGTACAGCCCACAGGGGCACTGACCCGCTCACCCGCTCACCTCAATATGATGGTGGCTGCAACCATCGCGCGCTATTTTGAAGCCATCGGTAAAAACTGGACAGTACATATTAAGTGGCCCAATGACATTTATGTCAATGACAAAAAGGCAGTAGGGATTCTGATTGAAAATGCATTCCGTGGAATGCAATGGACCAATGCTGTGATCGGTATTGGCATCAATGTAAACCAGACCGACTTTAACCCGGAGCTGACCAGGGCAACCTCCCTCAAAGCAGAATCGGGCAAGGAGTACGATCTTTTTGAGATCATTAATGATCTGCGCAGCGGCCTGCTCAATGAACTGATCTATTATAAACCAGAATTATTTAAACATACTTTACAGCAATACAATCAATTCCTGTACAAAAGAGGCGAAGAAGTACGTTTTACTCATATGCCGGACGGGACTGTATTTACGGCAAAGGTAATTGCGGTAAGTGGCGATGGTACGCTGATCCTGGAGCAGGAGGATGGTATGCATACCTATCCCTTTGGTAGTTTACAATGGCATTTGTAAGCAGCGTGTAATCTGCACAAGCTTTGCGGCCAATGCCGAAAAAATTAAATACTTTTGCATAATCGTATGAAGAACTGCATCAAAAACATTGCACTGATTCTAATGGCCTGCTTTTTCTGGCTTGGGTGTAAAGTATATTCTTTTACCGGCGCCAGTATTGCCGGTAAGACCATGAATGTGCAGAATCTCCAGAACAATTCGGCCAATGTGGTGCCTACACTGAGCCCTACACTGACCGACAAAATCAGGAGTCGCATTCTCTCCCAGACTGGTCTGGCACCGGTTCAGGGCCTTAATGCTGACTATGAGCTGAGTGGTGCGATAACCGGTTACAATGTAACGATTTCCGGTCTGGGTAGTGCCGAGCGGGCACAGGCCTCACAGAACCGACTGACCATTACGGTACAGATAGAGTTTAAAAACAAGCTGGATCCTAAAGCGAGCTTTAAGCAATCATTCAGCCGCTTTGCAGATTTTGGAGCGAACCAACAATTACAATCGGTAGAGAACAAACTTATAGAAGACATCGGAAACCAACTGGCTGATGATATCTTTAATAAGGCTTTTGTAAACTGGTAAACATTTTTCATTTTGATCTCAGGAACACAAATACACCATTGGCTGCAACAGCCCGATTTACTGCTACAGGAAGATAATACTGCTTTGAGAAAACTGGAGCAGGATTATCCTTATTTTTCCCTGGCACCTTTAATGGCACATTACCAGCAAGTGGGCAATGTAGTGAATCGTGATCTGCTGGAGATATATGGTTATAATCCCGTGGTTTTTCATTACTGGAAAGATAAAGAAGAGACCTGGGCCTCACTCATCAGCCAGGAGGTAGCAGATGCACCGGAAGCTGTGCCTGAAACGGTTATTGAAGAGCCTCTTGTGGCAGATAATGTTATTGCAGAGGAGGATTTCTTTACGCATGAGCTGACCTTTGACGCCCCGGCTGTAGATTATTTTGCCAAGCAGGGTATTGATGTATCTACAGACCTTCCCGAAAAAGAAGATCTGGAAGAAATGACTTTTCCGCATATTGATGCACAGGAAGATGATGAAGAAGATGTAGATAAATCTTTATTGGTGGTAATGAGTTTTGCAGAATGGTTACAGTTCCTGCAGCATAAAACCCGCCACGAGCAACAGGAAGAGCAGGAGAAGAGCGCATTGAAAGCCATGTGGCAGAGACAGAAACTGGCCGAAGCACTGGAAGAAGAAAGTGATGAAATACCGGCTTCAGTATTCGAAATGGCGGTCAATTCAATATCCCGTGAAGATGGCGTGGTCAGCGAATCTATGGCTATTGTTTATGCCAAACAGGGTAAGATCAGGGAATCGATCGAAATGTATCAAAAATTATGTTTGAAAAATCCAGATAAAAGTGTTTATTTTGCTCAGAAAATAGAAAATTTACAAAAAGAATTAAAATAAAATGACTAGCCTTTATATCATATTAATCATCGTAGCATGTGCTGTATTAGCATTCTTCATTCTGATCCAGAAGCCTAAAGGAGGCGGTCTTTCCGGTTCTTTCGGTAGTGTAGGTACCCAGGTTATGGGTGTACAGAAATCTGGTGATGTAATGGAAAAAGGTACCTGGTACACTGCAACAGCAATTATGTTACTGTGTATCTTATCTACATTCTCTCTGGGTATCGGACAGAACAAACCTTCTGCTAAAGAGCAACAACAGCAACAACAACAAGCTCCTGCTAAAAATCAGCAAGCTCCTGCACAGCAATAATTTTTGCCTGCAATATAAAATATTAAAAGGCCGCATATTTGCGGCCTTTTCCTTTGTATACAGCGGTATTCATATTAAGTAATATGAATCTGCTTTGATTTTAAGACAAAAGAATTATCTTTGTCGCGTCAAAAAAGACGCTTACATTTTTTAAACAAAATTACTTTATGAATTTCCAGTTTACAGAAGAGCAGCTGATGATCCAAAAGGCAGCTCGTGATTTCGCTCAAACAGAATTATTACCGGGTGTAGTTGAGCGTGATGATCAGCAAAAATTTCCTGCAGAGCAAATTAAGAAATTAGGAGAGCTGGGCTTTATGGGAATGATGGTAGATCCTAAATACGGCGGAGCTGGTATGGATACCGTTTCTTATGTATTGGCAATGGAAGAAATTTCTAAAGTAGATGCTTCAGCTTCTGTATGTATGAGCGTAAACAACTCATTGGTATGCTGGGGTCTGGAAAAATTCGGATCAGAAGAACAAAAACAACAATACTTAGTACCTCTGGCTAGTGGTCAGGCAATCGGTGCTTTCTTATTAAGCGAGCCGGAAGCGGGTTCTGATGCCACTTCTCAGCGCACTACTGCTGAAGATATGGGTGATTACTACCTGTTGAATGGTGTTAAAAACTGGATCACTAATGGTAATTCAGCTTCTTACTACCTGGTTATCGCACAAACACATGCAGATAAAGGGCACAAAGGTATCAATGCTTTCATCGTAGAAAAAGCTTGGGACGGTGTTACTGTAGGTGCTAAAGAAAATAAAATGGGTATTCGTGGTAGTGATACACACACTATCATGTTCCAGGATGTAAAAGTACCAAAAGCAAACCGTATCGGTGAAGACGGATTCGGATTCTCTTTTGCAATGAAAGTACTGAGTGGTGGCCGTATCGGTATCGCTTCTCAGGCATTAGGTATTGCAAGCGGTGCATTAGAACTGGCTACTAAATATTCTAAAGAGCGTAAAGCATTTGGTAAAGAGATCATGCACCACCAGGCTATCGCCTTCAAACTGGCAGATATGGCTACTGACGTAGAAGCAGCTCGTCTGTTATGTCTGAAAGCAGCATGGTTAAAAGATCAGCATGAGAACTATGATGTAGCTTCTGCTACAGCTAAACTGTTTGCTTCTCAGATCGCACAAACAGTAACTAACGAAGCGGTTCAGATCCACGGTGGTTACGGTTATGTAAAAGAATTCCACGTTGAACGCCTGATGCGTGATGCGAAGATCACTCAGATCTATGAAGGAACGAGCGAAGTGCAGAAAATCGTAATCAGCAGAAACCTGTTGAAATAATACAGCATCTGTTTATATAATAATAAAGGCTACCGATCCGGTAGCCTTTATTATTATATAGCTATTCGCATGTCGTACATTCTATTTATATCTTATTCGTCCTTTTGTCCGGCAACAAAAGGGTCCAAAATGCCTTTGTTTTCATCAAGGCAAAAGGTAGCATAAATTATAAATGTGCGCCCAAAGAATACATGTGCATTCGTTTTCTGAGCATAGGTACTTATGTACAATTTGACCTTTACCTTTTTATTTTTGAATTAAAGAATCAACCCGCGATCAGTAATGCATTCTGATAGCTTTTGGGCGTCATGCCCTCTGCCTGCTTAAAGGATTTGATAAAGTAATTGGTATCTGAAAACCCCGTCTGGTAGGCCACTTCCTTAATACTGGTATTAAAGCGCAGCAGGTTTTTTGCCTTGCTGATGCGCTCCTGGAGAATGTATTCATTGGGAGACATACCCAGCTCCTGGCGGAACAGTTTGAAGAAATTGGATTTGCTGATATAAGCCAGCTTTGCAATATTTTCGATCGACAACTTCAGGTGCAGGTTACTCTTGATGTATTCTATCACAAATGCCAGGCGGCCCGGCGTTTTTTTGCGCTGCTGGTTATTCTCAACCAGTTTACGTGCCTGTGTCTGCATCAGGCGTATCAGTAATTCCTTCAGTGCTAGATCAGCCATAATATCCTTCTGCATATTATCTTCCATTGCAATGCGCATGATATTATTTGTGGCAGAGGCCAGGGCAGTGCTGTTAAACAGGTAATAATCCTCCTCCCTTATATTCCAGCTGCTTTCCTCATCTACCTTGCCATACTGATGATTGAGGTATTGTAAGGTATGCTCCACAAACTCGGGACTGATACTGAGCGATATACATTGAGATGGTTGCTCATCAGAATCGGGGAAGTCAATCAACATGGTCTCTCCCGGTGCCACCAGTACACTCTCTCCCGGCAGGTATTCAAAGTAATCCGTTTTGTCCTCCAGCTTCATCACCTTTCTGCCCCGCAGCATAGCCGTATAAGCCATGTGCTGAAAGTGCAGCTTTACATCCCGTGCAGACTGGTGCGTCTCATAGATAGAGAACTCACAACTATTCATATTAAACGTGGTACGGTGCTCTACCAGGCTGCTCAATTGTTGCGGTAATTGCAGGCCAGGAATATCCGGTATAATACGTTGTTGTGCCATATGTTTGATTATGAATAGATTGGGAATAGGGTGATACTCAAATTTAAGCATTATTTGAGCCAGACGTAATAATAGAAATAAAATTTAACAGAAGCATGTGCTTAGACGATTTTACTATCCTAAAATACGATTTTGCTATCCTTTCCGTAAGGACATGGATAACTTAGACAAATATTAAAACAACAAATTATGTCAACAGTTATTAATCGTCCGAGCTTCTGGGAACAATATGACAACTATATCAATGGTCAGTGGACCCCGCCGGCCAACGGAAAATATTTCGATGTAATATCGCCGATAGACGGCAATGTATTTACCAAAGTGGCACACTCTTCTAAAGAAGACCTGGAACTGGCTGTAAATGCAGCGCATGAGGCTTTTAAGACCTGGGGTAAGACCTCCGCTACCGAGCGCAGCATCATCCTCAACAAAATTGCGGACCGTATGGAGGCCAACCTGCAGCAACTGGCCGCAGTAGAGACCATAGACAACGGTAAGGCCGTGAGAGAAACGCTGGCAGCCGATATACCACTGGCTATAGACCACTTCCGTTATTTTGCCGGTGTCATCCGTGCAGAGGAAGGTTCGCATACCGAATTAGATGAGCATACCGTATCCCTGATCGTACACGAGCCGCTGGGTGTAGTGGCACAGATCATTCCATGGAACTTTCCTATCCTGATGGCCGTATGGAAGCTGGCCCCGGCACTGGCCGCGGGTAACTGTGTGGTGCTGAAGCCAGCTGAGAGCACGCCGGTATCTATTATGGTACTGATGGAGCTGATCGGCGATCTGCTGCCTGCAGGTGTAGTCAATGTAGTGAATGGCTTTGGCGGAGAGCTGGGCCGGGCACTGGTTACCAATCCTAAGGTGTCCAAAGCGGCCTTTACGGGCTCTACCGCTACCGGCCGACTGGTCATGCAGTATGCTACAGAAAACATTATTCCTGTTACCCTGGAGCTGGGGGGTAAATCTCCTAATATCTTCTTCAGCTCTGTGATGGATCATGATGATGAATTCCTCGACAAAGCCATTGAAGGAGCTGTACTGTTTGCCCTGAACCAGGGCGAGATCTGTACCTGCCCTTCGCGCCTGCTCATACAGGAAGATATTTATGAAGCCTTTATTGCCAGAGTGATCGAACGCGTAAAAGCGATTAAAGTGGGTAACCCGCTGGACCCAACCGTAATGATGGGTGCACAAGCCTCTCAGATACAAAAAGACAAAATTGCTTCTTACATTAAACTGGGTAAGGAAGAAGGGGCAGAAGTGCTGACCGGCGGTGATATAAATCACCTGGGTGGCGATCTGGAGAATGGCTACTACATTCAACCAACCCTGTTTAAGGGACATAATAAAATGCGCATCTTCCAGGAAGAGATCTTCGGACCGGTACTGGCTGTAACCACCTTCAAAACGCAGGAAGAAGCTATTGAGATTGCCAACGATACTATGTACGGCTTAGGTGCCGGTGTGTGGACGCGCGATGCGCATGAACTGTACCGCGTACCAAGAGCGATCCAGGCCGGACGCATCTGGGTTAATCAGTACCATGCATATCCAGCAGGTGCACCGTTTGGCGGATATAAGCAATCCGGTATCGGCAGAGAGAATCATAAAATGATGCTGGCACACTACCGCCAGGCCAAAAACATGCTGATCTCTTACAACAAAAACAAACTCGGCTTCTTTTAAGCCATTGGTTATACGGTTGATTATGCTTTATGTAACACCTATCCTGTATGCACCACAACAGCTGTAGGTGGGTGTTTACAACGATTAGTGGCATGCTATAATATAAATGAACAGATATGGTACAAAGACTAGCAGTAACGGAAAAGGCGATGGAGGTGGTACGGCAGCTGGAGCAGCAGTACGGCGAGCTGATGTTCTACCAGGCCGGGGGCTGCTGCGAGGGTACACAACCCCAGTGCTTCGAAAAGGGAGGCTTCTATCCGCGTATGAATGATGTACTCATAGGCCATGTCGATGGGGCAGAATTCTGGGTAGATCGCGACCTGTTTGAATACTGGCAGTATTCTCACTTTACGCTCGATATACTGGAGGGCTTTGGTCCCGGAGGCTTCTCTCTCGAGACCCCGCTGGGCAAAACCTTTAAGGTACACTACCGGTTGTTTACCGACGATGAATTAGAACAGTTAGAACCGGTTACCCGGATGTTATAGAGGTGGAAAGGGCTGCATGTGCAGCCCTTTCTTTTTATAAAGTATAAAGACTAGATGTAGCGCATGCGGGCACACGCGAGGGCGCGTGCGCTAGCGCTGAATGGAGTCATTACCCGTTTGTTGAGGCCCTCGAAATGACAATGTTGTATCCACAGTACACTTCGAGCACCTCAGGGTACACATCCATCTCGTCCTGTCGACTGAAGCGTAGCGGAATGGAGACATCTCCTCTTGTTGCAGTACAAGTAGATTGCCCGACACTGCTTCAGTGCGCACAAACTTCATCATGAGCTTCACTTGTTCTACGGTTATATCGAAATGACAATGTTGTATCCAAAGTATGCTTCGAGTACCTCAGGGTACTGTAAACATCATATTTTACTTTTGACTTAAATAAAAAGGCTGCAAACGCAGCCTTTTTATTTAAGTCAAAATTTTTCATCCTTACCCAGGTATCGCCACTTGCCCGGCGGTAAAGTGCCCAGGCGTACGTTACCCATGCGTATGCGCTTGAGGTGTACCACCTTAAGGCCCACCAGTTCACACATACGGCGTATCTGTCTTTTCTTACCCTGTTTCAGTATAAAGCGCAGCTGATCCTCGTTCTGCCAGGTCACCTTGGCCGGTCTCAGCTTCTCGTCGTCCAGGCTCAGCCCATGGTTGAGCAGCTCCAGTCCTTTAGGTATAATCTTACCTACCACACGTACCAGGTATTCCTTTTCTACACCGCTGTTTTCACCGATCAGTTGCTTGGCTATGCGGCCATCCTGCGTCAGTACCAGCAGTCCTACAGAGTCTATATCTAGCCTGCCCGCAGGCGCCAGACCATAAGCCTGCTTTTCGTGGTATCGTATACCGCTCTTATCTTCAGCCCAGTGGTTTTGTGGCGTGATGAGCTCGGCCGCGGCTTTGTATCCTTTTTCGGGCTGCGCGCTTACGTAACCCACTGGTTTGTTCAGTATAATGGTAACCCGGTTAGATTGCTGCTGCTGTCCCTGGTCGTTCAGTGTGATTACATCACTTTCCTGCACACGCATGCCCTTTTCCTTGGTCATCACCCCATTTACCTTTACCCAGCCTTTCAATATATATTCATCGGCCTCTCTGCGCGAGCAGAAGCCCAGATGAGCCATTCTTTTGGCCAGACGCATATTGTCAGCGTCATGTTGTGGATCGGGAGCATTTTTTTGCGGCAAGATATATCTGTTTTTGTCTGGCAAAATTAGGCTAAAATGCGAGAAAGCATTCCCAGACAGGCTATATAATTTAAATTGCTATTTAATTTTTGTTTCTTTGCACATCATGAATCGTATTGCAATCATCGGAGGGGGCAACCTGGGTCAGGCTATAGCTGAAGGGCTTATCGCCAGCGGCTTTATGCAGCCGGAACAGATCACCATCACCCGCAGAAATACAGCTGCCCTTGCGCACCTGCAGGAGCGCGGCATAACTGTTACCAGTGATAACGCAACTGCTGTTGCAGATGCACAATGGGTGTTGTTTGCCGTAAAACCATTTCAGATACAGGATATCCTGAACAGCCTGCGACCGCAGCTGGATCCTAAGCAACATGCCATTATCAGCGTCATGACCGGCATCAGCCTGCAAGACCTGCAAAGTCTTACAGATCCTGCATACACCGTATTTCGTGCTATGCCCAATACGGCCATCGCCATCAAAGAAAGTATAACCTGTCTGTCGGCAGCCAATGCCAGTACAGAGCAGACCGATTTTGTGACCCACCTCTTTAACCAGCTGGGCATTGCCATTATGATCGAAGATCAGCTGATGGATGCTGCTACGGTACTGGGGGCTTGCGGTACAGCCTATGCAATGCGCTATATCCGTGCCAATATTCAGGGCGGTATAGAGATTGGCTTCGATGCCCGCACGGCAGCACTGATCGCGGCACAGACGGTAAAAGGTGCGGCAGAATTGCTGTTGCAGCGACATACACATCCCGAACAAGAGATAGATAAGGTGACTACGCCTAAAGGCTGTACCATAGCAGGGCTTAATGAAATGGAGCACCAGGGCTTTAGCTCCTCGCTGATCAAGGGTATTGTGACCAGCTATAAGAAGATCAAAAATGATATGTAAATTTTAAACCAATAGAACGAAATGAACGTACAACAACTACAGGAAAGAAGTCAGAATCAATGTGAATTATGTGAGTCGAAGGATCATTTAATGGTTTATGAGGTGCCGCCGACGGCGCTGAACAGTGCCGACCGGGAGATCTATATTTGCGAAACCTGTCATAACCAGGTAGAGAAAAAAGCAGAACTGGAGCTTGCTCACTGGCAGCAATGTTTGCCTACGGCAATGTGGAATGAAGCACCGGCGGTACAGGTAGTGGCCTGGAGAATGCTGAACCGCTTTCGTCAGGAGAGCTGGGCTGCGGACCTGCTGGATATGATGTACCTGGATGAGGATAATATGGAGTGGGCTAAGGCTACCGGCGATCATGAAAATGATGGCAGTGTAGACCTGCACCGCGACTGCAACGGCCACCAGCTGGAACATGGTGATAGTGTGGTGCTGATCAAATCGCTGGATGTTAAGGGCTCTACGGTAAATGCCAGCCTGGGTACTGTGGTGAAGAATATTAAACTGGACCCTAATGATACGGGCTATATCGAAGGTAAGGTCGAAGGACAGACTATTATGATCAAGACCATGTATGTGCGTAAACAAGGGGCACAGATCATTACCTAATAGATAAATGATGGAAAAATATCAGATTATTGTACTGGCCATTGCTATAGCTACCTTTACGGGGTTGAATATCGTGTACCGTAAAAGTCAGAAGCAGAAAGCGCAGCAGATCCCGGACGAGCAGGAGCTGCACCGGATACTGCTTGAGGAGGTATTGTTTTATCAGAAACTGGATGCTGCCGAGCAGGAAAGCTTCCGGGAGCGGATACATCACTTTCTGCAACTGGTGCGCATCACCCCGGTACGTAATCTTAAGATCACTAAAACAGATAAGGTGCTCGTGGCTGCGGCAGGCATTATACCCCTGTTCCGGTTCAAAAACTGGATGTATAATAACCTGAACGAGGTATTGATCTACCCCGACCGTTTTGCGGCGGATTATAGCCTCGATGGCGATGATCGTAATGTATTGGGTATGGTAGGTGATGGTGCGATGCACCGTACCATGATTCTGTCTCTTCCCAGCCTGAGGGCCGGTTTTGTAATAAACAGTACGGGCAATACGGCGATACATGAGTTTGTACACCTGCTTGATAAATCGGATGGGGCTACAGATGGGATCCCGGAAGAAATTCTGCAGCATGAAAATGTAAAGCCCTGGATTCACCTGATGCATGAGTACATACGCGAAATACGGGAGCGGGAGATCACAGACATTAATCCTTATGGAGCAACGAATGAGGCAGAGTTTTTTGCAGTAGTGTCGGAGTATTTCTTCCAACGGCCGGAGCGCCTGCAGGAAATGCATCCCGAGCTGTACCAGCTGTTGGACAGCGCTTTTAACCGAACACAGTAATAGTATAACAGTAAAATGGCACTCCGTTACACTCCATTCGATATAACGATCTGTAGCTATAATAACTGAAATGATACGATATACAAAGAGCGCGCTATCCATGGATAGCGCGCTCTTTGTATATCGTATATAATAGATTAAACTATTTTTTCTACTTGTGTAAAGTTCAGCTCTACGATCTGGGCACGGCCGAAGATCTTTACGCTTACTTTCAGCTTGCGTTTCTCATCGCTGATTTCTTCAATTGTACCGTTAAACTCGTTGAATGGTCCGTCGATAACTTTAATGGTTTCACCCATGATGAATGGTTCTGCCATCTGAACGCCTTGTTCCATAACCTCATCCAGGTTACCAAACATTTTGTTCACTTCAGATTTACGCAGCGGGGTAGGGTTCTCTTTTCCTAAGAAATGGATCACACCAGTAACCGCAACGATAGTCTGTAACATAGTATCGTTGAATTTACCTTCAACTGCTTCGATCATCAGATAACCCGGGAATAAGATTTTCTCTCTCAGGGCTTTTTTACCATTGGTTACTTTAAAAACCTTTTCAACAGGACATAATACCTGTATAATGGCATTGCTCCATCCGCTGATGCGGATTTCTTTATCCAGATGCTCTTTTACTTTTCTTTCTTTACCGCTTACCACGCGCAATACATACCACTTGGTATCTTGTGCAGGTTGGGTTTGTACGCTATCGCTCATTCTTGACGTTTTCGATTATGCAAAACTGTATACGAACTTCATCAGGGCCTGACATGCAGAGTCTAAGCCGAAGATAAGCAGTGTCGTTACCAACAATGCTACCAATACAACAACAGTAGTTGATTGTAAATCACTCCAAGATGGCCAGCTTACTTTGTGGACCAGCTCGTCGTAAGCTTCCTGAATATATGAACCAAATTTAGCCATAGTATGTATAAATTAAAAAAGCCCAGAGGGCTTTTGTGTTTGCACGGGCACTAGGATTCGAACCCAGATCAAAGGTTTTGGAGACCCGTATGCTACCATTGCACCATGCCCGTATACCGTTTCAAATTTTTCAAGCGTTTTAAGGCGCTATTCCTTTCCTGAAAGGACTGCAAAGATAGGATTCGATTTTTACAAATCCAAATTTTTTCTTCATTTTATCGAACATTTTATTGTCCGAGTTTGTTCGTCTAAAACTTCCAGGCTTATATAGAAGGTCTGGGCCGGAAGCAGGTCTGGTGCTTTCTCCCACCATTCGATAATACATAAGCCATCTGCATGACTGATCATGTCTTCTACACCGGCATTTATAGCCTCTTCTTCATCATTCAGCCGGTACCAGTCACTATGGTACATCGTACGCGCTGTACCTCCCTCATCTGTATAATCATACTGATTGATAATAGAGAATGTAGGGCTGCTTACGGCATCGGTTACCCCCAGTATATCACAAAGCGCATGGGTGAATGTGGTCTTGCCGGCACCTAACTGCCCGCTCAGTGCCCATACAGGGTACTCCTTGCCCAATCGTAATACTTCCAGGGCTATATCGGGCAGCTGTGTTCTGGTAAATGTCTGTTCCAGTAATATATTCATGTATAATATGCTATTCAGGTATGTGTCAGCCTTCGCGCAGCTCTTTGCCGGTCAGGTTGAGGAATACATCTTCAAGGTTTGCTTCTTTTGTTTTCTTCGTTCTCTGGAATCCGGAATCCAGCAACTGGTCTATCAGGTGGTCCGGAGTATCTTCGCGAATAATGGTACCGGAATCAACAATGGCGACACGGTCACACAGCTCTTCTGCTTCATCCATATAATGGGTAGTGATCACAATCGTAGTGCCGTTCTGCTTCAGTTGGCGGATCAGGTCCCAGAGATTGCGTCTTGCCTGCGGATCAAGGCCGGTTGTCGGCTCATCCAGGAAAATGACTTTTGGTTTATTGATCAGGGTAGTGGCAATGGAAAAACGCTGCTTTTGTCCGCCGGATAATTGCTTGAATTTATTGCGGGCCTTGTCTTCCAGGTTTACACTGCGCAGCAGTTCCATCGGATCTACTGTTTCATTGTACAGGCCGGCAAACAGTTCTATCAGTTCTTTAAGGTTCAGGTTGGGATAAAAGCCGGATGCCTGCAATTGTACGCCTATGATCTGCTTGATCTGTTGCGGATGCGTATCGAGGTCCATACCGTCTACCCATACCTTACCAGAGGTTTTGGGTCTTAAGGTCTCGATAATCTCCAGTGTGGTGGTCTTGCCGGCACCATTAGGTCCCAGCAATCCGAAAATAGTACCCTGCTGTACTTCAAAACTGATCCCTTTTACCGCAGTAAAGGCTCCGTATTGTTTCACCAGGTTTTCTACTTTTATAATGGACATGTGCTGATTCGTTGTATTCGTGAACAGAACAATTGCTCCGTAAAGGAGCAATTGAATTATTTTTTAGGAGCCGTTTTCTTCGGAGCTGTGGTTTTACCAGTAGCTGCTTTTTTAGTAGCGGTCTTCTTGGTTGCTGTCTTTTTAGTGGCAGTTGCTGTTTTCTTTGTAGCCGCTTTCTTGGTTTTCTTTTCGAATGCCTGTGGGTTTATCGCCACAATCATTTTCTTCACCTCTTCCAGCGATACATCCTGCAGGTCTTCGGCAGCATATTTTTCTCCGTCTGCCTTGCGGCCCAGTTTCAGCATTTCTTTACCGAAACGGATGAATGGACCCCATCTGCCGTTTTCAATAGCAATTTTCTCTTCCGGCCAGTGCTGTATAAAGCGGTTCGCTTCTTTTTCCAGCTTTTTAGAGATCAGTTCTTCGATATCTTTTTGCGATAAAGCCTCAAAATTATACGCTTTCGGCACATTAATATACAGGTCCTGGTATTTGATAAACGGACCAAAGCGACCGGTACCCTTGGTTACCGGCATGCCTTTATAAATGCCGATAGGGGCATCTGCCTGTTGTTTTTCTTTAATGATCGCAACCGCACGATCCATATCTACCATCAGCGGATCTTCTCCTTTAGGAATGGAGATAAAGCTCTCGCCCCATTTTACATAAGGGCCGAAGCGACCAACACCGACCATTATCTCCTGATCCATATAGTTGCCCAGGGTGAATGGTAGTTTGAACAGGTCCAGTGCGTCTTCAATATTGATTGTTTCGATGCTTTGTGTACGTTTCAACGGTGCAAATCGGGGCTTCTCCTCATCATCGCTGGCGCCGATCTGTACCATAGGACCGAAACGGCCCAGGCGGGCAATGATTACCTTTCCGCTTTCCGGATCAGTACCCAGTACGCGCTCACCAACCGCTCTGCCGGCATGCTCCATAGTATCAGCTACCTTATCGTGGAATGGCTGGTAGAAGCTGCCGATCATCTGGTTCCATTGCTTCTTACCTGCAGCGATCTGGTCAAATTCACTTTCGATATTTGCCGTAAAGCTATAGTTCATAATGTCCGGAAAATGCTCGTTCAGGAAATCTGTAACGACCATACCCAGATCTGTAGGGAATAATTTGTTTTTTTCTGCACCCGTCAGCTCGCTGGACACCTGTTCTTTAATGGCATCTTTAGCTAATGTCAGGACATTGAAATTACGACGGACACCATCTTTGCTGGTCTTCTCGACATAGTTTCTCTGCTGTACCGTACTGATCGTCGGTGCATAAGTAGAAGGGCGACCGATACCCAGCTCTTCCAGTTTTTTAACCAGGCTGGCCTCTGTATATCGCGGTGCCGGACGGCTGTAACGCTCTGTGGCCTTCATTTCTACAAGCGGCAATACCTGGCCCCTGTTCAGTGGCGGCAATAAGCCTTCCTGTGTTTCATCATCCTCATCATCCTTACCTTCAAGATATACTTTCAGGAATCCGTCAAACTTGATCACCTCACCGGTTGCAGTTAATTTTTCCTGCGGTAAAGTAGAAATATCGATAGTCGCTACTGTTTTTTCAGTAATAGCATCTTCCATCTGGCAGGCAATGGTACGCTTCCAGATCAGGTCATAAAGACGTTGTCCATCCTGGTCGCTGATCTGCGAAATCATCATATCCGTTGGACGGATGGCCTCATGCGCTTCCTGTGCGGATGCATTTTTGTTCTGGTATTGTCTTCTTTTATGATAAGATTTGCCGAATTGTCTTTCGATGGCCTGTGCAGCATTGGCCAAAGCGGTTTCACTTAGGTTCACACTATCCGTACGCATATAAGTGATATACCCGTTTTCATATAGTGTCTGTGCCAGCCTCATTGTACGGCTTACCGAGTAGCCCAGTTTACGGCTTGCTTCCTGTTGCAGGGTAGAAGTGGTAAATGGTGCAGAGGGTGTCTTGCGGCCAGGTTTTACTTCTACATTCTGTACTGCGAATGAAGCCCCGATACAGTTCTGCAGGAAATTACGTGCATCCTCCTGGCGGCTGATGCGGGCACCTTCTGCTTTAAAGGTAACCAGTCTTTTATTAATATCCTGTGCTTCAAATAAAGCATCTATTTTGTAACTGCTTTCTGTTCTGAATTGGTTGATCTCACGCTCTCTTTCTACAATCAGCTTTACCGCAACCGATTGTACACGGCCTGCAGAAAGGCTCTTTCCGCTAAGCTTACGCCAGAGTACCGGTGATATCTCAAAACCCACAATACGGTCCAGTACACGACGGGCCTGTTGTGCATTAACGAGGTCCATATTCACGGTTCTGGGATTCTGTACAGCTTTCTGAATGGCTGGTTTGGTAATCTCGTGGAATACAATTCTTTTAGTGGTCAGTGGGTTCAGTCCGAGTTCTTCGCAAAGGTGCCATGAAATGGCTTCTCCTTCGCGGTCCTCATCCGTTGCGAGCCATACCTCCTGGGCTTTCTTAGCCAGGGATTTAAGCTCCTTTACCACTCTCGCTTTATCTTCTGATACAGTATATTTTGGTCGAAACCCGTTTTCAATATCAATACCCATCCCTTCTTTCTCCAGGTCTCTGATATGTCCGAAACTCGATTTTACTTCAAAGTCTTTTCCTAGTATCTTTTCTATAGTTTTCGCCTTTGCAGGCGACTCCACGATCAATAAGTTTTTAGCCATGTTATGCTTTAATAGGATTGCAAAGTTATAAGAATTTATCTTATCCAAAATTTTCGTAATCACTAAAGTAAATAAAAAGCCCCCAAATCGGGGGCTTTTTTCTGAAAATAGTATAACTATTTGATACTGATTCTAGTATGTTGTTTCGCTCCGGCGGCGTTTGTTACCTCGATCAGGTACAGTCCGGTAGATGGGATACGTAACTGGTGCGTAAAGCCTGTCAGGTCTTTTTCCATAACCACCTGACCGATGACATTGGTGATACGGATGTGGAACTGATCGCTGTTGTCGCTCAGGTTAAGCGTAAAGTCTCCGGTGCTGCTCGGATTAGGATATACATCCTTAATGCTGAATGCAGCATCAAGTTGCAGCATTTTGGAGTAAATACTCGGATTCACATTACAAGAAGTGATCTGTACCGGGTAGTTATTGACTACTGCCGGATAGCTGGTTGCGTCCAGATAGATATCCTGCTCCTGTACCGGGATATATTGCTGCTCATAGCTTTCGTTATTGGCATCTGCCGACAAAGGATTGTGACAATAGTGTGTACCGGTATATTTCTGGTAGATGAAGCGGGCATCTTTATTATTGCCCTGGAACTTCAGCAGATCCATCTGTAACAGATCGCCACCGTTAGTTGGTAAAACAGAAGAGTAAGGGTTGGTCCAGAGCGGAATACTCGGGTTCAGCCTGTTTTCGTTGAAGTTGAAGAATGGCTCACAACCACTGGCATTAGGAGTGTAGTTGAAATTTAAACCGCCGGCAGGGTACAATTCACCATTCATAATATCAACGTCCAGGGCGAAGGTGAAAGGAACATAGTCCTTATCATCCGTCATACTTCTGATACCTGTTACGGAGTAAGTATTGGACAGGTTTCCGATATTGTGGATGTTCATCGGCTGTGTCTTTGTATTATATACATATGGGCCGGTTTTGATCTCCAGGGCATTGTTAGAAGATGCCATAAGTTTCAGAGAGTTGTAATCCACAGCAGCCAGTGCAGGCATGGCCAGTTCTCCGTCACGATATGCTGTCAGTACGTTGATGTATGCATAATCTTTATACGGAGCCAGATCCACATTCACCAGACCGTTAAACTGAGTCGGGCTCAAAGTACCGGAATAGTTATATCCGAATGAATGATCTTCAGCAATATCCAGAGTATTTTTCTTCAATACCAGGTTACGGGCGTACGAAGAGTTGATCGCATCAACATAACCACCTACATCAGCACTGGATTTACCATTGGCCGTAGCGGTTACCAGCAGCGCATCGCCTTTCAGTTGCAGGCGCATACCATTATCATAATCCGGGATATCGCTTAAGTTGTATCCTCCGGTTGGAACTTTGGCAGTATTGTGCAGACGACAGATCAGGTTACCACCATAATAGTCAAACTTCAATACAAAAGCAGATTTATCATCCTGTGGCAAAGGTGTCAACGGATTGGCATTATTGTCTACAAAATAACCTGTTGTATAGATGTTCTGTCCGTCAGTAACTGTATGCTGTGGATACATACCGTACGGAGGATTGTTGTTGTCCAGTGTGAAACACTTCTCAATGGTTGGTGGCTGATAAAACTCAGTACATTTCAGGATCAGGTACAGGGGTACTTCAGTATTGTTCTTGTGAGATACCATTGTAACCAGTTTGTAGCCACCGAATTCGGTAATACCTACAATTTTAGAACGGAATGGCAGTTGGATCGAATAGCTGTTTACCTGCGGGCTACCGGTGTTGGAGCCGGTCTGGTATAAGATATTGATCGAAACAGTATACTGATAGTAGTTATCAAAGCTGATGCTACCTACAGATACCGTGCCATCTTGCCCGATGTCATAGAAATGGTTGTTGTCAATAGAGTAGTTGTAGTGCGAGTTATTCACTGCAGTGTTCAGGCAGGGAATAGCCTGTGCATAAGATTCTGTCTGGCTCAGCGGTAGTGTGGCCAGGGTAATGAAACCGGCGAGAAGGGTTCTCTTAATAGTTGGTAAGTTTTTCATTTTCATATAGTTATGACATTTAGATTGTGATTTCACAAATCTAGGAAAAAATAATTCTTAAAAGAACTTTAACTTATATTTTTAAATTTGTTAATTATCTTTGATATCAAATTGATATTAAACTGAATTAATTATGGAAAAACTTATTAAACCTCTTTCGGGCTATCTCGCACTTGTTGCTGCCCTGGCCTGCGCCGTCTTGTCTGTCATCTGCTTCGTAAATGTTGAAGGGGCCGACGGGACCAATAACCCTTTGTTCATAATCCTGGGCATCGTACTGGTAATTGCTTTTTTCTTTCTGCTTAAGGGTCTGATGATCATCAACCCGAACCACTCCCGTGTACTTAACTTCTTCGGTAAGTATGTAGGTACGGTTAAAGAGAACGGATTGTTTTTTGTAAACCCACTGTTCTCCACCGTAAGGGTGAGCCTGAGATCTGATAACCTCCAGGGGCAAACGCTGAAAGTGAACGATAAGATGGGTAACCCAATCGAGATTGGTGCCGTAATTGTATGGCAGGTTGGCGATACTTATAAGGCTACTTATGATGTAACCAATTATGCCTCTTATGTGCGTACGCAAAGTGAAGCTGCGGTACGTCACCTGGCCGGAAGTTTCCCTTACGATAACCTGGAAGATGAAGGTGCGGACATTACCCTGAGAGAGGGTGGTGATACCGTAAATCGTATCCTGGAACAGGAACTGACCGATCGCCTGGCTCCTGCCGGAATTGTGATTAAAGAAGCCCGTATCAGTCACCTGGCCTATGCTTCAGAGATTGCCGGTGCCATGCTGCAACGCCAGCAGGCTACTGCTATCGTAGCGGCACGTGCCAAAATCGTAGAAGGTGCTGTGGGTATGGTAGAAATGGCGCTGCAAAAATTATCTGAAAAAGATATCGTAGAGCTGGACAATGAAAAGAAAGCGGCCATGGTGAGCAACCTGATGGTTGTACTGTGTGGTGAAAAAGCTGCGGCTCCGGTACTGAACACCGGAACATTGTATCAATAAAAAATGAATGCTATGCCGGATAAAAAGAACTTTATGCTGAGAGTGGATGCCGATATGTATAAGGCATTGGAAAAATGGGCTGCAGATGATTTTCGCAGTGTCAACGGGCAGATCGAATACCTGCTGCACAAAGCACTTAAAGATCAGGGGCGCTTGCCCAAAGAGCCGGCAAAGCCAAACGATAAAAGCAAATAACGATAAGCACAAATTTACATTTACCACAAAAGGGTCTGCATATATGCAGACCCTTTTGTGGTAAATGAGTTTTAAGCTCCAACGTAAATGATTGAAAACATGTCTTTTAAGAGCATACTCCCTATTGTTTTGCAAACCCTCTATCGACATGAATAAACTTTACTCCTTACTGCTGCTGTGCCTGCTCAGCTGCAGTCACCCGCTTTTATATGCCCAGGGCGAGAATAATAACTGGCATTTCGGAAAGAAGCAGTCTATCAATTTCAATGTCAATCCGCCGTTACAGCAGGAGAGTAATATAATGTCGTACGAAGCGGCGGTAGCCGTCAGTAATGCACAGGGGCAATTGCAGTTTTATACTATAGGCAGCCGCATCTGGAACCGTAATGGGGTAGAGATGCCCAATAGCAATGGCTTACTGGGCAACGGACCGATTATCGGCGGACAGCCAGCGGGTTCCAGCGCATATGGCGCACAGGTAATCAAGCATCCCGGTAATCCCAATCGCTACTTCGTTTTTTCGGGCGATGCCCAGGAGGATAATACTTATAATGTATACTATTCTGTTGTAGATATGACCCTGGATGGTGGTAATGGTGATGTTGTGCCGGGAATGAAGAACATTCCTATCATGACCAATGGATCGGAATACATGGCCGTAACCAAGGGGGCAGATTGTAAAAGTTATTGGCTTATCGTTCGTACTAATGCTATCTGGGTCAGAGATTACTATGCATTTAAAATAGACGTCAATGGTGTCAATACGACACCGGTTATCACCACTCCGCCTGCTTTTATGATAGGTGCATTTCTGCCGCTTATTTTCGGCAACGATGGTACATCCATGTATAGCATGGGTACCGGTGGTATAGTTTTTGCACAGTTCAATAATGTAACGGGTGTTGTATCGGGTTTTCAGTCTTTTCCGGCCTACAGTTTCGGTCCTATCGCACTCAGTGCAGATAATACTAAACTCTATACTGCAGAGGGCACAGCCGGTGTGAAGCAGTATGACCTTACGCTGATGCCTAACCTTACCGCCGTACAAAACTCGGCACAGATCGTATCTCCCACGCCGAATCCCAATTATATGACCTCCTTTCAGGATATGCGCAGGGGGCCTGATGGCAAGATATACCTGCTGCGACAAGAGTTTGGCAGTTCTTATTATAATGTAACTATTGATTGTATCCCACAGCCTAATTTAAGTGGTACGGCGGCTGGATATAATATTGCAGCATTTGACTATGTATCATCCTGGAGCCCTCCGCTGGGGCTCAATACCTTCTGGCGTTTCGGAGACGATTTCATCGTCAATCCGGAGGTCGATACGATAGCCCGCACCACAAAAGATACAGTAGTGTGTTTTGCTTCTTCCTTAAACCTGCAATCGCCGGAGGCTGATGCAGCCTATTATCAATGGAGTAACGGAGCGAATGGCAGCACAGCATCGGTTAGCGCAGACGGGCTGTATTGGGTATACAGTACCAATAACTGTCAGACCTATATAGACTCTTTTAAAGTACATTTTACCCGCTTCTCTCTCGATCTGCCGGATGATACCGCCATGTGCGAAAACAATACCCTGCAGCTGGATGTAACCAATCCTGCTATTGAAGCCTATTTGTGGAATGATGGTGATGCAAACGGCGTTAAGACCATCTCTCAGGCCGGTCGGTATAGTGTAAGGGCTTCCAGCGGTCTGTGCAGCCTTTCCGACACCATAACCGTAAGTATCACGCATCCAAAAGTAGATATACCGCAGGACGATCTTTCGATGTGTAATAATAACATCAGCCCGATAACTGCCGAAGCTAATGTACCCGGCAGCTATTACTGGAATACGGGTGATACCGGCCGCGTACTGATACCGGATCACAGTGGTATATACGTAGTCAGCCACCTCAATGCCTGCGGATTGTATAAAGATTCTGTTAGGGTAACCATTAATGATTGTATCTGTAAGATTATGATCCCGAATGTATTTACTCCTAACGGCGATGGCCGGAATGATGTATTCCTTCCGGTTACCGCTCCCGGCTGCAATTTTATGTTCTATGATATGCGTGTATATAACCGTTACGGACAGCAGATATATTATACCAACAATGCTGCGAGCGGGTGGGACGGTACTTTCAGAGACCAGCCTGCAGAAGCCGGAGCATATATGTATTCTATCAAATACACCAATCGTTATACCGATGAAACAAAAATAGAAAGCGGAGATGTAATATTGATACGTTAGTACTATTGCATTACATAAAACTAATTTGTATATTACCTCCCATTGTGTAGTAGTTCATTAGCAAACCATGAAGCGTACCCTTTATTTTAGTCTGTTCATCCTGCTGTGTATAACAGCGGTGAGGGTGTGTGCTCAGGAGGAAAATAATCGCTGGCATTTTGGCCAGAAACAATCTATTAATTTCAATGTCTCTCCTCCGGTACAGGAGGAGAGCAATATACTTACATACGAGTCATCCGTTTCGGTGAGCGATGCCGCCGGACACCTGTTGTTCTATACCATGGGCAGCCGTATATGGAACAGAGATGGTGTGCCTATGGCCAACAGCTATGGCTTGCAGGGCAATGGTCCCATCGTAGGCGGTTATCCTTTCGGTTCCAGCGCTTACGGTACCCAGGTGGTAAGACATCCGTCCAATCCCAACAGGTATATTATTTTCTCAGGCGATGCACTGGAAGACAATTCCTTTCGTATTTATTATTCTGTAGTAGATATGACCCTGGATAATGGAAAGGGGGCAGTCGTGAGTGGGATGAAAAACCAACTGCTGACTGATGATGCTTCCGAATACATGACGATTGCCAAAGGAGCAGATTGCAGAAGCTATTGGCTCATTGTGCGCTCCAGAGATGTGTTGCTCCGTAATTTTCTTGCCTTCAGGATAGATGCAAACGGGGTCAGCAATACACCAACCGTATCCGCAGCACCGGCAGCAGCACTGGGCAATTCTTTACCTATGGCGCTGGCCAAAGACGGGCACTTATACAGCCTTGGGCAGGGTCTTATTATCGCCCGCTTCAACAGCCTTACCGGAGCAGTATATGATTTCCGCACCATCAATGCACCTACACCCGGCTATCTGGCCCTTAGTCCCGATCAGAGCAAGTTATACCTGTCTCATGCCACAGCCGGTATTTTACAATATGACCTGGACCTTATGCCGGATGCCAATGCGGTAGCCAATTCTGTACATGCAGTATCACCCGCAGCACAGGCGGGTATTACCACACAATATCTCGATATGCGCAGCGGTCCCGACAGAAAGCTGTACATCCTTAAAAGAAATACAGCCAATAATGCTGTGACACAATATATAGACCGGATGAATACTCCGGATCAGTATACAGTAGGGTATAATGCCAATGTTTTCAGCATGGATATGCCCTGGTCACCTTCTGTAAATATTTTCTGGGGACTGGGCGAAGATGTAGTGATCAGTACGGGTAAGGATACGATTATGAATTCCGTGAAGGACACTATCGTATGTCTTGATCATGACCTGGTCCTGCAGGCATATGATCAGTATGCCGGTAGTTACCATTGGAATACCGGCGGCAGCGGTAAACAAAAGACCGTCTATGAAGACGGCACCTACTGGGTATATAGTACCGATGATTGCCGTACCCTTATAGATTCCTTTCACGTACATTTTATCCGGTTCGATTTATCGCTTCCGGAAGATACCACCATATGTCCCGGACAGTCCATTATACTGGATGCCAGTAATCCCGGTATTGAGGAGTATGTATGGAACGACGGGGAGCACAACAGTATGAAGCTGGTCAAAGAGCCTGGCGTCTATACTGTAACTGCAAGCAATGGTATCTGCAGCCTTTCCGATACAGTAAACGTAACATTACTGCAACCCCAGGTAGACATCATTAATAATGATACCAGTATGTGTATGTCCCGTGTAGCGCCGATTACAGCGGTTGCGAATGTACCCGGAACCTTTACCTGGAGCGATGGCGCATACGGTTCGGAAACATTGCCGGCCTATACCGGAAAATATGTGGTAACACATACCAATGTCTGTGGTGATATAAAAGACTCTGTATACATTACCCTCAATAACTGTATCTGTACGGTTATGGTACCCAATGCCTTTACACCTAACGGAGACGGACGTAATGATGTGTTCTATCCTGCTACAGCACCGGGCTGCAACTTCATGTTTTACGAGATGAGAATCGTGAACCGCTACGGACAATATGTCTTCTACAGTAATCATGAGCAACTGGGCTGGGATGGCTATTATAAGAATGCCCCTGCACCAGGTGGAGTCTATATGTACACGATCAAATATACCGATCGCTATACCCATGAGTATAAAGAACTGAAGGGCGAATTAGTCCTGATGAGATAACCTGTTTTTCTGAAAAAAATATTTGAAAAATATTTGGTTTTGTAATGCTAAAAACTAACTTTGTATTTCAAAGTACTTTACTATGAATGAGCGCCAACAAGAATCGCTGGAAGTATTAACCGAGATCCGCAGTATTATGCACAAGTCTTCCCGTTTCCTCTCTTTGAGTGGCTGGAGCGGTATCTGGGCCGGTATTACAGCCCTGGTGGCGAGTGGGGTAGCCTACGGTTGGCTGACAGACCAGAGTGCATTCGTGACTAATGCCGGTGTAGACGTCATGCCCAATGGGCAATTTTCGGAAGCTGCTGCCATGTGGTCTGAACGACTGCTGATTCTTGCCGTAGTGACCTTTGTGGTTGCCTTACTGGGTGCTTTGTTTTTTACCTGGCGTAAAAACAAGAAAGCCGGAGAAGCAACCTTTACCGGTGCCGCGCGTAAACTGGCCGTGAGCATGATGATCCCTATGGGGGCAGCAGCCTGCTTTATCCTGTTCTTTATACTGAATCATCATTTCGCTTACATTGTGCCGGCTTCGCTGGTGTTTTACGGACTAACCCTGATCAATAGCAGTAAATATACCTTTTCCGATATCCGCTACCTGGGGCTTTCAGAAGTTATTATCGGCTGCATCGCATTATTTATTCCGGATATGGGTTTGTACCTTTGGGCGCTTGGATTTGGTATCATGCATATCGTGTATGGTACTATAATGTGGTTTAAATATGACCGTAAGGTAAACAGATTATGAGAAAGGAACTGGACCAGCTGAATAAGATTTTCGACAGCCGTATCCGTATAGGTATCATGAGTGCATTAATCGTTAACGAAGAGGTGAACTTTAATGAACTCAAAGCCTTACTGGATGCCACGGACGGTAATCTTGCCTCTCACCTTAAAACGTTGGAGGAACACGAATTTATCCGCGTGGAAAAAGGTTTTATCGGCAGAAAGACCAATACGATGTACAGCATTACAGCTGAAGGAGAAAAGGCCTTCCGTTCACATATTAATGCCCTGGAAAAAATAATTAAAAATCTGCAGTAGATTTTTTTTGCCCTGATTACTTTGAAATACAAAGTGCTTTTTGATTTAAAATTTAATCCATTATACAATGAAAACAGCAGCACGTATCTGGCTCATCGCCGCTTTGACGGAATGTCTTATTTACGCCTTTATCTTTAAAGGTATTGAGGCGATACCCATAGTCGCTATCATCGCTCTTGTAGGAGGTTTTCCCGGTATGCTGGCCCTGGCTTTCGGTATCGAACTCATACACATGATCTGGGAAGAGGGTAATAAGAAATGGCAGGCTATTTTCCTGCTCACACTCTTTGCCTCCAACGGTACCTTGTGTTTATTCCTTTTACTGATCAGTGCCGATTTCAGTCATCTGGACCTGCCTTATTTCCTGGTCGTTAATGTAGCGGCACTGACAGGCTTCTTCTGTTCCCTGTCCAGTATACGCAAGCATTACTTCAGCCCGGAGCCAGAGCCAACGGACGTTACCCATCAATCACCATATCAATTCAACCAGGACTATGACAAAAATTAATCAGCTCAGAGAGCAGATCCTCATCTTTATGGCCCATAAAATCGGGCTGCCTTATTTCAAGCTGGTGCGCAGAAAACCAAGTTTTCCTTATACAAGGGAGCAGCTGGCATCTTTACCGGAGGGTACTGTAGGACAACAGCTGCACCAGTTCTTTAAGGCCAATGAGCTGGATCTGTTACCCTTTTATGAAAAGCATGATATCAAACATGTAGTGCTGGGCTATGATGCCACGGAAGATGGCGAAGTATGCCTGCAATGCTTTATGCTGGCCAATGGCCGCTGTACCATACCCGTACTGATCGCCGTCATATACGGTGTGCTCACCATGCCGGAGTACTGGTCCAAATTTAAACAAGCATGGAAACGGGGACGCAGTAATCAATCGCTTGGATCTGTTAACTGGTTTGACCTCATTCCCCAACCAACAGAAACCGTGCAGAAAGCCTTATTACAATCAAAAGCTGCTGCTTAATTAAATAATCATTTTACCTGTTTAATCATACAAAATCATGGAAACACAACAAACATATACGCCGGAACAATATCCCCTGCCGAAAAAAAATGATAACAGTGCCTTGTGGAAAGGTGTTATTGTGAGCATACTGGTACTGGCTTTGCTGCTGCCGGTATCTTATATCAAAATGCTGGTAGCAGAGCGCTCAGAGCGGCATGAGCAGGTAATACAGGAGATCAGTAATCAATGGGCCGGAGAGCAAATGGTTTTGGGGCCGGTATTGATGGTGCCTTATTATGAGATTGTTCAAAAAGATGGCCGTACCATAACACAAAAAGCAAATGCTTATTTTATTGCAGATAAACTCTCCGTTAACAGTGAAATACTGCCGGAGGTGCGCAAACGGTCTTTATATAAAGTGCAGTTGATGAAGTCTGAGCTTAAACTTAAAGGAACCTTCAAACCCCTGCAGCTTGCGGCTTTGGGCCTGAGTGCCGATAAAATGCTGTGGAATGAAGCAAAGCTGCTTATCGGGCTCAGCGATACCAAAGGCCTGAGCAAAGAAGCACAGCTGGACTGGAACACCGAAAAGCAGGTCCTGCAACCGGGTGTGCCGGAGAATGGTCTCTGTGCTTCAGGCTTGAGTGCACCTGTAAAAGTGAACCCGGAAGGAACGGTGGACTTTAATATCACGATGAATGTACGAAGCTCCGGTCATTTATATTTCAGTCTTATGGCCGGCACTACCGACGCAAGCCTGAGTTCGAGCTGGAGCTCGCCATCCTTTACCGGTATGCCTGATACTGCAGAGATTAATGCCAAAGGGTTTCGGGCACACTGGAGCCTCAGCCAGGCCTCCAGGGCATATCCGCGTCAGTGGAAGCAATCTATACCTAATCTGAGCAATAATACAATCGGTGTAAGCTTTGCCAATTCAGATGAGAGCTACATTAAAACCGATAGGGTAGTCAAGTATGCTATCCTGTTTATCGCACTCACCTTTGCCGTATTTTTCCTGATCGAAGTATTGCAGCGCATACAGATTCACCCGCTCCAATACGGACTTGTCGGTATTGCATTATGTATATTCTATACACTGCTGTTATCCATCTCAGAATACACCGGTTTTGACACTGCATATATTATAGCCAGCCTGGCCACCATTTTACTGATTGGTATGTATGTCTGGAGTATTTTCCATAAACCCGCAGTAGCCTTGTCCTTCACCATTGGTCTTGCTGCACTGTATGCCTATATTTATTTCCTGATTCAGCTCGAAGAAATGTCTCTGATCTTTGGCAGTATCGCCCTTTTTCTGGTGGTTGCCGCCATCATGTTCTTTACCCGGAAAGTAAACTGGTATCAGCTGAATAAGCGCATGTAAGTAATCTGTCTGTTGTTTATATAATGCACTAGCATTAGTGTTTTATGGGTGAGCTGTATTGCTCGCCCATTTTTTGTGTAGAGAATGCAGTATTTTTAAGAACACAATGTATCTTTCGAAAAAATATAAGCCAACGAAAAACATTTATGACACAAGAACAATTTAAGAAACCCAAAAATGTAGCCCTGATCATCCTTGTCGCTTCACTGGGGTATTTCGTAGATATATATGACCTGGTGATCTTCTCCATAGTACGGATCCAGAGCTTCAAAGACATTGGTGTACACGAAGACCTGATGCGGAAGCAGGGTGAGTTTGTGATCAATGTACAGATGGCCGGACTACTACTGGGTGGTTTTATCTGGGGTATTATAGGGGATAAGTACGGCAGGCTTAAAGTATTGTTCGGTTCCATACTGTTGTATTCGGTGGCCAATATCATCAATGGCTTTGTCAATGATGTAAACACTTATGCCATCATTCGTTTTATTGCAGGCATAGGTCTGGCAGGAGAGCTGGGTGCCGGTATTACTTTAGTGAGTGAGAGTATGCCTAAAAATAAAAGAGGTTATGGCACCATGATCGTAGCCGGAGTAGGGGTGCTGGGTGCAGCTGCTGCCTATTTTGTAGCAGAGCATTTTAACTGGCGCAATGCTTATTTTGTAGGCGGTGGCATGGGTTTACTGCTCTTGCTGCTGCGTGTCGGCATTTTTGAATCTTCGATGTTTCAGCAGGCTACGGACGAACATGTAGCAAGGGGTAAATTCTCTATGATCCTGACCTCAAAAGAGCGACTGTTCCGGTACTTATATTGTCTCGGTATCGGTTTGCCACTTTGGTTTGTAGTCGGAATCCTCATTACACAGGCACCAGAGTTCGGCAAAGCGCTGGGCAGTCCAGATGTGCTGAGTGCCGGTAAAGGGATCATGCTGGCGTATATTGGTATTTCTATCGGGGAGGTTATCGCAGGTTTTATTGCACAGATGACCCGTTCGCGCAGACTGGTGCTGGCCATATTTCATGTCGCTTCACTGATTACTGTATTTATATACCTGGGCAGCAAAGGCATTACAGAAGCACAGTTTGGTGTATTGTCGTTCTGCCTTGGCTTATCAGTAGGGTATTGGGCTACATTTGTTACCGTAGCATCAGAACAGTTTGGCACCAATCTGAGAGCCACCGTTACGACTACGGCACCCAATTTTATCCGGGGCTTCCTGATTCCGGTTACATTCCTGTTCGAATTCTTTGTAAATCACTTCGGTATTATCAATGCAGGTTATATAGTTATGTGCATACTGGCTGTAGTGTCCCTGTTCTGTACCTATAAAATAAGAGAGAGCTTCAGCCTGGATCTTAATTATGTAGAAAAGTAAGACTGATAAAACCACCATTTTCTGTACAAGAGCGGCATTTATATAGTGCCGCTCTTGCATTTTACTTATATTTTAAAGAATATGTGTGGTCTGTAATGTGTACTGGTATTGATTTATGATAAAAAGTGATCAGGTGTATTTGTGATAAAGTAGTAAAAAGATTTGTTTAGGATTTTAAATGGTTCTATCTTTGCACTCCCTTACGGAAACGGGGGGTGCTCTTAATATAGGATTGGAAGTGAGACTGGGATTGGCTTTGAGGTATTTTTGGAGGTTTGGAAACGGGCTGAAGGGAATAAAAAAAACTTCAAAAAAGATTTGGTTGTTTTAAAAAGGTTATCTACCTTTGCACTCCCAACGAAACGGCGGTCGGCGCACGAAGGAGTTCGAGTCTCTGAGTTTAGCAAAAGGTAACGAAAGTGTTACTAAAGATATTTGAAATAAGGAACAGCAGTAGGATCAGATGTAATATCTGATTTGAAGGTAAGAAAAGCGTATACAAAATTAAAAAACGATCCGAACATTTTCGAGAGAGAATAGTCGTGATCAAATATC